>CAVSPJ010000003.1:0-240036 GCA_963729985.1 uncultured Gemmatimonadales bacterium
CTTCGTCGTGCCCCAGGCGCTGCGGGTGCTCTTCAGCTTTCAGAGCGAGGCGATCTCGCCGTTCATCACCTACGACGCCTGGTTCGGCTTCGTGCTCCAGGTGGTGCTCGCCCTCGGCATCTCCTTCGAGCTGCCGCTGGTGATGATCATCCTGTCCCTGGCTCGGCGTGATCGGGCCGGGCGAGTTGCATCGGTTCCGGCGCTACGCCGTGGTGTGCGCCTTCATCGGGGGAGCGGTGCTGTCGCCCGGGGCCGACCTGCTGTCCATGCTGATGATGACCCTGCCACTGTTGTTCCTCTACAAGGTGGGGGTGGCCGGCTCGGCGATAGTGCACCGGCGGCGGCGCAAGGCCGCGGCGAGCGCGCCGCCCTCCTGCTCCTCGGGCTCGGCCTGGGCGCCGCGCCGGCCGAGGCGCAGGAGGCCGGGGGCAAGTAGCGGCGGCGGACTCGGTGCTCCAGGCGGGGAGACACCGAACGGAGGCGAGGCGCTCCAGGCGGAGGAGGGGGTTCGAGGGGCGGCGTCCGGCCGGGCCAGTCGCTCGACACCGCCACCGCCCGGCGATTGGGCCTGCCGACCTCACCCTCGCGGAGCTTCGCCCCGCCCGACTCCGTGGTGCAGGAGCTGCTGACCCGTCCGGGCTATCGGCCGACCCGCTACCGCGCCGACTCGGCGAGCGTGTTGGTGGCCGATCAGGAGGTGCGGCTCCATGGCCGGGCGCTGACCGAGCGCCAGGGCACCCTGCTGGAGGCGGATTCCATCGGGTATCGGCGGGACAGTTGCATCCTCGACGCCTCGGGCAGCCCGCACTTGTTCGACCACGGCCAGGTGCTGGTCGGCGAAGGCATCAGCTACGACACCTGCCGGCGGCGAGGTATGATTCAGGACGCCCTCACCAGCTTCAACGAGGGCTCGACCGTCTGGTTCCTCCGCGGCAACATCGCCCAGGACTCCAGCTCGAGTCGGATCTACGCCGGGTCGAGCGACATCACCAGCTGCGATCTGCCGACGCCGCATTACCACTTCGCCTCACGGCAGATGAAGTGGGTGTCCCGCTCGGTTCTGGTGGCCCGGCCGGTGACGCTCTACGTGCGCGACGTCCCGATCCTCTGGCTGCCGTTCATCTTCCAGGACATGCGGCCAGGCCGGCACTCCGGGATCCTGGTGCCCCAGTTCGGGATCAACGACCTGATCCGGCCCACCCGGGGCTACAACCGCCAGGTGACGAACCTGGGCTACTACTGGGCCCCCAACGACTATCTGGACTTCACCGGCCGGCTGGACTGGTTCGCCAACCGCTACGTGCAGTACGGTGTCACCGGACAGTACCGCTGGCTCAACCGGTTCGTGGCCGGGACGGTCGGCTTCAACGAGCAGCGCCAGGTGGGTGGAGGGTCGGGGCTCGCGGTCCGGTGGGACCACCGCCAGACCTTCAATCTCACGACCAGTCTCAACCTGAATTTCAACTACGCCAGCAACACCCGGGTGGTGCGCCAGAACGCGATCGACCCGCTGCAGAATACTCAGCAGATCAGCAGCTCGCTCAATTTCTCCAAGCGTTACGGGTGGGGCACGGTGACGCTGGGCGGCAACCGGCGGCAGGACATCACCGACGGGAGCATCCAGCAGCTGCTGCCGGCGCTGACGGTGTCGCCGGTGCCGCTGGCGCTGGGAGCCGACATCACCTGGTCGCCGGGGCTGAGCCTGACCAACAACACCACCTCGAACCCCAATCGCGACTCGTTGTTTCAGATCCTGCCGGGGGGCGCGGTCGACACCATCGCTCTGGACGCCGGCACCCGGGTGACCGCGCTCAACTTCGACACACCGGTCCGGTTCGGCCCGTTCAACTGGCAGAACTCGATCCAGGCCACCGACGAGACCAGTGACGGCCGGAACTCGGTCACGTTCCGGGTGGACGATCCATCCACGCCCGACCCGACCGACTCGATCGTGGTGCGCCGGGTGTTTCCCGGTGATTTTCGGAGCACGCTCGACTGGAACACCGGCATCAACCTGCCGATCCTCTTCCGGGGGTCGTGGAAGCTGCAGCCCTCGCTCGGGGTCTCCAACACCACCAGCGGGGCGTTCGCGCTGCGCAATCGCAACACCGGCGGCGCCTGGGTGCAGCAGGGAAAGCGCTTCCGTATCGGGGCGAGCGCGGCTCCCACACTCTTCGCCTTCTATCCCGGCATCGGTCCACTCCAGCGGATCCGGCACAGCTTCTCGCCGGTGATCTCCTACAATTTCGAGCCGGCCGCGAACGTGCCGGAGGCGTACGCCCGGGCGATCGTCGAACCCGGCCAGCCGTTCCAGCTCCGAAGCGACGCCCGGCAGGCATTGCAGGTGGGATTGTCGCAGACGTTCGAGGGTAAGCGGCGGCCCGAGGGGGGTGACACCTCGTCCGCCACGGCCGCCACCGCGCCCAAGCTCCGGCTGCTGAGCATCAACACCAGCCCGATCACGTACGATTTCGAGCAGGCAAAGAAACCGGGGCGAACCGGCTGGGTGACCGACGCGGTCACGAATTCGTTCCTGAGCGACCTGGTTCCCGGCTTCTCCCTGGCCCTCAGCCACGACCTCTGGGTGGGACAAGTCGGAACCGACACGGCCCGGTTCGATCCCTTCCTTCAACGGGTGGACGCCAGCTTCGCGATCTCGGAGAACACCCTGCGGTCGGTCGGTTCGATCTTCGGGCTGGGCCGCAAGCGCGGGAGCCCGGACGCCCGGGGCCGAGACGAGGACATTCCGGCCTACATCGCGCAATCGGGGCGGAGGGCGCGGCCGGGATCCTTCTACAACTCGTCGCAGGCGCCCCTGAGGCCCGGCGCCGGCCGCGCCTTCACCGCCAGCTTCAACTACTCCCTGACCAGAACCCGCCCGGTTCCCAATCAGCCGACGCCGGACGAGATCCAGAACCTCGGTCTGACCACGAGCTTCTCCCCTACCCCGTTCTGGTCGCTGAGCTGGTCTACCCAGTATGACATCACCAGGGGCAGTTTCCAGGGCCAGGTCATCCGACTGGAGCGCGATCTGCACGAGTGGCGGGCGGGCTTCAACTTCGTGAAGAATCCGTCGGGGACCTTCGCCATCTACTTTTCGATCTACCTGACCGATCTGCCCGATCTGAAGTTCGATTACGATCAGACGACATTCGAGCGGTGAGTTGTCACCGCGGAGGGACAGACGGTCGGTCGGCGGTGGGCAGCAGTGAGGCAGGCGGCCTGGCTGCCGCGCCGCCTTCGTGGCACATCTCCTGCCAGAGAGACTCCCATCCCTTTCGGAGGCGTCCCATGCGCGCCTGGTGGATCCCTGCGGTGCTCCTGCTCGCGGCCTGCGGCAACGACAAGAACAACGGCCCGGGCATTCCTCCCGAGGCGCCAACCACCCTCTCCAGTACGTCGCTCGACAGATCCATCGCCCTGGTGTGGTCGGACAATTCCTTTCAGGCCGATCCGGATATCTTCGGGAACTACCGGGTCTACAGCACCTCGTACGACATTGACGTTGACGCCTGCGGCTCCGACTGGCTGGTCGAGGGCACCACGGTGGCGCCCGAATTCCTGGTCGGGGCCCTGGCCAACGGCGTGCCGCGCTGCTTCTCGGTGACCGCGGTGAGCGTGGACGGCGCCGAGAGCGACCGGTCGCCGCTGCGGGGAGATACGCCGCGGCCCGACGCACGTAACGTCGCGCTCTCGGTAGCGCCGACCACCCCGAACGGCTCCGGGTTTCGATTCTGGGACGACTTGAACGCCGACGGCTCCACCCAGAATGGGGAGCTGGGCCTGGTCCGGAGCGCGAACTCACCGGACATCGATTTCTTCGTGGACCGCGACGGCAACGGCGACCTGTTCCTGACGCCGGTGCGCGCCGGAACGGGCGTCGAGTACTACGACGAGAACGACCCGGTCGAAGACCTCACCAGCATCGACTTCGCGGAAGACCGCACCTATCGCACCACCGGCATCCAGGCGTTGCCGGGTTTCGGCTACGTGTTCGAGACCGACGGCGGGGACGGCTTCGTGCGCTACGGGGCCGTGCGGGTGCAGCACGTGGGAACGACATTTCTGATCATGGACTGGGCCTTCCAGACCGATCCGGGGAATCCGGAGCTGCTGGTGAGGGGTCTGAAATAGGCGATGCCCGCCCCGGAAATCACGCTCGATGGTCGCTCCCTCACCATCGGCGACGTGGTCCGCGTCGCCCGGGAGCCCACGACCCGCGCCCGCCTTGACCCGGGCGCGCGCGACGCCCTGATCGCGAGCCGGCGACTGGTCGACCGGGCCATTACCTCGGGGCAGACGGTTTACGGCATCAATACCGGGTTCGGCAAGCTGGCCAACGTCCGGATCGCGCCCGACAAGCTCGACGCGCTGCAGGTCAATCTCATCCGGAGTCACGCGGCGGGCGTGGGCGCGCCGTTGGCACCGCAGGTGGTGCGCGCGGTCATGCTGCTCCGGGCCAACGTGCTGCTGCGTCCCACCAGCGGCGTGCGGCCCGACCTGGTGGAGGCCCTGGTCGCGCTACTCAACGCGGGGATCGTTCCGCTCGTGCCCGAGCAGGGAAGCGTCGGCGCCAGCGGTGACCTCGCGCCGCTGAGCCACATCGCGCTCGCCTTGATCGGTGAGGGCGAAGTGTTAGGCCCTTCGGGCGCCGAGCCGGCCGCCGCGGTGCTCGGCGCCGCCGGCCTCCGCCCCTTTCGCTTCGCCCCCAAGGAAGGTCTGGCGTTCATCAACGGCACTCAGGCCCAGGCCGCGCTCCTGGCGCTGCTGGTGCACGACGCCGAGGTGCTCTGGCGGACGTCGGTGGGCGCGGCGGCGATGAGCCTCGAGGCGTTGCGGGGCACCCCGGCACCGCTCGATCCCCGCATCCACGAGGCCAGGCCGCACCGGGGTCAGCTGGCCGCCGCCGACCTGATGCGCCGGCTCCTCGCGGACAGCGAGATCCGGGAGTCGCACCGGGAGGGCGACCCGAGGGTCCAGGATGCCTATTCCCTCCGCTGCGCGCCGCAGGTCTTCGGCGCCGTGGCGGACGCCATCCGCTTCGCCCGGGATACCGTCACCGTCGAGCTCAACGCCTCCACCGACAACCCGCTGGTCTTTCCCGACGGTGACGTCGTCTCGGGCGGCAACTTCCACGGCCAGCCGGTGGCCCAGGCGCTGGATTTCCTGGCGACGGCGCTCACCACGCTCCAGGCGATCGCCGAGCGGCGGGTCGAGCGGCTGGTGAACCCCGACCTGTCGCAGGGGCTGCCTGCTTTCCTGACCGCCGATCCCGGCCTGTCGTCGGGCTTCATGATGGTCCAGATCTCGGCGGCCTCGCTGGTGGCGGAGTCGCGGACCCTGGCGATGCCGGCGAGCATCGGCTCGATCCCGACGGACGCGAACCAGGAGGATTTTGTCCCCATGGGCATGGCCGCCGCCTACAAGACCCAGCGGATACTGGCCAATGCCCAGCGGGTGGTCGCCGCGGAGCTGCTCTGCGGGGCGCAGGGACTGGAGTATCTGAAGCCGCTCAAGCCGGGAGTCGGGGTCGACCGGCTCCACCGGAGGCTTCGGGGACTTACGCCGGAGGTGGCGCCGCTCGGTCCCGACCGGCCACCGGCGCCCGACCTGGAGCGCTTGGCGCGGGCGGTCGCGGCCGGGGAGTTGGATCCGGGCGATTGAGTCGCCGGCCCGGGCTCGCATTCTTGCCCCCTCCGTACCCGTCCCGGTATCTTTTGACGGCCAAACCCCTTAAGCCCTGGATCCCCCCTCGCCGCCCCCGAGTCTCATGAACCTCGAGAAGCTCAAAGACACGGCGCGGAAGTTCGAGCAGAAGGAGGACTGGCGACGAGCCATCGAGGTCTATCTCAAGGCCATTGAGCAGATCGAGTCCGGCCAGGAGACCTCGCCGGACCTGTCGCTCTACAATCGGGTCGGTGACCTCTACCTCAAGACCAACGATACGGCGGCCGCGGTGCGGTCGTACGAGCGGGCCGTGGACCTCTACGCCGACCAGGGCTTCTTCAACAACGCCATTGCCCTCTGCGGCAAGATCCTCAGGGTGAACCCCGGCCGCACCCAGACCTACCTGAAGCTCGCCCAGCTTCACGCCCGCAAGAACGTCGTCATCGAGGCCAAGCGAAACCTGATCGAGTTTCTGGAGCGGATGAACGCGCTGGGGCAGCTCGATCAGGCGTTCGGATCGGTCAACGAGTTCGCGGATCAGTTCTCCGGGAGCCAGGAGATCCGGCTGATGCTGGTCGAGCTGCTGCGCGCCACCTCTCGCGAGGACGAGGCTCGGGAACAGCTCGAGAAGCTCGCGGGGGAGATCGAGGGCCGGGGGGAGCGCCTCGCGCAACGACCTCCCCAGGAACACGCCACCCCGGGCGGCGAGGAACTGGCGCAGCGTCAACGACGCACGGCCTCCGCCGGCCTCGTCTTCCTCGATACCGGCATGGATCTCCCACCCGTGCCAGTGACAGGGCAGCCTGGGGCGCAGGAGCCACTGGAGGTCTCGCCCGCCGACGGGCTGCTGCTCTCCGAGCCCATCGGGGGCGACGATGCCGTGGCTGAAGACGCGGTCGAGTTGATGCCCGGGCTGGAGCGGACCCCGGAGGTGGAGCTCGAGCGCAGCGAACTGGAGAACGACCCGGAGCTCGAGCTCACGGAGTCCTCCGATCTCGAGTTCATCGGGGAGCCTCTCGAGGGCATCGAAGAGCCATCGCCCGACCTCGTCGAGGACGCGTTGCTCAACACAACCTCGGACGACCTCATCATCTCGGGGGGTGACGATCTCGCGAGTCGGCAGGATTCGGAGCCTGAGGTCGAGCTCGAGATCCTGGGCCCCGAACCGGACGAGGACGTGGCAGCCAGCGTGGCGGCCCCGGCCCTGCCCGCCGAGCTTCCGCTGGTGCCGATCCCGCCCCCGGGCGAGGTGAGCGTCGTCGAGTTGGAAAGCCTGATCCTCGACGATCCCGACGATCCGGAACTCCACCTACGGCTGGCCGACCGGCTCCTTGCGGAAGGGGAGGAGGTCCGGGGGATGGAAGAGCTCGAGTTGGCGCTGGACGGCTACGAGCGACTGGCAGACTGGCCAGTGGCGGCGGAGGTAGCGGACCGCCTGGTGCTGTTCGCTCCGGACGCCATCCGGCATCACCAGAAGCGGGTGGAGTTGGCCTTTCGCTCGGGGGAGAGGACCCCGCTGCTCACGGCGTATCTCTCCCTGGGCGACGCTTTGGCCCGTGCGGGCGCCAGTGAGAAGGCGATGGCAGTCTTCGGGCGGGTGCAGGAGCACGATCCCGGCAACACCCACGCGCTGGCGGCGCTGACGGCATTGCGCGGCTCGCCGACGCCGGCCGCTCCCGCCCCGCCGGCCGGGCCGGCCGCGGTCGCCCAGCCTGCCCCACCGCCTCCCGCGTCACGCCAACCGCCGCAGGCATCGGACTCGTTCGTGGATTTCGGATCCATGGTTCTGGACGAGGGATCGGTGCGAGACACCCGCATGAGGGTCGACCGGGCCGACCCCAAGGGCACCGACGAACAGCGCGAGTTTCAGGAGATCC
This sequence comes from uncultured Gemmatimonadales bacterium, assembly GCA_963729985.1. GTDB lineage: Bacteria > Gemmatimonadota > Gemmatimonadetes > Gemmatimonadales > GWC2-71-9 > CAVVWJ01. The sequence continues at coordinate 7,545 of CAVSPJ010000003.1, forward strand.
TGGAACAGTTCAAGCGCGGCATCGACCAGAACCTCGATTCCGAGGACTACGAGGCGCACTACGACCTCGGGATCGCGTTCAAGGAGATGGGGCTGCTGGACGAGGCGATCGCGGAATTTCAGAAGGCGTTGCGCTCACCCGAAGGGCGGCTGAGGACCTCCGAGGCCCTCGGCATCTGCTTCTACGAAAAGGAGCAGTTCGGGATCTCGGAGACCGTGCTGCGCCGTGCGGTGGACGCGGTGGAAGGGGGCGACGAGGCCAAGATCGGATTGCTCTACTGGCTGGGACGCGCCGCCGAGGCGCAGGGAAAGGGAGGGGACGCGATCGCCAGCTACGAGCGGGCCCTCGCGGTGGACATCCGATTCATGGACCTGAGCGACCGCATTCACCGCCTGGGCGCGGACCGGCCCGAGTGAATCCCCAGACCGCCCCCGTCTCTCTGGCCGACATCCAGGGACCGCTGCGCGCCCGGCTGGAGCAGGTCCAGGAGGAGCTGCGCCGGGTGGTTGAGGCGGATTTCGGGCTGATCACCGAGGTGAACTCGCACCTCTTCCGGATGCAGGGCAAGTTGTTCCGGCCCACCCTGCTGCTGCTCGCCGACGAGGCCACCGGGGAGCCGGATCCGCGGGCGACGACGCTCGCCGCGGTGGTGGAACTGATCCATCTGGCGACGCTGGTGCACGACGACTCGGTGGACCACTCGGTGCTGCGCCGCGGGATGCCGACCATCAACTCGATGTTCAGCCACCAGATCTCGGTGATCATGGGGGATTACCTCTACTCCCGGGCGGTGATCGAGCTGGTCGGCCTCGGCGACCTCGAGCCCCTGCGGGTGTTGAGCCGGGTCACCAACGAGATGACTGTCGGCGAGATGCGCCAGCTCCTGGCGCACGACCCGCTGCAGTACTCCGAGGAGGACTACGATCTCCTCATCCAGTCGAAGACCGCGTCGCTGGTCTCGGGCGCCTGCGAGGTCGGCGCGCTCCACGCGGCCCCGGAAGAGCGATTGGCCCTCCGGCGGTTCGGCGAGGCGCTCGGGATGGCGTTCCAGATCGTAGACGACCTGCTCGACTACGTCGGCGACCCCAGCATCACGGGGAAACCCACCGGATCGGATCTGCGGGAGCACAAGGTGACGCTTCCGTTGATCTGGGCTCTCCCGCGGATGGGGGAGGCCGACCGGCGCGCGGTGGCCGATCTCCTGCTGGCACCCGAGCCCACCGACGATCAGATCCACGCCGTGGTGGAGTCGGTGGCCGAGGCCGGCGGGCTGGAGTATGCGCGGGAGCGGGCCCTCAGGCTGGCGCAGCAGGCCGACGGCCAGCTCGACCGCCTCCCGCCCACGCCCGCGAGGGACGCGCTGCGGGCCAGCATCACTTACGTGGTGGACCGGAGGCGCTGATGGCCAGTGGACCGCACCGCCCCGGGTTCTACCTCGGCGTGCTCATCGCCGGGTTCATCGCCGGGGGCGCGCTCACCGCCCTCCTTCGACAGACCCTCCCCGACAGCGCGGCGCGCACATTCTTCACCAGCACCTGGACCGCCCAGTTCGGCCCTATCTCCGCCGATCTCCTGGTGATAAGCTTCACGTTGGGGCCGGTCGGGCTGCACGTGTCGCTGCTGAGCCTGATCACGGTCCTGTTGGCGTACCTGATCGCCCGCTCGCTCTTCTAGTAGGGGGTCCCCGTGGGCAACCTCGGTTTCACCGAGATCATGGTCATTCTGCTGGTGGTCTTGCTGCTCTTCGGCGCCAAGCGGTTGCCGGAGGTGGGTTCTTCCATCGGAAAGGGCATCCGCGAGTTCAAGCGCAGTCTCACGGACACCCAGGAAGCGATCATGGGGAACGACGACCAGCGGAACCTGAAGCCCAAGGAGCCGGAGGAAACTACGCCGTCGAAGTCCTCCGGCGAGCCGAAACGGCTCTCGCAGTAGCGTCCCGCCGTCAGATGATGGGAGGCTGCGGCGTCTGCGCGGCCTGCTGCTGTTGCCGTTCCTGGAGCTTCGCCCGGTTATCCACGATCTTCGCGGATTCCCGCAGGGCGCCCATGTACCCGCGAATCCGATCCTGCCGGGCCAGATTGATCATCTTGGTCCGGTACTCGTCCAGCTCCTTGAGGAACTGCGCCGAGTCCGCCTTGGTGTGCTCCAGCACCTTCATCACGTAGATCCCCTCGGGCGTGTCCAGGAGTCCGCTCCGCTTTCCGACCTCGAGCCCGAACGCGGTACCCACCACGACGGGATTGGTGAGCGGCGGGTTGACCCGGGTGAACGGCCCGAACTCCCGGTGCGCCAGCTTTAACGCCTTCGCGGCCTCCTCCGCCGGCTCGCCCGACTCAACCCGCTTCAGGTACTCCTCCGCCCTGGGCTTGGCCAGCTGCTTCTTCTTCTCGATTCGCAGCACGTGCTCCACCGCCTGCCTGACCCGCGGCAGCGGAGGCACGCCGGCCGGCTGCAGGCTGTCGAGCCGGAAGACGTAGTAGGCCAGGGACGTCTCGATCACCGGGCTGGTGGCGCCGGGCTTGGTGCCCTGGAACGCCCACGCTCCGGCGTCGGGCACGACGAGGTTGCCGATCTGGACCCGCGTTCCCTGCTGGACCGCACCGGACTTTCCGACCGGGAGCGAGAGCGCGCGGGCTACCGTGTCGAGCGCCGCGGGATCGTCGCGCTCCGCGCCCAGCCGCTCGAGCGAGTCGGCCTGCGCGTCCAGCCGGTCGCGGTGGTCGCCGGTGACCTCGATCGGAATGAGGATGTGCCGGCCCTTGGCCTTGTTGCCCTTCCGGCTGGTGATCTCGATGACGTGGAACCCGAACTGGGACAGCACCGGCGCCGAGACCTTGTTGAGCGGCATGGCGAAGGCGGCGGAATCGAACGCGGGGTCCATCGAGCCCCTGGTCCATTCGCCCGAGGGCCCCGCCGCTGGCGGCGGAGACACTGTCGTCGGACTCACGGCGTGCCACGTCGGCGAACGGCTCGCCGCCGGCGATGGCGGCCCGGGCCGAGTCGGCGCGGGCCCGCGCGGCCGCCGTATCGGAGGCGTCGGTCAGCCGCGGCAGCGCCACGAAGCTCAGGTACGCGGTCTGGGGCCGCTTGAAGTCATCCTGGTGGGACCGGTAGTAGGCGGTGACTTCCGCGTCGGTGAGCGTGACCGCCGAATCGGGGATAATGTTTCGGGGGATGACCGCGGTGAGGGCGACCTTGACCTTCTCGTTCTCGTCCCGGTACTGCTCCCAGAGCGCGGCGTCGGAAAGGTAGATGTCCGCCGCCACCACCCGGAGCAGCTTGGAGCGCCGGATCTGGTCGCGGTACTGGGCCTCGAGGGCGGGGAGGTACTGGGCGCCCACGCTCGAGGTCAGCCAGCGCTGGTACTTGGCGATATCGAACTGGCTGTCGGTCTGAAACTCGGGGATGTTCCGGAACTCCGCCGGGGGCTGGTTGCGCATCGCCTGGACGATTTCATCGGCGGTGACGGTGATGCCGCGCTGCCGGTACTCGGACTCCAGCATCTGGTTCTCGATCAACTGCTCCCAGACCTGGTCCTCGATCTGATTCCGCTCCTCCAGGGTGAGCGAGGCGGGGGTATCGCGCTGACGAGTGTCGATCGTCTGCTGGACGAAGCCCTGATAGCTCCGAGCGTCGATACTCTGACCGTTGATCTTGCCGACATTCCTGGTGGACGTCAGGCCCGTCCAGTCGACACTGGTGAGGACGAAGATCAACATGAGGAGGGCGAAGATGGCGCCCGCCACCTTCGCGCTGTTGCGGAATGCTTGCATCATAGGACGGCGCTCGGTGCTCCAGACCAGGGGGGTGGGAAAGAGCAGTAAGTTTAAGCCCGGCAACGCTGAAGCTCAAGCCGGGGCGGGGCCGAAACAGTTGACAGCCGCGGCGCGGCCCGCTACTGTCACGAGACTCCCCGCAGCGGATCAATGCGTCGTCTCCCGACCCCGTTTCACACCTCGACAAGCCGGGACCCGGATGGCACTTAGCGAGATCGAGAAGCTCGAGCGCCGGTACGCCGAGAACCCTCAGGGGCTCACCTTCGCCCCGCTCGCCGAAATCCACCGCAAGAACGGTGAGGTCCAGCGGGCGCTCGACCTGCTCAGTTCGGGTCTCGAGCACCACCCCGACTATATCCCGGCGAGCATCGTTCTGGGTCGCTGTCACATGGATCTGGGCGACGTCCAGAAGGCCGAGTCCGCGTTCCTGCACGTGCTGGCGCTCGACGGCGAGAACGTGATCGCCCTGAAGGCGTCTGGCCGATGTCAGCGAGCGCCTGCTCAGGTTCGACGACGCGGAGCGGTGGCTCAACACGCTGCTGACGGTGGATCGCAGCAACGACGAGGCACGGGAGCAGCTCCAGCGGGTGGAGATTTCCCGGCGTCAGGCCGAGGTCGCCACCTCGGCCGAGCCTTCGACGCACGATGGACTCGTCGAGTGCGGAGTCGCACGAGCGTGGTCGAGGTGCCGTCCGACGTCGAGGCGCCGGGTTCCCCCTTCGAGCCACCCGTGGCCGAGCCCGCGGTCGGCTGGGTTTCTCCGCTGTCGGGTCATGCGCCGGCCCCCCCGCCGATCCCCATGGACGACCTGGAGCCCTCGACACTCCGGGATCATTTCGAGCCGGACGCCGGAATCGAGTTTCGGGAATTTACGGCGCACGAGTCCGAGGCCCCCCCCGCCGCCCACCTGGACGCGCCCGGCTTCCTGGAGGAAGTCTCTCGGGTTGACTCGGTGGAGCCGCTCGACGGCCTGGTTGGCCGCGAGGTGGACACGCCGCACGACGAAGCGGCCGACGAACTGATGGTCGAGACCAGCGAGGACCTTCTCCTCGAGAGCATGGGTGGCAGCGAGTTCCAGATGCCGGATGCCTCGCAGGAGCTCTTCGGCAGCAGCGCGCGGAGGGGAACGCGCTCCGTTCGAGGAGGACGCCCCCGTCACGCCGTGGGCCGCGTGGGAAGCACCGCCCGACGAGCGGCCGGGGCCGGGGTGGACCGAGGAGGACAGGGCGCCCGAGCAGCATGCGCCCCAGCCATACCGTTCCGATCCGTTCGAGCCCGAGCCGCCCCCGCTGGAGTCGCTCGCACTGGAGCCGCCGCAGCCGGAGCCGCCCGAAGGGGAGCCGCGCGCGCCGACGCCGGCCGCCGCAGCGCTGAAGCGCTCCTACGGCGCGGGAGAAACGGGCGGCCGCTCGGTGGTGCAGCTCTTCAAGGGCGTGCTCTCCGCCCGGCCGCCGGCCCAGGCCTCCGCCGCCCCGGTACGGCCAACGCCGGCGCACGGCAGTCCCGGGGCCCCCACCCGTCCCGCCTCCGACGCGCTCTCGCTCAGCTCGGTCTTCGGCGAGGAGGGGTCCGAAACGCCGCCAGCGGTTCCCAGCTCAGGCCAGGGGCCGGGAGCGGTGTCCTTCGATGACTTCTTCAGCTCGTCGAGCGCCTCACCGGCCTCTCGGAGTCCGCGCCCCCCTGATCCCAAGAGCGACGACCTTGACCAGTTCCACGCCTGGCTTCAAAACCTGAAGCGCTGAATGCTCATCGCGGTGCTCAACGGCCCCAACCTCAACCTGCTGGGGCAGAGGGAGCCGGAAGTTTACGGGCATACCACGCTGGCCGAGATCGAGAAGCTGGTGCGCGATGCCGCCCGGTCACATGGGGTCGACATCGAGTGGTTCCAGACCAATCACGAGGGCCAGCTGGTGGACGCGGTGCAGGGGTTGCGGGGCAGAGTGGATGGCGCGTTGGTCAACGCGGCCGCCCTCACCCACTCGAGTCTCGCGCTGCGCGACGCGATGCTGGCCGTCCGGATTCCGTTCGTGGAGCTGCACCTCTCCAACCTCTTTGCCCGCGAGCCCGAGCGGCGGCGTTCGGTCATCGCGGACCTGGCGATCGGGCTGGTCACGGGATTCGGAGCCCAGAGCTATCTCCTGGCGCTTCAGGGCCTGATGGGCCACCTCCGTGCCGGGTGACCGCCGGGGGGAACGGCAGCGCGCGCTTCGCTTGGCGCTGGAAGGTGAGGGACTGGATGGTCTCCTGGTCACCCACCTGCCGAACATCCGCTACCTGACGGGATTCACCGGATCGGCCGCGCTGTTGCTGGTGCACGTCCGGGCGACGGTGCTGGTCACCGACTTCCGATACGCGGCCCAGGCCCCGGCCGAGGCCGGTGAGGCCGCGACGGTCGAGGTGGATCAGAAGAGCGTGTGGGACCGCCTGGGGCGGGTCTTGGTCGGGTTGTCCCAGGCGTCGATCGGCTTCGAGTCCCACGTGTTGACCGTGAAGGATGCCGAGCGGGTGGCCGGCCTGACTCGGAGCCGGCTGGTACCCGCCCCGGACCACGTGGAGCGGCTCCGGATGGCCAAGTCACCCGAAGAGGTGGCGGCCATTCGGGCGGCGGCACACCTGGCGCAAGAGGCCCTGGCCGAGGTTCTTCCCACGATCAGAGTGGGGCACAGCGAGATCGAGATCGCCGCCCGGCTCGAGGCCGCGCTGCGGCGCCGGGGCAGCGAGTGGCACCCGTTCCCCACTATCGTCGCCTCCGGTCCCCGCTCGGCGCTGCCGCACGCCCGCACCAGCCCACGCACCGTCGGCCGGGGCGAGTGGCTGCTGCTCGACTTCGGCGCGCAGGTGGACGGGTACTGCGCCGATCTCACCCGGACGGTCGTGGTCGGGGCTCGCGCCGATCAGCGGCAGGCGGCGATGTACGATCTGGTGCGATGCGCGCAGGGCCGGGCACTGGAGCACCTCCGTCCGGGGATGACGGGACGTGAGGGTGATGCCCTCGCGCGGGAGGTGATCGCGACGCGCGGATTCGGCGAAGCGTTTGGGCACTCATTGGGGCACGGGCTGGGGCTGGAGGTGCATGAAGCCCCGCGGCTGGCGCCGACCTCGGACGCCCCGGTGCCGGAAGGCGCGGTGGTCACGGTCGAGCCGGGCGTCTATTTTCCAACCTGGGGCGGCATCCGGTTGGAAGACGACCTGTACCTGGGTGCGGACGGACCGGAGCTGCTCTCGAATGGGCGAACCGAGCTCGTGGAGTTGGTGTAGCCCGCGCCAGACCTTCGATTCTCACGATGCCATCGTCCGACAAGATTCCCGGGCCGTCCAGGCCCCGCTGCCAGCGGCCGCCACCGATTCCGGTGAAGCCGAGAGGGGCGACATGAAGCCGGCCAATCGAGGAGATTCACGTGATCCCGACCGCTCGCCGCGACGCCGCAAGGCCGACGGGGGTATGACCCCACAGGAGATGAAGCAGCTCGCCGAGCTGCTCCAAAACGTGCCGGGGATCCGGTCGGTCGAACTGAAGGATGTAAAGGGTCTCGCGCAGCTGTTGCGGGAGTCGCCCGAGATCGGTTCGATCGAGATCAAGGGATGGTTCGGAACGGGGGTGGTCATCACCCGCACGGCCCCGCCGGTCTACGCGCCCCCGGCGGCGCTGCCGACCATGGCCGCGGGCGGAGGCCCGGCCGTCGAGGCCGAGGGACGGGAGGCGTCTCGGGTCGCGGCCGCACCGGTGCTCAAGGAGATCAAGTCGCCGATGGTGGGGACCTGGTACAAGTCCCCCGAGCCGGGTGCCGATCCCTACGTGAAGGTCGGCAGCCGGGTGACCTCCGGCCAGACGGTGTGCATCATCGAGGCAATGAAGATCATGAACGAGATCGAGGCCGAGATCACCGGTATGATCCGCGAGGTGTGCGTGGAGGACGCGCAGCCGGTGGAGTTCGGCCAGGTCCTCTTCCGGGTCGATCCCTATGGCTGAGTCCACGGTGTCTCCGGCCCCGGCCGCGGCCGGGGGGGCATCTTTCAATTTTAAGAATACGATCGGCCAGATGGTGCAGCGCAGCGCGTCCGACCTCCTGCTCAAAGTGGGCCGGCCGCCCACCGTCCGGGTCAACGGCGAGCTGTTGAGTCTCGACGTGCCCCCGCTCAGGCCGGAGGATCTGAAGGCGCTGGCCGAGCAGGTGATGACGCCTCGCCAGGTGAAGGAGTTCGCCGAGAAGAAGGAGGCGGACTTCGCGATCGGGGTGCCCGGGGTGGGCCGGTTTCGAACCAACGTCTATCAGCAGCGGGGCACCCTGGCGTTCGCCTTCCGGGCGATCCCCTACGAAGTGAAAACCATCCGCGAGCTCCTCCTTCCGGTCGTGCTCGAGGAGATCGCCCTTCGGCCCCGTGGGCTGGTGCTGGTCACCGGCATCACCGGCTCGGGCAAGTCCACCGCGCTGGCGGCGATGATCAACCACGTGAACCATCACCGCCGGGTGAACGTGATCACCATCGAGGACCCGATCGAGTTTCTCCACCGGGACGTGATGTCGAACATCTCGCAGCGGGAGGTGGGGAGCGACACCCTGTCGTTCGGCTCCGCGCTCCGCCACGTCCTCCGGCAGGACCCCGATGTCATCCTGATCGGTGAGATCCGCGACATGGAGACGCTGGACACGGCGCTCAAGGCGGCGGATACGGGGCACCTGGTCTTCTCCACCCTGCACACCACCGACGCCACCCAGACGCTCAACCGGATCATCTCGTTCTATCCGCCCTACCAGCACCAGGAGATCCGGATGCTCCTGGCGACCGCCCTCCAGGGGGTGATCTCGTTGCGCCTGGTGCCGCGCGCGGACGGGCGGGGCCGCGTGCCGGGGTGCGAGGTCCTCATCAACACGGCCGCGGTGGCCGACAACATGCGGGACATCGAGAAGGCGCTCAACATCCCCGACCTGATCGCGGAGGGGACCGTGTCCTACGGCATGCAGTCGTTCGACCAGTCGCTGATGCGCTGGTATAAGGAGGGGATGATCTCCTACGAGAGCGCGCTGTTCTATTCCTCGAACCCGAACGAGTTCGCCTTGAAGGTGTCGGGTGTGGACTCGGCGTCGGACCGGAAGTTCGCCGAAATTACGGGGGACGCCGGAGGCACGCGGTCGCCGGACCTGACGCCTTGAGGCTCGGGGAGGTCGGGCGCCTTGTTTAAGAAGGTACTGATCGCCAACCGGGGCGAGATCGCCCTCCGGGTCATCCGGGCGTGCCGCGAGCTGGGCATCCAGACCGTGGCCGTCTACAGCGAGGCGGACCGGGAGTCGCTGCACGTCCGCTTCGCGGACGACGACGTGTGCATCGGCCCGCCTCCCAGCCGGCAGTCCTACCTGCGGATTCCCAACATCATCGCCGCCGCGGAGATCACCGGCGCCGACGCCATCCACCCGGGCTACGGCTTCCTGGCGGAGAACGCCGAATTCGCCGATACCTGCCGCGCGTCCAACATCATGTTCATCGGCCCCACCGGCGATCAGATTCGCCAGATGGGCGACAAGGCCACGGCGCGCCGCCTGGCGCAGGAGGTCGGCGTGCCCACGGTGCCGGGCTCGCCCGGCACGATCGAGGATCCGGACGAGGCGCTGGCGTTCGCCGAGAGCATCGGATTTCCGGTGATCATCAAGGCGACCGCCGGCGGCGGCGGCAAGGGCATGCGGATCGCGCAGGACGCCGAGCAGTTCGCCCAGTCGTTCGGGCTGGCGCAGAACGAGGCGCTGGCGGCCTTCGGCAACGGGTCGGTCTACGTCGAGAAGTACCTCCAGCAGCCGCGACACGTCGAGATCCAGGTGATGGGCGACTGTTTCGGCCGGGTGGTCCATCTCGGCGAGCGCGACTGCTCGGTCCAGCGCCGGCACCAGAAGCTGATCGAGGAGAGCCCCAGCCCGGCGCTGGACGGCGACCTGCGCGACCGGATGGGCCGCGCCGCGGTCGCCCTGGCCTCCAACATCGGCTACATGGGCGCGGGGACGGTGGAGTTCCTGCTCGACAGCGACGGCAGCTTCTACTTCATGGAGATGAACACCCGGATCCAGGTCGAGCACCCGGTGACCGAAATGGTCACCAGCTTCGACCTGGTCAAGGAGCAGATCCGGGTGGCCGCCGGCGAGCAGATCAGCTTCCAGGGTGACGGGCGGCGGCTGCGGGGCCACGCCATCGAATGCCGGATCAACGCGGAGGATCCCTATCGCGGCTTCCAGCCGTCGCCGGGACACATTACGGCCTATCACCCGCCGGGCGGCCCCGGCGTGCGGGTGGATACCCACGTCTACGCGGGCTACGTCGTTCCGCCCTACTACGACTCGCTGCTGGCCAAGGTGATCGTGCACGGCAACGACCGGACCGAGGCGCTTACCCGCATGGGCCAGGCGCTCGACAGCTTCATTCTGGAGGGCGTCACCACCACGATTCCCTTCCTCGCCCGGGTGATCCGTCACCCGGACTTCGCCTCGGGGAAGGTGGACACCCGCTTCCTCGAGCGCGAGTCGCACCTGCTTCGTCCTGAAGCATGAAGCTCGACGTCCTCTTCACGCCGGCCGGCCTGGCGCTCGCTGAGGTCCAGGGCCGGACGGTCTTCGTGATCGACATTCTGCGGGCCACCACCTCGATGTGCGCGGCGATGAGCCACGGCGCCAGGGCGATCATCCCGGCGGCGTCGACCGAAGAAGCCCTGCGCCTGGCGCAGACCATCGGCAGTCCGGACGTGCTCCTGGCCGGCGAGCAGGGCTGTGTCCGGATCGACGGCTTCCATCTGGGGAACAGCCCGCTGGAGATGACCGAGGCCGCGGTTGGGGGAAAGACGCTGGTCTTCAGCACCACCAACGGCACCCGGGTGTTGCTGGCCTGCCAGGGAGCAGCCGCGGTTCATCCGGCCTGCGCGGGGAATCTCTCCCTCGCCGCCGGGAAGGCCCGCGAGGTCCTGGAGAGCGACGGGACGATGCTGGTGGTCTGCGCCGGCCGCGGCGGCGCCTACTCACTGGACGACGCCTATGCCGCCGGCCGCCTGGTGTCCGCCGCCCTCGACGGCTCCAGGAGCCGGCGGGGACTCAACGACGCGGCGGTGGCGAGCCTGGACCTGGTCCGGCGATACGGCGACAACTGGGAACGGCCCCTCCGGCGAAGCCGAGCCGGCAGGGAGCTGCTCCGGCTGGGCTTCGACGACGACGTCAGGGCCGCCGCGCAGACCGACGCCTACCCCGTGCTACCCATCTTCAGCGAGCGCCGCGTCACGCTGCCGGCGGTCCTGGTATGAGCGGTCCCGGGAAGAGTCCGGCAGTGGAAGACGGACGGAGGCGGCGCCTCGGCGCGCTGACCGCCCTCGTGCTCGGCCTGTTCGTCGGGCTCACCCTGCTTCCGATCCAGATTACCGGCCCGGTGGGAGGGTACATCGGGTACGCGCTCTGGCAGCTCCTGGGCTCGGGGGCCCTGGGCATTCCGCTGCTCGGGATCGGGCTCGCGCTCGCCGGATTCGACCGGCTGGGTGGGCTCGACATGAAGCGGTCGGCGATCCTGATCGTGGGTCTCAGCGTGCTGGTGCCTTACGTGGTGGGCGTTCTCACGCACGTGACCCCGGCCGAGCTCGATGTCGACGTCGCCCAACGCGGAATCGCGGCGCGAATGGTCGGGCTGGTGCCCGGATTCCTCGCCGAAACGATCTCGGGAAAGATCGGCGTGGCGGGCGCGGTCCTGCTCGGGTTTCTGGCCTTGTCGGCACTCACGCTCGCCACCTTCGCCTGGCACCCGTTGCAGCGGCTGGAGCGGGGCGAGGCGGGGGCGGTCGATGCCGACCGATCGGCGGAACGGCGGAACGGCGGAACGGCGGAAGCGGCCGCTGAGCGGGGCGAGCGACGCCGGAAGGAACGGGATGTCGGGTCAGAGGAGGATGCGAGCTCCCTCGGAAGCTTTCCGCCGTTGCGCCGTTCCGCCCCCTCGACAGGCTCGGGGCAGGGTGTTCCGCCGGCTTCCCAGGCGGCCAAGCCCCGCAAGAAGGAGAAGAAGCCGGAGGGTGCCGCAGTCTCCGCCGCGAGCGAGGAGTCCGACACGCCGCCCATCGAACTGCTCACCGCCCCCGTGAGCGAGGACATCGACGCGGGCGAGGCGCAGCTCGACCGGCTGGGGCAGTCGCTGCTGGAGACGCTGCGGACGTTCAAGGTCGAGGGCCAGATCGCGGGGCGGACGACGGGGCCGGTGGTGACCCAGTTCGAGGTGGTGCCCGGCGCCGGCGTGAAGGCCGGCCGCATCGTGGCTTTGGCGGACGACCTCGCGATGTCGATGCGGGCCCCGTCCATCCGGGTCGCGCCCATTCCGGGCAAGGGAGCCGTCGGCGTCGAGGTGCCCAATCCGATCGCGCGGCTGGTCACCCTGCGGGAGCTGATCGAGTCCGCCGACTGGGGCAAGGGGCGCGCCGCTCTCCCGATCGCGCTGGGTCGCGACCTCGAGGGCAAGGCGGTCATCGCGGATCTCGCGAAGATGCCGCACCTCCTGATCGCCGGCGCCACCGGCACCGGCAAGTCGGTCACGATCAATACCATCGTCACCAGCCTGGTGTATCGCCACACGCCGCGCGAGCTGCGGCTGCTGATGGTGGACCCCAAAATGGTCGAGCTCTCGATGTACAACGCGTTGCCCCACCTCCGCCACAAGGTGGTGACCAACAACCACGATGCGGCCACAGTACTCAAGTGGGCCGTCTTCGAGATGAACCGGCGCTACGAGCTGCTCCAGGCGAACGGGGCCAGGAACCTCGCCGACTTCAACCGCAAGGTCGAGGAAGGGAAGCCGCTCCGAAATCCGCCGCGCCCCAGGATCAGCCTGGTCACGATCAACGCCGAAGCGCCCGACACGCCGCCCGAGCCGCCGGCCGACGAGACCTACGCCGAGGGCGTGCTCCCGATGATCGTCATCGTCATCGACGAGCTCGCCGACCTCATGATGACGGTACAGGCCGAGGTGGAGACCCCGCTGGCGCTGCTGGCCCAGAAGGCACGCGCGATCGGGATTCACCTGATTCTCGCCACCCAGCGGCCGTCGGTGAACGTGATCACCGGCCTGATCAAGGCCAACTTCCCCAGCCGGATCGCGTTCCGGGTGGCGTCGAAGGTGGACAGCCGCACCATTCTCGACCAGAACGGGGCGGAGGCACTCCTGGGGAACGGCGACATGCTCTTTCTGCCGCCGGGGAAGAGCGAGCCGATGCGACTCCAGGGCGCCTACATCGGCACCGAGGACAGCGAGAAGGTGATGGAATGGTACGTCGGCCGGCGCGAGGCGCGGCGGGTGGCGCTGCAGTCGGCCGCGGCCGAGGCCGACATCCTCGAGATGGTGCGGGCCCAGGAGGGCGAAGGCGAGGGAGGGCCGGGCGAAGACGAGGCGGGCGAGCGCGATACCCTGTTCCGCGAGGCCGCGGAGGCGTGTATCCAGAATCAGGGCGGCTCCACCTCACTGTTGCAGCGCCGGCTCCGGATCGGGTACGGGCGCGCGGCGCGGATCATCGACCAGCTGCACTACGCCGGGATCCTGGGCCCACCGGATGGGAGCAAGCCGCGTGAGGTGCTGGTCGGGTTCGATCAACTGGACGAGTACTGCAAGTAGCCGGCGGCGGCGCGCGGCCGCCTCCCCGTCCCCACCTGGAGGGCCCCGAGCCTGGAGGAGTCTGTGCGCGCCAACCTGATTCGCTCGCTTACGCTCGCGGCGGCGCTCGCCGCCGGCTCGCCCGGCTGGCTGCCGGCCCAATCGGACGACGCCTCGCGCCTGGTCGGCGCCCTGCTCGGCGACACGCCGATGATCCGCGACCTCCAAACGCTCACCGACCAGATCGGCGGCCGGCCGACCGGTTCCGCGGCGAACCTCCGGGCCTTCGACTGGGCCCTGGAGCGCCTCCGCGAAGCGGGGGTGGACGCCCGAAAGGAACCGTTCAAGATGCCGGGGCTGTGGCTGGAGCGGTCGGCCCGGGCGACCGTGCACGGGAAGGGCGTGACCTTTTCGGCCCGGGTCGCGGCGCTCCCCTTTTCGACCGGCACGTCGGGGGCCGGGCTCTCCGCGCCTCTGGTGGACGCCGGCAAGGGCACGGAGGCCGATTTCGCGGCGGTCGGTACCAAGGTCCGAGGCGCCTTCGTGCTGATCGAGACCGACGAGCTGGTGGATCTGGACGGGCTCTTTCGGGAGTACAAGGAGGCGGGCCACATCGAGCGCCGGGCGGTCGGCGCCGGCGCCGCGGGACTGGTCTACATGTCCTCGCGCCCGGTCAACACCCTGGCCCGCCATAACGCCTCGCTCGGCCTCGCCAACCGGCACCCCATGATGATGATGGAACGGGATGGGGCGGCCCGCGCGCTCCGGCTGCTGCGGGCGGGAATCCCGCTGGCCCTGACCGCCGCGCTGGATATCCGCTCGGGGCCGGCCTATCAGGCGGCCAACGTCGTCGGTGAGATCCGCGGGAGCTCCAGCCCGGACGAGGTCGTGGTCATCGGCGCCCACCTCGACTCGTGGGACCTGGGCACCGGCGCGCTCGACAACGGCGCGAACTCCGCGATGGTGATCGACATCGCGCGCCAGATCCAGCGGCTCGGGCTCAAGCCGGCGCGGACCATCCGATTCGCGCTCTGGAACGGCGAGGAGCAGAACCTCAACGGGTCCTACGGCTACACTCTGGCCCACGGCGCCGAGCTCGACCAGCACGTGATGGCCTCGAGCTACGACATCGGTACCGGGCGGATCACCGGGTTCTTCACCGGCGGGCGGGCGGGGTTGATTCCGGTGCTCGACCGCGCGCTGGCGCCGGTGGCGGGCCTGGGGCCGTTCACCCACATCGACATCCCCATCGTGGGCACCGACAACTACGACTTCATGATGCAGGGCGTTCCCAACCTGGTGGCCAACCAGGAGTCGGCCAACTACGGCCCGAACTATCATGCCCGCTCGGACGAGTTCGGGCGGGCCGATCTCCGGCAGCTCCGCCTCAACGCCGCCATCGCGGCCGCCGTCACCTGGGGGTTCGCCACGCTCGACCTCTCGCTGCCGCGACAGACCGCGCAACAGGTGGACTCGCTGGTCCGCAACACCGACCTGGCGGAGCAGATGAAATCGTTCAACGTGTATGACGAGTGGGTCGCGGGAAAGCGGGGACTGCGCCCCTAGGAAGTTGCCGGACCCTCGGCCTCGCGCTGCTGGACCTCGGTCTCCAGCAGCGACCGCACCAGCCCCGCTGCCGTGTCCATTCCCTGGGCGCCCAGCAGCAACACCAGGTCATCGTCCGAGCGCCCCTCCAGCACCCGTCGCAGCGCGTTCGCCAGGTTCGCCTCGTAGCTGAAGCCGAGCTCCGCCTCCCGCAGGGCATCGAGCACCGCGTCGCGCTCTTCCGGCCGGACCCGGTCGCGCGCACCGGCGGCCTCCTCGCTGGCGGTGACGACCAGCCGCGCCGGCGTCCCCGCCTCCTTCAGCGTCCGCGCCAGGGCGACGGCCAGCCGTCGGTTGATTCCCGGTCCGCGCGACCCACGAATGCCGAAGGCGATCCGGATCCCGCTGTGAGGAATCGGGCGAATACTCGCGAAGACGGCCTCCAGCGCCCGGGGATTGCCGACGGTGTCGTCCAGGACCATGGGCGCCGCCTGCCGCACGATCTCCATCCGCCGACGCATCGGCGCCACCTCGGCGACCGACTCGGTAACCCCGGTGGGTGTGCCGCCGGCCAGCAGCGTGACCACCGCGGCCAGGGCCGCGTTGGCCACCTGGTGGGCGCCGAGCACGGGGAGCACCAGCGGGATCGCCCCCGGGGGAACCGTCCCGCCGCCCAGGCGTGGGAGCGGACTCCGGATGTCCAGCGCGAAGACGGAGCCTGCCGCGTCACTCCGTAGCCCGCTCACCGAGACGGAGGCCTCGCGGTCGCCCGCGGCGGAGACACTCACCACGGGCCTCCGGTCCGCCACCCCCGACTCGCCCACCATACGCCGTACCCGATGGTCATCGTGGTTCACGACCAGCGGTGCCCCGTCCTCCAGCATGCCGAAGAAGCGGGCCTTGGTGCGGAGGTAGTGCGCGGTGGTGCCATGAAAATCGAGGTGCTCGTCGGGGACCAGGTTGGTCAGCGCCCCCACGGCGAAGGTCAGGCCCGCCACCCGGCGCAGGGCGATGCCGTGCGAGGTCACCTCGAGCACCGCCATGGATACGCCGGCGTCCACCATATGCCGGAGGGCGCGGTGAATCGCGGGGGCATCGGGGGTGGTCATGCCCGTGTCGACGATCCGACCCTGAACGCGGACGCCCAGCGATCCGATCACGCCGGCGGGCACGCCGCTGGCCGCCAGGGCCGATTGCACCAGCAGCGCGGTCGAGGTCTTGCCCAGGGTGCCGGTGATCCCCACCAGCCGGAGCTCGCGGGCCGGCTGCCGGTAGAGCGTGGAGGCGAGGCGGGGCACGGCCCCTCGGGGGTCGGGCGCAACGATGGTGGGAAGCTCGGGCACCGGGCTGGTGGAGCAGGCGGCGGCCGCGCCCCTGGCCCGGGCCTCCGGCACGAAGGCCAGGCCGTCGGCCCGAGCGCCTCGCTGCGCCACGAAGAGGTCGCCCCGCCGAACCTGCCGTGAGTCCACCGCGATTCCGGTCACCTCGACGTCCGGCCCGTGCAGCGGGAGGGCGAGGGCGGCAGCCAGCTCGGAGAGAAGGATCGTGGCCTCGGGATTTGGGGGCAGAGGAGTCTAGCGTCGATCCCATGACCAGGCGAGTTCCGCGGGCCCGGCGGGGGGCCCACCCGGTGCCCGGGAATTTCGTCCGCGATCGCGCTGATTCGGTGCTCGATCCCGAGCCCCCCGCGATATCCTCGGCCAATGAGATCTCGGCGCGGCTTCATCCCGATCAGCCAGTGGGCAGATCAGCGCCAGCGGCGCGGCCTCGCCGGCGAGCGTGCCGCCATCGCCTATCTCACCTCGTGCGGCTGGAACGTGGAAGCCCACCGCTTCCGAATGGGCCGGCACGATCTCGATCTGGTGGCGCGCCGGGGCCGCGTGGTGGTGTTCGTGGAGGTCAAGACCCGGCGTTCCACGGCGTGCGGCGCCGCGCTGGAGTCGGTAAGCGCGCTCAAGCGGCACATCCTCGGCCGGGTGGCCATGGTCTGGCGGCTGCGGCACGGCAGGGCGGGGGATATCTACCGGTTCGACGTCCTGGCCATCCGCGATCTGGGCGGGGGCCGGTACGACGTGGAACACGTCGAAGACGCGTGGCGAATGGGGTGGAGCCCGTGCTGAGGGCCTCTACTAGGTCCGCTGTGGTTCGGTGACTCAAAATGAGCCACTTTATTACTATTGCTTCGGAAGATTTTCGGTATTAGCTTGGTTCCTCTATACCGCTGTGTAGCAAAATCAGTCACTCGCATCCGAGGAACATCATGCCCGCTGAAGACACCCGGCTCGAAACCGACCGCCGCAAGGCGCTCGGGCTGGCCATTTCCCAGATCGAGAAGCAGCTCGGCAAGGGGTCCATCATGCGCATGGGCGCCGAGTCCGCCCGGGTCAAAGTGGCGGCCATCCCCACCGGCGCCATCAATCTCGACGCGGCCACCGGCATCGGCGGCGTGCCCCGCGGCCGGATCACCGAGATCTACGGCCCCGAGTCCTCGGGCAAGACCACGCTCACGCTCCACCTCGCGGCCAACGTCCAGCGGCAGGGCGGCGTCGCCGCCTATGTCGACGCGGAGCATGCGCTCGACATCGACTACGCCAAGAAGCTGGGCGTCAACGTCGAGGATCTGCTGGTCTCGCAGCCCGATACCGGCGAGCAGGCGCTCGAGATCGTGGACATCCTGGTCCGCTCCGGCGCGGTGGACCTCGTGGTTATCGATTCGGTTGCGGCGCTGGTGCCGAAGGCCGAAATCGAGGGCGAGATGGGCGAGTCGAGCATGGGGGTGCAGGCCCGGCTCATGAGCCAGGCCCTCCGGAAGCTCGCCGGCGCCATCAATCGCTCGAACACGTCGGTGGTCTTCATCAACCAGCTGCGCGAGAAGATCGGCGTCATGTTCGGCAACCCCGAGACCACCACCGGCGGGAAGGCGCTCAAGTTCTACGCCTCGCTCCGGCTCGACATCCGCCGCATCGGTCCGGTCAAGGAGCGCGAGACGGTGATCGGCAACCACGTACGGGTAAAGGTGGTCAAGAACAAGGTCGCGCCGCCGTTCCGGCAGGCGGAGTTCGACATCATGTTCGACGAGGGGATCAGCCATACCTCGCTGCTGGTGGATCTCGCCTCCGAGGCCAACATCATCCAGAAGTCTGGCGCCTGGTACTCCTACAACGACCAGCGGATCGGGCAGGGCCGCGAGAATGCCAAGCTCTTCCTGCGCGACAACCCGCCGCTCATGGCCGAGATCGAGGCCAAGGTGAAGGAGCTGCTCGGTGTTCGCCCGGTCGGGGCGGCGGCGGCCGAAGCGTGACACCAGGAGGTGGCGGGATGGCGCCGGCCCGGATCCCCCGGATCACGGCTGTGGTGCCCGAGCCCCGCGGACCGGGCTCGGTTCGCGTCGAGGTGGACGGTGAGCGGTTCGCCTCGGTGTCGCCCGAGCTGGTTCGAGCCTTCGGGCTGCGCCCGGGCCGGGAGCTCGACCCGCCGCTGCGAACCCGCCTGGAGGCGGAGGCGGAAGTCGAGGCCGCGTACCGTACGGCGCTCCGGGCGATCGAGCGCCGCTCGTTCGCCCGGGCGGATCTGGGCCGGCGCCTGCTGCGCAAGGGCCACGCGCCCGGGGCGGTCGAGGCGGCGCTGGCCCGGGCCGCCGAGCACGGCCTTCTCGACGACGCCGCGTTCGCGGCCAATTATGTCGAGACCCGCGCCGCCCGGGGCCGGGGCCCCGTCCGCCTGATGCGCGACCTGATGGTCATGGGCGTGGAGCGCAGCATCATCGACCGGGCCGTTGCGGCCCAGACCCACGCGGCCGGCGGTGACGTCGCGGTCCCCTTCGCGCTCGCCAGCAAGCGGGCGGCCCAGCTCCGCGATCTGCCCCGACAGGTGAAGCGACGAAGGGTGCTGGCCTATCTGGCACGACGCGGATTCAGCGGGCGGGAGGTGTCGGAGATGGTGGGGAAGCTGCTCGCCTAGCGAGGGGCTTCCCCAGCTTATATTCTCCCCCCATGCAGTCGGCTCAGATCCGTCGTCTCTTCCTGGATTTCTTCGTCGCCAAGGGGCACCGCGAGGTGCCTTCTTCGTCGTTGGTACCGGCCGACGATCCGACGCTGCTCTTCACCAATGCCGGAATGGTTCAGTTCAAGCGGACCTTCCTCGGCCAGGAGCAGCGGGACTACCGCCGGGCGACGACCTGCCAGAAGTGCGTGCGGGCCGGCGGAAAGCACAACGACCTCGAGCAGGTGGGCCACACCCGTCGGCACCACACCTTCTTCGAGATGCTCGGCAACTTCTCCTTCGGCGACTACTTCAAGCGCGACGCCATCGCCTACGCCTGGGAATTCGTCACCAGCCCCAGGTATCTCGGCATTCCGCCCGGCCGGCTCCGCGTCACGGTGCATCACACCGACGACGAGGCCCGGCGCTATTGGCGGGAGATCTCCGGCCTGCCAGACCACCGGATCTACGGCCTGGGCGACAAGGACAACTTCTGGCAGATGGGCGATACCGGGCCCTGCGGGCCGTGTACCGAGATCTACGTGGACTTGGAGGGCCGGCGTCCGCCGACACGGCCAGTGCCCCAGGCCGAATTCGAAGAGCTCGCGGAAGCTGGCCGCTTCCTCGAGATCTGGAACCTCGTGTTCATGCAGTTCGACCGCTCGGCCGACGGCACGCTCACCCCGCTGCCCAAGCCGTCGGTGGATACCGGCGCCGGGCTCGAGCGCATCGCCGCGGTGATGCAGGGCGAGGACGACAACTTTCACACCGACGTCTTCCGGCCGCTCATCGAGCGGGCCGGCGATCTGGTGGGCATCCCCTACGACCGCAGCGCGGAGAACCGGGCCTCCTACCGGGTGCTCGCCGATCATGCCCGGGCGGTGAGCTTCCTGCTGGCGGATGGCGTCTACCCCGGCAACGAGGGACGCGGCTACGTGCTCCGCCGGATCCTGCGGCGCGCCGTGCGACACGCATGGCTGCTGGGCCGGCGGGAGCCCACGCTCGCGCCGCTCGCCGACCTCGTCGTGGAGCAAATGGGCGCCGTGTACCCGGAGCTTGCCGCGAAGGCCGGGTTCATTCACGAGGTGACGGAAACCGAGGAACGGCGCTTCCTCGAGACGATCGAGGGCGGGCTGCGGCGGCTGGAGGAGATCTTCCGCTCCGGCGCCACCACGATCTCCGGGGAGGAGGCCTTCAAGCTCTACGACACCTTCGGATTCCCCATCGACCTCACCCAGATCATCGCCGGCGAGCGCGGCGTCTCGGTGGAGATCGCCGGATTCGAGCGCGCCCTGGAGGAGCAGCGCGAGCGCTCCCGCGCCGCCCGAACGGGCGGGCCGAAGATCGAGGTCGGCGGCAAGCCCGCACGCCGGGCCCGCGATCCATGGCACCAAGGGCGGCAAATGGCGCCCGGTCAAACGAGGCAAGCAGAAGTTCGTCGGCTACGAGACCACCGACGCCGACACCGAGGTGCTCGCCTTCCGGCAGGAGGGCCCGCGGGTCGAGCTGATACTCAAGGAGAATCCGTTCTACGCCGAGTCGGGCGGCCAGGTCAGCGACATCGGCGGGCTGACCGGCGAGGGGTGGTCGCTCGCGGTGGACTCGGTCCGGAAGGACCCGAAGGGAACGGTGGTCGCCGGCGATTTCGGCCACGCCTTCGAGCCTACGGCGCTCCGCGCCTCGGTCGATGCGCCGCGGCGGCGCGACATCGAGCGCAACCACAGCGCGACGCACCTGGTGCACTACGTGCTGCGCAAGCGGCTCGGGTCGCACGTCCGCCAACAGGGGTCGCTGGTCCAGCCCGACCGGCTGCGCTTCGACTTCTCGCATCACGGCCCGATCGAAGCCGCGGGCGTTGCAGGCGATCGAGGACGAGATCAACGACCTGGTGCTGGCCAACGAGGTGGTGACGACCCGCGAGATGCCCTATCCCGACGCGCTGGCCCTCGGGGCGATGGCGTTCTTCTCCGAGAAGTACGGCGACGTCGTCCGGGTGGTGCGCATGGGTCCCTCGATCGAGCTGTGCGGCGGGACCCACGTGCGCACCACCGGGCAGGTGGGGCCGTTCCGGTTCAGCGCGCAGACCGGGGTCGCGGCCGGAGTGCGACGCATCGAGGCGGTGACCGGGTTCGGGAGCGCTGCGCGCCCTGCGCGAGCAGGAGCGGCGGCTGGCGCAGGTGGCCGAGACGCTCAAGGCGCAGCCGGAGCACGTGGTGCGGCGGCTGGAGCAGCTGCTGGAGGAGCGACAGAAGCTCGAGGCCCGGCTGGCCGAGGCGCTCCGCAGCGGCGGACCGGCACCGATGACCGGCGACGAGGCCACCGTCGAAGGCGTGGACCTCACCATCGCCGAGACCGCGAGTGACGACCGCGCTGAGGTCGGCCGGATCTCGGACCAGTTCCGCGAGGGAAAGCGGAACGGGGTGCTGGTGCTCTTCAGCACCGGGGGCCGCGGGGGGATCCACGTGACCCTCACCGACGACCTGGTGCGCGCCGGCCGCAACGCCGGCGATCTGGTGAACCGCATCGCGGCGCTGAGCGGGGGCAAGGGCGGTGGCCGGCCGCACTTCGCCTCGGCCGGCGCGGGCGACGCCGCCAAGCTGCCGGCTGCCCGCGCGGCGACGCGGGATCTCGTCTCCGTCTGGCTCGGCGGACGGACCGAAGGGAACGGCGCCTGACGGCGGCCCGCCGACTGGCTGGAGCGGGAGACCGCCCGCGCGCCCGACGCACTGCGGCGCAGGGTGCGAGAGCACCTGGCCGGAGCCGGGCCCGATGCCGTGACGCCCGAGGGGCTCGCCAGATCGGGGCGTGCGGCGCTCGACCGGGTGCTCTCCCGCGCCGGTGACCGCTCGGTGGCGCTCGATCTCCTCGCCGCCGACGCCCTGGTGACCCTCGCGCTCCTGGCCCAGGCTCAGACCGCCCCCGACCGACTGGGGGACTTCGCCGCCGCCGTGCTCCGCGACGTGTCACCCCGCCGCGTGATCGACCTCCACTCCCACCTCCTGCCGGCCGTGGATGACGGCTCTCGCTCCGTCGCCCAGTCGGTGAAGGTGCTGAAGCACATGGCCGCCCACGGCGTGACCGATCTCTGTCTCACGCCGCACCTGCGCGCCGGCCAGCTGGCGGCGGCCCCGCCGCGCTGCCCACGACGAGGCCTTCGCGGCCCTCCGGCGGCGGCGCCCGACGCTGCCCCGGCTGCACCGTGGCGCGGAGGTGATGCTCGACCGGCCGCTCCCCCCGAGCGGCGAGGGCTCGCGCCGGTCACCATCGGCGGCACCCGCTACATGCTGGTGGAGTTTCCCCGCATGGTGGCGTACGACACCGTCGTCATCGCGCTGGGCCGGGTGGTGGACGCCGGCCTGCTGCCCCTGCTGGCCCATCCCGAGCGGTACACCTGCTGCAGCCCGGAGGCGGTGGGCCGCTGGCGCGAGCTGGGCGCGCGCATGCAGGTGGATGCCACCACGCTGCTGTCCACCCAGTCGCGCGGGCAGCGGGCCCGGGCCCTGGTCGCCGCCGGTCTGGCCGACATCCTGGCGGCGGACAATCACGGCGACGACCGCACCATCGCGACCGGCCGGCGCCTTCCTCGAGGCGCAGGACGCGGCCGAGCAGGCCGAGCTGCTCACCGTGCTCAATCCGCGCGCCATCCTGGACGACGGGCCGCTCTCGCCGGTGCCGCCGGTCGAGATCCGGCGGACCTGGATGCAGCGGATCCGCCAGCTCCTCGAGGGCGAATGACGGCCGCGCCCGGTCAAGGCCGGACTCGAGGCGCTGGCCCGCGCGGTGCTCGACAGCGTCCCCCTGAGCGAGCGGGTCGCCGCGGTCGCCGGCCGCTACGGCGAGACGCTCCGGGCGGGCGGCACCATCTTCTTCTGCGGCAACGGTGGCAGCGCGGCGGACGCCCAGCACATCGCCACCGAGTACGTGGTGCGCTACGCGGCGTCCCGCGCGGCCGCTCGCGGCCGCTCGCGCTCACCACCGACTCCTCCCTGCTCACCGCCGCGGCGAACGATCTGGGCTTCGAGCAGGTGTTCGCCCGCCAGGTGGAGGCGCTCTGCCGGCCCAGGGATCTGCTGGTGCTCCACAGCACCAGCGGCGAGAGCCCGAACCTCATCGCCGCGGCGCGCGCCGCCCGCGAGCGCTCGGTGGGGACCGTCGCGTTCCTGGGCCGCGGCGGCGGCGCGCTGGCCCGGGCAGGTGGACGACGCGATCGTGGTGCCGTCGGACGACACCGGCCGCATCCAGGTCATCCACCTCGCGCTCGAGCATCTGATCGTCGAGTTGGTGGAGGAGAGCTGGCCCGCGACGCATGATCGCCCTGCACGGGAGGACGGCGCTGGTGACCGGCGGAAGCCGGGGCATCGGCCGCGCGGTCGTGCTGCATGCTGGCGCGGGCGGGCGCGGACGTCGCGATCGGCTACCGCAGCCGGGCCGCCGAGGCGGAGGCCGTCGCCGGCGAGGTCCGGGCGCTCGGCCGCCGCGCCGTCGTCACCGGCGGCGATCTCGCCGACCCGGCGGCCGCCGAGGGGATGGCGGCCGGGGTGGCGAAGGCGTTCGGACGGCTCGACATCTTCGTGGCCAACGCCGGGGTCTGGCCTCCCGACGAGGTCCCCCTGGGCAACCTCTCGCTCGAGCGCTGGCGCGCGACCATGGCCACCAACCTCGACGCCGTCTTCCACTCCACCCGCGCCGCGCTCGGCCTCATGGGGGCCGGCGGCAGGGTGGTGCTGGTCTCCAGCACCGCGGGGCAGCGCGGCGAGGCGGGGCACGCCGATTACGCCGCGTCCAAGGGCGCGCTCATCGCGCTCACCAAGTCGCTCGCCGTCGAGTACGCTCCCGACATCCTGGTGAACTGCGTGGCGCCCGGGTGGGTGGACACCGACATGGCCGCGCCGGCCTACGGCGGCGGCGAGAAGGAGCGCATCGCCCGCACCATCCCGCTGCGCCGGATCCCGTCCGCCGAGCAGATCGCCGGGCCGATCGTCTTCCTCTGCAGCGACCTGGCGAGCCACGTGACGGGCGAGGTGCTGAACGTGAACGGGGGGAGCGTGCTGTGCGGGTGAGGCCGGCGTGATCCACATCCTCTTTACCGGCGGCACCATCTCGATGCAGCGCGACGCGACGGCGGGCGGGAACGTCCCGGCGCACCGCGGCGAGGCGCTGGTACGGCTGGCGCCGGGGATCGAGCGGATCGCACCGTACCGGCTCGAGGACTGGGCCCGGCTGCCGGCCGGCCACTTCGACCAGGCCCGGCTCTGGGCCATGCGCGAGCGGGTGCGCGAGGTGTCCGAGTCGGGCGAAGCGACCGGCATCGTCATCACCCACGGCACCGACATCCTGGAAGAGACCGCCTATCTGCTCGACCGGACGCTCGACCGCCGGGTACCGGTGGCACTCACCGGCGCTATGCGCACCTCGAGCGACGACGGGTGGGACGGACCTCGCAATCTGCTCGACGCGGTGGTCGTGGCGGCGAGTCCGTCGAGCTCGGGCCGGGGCACGATGGTGGTGTTCGCCGGTCGGGTGTTCGCCGGACGGGCCGCGGTGAAGAGCCACGCCACCGACGTGGACGCCTTCTCCGCGCCGCATGCCGGTCCGATCGGGACAGGTCGCCGACGGAACGGTGAGCGTACGCCGCGGACCCGGAGTCCGGGGCCGGCCCCGATCCGGCTCGAGGCGCTGGGGGCGCGGGTGGCGCAGGTCCCCATGGTGATCGGTGACGACGGCGGGCCTGCTCGACCTCGCGCGGCCCGGGCACGACGGCGTGGTGGTCGAGGCATTCGGGAGCGGCAACGTGCCGCCCGGTGCCGTGGCGGCGATCGGACGCTGGCTGGACGAGGGAAAGCCGGTGGTGCTCGCGAGCCGCTGCTGGTGGGGCCAGGTGACGCCGGTCTATGCCTTCGACGGCGGCGGCGCGCGCACGACGGCGATGGGCGCGATCCCCGCCGGCCCGCGGACGCCGTCCCAGGCGCGGATGGAGCTGGCCATCGCGCTGTCGGCCGGCGTGCCCTACGGTTCCGCATGAGTCTCCCCGACCGATTGCCGGTTCCCGAGGAAGTGCTCGAGATCGCCGGCGTGCTCGAGCGTGCCGGCCACGAGGCCTGGTGCGTGGGCGGCGCCCTCCGCGACGCGCTCCTCGGCGACCCGCACAGCGATTTCGATCTCGCCACCTCGGCCCGGCCGGAAGAGGTTCAGCGCCTCTTTCGCCGCACCGCGGCGATCGGTGTGGCGCATGGCACGGTCGGCGTGATCGATCGCACCCGGGTGATGCACGAGGTGACCACCTTCCGCCGCGACGTCCAGACCGACGGCCGGCACGCGGTGGTGGAATACGGCGCCTCACTCGACGAGGATCTGGCTCGCCGCGATTTCACCATCAACGCCATCGCGTACCGCCCGCTGAACGGCGAATGGCGGGATCCCCACGGCGGCGAGCGCGACCTCCAGGCCGGCGTGGTGCGGGCGGTCGGCGACCCGGCGGCGCGGTTCCGGGAGGACTATCTCCGCATCCTCCGCGCGATCCGCTTCGCCGCACGGTTCGGGTTCGCCATCGATCCCGCCACCTGGCGGGCGGCGCGGGAAGCCGCCGGGGGCCTCGGCCGCCTGTCGGCGGAGCGGGTGCGGGACGAGTGGTTCAAGGGCCTGCGGACGCGCGCGCGAGCTGGAAACCCTGGTGCGCGCTGTGGCACGAGTCGGGAGCCGCAGCGACCTGGCTGCCCGAGCTGCGCGCCGTGAAGCCGGGTGTGATGCCGCCGGCGGAACGCTCGCCGCCTCCCCGCGATCCGATACTCCTGACCGCGCTCCTGACGTCCGATCCCGCCGGGCTGCTCCGCCGGCTCCGCGCCTCCAACGCGGAGATCGCGCGGGCCGAAGCGATGGCCGCGGGGCCCGGCCGGGCCGACGCGCGGCCGACGCGGTCTCGGTGCGGCGGTGGCTGGCGGCCGTGGAAGCCGCGGCGGACGATCTCCTCGCCCTGTACTCGCTCCGCGCGGGCGCACCGACCCCCGTGGCAGGGCGACCGTGCACGCCATCCGGGAGCGAGGCGATCCGCTGACGCGGGGCGAGCTGGCCGTGACCGGACGTGATCTCGAGGCCCTCGGGCTCAGCGGCAAGCGCATCGGAGAGACGCTCGCCGACGCTGCTCGACCGGGTGCTCGAGGATCCCTCGGCCAACACCCGGGAGCGGCTGCTGGCGCTCGCGCGGGAGCAGCCGATGAGCGCGCTCGGGTTCGCCGTGGCCGCGGCGCTGGGCAACATGGCCGGCGCGCTGGCCGTGGTCCGCAGCCTCCGCCGCGAGCTGCGGGTGATCGACGCCTGCCTGGCCTTCGGCGCGGGCTTCATGCTCGCGGTGGCCCTGCTGGGCGTGCTGCCGGAGGTGCTGCGCGGGGGCGGTGACGGCGCGCTCTACGTGCTCCTCGGCTACCTCGCGGTGCACCTCGCGCAGCACGTCCTCACGCCCCACTTCCACTTCGGCGAGGAGACCCACCGGGTGAGCCGCGTCGGCCGGCGTCTCCGCGCTGCTCGGCCTCACGCTGCACACCTTCTTCGACGGCGTGGCGATCGCGAGCGGGTTCCTGGTCTCCGGGGAGCTCGGCGTGCTGCTGTTTCTCGCCGTGCTGCTGCACAAGCTGCCCGAGGGGGTGACGATCGCGAGCGTGATGGTGGCCGGCGGCGAGACGCCGGGCCCGGGCGCTCGGCGCGGCGGCGGTGCTCGGGCTCGCCACGATTCTCGGCGTGGTGCTCACCGAGGTCGTGGCGCCCGCTGGCGCGGCACGGCCTCGCGCTGTCGGCCGGCGTGACGATCTACGTGGCGGCCTCCAACCTGGTGCCGGAGTTCCAGGCCAAGCGCGGGTGGCTGAGCGCCCTGGCGTTCTTCGGGGGTGCGATGGGATTCTTCCTCACGGAGCGGCTGCTCGGCGTGGTGGATGCGATGAGCCGCGCGGGAGGAGCCATGGCCAGGAAACGCAGCGCGGGGCAGGGCGAATCGCTCTTCAGGGCGACGCGGGAAGGGCAGCCGCTCGCGGCCCGGATGCGGCCCAGCGACGCTGGACGAGTTCGTGGGGCAGGAGCACCTGCTGGCGCCGGGCAAGCCGCTGCGCGAGGCGATCGAGCGCGGCGTGCCCGGCTCGATGATCTTCTGGGGCCCGCCGGGCAGCGGCAAGACGACGCTCGCGCATCTGGTCGCCAGCACGCACCGACCGGGTGTTCGTCCCCTTCAGCGCGGTCACCGAGGGCGTGCCGCGCGTCCGCGAGATCGTGGGCGAGGCGCGGGCGCCGGCTCGACTCGGGCGCGTCGCAGACCATCCTGTTCGTGGACGAGATCCACCGGTTCAACAAGGCGCAGCAGGACAGCCTGCTGCCGCCCGCCGAAGACGGCACCATCACCCTGATCGGCGCCACCACCGAGAACCCCAGCTTCGAGATCAACGGCGCGCTGCTGTCGCGGACCCGGGTGTTCGTGCTCCAGCCGCTCACCGCGGAGCACGTGGCCGAGCTGCTGCAGCCGCGCCGCTCGAGGACGAGGAGCGCGGGCTCGGCGCGCATGGAGCTGCGGGTCGAGCCCGACGCGATCGAGGCGATGGCGGTCGAGGCCGACGGCGACGCGCGCCGCGCGCTCACCGTGCTCGAGGCCGCCGCCGCACACGTGGGGCCGGGCGGCACGATCACGCCGGAGGTGGCGCGGGAGGCGATGCAGAAGCGCTTCGCCCGCTACGACAAGGCGGGCGAGGAGCACTTCAACCTCCTCTCCGCGTACCACAAGTCGCTGCGCGGCAGCGATCCGCAGGGCGCGCTGTACTGGATGGCGCGGATGCTCGACGGCGGCGAGGACCCGATGACGCTCTTCCGCCGCGCGATCGCGATGGCGGCGGAGGACATCGGCCTGGCCGACCCGAACGCGCTGGTGATGGCGGTGGCGGCGCGCGACGCGTTCCACATGCTGGGCCCGCCGGAGGGGTATCTCCCGCTGGCGGAGATGACGATCTACCTGGCGACCGCGCCCGAAGTCGAACAGCGCCAAGGTCGCGCTCGGCCAGGCGCTGGCGGCGGCGCAGGAGACGCCGGCCGCGCCGGTGCCGCTGCACATCCGGAACGCGCCGACCGGACTGATGAAGGAACTCGGTTACGGGAAGGGCTACCAGTACGCGCATGACTCGCCGGACGCCTACCTCGCCGCAGGAGTACCTGCCGGATGAGCTCAGGGGCACGGCGTTCTACACGCCGGGCGGGCTTCGGGTACGAGAAGCGGATCGCGGAGCGGATGGAGTGGTGGGAGAATCGGAAGCGGAAGGGTCAGGGGGAGGGGGAGGGGCGAGCAAAGGAGGAGGGGACACCCGGAGGTTGAGGGGCGGCCCGGTCCGGGGATGGCTGCCGCTCCGATGGCTGGCGGTTCCCTTATCTTTCCCACCAGGTGCCGGGAGACGCATATGGGAGTGAGAGGCCTCGTCGCGCTGCTGGCACTGGGAGTCGGGCTCGGCGGCTGCGCCGGTGTGGGGAATACGCTCAAGGAGCCCGGGGTTCGGCTCGACCGCGTGATCGTCCGGGACGTCGGGGTGAGAGGGGGCGAGCTCGACCTCATGGTGGAGCTGGATAACCCCAACGCCTTCGACCTCCGGGGCACCGGGGTGCAGTTGGGTTTCGATGTGGAGGGCTCCCATGTCGGCGACCTCCGCTACACCGACGAGTTCAGCGTGGACAAGGGCGGCCGTACGACGCTCACCCTGCCGCTGCGGTTCGAGTGGGCGGGCGTGGGAAGCGCCCTGCGGACCGCGCTGAGCTACGGCGAGATCCCGTATCAGATGAAGGGCCAGATCAGTCTGCAGGTACCATGGGGCGCCCATAGCGTTCCATTTACCCGGGAAGGCCGCGCTCCCCTCACTCGTTTGGGTGGCGCGCTGTCGGTCCCCACCGGCCGCTGAGCGGCGAGGAATCAGGTCTATCAGCAGAGCACCCATCGAAGTCCGCGACCCGATCGAGCGCGCGGTGCTGGTCGCGGCGCCCCGCAAGGGGTCGGGCGATGCCCGGCACGTAACCGACCATTTGGAGGAGTTGACCCGCCTGGTGGACACGGCGGGGGCCGAAGTGGTCGGCCGAGTCTCGCAGCAGATCACCGCTCCCAATCCCGCCACGCTGATCGGGGAGGGCAAGGTCGAAGAGGTCGCCCGCGCCGTAACCGAGTCGGGCGCCACGCTCGTCATCTTCGACGAGGAATTGAGCCCGGTGCAAGGCGCGAATCTCGAGCGCGCGCTCGAGGTCCGGGTCATGGACCGCCCCGAGGTCATCCTCGACATCTTCTCCACCCGCGCCCGGAGCCACGAGGCCAAGCTCCAGGTGGAGCTGGCCCAGCTGGAGTACCTGCTTCCGCGGCTCACCCGGATGTGGACCCACTTGTCACGTATCCGCGGCGGCATCGGCCTCCGCGGGCCGGGAGAGACTCAGCTCGAAACCGACCGCCGGATCATCCGCCGCCGGATTCAGGCGCTCAAGGCCAAGCTCAAGGGCGTGGAGCGGCACCGGGAAAACCTGCGGGCGGGCCGAGACCCGATGCTCGGCATCGCGCTGGTGGGCTATACCAACGCGGGCAAGTCGAGCATCCTCCGGGCGCTGTCGGGTCAGCACGAGATCGTGGTCGAGGACCGGCTCTTCGCGACCCTGGACACCCTCACCCGCGAGGTCGATCTGGGCGAAGGGCAGCGGGGGAGAGTCACCGACACCGTGGGATTCATCCGCAAGCTCCCCCATCATCTGGTGGCGAGCTTCCGGGCCACGCTGGAAGAGGCGCGGAGCGCCGCCCTCCTGCTGCACGTGGTGGACGCGAGCCATCACGACTGGGAAGGCCAGATGCGGGTGGTCGAGCGAGTGCTCGCCGAGCTCGACCTGGCTGACCGGCCCCTCCTCGCCGTCTTCAACAAGATGGACGTGGTGGCCGACCCAGTGGCCTTCGCGGAGCGGGTGGGCGAGCTCTACCCCGGCGCCCTCACGGTCAGCACCATGCGAACCAGCGGCCTGGCGCCGCTCAAGGCGGTGCTGAGGGAAATGGAGCGCGCGGGCCGCCCGACGGTCAGGGTGCGGCTCCCGATCTCCGACGGGGCCCGCTTGGCGGCGCTCTACCGAGAGGGCGAGGTGCTCTCGCGCCAGGAGGACGGGACGGCGCTCGACATCGTGGTGCGACTGGAGCGCTGGCAGGTGGACCGGCTTCGAGCGGAGGGGGTGGACGTGGTGGACGCGATGGTCGGGGAGGTTGGGAGGAAGGCGGGGTAGTGGCGGGACGGCGGAACGCCGTCCCGCCATCCCGCTACCTTACTTCCCGCTCAACACCTGCTCCAGCACCAGCCACCGGTTCATCCCGGCGAACTTCTGGTGCATCTTGGTGATCGGCGGCGGATCCTGAGCGTCCTCCTCGATCTGGAGGTCGGCCAGGGCGTCGAGCCCGCTGTTGAGGAACTTCCGCAGCCCCTTTTCCAGCGCCATGCCGGCGGTCCGGAAGTTGAACAGCGTCGAAAACTGGAGGATGAAGCCTAGATCGGCCAACTGCTGGTTCGTGATCAGCGTGCCGGCCTTCTTCGCCTTTCCGAAGTACAGCGACGGGGACAGGTTGAATCCCAGCATCTGATCCGGGTAGTGCTTTCGCACGCCCTCGGCGAATTCCCGGGGCTGGTCCAGGTCGACGTTATTGAACTCGGGCCAGATTACGTCCACGCCGAGCTCCGCGGCCTCGAGGGCGTCGTCGATCGCCATCTTCACCCCGCCCGGCTCCTGATCCGGCAGTGCACCGTCGATCGAGTCGGTGCGGGCGATGATGACGACGGGTACTCCGGTCGCCTCGCCGGCGCCCTTGATCGCCTTGAGCTTGGCCAGCCAGTCTTTCCGCGGCACCAGCACCTTGTTCCGCTTCTGCTTGCCCACGTTGACGATGTGGCCGCAGGTGCGGTTGGAGGGGTCCTGGTTCTCCAGGTGCACGCCTGCGGCGCCGACCCGGATCAGCTCGGTCGCGAGGGTGAAGGTCTGGGTCGGGCCACCGAAACCGGCCTCCATGTCCACGAAGGCGGGCGGCGCCTGCACCAGATCCTTGCCCTCGCTGTCGAACCAGGAGGTGTTCCGGGCGCCCTCGATGCCCTTCCGCATTTCGAGCACCAGCTCCACCATCTGGTGCGACTGATAGATGCCGATGTCGGGGTACATGCTCTTGGTGGCCGCGAGCTGCCAGCCGCTGCCGTACAGCGCCTTGAATCCCAGCTTGGTCATGATGGCGGACGTAAACGCGTCGTACGCGCCCGCGGTGTGCAGGTAGGTGCCCTTGGCCCGGGCCTCGTGCAGCAGCCGCCGCAGCTTGAGCGCTGGGATCTCTGCCTCCGGCGGCGCGAAGAGCCGGCTCACGGCGTCGGCGGGATAGGCAGCATTGGGGGACACCGGTCGAGTCGCAGTCGCCATGCGTGGTCTCCTAGTTTGTGAAACTATTCACAAGATAGCAAAGGGACGGGAAATGCGCCAGAGAGGGGGGTGGAAGGCCAGGTCCAGGTGCTGCCATACCCCCGATCTACGGCCATATGTAGATTCACCGACCCATGTTCATCACTAAGCCCTTCATCACCGACCGCAAGATCCGGTTCGCCCTGGCCGGCTGCGGGCGAATCTCGGCCAACCACTTCGACGCCCTGGACAAGCACACCGAACGGGCGGAGCTGGTCGGCGTGTGCGACGTGGACCCGGCGGCGCTGGCGCGGGCGGTGAAGCGGACCGGGGCGCGCGGATTCAAGTCGCTGGACAAGCTGCTGGCGGGCACCGAGGCCGACGTAGTCATCCTGGCCACGCCGAGCGGCATTCACGCCGACCAGGCGGTGCAGGTGGCCGCGGCGGGGCGGCACGTGATGACCGAGAAGCCCATGGCGACTCGGTGGCAGGACGGCAAGGAAATGGTGCACGCCTGCGACGTGGCCGGCGTCCATCTCTTCGTCGTGAAGCAGAACCGCCGGAATGCCACGCTCCAGCTGGTGAGGCGGGCCATCGAGAAGCGGCGCTTCGGCCGCATCTACATGGTGAACATCAACGTCTTCTGGAGCCGCCCCCAGTCGTACTACGACAGCGCCCCGTGGCGGGGTACTTGGGAGTTCGACGGTGGCGCGTTCATGAATCAGGCCAGCCACTACGTGGACCTGCTCGACTGGCTGATCGGGCCGGTGGAGAGCGTGCAGGCCTACACCGCGACCCTGGCCCGCCACATCCAGGTCGAGGACACCGGGGTGGTCAGCATCCGGTGGCGTACCGGGGCGCTGGGCTCCATGAACGTGACCATGCTGACGTATCCCAAGAACCTCGAAGGATCCCTGACCATCATCGGCGAGAAGGGAACGGTCCGGGTCGGGGGCATGGCCGTAAACCAAATCGAGCACTGGGCGTTCGCCGAGCCGGACCCGGACGACGACCAGGTCGAGACGGCGAGCTACGAGACGACCTCGGTCTACGGCTTCGGCCATCCGCTCTATTACGACAACGTCATCCAGGCCCTTCGCGGCGAGGTGCCCCCCGATACCGACGGCCGGGAAGGGCTTCACTCGCTCGAGATTCTCATCGCCACGTACCTCTCCGCCCGCGACGGCCGGCGGGTCGCGCTGCCGCTGGAGTACTAGATGGCGGCGGGCGATCGCCAGGGCCGATCCATGAGCTGGACCGGACGCAAGGTCCTGGTGACCGGCGCCGACGGCTTCCTCGGCAGCCACCTGACCGAAGGGCTGCTGGAGGCCGGCGCCGACGTGCGGGCCTTCTGCTACTACAACTCCAACGGCTCGCGCGGCTGGCTGGATCATCCGGAGCCGGGTGTTTCGCGGATGCCCGAGATCCATTTCGGCGACGTGCGGGATGCTCGCGGGGTGGAGGCCGCGTGCGAGGGGATCGAAGTCGTCTTCCACCTGGCCGCCCTGGTCAGCATCCCCTACAGCTATCTCGCGCCCGAATCGTTCGTCGAGACCAACGTCCGCGGCACGCTCAACGTGCTGGAGGCGGTGCGCCGGCAGAAGGTTGCTCGGCTGGTCCACACCTCCACCAGCGAGGTGTACGGCACCCCCGACACTCTTCCGATCACCGAGCAGCATCCGCTCAAGGGGCAGTCACCCTACAGCGCCAGCAAGATCGCCGCGGACAAGCTCTGCGAAGCGTTCGCCAGTAGCTTCGAGGTACCGGTGGTGGTCCTCCGGCCGTTCAACACCTACGGTCCCCGCCAGTCGGCTCGCGCCGTCATTCCGACGATTCTCTCCCAGCTCCTGAGCGGCCGCACCGCCATCCGGCTCGGGAGCCTGGCGCCCCGGCGCGACCTGACCTACATGAGCGACACCATCGCCGGGTTTCTGGCGGCCGGCCTTTGCCCGGATGTCGAGGGGGAAACCATCCATCTCGGCACCGGGCGATCCGAGTCGATCGAAGAAGTCTTCCGCGCCGCCTGCACGGTCTGCGGCGTCGAGGCGACGGTAGAGGAAGATCCCGCCCGGGTGCGTCCGCGCCAGAGTGAGGTCATGGTGCTCCAGTCCGACCCGGCACGAGCCAGGCAGCGGCTGGGCTGGCAGGCGAAGGTCTCGCTCCAGCAGGGTCTCGCGGAAACCGCCCGGTGGATCGGCGCGAATCTCGACCGCTATCGTCCGGATGCCTACTCCGTCTGACGCCGCCCATGAAGAGTGAGGAGCTGGCCGCTCGGGTGATTCAGGCGGTGCGGGACGCGGCCGCGGATCCCGGCACGCCTCAGCCGCTGCACGAGCCCATCTTCGAGGGCAACGAGGTCGCGTATCTCGCCGAATGCGTCGAGACGGGGTGGGTGTCGTCGGTGGGAACGTTCGTCGACCGGTTCGAGCAGGACCTCGCCCGCTTCACCGGCTCGGCCCGGGCGGTCGCAGTGGCGAACGGCACCGCGGCGCTGCACGCCTGCCTGCTTCTCGCCGGCGTGCAGCCGAACGACGAGGTCCTGGTGCCGAGCCTCACGTTCGTGGGGACGGTCAACCCCATCGCCTACGCCGGCGCCATTCCGCACTTCGTGGACAGCGAGCCGGGCACGCTCGGGGTGGATCCCGACAAGCTGGCCGAGCACCTGGAGGCGACGCTCACCGGGGGGGCCGACGGACCCCGCAACCGCGCGACCGGCCGCCGGGTGCCGGCGCTCGTGGTCATGCATACGTACGGCCACCCCGTGCGCCTCGATGCGGTCGCGGCGGTCTGCCAGCGGTTCGGCCTGGTCCTGATCGAGGATGCCGCCGAATCGCTCGGGTCGTATTACCGGGGTGCGCACACCGGCAACGCGGGACGGGTCTCCGCCGTCAGCTTCAACGGCAACAAGACCGTGACCACGGGCGGCGGCGGCGCCATCCTGACCAACGACGAGGCGCTCGGCGCGCTGGCCAAGCATCTCACCACCACCGCGAAGCAGCCGCATCGCTGGTCTTTCAACCACGACATGGTGGGCTACAATTACCGGATGCCGAACATCAATGCGGCGCTCGGGTGTGCCCAGCTGGAGCAGCTTTCGGGGTTTCTCGAGGCCAAGCGGGCGCTGGCCGGCCGTTACCTGGACACGTTTCGTGAGGTGCCCGGCGTCCGGCTCTTCGCCGAGCCGCCGCACTGCCGCAGCAACTACTGGCTCAACGTCCTCCTGCTGGAGCCGGAGGTCGAGGGGCTCCGCGACACGGTGCTCGACGCGACCAACTCTGCTGGCATCACCACCCGGCCGGCGTGGACCCTGATGCATCGCTTGCCGATGTTCGCCTCCGCCCCGCGCATGGATCTCGGAGCTGCGGAGATCCTCGAACGCCGGATCATCAACCTGCCGAGCGGTGTCGGCACCGCCCGCGGAAGGGCCGGGAAGTCCTCGGCCGGCCCATGAGGGGTTCCCGCGTTCGGGTCCGGGTGGGCGGCCGCGCGTGAGTCCGGTCTGTCTGATCCCGGCCCGCGGCGGATCGAAGGGGCTTCCTGGCAAGAATCTGCGCACCCTCGGCGGCGTAAGCCTGGTCGGCCGCGCGGTGCTGGCTGCTCGGGAGTTCGGCCGGCTTGCGGGGCTGCGTGACCTCCGTATCGTGGTTGACACGGACTCCGGCGATATCGCGGACGAAGCTCTGCGCTGGGGCGGGCAGGTCCCCTTTCTTCGGCCGCCGGAGCTCGCGGGCGACGAGGTCCCGACCGCGGCCAGCAGTCTCGCGGCGCTCGAACGGCTCGCGAGCGAGGGCGCCGATGTGGGCGATGTGATCCTGCTTCAGCCCACATCGCCGCTGCGCGCGGGAGCGGACGTCCTGGCCTGCTGGCGGGAGTACGACCGGGTGCGGGCGCCGTCGGTCGTGTCACTGGTTCGCACCCGGCACTCGCCGGATATCGCGCTGCGGAGCGAGCCGGGCGGCGCGGTTCAGTGGCACGGCGGCGGCGAGCCAGCCATTCGCCGGCAGGAGTCAGCGGACGCGTACTGGCCCTCGGGCGCGGTCTACGTGATCTCGCTGGCGCTGTTGCGGCGGGAGCGCAGGTTCATCGTGCCGGGTGTCACCCGTGGCGTGATCCTCCCGCGCGAGCGCTCGGTGGACGTGGATACGGCGGAGGACCTAGCCGAGGCGCAGGCACGGCTGGCGGCGACGTCCAGGCCGCTCACGTTGGGTGCGCATACCGTCGGCGAGGGCCAGCCCTGCCTCGTAATCGCTGAAGCGGGGGTCAACCACAATGGTGAGATCGGGCTGGCTCACCGGTTGGTGGACGTGGCGGCCGACGCCGGCGCCGACGCCGTCAAGTTCCAGACCTTCGATCCCGAGCGCCTGGTATCCCCGCTGGCCCGGAAGGCGGAGTATCAGGCCGCCAACACCGGCGCCGCCGAGAGCCAGCTCGAAATGCTGCGTCGGCTGGTCTTGCCCCGGGAGGCGCTGGCGCCACTGGCGGCGCACGCGGCGGAGCGCGGCCTGCTCTTTCTCTCCACCCCGTTCGACGAGGCGAGCGCCGACCTCCTGGAGCGCTTGGGCGTGCCGGCGTTCAAGATTCCGTCGGGCGAGGTGACCAACCATCCGCTGGTCGCCCACGTGGCGGCCAAGGGCAAGCCGGTGCTCATGTCGACCGGGATGAGCACCCTGGCCGAGGTGGCCGAAGCGGTCCAGGTGGTGCGGGAGCATGGCGATCCGCCGTTGGCGCTGTTTCACTGCGTCACCAGCTATCCCGCCGCGCCCGCGGACTGCAACCTGCGCGCGATGGGCGTCATGCGCGCTACCTTCGGCGTCCCGGTGGGCTGGAGCGATCATACCGAAGGGATGGCGGTGAGTCTCGCCGCGGTGGCCGCGGGGGCAAGCCTGCTGGAGAAGCACTTTACGCTCGATCGCGGGCTTCCCGGCCCCGATCACGGCGCCTCTCTCGAGCCCGCCGAGCTGGCGGCGATGGTGAAGTCCGTGCGCGAGGTCGAGGCGGCCCTGGGAGACGGAGTGAAGCGCCCGGTGGCCTCGGAGCTGGCCAATGCCACGGTGGTACGCCGGAGCCTGCACGCCTCCCGCCCGCTGCCGGCGGGCCACGTATTGAAGCCGGAGGACCTGATCGCGCTCCGTCCGGGCACTGGCCTGCCGCCTGCGCTTCGCCAGCGGCTGGTGGGACGCAAACTGAAGGTGGACGTCGAGCAGGGCGAGATGCTGGCGGAGCGTCATCTTGACTGACCACCGGCGGCTCGTCGTCCTCACGACGGGGCGGCAGGACTACGGGATCCTCCGCAGCACGATTCTGCTGCTTCGGCAGACGGCGGGCTTCGAGCTCGTGGTCTGGGTGGGAGGCATGCATCTCCAGGAGCGGTTCGGCGACCCGCTGGTGGCGCTGAAGCGCGACGGGGTGCCGGTGGCGCGCGAGCTGCCATTCCTGGCCGAGCCGCCGAACCCGATGACCGATACCGCGGCGGCGCTGGCGCAGGTCGGCGGGGCGCTGAAGCAGGACCGGCCCGACGCCCTGATCCTGGTCGGCGACCGCACCGAAGCCCTCGCCGCGGGGCTGGCCGCGACGCTGGCCAAGGTGCCCATCGTGCATCTGCACGGCGGGGAGGAATCCGAGGGCGCGATCGACAACGCCTGCCGCCACGCGCTGACGAAGCTGAGCCACCTGCACCTCGTGAGCCACCAGGTCCATGCCGACCGGGTGGTGCAGATGGGGGAAGATCCCGCGACTGTCGTGGTGGTGGGCGCACCGGCGCTGGACCATGCCTACCGCGACGACTTGCCGGGCATCGAAGCGCTGTCGAAAGAGCTGGGAGTGACGCTGGAGCCACCGGTGGTGGTCGTCACCATGCATCCGGCCACTCTCGGCGGCCCCGCGGGCGAGGAGGTCGCCGCGGTGGCGGATGCGATGGCGCGGGTCCCGGCCACCTACGTGGTGACCGCGCCGAACGCGGACGCCGGAGGAGCCGACATCGGTGAGTACTGGCAACGCTGGGCCAAGGGGCGTGATCGCGTGGCATTGGTGGACGCGCTCGGTGATCGGCGCTACTGGGCGATGCTCCGCCTAGCCGACGCGGTCCTGGGAAACTCATCGAGCGGCATCATCGAGGCGCCCGCTCTCGGCGTCCCGGTCGTCAACGTTGGAGACCGCCAGCGAGGCCGGTTGCGATATGGGACGGTGCGCGATGTGCCCGCCGAGGCAGGTGCGATCGCCTCCGCGCTGCGTCAGGCGCTCGCGGCGGGACGGCGGGCTCCGGGTGAGGACCTCGGCGGGTATCCAGCCGCCCCGGTCGCGCCGCGCATCGTCGACGCACTGCGCCGCTGGGAGGATCCCCCGTCCGCCGCGCAAGCGGTTCCACGGGCGCGGATGAGCCGGCGCGTCGTGGTGATCGGCGGCGGGGAGCACGCTCGGGTGGTGATCGAGGCGATTCGCGCCGGGTCACCCCGGTCGGAGCTGCTGGGCTTCGTCGATCCGGAAGCCTGCGAGGAGACCAGCCGGCGCCTCGGCCTCCCCCGGCTCGGCGGGGAGGACGCGCTCGAGCGTCACCGCGGCGCTCTGGGCATCCTCGGCTTCGCCGCGCTGGAGACCAGAGGCCGCCGGGAAGAGGCGGTGCGCCGGCTGACTCCGCTCTTGAGCGGGTGGGCGGTGGTCGTTCACTCTACCGCTTGGGTATCACCCACCGCGACCGTGGGGGAGGGAACCGTGATCATGGCGGGAGCGGTGGTGCAGACCGGGGCTCGGATCGGCGCGCATTGCGTGCTCAACACCGGCGCGGTCGTCGAGCATGACGCCGAGCTCGGCGAGCACGCCCAGCTGGCCCCGGGTGTCACGCTGGGCGGGGCGGTGAGCGTGGGCGCCGCCGCCTACATCGGCCTGGGCGCCGTCGTGCGCGATCACCTCAGCGTCGGCGCGGGCGCGACGATCGGGATGGGCGCGGTGGTGGTCCGCGACGTCGCGGCGGGGGCGCGGGTGATGGGGGTGCCCGCCAGATGACGGGCCGCGTGCGCAGACCCGACCTCTCCAGGCTCACCGTGCCGGCCGGCTCGACCATCCTCCAGGCGTTGAAGGCGATCGAGGCGGGCGGCGAGGCCATCACCTTCGTGGTGGACGGCGGTGAGCGGGTCGTCGGTTGCCTGACCGACGGCGACATCCGCCGCGCGATTCTGCGGGGGGCCTCCCTGGAGGACACGGTGCTCCCGGAGGTCATGCGCCGGGACTTCACCGCGGCCACGGAGCACGACGGGCGCGCCGAGGTCCTCGACCTCATGCGCGCCCGCCAGATCGAGCGCATTCCGGTGATCGGCAGCGACGGCCGGCTCACCGGGCTGCACACCATGCGCCAGCTGGTCTCGATGGCGGAGCGGCCCAACCGGGTGGTGATCCTGGCGGGCGGCAAGGGTACCCGGCTGCATCCGATCACCGAGCAGGTGCCCAAGCCGATGGTGACGGTCGCGGGCCGGCCGATCCTCGAGCGACTCATCCTCCACCTGATGAGCTGCGGCCTCCGCCGCTTCACCGTCTCGATCAACTACCTGGGCCACATGATCGAGGAGTATTTCGGCGACGGATCGCAGCTGGGATGCGAGATCGACTACCTGCGTGAGGCCGAGCCGCTGGGCACCGGCGGGCCGCTCTCGCTGCTCGCGCCACAGCCCTTGCCGGTCGTGGTGCTCAACGGCGATCTGATCACTCAGTGCGACGTGGGCGACCTGCTCGACTTTCACGAGCGGGGCGGGTACGCCGCCACGATGGGCATACGTCCCTATACGCTGGAGGTCCCCTTCGGCGTGGCGGAGGTGGAAGGCGGCCGGCTGCTGGCGCTTCGGGAAAAGCCCACCGAGCGCACCCTGGTGAGTGCGGGCATCTATGTGCTCTCGCCCTCGGCCGTTGCCTGCGTGCCCGGGGGCCGGGAATATCCGATCACCGCCCTGTTCGAGGCTCTGCTGGCCGACGGGAAGCCGGTGGGGGCGCACGTGCTCGAGGCCGAATGGCTCGACGTGGGCCGCCACGACGAATTGCGGCGGGCGCGCGGGGTGCTCTAAGCCGTGAGACCCTCCGGGGTCGGGAGCGCGCTGCGAAAGCTGGTGGGCGCCTCCGCCGTCTACGGTCTGGGCAGCGTGCTGGTGCGCGGCCTCGCCTTCCTGCTCCTGCCGGTCTACACCCGCTACCTCAGTCCGGCGGAATACGGCGTCGTCGCGCTCACCGTGACCTGCACGGTGGTCCTGGGCATGTTGTACCCGCTCGGCCTTCGCGGCGCGGTGTCTCGGATCTATTACGAGGGCGGCACGGTCGAGGAGCGCAAGGAGCGGGTGGGGACGCTCTGGATTGCCATGATCCTGTCGGCGGCGGTGATGGCCCTCCTGCTCGACCGGCTGGGACCCTCGTTGGCCGCCGCGGCTCTCCCCGAAGTCCCCTTCCATCCTTATCTGCGGCTCGCCGTGTGGACCGCGTTTCTCGGCGTCCTGGGTCTCACCCCACTAGTGCTGCTCCAGGCCCAGGAACGGGCGCCCGCCTTCGTGGTGGTCACCCTCGGCGCGGCGCTCACCACGACCGCGATCACCGTGTGGCTGGTGGTCCGGGGTGGCGGCGCGGAGGGATATCTGAAGGGGGCGCTCATCGGCGGGGCGTTCGCCGCCGTGCCGTACCTGGCCCTCACGATGGGACAGATCCGGCCCGTGTTCCGCTGGAGCATCCTGGCGCCGGCTCTCGCTTTCGGCCTTCCCCTGGTGCCACATGCCCTCGCCGGATGGGCCCTGGAGATGTCCGATCGCGCCATCCTCACGCGGCTGGTCCCGCTGCATGACGTCGGGGTGTATTCCCTGGGCTACCAGCTCGGCGCCGCTATGGGGCTGGTGACGACGGCGTTCAACGCCGCCTGGGTGCCCTTTCTCTTCGGCACGCTCAAGGACGAGGGCGAGGCGGCCCACCCGAAGCTCGCCCGCCTGGTCTCCTACTATGCGATCGCGCTCTGCTTCGCCGCGCTTGGCTGGGCGCTGATGGTGGAGCACGCCATCACCCTCATCGCGGGCCCCGAGTACCGGGAAGGCTATCGGATCACGCCGTGGGTGGTGGGGGGCTACGTGTGCGGCGGGCTCTACCTGATACCCACCAACCTGCTCTTCTGGCGCCGGCGGACTCGGGTCATCCCACTGGTGACTCTCGCCGCCGGAGCGGTCAACGTGGGGATGAACCTGTGGCTGGTGCCTCGCTACGGGGCCATTGCCGCCGCCTGGTCCACCCTCGCGGCCTACGCCCTCCTGCTGGTCCTCACCTGGTGGAGCGCGGCGCGGCTCCATCCCTTCCCCTACGAGTATCGGCGGCTGGGGTTGATGGCGGGGCTCGCCCTGGCTCTCTTTCTGACCGGCCAGTTCCTCCCGTTCCCAAGCACCGCATTCGAAATCGGCGGGCGCCTCCTCCTGTGGCTCGCCTTCCCGTTCGGTCTGATCGCCCTGGGCGTGCTCGACCGCGCGGAGCTGGCCGTCCTAACCCGCCTCATCCGCGGCCGCAAACCCGCGCCCGCTGAGTAGCCGGGTCCTTTCCGCCGACCGCACACCACGGGGTCCCATGGACAGACGAGGCTTTCTCGGATTCGCGGCCGGCTCCGCGTGGGATGGAGGCTTGGGGCGCGCCGAGCGGATCACGCCGCCGGCCGGCGGCCGGATGACCCGCAGCACCAGCGAGTACCTCGCGAACAACTCGGTCTTCAACGTGCTGGACTTCGGCGCCCGGCGGGACGGATCGGACGACGGGCCCGCGATCCGCCGCGCGCTGGATGCCGCCAGCGCCGCGCAGGGCGCGCTGATCTTCCCGACGGGGACCTACAGCTATGCCGAATCTCCCAACTTCGCCCGGGACGATCTGGAGATCCTGGGGCAGGGCCGGGTGACCCTGCGGCACACCGGGTCCGGGGTGGGGTTCCTGGTGGATGGCTGGCTCCGGCGGCCGGGACGGAAAGTCTGGAACATGCGGATCGAGAACCTGGCGCTCGAGGGC
Source organism: uncultured Gemmatimonadales bacterium (assembly GCA_963729985.1). Lineage (GTDB taxonomy): Bacteria > Gemmatimonadota > Gemmatimonadetes > Gemmatimonadales > GWC2-71-9 > CAVVWJ01. The sequence goes on from CAVSPJ010000003.1 coordinate 48,842, forward strand.
AACGCCGAGACGTCCATCGGATTCCTGTTCCGCTCGGTGCACCACGGCCGGTTCGCGCGGCTTCGGGTCATCGGGGGCGCGCCCCGGGGGGAAGGCTTCCGAACCGAGTTCTTCATCGCGAACTACTGTGAGGGGTGGGGAGTGACCGGGAACGAGCGGGTGGTGGGGACGCTGCCGGCCACGGGCATCACGCTCTCGTCATTGCCCGCTCCGCGCGAGTCCTACTCGACGGTGGATTGCACTCTGGTGAACTGCATCGTTGAGGGGTGCGCCGAGACGGGTCTGCACCTCGACCGGGCGCAGAACAACATGATACGCGGCGGGACCCTGGAGGATCTCACGACGGGCACCGGGCTGGTGCTGAGCGAGAAGGCGAGCGGGAACGTGGTGGACGGCGTGTTTCTGGAGAGCAACCGGCTGCACATCGACTGCCGGGGTCCGCAGAACCAGTTCATGGCCCTATCCGCGGAGAAGGGGCTCTGCCGGTTCCACGACCGGGCCAACTTCACCCGGCTGATCGGAGGCCGCTTCGCCGACCTGTCGATCGAGGACGGCGTGCGGGACGTGAAGCTGCTGGGCATCGCGGCCCGCCGGATCTCCGACCGGGGCCAGCGCACCCAGCGGCTCGGCTGTCACGACATGGCCGCCGACCGGCCGCTGCCGGATCACGACGGCACCGTCCGCGCGAACCGATGGCAGGTGCCGGAGCTCGAGGCGCCGTGGGACAATGCCGGAGGCGACGCGACACCGGCCGGTTTCATGCGTGACGCAGAAGGGTCCATACGGCTGCGTGGGCGGCTCACCCGCGCCGCTGGCGGCCGGGCGAGCGGGCGGGGCCTTCCCCTGCTGGTCTTCACGCTGCCGGAGGGACACCGTCCGGCGCACCGGCACCGGTTCCCGGTGCTGTCGCGGGGAAAGCTCGGCGTGCTGGAGGTCGAAGTGGGCGGAAACGTGGTACTGGTGAAGGGGGCGCTCGACGATCTTTCGCTCGACGGGGTGCTGATCGTGGAGGAGCGGCTGGGGTAATTCGACAGGACTTGGTTTAATCGATGCATGAAGGGATGGCCAGCGCGTGGCTCACGAAAAGGCTCCGGCTAATTGGGGTTCGAGTGTGATTAGACCAGCCCGGTGGAGGATCTGAACCGCTGCCAGTTGTAGAATCGGCTACCCCCATATCTCTACACTTCATTCCGGAGGCGGTATGCCATGCACTTGCACAACAGCCGCGGGCTCCCCTGAACAAGTTCTCGCCGGGGCAGTAGGGGACTTGTATGTGCAGTCGAATGGGACGAATGGACGTACTCTCTGGCGCAAGCGCGTCGCGAACGTTGGCGGCGATGCTACGAAGGGCTGGAGAACGGTACAACGGATGACGGTTCAGCGCAGCCGCATCAAACTTGGGGGACGTAGTGTTTCCTCCTGGCAAGTACGCTTACGCCACGTCCCCGAACTTCGCCGTAGAGAACGTGAGAATAATCGGGCTTGGCCGCGTTCTGCTAAGACACATCGGCACCGGGGACGGGGTGCTATTCGATGGAACCGGCGCCCCCGAGCCGGCGGGTCGATTCAATTGCACGTTCTCAAACTTTTCCATCATAGGCAACAGTAACTCAGTCAATGCCCTTCACTTGAGGAGAATTCACCATTCCAGGTTTGAGAATATCCACATCTATAACGCCGGCAGCGTTGGACTGCGGACCAACTTCGCAGTAGCGGACTACTTCGAGAACCTGGTGATCTCCACAAGCCCGGCTGTGGACTGGCTCCTACCTGACATCGTAACTGGCACGACGATGCCGAACTGCGGCATTTTTCTGACCCGGTTTGATGAGGCGTTGATGAACTCAGGAGAAGAAACCGTCGAACTGCACTTTTGTAAACACGATCATCGGCGGGCTGCTGGGGAAAACGAGTGACGCAGATCCCACAAAGGGGGCAGGGATCTTTCTTCGTTACGCCCACAACAATGTCTTTGTTGGCGGAACTTCTGAGCTGAATAATCGCGGCATAGTCGTTAGTGCAGCGAGCGATGTGGTGAGCCGGCTGAATACCTTCTACAGCATGTTTCTGGAGGCCAATGTGACGGAGGACGTCTTGGTGCAAGGGGGAGCTTTGCACACGTCCTTCCAAAACATGTATGTCCACGGTCCTGGCCCGACCCGCTTTCGGGTAGTGAACGCCAAACAGACTCGCATTGAGGGTGGGCTAATCCGAACCTCCAATCCTGTTGACTCCAACGCGATAACCCTCGAGCCGCTGGCTGAGGACACGATCATTGCCGATGTTGCGACAACCGTACTGGACAACGGTCTGCGTACACGCCGGCAAGGCGTGTTCCAGAATCAGAACCTCGGACCGCCGTATACGTACGGCTTGTACGAGGATGTCCTCGCGGGGGGGCTGCGACTGGCGGCCGCGCCAGTCTTGACCTTCGACGAATCGAGCACCACGCCTGGTGCTCCAACGACGTCTAATCAGGCGAGGATCTACGTGAAGGCGGACAAGCTCATTGTGCAGTGGAAAGATGGTGCGACGGTGCGCTACAAGTATCTCTCATTACCTGGGACAACGACTACATGGACCCATACCACCACAGCCCCATAGGGATGAAGTTAAGCAAAGACTGAAATGGATACATAGGCGTTCGTTGGTGGAATGCGGACTACATGCGGGCTGCGGGTGGCGAGTCCGCCTCAATCCTCTACATGGCCGGGCGGACTCGCGCGCGGGATATCGGGCAAGGTTCGCGCCGCCTGGCCTGCGGTGGGCTCGAACCTCACGCCGCGGATGCTGAATGCAGTGCGAATCCTATCGAAGAGCCAGTCACGGTTCAGGGAACAGCGCCGGCGAGTAAAATCAAACCAAGTGACCCCTCGCCGATCAGCCGCCTCAAGGAGATCGGCGGGTATACGATCCCAACTCACCAGCAGGGTCGCCTCCGGAAGAGCGTCGAATCGAGTCTGAAAGAGAACGAGTCGCTCGTTCACCTTCAGTCGCAGTGAGCCGTCGGATTCAGTCAGGCTAACGGTATTTCTTTGGTATTCGAGGTCGGCTCCTGCCTCGCGGAGAGCCTCGGCCACGATCGCTAGGCGTTCCTCCAGACTAAGATGGCGAAGATGCTCCCCATTCTCTTTCAGCACCTTGGCCGGCATCCCGGCAGCGAGGCTGTAGGCCGGGAGGCTCTTGTTCACGATCGCTCCTGCACCGATCGTGGCGTACTCCCCGATCGTGACATTGGGGAGGATGAACACCCGCCACGGCAACCAGACATTCCGCTTGAGAGTGACCGGGCCGAATGACACAGGAAAGCCGTCGATCACCGGCTGCCAAGAGCCGTGGGTAAAGATGTATGATGCGCCGCCGACTCCGACCTCGTCCTCAAGATGCACCTCACGCGTCGTATCGATCCAACAGTAAGGAAAGATCGTGCACCGCTTGCCGGCGACGAACTCGGAGTGACGAGAAACCGGACCGGCAATCACCACCAGCTTGGCGACGACCGTATCATCTCCCAAGACGAGCCGTTGCGTGTTGATGTAGCTCAGGGAGCCAATAGAGGCACGGGCGCCGAGCTTCATGCTGCGCGCCCGCACCACGGACAGAGAGCCGATCGAAGCCCCGTCGTCGATCTCCACCTGCTCCGCCAGGATCACGGAGAAAAGGCCCAGGTGGACCCCCCGCCCGATTCTCGCCCCACGGGCGCGCATCAGGTGCACCCGTAGGGCCGAGGGCAGCAGGCCAGCGAGTATCGCGAAGGCCCTACTCACCGGTATTGGGGGGTGGGAGCGGCGAGTGCGGCGGCCAACTCGCGGAGGGCGCTCAGGCAGTGTCGTTCGATCTCAGGATGAAGCGGACCGTCCAACGCAAACGGCTCCAGGAACCAATCGGCCTCGTACCCGCCCTCTTTGAGCATTCGCGCCGTCGGCATGTAGCCATAGACATCGTCGATGTAGCCGACTGGAATCGGGAGGCACCCAGCGAACACCTGACTCAGCAATGCTCCGTACTCTGTAACGACCTCGGCTGAAACACCCACGACGACCAGGTCCTTGCTGAGCATGAGGCCATGGAACGTAACCCGTCGGTCTTCCGAGGCACCCAGCACGAAGTCGCCGAGCGGTCTGGTGAGTCGGTGAACGCGGATGGGTCCGTCAGCAGACCTCCTCGACGACAGGAAGGCGACCTGGGCGACGCGCCCTGCCAGGGAATCTGCCCAGCTCTCCCATTCCCCGGACGTGAACCGGCCGAACCGTGGGCCGAGCAGTACCCGCTTGGCGCGCCCGAGAAGCGAAGTCGATCGGCCAAGCTCGCGCGGGCGGATGTCACCAGCGTAGCCTTGCCAGAACAGTACCGGCAGGTCAGACCCAAACTCGTGACGAAGGCGGCGGCGCACGCGTCCCGGATAGTCCGCGGAGACCTTGAGCGGCTCCGGAAAACTGACCGGATGACAAGCGTAGCTCCAAATGACAGCCAATGGGCGTCCGTCGTGCCGTGAGATACGTAGCAGGTGAACCGACTCGTCTCGTGGGCCGGCGAGATTCGGCGCCGCGACGACAGACCCAAGAAGGAGACCTCGGCGGCTTAGATGCCAGGGAGCACGGAGCCGCCGATTGACTGCGTGATCCGCCGTGCCCTGAGAGTACTCGATTGCCGTGAGTGCGAGTGACTCCCCGAGGAGCCGCAAGACGAGATCGCTCACTTGGCTGCAGACTCGATCGAGGTAGCTCGCGTCCATTCGGCCGAGGCGCGGGCGACGGTCGTCCGTTGCCGGCGCGAAATGCGTGTGGCTTGCGGTGAAGAACAAAGACTCGTCGTCTACCGTGGATCCCAGCCGGTGTAAAACCCCGGAGCGCAGCTCTCGGCCGACAAAGACCAGATCCACGCTCACGAGCACGATCGGGCGCCCGCCCTGCCTCAGCACGAGAGCGTTAGCTTCAAGGCGGTCGGCGATCCCCTGGAACGCGGCTGTGCGGACCTCGGAGCCGGCCAAAGGGACCGGCTCTTCCGGCGTGATGTCCACCGTGCAGGCGGCGGCGTAGGTGTGCATTATAGGAAGAGATTCATAGAAATGGTCGATGCGCCAGTGCCCGCCGAACTATGATGCAGGGCCACCTACGGGTCAAGAACGGTGGCGGCACAGGGGTTGATGCCCGGGCTCGCTATCGCTCTACTTCTGTCCGGCCCCGGAATTGACCGCTCCAAAGGACCACGGCCCTGAAGGTGGTGACTTCCACGTGATTCGAGGCGAATTCATCGAATGGCTGAAGGAGGTCGAGGAGTCGTTCCCGGTCACCCGATGGTCGGTACGCGGGATCCGGGTCTGGCCTCTGGTGCGCCTCTCGCTCTACTCCTCGACCTTTCGCTCTGGCTCACCGCAGCACGGCCTGAGTGCCGGATGGCTCCGTCGTGTGCGTAACATCGTCGGCGGTCTCTCCGCGTGGGCGGACGCGTACCTGACCGATGCGCGCGCAAACCGCAGGGCGGTTGAACCGAGCGATGCCGTGTTCCTGACATATTCCGCTGGACAACGACCGCTAGTGGATGGGAAGCGCTACGACGTCCGGGCCGGCCCGTTCGTCGATCTGCTCGGGCGAATCGGCGCCCGGTCCCTGGTCTGGGAAATGAGCCCATTCGGTGATTACAGCCTGCCCCGCCACACGCCCTCCTTCTTGGTGCAGCCCTACCTCACGTCGCTTCGAGCGGCATGCCAGTTCCTGCCACTCGGCGACGACCAGGTGGACCTGGAAGGATACGGCGAATTCCTGGCGAAGGCGCGCGAGGCGGGATTCACGTTCGCACACGCCGATGTAGCGCGGGTTCGACGAGACACGCTCTTCATCAGGCGTCTCGCGAACCGGTTCGGGTCCTGGCTTAGAGGGTCCCGTCCGCGTCTGGGCTTCGTGGCCAATACGGGACTACCTGAGCAGGCGTTCTGCCTCGCCTGCCGCGAGCTGGGCATCACGTCCGTCGAGCTTCAGCATGGGGTTCAGGGTGAGCTGCATCCGAGCTATGGATCCTGGTTCGCCGTACCTCGCGATGGATGGGAGACGCGAGCGCGAGTGTTCTGGAGCTGGGATGCGGAGAGCGCGGCGGCAATCAACCGGTGGGCTCACTGCGCGCCAGACCGGCACGTCGCCGTGCTGGGAGGTGATCCCTGGCGGGAAATGTGGCTGGCTGAGGGCAGTGAGTTGGCACGGCGCACCGGCCAGCTCATAGAGCAGCGGAAGCAATCGGTCGGGGGTGAGTACCACATCCTCGTCACCCTGAGCTCCCAGGGGCAGGTCGTGCCCGCCTCGTTGCTCGACGCGGTTCGCGTCTCACCGGCGGCCTGGCGCTATTGGTTCCGGCTGCATCCCGTGGACCAGGTGTCGAGGCGAGCGGAGGCAAGGAGGCTGTTGGGTCCGCTGAAAGTAGACCTCGACCTGATGGACTTCGCGACCGAGGCACCTCTTCACGCCCTTCTCGGCCGAATGGACAGCCACCTCACGGTGAGTCTGTCTACCGTGGTGAGCGAGGCGGCCGCGCAGGGCGTCCCGTCAGTCGCTCGCGGGAAGGAGGCGCCCAAGTTCTTTCGGGACGAGATGTCCGAGGGCCTGTTGGTAGTAGCGGATACTCCGGCGGAAATTCTGGCTGCCTTACAGAACTTTCAGACGCAGGGGCGGCGGGCGGTCAGCCGGCGCAAACCACAGGCACCTGCAACCCTTCAACGCCTGCTCCACGGACAGTTCGATGCCGAATCGACGGCACCACTGCTTCCCCGGAGATGATCTACGTCCCGGGTCATCAGCCGTTACACCGCACCCCCATATGACCCGTCGGCCCCTTCGGGTTCTCTACGTCATGCACAGCGGAACCCCAGCCGGTTCGGCCCACAGCCTGTGCGTGCTGCTCGAGCACTTCAGATCAGACGATGTGGCCGCCATCGTCCTCTGTCCCGATGGGGAAGTCGTGCCACGGCTTCGGCTGACAGGCGCCACAGTCCGGATCATCCCCGGCGTCTCGATGTTCCACGGCATGGAAGGGGTACCGCTGCGCGGACTGCGTCTTCTCGAGCTAGGCCGGACAGTCTGGATGATGCGGCATGCCGACCGGATCCGCACTGCGATCCGGGAGGCTCGGCCCGACCTCGTGCACCTAAACGAGAGGGGCATGCTCCACGCGGCGAGGATCGCGCATCAGGAGGGCGTCCCCGTCGTGCTTCACGCCCGGAGTGTGGCCGAGCGGCGGGAGGGATGGGTGCGGCGAGCCTCGGCGAGGGCGATCGGCCGTCATGTCTCGCGCGTCGTGGCGATCGACGAAAGCGTCCGAGCCTCGCTCACAGGGGTTCCGAATGTGGAAGTCATCTACAATCCACTGGACGACGAGACGAGCCCTGTACTCGTCGGGGACGCCTCGCGCGCAGGTTCCGGCTCGCCAGTCCGGGTGACGTACCTAACCGGCCTTCAAGTGTTCAAGGGGATCCATGACCTTCTCGAGTGCGCGCTGCTGTTGCGGGACCGGAGCGACATCGTGTTCCAGATCGCGGGAACCAACAGTCGCCCCCCGTCGTTCCACCGCTCGGCGACGGGCAGGATGCTGCACTTGTTCGGCTTCGCGCCGGACGTCGAGTCGTCGGTCAGCCGGTGGATCGAAGCACACCGACTCGAAACCACCGTAAAGCTGCTCGGCCGGGTCGAGCCCGCGGAGGTCCTCGCGGCCACTGACATCCTGGTGTTCCCCAGCCATCTGGACGGCCCCGGCCGCAGCGTCTTCGAGGCGGGCGCGCGGGGCATTCCGGCCATCGTCGCGCTCCGGCACCGGATCGAGGACGTCGTCGTCGACGGGGAGACCGGGGTGATCGTGCCCCCGCAGGACCCGCGCTCCCTGGCCCAGGCAACCCTGCGGCTGGCGGACGACGCCGGCCTCCGTCAGCGGCTCGGACGGAATGCCAGGGAGCGATATCGCCGGCAGTTCGCCCCCCAGCCGATCGCGGACCAAATGCTCGCGCTCTACCGGTCGCTCGTGCCGAATGGCTCCGACGAGCTCGGAGGACGGGCACAGGCCCTGGCGGCGACGACGCGCTCGCCGACCCTGAGCCCGCCATGAGCGCTGCCCAGTCGAGCCGGAAGGGAATCGTGCTCGCCGGCGGCTCGGGCACCCGGCTCTATCCGGTCACTCGTGCCCTGAGCAAGCAGCTGGTGCCGATCTTCGACAAGCCGATGATCTACTATCCGCTCTGTACCCTCATGCTGAGCGGGATTCGGGAATTCCTGATCATCACGACGCCACAGGACGCCCCGGCGTTCCAGCATCTGTTGGGCGACGGCGCCCAATGGGGGCTGCGTCTGAGTTACGCGGTGCAGCCCTCCCCCGATGGACTGGCGCAAGCCTTCATCATCGGACGCGACTTCGTGGGCGCGGACTCCTGCGCCCTGGTATTGGGCGACAATCTCTTCCACGGGCACGACCTCAGCGTCACGCTCCAGCGGGCCGCTGCCCGCCAGTCGGGGGCGGTGGTCTTCGGCTACCACGTGCATAATCCCCAGGCCTACGGTGTGGTCGAGTTCGACGACCAGGGCCGGGCCGTGAGCATCGAGGAGAAGCCGGCCACTCCGCGCTCCAACTACGCAGTGACCGGGCTCTACTTCTACGACAACCGGGTGCTGGACGTGGCCCGCGAGCTTCGCCCCTCCGCCCGCGGCGAGCTCGAGATCACCGACGTGAATTCCTGGTATCTCAGAAGAGGCCAGCTCGACGTCGAGCTGCTCGGCCGGGGCACCGCCTGGCTCGATACCGGGACCCACGACGCCCTGCTCCAGGCGAGCCTGTTCGTGCAGACGATCGAGCAGCGCCAGGGGCTCAAGATCGCGTGCCCCGAGGAGATCGCCTTCCGGATGGGGTATCTCGAGGCCGCCGACATCGAGCGGCTGGCCGAGCCGCTCAGGAAAAGCGCCTACGGGGAATACCTGCTCCGGATGCTGCGGGAGGACTCCCTTCCGTGAGGTTCACCCCGACCGCGATCCCGGACGTGGTCGTCGTCGAGCCGGTGGCCCACCGGGACCAGCGCGGCTTCTTCATGGAGACCTGGCACGCCGCCAAATTTCGCGATGCCGGCCTCGATCTCTCGTTCGTGCAGGACAATCACAGCGGCTCCGTCCGCAACACGGTCCGCGGACTCCACTATCAGATCGAGCGGCCCCAGGGCAAGCTGGTCCGCGTGGTGGCGGGCGAGATCTTCGACGTGGCGGTGGACCTTCGGCGCTCATCCCCGACCCACGGGAAGTGGGTCGGGGTCACCCTGTCGGCCGAAAACCGGCTCCAGGCCTGGATCCCCGAGGGCTTCGCCCACGGCTACTATGTGGTGAGCGACGGCACCGAGGTAGTGTACAAGTGCACCGACCTGTATTTCGCGGAGCACGAGCGAACCCTGCGCTGGGACGACCCGGCGATCGGAATCACGTGGCCCCTCGGTCCGGAGCGTCCACTGGTCTCGGTCAAGGACGCGGCCGGGCTGCCCTTCCAGGCGCTTCCCACCTTTCCATGACCGGTCATCGATGCGGGTGTTGATCGCCGGGGCCGATGGGCAGATCGGACGGGCGCTGGCGGGAAGCGCGCCCCCGGACGCTCAAGTCCGGGCGGTGGACCTGGTCCAGCTCGACGTCACCCGGCCGGCGGATGTCGCCCATGCCATGCGAGACTTCCGGCCGAGCCTGGTGATCAACGCCGTCGGCTACACCGCGGTGGATCGGGCGGAGGCGGAGCCGGAGGCGGCTCGCGCCGCCAACGAAGAGGGAGCCCGGAATCTGGCCGAGGCCGCGGCGGAGGTCGGGGCGAGGATGGTCCACTACTCCACGGACTATGTCTTCGACGGCGGGCAGGGACGCCCGTACGCCCCCGGTGACGAGCCGAACCCACTCAGCGTCTACGGCGCCTCCAAGCTGGCCGGAGAGCGCGCGGTCCTGGAAACGCTCGGCGACCGGGCGGTGGTCCTCCGAACGGCTTGGGTCTATGCGGCGAGCGGCCGTAACTTCCTCCGCACCATGCTGCGACTCCTGAGCGAACGCGAGCAGGTCACCGTGGTCTCGGACCAGATCGGTACCCCCACGACGGCATCGTCGGTCGCCCGGGCTTCCTGGGCGATCGCCGGCCGCGCCGAGGTTCGGGGGATCGCGCACTGGACCGACGACGGAGTCGCCAGCTGGTACGATTTCGCGGTCGCGATCCGGGAGGAGGGGCTGGGCCTCGGCGTGTTGCAGCGGGCCGCGACGGTCCTGCCGGTCTCAACCGAGGAGTATCCCACCGCCGCCCGCCGTCCCCGCTACAGCGTGCTGGACTGCTCGGCCACCCGGACCGCGCTGCGGATGACCCCCGAACACTGGCGCGTCGCGCTCCGCCGCACGCTCGAGGAGCCGGCCGATGGCTAGCTCCCGGGAAATCCTCGCGCTGGCCCGCTTCGACCGGGGCACGCCGGCCAAGATTCTGGTCGTGCTCTACATCCTGCTCGCGATCGCCAATTCGCTGGTCCTGACTTCGGTGCCGCGGCGGCTGCTGGTGGTGGTCGGGAGTCCTGCTCCTGGCGTACGAGGCGCTCGGGTTCCGCTCGATGAAGTACGAGCAGTATTTCCTCTACGTCGTCGGGGCCTGGATCGCCGCCGCCCTCACGCTGAACGGCGTGTTCTTCGGCGAGTGGGTGCAGGAGAGCGTCTACCTCCCGGGCAGCATCGGTGTGGCGCTCGCGCTCTGCCGGGGGCATATGGGGCGCCGGGCCACGCTGGCCCTGCTGTACGGGGCGGCCGCCTACTTCGGATACCGGCTGGTGAGCGTCCCCACCCCCGGGGCGATCCACCAGATCCTGGTGACCGGCAGCGCCAACGGGATCTCGGAGCTGATGATCCTGCTCTGCGGCCTGCACTACACGGTGTCGCGGGACAAGGGCGCGCCGATCCGAATGATGCCCGCCGTGGCGTGTCTCCTCGTCAGCTCGCTGACGCTGGGACGCGCCGGGATCGGCGCGGCCACCTTTCTCCTGGCCGGGATCGCCGCGCGGGACCTGGTGCTGGAGCGAAGCCGCAGGCTGGTGGCGGCGAAGACCCTGGCCTATGCCACGATCCTCCTGGCCGTGCTGGTCGTGGTGCTGCCGCGGCTGGAGCTGCTCTCGTTCGTGTTCGAGCGGTTCTCCGAATTCGGGCTGGGATCGGAAGGTCGGAACCAGATCTGGGGGGCCTACGCGGAGCGCCTCGCCGGTCTGGGGGCTCTCATCGGGTACGGGCGCGAGGAGATCTTCGCCGGCTATACCAACGTTCACAACTCCTACATCCTGTGGCACAAGTCCATGGGCGTGATGGCGATCCCGCTCTATGTCCTGGCGGTGCTGGCCCTGGGCCGCGCGCTCATGCGCGACTGGATACTCTTCGTGGTCCTGGGCGCGCTGTTGTTCCGGGCATTCTTCGACGAGACGACTCTGCCGTTCAGGCTCTACGACTTTCTCTTCTTCTACCTGGTGTGCACCATCGTGGTGACTCTGCCGCCCCGGCGGAGGGCTCTACAGGTGACCCGGCCGGCGGAGGCCTGAGTGGGGACTGTGCTCGTGAGCGGCGGGGCCGGATTCATCGGCGCCAACTTCGTCCAGCACTGGCTCGACGCGCATCCCGGCGACCGGGTCGTGGTGCTCGACGCGCTGACATACGCCGGCAATCGCGCGAGCCTCGAGGCGGTGGAAGGCCGGACCGGATTCGAGTTCGTCCAGGGCGACATCTGTGACGGGGAGCTGGCGGCACGACTGATCCGGGAGCGCTCGGTCTCGACCGTGGTCCACTTCGCCGCCGAGTCGCACGTGGATCGCTCGATCGTGGGGCCCGAGGAGTTCCTCCGTACCAACGTGCTCGGGTACCCAGACGCTGCTCCAGGCGGCACGGTCGGTCTGGATGCCGGACGGAAAGGCCACCCGGCCGGGTGCGGTTCCACCACATCTCGACCGACGAGGTCTACGGCTCGCTCGGCCCCGACGACCCTGCGTTCACCGAGACCACGACCTACGCCCCCAACTCTCCCTACGCGGCCAGCAAGGCCGCGTCGGATCACCTGGTGCGAGCCTACCACCACACGTACGGGCTGCCGGTCACCACCAGCAACTGCTCCAACAACTACGGGCCCTACCAGTTTCCCGGAAAAGCTGATTCCGCTCATGATCGTCAACGCGCTGGAGGGCAAGCCGCTGCCGGTCTACGGGGACGGCGGGAACGTGCGCGACTGGCTCTACGTCACCGATCACTGCCGCGCGATCGAGCGGGTGCTGCTCGACGGACGGGTCGGCGAGACCTACAATGTGGGCGGCGGCAACGAATGGCGGAATGTGGATCTGGTTCAACTCCTCTGCGGGGTCGTCGAGGCCGCGTTCGCCGCCGACCCTTCGCTGGCGGCGAGATTCCCCGCCTGTCCCGCCGCGAAGGGCGCTGCGGTGTCGGGACTCATCGCGTTCGTCAAGGACCGGCCCGGCCACGACCGCCGCTACGCGGTCGATACCCGGAAGCTGGAGCGCGAACTCGGCTTCACGCCCAGCGAAAGCTTCGAGACCGGCCTCCGGAAGACGGTCACCTGGTACCTGGAGCAGGAGGCGTGGTGGCGCGGCGTGATGGACGGCAGCTACCGGGACTGGATGCGGCGGCAGTACGGTGAGCGGCCGGCGGGGCAGTCTCCCGGCACTCCTTCCCCGACCGACTGAGCGCGGGATGGACCGGGCTTCACCGGCCAGCCTGTCGGTTGGCGTCGTGGTCTACCACTCCGACCTGGGCCTGCTTGCCGGGACGCTCGTCTCCCTCGCGGAGTCGGTGGCGCGCGCGAGGGAGGACGGTGTGCTCGGCCCGGTTGCCGTGAGGGTGGTGGACAACGGCTCGCCCGACGCCGAAGCGCTCGACCGCGTCGTCGCCACCGCGCTCCCCCCGGATCGGGGAATCGGCATCGCCGTCCGCCGCGGGCACGGCAACGTCGGCTACGGGCGGGGGCACAATATCGCCATCGCGGAATCGGCGATGACTTATCACCTGATCCTGAACCCGGACGCGGAGCTGGATCGCGAGGCGCTGGGAGCGGCGCTCCGCTACCTCGCCGTGAATCCCGACGTGGGCATGCTGGCACCCGAGGTCCGCGGCGACGCCGGCGAGCGCCAGTACCTCTGCAAGCGGTACCCCAGCGTGCTGGTGCTCCTGCTCCGCGGCTTCGCTCCGGCGTGGGTCAAGCGGCCCTTCCGCCGCCTGCTCGATCGCTACGAGTTGCGCGACCGGATGGACGACGAGGTCGTGCGCGACGTGCCGCTCGCCAGCGGATGCTTCATGTTCGCCCGGCGGGACGTGCTCCAGGCGGTCGGCGGCTTCTCGCCCGAGTACTTCCTGTACTTCGAGGACTTCGACCTGAGCCTCCGGATGCGGCGGACGTCGCCCATTGCCTACGTGAGCCGGGTGCGAATCGTTCACCACGGCGGGGAAGCGGCGAAGAAGGGCACCACCCACGTGCGGCTCTTTCTCGGCTCTGCGCTGCGCTTCTTCCGCACCCACGGGTGGAAGCTTGCGTGAGCTGCGGCCGCTCGTGGGGCGAGCCGTGCTGGTCACCGGATCGACCGGGTTCATCGGCCAGCCGGTGTGCCGCGCGCTGGTGGAATCGGGAGCGTCGGTGCGGGGGGCGTCCAGGTCGGGCGGACCGCACCCGGTGGGCGGCGTCGAGCGGGTGCAGGTGCCCGACCCGCTCGACCGGCAGGCGGTGCGAACGGCCGTCGCGGGCATGGACGCGGTGGTCCACCTGGCGGCACGGGTACACGTCATGCGCGAGGATGCCGCGGATCCGCTGGGCGAGTTTCGGCGCGCCAACGTCGAGGGCACCGCGGTTCTCGTGGCGGAGGCCGCCGCCGCCGGCATCCGCCAATTCGTGCTCGCCAGCACGGTGAAGGCCGTCGGGGAGCGGAACACCGAGCCCTGGACCGAGGACACGCCACCCGCGCCCACCGACCCGTACGGCACCAGCAAGCTCGAGGCGGAGCAGGTCGCGGGCGAGGTCGCGCGACGGCACGGCATCCGCGCCGCGGCGTTGCGATTCCCGCTGGTGTACGGGCCCGGAGTGAAGGGGAACATGCTCCGCCTGTTCTCGCTGGTGGATCGCGGCGTGCCGCTGCCGTTCGGCTCGGTCGCCAACCGGCGGAGCCTGCTCTACGTCGGCAACCTCGTCGCCGCCGTCCGTACGGTGCTCGCGCATCCGCCGGAGGGCGCCGGCGCTTTCTTCGTGAGTGACGGACGTGACCTCTCGTTGCCCGGGCTGATCCGGCTGATCGGCCAGGCGCTGGGCCGGCGGGCTCGCCTGCTGCCTGCTCCGCCAAGCCTGCTGCGATTGGTGTTGCCCGCGGCCGAGCGCGACCGGCTGATCGGATCGCTCACGGTGGACGGCACGAGGCTGGCGCGCCTGGCGGGGTACCGGCCCCCCCATACGGTGGAGGAAGGTCTGCGCGCCACGGCCGAGTGGTACCGGACGACGAAAGGCCACACGCCCGGATGATCGGCACGATCGCGGCGCTGCTCGGCGCGACTCTCGGCGCCTCGCTGCTCACCGGAGTGGTGCGCCGGTACGCCCTCCGCTCCGAGCTGCTGGACGTCCCCAACGAGCGAAGCCTGCATCGTACCCCCACGCCTCGCGGCGGGGGTCTGGCGATCGCCCTGGTGACGCTCGCGGGCCTGGCGGTGGCCGCGCTGGCGGGAAGAATTCCTGCTCAGGTGGCGTGGGCTCTCGGTGTCGGGGGCGCCCTGGTCGCCGTAGTGGGCTGGCTGGACGATCGCCAGGGCGTCGGCGCCCCGATCCGTGCGGTGGTGCACACGCTCGCGGCCGCCTGGGCAGTCTACTGGATCCGGGGTGACTTCGACCTCCCGGCGATCGCCGCCGTGGTCTGGATCGTCTGGGCCATCAACCTGTACAACTTCATGGACGGCATCGACGGGCTGGCCGGAGCCGAGGCGGTCAGCGTCGGGCTCATCGCCGGCGGCCTGCTGCTGGGGGCGGGGCGCGCCGACCTCGCGGTGATCGCGTTTCTGGTCGCCGCGGCCGCGGTGGGATTCCTGAAATGGAACTGGCCTCCGGCGCGCGTCTTCATGGGAGACGTGGGCTCGGGCTTTCTCGGGTTCACCTTCGGCGCGCTCGCACTGGTGTCGAACCGGGCCGGGGCGGTGCCGCTGACGCTGTGGCTGCTGGTGCTGGGAGTCTTCGTCTTCGATGCCACGGTCACCCTGCTGCGACGCATGCTGCGGGGCGAGCGCTGGTATCAGGCCCATCGCTCCCATGCGTACCAGCGCCTGGTGCAGGCCGGCAGCACTCACTCGGCCGCCACCAATGGCATACTACTGGTCAATCTCGGGCTGGGAACGATGGCGTGGCTGGCCCAGACAGGCCGCCTGCCGGCTGCGGGAGCCGTGCTTGCGGGGATCGTCGTGCTCACGGTACTCTACCTTGCCATCGAGCGGCGCCGGCCGATGTTCGGCGGCGTCTCCGGCCCTACGCTTCCATGACCATGCTGGGAAGGACCGCCATGCCGGTGCAGGGCAGCAGAGCCGGGCTTCGATGACGCCCGACACCCAGAGCGTGCCCGAACGTCTTCCCGACGGCGGATCGGAGATCTCCCTGATCCGGCTGATCAACATCGTGCTGGCCTACCGCTCTCTGGTGGTCGCCGGCGCGGTCCTCCTGTTCCTGGCCGTCGTGGTCGTCACGCTGGTCCTGCCCCGCACCTACACGGTCACTTCCTCGTTCACTCCGCAGTCCGAGCGGCTGGCGTCCAATCTGGCCGGCATTGCCGCCCAGTTCGGGGTCCCGCTGCCCGCGACGGACGCCGGGGCCAGCCCCGACTTCTACATCGAGCTGCTCGATTCGCGCCGTATCCTCGGCGAGACGATCAAGACCCGGTACACGTTTCCATCCGACACAGGGAAGGTCAGCGGGACGCTGGTCGAGGTCTTCGAGATCGAGGGCGAGACCGAGGGTGAGCGGGACGAGATGGCGCTCCGGCGGCTCCGGGGGATGATCAGCACCGAGCTCGACCGGCCGAGCGGCGTGGTGACGTTCGAGGTCGAGACCCACGATCCCGAGCTTTCCGCTTTGATCTCTCGGCGGCTGCTGGACCTGCTGAACCGGTTCAATCTCGAGACCCGCCAGTCCCAGGCTGCCGCCGAGCGCAAGTTCACCGAGGTCCGGCTGTCCGAGGCCAAGGGGGAGCTGCTCGAGATGGAGAACGCGCTCCAGGCCTTCCTCGAGGTCAACCGCGACCTCGGCACCTCCCCGCTGCTGCGGTTCCGCCAGGAACGCCTGGAGCGGGAAGTGAGTATCCGGCAAGCGGTTGTGAGCGCCCTGGCGCAGAGCTACGAGCAGGCGAGGATCGACGAGGTCCGCGACATCCCGGTCATCACCATCGTCGAAGAGCCGGAAGCGCCGGCCCTGCCCGACTCGCGTATGCTCCTGCTCCGCGGCATCCTGGCTCTGGTCGCCGGGGCCCTGTTGGGCTCACTGCTCGCCTTCTTCATGGCCTTCGTCCGGGCCAGCCGGACCGACACGGCCGACGAGATCGCCGAGTTCCGCCAGCTCAAACGAGCGACCGCTCGCGACATCCGGCGCCCGTGGCGTCTCCTCGGATTCGGCAGAGGGTGAACCCTACCATGCCATAGCCCCGATGTCATAGCCTCGATCCATCCCGCACATCCTCCCCATCCCAACGCCGACCTACCTGCTTCCCTGTGAGCCATCCGGGCACGGAGGTTGCACTTACGCGCTTTGACGGCAGCCTTTTGTGTCCGAATCGGGCGATTCCTGGACGGTATCCTGAGTGGCTGAATAAGTTGGAGCGGGTTGCCGTCACGCGGACATGGCAATGTGGGTCCGTAAGATACGTGATGAGCGAGGGTGGATGTCCGTCACAGCGCTGCCGGCCCGGACTACCAAGATTTGCACGGTCCGGGTGGCCAGGTGCTCCAATTTCCCGGAGATGACAGCAGTGTCGCGAAACGACGCGGCCCACATAGCCCCCATCATCGGACGGCGGAATGAGCCTTGATTCGTCAACTAACTTCATCACTGGCAACAGCTTGACCATTCGGTTCAGCCACGCTATCCGTTGACACCACAATGAGCCTCCGCCTGCCGCGACATCTGCGCAACCGCCACCTCTTTGCCCTCGACGCCGTCCTGCTCGGGCTCTGTACGCTGGTGGCGTATGTGGTGCGATTCGAAGGCTTTGACTGGGGCCCAGCCCATGCCCAAACCGCCCTGGCGTACGTCGTGGTCACGGTGCCGCTCAAACTCGGCGTGCTCCTGTACGTGGGGCTGTATCGCCGGCTATGGCGCTTCGCCGGCGTAGCCGAGCTGGAGCACATCCTCGTCGCGACTGCCATCTCGGCATCCATTTCGGGTTTGGTCGGGGCGGCGCTGCTGCCCGGCCTCGGCATCACGCCTTATCGGGTGCCGCTCTCCGTGCTCTTCATCGACGCATGCCTGAGCGCGGGGGCGGTCGCCTTGCCGCGGCTCTTCATCCGGTTGTTGGGCCGCCGGACCCAATGGCGGCGGCTCGAGGCGGCGAGGCGAGTGCTCATCGTGGGTGCGGGAGCGGCCGGCGAGATCATCGTGAAGGAGCTGCTCAGCCATCCGCAGCTCGGCCTCAATCCGATCGGCTTCGTGGACGACGACCGGAGCAAGCACGGTCACCGCCTGTGCGATCTCCCGGTTCACGGCTCCCTGGCGTCGATCAAGGACCTGGTGCTGCGGTACGACGTGGAGGAGGTCATCATCGCGATGCCCCGTGCCACCGGTACGGTGGTGCGACAGGTGGTGAAGGCCGCGATGGAGGCGGGCGTGCAGACCCGGACGGTCCCGGGGATCTTCGACATCATCTCGGGGCGGGTGGCAGTGGCCTCGCTCCGGGAAGTCCAGATTCAGGACCTGCTCCGCCGGGAGCCGATCCAGACCGACCTCGAGCAGGTACGGGTGCTCGCGACGGGTGAGACGGTGCTGGTCACCGGCGCCGGCGGCTCGATCGGTAGCGAGCTCTGCCGCCAGCTGGCCCGGCTGGAGCCGGCCCAGGTGCTGGTGATGGGGCATGGCGAGAATTCGATCTTCGACGTGATGGCCGAGCTGTCCGAGCGCTATCCCCACCTCGAGGCCGTGCCGATCATCGGCGACGTGCGCGACCGCGAGCGCATGCGCCTGGTCTTCGAGCGCTACCGGCCCTACGCCGTGTTTCACGCGGCGGCGCACAAGCACGTGCCGCTGATGGAAGAGAACGTGGCCGAGGCGATCACCAACAACGTGCTCGGCACCCGGAACATGGCCGAGCTGTCGGCCGAGTACGGGGTCGAGCACTTCGTGTTGATCTCGACGGACAAGGCGGTGCGCCCCACCAACGTCATGGGCGCCACCAAGCGCGTCGCCGAGCAGATCGTCCAGGCGGTCGCGGAGACCACCGGGCGGAACTTCGTGGCCGTGCGGTTCGGCAACGTGCTGGGCAGTCGGGGGAGCGTGGTGCCGACGTTCCTCCGCCAGATCCAGACCGGCGGCCCGGTGACGGTGACGCACCCGGAGATGCGCCGCTACTTCATGACCATTCCGGAGGCGGTGCAGCTGGTGCTGCAGGCGGGAGCGATCGGGAAGGGCGGCGAGGTGTTCGTGCTCGACATGGGGGAGCCGGTGAAGATCCTCGATCTCGCCACCGACCTCATCCGGCTGTCCGGGCTGGAGGTCGGATCGGACATCGAGATCCGGTTCAGCGGCACCCGGCCGGGCGAGAAGCTGTACGAGGAGCTGTTCTTCGATTCGGAAAGCGCCCTGCCCACCGACCACGCCAAGGTGCTCCGAGCCAAGAACGGGGCGCTGAGCATCGGCCTCAACACCATGGTGGACCTCTTGGTGGACGGGGCGCAGCACGGCTGGTCCGATGACCAGCTTCGCGCCCTGTTGCTCCGGCTGGTTCCGGAGTATCGCGTCAGCGACCTCGAGATCGAGGTGGACGTGGAGATCGCCTCCGCCTAGCGCCGGGTGGCGACCACGATGATCGTCGTGAGGACGCCCAGGATCTGCGCCATCGCCGCCAGCACGCCGGGCAGGGAGTTGGGCCCTTCCTGGATGACCCTCGCCGGCACGTAGATTACCGCTCCGGGCTTGGGCCTGGGAACCCGGTCGGAGAGGATCGCCTTTCGCTTCACGCCTTCCCGCGCGCCGTTGGGCTGGGTCACATACGCGTGGCCCTGGTCTCCCGTCTGAGTGTACCCACCCGCCCGATCCACGTACCAGTCGAGGTTCTTGTTCGGCTCGTAGGCCACCGGTCCCGGTGAATTTACCGCACCCCGCACCATGATCACCGGATCGAACTCCGGGATATGGATCGAGTCTCCACCGACCAGGAGGACGTTGTCGCGGAAGCGGGGATCGTCCATAACCTTGGGGAGGTCGATCCCCACCCGCTCGGTTACGCTGCGCCGCACTGAATCTCCCCCACCCGCCGTCAGGTAGGGGCGCGGCTCGGCCAGTATCGGCGAGAGGGGGTCGCCGCCCGTCGGCCGGCCCCCGGTGTAGGACCGATAGAAGCGGACCCCTTCGGGATACGCCTCGGCGGTCAGGCCTCCCGCGCGTGCCAGGAGGTCGCTGACCCGGTCGGTCTTCGACTTGAGCGAGTACCTGCCCGGGTACCGGACCTGCCCGGTGATCGCCACGCTGCGCTGCAGCTCCCACCCGGGCTGCCGCATGATCAGGAGGTTGTCGTACGGCTGGAGCTCCGTCTCGGGAGCTCCCGAGGCCGCCGCGGGGAGTCCAGGCGGACCGGCGTAATCGTCGCCCGGACGCCGGCCGAAGAGGTAGGTGGAGTCGAGAGGCACCCGGACCGTCGTGGCCAGCACGCCCGGCGTGGAGTCCTCGGCCACCCGCGCGACCTCGGCCTCCTGAAGCCAGGCATCGGGTGTCAGGCCGTCGGCGAGGAGCACGGCATCGCGGACGGTCATCCCCTCGCGGTAGGGCACTCGCCCCGGCTTCCGCACCGCCCCGACGACCGCGACATAGCGCTCCGTCCGGAAGGTGGAGCGGGAGAACACCCGGACCTCATCCTCTTCGTCCAGCAGAATGTCGTCGGTCACCGCTCCAGTCGTGTCCCTGAAGGCGGACCGGAGCTGGATCATGCTCGAATCGTCCCGCAGCCGGGTGACGAGGATGCGGCCCAGGTAGACGTCGGGCTTGGGCCCGCCGGCGAGCCGGATGGCGTCGCTGAGCTTCATGCCGGGCGTGTGCCCGACCTGTCCTTCAACCCAGACGTCGCCCTTGACGGTGACGTAGCTTCGGATCCGATCGGCCACGCCGTACACCGTCACCGAATCGCCCGGCGCCATCGGCACCGCGGGGGCTTCGCCGTCGACGAACTCATCCCCCCCGACCGCGATCACTACCCTGGCGCGGCCACCCCCTCCCCGTGAGGCCGGGGGCAGCACCCGGTGGATCGTCACCCGGGCCTGATACGCCGTGGCATCGAAGCCGCCGGCGAAGCGAATGAGGTCGCGCAGGGTCTCGGTCGGGCGCAGCTCGTAGATCGCCGGCCGCTTGACCTTGCCCGCGAGCTTGGCGAATCCACCGTGCACCGGCACGAATACCACGTCGCCGGACTGGAGCCGTGCGGTGGTGGAATTGATGCCTTGCGTCAGGTAGTCGTAGACGTCCACGCTGTCCACCAGCTTGTCGCCGCGGCGGATGTCGATCCGCCTGAAGCTTCCGTTGGTGGTGGGGCCGCCGGCGGCGTACAGCGCGTTGAGCACCGTTCCGGCCGCAGAAACCTGGTAGGCGCCGGGACGCACTACGTCGCCGGCCACGTAGACCTGAATCTTGCGAAGCTTGGCGAGAGAGATCTGGAACTGGGTCCGGGCGTTGGCGCCGCGGCGGACGCCGGAGTACACCTTGCCAAGCCGGGCGTACAGCTGGTCCTGGAGCTGTCCCATCGTGAGGTTCGCGACGTAGAGCTGGCCGGCTTGCGGGATCACGACGAATCCCTCGCGCGTCACCTGCAGCATGTGGGCCTGCTCGACGTCGCCGGTCAGGATGAGCACCACCTCGTCACCGGGTCCCAGCTGATAGTTCTCGTCCACCGGACCCGCGTCCGACGGCTCGAATTGGGTGGAAAGCCGGCGGAACGTCTCGACGCCGAAGACCTTGAGCCCCGAGGGCTGGATCGCCGCCAGCGAATCGGCGAGCGAATCGGCGCGCAGGGAGTCGAGGTGAAGGTAGCGGAGCGAGTCGAGGAGCTGGCGGAGGGAGTCCGACATCGCGAAGAGCGAGTCGGCGATCTGGAGCGAATCCAGCTCCTGGGGCGAGAGGATGCCGACGGCCGAGACCGCGTCCAGGGTACGAGGACCGGGGCGGACCATCAGCGTCGTGTCCGCGCCGGCGAGATACTGGTCGAGAAAATTTTCGGGATAGCCCGCCGCACGGAGGCGGGCCCGCACCTGGTCCTGGCTCAGCCCCGACTGTGTCAGCTTGTCGCGGAGCTGGCGAACCAGGTCGGGCTGATTCTGCAACAGGTCTCGGGCCTGGTCGGGATTGGGCAGCCGCTGGCCCGGCCTGACCTGCACCGGCACCTGAGCCGCTATCGAACCGGGACCAGCGAAAAGGCAAACGGCCAGCAGCAGTCCCAACCGGGCAAGGCAAAGATGGCGCGAGGCTCTGATGGGCATGGGGCCTTGAAGTTGTCCCGTAAGTTACAAGATGTCAACCGGTTGCGGCGATGGACTCGGTCCAGAATCGGAGGGTCTTCCCGGCGATCGCCGCGTCGGTGTATTCGCTCATCACCCGCCGCCGCCCCTCACCGGCCAGCCGCTCGCGCTCCGCGGGCTCATCGTGCAGGCGCTGCAGGGCCTCGGCGATCGCGACGACGTCCTCCTCGGACACGACCAGTCCGGCCGACCCGACGATCTCGGGGAGGGCTCCGGCGGCGGTCGCGACGACCGGGACGCCGTGGGCCATTGCCTCCATCGCGGCGCGCGGCGCGCCCTCGACCCATCGGGGCGCCGTCCGAGAGGGAAGCACCAGGCAGTCGAGCCGGGGCCAGATCTCATCCACCCGTTGGCGCGGGACCGCGCCGAGCCACGTCACCCGTCCGGCGATGCCGAGTCGCTCGGCGAGGCCCTCCAGCTCTTCCTGGGCCGGTCCGGTCCCGACCACGGTGATGCTCCAACGACCGATCAGCTTCACGCACGCGCGAAAGAGCAGGTCCAGGCCCTTCTCCGGAATCAGCCGGCCGAAGAACCCGATGGTCAGCCCCGGTTCGCTGGAGCTGGCGGTCCGGAGCGGCAGCCCCACGCCGAGTTGCGGGATGACCTGGGGCGACCGTGACGGGTGCTGTTTGATCACCAGCTTCGCGGCCAGCTCGTTGGCCGCGAGGAGGCCCTTGGCCCCTTTCAGGACCCGGGACCGCCGAATCCGGGCCAGCGCCCCGTGGGAGCCTGGGAGGCTCTCCCGGATGAGAACCACGTAGGGCACTCGCAGACGCCGGGCCAACCCCGCGGCGGTCGCAGCCGCCCGGGTCCAGGGCTCCTCCTCTATCTGCACCAGCTCGGGCTTGAAATCGGTGATCAAGCGGCGCAGCGCGCTCCGGCTCCAGACCGGGTCGGTACCCGGTGCAGTGCTGCCGCGCACCGTGATCGGCACCGTGCGCACGCCGCCGTCATCCCCCCACACCGTCTGCTGCTCGGTGCCGAGGCCGAGCGGCGACCAGCGGTCGGGTACCGCCGCGGCCACCGAGACGCCCAGGCCCGCCAGCGCCTTGAGCTTGCCTCGGGTTGCCGGGTCGGCATACACCCGCGAGATCACGAGGGCTCTCACTCAGCCCACCAGCGGGGCCAGCGCCGCGACGATCCGCTGCGCGGCATTGCCGGCGCCGTAAGCGGTCCGGGGCCAGCCGGCGCCGTTGCTCCAGCGCCCGCGGTGTACGGCGATTGCTCGCGACAGCTCGCCGAGGCCGCCGGCGGGGTCGATGGGGATGTTGGCTCCCTCCTCGACCGTCTCGATCCATTCCGTCTCGCGTCGCAGAGTGACGCAGGGTGTCCCCATCCAGTACGCCTCCCGCTGAACTCCACCGGAGTCGGTGAAGACCATCTCGGCCGCCCGGGTGAGCGCCAGACTCTCCAGATAGCCCACGGGCGGGACGATGATCAGGCCAGGCCCGAAACGGGGCCCGATTCCCGCAGCATCGAGCGCGGTGCGGGTGCGCGGGTGCAGGGCGAGGAGGACCGGGCGGTCGAGCGATCCGAGCGCCTCCAGGATGCCCTGGAGCACGGCCGGCCGGTCGGTCAGCTCGGCGCGGTGAACGGTGGCGAAGCAGAAGGGGCGGCCAGTGCCGCCCTCGGGGATCGGGGGCGCCGGCAGGCGGTCGGCCTGGGCCAGGAGTGCGTCGTACGCCACGTCTCCGGTCTGGGCGATGACGGCGTCCCGGCGCTCGGATTCCATCCGGCGGGTGGCCCGGGCGGACGGGGTGCAGAGGACGTGGGAGATGGCATCCACCACGCGGCGGTTGATCTCCTCGGGCATGAGGGCGTCGTCGGCCCGGAGCCCCGCCTCCACATGGACCACCGGGATGCGCAGCTTGGTGGCGGCAAGGGCGCATCCGAGGGTCGAGTTGGTGTCGCCGATGACGACCACCGCCCGGGGGCCGTACTGCCGCAGGACCGCCTCGGCCCGAGTCAGGACCGCCGCGGTCTGCTCCGCGTGTCCCGCCGAGCCGACTTCCAGAATCGCGTCGGGGGCGCGCACGCCCAACTGCTCGTAGAGCAGGGCGTTGAGCTCGTAGTCGTAGTGCTGGCCAGTGTCCACGGCCACGACCGAGTAACGGGCCTCGAGACACGATCGCAGCACGCTTGCCTTGATGACCTGCGGGCGGGTGCCGTAGCAGAGCGCGATCTGGGTGCGGAGCATGCGTTTGGGGTAAGGGTAGGCGCGAGCGGCGTCCGGGGTGCCGTAATCTGACCCGGCGGGCCGTCCCGACCAAGGGGCGGCGTTGACACCAGTCGCCGTGTCTGGTGAGACTTGGCGAACCTTCGATGCGCATTCTCCATCTCGCGAAGTACTACTGGCCGCGTTCCGGCGGCATGGAGCGCGTGGTACAAGGTCTGGCCGAGGGGGCCGCGAACCTGGGGCACCAGGTCGAGGTCGTCGCGGTGGAGACCATGGGCCGCGCCGGCTCCTCGGGGCGCCAGCGCTCCTCGGTGACCCGGGCCTTCTCGCTGGCGGCGCTGGGCACGCAGGAGATCGCGCCCGGGTACATCGCCGCCGCCTGGGGGCGCGCGGACATCATCCACGTGCATCATCCCCATCCGCTGGCCGACGTCGCCTGCCTCCTCCGGGCCCGGCGCACGCCCGTCGTGGTCACCCAGCACGCCGACTCCCGCCGGTCGGCCTACCGGCCGGTGACCCGGCTGGTGCTCCGGCGTGCCGCCGCCGTGGTGGTGCCGAGCCGGGCACATCTCGCGCTATCCAACGAGCTGATCGGATTCGAGTCCAAGGTCGAGGTGATCCCGTTCGGCATCGATCAGACCCGCTGGGAGATAGTGCCGCCGCCACCGCCCGGCGCCGCGCCCCGCGCCATTTTCATCGGCCGGCTGGTCGGCTACAAAGGGCTGGACGTACTGCTGCGCGCCATGGAACGGGTGCCGGAGCTGCGCCTCGACATCGTCGGGTCGGGCCCCGAGGGCCCCCGGCTCAAGACGCTGGCCCAGGCGCTGGCGATCACCGACCGGGTCCGCTGGTACGGGGAGTATCCCGACGAAGACCTCCCGCGCCGGATGGCGGACGCCGATTTCCTGGTGCTGCCCTCGGTGACGGTGGAGGAGATGTTCGGACTGGTGGTGCTGGAGGCGATGGCGGCCGGGCGGCCGGTGGTCACGACCGCCCTGCCGAGCGCCGTCCGGGAAGTGAACGTGCCTGGCGAGACTGGCCTGGAGGTCCCGCTCCGGGACGTACCCGCCCTGGCGCAGGCGTTGGAGAAGCTCTCGCACGACCCCGCGTTGCGAAAGAAGATGGGCGAGGCCGGCCGCAAGCGGGTGGCCAGCGGATTCACTCAGACGGCGATGGCCGAAAAGCACATCGACCTGTACGAACGGATTCGGGCCGACCGGAAGTAGAAACTTGTGCGGGGAAACGCGTCTCGCGAGCTTTGAAGCCGCGGGCCCTTAGCTCAGGTGGTTAGAGCAGCGGACTCATAATCCGTCGGTCGGTGGTTCGAATCCACCAGGGCCCATTGCAGTATTGTCCGTTCCGCCTTCCGGGCAGTCCTGGCCGAGCTGCCCGATCACCTGAAGTCGCTGTTGACCGTGGGGATTCTCACCGGCTGGCGGGTGCGCGACGTCAGGAGCGGGGATTGCTGTGCGACATCTCGCCGAGCGGCGCTGGAAAGGCGTTGGGCCCCAGCGCGATCGGCATCGCCACCTCGATCACCTCGTTCTCGGCGACCACGAAGACCCGGTCGTCCGGCCCCGGCTCCACCATGCCGAAGCCGGTGAAGCTTCCGAACGCGGGCATGATGGCGCTCCTCTTCCCGATCAGAAAGCAGGGCAGGGTCTCACGCTGAAGCCCACGTCCCACCAGGGTGATGCCGGGGTGGACGTGCCCGGCCATTCCATATGCTCCGTCCGCATCAACCGGCTCGTGCCGGAACACGAACGGCGGCACCAACGCCGGGGCATTGACGCAGTTGATCTCGAGGTCGGTAGGCGGGTCGCCCGAATGGCGGTCGTGGTTGCCGCGCACCAGCAGGATCTCGAAGTTACGGGCCAGGCTCCGCCACCGCCGCAGCTCGGCCAGCGTGTGTGACGCCACCCGCCCTGCCTTAGCGTGAAAGAGGTCGCCCAGCACCACCAGGCGCCGCGACTCGGTCCGCTGGAGGGCGCTGTCGAGCCGGGCCAGGTCGTCGCTGGTGGTGCCCAGGGGAATGGGGATGCCGGCGGCGCGGAAGGTCGACGCCTTGCCCCAATGGAGGTCCGCTACCACCAGGGTGCTGGCGCCGGGCCAGTAGAGCGCCCGCTCGCTCAGGAGATAGACCTGCTCGCCCGCCAGGGTGAGACTGATGTCCGTCATCGGAATCCTCTGCCGCGTCCTCTGCCGAATCGATGGCTTTCGGTACCGCCTTCTGCCGCCCGCTCCAGGGGCGCCGCCAGCCGGCGTACCCGGTCCAGGAACTTCTCGGAGCTGACCTGCTCGCGGGCCCGGTCCACCAGCAGACCGAACGCCAAAGGCGTGGGCCGTTTCACGTCGGTGACCGTGACCCGCCCGGCGACGATCCGTTCCAGTGCCCGGCCGAGCCGGCTTTGCTCCAGCTGGCGCTCGAGCACCTCGCGATGGGCCTGGAAGAGGAGAAGGTTCTCTGGATCGTAACGCGCGAACACGTCGTACAACAACCCGCTGGATGCCTGCACCTGTCTTACGCTCTTGTTGTTCCCAGGGTATCCCTGGAAGATCAGCCCTGCCACCCGGGCGATCTCCCGGAATTGGCGCCGGGCCAGCTCGGCCGCGTTGAGGCTGGCCGGAATGTCGTGCAGCAGGTGATCGGGCGATACCAGCCCCGCCTCCAGCGCCTCCTCCAGCCGGGCCGGATCGGGCGACAGCAGCTCGAACCCGTAGTCGTTGGCCGCGAGCGTAAACGTCATGGGGGCGAGCTGCGCGAGCCGGTAGGCAAAAAGCGCGGCCATCCCCTCGTGGACCAGGCGGCCTTCGACCGGATAAACGAAGAGATGGTGCCCCTCCCGGGTCTTCACCCGCTCGATCAGAAGCTCGTCCGGCGACGGCAGCCGCGACCATCTGGCCTGCAGCTCCAGAATTGGACGCACCGCCTGCATCTCGGCCCCGTCGAACACCCCGCGGCGGGCCTCGTCCAGCTTGACCCGGACGGCCGCGGCGAGGTCGGAGGAGAGCGGCAGCCGGGCGCCGGTCCAGCGGGGGACCACTGTGGTCTTCTCATCGGTCCGCCGGACCCACGCGGTCATCTCCCGCACCCGGACGAATCGCAGCGTCCGGCCGGCAAACGTGAAGACGTCGCCGGGCCGGAGCCGAGCGATGAAAGTTTCCTCCACCGTGCCGATGGTCTTCCCCCGCACGAAGCGGACGGTCATCGCCGCCTCGCTCACGATGGTGCCGATGGTGACCCGGTGGCGCATGGCTGCCCCCCGGTCGCGGATGACGTAAAGCCCGTCACGTTCCACCACCTTGCTGTACTCCGGGTACGCGCTCAGCGCCTGCCCGCCCCGGGTCACGAAGTCCATCACCCAGCGCCACTCGGACTCAGTCAGGTCGCGGAAGGCGCGGGCCGTGCGCACCTCGGCGAACAGCTCATCCGGTTTGAACCCGCCCCCCACGGCCAGGGTGACCGCATGCTGGGCCAACAGGTCGAGGGGCCGGTCCACCGGCGGGCGGGACTCGATGGCGCCGGCCGCGAGAGCGTCGCGGGCAGCAGCGACGTCCACCAGCTCCAGGGCGTTGGTAGGGACGCAGGTCAGCCGGCTGACCGCGCCCGGCTGGTGCCCGCTCCGTCCCGCCCGCTGGACCAGTCGGCCCACCGTCTTGGGACTGCCGATCTGAAGCACCCGGTCCACCGGGGTAAAGTCCACCCCGAGATCGAGCGTCGATGTGCAGACCACGCAGCGGAGCAACCCGTCGCGAATCCCGTCTTCCACCCATTCGCGGGTCTGGCGGTCGAGCGAGCCGTGGTGCAGGGCTATGACGCCGGCCCAGTCGGGGCACGCCGCCAGCAGCGCCTGGTACCAGATCTCGGCAGTGGCGCGGGTGTTGGTGAAGACCAGCGTGGTCTTCCCTTCCTCTATGGCGCGCACCACCTCGGGCACCATTCGGAGGCCGATCTGGCCGGACCAGGGGAACCGCTCGATCGTGTCCGGAATCAGCGAGTCGACCGCGAGCGCCTTGGGCACCAGCCCGCGAACGATCCGGCCAGGCCGCTCCAGCCCCTCGGGAGTGACCCCGAGCAGCGTGTCGCGGGCGCTGTCCAGATTGCCCAGCGTGGCCGAGAGTCCCCAGGTGCGGAGCTCAGGTCTCCACCGGCGCAGACGAGCCAGAGCCAGCTCCACCTGCACCCCGCGCTTCGAGGCCATCAGCTCGTGCCACTCGTCCACCACGACCAGCTCGAGATGGCCGAACAGCGCGGCAGAGTCGGTGCGAGTGAGCAGGAGGGCGAGGCTCTCGGGGGTGGTAACCAGTGCAGTGGGGAGCCGCTTACTCTGGCGGGCGCGGACCCGGGCCGAGGTGTCGCCGGTGCGCGACTCAATAGTCCAGGGGAGACCGAGGTCTTCGACCGGGGCGCGGAGAGCGGCGGCGGTATCGGCGGCCAGCGCCCTGAGCGGAGTGATCCAGAGGACGGAAAGCGGGGCGGCCTGCCCTAGGGGCGGCCGCTGACCACCATACCTGGTCAACCAGTCGAGTACGGGCCCGATCCACGCCGCGTAGGTTTTGCCGGTACCGGTCGCCGCGTGAATCAGACCACTCTCGCCGGCCAGGTACGCGCGCCAGACCTTTTCCTGGAATTCGAAGGGTACCCACCCCTCACTCTGGAACCACGCGCGAACGCAATCAACCGGCTCCCGGCCGGCGCAGTCGATGGCGCGAGACGGTCTCGGCGCCGGATCCGGCCTCACCGCCTCGCCCGCCTTCAGCTCGCGCCGCCTGGCCGCCCGCGCCCGGCGCAGATCCACCGCGAGCGCGGACCCGCCGCGGATCGGTTTATCGCTCACGTACGGGTCTCTTCCGTGACCTTATCCTGTTTGCCCAAGATCCATAGGCCTCCGGCGGGAAGATTCCCGACTCTCGGGGGCCATCCAATCGACCTCGGAGTTAAACCGCCCCGTAAGCCGGAGCGGGAGGGTTGTCTCGTCACGTCCCGGTCCCAATCACTTCGACCCCTCCGACTGGTCCGTTCCTTCCGCCGTTCTCAGCAGCTCCCTCACCGTCTCGATCGTGTCGGCCTCCTCGGCCTTCTTGTCGGTCCGCCACCGCAGCATTCGCGGGAACCGCACGGCGATGCCGGACTTGTGCCGGGTGGAGGGCTGGATGCCCTCGAAGCCGAGCTCGAAGACGAGCTCCGGCTTGACGGTCCGGACCGGGCCGAACTTCTCCAGCGTGTTCCGCCGGACGAAGGCGTCGACCTGGCGGATCTCCGCGTCGGTCAGCCCGGAGTACGCCTTGGCGAACGGCACGAGCTGGTCCCCCGTCCCAGACGCCGAAGGTGTAGTCGGTGTAGAGGCCCGCGCCGCTTGCCGCTGCCCCGCTGGGCGTAGATGAGCACCGCGTCGACCGTGTAGCGGGTCGACCTTCCACTTCCACCAGTCGCCGCGGCGGCGGCCGACCCGGTACGGCGACTGCCCAGCCGCTTGAGCATCAGCCCCTCGGCCCGCCATGTCTCTGGCTGGACCCGCGCGGCGGTACAGACCTCTTCCCAGGTTGTCGCCGCAACCTGCGGCGAGAGAATGAGCGAGCCGCCGGCGGATCGCTCGGAGCAGCGCTGCCAGCCGGCGCGCGGCGCTCGCTCGAACGGCAGCGCGCGGACGTCGGTTCCGGCCTCCTCGAGCAGGTCGTAGGCCACCAGGACGACGGGCACCTCGTCGAGGATCTTCTTGCCCCAGCGTCTTGCGGCCGATCCGGCGCTGGAGCTGGGCGAACGGCAACGGAACGGCGCCGTCCCACGGGAGGATCTCGCCGTCGAGGACGGTCCCGTCGGGGAGCAGGCGATCGCCGCGCTCGTCCATCTCGGGAAATCGGTCGGTGACGAGCTCCTCGCCGCGGGACCAGAGGAAGGTCTTGCCCGCCGCGGCGGATCAGCTGCGACCGGATGCCGTCCCACTTCCACTCCGCCTGCCACTCGGCCCGCTCGCCCAGCGCGGCCGGGTCGCCCTCGAGCGGATGAGCCAGGAAGAACGGGTAGGGCCGGCTGACGTCGGCGTCGCCGGCGTATCGGGGCGATGAGCCGCGGAAGAACTCGGGCGTCGGCTCCCAGGCGCCCATCGAGCCGATGGGCGATCACGCCGCTCGTCGAGCCCACTCGGCCTGGCCAGCGCCCGGCTCACCAGCAGTTGCGACACGCCGACGCGGAAGCTCGCCGGTGATGAGCTTGTTCCAGACGAACCGCTCGGGCGGTCGAGCTCCCGCCACGCCCGGAGCATGGCCTCGCGCTGCTCCAGATCGTCCTCGTCTCGGAGCGGAAGCAGCCGCTCCTCGACCCAGCGGGCCAGAGAGTGCTCGCTGGAGGCCTCGCTCTCCGGCAGGAGAAGGGCGATCGTCTCGGCCAGGTCGCCGACGGCGTGGTAGCTCTCCTCGAACAGCCACGCCGGGACGCCGGCCGCCTCGGCGGCCCAGGTCCGCAGCTTCCGCGAGGACACCAGCCGCTTCGGCGCCGGCCGCTCAGGAAGTAGACGGCCCAGGCGGCGTCGCCGGGCGGGGCACTGGCGAAGTACGCCACCAGGGCAGCCACCTTCTCGTTGGTGGCGGTCGTCTCGTCGAGCGCCGCGTACAGGCGGGCGAAGTCTCTCACGCGCCTTCGCCTGCCTCTTCCGCCCCGTTTGTCTGCTCCATCTCCTCCAACTCGCCCTCGAAGCGGGTCTGCACCGCACGGGCATCTACGCCGTGTTCCTGAAGCCAGCGCACCACGACGGCCGTATAGCCGTGGGTCACCCAGACTTCTCCCGCGCCGGTGGCCTCGATGGCGGCCAACAGGCTGGGCCAGTCCACGTGGTCGGACAGCACGAACCCGCGGTCAGAGAGCGCCGGCGGCGAGCCCCGCGTACCGGCATCCAGCCCGAGGCGAATCCGGTCGAGGATGCGCCGAACCGGCGGGACCACAGCGAGGCCGCGGCGTACGGCGGCGCCACCACGATCGCCCGGCGCAGATCGCGCTTATCGGCCGTGCCGGCATGCTGGGTGGGCGGCATCGCGGATGCCCGCCTCGCGGTAGTGCCTGTCATACGCTCGACCGCGCCGTGGGTGAGGATCGGCCCGATGGACGGATCGAGGCCGGCCAGGAGTCGTTGCGCCTTGCCCAGCGCGTAGCCGAGCAGCAGGCTGGTCTTGCCTGCGCCGAGTTCGCGCGCCACCAGGCGTTGATCTCGCCGAAGACCGCTGCCTGGCTCGGCCAGCGATAGATCGGCAGCCCGAAGGTCGACTCGGTGACGAACGTGTGGCACCGCACCGGCTCGAACGGTGCGCAGGTCGGATCGGGATCGGTCTTGTAGTCACCCGAGACGACCCAGACCTCGCCCCGGTGCTCGATCCGCACCTGGGACGAGCCCAGGATATGGCCGGCAGGGTGGAAGGAGAGCGTCACTCCATCGAGCGCTATTGATTCTCCGTACTCGAGACCGCGGATCCGGGCGCCGGGCTCCATCCGGGCTCGCAGGACTCCGAGGCCCGGAGCCGAAGTGAGATAGCGGCGCGAGCCCCGGGTGGCGTGATCGCCGTGCGCGTGGGTGATCACGGCTCGGTCTACCGGCTCCCAGGGATCGACGAAGAAATCACCGGCCTCGCAGTAAAGGCCGCGGTCGGTCAGCTTCAGTAAGGCCATGAGTGAAAAGTAGGCGGGGAAGCGGGGCAGCCGGGCGAAAGAGACGTAGAGGGGAAGGGGGGAGACCGAACGCCAGACCAAAGCGGACTATAGGGACGAACGCCCAAGCTGCCGCCGGAACCGGCGGCCGGCGCGTATCCGCACCTATCCTACCTCGATCCCTCGCAGGGCCTGAACCGCCCCGACCAGATCCTCAGCTTCCCCCGTCGCCCGCACTGGCGAGCTCGCGAAGCCGCTGCGCCCGGCGACGGTTCTCCTTGACCGGCGGCCGGAGCCGCTGCGAGTCCGCACATGCCAGGCGGACCGCCTGAAGCAGGCTCCCGGCGGTGAAAGGCTTGGGCAGGACGGGCAGCCGCCGGTCGTGGGTGAGCGCGCTGAGGTATCCGGTGACACCGAGGATGGGTAGCCCCGGACGGAAGACGGACAGCACCTCGGCCAGCTCCTGGCCGGTCACCCGCGGCATGTTCAGGTCGGTCACCACCAAATCGAGCCGCGCGGTCAGGGCCTCGATGACCTGGAGCGCCGCCAGGCCGTCCGCCGCCTCGAGCACCGACCAGCCATCCGCCTCCAGGAACCGCCGCCCGAGCCAGCGGATCGCGTCCTCGTCGTCCGCGAAGAGGACCAGACCCCGGGAGCCGGGTCGAACCGGGCCAGGCGGCGAGGACGACGCGGGCTCACTCATCGGGTCACCCGGGATCGGAACGTGAAAGGGAGAGCAGGGTCGAATATCCGGCGCGTCTCTGGACCACGCAAGCCACTGTCGTACCACGCTCGGCGCCGCTTGCAGGGGGCCGGACGGGGTTATAGGTTCCCGCTCCCGAAACGACCGGGCGATTAGCTCAGCTGGTTAGAGCGCGCGCCTCACATGCGCGAGGTCGGGGGTTCAAGTCCCTCATCGCCCACTCTCTTCCGACGGAGCCGCGACGCCGCGCGCTCGTCCGCCTGGTCTCTGGTGATCTGCCTCACCAACGCTGCCCGGACCGCGGCCTAGCTTCTCCCCATCCCTCGGACACAACCGGGAGACGTCCTGTGCCGGCTCAATTCCCCCCTCCGTACCTCACTGTGCTCGTGGTAGACGACGAGCGAATCTCCCGTCACGTGGCCTCGAGGATGCTGAGGGAGCTCGGGCTACGGGTCCTGGAGGCGGATGGCGCGGAGGAAGCGTTGGACGTGTTCCGGATCTCGCAGGGCCCCATCGACCTGGTGCTCCTCGACGTGGTGATGCCGGAGACGGACGGCGTGGAGCTGGCCCAGCAGATCCTGGCCCATCGCCCGGGCCAGCGGATTCTGTTCATGTCGGCCCACCCGGCTGAGGTCCTCGCGGAGCATGGACTTCAGGACCTCGACGTGCTCTTCCTGGCCAAGCCGTACACCATGGAGGAACTGTTGTCCAAGGTTCGGCAGGCCATGGATCGCGACGAGTCGGCGAAGAACCCCTTCGTCAGCAGGAAGGCGCCGAAGCGTCCGTGATCCGAATTCGACTCGCGACCCGGTTGCCGAATCGTTGAAGCCTCCCCTGATTTTTGGCTGCCAGCGGACCCTTGCCAAAAGGGCAGGGTGAGCCGACATATATTGGACTCCCGGCCCGGGCCGGCGAGGGCGGCACCCTCAGGCGTGCCCCGCTCGGCCGACGCTGTGGTCCGATTTGAAAACCGCTACCAGGGTCCCTCGTGACGACGCAGACTCTCGAGCTGGGCGGTTCGGCGATCACCATCGCCGACCTAGCCGCCGCCGATCTCACCGTTTTCGCCAATGGCACCGGCCATCCCGACTTCCCCTGCCTCTCGCGGGCGCACAATCCCTCGAGTTGCGTGCCGTGCGCGGACTTCTCCCCCTGGCTGCGCGAGCGAGTGCGGCGGGGCGACGTGGATGGCGTCGGTGAGTACCTCTGGCGCATCCGCCAAACCAATCCCGGGGTAGGAGGCTCGGAAGAGGAATTCCGGGCGCGCTACCGGGCGCTCGCCGAGTCGTTGCTCGAGGCTCAGGTGGGCATTCACCTCCGAAACGGGTCGGAAGCCGCCTACCTGGACCTGCGGGTCGCGATGATCCTCCTGGCCGCTCACGAGGGCTTTTCGGGGTTCATCATGACCGGCGAGGCCGCGGACTTCCTGGCGGCGGCGGTCTGCCCCCACGCCTTCGCGCTCTCGGGCGGCGAGCGACTGGTCGAGCTCCGAAACGAGTTCGTCCAGCGCATGGCTGGCGAGATGAGTTACTGGTCAACCTGGCCCCCGCTGGTTCCCGACTCACTGCCTTCCCTCGTGCCGCCCGATGATCCCAACCTGACCGCGCTGCTGGCTCTCATGCTCCCCCTCCCGCTGGGGGCGCGGGCCCACGCGGCGGACGTGCTCCGCCACCTGGTCGCCGACCCCAGCGTGCCCCGAACCCTGGCGAGCCTGAGCCGCTATGAGACCCGCAAACGGGGTCTCGACGTCATCGTGTCCACCCGCCTCATCATGGACTCCGGCATGGTGGTCCCCGCCACCGACCTGAAGGGGTGGCTCTCGGCCTGGACTCGCCGTGATCTGCTGGGCTTTCTCGCCCACTGCGGGGTCCGTCCCCGGAACTCGTGGAGCAAGGAGCGGCTCGCCGAAGTCGCCCAAGTGGAATGTGCCGACCTGCTGGGTCAACGGATGAGTGAGTCGGGGGTGGTGGAGCTCAACCCGGCGCACATTCAGGGCGCCCGTATGCTGCAGCGGTATCTCGATGGGGCCAAGGAAACCTGGAGGGTGTGGCTCGGCTTCGGGACCGGCGTAAGCTCCTAGATCGCCCCGCCTCTGCGAAACCTGCCGATCTGATCGAAACGCTCCTCGTGCGCCGCGAGCACCTCCTCGGGCGTCACAGTGGCGACGCCGGGCTTGCCCACCTCCACCCCGGCGGCGTAGTTCGCCAGCTGCGCGGCCTCGGCGAGTGAGGCCCCCGCCGCCAGCGCGGTGCCGAGCCACGCGGTGACGGTGTCCCCGGCGCCGGAGACGTCGTAGACCTCCCTCGCGATGCTTGGGATCCGCAGCGAGTTCCCGTCCTTCGTCACCAGCAGCATGCCGTCCGCGCCCAAGGTGACCAGCAGGTTGTCCACCTCGAGCCGGCGGAGCACCTCGGGAAGGGCATTCCGATTCTGGAGGTCCACCGACGCACCCAAGGCCGACTCCAGCTCCCGCCGATTCGGTTTGAACACCGTCGCCCCCGCGTACTCGAAGAACTGCCGGTACTTCGGATCCACCACCACCGGGATGCCTCGCCGCCGGGCCACCTCCATCACCACGGCGATCAGTCCGGGGGCGAGAGCGCCCTTGTTGTAGTCCTCCAACAGCAGCGCGTCAGCGTCGGCCAGGGCCTCCCGGGCGGCCTTGATCAGGCGGTCGAGGTCGGAGCCGTCGAGCAAGGCATCCACCTCGTCGTCGATCCGGACGATCTGCTGCGACCGGGCGATGATTCTGGTCTTGGAGGTGGTCGGGCGGCCGGCGGTGGTGATGACGAATCGTCCGTCGAGCCGGGCCACTACCAACTCCTGCCGGATCGCGGCACCGTGCGCGTCATCTCCGACGGTACCGACCAGGAGGCAGCTCGCGCCCATGGACGCGACGTTGGCGGCGACGTTGGCCGCGCCGCCGAGCTTGGCGTGGCGCTCGCGGACGGTGACGACCGGCACCGGCGCCTCGGGCGAGAGCCGGTCGGTGTCGCCGAACAGGTAGCGGTCGATCATGATGTCGCCCACGACGACCACCCGGCTGGCCTTCATGCGCGCGATGAGATGAACGAGACGGTCCCGGGCCAGCGGCGGCGGATGCGTCATTGAATCGGCCCCCCACCGCTCAGGCCCAGCGTCGCCTGAAGCCGGCCCACGAAGCGGTTCTCCGTATTGCCTTCCTGATTTCCGGCGTTCACCACGCGGTGAACGCCGGCGGTCGCACGCAGGTCCAACGGTCCTTGCCTGCCGCTCACGGCGAGCGCCGCGCGCCAGGTTCGCTCGACCGTGCCGATGAACAGCTGGGGAATCATGCCCGCCTCGCCCGGCGAGGTGGGAAAGGGGTCGTTGATGTCGCCTTCACCCTGGCGCTGCAGCGTGAGCTCCGGGGTGAGCAGCCAGCGGGTTCCCGCGGGCACGCTGAGCGTTACCGTGAGCCGGTCCATGTCGGCGAAGTTCCGTCCCAGTCCTACTCCCCCATCGGTCAAGTTCTCGAAGCGATTGAGCGTCCGGAAGGCGAGGCTGGAGGCCTGGGTGTAGAACGCCCGCCAGCCCAGCCGCGGGCCGAAGGGGCCGTGGGCGGCGAGGGTGAGCGCCCAGCGATGGGGATAGCGGCCGGCTCCCGTGCTGTTCTGGTACTGAAGGTCGTCGATGCCGATCTGGGCTTCGATCGTGGTGCCCTTGCCTACCCGGTAGCCGGCATCGATACCGAAGAGCACGTTGCCGTCGGCGCCCAGGCCGAACTGATTGGCGAGCAGGAGCAGGCTGAGCGGGTTGCGGTAGCGCCCGTCGAACTCCCGGTCGGCCCCCGCCAGAACTGTCGTCTCCCAGAACCCCAGCCGGAGGCGGTCGGAGACGCGGACGCCGAGCCGGTGGGCGAAGAAATACCGGTGAACCCGCGCGCCGGTGCTGTCGCGGGCGTCCTCGAGGGTACGAGCCAGGACGGCGAGGCGCACCGCGTCCACGCCGATATCGAACCCGAACTCGGTGTCGTTGTAACCGTAGTCGCTGAGCCCGATGCCCTCGATGCCCACCGGACCCCAGTTCCGGTCCATCTGTCCGAGGAACACGCTGCCGTACTTGAACTGCGCGCTCAGATACGCCTCCACCATGCGCCAGGCCAGCTCCAGATCGCGGCGCCCGGGCCACTCCGGGTCGTCGGTGATCCGAGGCTCCGCCGCCGTCCGGTTCACCAGCGCGAAGGGGCCGAGCACCGCTTCGCCTGTGAACTCCCCATAGGGGCGCACGCCGTCGGGGCCGAGGGGATGGAGGAGGTCGCGGCGGATGTGGCTGTACCCCTGGGCTCCGGCGCGGACACCCAACCGCCAGCGGTCGGAGCCGGCCGGCTCCTGCAGGTCGGCGCGAAGCTGCCGGATCAGGGCGGCGGATGCGTCGGCCGCGGTATCCGCGCCAGCCAACACCCGGATCGCGTCCGCTCGGCGGAAGGGCCGCACCATCGGGGAGGGATCGGTGATGTCGCCGCGGGCGATGAGATGCTCCAGCAGGGGAAGCCGGGGATCGTCGAGCGGCAGGTAGGGCGACGACTGACCCACGCCGCGCGCGGGGGCGAGCGCACCGAGGACAACCGCGGCGAGCAAGGCGTGGCAGGGGCGGGGCATCGGCCGGGAAAGCAACAGGATCACGGCGCGAGAGTCAAAGGCGGTGGCAGGTTATCTTGCCACGGCGCGACGGGAAAGGATGCGGGACCGGGCCCCAGACGAGGTATAGTGATGGCGAAACAAGACAGTCTCGATCCCCAAACGCGGGATCTGGTGCGCTTCGCCGCCGCGATCGCGCAGGGCTACGAGCCCGAGCTGCGCGATCGGGTGGGGCCGCTGCGGGCCTCCCAGGTCCCGGCGGCCTGGGTCGAGGAGCTGCTGCTCCAATCGGTGCTGATGGTGGGCTATCCGCGAGCCCTGGTCGCATTCGCGGTATGGCGCAAGTTCAGCGCGCTCTCCGCGCCCGACACCGACGAAGGCCAGGACTACGGCCAGGTGGGCGAATGGACCCGCCGGGGGGAGGAGGTCTGCGCCAGGGTGTACGGCGAGAACTATTCCAAGCTGCGTGCCAGTGTCCGGGCCCTCCATCCCGCGATCGACTCCTGGATGATCACGGAGGGCTACGGCCGCACCATGGGGCGGCCGGGCCTGGACCTCATGCGGCGGGAGCTGTGCATCGTGGCGCAGACCGCCGTGCTCGAGACGCCCAAGCAGCTCCATTCCCACCTGCGCGGGGCCCTCAACGCGGGCGCGTCCTTCGGCCAGATCGAGGGGGTTCTCTCCATCGTGAATCCGCTGCTGTCCTTCGACCAGTGGAAGAAAATCAAGGAGCTCTGGCGCACCGTCCGCGAGGGATGGGCGCCGGGAGGCTGATGTTCATCGATCGCGCGGTTGTGCGGGTCACGGCCGGCACGGGAGGGTCGGGTGCCAGCTCGTTCGCCCGGTTCAAGTACAAGCCCAAGGGCGGGCCCGACGGCGGCGACGGTGGGCACGGCGGCAGCGTCTACGTGCGGGGCGAAGCCAACCTGGCCACGCTGCTCGACTACCGGTACCGCAACGCCTGGAAGGCGGAGCGCGGGGAGCACGGCAAGGGAAAGACCAAGACCGGCGCCTCGTCGGACGACGTCTACCTCCCGGTGCCGCCCGGTACCGTAGTTCGCGACGCCGACACCGGGGAGCTGCTGGGCGAGGTACTCGGCGCGGGAGATACGATCCGGGTGGCCAAGGGGGGCCGGGGCGGACGGGGAAACGCCCGGTTCGCCACGTCCACCCACCAAGCGCCTCGCGAGTGGGAGCCGGGCGAGGAGGGCGAGGAGCGCTCGATCGAGCTGGTGCTCAAGCTGATCGCCGACGTCGGCCTGGTCGGCGAGCCCAATGCCGGCAAGAGCACGCTCCTGTCGGTCGTCTCGGCGGCCCGGCCCAAGATCGCGGACTACCCCTTCACCACCCTCGAGCCCAACCTCGGAGTGGTCGGCCTCTCCGGCCACCGCAGCTTCGTGGTGGCCGACATTCCCGGCATCATCGAAGGCGCCCACGAGGGCAAGGGGCTCGGTCTCCGCTTCCTCCAGCACGTGGAGCGCACCCGGGTCCTGGCGTACCTCATCCCGCTGGACAGCGCCGATCCGGACGCGGTCTACCGCCGGCTCCGACACGAGATCGCCGAGTACAGCGAGGCGCTCGCCGCCAAGCCACACGTGGTGCTGCTCGCCAAGTGGGACCTGCTTCCGCCGGGCGATCCGATACCAGCCATGACCGCTCCCGATGCCGCGGGAATTCTCGCCGTCTCCAGCGCGGCCGGCACGGGACTCGAGGAGGTCAAGGAGTATCTCTGGAAGTTCGTGGAGCAGGCCAAGGCCCAGGAGGCGCCGGTGGAGGCGTGGCAACAGGAGGCCGATACATGACAGACCGGGAGCGCGCCGCCCACGTGGCGCTGGCGCTGACACCGGGCATCGGCCCGAGCCGAATCCACTCGATCCTCAAAGTCTGCCACACCGCGACCGGCGCCATTTCGGCGCCGGTCGAGTTTTTGCGCTCCATCCCCGGTTTGAACGCCGCCGCGGCCACCGCCATCGCCGCCGGCGGGATCTCGGCCAGGGATGCGCGCGCTGGAGGAAATCGAGCGGCTGGGTGCTCGCGCCCTGCTCCCGGACGATGCCGAGTATCCCACCCTGCTCAAGCGAAATCCCCGAAGCGCCCCCGGTTCTGTTCACGCTCGGCGACCTCTCCCTGCTGGCGCGTCCCGCGGTGGCCATCGTCGGGAGCCGAGATCACACCGCCTATGGGGCGGAGGTGGCCCGGTCGCTCGGCTGGGATGCCGCTTCCGCCGGCACTCGTCGTGGTGAGCGGCATGGCCCGGGGGCTCGACGCGGTGGCCCACACCGCGGCGCTCGATTCCGGCGGCGGCACCATCGGCGTCCTGGGCAACGGACTCGGCGTCATCTACCCGGCCGCCAACCGCGTCCTGTACCGGCGGGTGGCCGCCGCCGGCCTCCTGCTCACCGAGTTTCCACCGGGCGAACGCCCCACCGCGGGCAGCTTCCCCCGGCGGAACCGGCTGATCAGCGGCCTGGCCCGCGTCACCGTGGTAGTCGAGGCGGCGGAGGGATCCGGCGCGCTGATCACCGCGGGAACGGCGCTGGACCAGGGTCGCGAGGTCATGGTGGTGCCGGGCAACATCACCAGTCCTTCGTCGGTGGGCGCCAATCGGCTGATCCGCGACGGCGCGACGCCGTTGCTCTGCTCGGACGATCTCCTGGAGCACTACCCCGAGGCGATCCGGCCGCCGCAGGATTTCGCCCCGCCGCCGCCGCAGATCAAGCCGCTTCCCGAGGGGCTCGATGCCGGCGACCGCGCAGTCGCGGACCTGCTCGGCCTGGAGCCGGTAATGCTGGACGATCTCGTCGGACGGTCGGGCCGGCCGGCCGGGGAGCTGCTGGCGGTGCTCTGCGCACTGGAGATCGCGGGAGTGGTGGAGCAGCGGCCTGGGAGGTTATTCCGGCGGGCACAGTAGATTTCCGCGGTGCACGTCTACCTCCACGTCCCCTTCTGCGCCCGGCGCTGCAGCTACTGCGATTTCGCCATCGCGGTGCGCCGCCAGGTGCCGTCCGCC
Source organism: uncultured Gemmatimonadales bacterium (assembly GCA_963729985.1). Lineage (GTDB taxonomy): Bacteria > Gemmatimonadota > Gemmatimonadetes > Gemmatimonadales > GWC2-71-9 > CAVVWJ01. The sequence continues at coordinate 88,702 of CAVSPJ010000003.1, forward strand.
GCCTACGCCGCCGCCGTGCTTCGGGAATGGGACGGATGGCAGAGCCATCAGGTGTGGGGCCAGGCGCCGGCGGTGGAGTCGGTGTATTTCGGGGGCGGGACGCCGTCCCGCCTCGAGCCGGAAACCATCGCGCGGATCCTCGAGCGGGTTGCCTCCGATCGGCCGGTTGCGCCGGACGCCGAAGTGACCCTGGAGGCCAACCCCGACGACGTCACCAGCGGCGCCGTCCGCGCGTGGCGGTCCGCGGGAGTCAACCGGGTTTCACTCGGCGCCCAGTCGTTCGATCCCTCGGCGCTGAGCTGGATGCACCGGACCCACTCCGCGGCCCAGATCGAAGCCGCCGTGGGCACGCTCCGCGACGGCGGAATCGTCGAGCTGTCGCTCGATCTCATCTTCGGCCTTCCCGCGTCCCTGGGCCGCGACTGGGGCGGCGACCTCGAGCGGGCGCTCGCCCTCCGGCCCGACCACCTCTCGCTCTACGGTCTCACCGTCGAGGACCACACCCCGTCTGGCTCGCTGGACCGCCCGCGGCGAGGTCACGCCGGTGGACGAGGAGCGCTACGCGGCGGAGTTTCTCGAGGCCGACGCCCGCCTGGGCCGGGCCGGGTACGAACACTACGAGGTCTCCAATTACTCGCTTGCCCGGGCGGCGGGCGCGGCACAACGGCGCCTACTGGCGGCGGGCGCCGTTTATCGGCATCGGCCCGTCGGCCCACAGCGGCTGGGGCGTCCAGCAGGCAGTGGAACCTGAGGGAGTGGTCGGCCTACGAGCGGGCGATCACCGCCGGCGAGAGTCCGGTCGCCGGGACCGAGCGCCTCGACCACCGGGCGGTGGCGCTGGAGGAGCTGTACCTGGGGCTCCGAACCCGGGAGGGAGTCTCGGCGCGAGCGGCTTCCCCCGGACACCGCCGCGGCCTGGGTCGAATCCGGCTGGGCGGCGGTGTCGGGGGGCCAGGCCCGCCTTACGGCGGAAGGATGGCTTCGACTCGACGCGCTTACTGCCGCGGCGACGTAGCCGCCGCCGTCGCCATTTCCCGGCAGCTTTCGGCGCAGCGGCGGCAGATCTCGGCGCACGCCGCCACGTGGGGGTCCTCGCCGTAACGGTCGCACTCGTCGGCGCAGCGGTCGCACGCGGCGGCGCAGGCACCACAGGTCTCCCCATGCCGCGAGGTTTCGCGCCGCGCTCTAAGTCAGCTAAATTCCTCACGATGCCAACGCCGGAACAATTGAGCGAGCGGGAGCTCCGAGTCCTCGAGGCGGTCGTTCAGACCTACATCGAGACCGCGGAACCGGCCGGGAGCCAGACGATTGCCCGGCGGTTCGGGCTTGGGGTCTCGCCCGCCACCATCCGGAGCACCATGAGCGATCTGGAGGACAAGGGGTATCTCTTCCACCCCCATACCTCCGCCGGCCGGATCCCGACCGACCGCGCGTACCGGATCTACGTCAACACCATCATGCGCCTGGCTCCGCCGACCGACGAAGCGCGGAACACGCTGAGGACCGAGCTGTCCGGCTCGCGCAACGCGGTCGAGGAGATCGTGCGCCGGGCGGCCCAGGTGCTGGGAGTCCTGACCCAGGAGCTGGGCGTGGCCGTCGCACCGGCGCTGGACGAGCTGGTGGTGGAGCGGCTGGAGCTGGTTCCGGTCTCGAGCGAGCGGCTGCTGCTGGTGTTCAACCTCAGAAGCGGCGTGCTCCGAACCATCTTCGTGGAGGTGCCGGCCCGGGTCTCCCCCGCCGCCGTGCAGGAGGTGGCCCGGATTCTCAACGAGCGGCTGGCGGGGCTCAGCCTCTTCCGCATCCGGGAGACTATCGGCGAGCGGCTCCGCGACGCGACCGGCCCGGCCGGCGAGGGTGAGCTGCTCAACATCTTCGTGGCGGAGCGGGAGGAGATCTTCGACCTCTCCAACGAGCCCGGCTCGGTGGTGCTCGGGAGCGCCCAGATGCTGGCGGACCAGCCCGAGTTCGCCTCCAACAGCCGGATGCGGGAGCTGCTGCGGCTCACCGAAGGGCACGATCTCCTGAAGGATGCGCTGGCGAGACGCCGGCGGCTCGGGCTCTCGATCACCATCGGCAGCGAGAACCCCGATACCCGGCTCAGCGACTTCACGCTGGTCACCTCGTCCTACCAGGCGGGGGATCTCAAGGGGGTCATCGGGGTGATGGGCCCGACCCGGATGCCGTACGACAAGATCATCGGGCTGGTGGAGCACACCAGCCGCATGGTGGAAGGATTGCTGGAGTGAACGACTTCTACACCTTACTGGGCGTGGCGCGCGACTGTTCCGAGGCCGACGTCAAGAAAGCCTACCGGAAGCTCGCGATGGAATACCATCCCGACCGGAACCCGGCACCCGAGGCGGAGGCCAGGTTCAAGGAGATCACCGAGGCCTACGAAATCCTGCGGGATCCGCAAAAGCGCGCCGCCTACGATCGCTACGGGAAGGCGGGGGTGGGCGCGGGCCAGGGAGGGTTCGGGTTCCACCACGTGGACCTCTCCGAGGCACTCAACATCTTCATGCGCGACTTCGGGGGGATGGGTGGGCTCGAGTCCATCTTCGGCGGCGGGCGCCGCCAGGACCCTCGCCGCGGACAGGACGTGCGGGTCACCGTCAAGCTCTCGCTGGCCGAGGTGGCCACCGGGATGAAGAAGTCGCTGAGACTCAAGACGCTGGAGCGGTGTAAGGTATGCTCCGGCAGCGGCGCCAAGCCCGGCAGCCAACCGACTCGATGCTCCACCTGCGGCGGCAACGGCGAGGTGCGCCGCACGGCACGGAGCATGTTCGGACAGTTCGTCTCGGTGTCCGCCTGCCCAACCTGCGCCGGCGAGGGCCAGGTGATCCGCGAGCCGTGCGAGGTGTGCCGCGGCGAGGGCCGGGTCAAGGGAGACCGGACGGTGATGGCGGAGATCCCGCCCGGCGTCTCCGCGAACAACTACCTGACGCTGCGGGGTCAGGGCGCCGCTGGCCCGCGCAACGGGCCGATGGGCGATCTGCTCGTGATGCTGGACGTCAGGGACGACGAGCGGTTCGAGCGGCAAGGTGACGACCTGATCTTCGATCTGCCGCTGTCGTTCTCCCAGGCGGCCCTTGGCGGCCAGTTCTCCATTCCGACGGTCTACGGCGACGAGGAGGTCCGGATCCCTCCGGGCACCCAGCCCGAGACCGTGCTGCGGCTGAAGAGCCGGGGCCTTCCCGTGCTGGGACAGAACCTGAAGGGCGATCTCCTCATCCGGGTGCACGTCTGGACGCCGGAGCGGCTGACCGATGAGCAGCAGCGGCTCTTCCAGGAGCTGGCCAAGATCGAGGGTGAGCCGCCCAAGCGCTCACCGGGGTTCTGGTCCAAGCTCAAGGAAGCGCTCGGCGCATGACGTGGTGGGCGATCGACGTGCGCACGCCGCCGGAGAGCCGGGAACGGCTTGGCGCCTGGCTGGTGACACGAACCGGCCAGGCGGTGGAGGAACGGGACGACGGCACCCTGGTGACGTTCGCACCCGACGAGCAGGCGGCGGACGAGCTGATCACGGAGATCGGACAGGCGGCCGGAGGGTCGGCGCCGGAGACCAGCCGGCGCAGGATCGAGCCGGTGGACTGGTCCACCCGATGGCGTGAGGGACTGGGGTCACGCAGCTTCGGCCGGCTGACGGTGGCACCTTCCTGGGCCTCGGTGCGGGTCGAGGGCGACGGACCGATCGTAGTGCTCGATCCCGAAACGGCCTTCGGAAGCGGCGAACACGGCTCCTCCCGCGTCGCCCTTTCGCTGTTGGAGCGGCTGGTTCGGCCCGGCGACCGGGTGCTCGATCTCGGCAGCGGCAGCGGGATCCTCGCGCTCGCGGCGGTGAAGCTCGGCGCGGCCCGGGCGATCGGCATCGAGAACGACCCCGAGGCCAACGTGGTGGCGGCCCGAAATGCCTCGCGCAACGGCGTGGAGCGGGCGGTGCAATTTCTCGACGGTGACGCGGGCGACCTCGCTCCCCTGCTCGGCCCGGCCGACCTGATTCTCTCGAACATCCTGCGCTCCGCCAACACCGAGCTGCTCCCGGCGATCGTCCAGGCGCTCCGCGCCGGAGGCACGGCCATCTTCTCCGGGATGGAGGTGGCGGAGGCGCCGCTGTTCCGGCCGGCGCTGGAATCGGCCCGGCTGGTGGTGCTGGAGGAACAGACGGACACGGGGTGGTGGGGTGTGGCGGCGCGACGGAAATGATCCGGGTGCTGATCCAGCCGGGCAGCGAAACAGGTGAGCGGCGGTACGGCCTGCTGGAGGAGGAGGGGCACCACCTTCGGGTGCGGCGGGCGGCGGAAGGCGAATCGGTCGAGGTGCGCGACGGCGAAGGGTTGGTGGGCGTTGGCCGGCTGGTTCGGGTGAAGACGACCTGGAGCGTGGACGTGACCTCGGCCGACCGCGCGGCTCGGCCCGCCGAGCTGACCCTCGCGGTGGGCGCGGGAGACCGGGAGCGATTCTTCTGGATGGTGGAGAAGGCCACCGAGCTCGGCGTGACCTCGGTGGTCCCGCTGGAAACCGAAAGAACGGCGGGAGTCGCCAGCCGGCTGCGCCCGCAGCACCTCGCGCGGTTGCGGCGCCACGCGCTGGAGGCGGTCAAGCAGAGCGGCGCGCCTTGGGCCACGCGGGTGGACGCGCCGGTGTCGCTTGCCCAGCTGGCGGCACCGCCGCACGGAGGGCAGGGATGGCTGGCGGACGCGGGCGGGCAGCCGGCGCCGGCGTTGGTTGCCCGGACCCCGCTCACCGTGGTAATCGGGCCGGAAGGCGGGCTCACGGCCGACGAGCTGGATCGGCTCCGCGGCGCCGGCTACCTACCGGTGAGCCTTGGCCCGCACACGATGCGCTTCGAGACGGCGGCGATCGCCGCCGCAGCTGCCGCCGTAACCGGGCGGCTACGGGGGAGCCGTGGCTGACTGTCTGTTCTGCCGGATCGTGGCCGGCGAGATTCCCGCGACGATCGTCAAGCGGTCGGATGAGGCACTCGCCTTCCGCGACATCGATGCCCGGGCGCCGACGCACGTCCTGGTGATCCCCACGAAGCATGTGGCCGCCGTGCGGGACGCCAAGGGCCCGGACGGAGAGCGCCTTCTGGGACGGCTGCTGACGTTCGCCGCCGATGTGGCGACGGAGTTGGGGCTGGGTGCCGGCGGATACCGAATCGTCACCAATACCGGTACCGATGCCGGCCAGAGCGTGGATCACCTGCATTTTCATGTGCTGGGGGGGAGGAAGATGAACTGGCCGCCGGGGTGAGGCCGCCCCCGCCTTGCCTCTCCTCCTGCCACATCCTAAATTGCTACTGCTATAACATTTACGCCCATCCGGGCCGAGAGGGGTGATACACTGCATGCCGGAAGTCATCATTCACGATGACGAGAGTTTCGAGCGGGCGCTCAAGCGCTTCAAGAAAAAGTGCGAGAAGGCCGGGATCCTGTCCGATCTTCGCAAGCACCGTCACTTCGAGAAGCCGAGCGAAAAGCGGAAGCGGAAGATGAACGCCGCCGTCCGCAAGAACCGCCGGGGCCCGCGTGTCCCCCGAGGCTAGCATGGCCGATGCCTTGCGGGCGGCCATGAACGCCGCCCGCAAGGCGCAGGACAAGGATCGCACCCTCGTGCTCGGTACCATCATCGCCAATCTGAAGAACCGCGAGATCGATCTCCGCCGCCCCGCGACGGACGAGGAGGTCGTGGAGGTGCTCCGGAAGGGGATCAAGATCCGCCGGGAGGCGATCGAGCAGTTTACCGCGGCGGGCCGGACCGATCTCGCCGCCACCGAGCAGTCCCAGATCGTCGTGCTGGAAGAGTTCCTGCCGCCGGCGGTGGACCCCGAGGAGATTCGCGCCGCGGTGCGCGAGGTGATCGCCGGTGGGGCCAGGGACCTGGGCAAGGTGATGGGCCAGATCGTCCCGCGATACAAGGGCCGGGCCGACGGCAAGCTGATCAACCAAATCGTGCGCGAGGAGCTGCAGGCGGGGTGATGGGCGTGGTGGAGCGTCTTTCGACCGACGGGGTGCCGACCGACTCGATGGCCGGCACCCCGTCGCCTTTGCCGTCCGAGGGGTCAGCCGACGGGCTCGAGACCATCGAGCTGGGGCCGGTGCTTGACCTGGTCGCCGGTTACGCCGCCGGGCCGCTCGGCGCCGAGCGGGTGCGCCAGCGCCGGCCGACACTCGACCTGGACTGGATACGCCTCGAGCTGGCTCGGGTCGGGGAAGTGGCCGGCGTCTTCCGCCGGGGTGACTCGCTCCTGGCCGAGCCGGTCCCGGACGTGTCGCGGGCGCTGGCGCGACTTCGGATCGACGGGAGCGTGCTCGACGGCACCGACCTGATGGCCATCCAGCGGGTGCTCGCCGCTGGCCGCAGGGTCCACGCCGACCTCCGGCGGGTGGAAGAGAGCGCCCCGCTCGCCGCCGCGCTCGCTCGGCCACTGGCCGACAAGGCGATCGAGCGCCGGCTGGAACAGTCGCTCGACGCCGACGGAAGCCTGCTCGATACCGCGAGCCCGGCGCTCGCCGCCGCCCGGCGCGAGGTGCACCAGGCGCGGCACCGATTGCTGCGACGGCTCGACTCGATGATTCGGGGGCTCGACCCCACGGTGACTGCGGCCGATGCCTCCGTGACGGTGCGTGGCGGCCGCTACGTCATTCCGGTACGCCGTGACTCGCGAAGCCGGCCTCCCGGCATCGTGCACGACGAATCGGGCAGCGCGGGCACCCTGTTCGTCGAGCCGACCGAGGCCATCGAGCTGGGAAACGCGCTGCGGGAAGCCGAGATCGAGGAGGAGCGGGAGACCCTGCGGGTGCTTCGCGAGCTCAGCGGTATGCTTCGCCCCGAGCTTCCCACGTTGAGAGGCATCGTCGAGATGTGCGTTGCGGTGGACGATCTGGTGGCCCGTGCCCGCTACGCGGTCGCGTCCGCCGGTGAAGTTCCCGAAGTTGTGCCGGCACCTGCAGGACTGCGGGTAGTGAACGGCCGGCACCCCCTGCTGCTCACGGGCCAAGATCCGGTCGTGCCGTTCGACCTCGAGATGGATCCCGACGAGCGGACCCTCCTCATCAGCGGGCCCAACACCGGCGGGAAGACCGTAATGCTCAAGGCCGTGGGTCTGGCCTCGGCCCTCGCCCAGAGCGGTATCGTGCCGCCGGTGGGCCCCGGCACCAGGCTCGCCGCATTCGGTGGCTATTTTGCCGACATCGGTGACCGCCAGTCGATTTCCGCCAGCCTCTCGACCTTCAGCGCGCATGTCGCGATGCTCCGCCGGGTGTTGGCGGAGGCGGACGCCACCGCACTCGTGCTGCTCGACGAGGTGGGCAGCGGCACCGACCCCGCCGAGGGCGCGGCGCTCGCCGCGGCGATCCTGGCGTCGCTCACCGCGCGCGGAGCGCTGACGTTGGCGACCACGCATCTGGGCGCCCTGAAAGATCTCGCCGGCCATACTCCCGGCGTCGTCAACGCTTCACTTCAGTTCGACGCCGCGACTCTGACGCCCACGTACCGCTTCATCAAGGGAGTCCCTGGCCGCTCCTACGGCCTGGCGATCGCCCGGCGCCTCGGCATTGCGACCGAGGTGCTGGCCGACGCGGAGGCGCGGGTGCCGGACGCGGAGCGCAACCTCGACGCTCTGCTCGCCGCGGTCGAGGAGCGGGGGCGAGAGGTGCGGGAGACCCAGGCCCGGCTCGACCAGCGGGACACGGAGCTGGAATCCCTGGGCGCGCGTCTCGCCCTGCAAGAGGAGAGTCAGCGAGCCCGCGAGGCGGAGTTGAAGCGCCTGGAGAAGGACGCCGATCGTGCCGGGCGCCGGGTGGCGAAACAGCACCTGATGGAGGCGAGGGGGCTGGTCGAGACCGCGCTCGGCGCCGCGCGGGCGGCCGGCGACGAGGCGGCGGCTCGCGAGGCGCGCCGCATGGTCGAGGAGGGGATTCGGGAGCAGGGGGAACAGCTGGGGGCGGCGGAGCAACGTGATGCCGCGGCCTCGGCGGTGGCGGGCGCTCCGGGTGCCATCGGGGTGAAGACCCGGGTGCGGCTGCCCAGCGGAGGGACCGGCGAAGTCCTCGAGCTGCGGGCCGACGGGACCGCCGTGGTCGCGATCGGGGCGATGAAGGTCGTGCTCGACGCCTTGCTGCTCACCGCGCTGCCCCCGGGCCAACGCGGCGGTCCCGCGGCGCGTGGCGCTTCGGGCCCTGCCTCCGCTTCGCCGCCCCGTGACCCAGCCACGCCGACCTCCCTCGAGGTGGACCTTCGCGGTCTCACCGGCGACGAGGCGGAGCAGGCGACCATCGCGGCGGTGGACGCGGCGGTGCTGGCGGAACAGCCGTTTCTGCGCATCATCCATGGCATGGGCACGGGCGTGGTGCGCGAGCGGGTACAGCGGGTGGTGTCGGGAGATCGCCGGGTGGCGCGGTTCTCCTTCGCCCCCCGCAACCAGGGCGGCAGTGGCGTCACCATCGTGGAATTCTCGGCATGAGCATGATCCCCGACGAAACGGTGGATCAGGTCCGCGAGAGCGCCGACCTGGTCGGCCTCATCGGGGAGGCGGTCGAGCTCAAGCGGACCGGCTCCGACTACCGGGGGCCCTGCCCATTCCACGGCGGCACCCACCGCAACTTCACCGTCATCCCCAAGAAGAACCGCTACTACTGCTTCGTCTGCCACGAGTCGGGCGACGTGTTTTCCTGGCTGATGAAGCGGTTCGGGATGGACTACCCCACCGCCGTGCGGGAGGCGGCCCGCCGGGCGGGCATCGTGATTCCCGAGGGCCCATCGCGCTCGGGGCCCGACCCACGGGAGCCGCTGTTCGAGGCGGTCGCGGTGGCGCAGGACTGGTTCACCCGCCAGCTGATGGAGTCTCCCGAGGCGGCGGCCGCCCGCGAGTACCTGGAGGGCCGCGAGGTCCCGCTGGAAGTTGTCGCCCAGCACGGGCTCGGCTTCGCGCCCGCGGGACGGGCGTTCCTCACGGCCATGAAGGCAGCTGGGCGTCGAGGACCAGGTGCTGCTCGAGGCCGGCCTCACCGCCGCGCGCGACGACGGCAAGGTCATCCCGCGGTTCCGGTCGAGACTGCTGTTCCCGATCCACGATCTGCGCGGCCGGGTGGTCGGGTTCGGCGGCCGGCTCCTGGTGCCGGGCGAGCCCAAGTATCTCAACTCCCCCGAGACGCCGATCTTCCACAAGGGGAAGCAGCTCTACAACCTGCACCAGGCGAAGTCGGCCATCCGGAAAGCGGAGTCGGTCATCCTGGTGGAGGGATACTTCGACGTGTTCCGCCTGGTGCTGGCCGGCATCGAGCACGTCGTCGCTCCTCTCGGCACCTCGCTCACGGCCGACCAGGCCGGGCTGCTGCGGCGGTTCGCGCCGGCGGCGACGCTGCTCTACGACAGCGACCAGGCGGGACTCCGCGCCACCTTCCGAGCCGGCGACGAACTGCTGCGCCACGGCGTGCAGGGTGCGGGTGGCGACGATGCCGCCGGGTGAAGACCCCGACACGCGTGGTGCGGAAAGGCGGGGCGGCGGCGCTCCAGCCGATCCTCGACGATGGGATCGAGCTGCTCGAGCGGAAGATCCAGCTGCTCGAGCGAAAGGGATGGTTCGAGGGGGTCGAGCACCAGCGCGAGGCGCTGGACCGGCTGTTGCCGACCATTCGCGCGGCGGCCGATCCGATCACCCGCGATCTCTATCTCAAGGCGGTCGCGGAGCGTACCGGCGTGAGCCGCGAGGTGCTGCGGGAGCAGGCGGCCGCCAGGCCTTCCTCGCCGGCCCTGACTCCGCCGCCGCCGGACTCCGCGTCGCCCGGCGCGGTCGAGGCCGGTGCGCACCGCCGTGCGGCGCCGGGCGGAAGAACTGAGCGCCGAGCGCGATCTGCTCCGGGTGCTGATGCGGGAGCCGGCCTGGCTCGCGCGCGCGGCGACCGAGGTGCCGGCGGAGTGGTTCGAGACCACGGCCCTGCGCGAGGTCTACGAAGCGCTGCGCCACAGTCCCGAAAACGCCGGGTCGGGAATATTCTTGGAGCAGCTCTCGGCCGATGCCCGGCGAGCGTGGGCCTGGCTCAACAGCTGGGAAGCCAAGTACGGAGCCCCCGAGCCGGACGTCACCTACGTGGCGGCGTGCCGCGCGCTCGAGGCGCGGCCCCTGCGACGGCAGCTCGCGGCGCTCAAGCGAAAGACGACGGAGGGTGCGTTGACCTCGGAGGAATACGAGACACTGGTTCGTGAGCGGCAACGGCTCACCCGGGAGATATTCTCCCGGTATCCCGAAGAGCTGCTGAAGCGCAAAATGCGACGGGGGGACGTAGATGCACGCTGATCTGGTCAAGCTGCTCGACTTACAGGCGAAGGATGCGGCGGTAGCGGAAGTAGAGCGGCGATTGGAGGCGCTGCAGGCGGAGTCGGGGGCACTGGATCAGGCGTTGCACCGGGCACGAGAAGTCCTGGAGGTCGCGCGGCGCGCGGCGGTGGAGGCCGCCCGGCGGCGAGACGAGCTGGAGGCCAAGATCGAGAGCTATCGCGTGCTCCAGGACCGCCGGCAGCAGCGGCTGGAGCACGTGCGAAACCCGAAGGAGGCCTCGACGCTGATGGCCGAGCTCGACCTGGCGCGATCGGTGGTGGCCAAGGAGGAGAACGACTGGGTCCGCAGCGCCGACGCGGTCACGCAGGCCCAGTTCAAGGCCGCCGAAGAGGAGCGCAACGTGGCGCTGGCGGCGGAAGGGCAGGTACCGGAGCGGGACCGGCTGGCGGCGCGGCGGGCGGAGCTCGAGGCCGAGCTGGCGGCGGCTCGAAGCGAGCGGGAAGGGAGCGCGTCGCGGATCGACCGTCCGCTCCGAATCCGCTACGACCGCCTTCGCAGGGCACGGACGGGGGACGTGATCGTTCCACTCCTCGGCGGCTCCTGCGGTTCCTGCCACACCTCGATTCCCCTCAACAAGCGAAGTCAGATCAAGGCCGGCCTGGTGCTGGACACCTGCGAGGTCTGCGGCGCGATCCTGTACCCGCCCGAGAGCCGGAGGCCGGCCCATGACACCACCGGGAGCTAGACTGCCGTGGTGAGCGTTACCCAGGCACCGATCTTTCGCTGGGTCGTCTCCCCGCGGCCCGACCCCACGGCGGTGCTGGAGCTGTCCGAGCGGCTGCATCTACCCGGCGCGCTGGCGGCGCTCCTGGTGCAGCGGGGCCAGGGTGATGTCGAGGTGGCCCGCAGGTACCTCCGGCCGTCCCTCGACGACCTCTCCGATCCGCATACGCTCGCCGGGATGGCGGAGGCGGTAGACGCCATCGCCGCGGCCGTGCGGGCCGGCGGCACCATCATGGTGCACGGCGACTACGACGTGGACGGGCAGTGCGCCACGGCGGTGCTCACCCGTGCGCTGCGCGCCGCCGGGGCCGACGTCGTGCCGTTCGTGCCCCACCGGCTGCGCGACGGCTACGACTTCGGCCCCGCGGGGCTCGCCGCCGCCCGCGCGGCCGGCGCCTCGCTGGTCATCACCTGCGACTGCGGAATCACCGCCGTGGACACCGTGCGCGAGGCGCGCGCGGCCGGCATCGGCGTCGTCGTCACCGACCACCACCTCCCGGGCGACGAGCGGCCGCCCGCCATCGCGATCGTGGACCCGCAGCGGCCCGACGATACCTCCGGCCTCAACCATCTCTGCGGCGCCGGCATCGCCTTCAAGCTGGTGCAGGCCCTGGTACCCGCGCTCGGGCTGCCGGCCAATCTCCCCTACTACCTGCTCGATCTGGTGGCGCTGGCGACGGTGGCCGACGTGGTGCCGCTGGTGGGCGAGAACCGGATCCTGGTGAAGCACGGCCTCCGTCTCCTGGGCGAGAGCAACTGGCCCGGGGTGCGCGCCCTGCTGGAGGCCTGCGGGCTGGCGGGCAAGGAGCTGCGCGCCGGCCACTGCGGCTTCATTCTGGGGCCCCGGCTCAACGCCGCGGGCCGGGTCGGCCGACGCGGCCGACGGCCTGCGCCTGCTGCTCAGCGACGACCTGGAGGAGGCCTCCGCGCTGGCCCGGCGGCTCGAGGGACTCAACGTCGAGCGCCAGGCGCTCGACCAGCGCATCCTCGACGAGGCCCTGGAACAGGTGGAGCTGGTCGAGCGACCTGGAGCACGAGTCGGGCTTCGTGCTGGCGGCGGAGGGGTGGCATCCGGGCGTGGTGGGGATCGTCGCTTCGCGGGTGGTGGAGCGATACGGGCGGCCGACCTTCCTGATCGCGTTCGACGGCGACATCGGCAAGGGCTCGGGGCGGAGCATCTCCCGCTTCGATCTCCACTCGGCGCTCCTCGCCTGTGGCGACCTGCTGGAGCGCTACGGCGGCCACCAGATGGCGGCCGGTCTCACCATCCGGCGCCAGAACCTGGAGGCGTTCCGCGAGCGGTTCGGCGGGATCGCCCGGGAGTCGCTCGCGCCCGAGGACCTGGGCCCGGAGCAGCGGGTGGACCTCGAGGTCGGCCTGCAGGAGCTGACCTACGAGCTGGAGCGGCTCTGCCGGTACCTGGAGCCGTGCGGCACCGGCAATGCGAGCCCGGTCTTCGGCGTGCGCGGCGTCCGGTTCGCGGGCCGCTCCCGGGTCGGCCAGGGCCACCTCAAGGGCACTCTCGACGACGGCAGGTATCGTCTCCCGATCATCGGCTTCCAGTGGGCCGACCGGGTGCCCTGGCTCACCGACGGGCCGGTGGACGCCGCGTTCCGGCTCGAGATCAACGAGTGGAACGGACAGCTCAGCCTCCAGGCCAGGCTGTGCGCCCTTGGACCGGCGGCGCCGTGAGGCGGGACGGCGCACCTTCGCCCTTCCGCCGTTCCACCCTTCCGCCCACCCCATGAGAATCGTCGCCGGCGAGCTGGGCGGCCGACGGCTCCGGATGCCCAGGGACGCTCGGGTCCGCCCCACCGCCGACCGGGTCCGCGAGGCCTGGATGAGCATCCTCGGCGCGGAGCTGCGGGACGCCCGCGTGCTCGACCTCTTCGCCGGCAGTGGGGCGCTCGGGCTGGAGGCGCTCTCCCGAGGCGCGGCGCAGGCGACCTTCGTGGAGCTGAGCCCGGCGTCGCTCGACGCGCTCCGACGCCAACATCGAGACGCTCGGCGTGGGCGAGCGGGCGACGAGTGCACCGGGGCGACGCGCTCCGGTTCGCCGAAGGGCTCGACGCCGGGGCCTTCGACCTGGCCTTCGCCGACCCGCCCTATGCCACCGACGCGGCCGACCGGCTGGTGGCACTCTTCCGCGCCCAGCCGTTCGCGCGCATTCTTTCCGTCGAGCATCCGGCCGGGCGGCAGGTCCAGGGGGACGAGACCCGCCGTTACGGCGACACCGCCGTCACCTTCTGCCGGGCACCATGACCAGGATCGCGCTCTACCCGGGCTCGTTCGATCCGCCGACGAAGGGCCACGAGGATCTGGTTCGCCGGAGCCTGGCGCTGGCCGACCAGGTGATCGTGGCCATCGCCATCAACGGCGCCAAGCAGCCGCTCTTCACGGTGGAGGAGCGCCTCGAGATGCTGCGCGACCGCCGTGGGCGACGACCCGCGGGTCTCCATCCAGTCGTTCGACGGGCTGCTCGCCGAGTTCGCCAAGCGGGTCGGCGCCTCGATCATCGTCCGCGGGCTCCGGGCGGTGAGCGACTTCGAGTACGAGTTCCAGATGGCGCTGATGAACCGGCGGCTGCACCCGTCCCTCGAGACCGTCTTCCTGGTGCCCGCGGTCGACCTCACGTACCTCAGCTCCAGCCTGGTGCGCGAGGTCGCGCGGTTCGGCGGAGACGTGGGCGGGCTGGTGCATCCCGCGGTGGCCGCGGCGCTCGCCGCGCGGTTCCGCCGATGAGCTTTCGCGGCGAGCTGCTGCGCCGGGCCGCCGAGCGGCGGGCGCGCGTGGTGTTCTGCGAGGGGGAGGATCCGCGGGTCCGGCAGCGCCGCCGAGCGGCTCAAGCGGGAAGGGATCGCGGAGCCGATCGTGCTGGGCGGCGGCGGCCTCACCCCGGCGCGAGGACCCGCGCCTGGCACGCATCGCGGAGTACCTGCGCGACCGGCGCCCCGACGACGTCCGGGACGGCGTGCACGCGCTCGACGTCGCCGCCGATCCGGCGAACTTCGGCGCCGCGCTCGTCGCGCTGGGCGAGGCCGAAGCGGCCGTCGCCGGCGCCGTGCTCACCACGCGCGAGGTGCTCCGCGCGGCGCTGTGGGCGATCGGCACGGCGCCGGGCGGGAAGCTGGTGAGCTCCTCGTTCTACATGGTGCAGCCGGACGATACGGTCCTCACCTTCACCGACTGCGCCGTCGTTCCCGAGCCGACGGCGGAGGAGCTGGCGGTGATCGCGCTGGCCGCCGCGCGTGACCGCGCCCGGCTGGTGGGCGACGCCCCGCGGGTCGCCTTCCTCTCCTACAGCACCAAGGGAAGCGCCGACGGCCCCGGCGTGCGGCGGATCCGGGAGGCGGCGGCCAGGTTCCGCGCGCTCGCTCCCGACATCCCCTCCGACGGCGAGCTGCAGGGCGACGCGGCGCTGGTACCCGAGATCGCGGAGCGGAAGGCGCCGGGCTCGCCGGTGGCGGGAAAGGCCAACGTTCTGGTGTTCCCCGACCTGAACGCCGGCAACATCGCCTACAAGCTGGCCCAGCGCCTCGGCGGCGCGGTGGCGATCGGCCCGATCCTCCAGGGGCTGGCGCGGCCGATGGCCGACCTGTCGCGGGGAGCCACGGCCGACGATATTGTCGAGGTGGCGGCAATGGTGGCACTTCAGAGCGATTCGACGACCTGACGGAGTGACCGATGGCCTTCAGCCAGACCAAGGACCAGAGCGGCGTGGCGGTGCTGCAGGTGGAGGGGCAGCTGATCGTGGGCAACCGCCAGGAGCTCAAGGACCTGGTGCAGGCCGCGCTGGACCGCGGCGAGCGCCGGCTGCTGATCGACTTCTCCCGGCACCGGGTACATCGATTCCTCGGGGCTGGGCGCGCTGGTGTCCATCTCGAAGCGGATCCGTGAGGCCGGCGGCGAGCTGCGGCTCTCCGGGCTGAACGAGGACCTCCGCTCGCTCTTCGAGCTCACCAAGCTGGACACGCTCTTCTCCATCGCCGAAACTCCCCAGCAGGCCCTGGCCAGCTTCTAGCGCCCGCGGCCAATGACGTCGCCCCTTCGCCTCTGCGTCCGCCGCTCGCCGGCCCCGGAGGCCGAGGGCGCGGCGACGCTCGTCACGCTCCGCCTCCCCAGCGACATCGGCTGCATCGAGGAGGCGGTCGAGCTGGTCACCCGCCATTGTCTGGCCGGACACCGCGCCACCCGGACCATCCGGTTCCGGCTTCAGGTCGTGCTGTCCGAGGCGCTGGCCAACGCCATCCTCCGGGGCAATCAGGAGGCCCTCGACAAGTGGGTGGAGGTGCGGGCCGAGCTCCTCGCCGACGTGATCCGGGTCTACGTCACCGACGAGGGTCCCGGCTTCGACCCGGCCGCGGTTCCCGAGCCGATCCAGCCCGACCAGATCGACGAGGCCGGCGGCCGCGGTCTCTTCCTCATCCGGAAACTGGTGGACGCCGTCCAGTTCAACGAACAAGGGAACTCCATCTGCATGATCCTGCGCCGTCACTAGGGCGGTTGGGCCCGGTGCTCGACGGCCTGGGCGCGCTCGTGAAGGGACGAGTGCGCCTGTGGCGCTTCGATGGACGCGGGCTCAAGGTCTCCGGCGGCGGCGATCCGGGGTGGAGCCCGACCATCCCCCGCGCGGCCGGACCGGTGCCCACCCCCACCGGCAGCGTGTGGCTGGCGCCGGTCGGGACGCTCGCGGGGTTCTGGGTCGAGGTGGATGCGGGGGACGAGGAGCGGAGCCGGGTCGGCGGCCGATCACGTCGTGCCCATCGTGTCGGCCCTGCTCGACACCGAGCGGCAGCGGGGGTTTCTCGCCGAGGAGCTGGCCAGCCGGTACCAGGAGATCGATCTGCTGTACGCCATCAGCGAGATCCTGGGGCAGACGGTGCGGCTGGAGGAGGCCACCCGGACGATCGTCCGCGAGGTGAGCACCGTCGTCGGCGCGAAGCGGGCGTCGATCATGGTGTTCGACGACGGGGCTGGAGTGCTGCGGACCGTGGCCGCGAGAGGCTTCGGGATGGAAGGGCTCAAGCCGGTCAACGTGCAGGACGACTGCTCGGTGGCCGCGCGAGTCTACCGCGAGCAGCGCACCATCGTCTACGATCCCGCCGAGATGGAGGACGATGGGCCGGCGAGTGCGGCGGCGACCGGGGCTACCAGGGACGGGCCTACCTGAGCGTGCCGATCTGCTATGGCGCCCCGGGCTCTCCGCTGCGCTGCATCGGCGTCATCAATCTCACCGACCGGATCGGCGGAGACCGCTTCACGCCCGGCGACCGGAAGCTGGTCGCGGCCGTCGCCAACCAGATCGGTGCCGCGGTGGAGAACTCCCGGCTGGTCGAGCGGGATCGTTCGGCAGCAGCGGCTGCGGCACGAGATGGAGCTGGCGCACGACCTGCAGCTCAAGCTGCTC
This sequence comes from uncultured Gemmatimonadales bacterium, assembly GCA_963729985.1. Taxonomy (GTDB): domain Bacteria; phylum Gemmatimonadota; class Gemmatimonadetes; order Gemmatimonadales; family GWC2-71-9; genus CAVVWJ01. The sequence continues at coordinate 105,171 of CAVSPJ010000003.1, forward strand.
CCGTCGCCCGCGGTGCTGCACGGCGACGCGGAGGTCGCCGCGCGATGCCTGCCGGCCGAAGTCGGTGGGCGGCGACTTCTATACCTTCACTCGCCTGGGCCGGGGTCGGGTCGGCGTGATGCTGGGCGACGTCGCCTCGCACGGCTTCTCGGCGGCGCTGGTGATGGCGCTGGTGCTGTCGGCCGCCGGCATTCACGCCGCCGCCTCGGTCACGCCCGACGAGACGCTGAGCGCGCTGCTCGACAGTCTCTCCAACGAGCTGGCCGAGACCGAGATGTACTTCAGCGTGTTCTACGGCGTGCTCGATCCGCTGGCCGGCCGTCTCTCGTACGCCAGCGCGGGCCACCCGTACGCCTTCCGGGTGCCGCGATTCGGCGAGCCCGAGCGGCTGGAGGCCACGGCACCGCCGCTCGGACTGGCCACCGCCGGCGACATCGAGCGCCGCCAGGTGCCGTGGAGCGTGGGCCACGATCTCCTGGTGCTCTGGACCGATGGCCTGGCGGACGCGCGAAACGAGGACGGCGAGCCCTTCGGCGAGCAGCGGCTGCTCGCCGAGGTATGCGCCCACCGCACCGAGACGCCCGAGGCGATCGTGGAGGCGGTTCTCGCCACGGCGCAGGCATTCGGGTCCCGCCCGGAAGACGACCGGACGCTGCTTGTCCTCAGGATCTGAGTGGGGCGGGCCAAGCGAAGGCTGGGCCAGCATTTTCTCTCCGATCGCCGGATCCTCGAGCGCATCGCCGACGCGCTCGAGGCCACTGCCGGCCGATACCGTGCTGGAGATCGGCCCGGGACCGGGCGCACTCACCGAGGCGCTCGCCGAGCGGGCGGGAAAGCTGGTCACGATCGAGAAGGACGCCGATCTCATCCCCGCGCTGCGCCACCGGGTGCCCACCGCGACGATCGTCGAGGCCGACGCGCTGGAGACCGACTGGCACGCGATCGCGGGGCCCGACTTCCTCGTCGCCGGCAACATTCCCTACAACATCACCTCTCCGCTGATCGACAAGGCGCTGGCTCCTCCGCGCCCGCGCCGGATCGTCTTCCTGGTGCAGAAGGAGGTCGCCGACCGGGTGGGCTCACCGCCGGGGGGCGAGGCGTACGGCGCGCTGAGCGTCGGCGTCCAGGCGGTGGCGCGGGCGGAGCGGCTCTTCACGGTGCCGGCCGGGGCCTTCCACCCGCGGCCGCAGGTGGACTCCGCGGTGCTCCGGCTGACGCCGCTGGCGGAGCCGCTGGTGAGCGACGGCGAAGTCGAGCCGCTCCGCCGCCTGGTGGTGGGCCTGTTCGGGTTCCGGCGGAAGCAGATGGGCCGCGCCCTGCGGCAGTTCACCGGATGGAATCCGGCGCGGGTCCAGGATGCGCTCGACCGAGCCGGGATCGAGGCCCGGGTGCGCCCGGAGACGGTGGCGCCGGCCCGAGTTCGCGGCACTGCTTCGGACGCTCGTTGACGGGGGGTAGCCGGCGCGGTAGCTTTGTGAAATGTTTCACAACAATGCGCGTCATGCCTAAGGTCGCCGAATCGACCGTGCGCCGCCTGTCGCTCTATCTCCGGTTCCTCGAGGAGTTCGAGGGGCAGGGGATCGCCACGGTGAGCTCGGGCGCGCTGGCGTCGCGGGGCGGCACCACGTCGGCCCAGGTCCGGAAGGACCTCTCGTTCTTCGGCTCGTTCGGCAAGCGGGGGCTGGGCTATCCGGTGCCGCGAGCTGGCCGACCGGCTGCGGGAGATCCTCGGCCTGAAGCGGCGCTACCGGGTGGGGATGATCGGCGCGGGGAAGATCGGCAGCGCGCTGGTGCAGTACCGGGGATTCCGGCAGCGCGGGTTCGACATCATCGCCATCTTCGACAGCGACACCAGCAAGATCGGGCGGCAGTGGAACGGGCTGACCGTGCTGGACGTCAGCACGCTCGAGCGGGAGCTCGGCAAGGAGCCGATCGACATGGCCGTGCTCGTCACGCCGGCCGAAGCGGCGCAGCCGGTGGCGGATCGGCTGGTGGCGCTGGGGGTCAAGGCGATCCTCAATTTCGCGCCGGCGCAGCTGATGGTGCCGGACGATGTGGTGGTGAAGACGGTGAACCTGGCGCTGGAGCTGGAGACGCTGAGTTACGCGCTGGCCAGCCGGTAACCCGGTTGCTCGTCTGGGTGCCCGACCAGGTGGGGGTGTCCGGCGAGTCGGAACGTTCGGCCAGTCGAGGTGGCGGTCTACCCGATGAATCGGGAGCTGTTCAGTACTTCACGACTAGCGTCGCGGGCCGATTGACACTTTCTCGGTGGGTATCCGAGTAGGGATAGCATCCCGTGCCGAGGCGTCGCGCATGCGCACACTGCGATCCCTTCTCGTCCTGCTGCTCGTTGCCGTCTGGCCCGTGGCGGCTCAGGATATCCCCCAGACCCCCTTCCCGCCCGACGCCCGGTACTTCGACTTCTGGGCAGGGGACCTGGCACCAGGTTGTCGACGGAAGACCGGATAGCAGCGGCACCCGGTTTGTCGTGCGCCGAGGGGTGCACTCCGCTTCCTGGGAGGAGGAGTGGCGCATGCGGATCGCGGGAGACACCATCGTGACCGCCAGCGCCATGCGGAGCTGGGACGCGACCAAGGGCCGCTGGGGTTATGTGTGGGTCAGCTCAGACGGGCATTTCCAGGTGTGGGATGGGCGCAAGGTGGGCAAGGACTGGTACATCTACCGGCCGTTCGAGTTCCCGAGCGATCGCTACCTTTCCCGCCAGGCCTGGCTCCCGGTAGACCCGGGCCGGGTGCGGCGAATCAGCCAGAAGTCGTACGATGAAGGCAAGACCTGGGAGCTGCGCTTCGAGGAAGAGTATGTTCGGAGCTCGCGAACCCCGCCTTGAGGGCGCGCCACGTCGAAGTCTACGCGATCGACTGCACCCGCTCGACCGGCCCGCACTCGCTCCATTCGGACTTTACCCACTCCATTCGACCGCACACCGCTCTCCGAGACAACCCATGCGTCTGCTCGCCACGTTGCTGGTCCTCGCTTCCGCCGTCCCGTCCACCGCTCCCCGCCCAGTCTCCCTCCTTCGACCTCGTCATCCGGAATGGCCGCATCATCGACGGCACCGGCTCCCCGTGGTATTCGGCTGACGTGGGCATTCGCGATGGGCGGATCGCGGCGATCGGGCGGCTGGACCGCGCGAGCGCGAAGCGTACGGTGGATGCGGGCGGGAAGGTGGTGGCGCCGGGGTTCATCGACATGCTGGGGCAGTCGGAGCTCACCATCCTGGCGAACCCGAGCTTGCCGTCGAAGATCTTCCAGGGGATCACCACCGAGATCACCGGCGAGGGCGGCTCGCCCGCGCCGCTCGACGAAGCGATCATCGCGGCCGACCGAGCCGGCTACGATCAGCTCGGCATCACGCCCGACTGGCGGACCCTGGCCCAGTATTACTCGCGGCTCGAGCGCCAACGGATCGGGATCAACCTCGCCACCTACGTCGGGGCGACCCAGGTGCGGCGGATGGTGCTGGGCGACGACGACAAGGACCCGACGCCGGCCGAGCTCGACCGGATGCGGGAGCTGGTGCGTCAGGCGATGCGGGACGGCGCGGTCGGGCTGTCCACCGCGCTGCAGTATCCTCCGGCCCCGTACGCCGAGACCACCGAGCTGATCGCCCTGGCCGCGGAGGCCGCGAAGCTCGGCGGGGTCTACGCCACCCACCTGCGCTCGGAGAGCGACGAGATTCTTCCCGCGCTGGATGAAGCGATCCGGATCGGCCGGGAGGCGGGAATCCCGGTCGAGATCTGGCACCTCAAGACCGCCGGGAAGAAGAACTGGGGTCGGATGCCGGAGGTCGTGGCCAGGATCGACTCCGCCCGCCGGGACGGGGTGGACCTCGCGGCGGACACCTACGCCTATCCCGCGTGGTTCAACTCGTTCTCCGCCTTCGTCCCGCCCTGGGCCCACGACGGAGGCACCGCGAAGCTGCTGGAGCGGCTGCGCGATCCGGAGGCCCGGCGCCGGATCCGCGGCGACATGGAGAGCGACGACGCGGACTGGGACAACAGCTGGAAGAAGATCTCGGGACCCGAGGCGATCATGATCGGGGCGGTCCAGAACCCGGCGCTGAGGCGATTCCAGGGCAAGACGCTCGCGGAAATCGCGCAGGCCCGGGGCACCGACCCGATCGACGCGCTGCTCGACTTCCTGCTGGAGGACAAGGCCTACACGTTCGTGGCGGTGTTCGGGATGAGCGAGCCCGACGTGGCGTTCGCCCTGAAGCAGCCCTGGGTCTCGGTCAACTGCGACTCCGAGGGCGCCGCGCCGGAGGGGATTCTCTCCCACGGCCACCCGCATCCCCGGGCCTACGGGACGTTTCCGCGGATCCTCCGGAAGTACGTCCGGGAAGAGAAGCTGCTGACGCTGGAGGACGCGATCCGGAAGTTCACCGCGCTGCCGGCGCAGCGGATGCGGCTGGGCGATCGCGGTGTGGTGAAGGTCGGGATGTGGGCCGACCTGGTGGTCTTCGATCCGGAGACGGTGCGGGATCGGGCCACGTTCGCGCGGCCGCATCAGCTGGCGGAGGGGATGCGGTGGGTGCTGGTGAACGGGGTGCCGGTGATCGCCGACGGGAAGGCGACGGGCGCGCTGCCGGGAAAGGTGTTGCGCGGGCCGGGGTACGGGGGCTGAATAGCCGCAACCACCAACCACCCCCTACAAGCCGTCTCCCACCCCGGATACCTTGAGCACATGTCCGTGGAAGTCACCTCCGAGATCGGCCCCCTCCAGACCGTGCTGGTTCACACCCCCGGCCCCGAGCTGGAAGCCGTCACGCCCGCCAACCGGGAGGACTTCCTCTACGACGACATCATCGACCTGGAGATCGCCCAGCGGGAGCACCGCCAGTTCGTCTCGGTGCTGAAGCGGTTCGCCAAGGTCTACCAGGTCCGCGAGCTGCTCGCCGAGATCCTGGCCGAGCCCGAGGCGCGCGACTTCCTCATCACCAAGACCATGGACGTCGTCCCCTCCGACGACCTCGCCCTCCAGCTCGGCACCATGCCCGCCGCGCAGATCGTCGAGATGCTGATCCAGGGCACCCGGGAAGACAGCGGCCCCATCACGGCGGCGCTCAACGAGGAGGGGTTCGCCTTTCCGCCGCTGCCCAATCTCTTCTTCCCCCGCGACATCGGCATGGTGATCGGCCGGCACGCGGTGGTCGGCTCGATGCGCTACGGCGTGCGGTGGACCGAGGAGCTGCTGATCAAGTCGCTCTTCCTGTTCCACCCCGAGCTGGCCAACGCCGGCCTGCTGTACGACGGCTCGGAGGAGAAGCGGAGCAACTACACCCTGGAGGGCGGCGACGTCCACTACCTCCGGAACGACCTGCTCCTGCTGGGCTTCAGCGAGCGCACCTCGCCCGAGGCGCTCGACCGGCTGTGCGACGTCGCGTTCGAGCGGGGGCTCGCCACCGACGTGCTCGTGGTCGTCATGCCCAAGGCGCCGACCGCGATCCACCTGGACATGATCTTCAGCCACGTGGACCACGAGCTGTGCGTGATCTATCCGCCGTACTTCGTCGGGCCGGAGCGGCTGGCCGTACTGCACCGGAAGAAGGGAAGCGAGGGCGTGCGCGAGATGCCCAACTTCTTCTCGGCCGCCAAGGAGTTGGGCCTGCCGCTGGAGCCGATCTTCGCCGGGGGCAACAATCGCACCCGCCAGGAGCGGGAGCAGTGGAGCTCGGCCTGCAACTTCCTCGCGGTGCGCCCGGGCACGATCGTGAGCTACCGCCGGAACGACGCGACGCTCTGCGAGCTGGAGGGGGCGGGCTTCCGCCTGGTCCCGGCGGTCAACTTCCTGGCGTTCGACGATTGGCGTGATGCCAAGCATCGGACGGTGATCACCGTCGAAGGCACCGAGCTGGCCCGCGGCGGCGGCGGCCCGCGCTGCATGTCGCTGCCTCTCCGGCGGACCGCGCTGTGAGCGGCCTGACCGCCCATCCTGGCGGGACCCTGGTCGAGCGGGTGCACGGCGTGCTCCGCACCGGCCCCCAACCCTCGTCCATGCTCTGCCGCGAGGTGCTGGGCCTGAGCGAGGCGCCGCTGCTGATCTGCGACCGGATCGCGGTCGCGCTGCTCGGCTCCGACCCGCGGATCCGGCGGCTCACCGATGGCCGCTGGGGGCTGGTGCCCGAGGTGCAGGGCTCTCCGTTGCTCGAGGAGTGCGCCTTCGCGGTGGTGGACGTGGAGACGACCGGCATGCGCGCCACCGGCAGCGACCGCATCACCGAGATCGCGGTGGTGGTCGTCTGCGGGGGGCGCCGGGAGGTGGTGTTCGAGTCGCTGGTGAATCCGGGACGGCCGATTCCCCCGGCCATCTGCGCCATCACCAACATCACCAATGACATGGTCAGGGCGGCGCCCTCCTTCGCCGAGGTCTCCGGCCGGGTGGTCGAGGCGCTCGCCGGTCGGGTGTTCGTCGCCCACAACGCCAGGTTCGACTGGAACTTCGTGACCGCCGAAGTGCGGCGGGCGCGCGATCTCGCTCTCGACGGGCCCCGGCTGTGCACCGTGCGGCTGGCCCGGCGGCTGGTCAGGGGCATCCGCTCCTGCGGCCTCGACAGCCTCACCAGCTGGTTCGGATTCGCCAACCCGTCCCGCCACCGCGCCGCGGGCGACGCGCTGGTCACGGCGGAGCTGCTCGAGCGGCTGTTGACGCTGGCGCGGGACGAGGGCGCGCGGACCCTGCAGGACCTCGCCGCCATCGAGACCCGGCGCGCGCCGCGGAAGCCACGCCGGCGCCTGGCCATGCCCACGGTGCCGCTGGCCGATTCCGCCCCGGAGAACCTCCTATGACGCTCTCGCGCACCTTCCACGTGGGAGGGCTCACCTGCCACACCCTGGAATGCGGGCTGCTGCGCCTCGACGGCGGGGCCATGTTCGGCGTGGTGCCCTATCCGCTCTGGAGCAAGCGGGTGTCGCACGACGAGCGCCATCGGATCCAGCTGGGCATGCGGTGCCTGCTGATCGAGCATCCCGACGGCCTGGTGCTGGTCGACACCGCGCTGGGCAACAAGGAGGACGCCAAGTTCCTCGACATCTACGGCGTCGAGAACGAGGGACTGGAGGGGGCCACGCAGCTGGAGGACGCGCTCGCGGTGGCCGGCTACCTGCCCCGCGACGTGCGCTGGGTAATCAACACCCACCTGCACTTCGACCACGCCGGCGGCAACACCACGCTCGACCCCGAGCTGGAGCACGATCCCCGCCGTCACGTCCGACCCGCGTTTCCCAACGCCACCTACGTGGTGCAGCAGGGCGAGCTGGAGTTCGCCCGGCGGGCCAACGAGCGGACCCGGGGGAGCTATCTGCCGCACAACTTCGAGCCGATCGCCGCGGCGAGCCGCTGGCGCCTGCTGGAGGGCGACGGCGACGTGCTGCCCGGCATCTCCGTCCGGCTCACGCCCGGCCACGTCCCGTTCCACCAGGCCGTGCTGGTGCGCGACCGGGGCGAGACGGCGGCGTTCGTGGCGGACCTGATCCCCACCACGGCGCACGTACCCTTGCCCTGGATCATGGGCTACGACCTCGAGCCGCTCCGGACGCTGGAGAGCAAGCGGGCGTTCCTGACGGAGGCGGTGCGGGAAGGGTGGCGGATCGTGTTCGAGCACGACCCGGCGACGGCGATCGCCAGCCTGGCGATGGAAGACAAGAGCCTCGTGCTGAAGGACGTGGTGACGGCCCCCAGTGCGTCGCTGGTCACCCACGGCGAGCCCAGGGGACCTAGTCAGGTCCGTTGACTCCAACGGCTTGTCCGGCTAGCTTGCGGCGTTCCTCAAGCGGGGAGGAAACTCCCCCACCCTGAGCCTGCCGGCCTGGAGCCGCAGCGCAACCGGGTCCTGGCTTCCCAATGGGCCGGCGTACTGCCGGCGGTGGCGTTGGGCGTGGCGGGCACCCGAGGTTTCCAGGGTGCCCGTTTTTTCTTTTTCGTCGGAGGTACGACCGCTGTCCACGAACGAGCGCGAAAAGAGAACCCGCGTCAATCGCATGATTCGCATCAGTCCGGTGCGGGTCATCGGTCCCGAAGGTGAGCAACTCGGCGTCCTACCCGTGGAGGAGGCGCTGGCCGCCGCCCAGGAACGCGGGTTGGACCTCGTGGAAGTGGCACCGACGGCGCGACCCCCCGTCGTCAAGATCATGGACTACGGGAAGTTCAAGTTCGAAGAGGCGAAAGCCGCGCGGGCGGCCAAGAAGAAGCAGCACATCATTCAGCTGAAGGAAGTGAAGTACCGGCCGGGCATCGACGATCACGACTTCGACTTCAAGACCCGGCACGCCCGCGAATTTCTGGGCGACGGCAACAAGGTCAAGGTCACCATGATGTATCGGGGCCGGCAGATCGCGCACCTGGAACTGGGGAAGGCCGTGCTCGACCGGGTCGCCGCCAGCCTCGCCGACATCGGCAAGATCGAAGCCGAGGCGAAGCTGGAAGGCCGTAACATGACCATGGTGCTCGCGCCGAAATAGGGCGGAACCTTCCGCCGACAGGGGATCGAGGAAAATGCCGAAGCAAAAGACCAAGCGCGCCGCCATGAAGCGGTTCAAGCGGACCGGCACCGGGAAGCTCAAGCGGTGGCGTGCCAACCACAGCCACATCCTGACCAAGAAGACGCGCAAGCGGAAAAACCGGCTCAAGAAGCCCGCCCTGGTGAGCTCGGCCGACTTCCCCCGCGTCAACCGTCTCCTCCAGGCGTAAGGAGCGAACCATGCCCCGCGTGAAGAGTGGTGTCGCCCACCACGCCCGGAAAAAGAAAATCATGCAGGCCGCCAAGGGTGCCCGGGGCGGCCGCAGCAAGCTGTACAAGGCCGCCAAGGAGACCGTCGAGCGCGGCATGCGGTACGCCTACCGCGACCGGCGCAAGAAGAAGTCCGAGTTCCGCGCGCTCTGGATCACCCGGATCAACGCCGCGGCCCGGATCCACGGGCTGAGCTACAGCCGTCTCGTCGCCGGGCTCAAGAAGGGCGGAGTCGAGATCAACCGGAAAGTCCTCGCCGATCTCGCCGTCCGCGACGCCGAGGCCTTCGGCAAGCTCGCCGAGGTCGCGAAGCACAACCAGTAGTCTTGGCTCGAGCCCACGCCGTCGCCCCGTGGGGCCGTTCGCGCTCGGCGGGCGGCCCCACTGATGCATAGATCACCCGTGCCGACGAGTCCCGCATCCGTGTCCACCAGCTACCCTGATCTCGACGCGCTGCTGCCGCGGCTCGAGGCCGCGCCGACGCTCGGGCCCGCCGAGCTCGAGGCGGAGGAAATCGCGATTCTCGGCCGCAAGAGCGGCTCGCTCACCGCGGCGCTCAAGCGCGTCGCGACGCTGCCGGTCGACGAGCGGAAGCGGTTCGGAGCGGCGGTCAACCGGCTCAAGGCGGAGTTCGAGAGCGCGTTCGCCGCCCGGCGCGCGGCGCTCGACGCCGAGCGGACGCGGCGGGAGCGGGCGGGGATCGATCTCACCATGCCCGGCCGGACCCGTTGGGTGGGCGCGGAACATCCGGTCACCAGGGTGGTGGAGGAGATCGTGGCCATCTTCCGGGGCATCGGCTTCACCGTCGCCCTGGGGCCCGAGGTGGAGACCGAGTGGTACAACTTCCTGGCGCTCAACTTTCCGGCCGACCATCCGGCGATGGACATGCACGACACCCTCTACCTGGACGCGCCGCCGGCAGAGGGCGAGCCAGCGGGCCGGCTGCTGCTCCGGACCCACACTTCGCCGGTGCAGATCCGGACGTTGATGGAATCGGCGCCTCCGGTGCGGGTGGTGATCCCGGGAATGGTCTACCGCAACGATGCCTTCGACCCATCGCACTCGCCGGCCTTCTCCCAGGTGGAGGGCCTCGCGGTGGACGAGGGGATCTCGTTCGTGGATCTCAAGGCCACGCTGATCCACTTCGCGCACCGGTTCTTCGGCCCGGCCACGAAGACCCGGTTCCGGCCCTCGTTCTTCCCGTTCACCGAGCCCTCCGCCGAGATGGACGTCGAGTGCCAGCTCTGCCACGGGAGCGGCTGCCCCGCCTGCAAGGGAACCGGGTGGATGGAAATCCTCGGCTGCGGGATGGTGCATCCGGCGGTACTGGAGAACTGCAACCTGGATGCCGAGCGGTACACCGGGTGGGCCTTCGGGATGGGGCCCCATCGGATCGCCATGCTGCGGTACGGGATTCCGGATATCCGGCTGTTGCTCGAGGGGGACATGCGGTTCCTGGAGCGGGTGGGAGCATGAACGTCTCCCTCCGCTGGCTCGAGGCGTTCCTCCGCCGCCCGCTCGACCCCCGGGACGCCGCCGACCGCCTCACCATGCTCGGCGCACCGGTGGACGCGGTCGAGCCGCTCCACGCCGACCTCGGCGAGCTGGTCGTCGGGCAGGTGGAGGAGGTGCGCCAGCACCCCAACGCCGACCGGCTGCGGGTGTGCCGGGTGAACGACGGAACGCCCGAGCGCCGCAACGTCGTCTGCGGCGCCCCCAACGTGGCGGAAGGGAAGAAGTATCCGTTCGCCCGGATCGGCACGACCGTGCCGCACGGCAAGGGCGGCGAGCCGATGAAAATCGAGCGCGCCAAGCTGCGGGGCGAGGTCTCCGAGGGCATGCTCTGCTCCGCGCGCGAGCTGGGGCTGGGCCAGGAGCACGACGGCATCCTGGAGCTCGACACCGACGCCGCGCCCGGCACGCCGCTGCTCGAGGCGGTGCCACTCGCCGACCACCGGCTGGTGGTGGACGTCACCCCCAACCGCCCCGATCTGCTCGGTCACAAGGGCGTGGCCCGCGAGCTGGCCGCGTCGTACCAGGCGCCGTTCCGGCTTCCCGCGATTCCCGGCACCGAGTCGCTCGACGTTCCCCCGGCCCGCCGGGCCACGGCGGCCGGCGCCACCGGCCCGATCGCGATCACCATCGAGGACCCGAAGTCGTGCCCCCGGTTCCACGCGGCGCTGATTCGCGGCACCCGGGTGGCCGCGTCGCCGGCGTGGCTCCGGCAGCGGCTGGAGGCGGTCGGCGTGCGATCGATCAACAACGTGGTGGACGCCACCAACTACGTGATGCTCGAGCTCAACCAGCCGATGCACGCCTACGACGCGGCCACGCTGCGCGGGCCGGCGCTGATCGTGCGGCGCGGGCGGCCGGGCGAGCGGGTAGTCACGCTCGACGACGAGGAGCGGAAGGTGGACGCCGAGACGGTGGCGATCGCGGACGCGGAGGGGGTGATCGGCCTGGCCGGCCTCATGGGCGGCGCGTCCACCGAGGTGAGCCTCGAGACCCGCGACGTCCTGCTGGAGGCAGCCTACTGGGACCCACGCCGGATCCGCCGCACCCGCCGCGCGCTGGGCATGAGCACCGAGGCGAGCTATCGCTTCGAGCGGGGCATCGACCGCTGGGGCGGCGGCGACGCGATGCGCCGGTGCATCGAGATCGTCCTCGCCACCGGCGGCGGCGAGCTGGCGGACCCGCCGCTCGATCTCTGGCCCGAGCCGTCGCACCCGCCGCGCATCTTTCTCCGGCCCGCGCGCGTGGCCCAGGTCCTCGGCGTCGAGGTGCCCTGGAACGCGATCGAGCAGTACCTCGTCGCCATCGGCGCGACCGCCGTGTCCAAGCCCGACGACGGGCGGATCGCGGTGGACGTTCCCGGCTGGCGGCCCGACCTGGTGCGGGAGATCGACCTGATCGAGGAGATCGCCCGGCTGCACGGGTACGACACCTTCCCCTCCGACCTCCGGCCGTTCCGCATGGGCGCCCTGCCCGAGGCGCCCGGGGAGGCCGCCGTGGCCGCGGTGCGGCGCGGCATGGTGGAGCTGGGGCTCTACGAGGTGTCGCGGCTCCCGCTGGGCCCGGCCGACGGCGACGAGAGCGTCAGGCTGCTGAATCCGCTCTCGGCCGACGATGCCTGGCTGCGCCGCCGCCTGCTGCCCGGTCTGGCGCGGCTGGTCGAGGGCAACTGGGCGAATCACGTCGAGGACGTGCGGCTCTTCGAGATCGGGACGGCCTTCGTGGCCGGCGCGCCGGGCGAGCGCCCCCGCGAGGAGCAGCAGGGTGGCGGCGGTGCTGACCGGCCGGCGCGAGCCGGGACATTGGACTGGCACCGGCGAAGGCCGCTACGATCTGTGGGATCTGAAGGGCCGGTTCGAGGCCGCCGTCGCCCTGGCGATTCCGGGGGGCGTGGTGCAAGTTGAACGGAATGCGTGGGTTGCCCGGAACGCCGAGGGTCGGATCGTGGGCGAGGCGGGGCCGCTGGCCGCCGACGCGCCGCCCTGGGCCGCTCCACTGTTCGGCTTCGAGCTGGTGCTCGACCCTGCGCCCCGCCGGCCGCCCCAGTTCAGCCCGCTGCCCGCGACTCCCGCCTCGGAGCGGGTGCTCGCGCTGCTGCTGCCCCAGGGGGTAACGGCGGCGCAGGTCGAAGCGGTGCTCCGCCAGGCGGGTGGGGCGCTGCTGGAGCGGGTGGATGTCGCGAGCGACTACCGGGGCCCCGAGTTGCCGGCGGGAGTACGAAGCGTCGCGTTCCGGCTCACCTTTCGAGCCGCCGACCGGACCTTGCGCGACGCCGAAGTGGACCAGACGGAGACGCGGCTGCTGGCCGCGCTCGCGGAAGAGCTGGACGTCCGCCGGCGCGACGCCGGCTCGGCCCGCGGCGGAGAGTGACGTGGCCTATACCTACGATCGTCCCGACCTGAAGGCATTGAGTGATCTCGAGCAGCTGCTCAAGCACCTCACCGAGGAGCTGGGCGGCTGGCGGCGGCGCACGCTGGTCGCCGAGGCCGAGTTGGCGGAGGCGCAGTCCCACGGCGGCAAGGTGGCCGGGCCGGAGCTTAAGGAAGCCCGCAAGAAGGTGATCGAGCTGGAAACCGAGAACCAGGCGCTCCGGCATCGCATCGAGGCGGCCCGCGAGCGGCTCAAGGCCCTGGCCGGGCGGCTCTCGTTCCTGGAGCAGCACGGGGGAGGGAACGCGGCGTGACCGCTACTACCAAGAATGCCGTCCGCGTCACCATCGGCGGCGAGGAGTACACGGTCCGCTCCGAGCTGCCGCCGGAGTACACCCGCGAAGTCGCGGCCTATTTCGATGCCGCCCTCAAGCGGGTGCGCGACTCGCTCCCGTCGGTGGAGAGCCACAAGATCGCGATCCTGGCCGGGCTCGCGATCACCGACGAGCTGTTCCAGGCCCGGCGCGGCGACCGCGACATCGCGGCGCGGGTCACCGCGCTGGCCGAAGAGCTGGCCCGCCTCCTCCCTCCGGCCAAGCGCGGCAAGCGCGCGGCCGCGTCGTAGGGAGCAGCCTCCCGATGTCGCAGTCCCTCCTCCTCCCCACGCTCGCGGGGGTGGCCGCCGGTCTGGCCGTCGTCCTGGTCGTCCTCCTCCTCCAAAGACGCAGCCAGCAACGGGTGGCCAGCGGAGTGCTCGCCACCGCGCAGCGGGAGGCGGCCAAGGTTCGTTCCGACGCGGCGCGGGAGGCCGAGCGGCAACGGGCCGACGGCGTGCGTGAGATGGAGGCGGCCAAGGCGGAGAGCGTCCTGGCAGCGAAGATGGAGACCCTGCGGCTGCGCGAGGAGCTCGATCGGGAGCTGCAGCGCAAGCGCGACGAGTGGGAACGGGTGGAGCGGCGGGCGGAGGAGCGCTCCCGGGGCCAGGACCGCAAGGTGGAGGAGATGAATGCCCGCGAGCGGAGCCTCGACAAGCGCGAGGAGACGCTGGGGCAGCGGGAGCTGGCGCTCCGGGCCCGCGAGGGCGAAGCCGACAAGCTGGCCCAGGAGCAGCGGGCCCGGCTGGAGCGGATCGCCGGGCTCACCGCGGAGGACGCCCGCCGGGAGATCCTCCAGCGGGTCGAGGACGAGGCCCGCGGCCAGGCCGCGGCGCTGGCGCGCGACGTCAAGGAGCAGGCCAGGAAGGGCGCCGACCGCGAGGCCCGCCGGATCATCGCCATCGCCATCCAGCGGCTCGCCGCCGAGCACACGGCGGAGAGCACCGTCGCCGCGGTGCCGCTGCCCAACGACGAGATGAAGGGCCGCATCATCGGCCGCGAGGGGCGGAACATCCGCGCGTTCGAGACCGCCACCGGGGTGGACGTCATCATCGACGACACGCCCGACACGGTGATCGTCTCCTGCTTCGACCCGGTCCGCCGCGAGGTGGCCCGCCGCGCGCTGGAGGCGCTGATCCAGGACGGCCGGATCCACCCGGGCCGGATCGAGGAGGTCGTCGTCAAGGCGCAGAAGGAGCTGGAGGCGCAGCTGGTCGAGCTGGGCGAGCAGGCCGCCTACGACACCGGCATCCACGGCCTCCACCCCGAGCTGGTCAAGCTGATCGGCCGGATGCGCTACCGCACGCTCCTACGGCCAGAACATCTACGATCACTCGAAGGAAGTGGCCTGGCTGGCCGGGATGATGGCGGCGGAGCTGCACCTCGACGTCGCGCTGGCCAAGCGCGGCGGCCTGCTGCACGACGTGGGCAAGGTGCTGACCCACGAGCAACGAGGGCACCCACGTCGAGCTGGGCGTCGAGGTGGCCACGACGCTACGGCGAGAGCCGCGGCGGTCATCAACTGCATCCAGGCCCACCACGACGACGTGCCGCACGAGTCGGCGGAGTCGGTGCTGGTGCAGGCCGCCGACGCGATCAGCGGCTCGCGCCCGGGCGCGCGCCGCGAGGCGTTCGAGACCTACGTGAAGCGCCTCGACCCGGCTGGAGGAGATCGCCAACGAGTTCCCCGGGGTGGAGAAGTGCAACGTGATCCAGGCGGGCCGCGAGGTGCGGGTGGTGGTGACGCCCGACCGGATCGACGACGGCGCCGCGACGACACTGTCCGAGACGATCGCCCGCAAGATCGAGACCGAGCTGCAGTATCCGGGGCAGATCAAGGTGGTCGTGATCCGGGAGACCAGAGCCGTGGACTACGCTCGATGAGCGCCGAAGATTCTGGATGGAGTGGCGCTGGGCAAGACCATCCGGGCCGAGGTGGCCGCGGAGGTGGCCCGGCTGGCGGGCAGCGGGCGGAAGCCGGGGCTCACGGCCGTGCTGGTGGGCGACGACCCGGCGAGCGCGGTGTACGTGCGCTCCAAGGGGAAGGCGACCGAGGAAGCCGGGATGTACTCGGAGACGATCCGCCAGCCGGCGACGATCTCCGAGCAGGAGCTGCTGGCGATCGTGGACCGGCTCAACGCCGATCCCAAGATCCACGGCATCCTGGTGCAGCTCCCGCTGCCCAAGCACATCGACAGCGAGAAGGTGCTGCGGCGGCTCGATCCGGCCAAGGACGTCGACGGGTTCCACCCGGTCAACGTCGGCAAGCTGGTGACCGGCGACAAGACGGCTTTCCGTCCGGCGACGCCCTACGGCGTCCAGCAGATGCTGATCCGCTCGGGGATCGAGACCAAGGGCGCCAACGCCGTGATCGTGGGCCGCTCCAACATCGTCGGCAAGCCGATGGCCAACCTGCTGATCCAGCAGGGCCCCGGGGGCGACGCGACGGTGACGGTGTGCCACTCCAAGACCAAGGACCTGCCCGCGGTCACCCGGGGCGCCGACATCCTCATCGCGGCGATCGGACGAGCCGAGTTCGTCACCGGCGACATGGTCCGGCCGGGCGCGGTCGTGATCGACGTCGGCATCAACCGGGTGGACGACGCCTCGAAGCCCAAGGGCTACCGGCTGGTCGGCGACGTGGCCTACGGGCCGGTGGCCGAGAAGGCGTCGTGGATCACGCCGGTGCCGGGCGGCGTCGGTCCCATGACCATCGCCATGCTGCTTCAGAATACATTGCAGGCATGGCAGCAGATCGAATCGCACTGAGGGCGGGTTTGCAGCTCACCGGCATCGCCCCGACGGACCAGGTGTGGTCCGTCAGCCAGCTCGCCTCGGCCGTCAAGCGTCTGGTCGAGGGCGAGCTCATGCCGCTCTGGATCCGGGGCGAGGTCGTGGGATGCAAGGCGTGGTCGAGCGGACACTGGTATTTCGGCCTGCGCGACCGCTCGAGCCAGGTGCGCTGCTGCATGTGGAGCCGGTACGCCCAGTCCGGCCGGAGAGCCGCCCAAGGACGGCACGGAGGTGTTCGTGCTCGGCAAGCCGGGCATCTACGAGGCCAAGGGCGAGTTTCAGCTCAACGTCACCCGGATGCTTCCCACCGCCGCGATCGGCGCGGCCCAGCGCGAGCTGGAGCGGGTCAGAGACCTGCTCCAGCGCGACGGGCTCTTCGACCACGCCCGAAAGCGCTCGATCCCGTCGCTCGCCACCACGGTGGCCGTGGTGACCAGCGCGGACGGGGCCGCGCTGCGGGACGTGATCACGGTGGTGAGCAAGCGCTGGCCCTGCTGCCGTCTCGTGGTGGTGAACGCCCGGGTGCAGGGCGACGGCGCCGTCCGCGCGCTGGTGCGGGCGCTGCACCTGGTGAACCGGATCCCCGCCATCGAGATCTGCATCGTGGGCCGCGGCGGCGGCGGGCGCGACGACCTGGCCGCGTTCAACAGCGAGGCGGTCTGCCGCGCGCTCGCCGCGGTGCGGGTCCCCACCATCTCGGCGGTGGGCCACGAGACCGACGTCTCCCTCACCGATCTGGTGGCCGACCTCCGCGCGGCGACGCCGTCCGCGGCGGCGGAGATGGCGGTCGCCGACCGCCGCGAGGTGTCCCGCCGGCTCGACGATCTCGCCGCCCGGCTGGCCGGCGGCCTTGCCGGCCGCACCCGGCTGGCGGGCGAGCGGCTGGCCCGCACCGGCGACCGGCTGCACGGCTCGATGGAGGCGGCGCTCCGGCGCGAGCGTCACCGGGCCGACCGGCTCGCCGCGCAGCTCGACGCCCTGAGTCCGCTCCGGATTCTCGATCGCGGCTACGCGGTGCCGGTCGGGCCCGACGGCCGGGTTCTCAAGCGCCGGGCGGAGTTCGCCCCCGGCGCCCTCTTTCGCTTGCGGGTGGCCGACGGCGACGTCGCCGCCCGGGTGGAGTCGTCATGAGCATCGCCCAGGATCTGAACCGGCTGGAGGAGATCGTCCGGAAGCTCGAGGCCGAGGACGTCGAGCTGGACGCGGCGCTGGCGCTGTTCGAGGAAGGGGTCGCCCGCCTCCGGGCGGCGCGCGAGCGGCTCGGTGCCGCGGAGGTGAAGGTCCAGACGGTCCTGGAGGAAGCCGGCGGCGACCTCCGGCTGTCGGACCTCGATGGCTGACACCGCGGCGCGGTCGGCCGTGGACCTCCTGACCGAGGCCCGCGACCTCACCGACCGCATTCTGGACCAGTGGGCCGGGCGGCTGCGCGGCGAAGTCGCCGGGCGGGACGGCGAGGCGCTGGCCTACGCGCTCGCCACGCCGGGCAAGCGGGTGCGCGCCGCGCTGCTGCTGGCGTCGTACCGCGCGGTGGGCGGCGAGTCGCCCGCCGTCGCCGGAGTCGCCGCCGCGGTCGAGACGGTGCACACCTACTCGCTGGTCCACGACGACCTGCCCTGCATGGACGACGACGATCTTCGCCGGGGCCGGCCCACCACCCACCGCAAGTTCGACGTCGCCACCGCCACCCGCGCCGGCTACCTGCTGGTGCCGGTGGCGGCCCGCGTGCTCGCCGCCGCCGCCGCCGCGCTGGAGCTTCCGCCCGCCGCCCTCGGCCGGATGGCGGCGGAGCTGTTCCGGGCCGGCGGCATCGAGGGCATGGTCGGGGGACAGTGGCTCGACCTCGAGGCGGAGGGCCGCACCCTGGACGCTGGAGGACCTGATCGGGGTCCACCGGGGCAAGACCGGCGCGCTCATTCGCGCGGCCTGTACCCTGGGCGCCCTCGCGGCCGAAGCCGGCCCCGACCGAGGTGGCGCGCGCTCACCGCCTACGGCGACGAGGTGGGGCTGGCGTTCCAGATCGCCGACGACGTGCTGGACGCGACCGGGACCAGCGAGGAGCTGGGCAAGACCGCCGGGCGCGATGCCCAGCTCGCGAAGTCCACTTACGTGAGCGTGATGGGGGTCGGAGCGGCGCGGGCCGAGGCGGAGCGGCTGGCCCGGCGGGCCGTCGGGCACCTCGAGGCCGCGGGGGTGGCCAGCGGGGCGTTAGGGGCTTTGGCCGGGTATATTGCGACCAGGAATTCGTAGAAAAGATCCCTCGCTGCGCTCGGGATGACAGTGACCCTCAGCTCCCGAAACTCATGAGCCTGCTCGCGACCATCCACTCCCCGGCCGATCTCAAGCGCCTCAAGCGCGAGCAGCTCCCCCAGCTCGCCCAGGAGATCCGCGACCGCCTGATCGAGTGCTGCTCCGTCACCGGCGGCCACATCGGGGCCAGCCTCGGCGTGGTCGAGCTGAGCATCGCCCTGCTCTACGAGTTCGATTCGCCCGCCGACAAGGTCGTCTGGGACGTGGGCCACCAGGCCTATGCCTGGAAGCTTCTCACCGGCCGGAACGAGCCGTTCCCGACCCTGCGGCAGCGCGGCGGGATCTCCGGCTTCCTCAAGCGCGACGAGAGCGAGCACGACCAGTTCGGCGCCGGCCACGCCGGCACCGCGATCTCGGCCGCGTTCGGCATGGCCACCGCGCGCGACCTCAAGGGCGAATCGCACAAGGTCGTGGCCGTCGTGGGCGACGGGGCGCTCACCTGCGGCCTCTCCTACGAGGGGATGAACAACGCCGGCCACTCCGAGCGCGACATCATCCTCATCGTCAACGACAACGGGATGTCCATCTCGCCCAACGTCGGCGCGATCAGCAAGACCCTGGGCCGCATCGTCGCCGACCCCCGCACCAACCGGCTGCGGGAGAAGATCAAGGGAATGACCATCGCGCTCGGCGGCGTGTTCGGCGACGGCGTGGTGGACTTCGCCAAGAACGTCGAGGAGAGCGTCAAGAACCTCTTCTCGCCCGGCATGCTGTTCGAGGAGCTGGGCTTCCGCTACTTCGGGCCGATCGACGGCCACGACCTCCCCAAGCTGTGCGAGACGCTCCAGTTCGTCCGCGAGCATTGCACGGGCCCCGCGTCATCCACGTGATGACCCAGAAGGGCAAGGGCTTCTCCCACGCCGAGTCGAACCAGGAGAAGTGGCACGGGCTCGCGGCGTACGACCCGGTCACCGGCGAGGCCCGGAAGAAGGCCAGCGGGCCGCCGACCTGGACCCAGGTCTTCGGCGAGGGGCTCACCGCGCTGGGGAAGCGAGCACCCCGAGCTGGTGGCGATCACCGCCGCGATGCCGTCGGGCACCGGCACCAGCATCTTCCAGAAGCAGCACCCGGAGCGGTTCTTCGACGTGGGCATCGCCGAGGGACATGCGGTGACCTTCGCCGGCGGGCTCGCGACCCAGGGGATCAGGCCGGTGGTCGCCATCTACAGCACCTTTCTCCAGCGGGCGTACGACAACGTCATCCACGACATCGCCGTGCAGCGGCTGCCGGTGATCTTCTGCATGGACCGCGCGGGGCTGGTGGGCGAGGACGGCCAGACCCACATGGGGCTGTACGACATCGCCTACATGCTGGCGGTGCCGGGCATGACGGTCACCGCGCCCAAGGACGGCGACGAGCTGATCGGCCTGCTGCGGACGGCGCTGGCCCACACCGACGGCCCGTTCTGCACCCGCTACCCGCGCGACAAGGCGCCGGCGGAGCCGGGCGACGCCGCCGAGATCGCCGCGGTGCCCTACGGCACCTGGGAGCAGCTGCGGCGCGCCAGGGGAGAGGTGGCGATCCTCGCGGTGGGCACGATGGTCGCGCCCGCGCTGCAGGCGGCGGAGCTGCTCGCCCCGGAGGGGGTGGACTGCGCGGTGGTCAACTGCCGGTTCCTCAAGCCGCTCGACTCCGCCCTGCTGGAGTCCCTGGTGCAGCGCCACCGCATCCTGGTGACGGTCGAGGAGGGCACCATCGTGAACGGCTTCGGCGCCTATCTCGCCGAGACGCTCCAGACCACCCATCCCGAGATCCGGGTGGTGGCGCTCGGCGTGCCCGACCGGCTGATCGAGCAGGCGCCGCGGGCGGAGCAGCTGGAGGTCTTCGGCCTCACCGCCGCGGGGATCGCCCGGCGGATCACCGCGCTGCAGCACGAGGAGAGCCTCGAGGCGCGATGAAGGTCGGAGTCGTCGGCAACCCGCGGTACCGCGACCTCAAGACCGTCCTGGAGTACGTGGGCCGCGAGGCGCCGGCCCGCGGCATCACGCTCTACGGCGAAGAGCGGCTGGCGCCGTTCTGGACCGGGGAGCTGACCTCGTTCTCGTCCGTCGAGCTCGACGCGCTGCTCACCTTCGGCGGCGACGGCACCCTCCTGCGCGGCGCCCGCCTCCTCGGCGGCCGCGAGACCCCGATCCTCGGCGTCAACTTCGGCCGGGTCGGATTCCTCACCACCGCCAGCCGGGAAGATCTCGATCACGCCCTCGACTGCCTGGTCTCCGGCCGTTTCGTCACCGAGCGGCGGCAGGTGCTCCGGGCCGCCATCAAGGACGGCACCGGGGCGGATCGCTCGGTGCAGATGGCGGTGAACGACGTCGCGGTGCACAAGGGCGGCGTCGCGCGCGTGGTCCGGGTCAACGTCTACATCAACGGCGAGAACGTCGGCCCCTACAGCGCCGACGGCATCATCGTGGCGACGCCCACCGGCTCGACCGCCTACTCGCTGAGCGCGGGCGGGCCGATCGTGGTGCCGGGGGTCGAGGCGATGGTGGTGACCCCGATCGCGGCGCACACGCTCGCCGTGCGGCCGCTGGTGGTGCCCGGGACGTTCCGCATCGTGATCGAGCCGATGCCGGGTTGGGCGGAGGACCTGCTGGTGTCGTTCGACGGCCAGACCGGCACCACGCTGGCGCCCGGGCGAGAGCGTGGACGTGCGCCGGGCCGATCACCGGGTGTGTCTCATCCGCCTCGGCGGAGACGGGTTCTTCGGCCGGATGCGGCAGAAGCTGCACTGGGGCGACCTGTCGGATCGGGAGACCGTGCGGTAGTGCTCACCGAGCTTCGGGTCCGCGATCTCGCCACCATCGCCGACGTCACCCTCCATCTCGGCCCCGGCCTCAACGTCCTCACCGGCGAGACCGGGGCCGGAAAGTCCATGCTGGTGGACGCGCTGGCCCTGCTGCTCGGCGAGCGGGCCGCGAGCGGCAGCGTGCGCCCGGGCGCGGGCCGGAGCATCGTCGAGGGCGCCTTCGAGGGCGTGGACCCGGCCGCCCGGCGGCGGATCGAGGGTCTGGGCCTCGACCTCGACGAGGGCCGGCTGGTGGTGCGGCGCGAGGTCTCGGCCGAAGGGCGCTCGCGGGCCTGGGTCAACGGCAGCCCGACCACCGCCACGGTGCTGGGAGAGCTCGGCGCGCTGCTGGTGGATCTCCACGGCCAGCACGAGACCCAGTCGCTGCTCCACGCCGAGGCCCAGCGCGACATTCTCGATGCGTTCGCCCACGCCGAGGGGGAGCGCGCGGCGGTGGCGGAGGCGCACGCCGGCGCTTCATCGACTGCGGTCCGAGGAGGCCACGCTGGCCGCGAAGCGCGACGAGGTGCGGCGACGGGCCGATTACCTCCGCCACGTGGTGGGCGAGATCGACCGCGCCGGGCTCAAGCCGGGCGAGGACGAGGCGCTCCAGGTCGAGGCCCGCCGGCTGAGCCAGGCAGGCGCGCTGGCCGAGCAGGCGCAGCGGATCGCCGACGCGCTCGAGGGCGAGGGCGGGAACGCGCTCGGCGCGGTGAGCGTCGCCGATCGCGCGCTGGGGGCGTTGGAGAAGGCCGATCCATCGGTCGCGGACTGGCGGGAGATGCTGGATGCCGCGTACGCCAACCTCTCGGAGCTGTCGCGGCTCGCCGCCACCTATGCCGGGGAGGTGCAGGAGGATCCGGAGCGGCTGGCGGAGGTGGAGCGACGGCGGGACCAGATCTTCCGCCTGACTCAGAAGTACGGCGCGACGGTGGAGGCGGTGCTCGCCACCCGGGGCGAGTCGGCCGCGGAGCTGGACCTGCTCGACACCGCCGACGTGGATCTGCGGGCCCTCGCCGCCCGGCGCGCGGTGGCCGAAGGCGCGCTCGAGGCGGCCGCGGCCGCGCTATCGGAGCGCCGTCGCGGGGCCGCCGACCGGCTCGCGCGGGGAGTCAACCGCCTGCTGCCCGAGCTGGGCCTGCCGGGCGGGAAGCTGGCGGTCGAGCTGATCCCGCTGCCGGAGCCGGCGCTGCACGGCCGGGAGACCGTGCAGCTCACCGTCCGGCTCAACGTCGGGCTGGACGCCAAGCCGCTGGCGCGGGTCGCCTCCGGTGGCGAGCTGTCGCGGCTGATGCTCGCGCTCAAGGTGGTGCTGGCGCGGCACGACGCGGTGGCGACGCTGGTGTTCGACGAGGTGGACCAGGGGATCGGCGGGGAGGTCGGGGCCCAGGTGGGAGCGGCGCTGGCGCAGGTGGCGGAGGGGCACCAGGTACTGGTGATCACCCATCTGCCACAGATCGCGGCCCGGGCCGACCGGCACCTGGTGGTGTCGAAGGAGGCACGGGGCGGGATCGCCACCAGCGACGTGCAGGTGATCCACGGAGAGGACCGGGTGGGCGAGATCGCGCGGATGCTGGGGGATGGGGAGGGGGAGGCCGCGCGCCGCCATGCCCAGGCGCTGCTGCGGAAGGAGAAGGCGGCCCGCCGCTAGGTCTGGGTGGGTCTCGATTGTCGCCAGGTCAGCGCCACCAGCATCCCCGTCAGGTTGGCTCCCGCGCACACCGCTCCCGCCATGATGAGATAGCGGGCCATCCACCGAAGCACCGTCAGGCTGTCGATCGTCACCGCGACCAGCAGCAGCTTCACGCTGAGGAGCGCGGCCGCCGCGGAGAACAGCAGCAGCTGGACCAGCAGCAGCGGCCGGTATCCCATCCCCGCGTACATCCAGTACAGCGCCAGCCCCACCAGCAGCCAGGCGAAGATCGCGGTCCGGGTGCTCTTGCCGAGCAGCGGCAGGTCCTTGATCAGCGGCGCTACCAGCAGCGCCAGGGCCGCGAGCATGAGCAGGAGGATGAGGACCGAGCGCCGAAGCTCGCCCGGGGTGGCGTCTTCGGCGGTGTGCTCGGCGGGGCCGTGCAGGTTCATGGCCACCGGCCTCCCGCCAGGAGCGCGGGGATCGGCGAGGCGTCGAGGCGCGAGGCTGGTCCCATGCCCCGAATATTATGCGGGAATCGCCGTATGCGAAACGGGCGCGGGCTGGTTTGGGGGTCATCCGAAAGTCGAAAATGGGGTCACCAGACGTCGAAATAGAGGCGGAGCCGGGCCTTGAGCCGGTGGATGTCGGGCAGGATCCCCCCCGAGGCGGACACCACGCGCTCGTAGCTCCAGCCGGCGTCCACCGGCAGCCCGGTGCCGCCGGGCCGGAGGGCGCCGGGGTTGGAGTAGGTCAGGCCGATGCTCACCAGGGTCGCGCTGGCGTCGGTCCCCTCGGCCAAGCACGCCGGCCTCCACCCCGGGGATCGCGTCGGCCTCGCTCGCGGTATTCGGCGGCGTCCACGCCCTTCGACCATCGCTCCACCGAGCCGATGATCGCCACCGTTCGGGCCAGCCGGAAGAAGGGCCGCACGGCCAGGGTGGTGACGTCTCCCGGGTCGAGCCGGACATTGGCCAGGAGGCTTCGGGCCGGGAACGGCTGCAGCGGCGGGGCCACCCGCTCGACCACGTCGGCGGCGAGCTGCCGGTTGTAGCCGCCCTCCAGCCGGACTCCGACATTCCCGGCGCCGAGGTCCACCACACCCCGGACCTCGACATCGGTCTGCCCGTCGCCGGTGCCCAGCGCGAGCACCCGGTCGGTCCGGGCGCGGACGCCGCGTGGGGAAGCGGACCAGTCCCTCCGCCGCGGCGCGGAACCCGCCGCGGCGCCCGCTCGCGGTCCCACCGGTCGGCGATCGTCAGGGCGACGCCGGCCTCGGCGTCGCCGCGAAAGCTCACCTCGGATTCGCCGATCCGGATCCCGACCTGGCCCGTGGGGTCGCTGATGTTCGACTCCACGTCGTCCGCGCGCTCGCGGGCGTCGGCGGGGAGCACGGGCCCGGTAGAGAATCCGCCGACGCCGAGGTCGGTGCCGAGGGTGGTCTGGAGCGCGGCGATGCGGGCGGACAGCGCGGTGCCGGCGTCGCTCCCGCTGGTGGGGATGAATGGCGCCGCGGTGGCGGGATCGCCGAGCAGGGTGAAGAGATCGCCGAAGAGGGCGCTGCCGTCGGCCAGGGTGGCTACGGCGAGTGCGCGGCGGGCGGGGTCTCCGTCGTAGGCGCCGGCGGCGATGCCGGGCTTCCAGGGTGCTCAGCGCCGCGTCGAACTGGGTGAGGAACGGGTCCTGGGCGGCGGAGCCCGGATTGAGCCCGGCGTTGGCGCCGGCGGCGTCGAGGCCGGGGCTGGTCTGCACCCGGGCGCGGACCAGCGGCAGCCGGCCGAAGACGGCGATGGACCGGGTCACTCCGATGGCGAGGCCGAGGACGGCGGTGCTGACGTCGGCCTGCGCGTCGGCGCCGAGGTCGCCTAGATTGAGGCGAGAGCCGCCCAGGCCGGTGACGCGCTGGAGGATGGTGTCGGAGGGAGCCAGGATCGAGAGCAGGTCGCTGTCCAGCGGGCCGGAGAGACCCGCGCCGAAGCTCTCCTTGGTGCCGTCATCGAAGCGCTTGTCCCAGGAATCGAAGGCGCCGTCCAGCTCGAACCGGACCGCGCCGGCCGGGACGCCGACGGGCGCGAGCTGCGCCCGCGCCGTCGAGGGCGCCGCGAGAAAGACGAAGACTCCCAGACACCGCGCGCCATACCCCACAGTCCCTCCAGAGAGATGCCGGCCGCCGAAACGCGATTGTCGTCCGTGAGACTCGCAAGTTCGCTGTACGAGTCCTCCTTTTCCAGCCATCCGGCGGTCGCGGCCTCCGCGCCGGGCCGGGTGAATCTGATCGGCGAGCACGCCGACTACAACGGGGGCCCGGTGCTTCCCGTCGCGCTGGAGCGGCGGACGACGGTGGCCGCGGGGCTGGAGGACGGGTGGTTCTTCGTCTCCGGGCTGGAGGGCACGCGTGCACGGCGCTGGAGATCGACCGGCCGCTGGGCGGCGGGTGGACCGACTATATGGTCGGCGTCGTCCGCGAGCTGCGGGCGATCGGCGCGGCGCCCGCAGGGGCGCGCGTCGCCGTGGGGTCCACCCTGCCGGTGGGGGCGGGGCTCGCCTCGTCCGCGGCGCTCACGGTGGCGGGCGCCAAGGCGCTGAGCCTGCTCGCCGGTCGGAGACTCACGCCGGGCGCAGCTGGTCGAGGTCGCGTACCGGGCGGAGCACGACCAGGTCGGGGTCGCTGCGGGAGGATGGACCAGACCATCGCGGCGCACGCCACCGCGGGCACGGCCCTGCTGTTCGAGACCGGGACCGGCGCGATCCAGCGGGTGCCGTTCCCGGGCCGCCTCTGGGTGGTGGAGACCGGGGTTTCCCGCCGGCTGACGGACGGCCGGCTGGACCAGGCCCGGGAGCAGTGTGAGGAAGCGCTCGAGCGCTGTCGGAGCCAGTGGCCGGCCCTCGCGCACCTGGCGGACCTCTCCACCGACGATCTGCCGACGATCGAGGCGCCCGGCTCGCTCCGGACCTCGCGGCGCGGGTGCGGCACGTGGTGACCGAGACGTACCGCACCCGGATGGCGGCCGACGCGCTGGCCCGGGCCGATCTTGGCCAGCTCGGCTGGCTGCTGGTGGAGGGGCACGAGTCGCTGAGGACCGACTATCGGTCCACGCTTTCCCGAGGCGGATGCGGTGGTGGAGCTGGCGATGGATCATGGCGCGCACGGCGCCCGGCTCACCGGTGCGGGCTGGGGCGGATCGGTGGTGGTGCTGGCGCCGGAGGACGGGAGCGCGCGGGTGCTCGCCGAGATCGCCCAGGGGTTCCGCGACCGGTTCGGCCGAGCGCCGGCGATCTGGAGCACGCGCGCGGCGGCGGGGGTGCGGCGGGAGACGCTGCGGGGGTAGGGCGCGCGCCGGAGGGGGAGCGCGGACGGGGTATATTGCAGGCGCTTCCTGCCCGGGTGGCGAAACTGGTAGACGCTTGGGACTTAAAATCCTCTGGGGGCAACCCCGTGCGGGTTCGAATCCCGCCCCGGGCACTGCGTGGTTGACGGTTGTACTTGCCGCAGAACCGAAGCCCCACACCGCGGGCAGTCTCGCGTTTTTTCGACCTCCCTCGATTGTCTCTGCTCGTCCTATTCTGGACGACGATGTCCACCACGATCCGCCGCCCCAAGCTGCTCCGTCAGATGCGCCTGGCCTTGCGGGTGCACCATTACAGTCCGCGGACCGAGGAGGCGTACGTGGCGTGGGTGCGGCGGTACGTACGGTTCCATGGCCTGCGTCATCCGGGGAGATGGGGCGGGACGAGATCCGGCAGTTCCTGGCGGCGTTGGCGGACCGGGCCCGGTTGAGCGCCAGCAGCCAGACGCAGGCGCTGAGCGCGCTGATTTTTCTGTACCGGGAGGTCCTGGAAGTCGATCCGGGCGTCATCGGCGACATCGTGCGGGCCAAGCAGCCCGGGAGGCTGCCGGTCGTGCTGGGCCGGGAGGAGGTGCGGGCGCTGCTCGACGGTCTCCAGGGCGTCCCGCGCGTCGTCTGCATATTGCTGTATGGCAGCGGGCTTCGGCTGCTGGAGGCGCTCCAGCTCCGGGTGAAGGATCTGGACTTCGCGGGCGGCGAGATCCGGGTCCGGCGGGCGAAGGGGGCAAGGGACCGGGTGACGGTGCTGCCGGGCGGGCTCACGGCGGAGCTGAAGCATCACCTGGAGTGGGTGCGCCGGCTGCACCAGCGAGACCTCGCCCGGGGCGCCGGCAAGGCCCCGCTGCCTTACGCGTTCGAGCGGAAGTCGCCGGGCGCCGCGAAAGACTGGGTCTGGCAGTACGTCTTTCCCGCTGCGCGGCGCTACCTGCATCCTTCGGGCGACTACCGCCGGCATCATCTCCACGAGTCGGCGATCCAGCGCGCGGTTCGGACCGCGGCCCAGGCGGCGGGTATCCCGAAGCGGGTCACCTGCCACAGCCTGCGGCACTCGTTCGCGACCACCTGCTGCAGGACGGGTACGACATCAGGACGGTTCAGGAGCTGCTGGGGCACCGGGACGTCGCGACGACGATCTATACGCACGTATTGAACCGGGGTGGGCTGGGGTGCGGAGTCCGGCGGACCGGCTCTAGCGGGCACACCATCGGGTTTAGAAATTGTGCCGCATTGCGGGGCATATCGAGCGCTGCAGGCAGCGTCATCTTGACAGGGTGCCGGGGGGCCGGCATAACGGGGGGTGGGGTGGGGGGGTGGGAGGTGCCAGTGTGACGGGGGGTGAGGGGCTTGGGATTTGGTGGGGGGTGGGGGGGTGGGGATAATGCGGGGGGAGGGGGTGGGGTTTGCAGTCCAATATTAGTTAGGCGGACGGCGCCAGCTAGACGAGCTTCACGAGATGGGTCTGGATCCAATCGCGGAGTTGGACTTCGGTGAGCTGGCCGGCGGCCGTGGCGATCATGATCGTCACGACGTCTTCGTCGGAGGCTTCAATCTCGAAGCCGTTGAGGCCAAGAAAGGTGGCCATGGCCAGGAAAGCCGTGCGCTTGTTGCCGTCGCGATACGGGTGACTGGTGACGAGTCCCCATCCATACGCGGCGGCCAGGGCCGCCAGGTCGCTTCGCGGTTCATATGCCCAGCGTTGTCGGGGTCGGGCCAACGCCGCTTCCAGCGTGTCTTCTTCCCGAATGCCGGGGAGGCCACCGTGTTCGCGGAGTTGGTCGAAGTGCACCGCGTCCAGCACGAGTCGGCTGACCCAGACGGGCTCCGCGGGCGGTCGTCGGGGCACGCGCCGACCCTACTCGGCCAGCTTCCGCAGCGCGGGCCGGTACTTCTTGGCCGCACGGGCGGCCAACTCGAGGGCGCGCTCGGTAGTGGGGTCGTAGGGGGTCAGCAGGATGCCCTGATCGGTCTCAACGGCCAACACGCGATCCCCTGGTGCCAAGTGCAGACGCTCGGCCATGTCTTTGGGCAGGGTTGCGCCGATCGAGCCCCCGACCTGGCGGAGGGTGAGTTCACGAACCATGACGCCTCCAGTAGCACGAGTATGCTACATAGTAGCACATATGTGCTACTTACGCAAGTCGGGGCCGCCGTCTAACCCGCTCATGCAGCCGACAAACGCGGCCTGAGCAGAGGTCCTGAGCGGATGGCGTTCCCAGTGGGGCGGTGGACCATAAGGTTGTAAGGGGTCGTTTGCAGCTGATTAGCATTTCGTTAGGCGCACGCGACACCCATCTGGGAGTAACCGTCGATGGTTGAGGCTTTGCTATTGTCGGTCCTAGCCTGTGCGACTCGTTGTCCGTGCGTCGTGCCTGCGGGGGTCGACTGGCGCTCGGCCGCTATCATGGCACCCAGGGCCCGGCAGGACGCCTACGCCGTCTTTCGCGGCTCAGTCATCCGTGCTGACACCGTCGCACTCGATACGTTCAACCTGGCTCGAAACCCGGCTCAATCACCCCATCTGATCATCCGGGCCAAGGTGATCCGGTACACCTTTGCCGTGGATCGCGTCTGGAAGGGACCCCGAGAGCGGGAACTCGTGCTGACGAGCTACGAGGTTCACAACAGCTGTGGCCGTGACTATGCGCTCGGGCCGGCCTATTTGGTCTACGCGGATCGCGATCGCCAAGGCACAGCGAAGACGCAGCTTAGTACTTACTCGTGCTCGCGTGTGCGCTCAGGCTTGGAAATTGAGGACGATCTCAAAGTTCTTGGACCAAGTCGTGCACCGAAGTGACGGCGCGGCGCGGCGCCTAACCCGCGCATGCAGCCGACGGGCCGGAGGTGCCCGGACCTCCTCTCGGGCGCAGCGCCCCTTTGGGACGCTGCGGAACAAAGGTTTGTGCGGGCGTTAGGATGATGGCTCGCAGCTGATGCGCAAGTCGTTAGGCGGCTAACGCGCAAGAGGAAGGATGTTGAGTCTTAAAGCAGTCACTCGCGTCCTGGGTAACTGTTCGGAGTTTTATGAGGAGCAGACCAGGCGGCTCCTCGATCTCGGCGTGGATACTCGGAGCTGTGCGGTCAGTCATGTGGCCTATCGGACTGAGACGCTGCCTGAGTATCTCGACATCCGCCGGCAACTTGAGCCCTGGTGCTCAGCCAATGTAGAAAACGTCTGGGGCGGTCGACCAATCTCCAAGCTGCTTTTGCAAACGCCGTTGGACCTTGCTTCCAATAGTTTCACCCGCTTGGTCGAACTGATTCCACCGCCCCATCCGGACGTATATCAGCGCGTTTACAAGCTGGGGCTGGAACACCTCGGGATTGTTCTCGGCGAGATCTTCGCGGAGTTTGGCAAGGCCTATGCCCATGTCTTGACAGGCCAGCAAGACCAAGGCCCGTTCAATCGGCCTTATTTCATTACCTTCTCCGATCACACGGCTGTGAAGTTCTATCAGCGCTCACTTCAAGACGTGTGCATCCTCGAAGGAAGGCGGTTTGATGGGTTCTATCACGTCATCGAGTAGGCACATCCAGAGTGTCCCCCGCCGCCTAACCAGCGCATGCAGCCGACAAGCGCTTCCGAGCTAGGCTCCGGTGATCGCCACCTGCCGATGGCGGGCGGCGGAACATAAGGTTGATGCATGAGCGAGCGAGTCGCTTGCAGCTGATGCGCAGGTCGTTAGGCGGCCACGCGGGACACTTGGTGGCGGTGATTGAACTGGGCTCCCTGTGGCGCCGCGGTGCTCCGAGTGGTGCGGCGCGGTCGGGGCAGGGCGGCGCGGTTTCGCAGGTGGTGGGCTTGGCGCGGCGGGTCTCGGGATCGTTGCGGCCGCCCGGCCGACGCGCCCTCATGAGCCCGCGCGGCCGGAACGCGGAGAGGCGGCGCCGGGTCTCCGGTGCCAGTACCTAGGCGACCCGTTGCATGCGCGTGCCGCCTAACCCGCAAATGCAGCCGACAGGCCGGACCGTCCCGGGCTCCGCCCGGGCGCTAATCGCCGATGGCGATCAGCGGAACGTAGAGTTGTGCGGCCGCGGGCTTGAGGGCCTGCAGCTGATTTGCATTTCGTTAGGCGGACGCACGAGGATCTCAGAATGCTTGGTGAACTAGTGTCGATCCTCCGACGAGGCTCAGAGAACCCCGATCAGTTGGGCAGCGCAATCAAGCAGTTCCTGGCCGCCTACGACTCTGTTCCTTACACGACGATCGAGGCGGGCGGTGTGCCCTGGGAAACGGTCGAACGGCTCGCCTACGAGCTCCGGTACTACGCGCCTGGCGAGGAAGCCGACGAGACGCTCCTCGACGACCGGCAGGCGATGGACCACATTCGGACGGCGCTCAGCGAGCTGTCCTGACCTCGCGCCGCCTAACCCGCAAATGCAGCCGGCAGGCCGGGGTGGGCCGGAGTTCCCATTGGCACTACGCTCCTAGTGGCCAAGCAGCGGAACCATTCATTTGTGCGGGCGCTGGCATGATCGCCTGCAGCTGATTTGCAAGTCGTTAGGCCGCACGCAAGAGGATCTCGGCCCGGAGAGACCGTGATTGGCACAGGTCTAGCTCGGCAGCTCGCCTCTGTTCTTCTCACCTGTGCTGCGCTTGTCGCCCTCAACGCGGTCGCGTTCCGGCTCTGGCGTCCGGAGTGGCTTCACGATGTCGGCGTCGTCATGATCGGCCTGGCCCTGCCTTGGGTGATGTTGTTCGATCAGGTCGGCTTTCGTGGGTACTGGGGCAGCGTCGTGGCCTTATGGCTGGGGTTGAGCGTTAACGCCACGCTATTGCTCACCCTTTGGAGGTGGCGGCGCACGCACTCGTCGCGTCAGCGTGCGGCCTAACCCGCAAATGCAGCCGACAGGCCGGAGCGTCCCGAGCTCCGCTCGGGTGCTGATGGCCGATGGCGATCAGCGGAACGAAGGTTTGTGCGGCCGCGGGCTCGATGGCCTGCAGCTGATTTGCAAGTCGTTAGGCGGCAGACAACGAGGCCCGCTGATCTGCGAACCTACCAAGGTAAGCCAAATGCGATTTACATGGGGTGTCTTGGTAGCGTTAAGCATTGGCTGTGGAAGCCGACCGTCTGCGGGCATCCTAGCCGAGCTTCGAGCACAACAGAGTGTCTGCCTGGCCTTGGACTGGGGACTGGAGCCGCGGCTCACCTGGCAGGGTCAGCTCGCTCCTGACACGTTGCTCTTATTGCCGGGAGACGGACAGTCCAAGTGGCCCGGCCCTTCAGATGCCTCCGGGCCGATCGATTTCGCGCCCCGCAGTTCTCGACAGGATGCCTCGTGGTGGCGATGGTCTATAAGCGGGGACACCCTCTCTATTGTGGCGTTCACGCCGACCATGGATGACTTGATTATCACGGTGCAGGCTCAACTACGGCTGGCAGAGTGGCAAGTCGCTGGACTGGGGACTGAAGAGGGCAGGCTAGAAGTAGCGGTATGTAAGTTGAAGTCTCCTTCGAGGTCTGCCGCCTAACCCGCGCATGCAGCCGACGGGCCGGATGGGCGCGAAGCTCCGCTCGGCCACAGCGCGCCGTGAGCGCGCTGTGGAACGTAGGTTTGTGCGCGGGCCGGCATGATGGCCCGCAGCTGATGCGCATGTCGTTAGGCAGCAACATCAACCTTCGCGGAGGCCGACTGTGGCTCGCATTGAAGCGAAGCTTGAGGCGCTCGGTCTAGTTCTGCCGGCGCCGCTTCAGGTCCCGCCGGGTATGTCAATGCCGTTTAGTTGGGTGCGCGTGCGTGGGAACCGAGCCTACATTTCCGGACACATCGCCCAGAACCCCGACGGCTCGATCGCCCAGCCCCTCGGCAGAGTGGGCGCAGAGGTCACCATCGAGCAGGGCTATCAGTCCGCCCGTCTCGTGGCGCTGGCCCACCTCGGCAGCCTGAAGCGCGCGTTGGGCGACCTAGACCGAGTGAGCGCTTGGCTACGCGTTTTCGCGATGGTGAACGTCGCCCCCGGTTTCAATCAGACGCCGCGGGTGACCAATGGGTATTCCGATCTCATACTAGAGCTGTACGGGCCGGATGCAGGCGCTCATGCACGCAGTTCCATCGGCATGTTTATACCACTCAATGCGCCAGTCAATTGCGAGGCTGAGGTTGAGATAACACCGTAGTCGCGCGTCGCTGCCTAACCCGCGCATGCAGCCGACGGGCCGGAGGGGCGCGTGGCGCCGCTCGGGCGGCACCTTCCGCTGGTGCCGCTGAGGAAGCGTAGGTTTGTGCGGGCGCTGGCACGAGGGCCCGCAGCTGATGCGCAAGTCGTTAGGTGGACGCGACGTCGATCTCTGCGTGCGGGCGCTCCGGGTGCATTGAACTGGTAAGGAGGGACATCCCTTTATGTCGACCGACAACGTAGGGCTCATGCACCGGTGGTTTGCGGAGGTCTGGACCAAGGGCCGGGAGAGCGCGATCGATGAGATGCTGGCTGATGACGCGGTCGTCCACGGCCTTGGGGAGCCCGGCGTGGACGCTCGCGGCCCAGCAGCCTTCAAGCCGTTTTTTGCCAAACTTCAGGCCACCTTCGGCGACATGCAATTCAGCGTCGACCAGACGATCGCCGAGGGGGAGTGGGTGGCCTCGCGCTGGACCGCGCGGATGACGCATCGGGGCGATCACTTGGGTGTGCCCGCCACCGGGCGGCGGGTCGAGGTGACCGGGATGTCGATGGGCTGCTTCCGGGGTGGCAAGCTGGTCGAGGGCTGGAACAGCTGGGACCAGTTGGCCCTAATGGAGCAGATCCAGGCAGCGCCTCGCATGGTAAAGCTGCTGTCGTAAGCCGCGGAGCGGGGAGCGCGCTACCTAACCCGCGCATGCAGCCGACGGGCCGGAAGGGCGCGGAACTTCGCTCGGGCGGCACCCTTCGGTGAGCGCCGCTAAGGAGGCGTAGGTTTGTGCGGGCGCGAACACGATCGCCCGCAGCTGATGCGCATGTCGTTAGGCGGCGCCACCCAGCTCTTATTGCCATGTAGGTACAACGTACTTACATTGTCCTCATGGGCGAACTCCGCTTCGGTGGGACCCAGCTAAAGCGGGGGCCAATGAGCGCAAGCATGGGATCAGCTTCTCGGAAGCTGAGACAGTCTTCAGCGACGAGCACGCCCTCTTACTCGATGATCCGGACCACTCCTCACCAGGCGAGGAACGGTTCATTCTGTTGGGCTTGAGTGCGGGACTTCGGGTGCTCGTAGTCGTCCACTGCTACCGAGCCCCCGACGACACCATTCGGCTGATCTCCGCTCGCAAGGCCACACCGCCTGAACGGCGGCACTATACTGCGAGGTGGCGCCCATGAGGAAGGAATACGACTTCAGCAAGGCCCGGCCCAATCCCTATGCTAAGCGGCTGAAGCGCTCGGTCACGATTCGGCTCGATACAGCCACCATCGATTACTTCAAGCGTCTGGCAGCGGAGACGGAGATTCCATACCAGACTCGATCAACCTCTATCTACGGGACTGCGCGCTGCACGGGCGGAAACTGGCCATGCAGTGGCGTCCGCGCGGCGCCGCCTAACCCGCGCATGCAGCCGACGGGCCGGACGGGCGCGGGGCGCCGCTCGGGCGGGGCCCTCCGATGGAGCCGCTGAGGAGGCGTAGGTTTGTGCGCGCCGGCACGATGGCCCGCAGCTGATGCGCAAGTCGTTAGGCGGACACGCCGGCTACGACGAAGTTGTAAGGCGGAACGAGAATGATCCTGACGGAACGCCTAGAGCTCGTGCCGGGCACCCCCGAACTGACCCGGGCTGCCCTGGAGGGCAAACCGGCCCTCGCCGCAAGATTGGGCGTTTCCGTGCCTGCCACTTGGCCACCCGAGCTCCTCGATCCTCCGTCACTTGAGTTCACCCTGGACCGGCTCGCGGAGGGTGCGCAGCAGGCGGGATGGTGGCTCCATTTCATCGTTCTCAGACAGGGCGCGGCCGGCCGCATCCTGATCGGAAGCGCCGGGTACAAGGGCCCTCCGTCGCCTGACGGTACAGTCGAAGTCGGCTATGGGATCGTCCGTGACCACCAGCGCCAGGGGTACGCCTCCGAGGCGGTGCGGGGTCTGCTCGCGCACGCGTTCGCCATCCCCGCGGTGCAACACATCATTGCGGAGACGCTCCCGCAGCTGACACCCTCAATCGGCGTTCTTCGCAAGTGCAACTTGCCGATTCATTGGTGATGGCTCCGAGCCTGGCGTCATTCGCTTCGAGCTCACGCGGGCCGAATACTCGATAGGGAAAGGTGCCGCCTAACCCGCGCATGCAGCCGACAGGCCGGGCCGGGCCGGAACTCCGCGCGGGCGTCGGCCTCCTAGTGGCCGATCAGCGGAAGCGTAGGTTTGCGCGGGCGCCGGCTTGAAAGCCTGCAGCTGATGCGCAAGTCGTTAGACAGCGGCTCCTGGCAGAACTGGAAGTCAGATGCGCCGAGTATTGTACCGCGTTGCAGTGAGCGTTGACGGGTACATCGCCGGGCCCCACGGCGAGGTAGATTGGATCGCCCAAGACCCCGCGGTGGACTTTGCGAAGGTCTACGAAACCGTGGACACCGTCCTCCTGGGGCGGCGAACCTATGAACTCACCCGCCAACCGGGGGCACCCCCCTGGCCGCGGGGTTGGCAGATCTATGTCTTTTCAGGATCGCTGAGGCCGGAGGAGCATCCAGGCGTGACGGTTGTGAGCGCCGACGCTGGCCCGCGCGTTGCTACCCTCCGGGCGGCACCCGGGCGGGAGATCTGGCTCTTTGGCGGTGGCAGTCTGTTCCGCAGTCTGCTGGTGGCCAAGCAGGTAGACCTGGTGGAGCTCATGGTCATGCCGGTCCTGCTCGGAGGCGGTATCCCACTCTTGGAGGCGGGAGCACCGCTGACTCGGCTCGCACTGGAGGACGTGCAGAGATATCCTAGCGGGCTACTTGGCTTGCGGTACCGGGTCCCCGCCGCCGCTGTCTAACCCGCGCATGCAGCCGACGGGCCGGGGGGGCGCAGGTCTCCGCTCGGCCACAGCGCGCCCGGAGCGCGCTGCGGAACGTAGAATTCTGCGCGGGCCGGCACGATAGCCCGCAGCTGATGCGCAAGTCGTTAGGCAGCACCACCAAACATGCGGAGGGTAAAGATCGAACTCCCTGATATCGTCAAGAGCGTCGCAACCGCCCTCGCCCAGATTGACAGTGAGAGGCCGGTGGGGGCCGACGCCCGTTTCAAGCCGGGTATCGGTCCGTTGAAGGAATCTGAAGTTACTGCACTCCTATGCCGAAGACTGGAATCCTTTAACGATGGAGCTTTTACCGGGATCGGGCCGTGTGGGTATCCTGGTTCCCGTGCCGAATGCGATCTCGTGGTGCGCGGGTCGTGGGCCATTGAGATCAAGTTGGCACGTCCGTTCGGTGACAACGGACGTCCGGCGAGCGTTGGTCCGAGAATCTTCTATATCCCTACGCTGGTAATACAAGCAGCATCGGCGACGCCTTGAAGCTGCTCGGCTCTTTCTTTAAGGAACGAAAGGCCGTCATGGTGCTAGGGTACGAACATTCACCTCCGGTCATCCCACTGGAGCCGGCTATCCGCGGCTTCGAGCTCTTGGCTCATGAGGTCGTTGGCATCGCTCTTGGCCCGCGGCTCATGCAGACGGCAGAGTCCCTAGTCCATCCGTACCACCAACGGGTGACGGTCTATGCCTGGGAGGTCCTGGGTCGTCAGCTCGGTGCTGCACTAACCCGCGCATGCAGCCGACGGGCCACAAGGGCGCCGTGCTCCGTTCGGGTGGGGCCCTCCGTGAGTGCCGCTAAGGAAGCGTAGGTTTGTGGGGGCGCGGGCACGATGGCCCGCAGCTGATGCGCAAGTCGTTAGGCAGCTACGAAGGGTTCTGAGATGACCCCACGAAAGTGGAAAACGGCTGGTGAGTTCGCAGACGAGCTCGCTAAGAATCAGGACTACAAAAAGCGCCTTGCTGAACGTGAGGCCGCTTCGGCAGCGCGTCGCGCAGCAATAGCGGCCGATGAGCAGGGCCTCATCGCGGAGCTCAACGAGCTGGGAGTCCAGGCTAAGTCTGTGTATGACTTTGTGAGCGCGCGGACGCTCCCCACGATGGCTGCACCCATACTCCTGCGGCACCTCGATGTGCCTCATATCCCAGCCGTACGGGAGGGAATCCTTCGAGCGCTCTCGTGCAGTCATCTTCGGGACGAGGCACTGGATGCACTGAAGCGCGCCTTCGTAAAGACGGACGATGGAGCTGAGCGGTGGTTGATCGCTAATGCACTCGCAGCAATGGCGAAGCTGAAGGAACTTCAACCGGAACTCGCCAACATCGGTGAGTATTCAGGTCTCTTTAAGCGAGCACCACGCGGGTAGCTGCCTAACCCGCAAATGCAGCCGACAGGCCGGACGAAGCGACGCTCCGTGCGGGCGGCACCGCCCGTGAGGTTATTAGGAACGATGGGTTGTGCGGGCGCCAGCATGAGGGCCTGCAGCTGATTTGCATTTCGTTAGGCCGCAGCGAGAACAGCTCCCAGTGGCCATCGCCATCTATCAGCCGCTGGGTTTATCTGCTGACCCCGGGGCGACGGCATGGCACGGTGCCCTTCCAGCGCAAGCCAGACGGAAAGATTCGTGTTCAAGACAACTTCGGCTGCGATTACCGTAGCCATGATGGCGATCAGCAGTTCTGCCTGTTCGCAGCAATCTCCAGCAGCGTCAGAGCACGCGGGACGCATCGAAGCGCTGGTCAACAAAGCTGCCGCACTGGCCGAAAGCCGAGGCAAGGCGGCCTTCTCCGAGTTCAGGAAGCGCGAAAGCGAATGGTGGTTTGGTGACACTTATGTGTTCGTCTACGATCAACATCTCAACGTATTGCTGAACCCCGCCTTCCCGAAACGAGAAGGGACGAATCCTCGTGGAGAGGAAGACGTGAACGGTAAGGCATTCCATGATGAGTTTCTGAAGGTGGCGCGAACCCAGGGCTCAGGGTGGGTTGACTACATGTTTCCTAAGCCCGGGCAGACTCAACCGTCCCAGAAATGGAGCTACGTAAAGGCAGTCAACGTCGACGGAACACCGGGTATCATCGGTGCAGGGTTTTATCCCGACTAGACCGTGCGGGGCGTTAGCATGTGGTATGCCACTTGTAAGCTCTGAGAGTCGAATATCCGGGCAAGCTACGGCCTAACCCGCAAATGCAGCCGACGAACGGCCAGATGTGTCGGGCTCCGTGCGGGCGCCACTCTCCTTGGGCACGCTGTGGAACGTTAGTTTATGTGGGCGCGGATATCTCCGTTCGCAGCTGATTTGCATGTCGTTAGGCGGACCCACGACTAACGAACAATCTTGGAGGGTGAGTGATTCTCCGACCCGCGCGCCTCGCGGACGCTTTAGCGGCAGGCGAGGTCTCCGAGCGTGAGAAGTTCCTCTACCTCCTCGTCTGGGCCGTAATCGGCATCTTGGTGCCAAGCCACGTCGGTGGCTGGGCCGGCTGGGCTCCGTCCGAGTTGCCTTTGTCGTGGTGAGCCTCCTGATCACGATCGGTGGCCTGGTCGTGTGCTTTCAGGCGAACGCCTACGGTGACAACCGTGCCTTCCTCGAGCGCTATCTCTGCCTTTCTGTGCCGCTAGGGTTCATGACGTACGTCCTCTACTATGCGATCTACTATGGGCTCGGCTTGGCCGGTGCCGCGGCTGGGTGGGTTGAGAGTGATGCACGCAACTGGGATCGCGATCTCATGAGTCTCATGTCGTCTATGAGTGCGTTGAGCGTATTCTTTCTCTGGATGCGGGCTTCAATCATGAGGGCGGCGGGGGTTCGGGCCGCCTAACCCGCGCATGCAGCCGACGGGCCAAGGGGCGCGGGGCGCCGCGCGGGCGGCGCCTTCCGGTCGTGCCGCTAAGGAAGCGGAGGTTCGTGCGGGCGCCGGCATGATGGCCCGCAGCTGATGCGCCAGTCGTTAGGCCGACCCACAAAGGGACCGAGCATGCGAGCATCGGGCGGCTGGACGTTACTCCCATTCATCGTACTAACAGGCACGTCACCCGGCGTCCATGGCCAGGCTGCTGCGGTCGATCGCGCCGGTTCGCCTACGGTTCCGTGGGGACCGCGGCCGCTCCCGCCGGCGCTCGGCGCGCCGGCGATGCCGCTGAGCCTGGCGGGGGCCGACTCCACGCGGCGGCGCCCCTTCTTCCTGCCGCGCCCCGGCGAGGGTGCTGCCTTTTGGATCGGGTTCGGCGCGGGGGTAGCGCTTTCCCCCCTTCTATGGTGCGAGGGTTCCAGCTGCAGCACCCTCGACAAGGTAAATACCTCGTGGCTGCTCGGTGTCGCCGGCGCGGTGAGCGGCCTCCTGCTCAAGCGGACATTTTAGGGGCAGGATCGTCCGCAGGGCGGCCTAACCCGCGCATGCAGCCGACGGGCTGGAAGTGTCCCGGACTCCGCCCGAGCGCAGCATTCCTGGAGGACGCGGCGGAGCGAAGGTTTGTGCGGGCGCCGGCATGAGGGCCCGCAGCTGATGCGCATTGTCGTTAGGCGGCTTCCTCGCGGAGTCGCCTTCCCCGGAACACTGGGAGCTGAGCACGGTGCGCGTGGTAAGCGGATACACGGCACAGTATCCTGATCCGATCACCCTTCGTGCCGGCGACCACGTCCAGGTGGGGTCGAATGACCCGGAGTTCCCTGGTTGGAGGTGGTGCACCGGTCCCGACCGACGCGCCGGGTGGGTGCCGGAACAGCTGCTACGCCGTGACGGCCAAGAAGGAGTCCTGCTCCGCGACTACACCGCGAAGGAACTGAGCGTGCGGACCGGCGACGAGGTCACGGTCGGCGAGACGATCAACGGCTGGGCCTGGGTCACCGCGCCGGATGGGTGCTCCGGCTGGATCCCAGTGTCTTGCATCACTCTAGGTTGATGGCGGGCAACGCCGCCTAACAAGCGCACGCAGCCGAGGGGCCGACCCGGCGCAGGGCGCCGCTCCGGCGGCGCCTTCCGGTGGCGCCGCTAAGGAACGAAGGTTGTGCGGGCACGCGCATGAGGGCCCGCAGCTGATGCGCAAGTTGTTAGACGTCAGGGAACGGAATCTGGAGCTCTTTGCAGATCTTGCGGGCGAGGAACTCATTGATTTCGCGATGGCGAGGAACTGTCGCGGACTTGCGAGCGGCACGATTGACGTAAACCGAGTGCCGACCACCTTCGCGGAACAGCTGACAGCCTTACTGCTCTAGATGGCGGATCAGGTCGATCCGCTTCACGCGGTCAGCTTGAGCAGCTCGCGAATCACGTCGGCGCCGGCGAGGTCCTCTTCGGCCAGTGCCCGGTTGGCTTCAAAGGTCAGCTCCACGGCTTCGCGGAGGTTCAGGGCGCTTCCTCGAGGGTCGCGCCCTGCGTATTAGCGCCCGGGAGCTCCTCGACGAACGCTACATACCCTTCGGGCACCTTGCGGAAGACGGCAGTAAGTCGAAGCTGCATCTGAAGTTCCGCGAGTGAGGGGCGTCTGAATCTAGCATCGCGCGGCCCTGACGTCTAACCCGCGCATGCAGCCGACGGGCCGGAGGGGCAGCGGGGCTCCGTGCGGGCGGTGCCCTCCTGGAATGCCAATACGGAAGCGTAGGTTGTGCGGGCGCCGGCTCGAGTGCCCGCAGCTGATGCGCATGTCGTTAGACGACACCCCATCAACGGAGGCAATACGAGCTGGCGCAGTCTAACAGCCCTTATGGCCGTTACAGCCCTCCTGGTTGGCGGGTGTTCCGACGAGCCGACGCCCGCCTCTGGGGGCCAGCTCGATTCATTGACTCAGGTGGTGCGAGCGGCCCGCCGTGAGGCGTTCTTGAAGGAACAGGACGCGCTGAACCGGCAATACGAGGCTCTCAAGCAGGAGGAGTTGGCCGCTCGGCCGTTCCGAGCCGCGCTCATGCTGCGCCGCCCGACTGTAATCGCCTTCTATCCGGCCTGGGCGACTAAACTGGATACCGCGGCCCTTCGGGTCTTCCTGGGGCGCTCGAAAAGCAATCGCGGCTGAAGCCGGCTGGGCGTTCGAGGAACGCTACGGTGGCTCGCTACGCGTCACCGACATTCGCTCACAAACGCTCTACGCATTGCCACTAGCCGCTGACAGTATGGGATTCGTGTTGGCGGCCCCCGCGCGCCACCCTCAGATTCTGTAGGGTAGGAACCCGGGCTCGTTGCTGCGGGAACGGCTCGGAAGGTTGCGACACTGGCTTCCGGGCGCAGCCCCTCATACACCGGCGGAACTCTGAGCGTCGTGTCGTCTAACCCGCGCATGCAGCCGATGGGCCGGAGGGGTCCCGCGCTCCGCCCGCGCGCAGCGCCCCGGTGGGACGCTGCGGAAACGTAGGTTTGTGCGGGCGCGGCCGTGATCGCCCGCAGCTGATGCGCATTGTCGTTAGGCGCCAACACGGTCATCCCCACCCCGGGAGAGTGGAAATCGTGTGAACACTCGGGCTCGCATGAGTAAGGTCGCAGGGGCGCTTCTCCTCGCAATCGCGGCGCCCATCATCCTGGCGATCCTGGTGCTGGCTGCCCCCCTGATCGCGGTGGGAGTAGCCTACGACCGGTGGGGGCGCGCTAAGCTTCAGCGGGCCTTCACGGCCCGATGGGGCCAGGCAGGCAAGGACGTACTGCTAGTCTACTCCGACAGCCCACATTGGAAGAACTACATCGAAACGCACTGGCTTCCTCGGCTAGAGGCACGAGTTGTTGTGCTCAATTGGTCGGACCGTGCTTCCTGGGCCGACCGTCATCCCCTTGAGGCAGCGATCTTCCGTCGCTGGGCGGGCGATCGCGAGTTCAACCCGATCGCCATTGTCCTGCCCCGGCACGGGCCGGTAAAGGTGGTGCGATTCTGGCGGGCCTTTCGGGACTATAAGCATGGCAAGGTCCGTTCTCTGCGAGTCGCGGAGCAGGAGCTAGCGGTCGCGCTTGGGATTCCGGGGCTGGTTGGCGCCTAACCCGTGCATGCAGCCGACAGGCCGGATACGCGCAGGGCTCTGGCCGGGCAGCACCCTCCGTGAGCGCGCAGTGGACCATAGGTTTGTGCGGGCGCGAGCTGATTTGCAAGTCGTTAGGCGGATGCCACCGAGCTCCCAGGAGCTACGGCCGACTGAGGGAGCCTTGAGCGACGTGGGGGAGTTGCCCATCGAAGTGCGTGGTGCAGTGACGGACCGGGAGCATCTCGCGGCGTTGCGAGTCGTGCAGCCCCGCCTCGGCTCACGCTGGGTCGCGCCGGCGTTCTGCCTCGGCGGGCCTACCGCGATCGTCATCCTGAGCCTCGTTGCCGGTCGGTCTCTCGCGCACGCCCTGATTGCGAACCTGTTCTGGATTATCGTCGGCCCGCTATATCTCTTCGTGGGGTTACCGTCCGCGGCCCGATACAATCTGCGAGCGTGGCGGAAGGCCAACCCCGAACTCGGCGCGGCCCAGCTCTACCGGTTCACCGAGGCGGGAGTCGAAGTGCGCGAGGGCCCGTCTGAGGTCACGATCGCATGGCCCCGCATCGCCGAAGCGCAGGAGACCGACGTTGTGCTGATTCTGTTCACGGGGGGTACCATGGGGCAGGTGCTGCCGCGCGGCGCCATGGAGGCGGCGGGCCAGCTGGACGCGGTCCGCGCGCTACTGCGGGATCGGCTAGGGGACCGCGCGCACCTATTATCTGCAGGCCGACCGTCGGGGACCGGCACCGCCTAACCCGCTAATGCAGCCGACAAACGCGGGCGACGCGGGGCGCG
The DNA here is from genome assembly GCA_963729985.1 of uncultured Gemmatimonadales bacterium. Taxonomy (GTDB): domain Bacteria; phylum Gemmatimonadota; class Gemmatimonadetes; order Gemmatimonadales; family GWC2-71-9; genus CAVVWJ01. The sequence goes on from CAVSPJ010000003.1 coordinate 146,735, forward strand.
GCCCGCGTCCGGGCCTCCGCCCGGCGACAATGGACCATAGGTTTTCACAGGTCGTTTGCAGCTGATTAGCATGTCGTTAGCAACTGTCTTGTCAAGCGACCGCTGAGTGGCGCCAGTATGTGCCGGTGCGCGCCATCGCGTTGAGGATCGTCAGCAGCTTCCGCATGCAGGCGACCAGCGCCACCTTGGCCGGCTTGCCCGCGGTGCGGAGCCGCCGGTAGAACGCGCGAATGACAGGGTTCCACCGCATGGCCACCAGTGCGCCCATGTAGAGCACCGCGCGCACCGGAGCGCGGCCACCCCAGATAAGCCGGCGGCCTCGTAGGGTGCCACTGTCCCGGGCGAGCGGGGCCACCCCGACCAGCGCCGCGATCTGTTTGCGGGTGAGGCGGCCGAGCTCCGGGAGCTCCCCGAGCAGGGTGCGACTGACGATCGGGCCCACGCCCGGGACGCTCTGCAGGAGATCGTCCTGGGCGCGCCAGACCGGGCTTTGCTCGATGAGCTGCCCGAGGTCGCGATCCGCCGCCCCCAGCTCGCGCTGCAGCCAGCGAATGTGGGTGCGAATGCGGCGGGCCACCGGGGCGCGGGCGAGGCTGAGGCGATTGCGCTCGGCCGTGAGCATCTCGAGGAGCTGCCGGCGCCGGGTGAGCACGGCATCGAGGGCCTGGGCCGCCTCGTCGGGCAGCGGCCGGGGCGTGGGGCGCACCCGCTCGGCGAACAGCGCCAAGGTCTGGGCATCGATGGCATCGGTCTTGGCCAGCTGCCCCGTGGCCCGGGCGAAATCGCGCACCTGCCGCGGATTGGCGACCACGACCGGCACGCCGGCGGCCGCGAGCGCGGCGACCACCGCGTGTTCAAAGCCGCCGGTCGCCTCCAGGACCACGAGCATGGGCCCGAGCGACTGGATTCGGGTGAGCAGCGGGAAGACGGCGGCCTCCTCATTGGCCGCCTGCCAGCGCTCGCCGCTGGGCCGCACGGCGATGTCGAGCGTGGCCTTCGCGACATCGATGCCGATGAACACCGGGGGAGTCATGGGAGCCTCCGACTGTGAGCGCGCTCGTCGGGGCCCCACCTTGCAGGATGCGGACTTCGGGGTCCGCGCAACTGTTCGGGCTCGGGACGGGCGACGGGTGACGCCCACGCTAACGAGCGGTCTCTGAGACCCTAGGCCGATCGAGCTGTCACCCGCCATAGTCTGGCTCCTGATCTAGCCCGAAGCTAGATACAAGGCCGTCACACAGCACGCGCTTTGCCGGTTCGTGCGAACTGGAGGTACCTTGAGAGTTAAACGCATTGTCGCCAACGTCGGAGCAGCGGATCCAGCCCTTGCCGAGAAGTTCTATCGAGACATACTCGGTCTAGATCTGCTGATGGACATGAACTGGATACGAACGTACGGCAGTAAGACGAAGATGTCGGTTCAGGTCAGCTTCATGTGCGAGGGCGGATCCGGAACACCGGTGCCTGATCTATCTATCGAAGTCGATGATTTAGACATCGCCTTTAGCCGGTTCAAGAGCGGCGGTTTCGAGATTGTGTACGGCCCAGTTGTCGAACCTTGGGGGGTGCGTCGCTTCTTTGTCCGTGACCCGTTCGGCCGCTTCGTGAATGTTCTGTCCCACGTTGACTTTCTAGAACCGCCTCGGCCATCCGGAAAAGGTGCGGCCTAACCCGCAAATGCAGCCGACAGGCCGGGCCGGGCCGGGCTCCGCATGTGCGCGGAGTCCCTAGTGGCCAAACAGCGGAAGCGGTGATTTGTGCCGTGCGAATTCGAGGGCCTGCAGCTGATTTGCAAGCCGTTAGGCAGACCACGAGGCCCTTAACAATGCGGGCAAGGTGTGCGTGACCTTCCATCAACCGCCTGGGTTTTCCTGCCGGTCCTACTACTCGTCGGCTGTCAGCGGCGCGTGGCACCTCCCTATACGGGTGTGCTCGGATACTGGACAGCCGAAGCCCGCGCTCGTGCGACCGTGTGGCGCTGCGAGCCACCGGACCCGGAGGGAGTGCGCGCGTGTAGGGGGCTGGTGGCCGATAGCTCGTATTTGGTGCGGTCCGATTCGTCCGGAACCGTGCTGGAAGTCCGGAAGCGCTGGCGCGTGCCGCCCGGGCGTCTCCTTCGCCACCTCCAGATACTAGCCCAGGGGTTCAACCAAGGGCGTCCGTCTTATGAGTGCGGCAGCGGGCAGAACCGGCGCGATGTCTGGCCAGCATCGGGATACTTCACTGAGCTCTCGCCTGCGAGCGATTCCGCCGGATACCTGCTCGTTGCGGATACCGGCATGTACTCGCGCTCAGTGAGTGACACACTTCCATGCCCGGCTGCCTAACCCGCGCATGCAGCCCACGGGCTGGAGGGGCGCGTAGTGCCGGTGCGGCCGCATCCCCCGCCAGCGCGCTGTGGAACGTAGATTTGTGCGCGGGGCTGTCCTGATGGCCTGCAGCTGATGCGCCAGTCGTTAGGCGGACGCGAGGGATAGCTCGAGTGGAAGCGGGCCACTTGAGGCGCCGCTGGAGCTCCGGATAGGCGGGTGCGGCCGCGAAGTTCCGGGTCCTTGTCCACACGAGTGGGCGCCCCGCTCGACGCTCCTCGGGGCGGCGCCGGCGCTCCGATGCCCCTCGCCGGGGCCAGGCGTCACCCGAGCGTGCTGCCCCGCAAATGGCCGACAGGCCGGACCGTCCCGAACTCCGCTTGGGCGCTGGGCGCCCAGATGGCGGTCAGTGGAACGTACGGGCGCGGCATGATCGCTTGCAGCTGGTTTGCAACTCGTTCGGCGTCACCGGAGCTCGGGTACCCTCAGCCGAAGGGGAAGGCCGATGAATAGTTTTCGAGAGCACGTCGAGCAACATTACGGGAGAGGACGGATTCTCGATTCGATTATCGCAGCGCTTCGCGAGACAGGAAAGGATCTCGCTCGGCTAGAACCGGAAGACCTCGCACCCGTCGATGAGTTTCATATCCGCGGCCGCGAGGCCACAGTGGAACTAGCACGACGCGCCGCGCTCAAACCAGGCTCGCACGTCTTAGACGTGGGGTGTGGCCTCGGGGGCTCCGCACGCTACCTTGCCGCCGCGCACCAGTGTCAGGTGACCGGAATCGACCTCACCCAGGAATATGTGGATGTCGCCAACGCCCTCGCCGGCATGGTGGGATTGAGCGATAAAGTTGCATTCCGACAAGCTAGCGCGTTGGCAATGCCCTTCGATGCTGGGACCTTCGATGTCGTCTGGACCGAGCATGTCCAGATGAACATCGCAGACAAGCACGCTTTCTATCGCGAGATCGGCCGGGTGATACGGCCCAAAGGAATGCTGCTCTTCCACGACATATTTGAAGGCAAGGGCGGCCCTCTGCACTACCCGGTGCCCTGGGCAGAGGAGTCATCCATCAGTTTTCTGGCCGCGCCCGAAGAGGTGAGGACTACTCTGGCAAACCTCGGCTTTGTCATCCACGACTGGGCGGACAAGAGCGAGCCTTCTCTCCAATGGCTCGTAACAGCCATTGAGAAAACAAAAGTGTCTGGCCCACCATCGATCGGAACTCACCTGCTGATGGGCGGAACGGCAAGGAAGAAACTCGAGAACGCCATTCGCAATCTACGGGAAGGGCGCTTCGTAGTATATCAGGCGCGCGCGGAGAAGCAGTAAGAACCCAGCCGGACCATATGGAGAAGGACTGTGTCGTAGCAGTGGGATCATGACGCCGACCAGGCGGTGGGACCGGAGCGTCCAACAGCGCCTGTCGACGCCTGGATACCCGGGGCGCAACCCACACTCGCGGACGAACGAGTAGCTAGGATCGCGCGGCGTGCCGCCTAACAAGCGCATGCAGCCGACGGGCCGGAGTGGGCGCCGCCCTCCGCCCGGCCACAGCGTCCCTTGAGCCCGCTGTGGAACGTAAGATTGTGCGCGGGCGGCCTTGAGGGCTCGCAGCTGATGCGCAAGTCGTTAGGCGGACGCCCAGTATCGCGAGGCAATGACGATTTCTGACGATGAGGCGATCAAGCTGGGGCTCGGCTGCTGTAGTCCTGTATGTCCTGACAACCGTGGTGGCGACCGCGGTTGCGGCCACGCGCTTCAATGAGTCAAGCGAGATGCCCGGGCTGGCCGCTCTTGAGCTTGTGATGCTGGCACTACCCTGGAGCCTGCTACTCGGGCAACCGCCGGTTGCCCAGGCCGGTTTGGTCGTCGCGGGAGCTCTAGTGGGGGGTGGGCTGCTGATGAACGCGGTGCTGCTCTACGCTACCGCCACTGGTTTGGAGCGGCTGTGGCGCCGATGTCACGCGCGCCGCGCCGCCTAACCCGCGCATGCAGCCGACAGGCCGGGGGGCGCGGCCCTCCGCACGGGCGGCACCCTCCGGCGCCGCGCTGAGGAAGCGTAGGTTTGTGTGGGTGCTGGCAGGATGGCCCGCGGCTGATGTGCATTTTCGTTAGGCCGACGCTCCTCATACCCCCGGAGCTATCATGGATTTCCCGCACCTGGTTCTCGCTCGCGTGTACGAGCATATCGAGCCAATCGACCGGGGCGATCGCTACGAGGATCCGCTTCAGGCGACACTTGAGAGGATGGGCCTTGGCCGCGTCACTGGTGGAGGCTCACAGCTCGACAAGCTGGGGGGCATTGCCTACGCGGATATCGATATTGAACTCACCAATGGCGACGAGGCGCTGCGGATTGTAGCGGAGGCACTTGAAGAAGCGGGTGCACCGCAGGGTTCCGAGCTCATCCAGACGTCGGATAGTCGAGTGTTGCGCGAATTCGGCAAGCTGCAATGCCTGGCGATTTACTTGGACGGGACCAGCCTACCCGACGAGGTTTATGCTACCCTCGATTTTGAGGCTGTAGTCGAGGCGATCGGCGCAGCAGCCGGTGACAACAGCTACCGCGGCTTTTGGCAAGGCCCTGAGGAAACTGGCATGTTCCTCTTCGGATCAGATGCCGAGGCGATGTTCGCGCGCGTTGAGCCCATTCTGCGACGTCTCCCGATCGGCCAGAATGCTCGAGTAGTAATACGACATGGGAAGCAAAGCTTGAGTCCGCGCCAGCTCCGCATGCCAAGGCACTAAGGCTTGCAGCGTTTCTCCTCTGGACCGAGACAGCCGAGCTGGATAGACGACCCCGTCGGATCTCCGAAGGCGCGGCCTAACCCGCGCATGCAGCCGACGGGCCGGAGGTGTTCCAAGCTCCGCTCGGGCGCTCGTCCCTTTAGGACGAAGCGGAACGTAGGTTCGTGCGGGCGCAAGCACGATCGCCCGCAGCTGTGCGCATTTCGTTAGGCCGCCAGCACGACCTCCAGGTCTCAACGTGGTCCGAGGAGATGACTCATTGTTCCAGACGATCGGGGCATACCTAGACACCCTACTCGTCGTCGGTACTGGCATTGCTGGGCGATACTATGCTCCTCGATGGGTGCGAAAGGATGGGACCCCTGAAGAAGTCGAGCGCCGACTCGCTCGGACACGCAAGTTTGGCACAATCCTGATAGTCTTGGGGATAGCGATGGTGATCTTACGCCTATCCGGGGTCTAGCGTGGCTCGCATTGCGCATTGTTGCGGGCTGCGGCCTAACCCGCGCATGCAGCTGACGGGCCCAAGCTGTCCCTAGCTCCGCTCGGGCGCCTGGTCCCGTTAGGACGAGGCGAAACGTAGGTTCGTGCGGGCGCCGGCATGATCGCCCGCAGCTGATGCGCAAGTCGTTAGGCGGTCGCTAACCGGATCTCGAGAGATGCCGAACACACGGTTCCCTGGCTTGCGCTGGGCCGCACCCCCGGCCCTACTACTGGCTGGCTGCAGCGAGCCCCATTGGACTCGCGTCATCGGCACCCTGAATTCAGGCACGGAGCGGACGGTGATCGTCGCGGCTCCCGCCCAAGTCACCGTAGGCGAGCAGTTCGTGGTGACGGTCACGACCGTCGGCAGCAGGAACTGCACCCGTGCTGACGGCAACGACCTGACGATCTCCGGAGGGGTAGCCCGATTCGTGCCGTACGACGAGGTTCCGAGCGACGGCACAGCATGCTTTCGCGACGAGGCGGGACTCCCTCATGCAGATGTTCTACGATTCCAAGAGCCTGGGGCAGCAACTCTACGGATTATTGGCCTGTTCGGGCAGGTCGACGTGGCGGAGTTGGACTCCGTAGACGTCGCGATTCAGGTGAACTCGTCTCCTTAGGGATCGTCGCGGCGCCGCCTAACCCGCGCATGCAGCCGACGGGCCGGGGGGTGCAGGTCTCCGCTCGGCCACAGCGCGCCTGGAGCGCGCTGCAGAACGTAGAATTCTGCGCGGGCCGGCACGATGGCCCGCAGCTGATGCGCAAGTCGTTAGACGTACAGACGAGGAGGTCCTGGTGGGGCTGGACACGGTCGAGCTCGTCTGGGAGGTCGAAGCACCGCTTCGGGATCACGATCAGCGATGCCGACGCCGTCTCCTGTCGCACTGTCGGGCTTCTCAATCAGCTGGTGGCGCGGCTTGTCGCTGAACGGGCCAGCGCTGCGGCGGGCCACGCGATTCTGCCGGAACCCGAGCTGACGTGGCCGCTGCTGGTGTTCCTGGTCGTTGAGGTGGGCGGTGTGTCCGCGGAAAAGGTCCGGCCTGAGGCGGAATGGGGTCGAGATCTAGGAATGGGGTAGGGCTGAACACGAGTATCGCGCGGGTCTGACGCCTAACAAGCGCATGCAGCCGCCGGGCGCTTCACGTTTAAGGAACGTAGGTTTGCGTCCAAGCTGAGGAGTCGCCCGCAGCTGATGCGCGATTCGTTAGGCAGCGGACGAGCGGCCGCACTCCAGCAACATTCCAGGACCGCTAGTAGCAGTTGATGTGCAAGTCGCTGCAGCGCGTGCCTGATCCCGTGGACAGCCGCGCTAGCGCAATTTCCCTCACATACCCTGTCGCCTGGAGAAACTCCCTTGCCCGACTTGAAGGCCAATAAGCTCACCATGCACTATGATCAGCAAGGAGCAGGAGAGCCGCTCGTTCTGATCCCCTACCTGGCTGCCGATCACGCGTGCTATGCCTTTCAAGTGGCGGAGTACGCCAAGCACTTTACCTGTATCTCGCTCGACCTCCGCGGCACAGGTGAAACCGATAAACCTGAAGCGGCCTATTCCACCGAGGTGCTCGCGGACGATGTCGCTGCTTTTATGCACGCGTTGGGATTGCAGAAGGCTCATGTTGCCGGTCTATCTCTCGGTGCAGCTACAGGTATGTGGCTGGCGGTAAAGTACCCCGACAAAGTCCAGTCGTTGTCGCTACACGCCGGTTGGACTAAGACCGACCACTTCCTCAAAACAGTGGTGGAAGGTTGGCAGGTAATGGCGAAAGCGTTGGGGAGTGTGCCCGACACTGTCGTCCTTGGGCTCTTTCCTTGGTGCTTGTCACCAGAACTCTATGCGGCCAAGCCAGACTACATTCAGTTGCTGGCTTCGTTTGTCCGGGGACGACCAGCGCAGTCCCTAGCCGCGTTTGTCCAGCAGTCGAATGCCGTGATTGCGCATGATGTCGAGGAGCAGATAGCACGAATCACTGTGCCGACGCAGGTAACCTACGGGAGCCGCGACATGCTGACCTCTGCACGCTTTGCCGAGCGGATGCATCGTGCCATTCGTGGCTCCGAGCTAGTCGTGTTTGATGGCTGCGCGCACACACCGATTTATGAGAGAGTGGAAGACTTCAATCAGAAGACGGTGGCGTTCTTGAAGGAGCAGTCGGGCTGAACATACTCACCTTTCGACACAAGCCGCGAGGCATGGACGCTACACTGCGGTGTCGGGCAAGCCGGCTGCCGTAACCTGGCGCACGCAGCCGACGGCCGGACGGGGGCGCGCCTCCGCTCGGCCACAGTGTGCCTCGAGCGCGCGGTGGAACGTAAGCTTGTGCGCGCGCTGGCGCGACGGCCCGCAGCTGATGCGCATGTCGTTAGGCCGACACCCGAGCACCCCTGGGGCGCCGTTTCTTATAGTGTCGTGAGGCGGGGCGCAGGCGACCGTGGCGCTGTCGCTGCTGCTGGCTTCAGGGGTGGGCGCCTCTCGCGCGGCGGCCACGAAGATCACCGCTTCCAGCCACGTGGCGGGGGTGGGGTGCCCTTCATGGCCGCCGCGGCAGGCCTTCCGGGAAGTCGCTGCGGCGTTCCAGTTTGTGGTGCGGCCTAACAAGCAAATGCAGCCGACAGGCCGGACCGTCCTGAGCTCCGCTCGGGCGCTGCTCGCCGGTGGCGCTCAGCGGCATACTCAGGGCCCCTTCATCCAGCAGCAGCTCGCCCGCATCTACCTGCTGGGAGGTAAGACCGACCAGGGCATTCTGCGGATCAATCTGACCTGGGATCCTTGGCAGCACCCATGGCTCTGCGAGCACACCCAGAGTACCCCCAGTCTCGCCAGAGAACTCAGGCGGGTTCCTCATCCATCAGGAGGAACGAGAGGCCTATCACGATCGGCCGTGAGCAGCGAGCGCCATCGGCCGTCCGTGGACCGATGGCTCCCCGACCGTGGAGCGCCGAGCATACGGGCGACCGGCACGGGGGCTGTCACCATGGCATTGCGCCGCAGAGTATTCTGACGCAACGTCCTCGCGGCCTAACTCTGCTTGCTGCTGCCGAGCGGACCACCGATCTGCGCGCGGAGCGGCATCCGTCGGTCCGCTCGCAGCAGAACCTGGCGTTCAGCCCCGCATGGCCGCCGCGACCACGCCCGGCACCCGGCCCCAGCTCGCCCGCTCCTCCAGTGCGGTCAGCCGCCGGAGCATCGTATGGGCGGTCCGGTGACTGGGGAAGGTGGCCGGCTTGGGCACGATCGTCAGCGGCTGCCGCAGCACGGCCTTCTCGATCCCTTCGAGCATCGTCGTGTTGTGTACCCACCGATCCCGCTCTGGATGTCGGCGGGCTCCGAGCCGGGATAGGCGCCCCAGGGCGGAGTCCCGTACGCAGAGGAATCCCGACGCAGCTGTCCACCCCGACCGCGCCGTAGCGCAGCCGCGCGATCGCCCGCTCGCCGCCGCCGCGAGGCGCGGATCCTTCACGGCCTTGGGGTGGATCACCAGGTCGGCCGACAGCGTCCCCCACAGCCGCTTGTTGGCGAAGTCCACCGCCCGGTCGAGAAACTCCACCGGATCGTCGCTGCCGACCTCGGTCTCGGACAGGATGGAACAGAACGGCTCGGTGCGGAACGCCGGCTCGCGCGAATCGGTGGCATCGAGACCGGGAAGGATCGTCCACGGCAGCTCGCCCGGACCGGCCGTACCGACCGTCCGCTTCTGGGCACGCTCGCCGGTGAGGGCCCTCCACCGGTCCTCGGCCCCCGGGTAGTAGGCCCGGCGCACGGGGCCGACGCCAAGGCACGCTCGAGCGCCGCCAGCAGCGGGCCGCGGCCGCTCCATCCCTTCGGCGTGATCAGCATTTTGGGGGAATTGCACAGGAAAGACGCGTTCATGGCCACCGCGCCGGCGATACTTTCCGCCTGGGACGCCAGCTGGCGATCGGTGTATGGCCCCGGCACCACCAGCACTGGAGACACGCTCCCCAGCTCGGCGGTGACCGGCTTGCCGAGCACCGGCGCGTTGCCGGCCTTCCGCGCATCCCGCTCCGGACCCGGCGGGCCCCATACGATCTGGTCGTAGGTTCGATCGGGACCCGTGGAGATGGATCTCGTCGATCCCGGCGTGCTGCACCAGGTAGGCGCCTTCGTCGGCGCCGCCGTACACCACCGCGACGAACCCCCGCCGAATGGGCTCGGCGAACGCCGCCTCGATGAACGGCCCGAGGTAGGCGTTGACCGGATTCATCTTGAGCAGGGAGGCCTTGCCTTCATTGAAGAGCTTGGTGATGACGTCCATCGCCGGGATGGCGGCGATGTTGCCGGCCCCGAGGACCAGGACGGTGCGCCCCTGGTGCGACGCCTCTTTGTAGTAGGCGGCGCGGGCGGCGTGCATGCGGTCCTCGTCCATGTCGTCCTGGAAGCGCACGTCCACCGTGATCCCCGAGAAGAGCACGCCGTCCACCCGGTTGGTCGGGAAGACCCGGGCGGCTGAGCCGCCCGTCGGCGGCCCGGGCGACGGGACCGACGACCGTGTTCCCGGTGCGCGTGATCGCGTCGAGCGACTCGGCGACCAGCCGGAGCTGGCGCACCACGCTCCACGGACCGGTGGCCCACTCCTCTCCCTCCATCGGCGTGCCGGGCGGGATGCCCTTGGCCTCGCAGGCCGCCCGCACGCTTTGCTCCGCGATCTGCAGATAGCCGGACTGCATCGCCCGGGCGAGCGCGATCCGGTCCGGGATGGACAGGCGGGCGAACGCTGCGGCCCCTTCCTGCAGCCGAGCGACGGCACGATCGAGCTCGCGGTGCGGGGCCGCGACCGTGGCGCGCCCGCGCGATGGTCTCGGTTGACATGGTGACGTGTTCTCCTAGTCGAGGGCCATCTGGCCGGTCCACTCGACCGTGTACGTGTCCGGACCCGTGATCCGGCCCTGGTAGGAGCCGTGGCCCGGCGGGGCCCTTCACCGAGGACCAGGTGCCCTTGAAGCTGGTGGCCGGCTGGTTGTCCGGGCCGAGCACGGTGGTCAGCTTTCCGCTGTACTGCCGCACGGCGACGTTGCCGTTCTGGGAGGTGATCACGTAGCCTTGGTGGGGACCGCTACCCTGGATCATGTCCGCCGATTCCACGATGGTCACCCGGGCGCCGTCTTCGAACGGGGACGGTCCCGTGCTCTTGTTGGCGCCGGTGGCCTCGGTGGCGATGACCACGTGGCCGTCGGCATCGGGCACGGGGATCGGGTGCCGCTGGCTGTACGTCATGGTGTAGGTGCCGGCGACGCGGGTCAATTCATGCGACGGGCGCGCGCCCAGGAGTAGGAGCGGGACCGGGGGGCGGCGGCGGCCAGGGCCAGACCGCGGGAGATGCGAGGCGACATGGGGTTATCCTCCGTGGGGGTTGCTTGCCATCCTCCGAATCGCGCCCTACACTAGCGCCGAGCAATCACACCCCGGTCATATGGGTGTCATACCCACCTCACGAGGAGGTTGGATGCGGCTCCTGACGCTTGGCGGCCTATCGGTCGAGGGCGGAGAGCCGATCCGGAAAGGCGCCGCCTCGCAGCGGAAGGCCCTCGCCCTGCTCGCGCTACTCGGCGGCGCCGGCCGGCGGGGGCTGAGCCGGGACAAGCTGGTCGCCTACCTCTGGCCGGATAGCACCACCGACCACGCGCTCCACAGTTTGACCCAACTGCTCTACAGCCTGCGCCGCGACCTCGCCGCCGAGAGCCTCTTCCTCGGCACGACCGACCTGTCGCTCAATCCAGAGCTGCTGGCGGTGGACGTGGCGGAGTTCACTTCCGCGCTCGAGGCGGGGGACTTCACGCGCGCGGTCGGCGCCTACAAGGGGCCGTTCCTCGACGGTTTCTTCCTGAGTGGGGTGCCCGAGTTCGAGCGGTGGGTGGAGGGGCGAGCGGGTCCGTCTGGCCCAGCGCTACCTCGGCGCGCTGGAGTCGCTCGCGGAGGCGGCGAGCCGGCGCGGGGATGCGGCGTCCGCGGCAGACTGGTGGCGGCAGGCGGCGCAGGCGGACCCGCTCAACGCGCGCATCGTCATCGGCTGCATGACGGCGATGGCCGAAGCGGGAGATCGGGCGGGGGCGCTGAGATTCTCTCAGGCCTATGAGGCCGCGCTCCGGGCGGAGCTGGGCACCGAAGCGGATCCCGGCGTCGTCGCCCTGGCCGATAAGCTCCGCAACCCGCCGCCCCAGGCTCGGGCCGCGGCACCGACCACACCCGCGATCGCGGTGCTCCCGTTCGTCAACCTGACTCCCGATCGGGAGAACGAGTACTTCAGCGACGGGATGACCGAAGAGCTGTCCAATGCGCTGGCGCGCGTGCCGGGGCTGCGGGTCGCGGCGCGGACCTCGGCGTTCGCCTTCAAGGGCAAGGATCTCGACGCGCGTGACATCGCCGTCCACCTGGGCGTGAATACCCTGGTCGAGGGTAGCGTGCGCAAGATCGGGAGTCGCATCCGGCTGACCGCGCAGCTGATCGACGGGGCGGATGGCTGCCATCTCTGGTCGGAGACCTACGAGCGCACCCTGGACGACGTGTTCGCGCTCCAGGAGGAGCTGGCCCGCGCCATCGTGGCGGTGCTGCCGGTGTCGGCGCACTCGGTGCCCGAGAGCCTGGTGCACACACCAACCTTGGCGCTCGACGCCTATACCCTCTACCTGCGGGGCCGCTACGCCACCCTCAAGCGCACGGTGGAAGGATTCGGGCTCGGCGTCGAGTACTTCGAGCAGGCGCTCGAGAAGGATCCCCACTACGCCCTGGCGCATGCGGGGCTGGCGGAATGCTGGGCCCTGCGGGGATTCGGGGAGTTCGGAGACCTCGATCCGAATGACGCGATGCCTCGCGCCCGGGCGGCGGCGATGGAAGCGCTGCGGTGCGACCCGCGGTCGTCTCAGGCGCACACCTGGCTGGGGGTCGTCCACTTTCTGTTCGACTGGGACTGGACCAAGGCGGAGGGCGAGATCCGGCAGGCGCTGCAGCTCCAACCGGAGAACGTCTACGCCCAGGTCTGGTATGCTATCCTTCTCGCCCAGTTGCGCCGGCACGGCGAGAGCCTGCGCTGGATCCACCAGGCCGAGGCGCTCGAGCCGCTCTCGCCGGTAGTGCGGCTCTCGGTCGGGCGGTGCTACTACTTTGCCCGCCGGTACCCGGAGGCGCTGGATCGCCTCCAGGGCCTGTGGCGAGCGGAGCCGGGGCATCGGCTCGTCACGGCATGGTTTGCCCGGGCGCTGGCGGCCGCCGGGCGGCATGCTGAAGCGCTCGAGGCGTTGGAGAAGGTCACCGCCTCCGGGTATCAGGAGTCGACCATGGATGGGCTCCGGGCGCTCCTGCTCGCGGGCGCCGGGCGCCAGGCGGAGGCGCTTACCCTCTGCCGACGGCTCCAGCAGGAGCTGAAGGAAGGAGGCGCGCTGTACGCCACCACCTACCTGGCCGCCACCCTGTGCCGACTGGGTGAATGCGATGCGGCGTTCGAGCTGCTCGAGCAGGGCGTGCGTTCCCGGTCGGCCTACATGCCGTTCGTGGGTGAGCCGACGTGCGATGCGCTCCGCCAGGATCCGCGGTTCGGCCATCTCCTGGCAAAGCTCGGGCTCCCGGTGTGAGCGCGCGACGCCGCGGTGGCGCTGGGCCACAGCGGGCGCGCCGCCCACATGCGGGCGCTTGTCTCGTCTTCCGCACTTGCAGCGAATTTCTTCGACTGCTGGCGGAATATCTCAAAGGACTCCCTCCTGGCCGGCGGTCGCGAAGCGGGTGACCTCGTCGAGCGTGGCCACCTCGAGTTGGGCTTTGGCGACATCGATCCCGATGAAGGACATCTGCACCTCCGAAAACAAAACGGCTCGTCGGCCCACCCTGCAGGATGCGGGCTCAGGGCCCACGCAAGTTGCCGGTTCAGCAGATTAGTAGATACAGGGCCGCTCCATCGGGCTTTGAGTGGACGAGGGAGACTTTTCCGGCAGCCCCCAGTGCCACCACCACCGTGGGTTCAGCTCAGGCGGAAGAGTGAAACCGACTATCATTCGGGCAGGGCATAACTGCTGCCCCGGCTCGCTACGTAGCGTACGGAAGGATTTGCCATGAAGCTCCTGATGGTGCTCACATCGCACGATCGGCTCGGCGACACCGGCCAGGCCACCGGGTTCTGGCTGGAGGAGTTAGCCGCCCCATACTACGCGTTCAAGGATGCGGGAGCGGACATTACGCTGGCCTCACCGCTCGGAGGCCAGCCGCCCCTCGATCCCAAGAGCGACGCGCCTGACTTCCAGACGGCGGCCACGCGCCGGTTCAAGTCGGACCCGGCCGCACAGGCGGCTCTCGCTGGTACGAAGAAGCTGTCGGACGTCACTGCCGGCGGGTTCGACGCCGTGTTCTACCCGGGGGGCCACGGGCCGCTCTGGGATTTGGCGGAGGACCCCGATTCGATCGCCCTGATCGAGTCCACCCTGGCGGCGGGCAAGCCGCTGGCCGCGGTGTGCCACGCGCCGGGAGTGCTGCGCCACGCCAAGGCCCCCAGCGGCAGGCCGCTGGTGTCCGGCAGGAATGTCACCGGCTTCACCAACACCGAGGAAGAAGCGGTTCAGCTCACCGAAGTCGTCCCCTTCCTGGTGGAAGACATGCTGGTGCAGAACGGCGGGAAGTACACCAAGGGGGCGGACTGGGAGCCGTATGTGGTGACGGACGGCTTGCTGGTCACGGGCCAGAACCCGGCCTCATCGGAACCGGCGGCGCGGGCTCTGCTCCGGCTGCTCGACTGACCCGGCGGCCGCTGTGTCGCCGGCGCCGCTGACCCTGCTCGTCATCACTTCGCTGCTGGCGGCGCTGACGGTCCTGCCGCTCTCGCGCAATCCGGCGTGGTGGGTGCGGGCAGCGGAGTTTCCGCGTCTTCAGCTCAGCGTGCTGCTGCTGGTGACATTCCTGCTGACGCTACTGTTGGCCCCGATCACGCCGGTGGTCTGGGGCCTGCTCGGGGTCCAACTCGTCTGCCTGGCCTATCAGGCGTGGTGGATCGTGCCTTACTCGCGGCTGTTCCCCGTGGAAGTGAAGGCCAGCGGGCACGACGATCCCCAGCGCCACCTCCGGATCGTCACCGCGAACGTGCTGACCACCAATCGCAATGCCGCGGGCCTCATTGCGCTCGTCGAGTCCCACCGACCCGACATCCTGGTCACGCTGGAATCCGACGCCTGGTGGCAGGAGCAGCTGGCGCCCCTAGAGCGCGAGTATCCGCACACGATCCGCTGCCCGCTCGACAATTTCTATGGCATGCACGTGTATTCGAGGTTGCGGCTCTCCAAGGCTGCCACCGAGTTTCTCGTCGAATCCGACGTGCCCTCGATGCACGCGCTCGTGACCCTGCGGTCCGGAGAGGACGTTCGAATCCACTTCCTCCACCCGGCTCCGCCGAGCCCGACCGAAAACGACGAATCCTCGGAGCGCGACGCGGAGCTCATCATCGTCGCCCGGAGCGTCGCCGAAGGCGACGGACCCACCGTGGTGACCGGCGACCTGAATGACGTGGCTTGGTCCGCCACCACCCGGTTGTTCCGCAAGATCAGCGGGCTACTCGACCCGAGAGTCGGGCGGGGCATGTTCAACACCTTCCACGCCGGTCACTGGTACCTGCGCTGGCCGCTGGACCACATCTTTCACAGCCGGCACTTCACCCTCCATCACGTCGAGCGGCTGCGGCCGTTCGGGTCGGACCACTTCGCGCTGCTGACCGAGCTGGCCCTCGAGCCCGAGCGCGGCGCCAGCCAGGAAGGTCTCGATGCCGATGCCGAGGACGCGAGCCGGGCACGGGAGATCGCCTCGGCCGAGTCGGCGACCTCCGACGACGTGCCCACTCCCGGCAAGGCGTAGCGGCTCATTCCGGGTCTCCCCGCCGGGTGTCGTGGGCCCTCGGGGGACGGGTGTCGGCCCGCCCAATACGCGCCGAACTCTCATGTGGAGGATGTCTGTCGGTGAGCAAAGAGTCATCATTGCAGGCTTCGCCTGCTCCGGCGGCAACTGAGCTTGTATGGGTGGTGACCCCCGTCGAGTGCTACATAGAGGACTGAGGCTCAGGCGTCACCCAGGCCGCAGAGGCGCCAGGCTCCGTAGTCGAGTGTCGATTTCGGTGCTCCGCGTTCGACGTAAGAGGTAAAGGAGGTCGCAATGAGCAAAGTGTTCGCGGACCAGTCGCTGTCGCTCGACGGGTTCAGTACTGGGTTAAACATCCGGATGGACAATCCGATGGGCGACGGCGGCGAGCGGCTCCACGAGTGGCAGTTTCGCGAAGGTGTCCGGGCCGAGGTCCTCGAGGACCTTTTCGGCAGTACGGGCGCCGTGGTGGTGGGCCGGCGCATGTTCGACCTCGGCGAGAAGCCGTGGGGAGACAACCCGCCGTTCCACCGGCCGGTCTTCGTCGTCACCTATCGCCCGAAGGCGATGGTGACGAAGCAGGGCGGCACGACCTACACGTTCGTGACGGACGGGCTCGACGCCGCCGTCGCGCAGGCCCGTGCGACCGCGGGGGACCGTGATGTGGTCGTACTCGGCGGCGCGACGACCATCCAGCAGTGCATGCAAGCCCACCTCCTGGACGAGCTACGGCTCCACCTGGCGCACCTCCTGCTCGGCGGCGGGACCAGTTTGTTCGGCGCCGGGGACCCGGACGGACTCACGCTTGAGCGGACGCAGTGATCGACGCCGAGGGCGTGACCCACCTCACCTTCCGCATCGATGCGCGAATGCGGAGGCAGAAGTAGGCTCCTATCAACTGAGCAGCCGAAGTCGTCAACCCGAGCCACGCTCCACCTGGCCAGTCAAGGGAAGCGTTGATTTGTGTGGCGGGCACGAGGGCCCGCAGCTCATGCGCAGGTCGTCAGGCAGACGCCAGCTATCGTTTGGCTTTGGGGATCCTCTTGGTGGAGTCTCTTAGTGACTTGGTTCGAGAGCTGGGACAGTATCGGCCGCACTGCGGCCACCGGAGTTATCGCGTATGCGGCGCTGGTCTCTTTTCTACGGCTTTCAGGGAAGCGGACCCTGTCCAAGCTGAGCGCATTCGACTTGGTCGTGACCGTTGCCCTCGGTTCAACCCTCGCGACCGTGATTCTCTCGAGGGACGTTGCACTTGTTGACGGACTGCTCGCCTTGGCGTTGCTGATCGGCCTGCAGTACGGCGTCGCGTGGCTCAATGTCAGAGCCGCTGCCTTTGGCCGATTGGTCAAGAACGAGCCGACAATGCTTCTCTACGAGGGCGTCTTCCTCGAGCGTGCCATGCGCCGCGCCCGAATAACGTGCGACGAGGTTCTGGCCGCGGTTCGCGCCCAGGGCGTCGAGGACTTGGGGACCCTTCGTGCGGTTGTGCTCGAGACGGATGGCGGGCTCAGCGTCGTCCCCGGTCGCGGCCCCCGCCCCGTCGACTCGGCGGTGGCGCCGGTGCCAGGACCCCCGGAGAGCGCTGCATAATCCTCAATGAGGAGGGTGGGCTCGTGAGAACGGCCCAGGCGCGGGCGGCCGAAGTAGACCCAGATGCAGTGGATCGGTAGAGACAAGGCGGATAGGAGAAAGGACATATGCGTCGCCCGAGAGATTGGACAGCCCTTTCCCGCTAGGCTGCGTATTCGTCGGAGGTGACTCACAAGAAAGCCTGGGCAATGAGTTTCTGAAGGGGCTCGAACCCAGGGCCCAGGGTGGGTGGAATACATGTTTCCTAGGAGCCCGGCCAGACGGTGAGGCCGAGAGAAAGGGGAGTGAGTGTGATGGCCTGCGAGATGATGCGGCTGGAGGAGCAGCTGCGGCTGGTGCTCGAGGGTGAGGCCTGGCACGGTCCTTCCGTCCTCGAAGCCCTTGCAGGCGTGTCGGCCAAGCAAGCCAGCAGCCATCCAATCCCGGATGCACACAGCATTTGGGAGCTCGTCCTGCACATCGGCAGCGATTGCGCGCTCGTTCTGCGCCGACTGGCGGGAGATGGGCGCCAGCTCACGCCGGAAGAGGATTGGCCTTCCTGTCCGCCGGCGACGGCCGACAACTGGCAGCAGGCTGTGGAAGCGCTGCGCCGGTCGAATCAGCAGCTCCGGGAAGCCGTGCGCGCATTTCCGGCGGAGCGGCTCGACGAGCCGCTCGTCCCGGAGGTCCCGTACACGGCGTACACTCAGTTCATCGGTGTTACACAGCACCACCTCTATCATGTAGGCCAGATATCGCTACTGAAGCGAGCGCTGGCCACCGCCTGATCACTACGGCCGCATGCAGGGAGGACGGCCCGACCACGCGCTGAAGCCGACAGGCGCGCAGCGGAGAGCCCGGAAAGGGAGTTGGCAAACCTTGAAACTCGACTCGTTCAGAATCGCCGCAGTACAGGCATCCGCAGTATTCATGGATCTGGATGCAACCATCACCAAAGCATGTCGGTTGATGGAGGAAGCTGCGACGGGCGGCGCGACGCTGGCCGTGTTCCCAGAGGCGTTCATCCCTGGCTATCCGCTCTGGGTATGGTTCGTCCCGCCGGGTCATACCCGTGCGCTCAGGACCCTTTACGCAGAGCTGCACCGCAATTCTGTGTGCATTCCCGGGCCTGCGATTGCTCGCCTCGCTCAGGCAGCCGCCGACTGCCACATTACGGTGGCGATCGGAGTCAACGAGAGAAACGCCGAGAGCAGCGACTCCACCTTGTACAACACCCTCCTCTATATCGGCGCAGACGGCCGGTTGCTGGGCAAGCACCGGAAGTTCATCCCCACGGCGGGCGAGCGACTGGTGTGGGGCCAAGGAGCCGAGGGAGATCTTGAAGTCTTTGACCTCCCATTCGGTCGCCTCAGCGGGCTACTCTGTTGGGAGAACTACATGCCACTCGCCCGGTATGCGCTGGCGGCCTGGGGGGAGCAGATCCACGCCGCCCCTACCTGGGACCGCGGCGAGCCTTGGACTTCGACGATGCGACACGTCGCCAAGGAAGGGCGGTGTTTCGTCGTCGGTGCGTGCCAGGCGTTCCACAAGGACGACATTCCCGGCACGTTCGAGTTCAAGGGAGTCTACCTTGCCGACGTCGAGGGTTGGATCAACCCGGGGCTCAGCCTGATCGTGGATCCTGACGGCAAGATCGTGGCTGGTCCGCTGGAGGCGCAGGAGGGGATCCTCTATGCAGACATCGAGCGCCATCAACTGGTCGGCCCTCGATGGCAGCTCGACGTCGCAGGGCATTACGCCCGCCCTGACATCTTCGAGCTTCGGGTTCACCGAGGAGCCCGCCCCATCCTGCGGACCGAAGACGGTCCCGCAGATGAGGGCGAACTTCCGGAGTCCGTCTAATGCGAGGTTGGCTGACCCCATCGCCGGCCAGGAGTCAAGAGGTGGGATCGCCGGCGCCGGAGACCGGCCTGATATGGGCGAACATGCTGCGGGCGTTCCAGGTCGGGAAGGCTCTGCCCAGCGACCAGGAGCCCTCCACTTCGATGCGGTGCTCGCGGATGGCCTCGGCCCAGGTGAGCTGGCCGGCATGCCATTTGACGAAGGCTTGGGCTTCCGCCGTGATGTGGAGGTCGTCGTCGAGGCCGGGGGACGTCTTGCAGATCTCGGTGTCGCCATGCTCGATGAGCAGCCAGTAGCGCTCACGGTGCCCGCGGCCGGTGAAGTCGAAGCGGATGACGACGCGCCGGTCCGGGAGCCGGTCTCGGCGGAGCGCGTTGCACATCGACCACAGGGCCACGAAGGGGTCGAGGTGCCGGGGAGCGATCTCGAGCCACCGCGCGCCCCACTCGCCGAGCGACCGGCAGACCGCGAACAGGTCGTGGCCCGCGAGCGTGAGCTCGTACCGGTGCCCGCGCCCGTCGGCCTTGGGCGCCGACTCGACCACACCGAGCCGTTCCAGCTGCCTGAGCCGCTGTGAGAGGAGGGTACGGGAGAGTCCGGGCGCGCCCTCCAGGATCTCGCTGAAGCTGGTGCAGCCCAGGTGCAGGTTGCGGATGATCAGCGGTGTCCACCGCTCGGCGAAGATCTCGGCGCCGCGGGCGATCGGGCAGTACTGGCCGTACGTCCTCACGACGCCAGTGTTGGACACCAGCCTTCGGTTGTCAAGTCCAGATTTGTGACTTTACGGCCCCGGTCCCCCGGTGGTACGATGGGCGCTCCAGAGAGACCGGAGGACCTCATGACGACATCGACCGCAACAGTCGGCCGGGCAACGACCTGGCCGGCCCTACCGAAGATCGACGGGTTCCGAGGCCGGCTGATCAGTGCCCACGACGCCGACTACGACACCGCCCGTGCAGTCTGGAACGGCGCCGTCGACCGGCGCCCGCGCCTGATCGCCCGATGCATCGGGGCCGCCGACGTGGTCGCGGCCGTGCGCTTCGCCCGCGACCATGATCTGGAGATCGCCATACGGGGCGGGGGCCACAACGTGGCGGGCACGGCCGTGTGCGACGACGGGATCGTCATCGACCTCTCGGCGATGCGGGCCGTGCGGGTCGATCCCGCCGGCCGCAGGGCCTGGGTGCAGGGTGGCGCACTGTGGGGCGACGTCGACCGCGAGACCCAGGCGCACGGTCTGGCCACCACCGGCGGCATCGTGAGCCACACCGGCGTCGCCGGGCTCACCCTCGGCGGCGGCGTCGGCTGGCTGATGCGCAAGCACGGCCTTACGGTGGACAACATCCTCGCCGCCGACGTGGTGACGGCCGACGGCGAGGTGCTGCGCGCGTCCGACGACGAGCACCCCGACCTGTTCTGGGCCCTGCGGGGCGGCGGCGGCAACTTCGGCGTGGTCACCGCGTTCGAGTTCCGCCTCCACCCCGTCGGGCCCACGGTCCTGGCCGGCCCCATCCTCTGGGACGCGAGCGACGCCGGGGAGGTCCTCCGGTTCTACCGCGACTTCATCCGCCAGGCGCCCGACGAGCTCGGCACGGTGGTGAGGTTCGGCACCGCGCCGCCGCTGCCCGTCATTCCCGAGGAGCTGCACTGGCGCCCGGTGGTGATCGTGGGCACCTGCTACGCCGGGCCGATCGCCGAAGCCGAGCAGCGGCTCCGGCCGCTCTGCGGATGCCGGACTCCCCTCCTCGACCTGGTCGGGCCCAAGCCGTACGCGGGATTCCAGGGCGCGCTCGACTCGACCGTCGTCCACGGCTGGAATTACTACTGGAAGTCCACCCACCTCCCCGAGCTTCGCGACGAACTCATCGACGTGCTCGCCGAGCACGCCTTCTCCGGCTCGTCGCCACGGTCGTACGCCGCGATGTTCCATCTGCAGGGGGCGGTGAGCCGAGTGGTCGCAGGGCGGGACGGCGTTCGGAAACCGGCAGGCGTCGCACGCGATCACCCTCGATGCCGTGTGGCGGCCGGGCGAGGACTTCGGCGACCGGGACACCGCGTGGACGAGGAGGTTCTTCGCCGCCCTCGGCCGGTTCCGCGAAGGCGTCTACGTCAACTTCCTGGGTGGCGACGAAGACCCCGACCGGGTCCGCGAGGCGTACGGCGACGTCTACGACCGGCTGGTGGACGTGAAGACCACGTATGACCCCGACAACGTCTTCCACCACAACCAGAATATCCGCCCCCGGGGTTGAGAGATGGTGCGGGTGGCTCCAATCGTACGGGGAGGTTGAGTGACGATCTCAGTACCGCATCCGCTCCAAGGCGGAGTTGCGCCGGACCATCCTGGCGGTTCACATCGCCCACCTGGCGCAGGTGGGCCGGGAGGCGGCGCGGGAGGACCACGAGCTGGGCAAGACGTTTCGGTTCAAGCCCCAGGCGGGGATGTACCTCGCCTTCCGGACCGCGGCGCGGCACATACCAGCGGCTGGACCAGTTCGACGCCGCGGTTGCGCTGGGCCACACCGGCCGGAACCCTCACATGCGCGCGACCGCGGAGCTCAATGCGGTGGCGGCCGGGATCGTGCGGGCGGTGCGGGTGATGGACGGCCGGAGCCGCCAGCGGTTCCAGGACGACCGGCAGCTGCTGGGGGCGTGGGTGGCCGCCAGCACGGTGCTGGGGGTGCCGCCCCGGGGTGGTGTGGCTTCGGCTCCTCCGGGTGACGTCGTGCCGGGGCGAACGGGGTCGCCGGCGGCCGGTGATGTGAGGCCGGCCGCGTGAGCCGGGGTGGTGATGTTTCGGAGTGCAGAGTGGTAAGCCGCCGCCGATAGTCGCGACTGTCGGCGGCGGTGGCTATTCGGGGATAGGGGCGGCAAGAAATGCCGGGTTCGCAAGCTGCCATTGGATGGCGCAGCTGGGGACTTCCGAGGACCCCATGCTTGCGCCATTATCGTAATATCCAAGAATCGATCGCTGGAAGAATTAGGCTGCCTGCAGAGCAGGGATTAGCGGCGAGTGGTTTCTTTGCTTGGCCGCACTGGCTTGCAGGCGAGACGCTTAGGCGCCCTGAGTGTGTGTTAGCGTGGAGGGTTTGGGGAACGAGCAGGCGTGTAGTTTCAGTGCCGCAAGGGCGGGGGACGCAGTCTAATACTATGCAGCCGACGGGCCGGAGGGGCGCGAAGTTCCTCTCGGCCACAGCGCGCCTAGAGCGCGCTGTGGAACGTAGGTTTGTGCGCGGGCCAGCTCGATCGCCCGCAGCTGATGCGCAAGTCGTTAGGCCTGCGGCATGGAGTTCCGATGCGTCCTCTCGTTCTGCCTCTAGTGGCCGTGGCTGCGGCAGCAGCATGTTCCGGCAATGACCCGTCCGAAGACCCAAGGTGCCAGCAAACGTCTGAGTTCGGGAACACGGGGTGCGGTGAACTCCAGGGCGTGGTCACCGATAGTGCCGGCTCTCCAGTTGCGGGCGCCTACGTCGATTCTCGGGACCCAGCCGATCCAGAACGCCACGACGCACTGGTCGCCAGCTATGTCCGGACCGATTCCGCTGGTAACTACAAGTTCCGGGTGATCCGATACTCAGAGGAAGTACCGCTAGGGGGGCCTGATACAGTCACCGTGTGGGTGCATGCTGGTTTGCCTCCACCGGACGATGCGCCACTAGGAACGGCTGGGCCGCGGGACAGCGTGCTCGCGCTGCTAGAGCTCCGACCCGTCGGCGAGGCACCTGTCGTAAGCGAGGTAGTGACGATCGCGCTGGCGGTTCCCTGACCGGCCGAGGCCTAACCCGCGCATGCAGCAGACGGGCCGGAGGGGCGCAGGCTCCCTCGCGGGCGACGCACTCCGATGACGCAGCTAAGGAAGCGTAGGTTTGTGCGGCGCGAGCCTGATCGCCCGCAGCTGATGCGCATTTTCGTTAGGCTGCACCACATCCCACGGAGAAAGGCGGCGAGATTATGGCGAGATCATGGCTGGAGGGTCCGCTGCTCGTGGCGGCACATGCGCTTGCAATGCCCGTGGTATCCGCGGGCCAGAGCGCCAACCCTGTAGCACTGAGCCTCGCCCTGGGGCCGTCGCCCTACGATCTCTCGGGTACGGGTACTGGCTTCGCGATGGCCACGCAGCTCGCTTGGGAGCCGGTCGCGGGATTGGTACTGGAGCCCGGAGTCACGTTCTTCACCTACAGCTCGCAGTTTGACACCCGGTTCAGCTTTCTCTTTCCTGAATTGAGCGTCCAAGCGCAGCTGCCTCATGGGCGGGTGCGCCCGTTTCTCGGTGTCGGCGCCGGTGGGGCGTTCACCGTGAATGGGCCGAGCGAGACTGTTGCCACGTTACATGCCGTCGGGGGAGTACGGGTAGTCTTGAATGCGACTTGGGGCATGCGGGGTGAGCTCCGAGTGCGGGCCGTGCGTCCTTGGGTGGGCAATACAGCGGATTTCCTCGTTGGGGTGAGCCGACGGCTCCGCTGAGCGGTGCAGCCTAACCCGCGCATGCAGCCGACGGGCCGGAGGGGCGCGGGGCACGGTGCGGGCTTCGCCCTCCGGTGGTGCCGCTAAGGAAGCGTAGGTTTGTGCGGGCGCCGGCACGAGCGCCCGCAGCTGATGCGCAAGTCGTTAGGCGGTCCATCCGTCCACCGATTTCTCGCCATCTGCGCTGCGACAGTCAGTAGGTAGTGGGCTGTCGCATTTTCATCGGTTTTCGTCTCGTTTTTCCCCTTTCGCCAGCCGACTGCTCATCGTAGCATCTAAGGATCCCAATCACGAGCATAGTGGCTGTACGTCCATGTCGATGTGCTGGCCGCCTAACAAGCAAATGCAGCCGACAGGCCCGGAGTGGGCCCGCGCCCCGTGCGGTGCGGGCCTCCCAGAGGCCCAGCAGCGGAAGCGTCGGTTTGTGCGGCCACAACCATGATCGCCTGCAGCTGATTTGCCAAGTCGTTAGCAACTGTGTTGTCAAACGGCCGCCGGGGTCTGCTGCCAGTGGGCGTTCGCGCGGACCATGGCGTTGAGGATGACGAGTAGCTTTCGCATGCACGCGGTGAGGGCGACCTTGGCCGGTTTGCCGGCCGCGCGCAGGCGCCGATAGAAGGCGCGGATCACCGGGTTGCACCGCACCGCGGCGAGGGTGCTCATGTAGAGCACGGTGCGAATGGGTGCCCGGCCACCCCAGACCAATCGCTTGCCGCGGAGCGTGCCGCTGTCGCGCGCCAGTGGGGCGACACCGACCAGCGCGGCGATCTGTTTGCGATTGAGCTGGCCGAGTTCGGGGAGTTCGCCCAGGAGGGTGCGGCTGAGCACCGGGCCAACGCCGGGGACACTGCGCAGCAGATCATCCTTGGCGCGCCAGACGGGACTGTGCTCGATCATCTGGCCGAGCTCGTGATCGACATCGTTGAGCCGCCGCTCGAGCCAGCGAATGTGCTGGGTGATGCCGCGCCGGACCACCGGGCGGGCGAAGCCCAGGCGATTCTTCTCGGCCACCAGCATGTCGAGGAGCTGCCGCCGGCGAGTGAGCAGCGCGTCGAGCGCCTGGGCGGCCTCGTCGGGCAGCGGGCGCGGCTCGGGGCGTACCCGCTCGGCGAAGAGCGCGAGCACCTGAGCATCAATCGCATCGGTCTTCGCCAGCTGGCCGGTGGCCCGCGCGAAGTCGCGCACCTGCCGTGGATTGGCGACCACGACGGGCAGCCCCGCCGCCGCGAGTGCGGCGACCACCGCGTGCTCGAAGCCGCCCGTCGCCTCCAGCACGATGAGGCTGGGGGCGTGCGGCCGCAGGTCTTGGACGAGGGACTCAATCGCGGCCTCGTCATTGGCTAGCGTCCACCGCTCGCCGGTCGGCCGGAGGGCAAGATCTAAGGTGGCCTTCGACACATCAATGCCGACGCACACCGCCGGACCTGACATAGGAGCCTCCACCCGTGAGGGACCTCGTCCTGGCCCAGCCTTGCGGGATGCGGGGTCGAGACCCCGGGCAACTGTGCGGGCTCGCAACGAGGGACGGGTGAGGCCCTGGCTAACTAACGGCCTCGAAGACCCTAGGCGCATCGAGCTGTCACCCGCCATAGTCTGGCTCCTGTATCAGTGAGAAGCTAGATACAAGGCAGACCATCCTTGAGTATTGGTAAGGTGAGGCCACGTCCATGCCCCAGCAGTTGTGTCGGGAGTGTCATCGGCTGGTGAGTGAAGCCGCGAACACGTGTCCTCACTGCGGCGTCCCGCGACCGGCCGAAACCGGCGGCCCGTGGGCTCACCTGCGTCCTTATGGCAGCGCCCTCCTTCTTGGTTTGGCTTTGGTCGGAGTTGGGGGCCTGTGGTTCCGTTATCAGCTCGAGCACTTGGTGGCGGCGCCCGTTGCGGTGGCCCCGCCGCAACGTGAGGATGCCTTTCCTGGTTTTCAATCGCTTGCGCAGGGGGTCTGGCTCGGTGCGCCGCTGTTCGGGCGGGATCATCCAGGCTATGTGGGCCGGATTACGTCGCTCAACTGTCCGCAACAGCCCCAGACGGCGTCTCAGGTGGCCTGCTTACAAATCGAGTTTGAGGACGGTCATCGGGAGTGGGTCGAGCGGCGCACAGCTGAGGGTCAATTTCTGACGCCACGGCGCCGCTAAAGCGGTGCGTGCTGCGACGGCCGCCGTCCCAGGACCCCCTCCACCATCCGGACGAGTACGTCGGGCGGAATCGGCTTCTGCAGGAACGGGTGGGCGCCGGGGGGGCCGCCGTCGCCGAAGGCGGCGTCGCGGGGATAGCCCGACATCCAGATCACCGGGAGATCCGGGTAGTCCGCCGCGAGCCGCTCCACCAGCTCGCGCCCGCCGAGCTCCGGCATGATGACGTCCGTGAGCACGATGTCGACGCGACCGATGCGGGCGAGGCACTCGAGCGCCTCCCGTCCGTTGCGCGCCTCGCTTACCTGGTAACCTTCCCCTTCCAGGGTCCGGCTCATGACCGCCCGCACCGCCTCCTCGTCGTCTACCACCAGGAGGCGCGCCGGCCGCGACACCGCAACCGGCGGGCCGGCAGCCTCCGCCCCGGTCTTCGCCGGACTGGAAACCGCGGGGAAGAGCACCGTGAACTCGGTCCCCTCACCCGGGCGGCTCTCCGTCCGGATGTATCCTCGCGACTGGGTGACGATCCCGTGGACGGTTGCCAGACCGAGCCCGGTGCCCTGTCCCTGTCCCTTGGTGGTAAAGAAGGGCTCGAAGATGTGGGGCAGGTGCTCCGGCCCGATGCCGGCGCCGTTGTCGCTGACCGAAAGTAGAACGTACGCGCCCGGGGCCACCGCGTCCGGCCCCCGGTCCGGCGGCTGCCGCCCGGTCACCTTCAGGCGCGCAGTGCGAATGCGCAGGACTCCGGCCTGCGCCATCGCGTCCCGGGCGTTGATCGCCAGGTTCATCAGCACCTGCAGCAACTGCGCCCGGTCCACCCGGATCCAGGTGGGATCGGCGGTGAGATCCAGCCTGATGTCGATGTGGCTGCCGAGGAGCCGCTGCAGCAGCGCGGAGCCGTCCAGCACCGCCCCGTTGAGCTCCAGGGTCTCGGGCTGGAGCACCTGCTGGCGGCTGAAGGCCAGCAGTTGGCGGGTGAGGCCGGCCATCCGCTCGGTGGCCTTGAGGATCTCCTGCAGGTCATGCCCCGCCCTTGCACCGAGTCCCGGATCCCGGGCGGCGAACGTCGCGAACCCGCTCACCGCGTTGAGCTGGTTGTTGAAGTCGTGGGCGATGCCGCCCGCCAGCCGCCCGATCGCTTCCATCTTGGCGGCCTGGCGGAGCTGCTCCTCCGCCTGCTTGCGGTCGTGGATGTCGATCACCGACGCGCTGTGGCCGACGAACTCGCCGCCAGGTCCGAAGCGCGGCCTCCCCGCGCTGATGGCCCAGCGATACTCGCCGTCGGCCCGGCGCACCCGGTGCTCCAGCGTGAAAGCCTCGTGGCGGGCCGTGGCGGCCAGGAGCGTGGATCGCGAGGCGTCGCGGTCCTCCGGATGGACCGCCTGCAGCCAGCCGAAGCCGAGCGCCTCCGCCTCGGTTTGCCCGCTGAACTCGTACCAGCCCCGCGAGCGGAAGGTGCAGGAGCCGTCGGGCCCCGTCACCCACAGCATGGCCGGCGCGGCATCCGCGAAGTCGCGGAACCGCCGCTCGCTCTCGCGCAGCGCGGCTTCCGCCTCCTTCTGGTCGTGGATATCGGTCGAGGTGCCGTACCATTGCACCACCCGGCCGTCCTCGTCGCGGATGGGGACCGCGCGGGAGAGGTGCCAGCGGTAGCCTCCATCGGCGGCGGCTCGCAGCCGGAACTCGGCCGCGAATTCTACGCCCGCAAGTCGCGCCCGGTCCCATCCCTCGAGCAGCGCCGGCAGGTCCTCCGGGTGCACGCCGAAGGCGAGGTCGCCGGCTGCCGCCTCCGGTCGGCCGGTGTAGGCCCTCCACTGCTGATTGATGAAGCTGACCTCCCCGGCGGCGTCCAGCACGTAGACGTTCTGGGGCATGGCGTCGGCCAGGCGGCGGAACCGTGCCTCGCTCTCGCGCAGGGTCCGGGTGGCGGCCGCCAGCGCGCGCTCGTGCGCGGAGACGGCGCGCACGCACCACCACAGCACGGCGCTCATGACGATGATGAGGGCGAGGACCAGGAGGGCGATGCCCAGACCGGTGTCGTACCACCCGGCCTGCTGGCCGCGGGCCCGCAGCAGGCCCAGCACCAGCGGCACCAGGATGACCAGGGGGATGGCGCGCCGCGCCAACAGGCCGGCCCCGCTGGACTCCAGCAGGGTCCGCATCGGCTGGATGTCCGGCAAGGCCGCCATCAGACCGATGGCGACCGCCATGATCATGGTCGACGTCTGCAGTGCGATGGCGGTGATCCGCGCCACCGCATACAGCGGGTTGGCCCCGAAGAGGTAGCCGATCAAGGAGAGCGCGCCGATGGTGACGGTCGCGAGCGCGAGACCGGCGGCGATCTGCCGCCCGCGGCGGCCACCGAGCGCCGTCAGGAGGCCGATGCCCAGCAGGCTCCAGGAGGTGGACCCCGGCGGCCCCATCCGCCCTGGCACGACAGTCGCCGCATGGCCCCACGGCCGACCGAACATGAGTAGCGAGTCGATGCCGAGATCGACGCCCGACACGTGCTCGGAGAGGGTCGCCAGCCCGATCAGGCCGCAGAGCACGGCGAACGGGACCACGGCGCGCCGGCGGCCCCGAGTGAGCAACACCAACCCGGCGCCCGCCGCCATGGCCGCGAGCGCGGTGTTGGGCTGGATCGAGATGCCGCCGCCCCAGGCCGTGAGACGGCGCACGTCGAATGCCCAGCCCGCGAAAGACAGGAGACCCGCGGCGAGCGCGTACCAGCCCAAGCCGGCGGCGAGCCACGCGCCCAGACGGTGCCGCTCCCGGCCGCGGGCCGGAATCGTGGATAGGGATGTCGTCATGTGCGGCGCCCCCACGGAAATGCGCATGCTCCAAGCCGGAGGGAACATACATCTGCCCGGACACGATGGTGAGGAGCCGCCGCGCGTCGGCAGCCGCAGCCCGGTGGCGCTGTACCACGGCTTCCCGCGGTGGTCGCCCGACGGACGAGAAGTGTTCTATCTCTCCTGGCCTGCCTCGGGTGCGGCGGTTCCCAAAGTGATCGACGTCGAGATCGGGGCCGTCCGAAGGCTACTGCCGGAGGGCAGGTGGGGCGGGCCGGGGACGTGGAGCCCGCTGCAGTGAGTGGCCCGGGCTAGTCCCTTACCTCAGGGCGTGACCGTCACGTGAACATCCACACTCTGCTCACCGCTGGTGATGAGGAGGGTGACCAGGCCGGACCGCCCGGTGCGCACCCAGCCATCCAAGCCCACCCAGGCCACCGCGGCATCGTCGGTCTCGAGCACGAGATCGGGATCGGGAATGGAGTCGCCCCGTTCGTCCGTGACGATGATGTAGAGCTGCGCGGCCGTACCGGCCGCCAGCGTGAGCGAGCGCGGGACCACGGTGAGGGCGGACGGCGGCGCCACGACCAGCGCCTCCACCGCGGCGGTCAGGCCGCCGCCGGTTGCGGTAATGGTGACGGTGTCCAGCGATCCGACCGAGGTGAGGAGGCCGCGGTCGCTGACCGTCATCACCTCGGGCTCGGCCGACTCGAACCCGACCGGCTCGTCCTCGATGGCCCGTCCCTCGGCGTTCACCACGGCGGCGTTGAGCTGGAGCGTCCTGCCCATCGGCACCCGCGGCACGGTCGGCGTGACGACGATCGCGGCCGGGATATGGGGCCCCTGATCGCCGCAGGCGGCCAGCAGGGCCGGCGCGAGGACGATCAGCGAACGAAGTCGACCCATCCGACCTCCCCGAACACGGCGCCTTCGTTGGTGATGAGCGCGATCCCGTCCGGAGACATGGCGATGCGGTTGGTCAGCCCGCCCAGGACGACCTCTCGCACCACGGTACCCGACCCGGCGTCCACGATGTAGAGCCGCGAGTTGCCGAGGATGTGGCTGTTTCTCAGGATGACGTACAGGAACCTGCCGTCGGGTGACAAGGCCACGTCCCAGCCCCACAGGGAACCGACGGATGGCTCCCGCTCCCCGGTCTCCAGGTTCCAGACGCCGATCCCACCACCGAACCTGACCGTGTAGAGACGCCTGGCGTCCGGGGTCACGACGTGCCCGTAGACGTCTCCCCGAAACCTGCGGATGATCGCACCGGATCTGTCGTCGACCTCGAAGACGCCGGCGTCGCTCGAGGCGTAGAGCAGGGGCTTGGAGGGATGCCGCGTGACCTTGAACACAAATCCCACGGCGGTCCCGCCGAGTGAGCGTTTGGTGGCGACGTCGAAGCGCTCGAGTCCATCGCTGGTGCCGACCGTCAGCACCGAGCCGTCCGCCGAGAGCGCCCCGGTCCACGCGCGGCCGAGGTTGACTTCGAACGTGCCGACTCGGGTATTGGTGGTCAGGTCGACGACGATGACATCGTCGGGCCAGCCTTCGTGCATGATGAGGTAGGCAACTGTAGCATCGTGGTTCACGACGATCTCGTTCACCCACCCCTCGCCGAGCGGGATCCGCACCGGAAGGGCGTAGTCGGGCAGCACGCCGCCGGCGAACATCCCATAGCCCCCGGCGAAGTATCGGCCGTTGGCCGCGAGAGCCAGGCCTGTCGCCCCCAGGAGCTCGACCCGCGCCAACTGCTCGCCCGCGGGCACGGTGCCGACGAAGACCCGAAGGGTGTCGGCGAAGGTGTCGACCGTCGCGGTGACCACGGCCGAGCCCTCCGGACCGACCGAGGAGACGAGCCCCGACGGGCTGACGGTGACCACGGCCTCGTTGCTGGACATCCAGATGAGCGGGCCGGGCGGGTTGAGCGGATCCCCGGTCCGGTCGAAGAACTCGGCCGTCACCTGCCGCGACCCGCCGGGCGAGAGGGCGAGGTTGCGCGGGGTGAGTCGCACGAAGCCAGGGATCCGGCCCACCGTCACCGGGACCTCCGCCGTCATCGTGCCGCTGGTCAGGATCACCCTGGCGCTGCCCTCGGCCAGAGGGTAGACGAAGAGGAGGTTGTCGTCCCACTCCGCCAATTCCAGGCGCAGGAGCGCGGGGTCGCTGCTCCGGAAGGAGACCTCGGCGGCCGGCAGGGGTCTGCCGTCCGCCTGGGTGACGGCGAAGCTGATGCTCCCCAGCTCCTCGGTATCCAGCTCCAGCGAGCCGGGCCTCACGAACAGGGTCGACGGCGGCAGCACGACCTCCGCTTCCACGGTGGCCGTGAGGTCTCCGCTCGTCATGGTGATGAGCGAGGCGCCCCGGGCGCCCGTCGAGGTGAGGAGGCCGCCGCCGCTCACCGTCAGGACGGCCGTGTCGCTCGACGCGAAGGCGATGGCGTGCCCGCCGATCTCCCGGCCGGACGCGTCGGCCACGGCGGCCTCGAGCTGGACCGTGCCGTCGATGAGCACCTCGGGTGCGGCAGGCGTGACGGCGATGGCGGCGGGGACGCGCGGACCCAGGCCGTCACCGCACGCGAGCAGCACGGCGGCGGCGACGGCGGCGAGGAGGCCCACGGAGGCATGGCGTCTCATACCGGAGCTCCGAACTTCGGCTGAGATATGCGATTGGGGGGGCGACGTTCCAATTCCAGGTGACGTCACCAGGCCTCCCGGCCACACCGACGGAGCGCTGAGGCGACCCCGGCACCTGCCGGTGCTGCAGGGTCGAGGCGCCGGTGGGATTGTACTCCCAGGCGTCCGCGAGGGCCAGCGCGGCGCGTCCGCGGCCACGGCCGTACTCTGGGGGGAGTCGGAGGGAGCGCTGGAGTCGGCTGATGGGGAATGTCGCAGCACGGGAGTTCGTGAGATGCGGTGCGGCAGATCAGGCGTCGCCGGGTCGTGTGCTGGTGAGCTTCCGGCGAAATCGCGACAATCGGTCTGGACCGGGGCTGGCAGGTAAGCCGATGCACCACTCGCCGATGCCGGCGGGGTGGTGCATCTTGGTCCGGCGGTCTTGCGTCCCCATCTCCGCTGAAACACAGCGCTGCCGGATTTAGGCGGCGTGCTCGTGCGGAGTTTGCGGCTTTTTTTACGAATTAGGCTGCGTGGTGGCGTGCGTTTCAGCCGAGGCAGAGCGGCGGGCGCGGCAGTCTAATTAGGAGTTAGGCGGTCGCCAATGGGATTCTGCATATGCCAAGAACTTGGCGCGTAGTCCAGCTAGCCGCACCAGTCCTGGTGGGTTGTAGCGAACCTGACTGGACACGTGTGATCGGTACCGTGAGTATCGATGCCAATCGTACAGTCTACGTCACGGTCCCCGCTCGGGTGGTTGTGGGTGAACAGTTTGGGGTGACCGTTCTGACTGTTGGTAGCAGTAACTGCACTCGAGCTGACGGTAATGATCTCACAGTGTCCGCGGGCTTAGCTCGCTTCCTCCCGTACGATGAAGTTCCCAGCGACGGCCGAGTCTGCTTTCGTGACGCCGCCCCGTTCACCCACACGGACGCGCTGCGTTTCGAGGAGCCCGGGAGGGCGATTCTACGAATCGTCGGGCAATTCGAGCAGCCCTACTCCGCGGTGCTGGACTCGGTCGATGTCGAGATTGAGGTGAGATAATCACCGAGGGTATCGCTGCGCGCCGCCTAACCCGCGCATGCAGCCGACGGGCCGGGGTGGGCGCCAGCTTCCGCTCGGGCGCAGCGCGCCTCGAGCGCGCTGCGGAACGTGGGTTTGTGCTGGCGCGGGCACGATGGCCCGCAGCTGATGCGCATTGTCGTTAGGCCGCAGCGAGAACAGCTCCCAGTGGCCATCGCCATCTATCAGCCGCTGGGTTTATCTGCTGACCCCGGGGCGACGGCATGGCACGGTGCCCTTCCAGCGCAAGCCAGACGGAAAGATTCGTGTTCAAGACAACTTCGGCTGCGATTACCGTAGCCATGATGGCGATCAGCAGTTCTGCCTGTTCGCAGCAATCTCCAGCAGCGTCAGAGCACGCGGGACGCATCGAAGCGCTGGTCAACAAAGCTGCCGCACTGGCCGAAAGCCGAGGCAAGGCGGCCTTCTCCGAGTTCAGGAAGCGCGAAAGCGAATGGTGGTTTGGTGACACTTATGTGTTCGTCTACGATCAACATCTCAACGTATTGCTGAACCCCGCCTTCCCGAAACGAGAAGGGACGAATCCTCGTGGAGAGGAAGACGTGAACGGTAAGGCATTCCATGATGAGTTTCTGAAGGTGGCGCGAACCCAGGGCTCAGGGTGGGTTGACTACATGTTTCCTAAGCCCGGGCAGACTCAACCGTCCCAGAAATGGAGCTACGTAAAGGCAGTCAACGTCGACGGAACACCGGGTATCATCGGTGCAGGGTTTTATCCCGACTAGACCGTGCGGGGCGTTAGCATGTGGTATGCCACTTGTAAGCTCTGAGAGTCGAATATCCGGGCAAGCTACGGCCTAACCCGCAAATGCAGCCGACGAACGGCCAGATGTGTCGGGCTCCGTGCGGGCGCCACTCTCCTTGGGCACGCTGTGGAACGTTAGTTTATGTGGGCACGGATATCTCCGTTCGCAGCTGATTTGCATGTCGTTAGGCCGCACACCTCGTTCTTGCTAAGACGATCAGGTACACGAGGCACTGCGATGGCGCTTCGGCAAGATCTGCGAACGTACCAAAAGCAGTTGAACCGACGATTCTGGATCGTCGTGGCGCCGCTTATGGCAGCGCCGTTGCTTCTGCTTCCAATCATTCAGCGTTCGGTGACCCCGGGTGCCGTACCCAAATGGGTCTTGGTCTCGATCCCAGCCGTGCTTCTCGGAGTCGTGGTGTTTTACGTGGCTTGGGCGTACGAAATGCAGCCCCGCCGCCTTGGCCATCGCTGTCCGAAGTGCTCTCAGGCGCTCATCGGATACGCAGCGCGCGTGGTGATCGACACTGGTCGGTGCCCTCGCTGTCAGACGGACTTGCCTTAGGTGTACTCAGGATGCGACCACCTGTCCCTTTAGGACCTTAGAGCGTGCGGCCTAACCCGCGCATGCAGCCGACAGGCCGGAGGGGGCGCCGCACTCCGCTCGGGCGGCAAGGTCCTCGAGCGCGCTTTGGAACGTAAGTTGGTGGGGGCACGGGCCTGAGGGCCTGCAGCTGATGCGCAAGTCGTTAGGCAGTCGGCGAGCTGTCATGTCATTTGTTTGGAGGCGCCCGGTGACAAGCTTCCGCACGATGATACTGGGGCTGGCCCTAGTCACGGCTGCCTGCGGCACAGATCCGACCGCGGGCTGCACGGACATCACCGAAGTGCGGGTTGGGACTGGCCTGACACCTACCTTCGACTGGTCCCCGCGTTGCAGGGTGCATTGGGTCGTGGTATACGAAGCGGTATCGGGTACCGGCCCGCCTGGGCCCGGGGGCGGCATCATTGTCGGCAACCTGATGTGGGAGGTGGAGGCAGCCGGTGCCGAGCACAACACCATTCGTCCGTCTGTGGTTTACGGGGAGCTTCCAAGTGGCGCGGTCCTGACCGGCGGACCTGAGCCATTGGTCGCGGGGACGGATTATGTCCTCATTGTTTCTGCTCGCGAACCGGATCAGTTCGAGCAGCCATTCGGGATGCTGATATTCACTCCATAGCCGCGGGCCGCTGCCTAACCCGCGCATGCAGCCGACGGGCCGGAAGTGTCCCGAGCTCCGCCCGGGCCCCTCGTCCCTTTAGGACGAAGCGGAACGAAGGATTGTGCGGGCGCGGCCACGATCGCCCGCAGCTGATGCGCAAGTCGTTAGGCGGCTTTTCTGGCATCGCGGTCCTCAGCGTGTGTGCCTTACGGTCGTAGTGACCGCCGGGCATCCGGCTCCTGGTTGCTGCGGAGGCGTCGAGTTCGGCTCGGCGGGCAGTGCGGCGCTGGCCCCAGGGCGCGTGCAGCGGCCGCGTGGCGCGAGGGCGCCGAGTGCGCGAGCGAGCTCCCGACCCCCGCGGTAGCTCCGGGAAGTGTTGCGAGTGTCGGGGTCCGGGTTGCTGTGGAAGCGTAGGTTTCGGCTTTGCGGAACATGCAGGGTGAGGCCGCCGGGTCCTTGCCCACTGGTGCGCCAGGACCAACGTGCGAGCCGCCTAACCCGCAAATGCAGCCGACAGGCCGGACCGTCCCGGGCTCCGCCCGGGCGCTAATCGCCGATGGCGCTCAGCGGAACGTAGAGTTGTGCGGCCGCGGGCTCGATGGCCTGCAGCTGATTTGCAAGACGTTAGGCGGCAGGTAGAGAATCTCGAACATCATCGAGGAAAGATGCCTGTCTACCAGACAACGTTCGAGATCAACGCTCCGGCGAGTCGCGTCTGGAAAGTGCTCATAGCTCTCGATCGGTATGCCGAATGGAATCCTCAGATTCCTTGGGCAAGTGGGCCTCTTGAGGTCGGAGCAAGAATTCGTGTGCGACTGGCTCTGCCTGGCAGGCCACCGATGGACCTCTCAGCGACCCTCGAAGAGGTGCAGCCAGACGTGCTGCTCACCTGGCGAGGCCATGTGGTGAAGCCCTGGCTCTTCGAAGGCTACCGGAAGTTCGCGATCCAGCCCATCGCCGGTAGCCGCTCCTCGGTTACCCATGTCGAGGACATTCACGGGTTACTCGCGCCATTGTTCGCAGTCCTGATGGGAGCTGCCGTCGCGAAGAGCCAGCAGGCGCTGAATGCGGCCTTGCGAGCTCGCGCTGAGAGTACTTAGTAGGCCGCCGCGTGTTGCCGAGCCTCAGGTGCGGCCTGCCGCCTAACCCGCGCATGCAGCCGACAGGCCGCAGGGGGCGCCGGCATCCGCCCGGGCGGCGGCCTCCTTAGAGCGCTGCTAAGGAAGCGTAGGTTTGTGCGGGCGCGGGCATGAGCGCCTGCAGCTGATGCGCATGTCGTTAGGCAGTCGCCGAAAGGATCCCGGATGCCGCAGGTGAACGTGCCACGTGAGGTTCTCGAGGCGGAACTCACACGCTACCTCGCGAGGGGTTCGAAGGAGCCCCCGGCGGCATACGCCGGCGCAGGGCGTCATCGGGTGTTGCCGCTGTTCGATGACCTCATGGGTTGCTGGGCACTCGATTTGAACGGGCGCCTAGTCTTCTTCGCATGGGAAGCTCCCGAGGAGCTTGAGCCGGTGTCGGAGCATCCGGTGGACGCGATCGGCGCTAACGCGGCGCTCGCCCTCGGGAGCGTGCGGTTCCCGGCCCTAGCGGCTATTCGGCCCGTGCGGCCGGCGGACGCGGTCCAGTGCACCACATGCGATGGCAAAGGTCAGCTAGTGGACGTTCCGGAGAACGTGGTCTGCGCCTGCGGTGGTCTGGGTTGGCTGCCACCTTCGTCGCGGGGCGCTGCCTAACCCGCGCATGCAGCCGACGGGCCGCAATGGCGCGGGTAGCCGCTCGGGCGGAACCCTCCCTGGGCGCAGCTAAGGAACGTAGGTTTGTGCGGGCGCGGGCACGATGGCCCGCAGCTGATGCGCAAGTCGTTAGGCAGCCCCGACGTTCGGAGGTTACGCTGCGAGTCTTTTGGTGCGCATTCCTCCTAGAATGTGCGATCACAGCCTGCAGTGCACCCACGCCTCCGGCCGTCACACCGATCGCTGCACCACCGGTGGCGCAGGCGGATACCGCTGGCTACGCCGTGACCGTCAGCCGCGAGGATGTGCAATTCGTGTTTCCCCCTGTCCCTCGGGACACCTTTGAGTGGTGGAGTCCGATACAACGGAAGCAACTCATTACCTACAGTTGGGCAGTGATCGTGCGAGGCCGGGCCGATACTGCGTTTTCTGTGGGGTACTGGCTACCTGCCATCGGGTTCGAGAGCTACGCGCGCACCTATGCGGAGCACCGGCCAGTGCCGGAAGGGATCCAGCGTGGCGAGCTCATGGATCTCCTCAGGGCGGGTGAGCACGGTGTCCAGGTGCTTGAGGACCATGTGGCGCTGCCGGTGCTAGGGATGCAGACTAGAGTCACGGCGAGCAACGGGAGCGTAGTTCTGGAGGTCCATGGTGCCCGCGCGGTGCGCCGCCTCTTCGCGCTCCGACCATCGCACGTCACGTTCTATGCATATCTGCCCGAGGAGCCTCCAGGGATAGCGCATGTGGCGGTCACGTATGTCGACCGGTAGCGCTGGCTGCCTAACCCGCGCATGCAGCTGACGGGCCGGACCGTCCCGAGCTCGGCTCGGGCGCCGATCGCCGCTGGTGATCAGCGGAACGTAAGTTTTCGCGGGCGCCGGCAGGATCGCCCGCAGCTGATGCGCATTTCGTTAGACGGACGCCACGTCGACTGTCAGCTGGAGATTGCTCCACCTGAAAGACGACTAGGCTTAGTTGGGCGCCCCGACGGGGTCCCGGGGCGTTCACCCACTTAGAAGAAGGAATTCCACGATGGAATGCCCCAAGTGCCAAGCCAGAATGGAAGTGGTGCGCTTCGAAGACACCGAGGTCGATCGCTGTGTCCGATGCGGCGGCCTCTGGTTTGACCGACTGGAACACGAATTGTTGACGCGGCGGGCAGGGTCCGAAGCGATCGATACGGGCCCCACCTGGCAGGCCGCCATGCACGACGTGCAGGAGAGAGTGTTCTGCCCCGTCGACGGGGTGCTGATGTCCCGGATGGTAGATGCGGCTCAACCGCACATCTGGGTGGAATCCTGCCCGGTGTGCCATGGCACCTTCCTCGACGCCGGCGAATTCACCGATCTCAAGGAGCGCGGGCTTCGGGAGCTGCTGAGGCATCAGCGAAGCGAACGAGCCCCGTAGCTGCGGCCCCCCGGCCCGGCGCCGTCTAACCCGCGCATGCAGCCGACGGGCCGGAGGGAGCGCCAGCCTCCGCTCGGGCGGCGCCCTCCTTGAGTGCTGCTAAGGAGGCGTAGGTTTGTGCGGGCGCCGGCATGAGAGCCCGCAGCTGATGCGCATGTCGTTAGGCGGCAAAACCACACGAGGCATTCATGAGACTCG
The DNA here is from genome assembly GCA_963729985.1 of uncultured Gemmatimonadales bacterium. GTDB lineage: Bacteria > Gemmatimonadota > Gemmatimonadetes > Gemmatimonadales > GWC2-71-9 > CAVVWJ01. The sequence goes on from CAVSPJ010000003.1 coordinate 183,935, forward strand.
GGCGTATTCTTCTGCTTACTGCTTTGTGGGGCTGCAATACAGAGTCACGAGTAACAGACCTAAATATCGCAGCAGTAAGAAAATACCATCAGGCGTGGTCGAGTGGAAACGTAGAAGAACTTGACGCGATCACTGCGCCGCAGTTCGCGAGTCACTTTATTGGAGGATTTGAATACAGAGGACTAGCAGGGGCAAAAAATGCCGTGCTGGAAACCAAGAAAGCCTTTCCGGACTGGAAAGAAGAGATCGTAGACATCGTCGCCCAAGGCGATAAAGTGGTTACTAGATTTCATTCTACAGGCACTCACCTTGGTAATTGGGACGGGATTGATTCTACTGGAAACCAAGTGGACATCTACGAAGCATCGATCTATCGGCTGGAGAATGGCAGGATAGTTGAACAATGGGGCTTCTGGGACGAGATAACCCTGAAAAAGCAGATGACAGCACAAGCGAACCAGCCCCAGTAATACTGCGCGCAACGACCGGAGCACGCATGACTGCTGACCACCAGGTCGCAGCCGCCGCTGTCGAGGCCGCGCCGCCTAACCCGCAAATGCAGCCGACAGGCCGGATGGGCCAGCCCTCCGTGTGGGCACGGCGCTCCTAGAGGCCAGACAGTGGAAGCGTTCATTTGCGCGGGCGCCAGCATGATCGCCTGCAGCTGATTTGCTTTTTGTTAGGCAGACCATCCGAGTATTGGTAGGGTGAGGCCACGTCCATGCCCCAGCAGTTGTGTCGGGAGTGTCATCGGCTGGTGAGTGAAGCCGCGAACACGTGTCCTCACTGCGGCGTCCCGCGACCGGCCGAAACCGACGGCCCGTGGGCTCACCTACGTCCTTATGGCAGCGCCCTCCTTCTTGGTTTAGCTTTGGTCGGAGTTGGGGGCCTCTGGTTCCGTTATCAACTCGAGCACTTGGTGCAGGCGCCCGTTGCGGCGGCCCCGCCGCAACGGGAGGATGCCTTTCCTGGTTTTCAATCGCTTGCGCAGGGGGTCTGGCTCGACGCGCCGCTGTTTAGGCGGGATCATTGAGTCTATGTGGGCCGTATTACGTCGCTCAACTGTCCGCAACAGCCCCAGCCGGCGTCTCAGGTGGCCTGCTTGCAAATCGAGTTTGAGGACGGTCATAGGGAGTGGGTCGAGCGGCGCACAGCTGAAGGTCAATATCTGACACCACGGCGCCGCTAAAGCGGTGCGCTGCCTAACCCGCGCATGCAGCCCGACAGGCCGGGGTGGGCCGGCATTCCGCTCGGGCGCAGAACTCCTCGTGGCCAGGGAATGGAAACGTAGTTTGTGCGGGCGCTAAGATGACAGCCTGCAGCTGGTGCGCCGGTCGTTAGGCCGGAGCACGGAGGCTCGCGATGGATCGGCTCTTCATGGCCATGGCCATCTTCATCGAGTACCCGAGCCTCGCCGCCGCTTTCGGTGGCGTTCTGCTTGGACTTGGGCGGTGGACGCGCCGTCGTGTTGCCATAGGCGTGGGCATCATATGGCTCGTGTATGCAGCGTACGAAGTCGGTATGAAGGAGCGCTGGCTGTGCACCGGCGAGTGCAACATTCGCATCGATCTTCTAATCATCTACCCGGTGCTCTTGATCGGCTTGGCGGCCGCGGCCGCAAGCCTGCTCCGCGCTCGGACGGGTCCTGGCTCGTCAGCGTAAGTCGCCGGTTGCGGCCTAACCTAACCCGCTAATGCAGCCGACAAACGCGGGCTGCGCGGTGCTCCGCCCGCCGCTGCCCGCCGATGGCGGACAGCGGAACGCAAGTTCTCACAGGTCGTTTGTAGCTGATTAGTATTTCGTTAGGCGGACAGCGCATGTGAGGCGGCGTGACGGAGGCGATATGAGCGAGCAACCCCAGTTTATGGTGCCGGTGTTCCTCCCGTTTACGGCCGCCGTTGCCCGCACGCGCGAGGCGTTGAAAGCAGAGGGGTTCGGGATTCTGACCGAGATCGATCTTGCGGCGGCGTTTCATGAGAAGCTTGGCCGGGAGTTTCGCCCCTACGTGATCTTGGGCGCCTGCAATCCGCCCCTCGCCTATGCCGCCGTGAGCGCTGATCCGTCCGTGGGCCTGCTGCTGCCCTGCAATGTGACGGTGGAGGCAGCGGGTCCCGAGCAGGCGGTCGTGCGATTGACCGACCCGGAAACGTTGCTCGGGGGCCGGGAAGTGAGCCAGGAACTCCGTCAGGTGGCGGCTGACGCACGCGCGCGCCTGTTGCGCGTGAGAACTGTGCTGGCCGGGGCCGCCGCCTAACCCGCGCATGCAGCCGACGGGCCGGATTGGGCCCGGGCTCCGCTCGGGCGCAGCGTCCCTCGAGGACGCTACGGAACGCAGGTTGGTGCGGGCACCGGCCTGATGGCCCGCAGCTGATGCGCAAGACGTTAGGCGGACAACCCGTAGTCCACGACAGGCACTGTTCCTGAGCTGCGCCCTGCAGCGCCTCGCACCGTGGCAGTCGGTGTTTCGAGCAGGTCGTTCTCCCTTTCGCGAAGCAGCTCAATAGAGGGAGGTCACCATGGCCACAGTTGTCGCAGAAGCAACTTCGCAACGGGCGCAGGGCAAGTACGATCGCGTTTTTTACAGTGGCATGGCGATCGGCATGGCATTGACTGTCCTCGTCGGATTTGGCCCAACGTATTACACAAGAGCGTTTGGCCCTGTGCCCATGTCGACTTTCAGCGGCGCGCCAATGACGCCATTGGTACACATCCATGGAGTGCTGTTCACAGCTTGGGTGCTGCTGTTCATCGTGCAGACCGCTCTAGTGGCTCAGCATAGGGTGGCCATACACTGTCGAATCGGCATCGCAGGCGCGCTGCTGGCTGTATCCATGGTCGTCGTGGGAACGCTAACGGCGCTGAAGATGGCGGCGCGCGGGTCGGCGCCTGCAGGCATAGATCCGCTTTCCTTCTCAATGATTCCGCTCAGCGATATGCTCTTCTTTGCTGTATTCGTTGCAGCCGCGTTGCGCATGCGCGCCAACCGGGAAGCGCACAAACGCCTTATGCTGCTGGCTTATGTAAGTATTGTTGCAGCGGCGGTGGCACGGTTGCCAGGCGTACTGCCACTAGGACCGTTGGTGTTTTTCGGCTTAGCGTTCGTCTTCATTCTCGTCGGAATCATCTACGACATTGTCAGTCGGCATCGTGTGCATCCGGTTTACATCTGGGGGGGAGGAGTACTGGCTCTCTCCGTGCCACTACGGTTGGCCGTGTCCGGAACCGACGCATGGAAGTCTTTTGCGCAGAGCCTCACTACTCTGGTGTTCTGAGCAGCATGCCGGCTAACGACGCGGTGGGCGGCAACCACCCCCCACCCCACCCCACCTTAGGCGGACCACATAGGTGCGTTTATTGTCCACTGGATGCAGCCCTACCCCGTCACGCCTGACGGCCGCTACTTCGTCGTCCGCGGACGGCTGTGGCGCCAAAGCACCCCTGCACTCAGCGACGCGGAGCGTGCTAAGCTCGTTACCAAACTAATGCGTGCTCGGCGTGACGTGAAGCGGGCCCGGCGCACCGGGGATGTGGCTCTGGGCCGACGGGCTCGGCGGGGAGTGAACGAGGCCAAAGTAGGGTTGGGCGAGCGTGGTCCGGTTTGGTGGCATGACGGAGTCCCCGATTACAATCGGTATCTCGCGCTCAACACGCCTTATCGTGACTGGTTTCTGTCGCTGACGGAGCAAGAGGGAATCATTCCGGGCCGAGCTCGGGGGCCATCCGGTCTGAACAGTCCAGGACATGGGTGACAGTTAAGTCCGAAGACATAGGTGACAGTTCTTAGTCACGCCGGCGGTACTGCCGGCCGAGCACATCCTCGATGAGGAGGGTGCGCTCATGGAATCGGCCTAAGCGGAGCGGGCCGAAGTAGACGTCCCATTCGCCGTCATCGATTTCGACCAAGCCGATCTGCTATGCGCCCAGGGTCTGACTGACCTTGACCCACTGCGTGTGCCAGCGGATCCCGCCGTTGCGACTCACCCGGCGGACTTCGTAGTGGCCGGGATACTCCAGCGGGGGGAGGCAGGCGGGGTAGGGCCGCGGCGACGGGGCGTAGAATGAGGCAGGGGTGGCATCGTGCAGCGCCTCGTGCGGCCGGAGCGTGTTGTACTCCTACCGCCAGCGATCGAAGCAGCGTTGTTGCTGGCCCCGAGTGGGCCGCGGCGGCCGGGTGCATTCGCGCTTGAGGGTCAGATGCATGCGCTCGTGCCGCCCGTTCTGCTGCGGGGCCCCGGGCTGGATGAGGTCGGGGAGAATCCCGAGGCGGATCCACCAGACGGCGAGCACCGAGAGGCGTCCGAGCGCCTGGGTGGCGAAGGGCACGCCGTTATCGGAGCGGATGCGCCGGGGCAGGCCGTACTCGCGGAAGAGGCGCTCGTAGACCGGGCGGGCCTCAACCAGCTTGGTGCTGGTGAGCGCCTGACAGGCGAGCAGCAGACGGCTGTATCCGTCGGCGACGGTGAGGGGGAAGCAGTACTGGCCGTCCCCCAGCTTGAATTGCCCCTTGTAGTCGGTGGTCCACACCACATTGGGGGCGTCCATCGCCGCGCCGGGGGGGCCGGCGGATCCGGGTCGGCGGACCCGTCGGCGGGTGGTGACCAGGCCCAGGTGCAGGAAGCAGCGGGCGACCGTGGAGCGCACTTGGGCCTCGAGCAGCCGGGTCGAGCGCGGTGGGTGAGCGGTGCGGCCGCCGGGACTGATCCGCGAGGCCCGCAGTCCCGCAGGCGTCATAGCGGGCCAGAAACTTGTAGCCGGTCTTCCGGCTGATGCCGTACGCGGCACAGAGCTCGGCGACGGGGACCACCCGACGCCGAGCGTCATGGACGAATTGCTGACGGAGCTCCACGGCGACGACCTCCTGCCACGGCATCGGACCCTCCTCGAGGAGCCCGAAACCTGGCGATAGTGTCACCTATGTCCTGCGACTTAAGGGTTACCTCTGTATTTAGACTGGCCCCACCTGCCGCCTAACCCGCGCATGCAGCCGACAGGCCGGAGGGGCGCAGAATGCCGGTGCGGGCGGCACCTTCCGCGAGCGCGCTAAGGAACGAAGGTTGGTGCGGGCGCGGGCCTGAGGGCCTGCAGCTGATGCGCATCTCGTTAGACGGACGGCGCCAGCTAGACGAGCTTCACGAGATGGGTCTGGATCCAATCGCGGAGTTGGACTTCGGTGAGCTGGCCGGCGGCCGTGGCGATCATGATCGTCACGACGTCTTCGTCGGAGGCTTCAATCTCGAAGCCGTTGAGGCCAAGAAAGGTGGCCATGGCCAGGAAAGCCGTGCGCTTGTTGCCGTCGCGATACGGGTGACTGGTGACGAGTCCCCATCCATACGCGGCGGCCAGGGCCGCCAGGTCGCTTCGCGGTTCATATGCCCAGCGTTGTCGGGGTCGGGCCAACGCCGCTTCCAGCGTGTCTTCTTCCCGAATGCCGGGGAGGCCACCGTGTTCGCGGAGTTGGTCGAAGTGCACCGCGTCCAGCACGAGTCGGCTGACCCAGACGGGCTCCGCGGGCGGTCGTCGGGGCACGCGCCGACCCTACTCGGCCAGCTTCCGCAGCGCGGGCCGGTACTTCTTGGCCGCACGGGCGGCCAACTCGAGGGCGCGCTCGGTAGTGGGGTCGTAGGGGGTCAGCAGGATGCCCTGATCGGTCTCAACGGCCAACACGCGATCCCCTGGTGCCAAGTGCAGACGCTCGGCCATGTCTTTGGGCAGGGTTGCGCCGATCGAGCCCCCGACCTGGCGGAGGGTGAGTTCACGAACCATGACGCCTCCAGTAGCACGAGTATGCTACATAGTAGCACATATGTGCTACTTACGCAAGTCGGGGCCGCCGTCTAACCCGCTCATGCAGCCGACAAACGCGGCCTGAGCAGAGGTCCTGAGCGGATGGCGTTCCCAGTGGGGCTGTGGACCATAAGGTTGTAAGGGGTCGTTTGCAGCTGATTAGCATTTCGTTAGACGACACCCCACCAACGGAGGCAATACGAGCTGGTGCAGTCGAACAGCCCTGATGGTCGTTACAACCCTCCTGGTTGGCGGGTGTTCCGACGAGCCGAGGCCCGCCTCCGGGGGCCAGCTCGATTCATTGACTCAGGTGGCGCGAGCAGCCCGCCGTGAGGCGTTCTTGAAGGAACAGGAAGCTCTGAACCGGCAATACGAGGCTCTCAAGCAGGAGGAGTTGGCCGCTCGGCCGTTCCGGGCCGCGCTCATGCTGCGCCGCCCGACTGTAATCGCCTTCTATCCGGCCTGGGCGACTAAACTGGATACCGCGGCCTTTCGGGTCTTCCTGGGGCGCTCGAAAGCCATTGCGGCTGAAGCCGGCTGGGCGTTCGAGGAACGCTACAGTGGCTCGCTTCGCGTCACCGACATTCGCTCACAAACGCTCTACGCATTGCCACTAGCCGCTGACAGTATGGGATTCGTGTTGGCTGCCCCCGCGCGCCACCCTCAAATTGTGTACGGTAGGAACCCGGGCTCGTTGCTGGGGGAACAGCTCGGAAGGTCGCGACACTGGCTTCCGGGCGCAGCCCCTCATACATCGGCGGAACTCTGAGCGTCGTGTCGTCTAACCCGCGCATGAAGCCGACGGGCCGGAGGGGTCCCGTGCTCCGCCCGCGCGCAGCGCCGCGGTGGCACGTTGCAGAACGTAGGTTTGTGCGGACGCGGCCGTAATCGCCCGCGGCTGATGCGCATTGTCGTTAGCCGCATCGCTCAGGTCGAACCGAGATCATAAAGGAGATTCAGCATGACAAAGGACGACGACCCCCAACCCACAACGACAGATGCCGGGATCCCGGTTTCCAGCGACGAACACTCGCTTACCGTCGAGCCCGATGGACCCATTCTGCTGCAGGACCACTACCTCATCGAGCAGATGGCCAACTTCAACCGGGAGCGGATTCCCGAGCGCCAACCCCACGCGAAAGGCTTCGGGGCATTCGGGCACTTCGAGGTGACCAAGGATGTCAGCGCCTACACCAAGGCCGCGATGTTCCAGCCGGGTACGAAGACGGACACGTTGATCCGGTTCTCCACGGTGGCCGGCGAACGCGGCAGCCCCGACACCTGGCGTGACCCACGCGGCTTCGCGCTCAAGTTCTACACCACCGAGGGCAACTACGACATGGTGGGGAAGGGCATCTTGAAGGAGCGGCCTGAGGCCAACTAACACCCCAAGTTCCTGGGAGACCCTTGCGTGGATCGCAGGCTCTATTGGCGTTGGAAGCCACCGAAGATTGATGTGTGGGAAAGACTACGAAGTATCCCATACGTCCAGACTGACTAAGAACATGCTCCACGGCGAGTCCCACTGCGAGTGGGTGGTGGAGCGAAAGGAGTAGATCCGCGCGAGCTGCTCGATGGGCAGCTCGTGGACCCTGACCCCAGCCAGCGAGAGGCGCCCATGATCGTCGTCCGCAACGTCTTCACCGCCACGCCCGGCAATGCCAGCAAACTCGCCGCGCAAATGAAAAGCGCGGCGGCGGCCGCGAAGATGCCCAGGCATCGGGTGCTCACCGATGTGACGGGGGAGTTCAATCGCGTCGTCCTGGAGTACGAAGTCGACAGCATCAGCGAGTTCGAAGCACGGTTGAAGGACTACGCCACCAACGAGGCGCTGCGCGCGGCGATGAAGGGATACACCGACCTGTATCGGTCCGGGCACCGCGAGCTGCTGCAAACGGCCTGAGAGCTAGGACTTCGGCCGAGCCGCTGGCGAGCCGCTCCGAGGTGGCTTGACATCCGCTTGACACCTCCCCGGTAGCCTCCCTGCGAACCTCGCCCGGGTTCCTGACGGCCACCGTGGCCGCTGGTCCGGCGACCCTTCCACTCCGGGAGCACGCCATGTCTACCGCGTCGCCCGCCACGATCCGGCTGGGAGCTCTGGCCCTGGCACTCGGAACATGGGCCTGTTCGGCCGAACCGTCGCCCACCGGACCCTCGGCCGAGCCCGCTCCCGCGACCGCGGCCATCGCCACCTACACCGTTCGAGACCTGGGCACCCTGGGCGGGACCTACTCGGAAGCCAAAGCGGTCAACGCCGCCGGGGTGATCGTCGGCACCGGCAACCTGGCGGGCGCGGCTCAGCCCCATGCCTTCGTCTGGAAGAACGGGGTCATGACGGATCTCGGCGCCCTTGCCGGCGGCTGGAGCGAGGCGACGGCGATCAACGACGATGGCGTGATCGTCGGGTGGAGCACGGTCAAGTCGGGAGCCACCCGCGCAGTACGCTGGAAAAACGGCCTCAAGAAGAACCTCGGCACCCTGGGAGGCCGGAACAGCGCGGCCACCGGCATCAACGAGTTCGAGGTCATCGTGGGCTGGAGCGAGACCGCAAGCGGGAGCCGCCACGCCCTCATCTGGAAGAACGGGGTCATGACCGATCTTGGCACCCTGGGTGGATCCACCTCGGTGGCCAACGGCATCAGCCGCGGCGGTATCGTAGTCGGCCAGAGCACCACCGCCGCCGGCGAGCGCCACGCCTTCCGCTGGAAGGACGGGGTGTTCAAGGATCTCGGCACGCTGGGCCGCCAGTACAGCCTGGCGACGGCGGTGAACACCAAAGGCCAGATCGTTGGCGCGGTGGGGCCGATGCAGGACGCCGAAGGGGAGGAACGGGACTTCGCCAACGGCTTCCTGTACTACCAGGAGGCTTTCAGGTATGTGGGCGCCGGCCTGACCAACTTCCCCAGGGCCATCAGTCCCGTGGGCGTCGTGGTGGGCCAGGCGTACGACACGGGAGACGACCCTGGGCCGGAGCAGGCGTGGGTCTGGGAGAACGGGACGACGACCGTGCTGCCCACCCTCGCGGCCAAGGGCCTCGACAGCCATGCGGGTGCCCACGGTGTCAACCGTGCCGGCACGATCGTGGGGTTCAGCGCGACGGCAGGCGGCACCTCCCACGCCGTGCTGTGGCGGCGGCAATAGCGGCGCTCGACCGAGGGTGAGACGGGCGTGGGCAACCAACTTCCCCGGTGAAAGGAGCGAGGGTGATGCGCGCGATCCGTAGCTTGGTGGTGGTTGCGGTGCTCGCGGGGACGGCCGGGACTAGTACGGCCGCCGCGCAACGTGTGACGGTATCAGTGGGCGGCGGGCCGGCGGTGCCGCTAGGCTTTCTCAATAGTGGCACCAATATCGGCGTCCATGCCATGGCTGCGGTCTCAGTCGCGCCAGCCGCCTTCCCCATCGGCATCCGAGTCGACGGCATGTACCATCGCTATGGCTTTAGCGGCGGGGCGGACGGCCATTTCCGGGTCTTCCAGGGCGCGGCGAGCGCTGTATACCATCTCCCGGCCGCCGAGTCGACCACGATCCGGCCCTACCTCCTCGGCGGTGTCGGCCTCTACAACTACAAGACCATCAGCGACTTTCCATTCACACCCGACGAGTCCACTACCGACGTCGGTATCAACGGCGGCGTTGGCGTTGACGTCATTGCGGGCGCCTTGCGCTTGTTCACCGAGGCCCGGTATCACAACGTGTTCACCCCCCGCGAGAATGTCGAGTTCCTGCCGATCACCGTGGGCGTCCGGCTCGGGGGGCGCTGAGCACGCGGCGCCGGCGCGCCTCTAGTCCCGGTGCATTCCCGGCAGTAACCTTTTCACCATGCTTGCCTTACTTCCCAGACTGTCACGCGCGTAATGCGCATTCGGGGTCTGCCCGAGCGTCATGATGCGGTGGATCACCCGGGGATGGTGGGATGAGCAATCCAATGCACCCACCGACAGTCCCTCGGCCGAGCCGCCCCGCCGCATTTCGATCAAGTCCGCTGGTCCACTGTCCGTCCACGGCCTTGGCTGCGCTAGGGCGCGAGGGCAGCCAGGGCGCGCCCCCGCTGGCGGTTGTGTCCGAGTGACGGTGGAGCCGTGAGCCTTGGACTCGGCCTGGTCGGCTGCGGGTCTGTCGCTCGGGCACAACACCTCCCGGCCTTGCAGCGAGTTCGCGGCGTCCGGGTGGTCGCCGCCACCGACGTCGATGCGAGCGCGTGCCGCGCCGTGGCGACGCGCTGGAACATCCCGGGTTGCTATTCCACCGTGCCGGCGCTTCTTGCCGACCCGGCGGTGGAGGCCGTCGCGATCTGCGTACCCGCGGCGGCACACGTCGAGGTAGCGATCGCGGCGCTCGATGCCGGCAAGCACGTGTTCCTGGAGAAGCCGGTGGCGCTGTCGCTGGTGGAGGCGGACCGTCTCATCCAGCGTGCGCGCGCCTCCGCCCTCACCGTGCTCCATGGCTTCAACCTGCGCTGGCATCGACTCGTCCGCACGGCGAGAGCGCTGGTGCGGGAGGGCCGCCTCGGCAGCGTGCAGGCCATCGGCACGACTTACAGCTACCCACTACCCGGGGTCGCGGTGCCGGCCTGGCGCGCATACCGGGCCCAGGGCGGCGGAGTGCTGTTCGAGGAGGCCGTCCACTACATCGACCTGTGGCGCTACCTGCTCGACGACGAAGTGGCCGAGGTGTTCGCCCGAATCAGCGCCCGCGGAGGGCGCGACGAGACCGCCGTCATCACCGCGCGCATGCGGAGCGGTACCCTCGCCGTCGCGCTCCTGACCAACGCGGCAGGGGTGCGAAACGAGATCACGCTCGACGGCACCCTGGGCACGCTACGGGTCGATTGTTTTCGCTCCGATGGGCTGGAACTCGGCTCGGCGACCGAGCTCCCCGGCGCACTCCGCACCCGACTTCGCCGCGCTACGGGCCAGGCTCGCCAGTTGCTCCGGAATCTCGGCGAGCTTCGGCGCGGGGGCGTGTTCGGCCAGAGCTACGAGGTGGAATGGCGACACTTTGTGGACGTGGTGCGGAGCCGCGAAATGCCCGAGTGCACGCTCGAAGACGGCCGGCGTGCGCTTGCCGTGGTGCTTGCCGCCATAGAGGCGGACACTCGCGGAGCGCCCGTGCTTCTGGAAACCGGCACGCACGCGTAGTGTGGAACTGGTGACCACGCTGCGTCCCTGGCGCGAGCGGTACCTGGTCTTCGGGGAGCCCTTCATCGGCGCCGAGGAGCGCGGGGAGATCCTGGCATGCCTCGACGGGCACTGGGTCGGGAGCGGACCGAGGGTCGAGCGGTTCCAGGAGGCCTTTCGGGAATACGTTGGCGCGCCGGCGGCGGTCGCGGTCAGCTCCGGCAGCGCCGCGCTGCATCTCGCTCTGTTGCAGCTCGGGCTCCGACCGGGTGACGAGGTTATCACCTCACCGATGACCTTCTGCGCCACGGCGAACGCCATCATCCACGCCGGCCTCACGCCCGTGTTCGCCGACTGCGACCGCGCCACCATGAACCTCGACCCGGGCGCGGTCGCAACGACGGTCGGACCGCGGACCCGGGCGCTGCTCCCCGTCCATCTGGCCGGACGTCCCTGCGACATGGTCGCGATCATGCGACTCGCCGCCGCTCATGGCCTGCGAGTCGTCGAGGATTGCGCTCACGCCATCGAGGCGACCGTTGGCGGCCGTCATTGCGGCACGGTGGGGGACTTCGGCTGTTTCAGTTTCTACGCGACGAAGAACGTCACCACGGTCGAGGGCGGGATGGTCACCTGTCGCGACGCGGCGGCGGCCGAGGCCATCATGGTCATGGCGCAGCACGGCATGAGCACGGACGCATGGCATCGCTACCGCGACGACGGTTTCGTCCACTACGAGGTGACCGCGGCGGGCTTCAAGTACAACCTGACCGACCTTGCCGCGTCCCTCGGCATCCACCAGCTCGGGCGAGTCGAGGCCGCGTGGCTGCGACGCCGCGAGCTCTGGGACTACTACTCCGGGGAGTTGCACGACCTGCCGCTGATCCTGCCGGCACCGATGCCCCCAACCGTGCGCCACGCGCTCCACCTCTTCACCTGCCTGGTCGACGACACGCGCACCCGCCTGACACGTGACCAGGTGCTGGCCGGCCTGCACACCCTGCGCATCGGTGCGGGCGTGCAGTACCGTCCGCTTCACCTCCACGCCTACTACCGACGGACGTACGGCTATCGCGACGGCGACTTTCCCAACGCCGAGTGGATCGGCGAGCGCACCTTCTCGCTGCCGCTCTCCGTCGCCGTCACCCAGGAGGACGCCGCGGACGTCGTGCGAGCGCTACGGATGGTGTTCGCGGGGTAGCATCTCGAGCGGTCGGCGCTCGCTCCGAGGAGCCCGGTCGAGCAGGGCGAGGTAGTGATCCTCGAGCACCGGCGCCTCCTTGTCGACGTCGTGGTAGCGCTCGACGTGCGCCCGGCCGGCGCGACCGTAGTCCGCCCACGTCTCGGGCGCGTCGAGGAGCTCTCCCAGGGCCCGGGCCAGCGACCGGGCGTCTCTCTCGGGCACCAGAATCGCGCTGCGCCCGGGGACCGTCACGTAGGGAATGTCGCAGTGCTGGGTGGAGACGATCGGCAGGCCGGCGGCCTGGGCCTCGAGGATCGTGGTCGGCGCCCCCCCCTCGCTCAGGCCTGCGTCGGTTACGATGCTCGGATGCAAGAAGATATCCGCCCGCTCGAGCTCCGCGATATAGTCAGGATAGTTGCGAAAGCCGAGCAACCGTACACAGCCGCCAAGACGGTGACGTCGAATGTACTGGTACACCCGCGCCGCGTAGGTCCCGTCGGTCATCGTTTCGTCGCCGACCAGTCGGAACTCGAAATCCTGACGAAGCTCCCACAGCTCTCTGACGGCTTCCAAGGCGTACAGCAGCCCCTTCTGCTCGCAGAATCGCCCGGCGAAGAGGATCGTGGCTCTTCCGCCGCGGGGCATGCCGCGCACTCGAAAGGGAATGTCGCTCACCGGTATGGCCGTACGTTGAATGGCAATCTTGTCCGCCGGGCAGCCGCGCTCGAGCAGGCGGCTCCGCATGTGCGGGCCCTCGACCAGGACCAGGTCGCTCGCGCTCAGGAGCTCCGCGAGACGCGCCGGCCAGTCCGGCGGCTCCGCATGCTCCGACTGAATCCACCACGACCACCAGCGGCCGAGCACGGGCGCGACGTCGTCGCCGAGAAACGTGACGACCAACGGTATGCCCAGCGCCCTTCGGGCGGCGAGCAGCCGCCAGCCGACGGCGCCGAAGTAGGCATGGATGATCCGTGCGTCACGGCCTCGGAGAATGCGCTGGGTCCAGTCGAGGAAGCGTTTGGGATCAGCGTCACGGCGCAGGAGTGGCACGATGCCGCGGTCGAGGCCTCGGAGCAGTGGCTGGGACAGCCACCCAGGTCCCCTGGTCAGCCTGCGGCGCAGGGCCACGCCGGTGTTCCAGACCAGCTGGGGCGCTCGCCCCGGACGCTGGCTCCCTCCGTACACGTAGAAATCCTCGGCGGGCATCCCCCGGATCGCCGTACGGATCACCGGGGCTTCGGGCGTGCGCGTCAGGCAGATGGGCCGGACCCGCCGAAAACGCGACAGGTAGAAGTGGATGAACGACTGGGTCGAATGGAAGAAGGAGTAGTTGACGTGCGCGACGATAGGTGGTCCGCCGCGGGGAGACGGTGGGGCCTGGCTCTCGCCGGCGGACGTCATCGAGAGCTCAGCGCGCAGCCCGTGGGGTGACCCCGCGGGCGGCCTCGGCGACCGTCACCGGCTGGCCTCGAGACGTCGATTCGACGATGGCGAGCAGCACCTGCAGGGTGCGGCGACCGTCCTCCAGCGAACACTCGACGGGGGCGTCGTGACGTATGGCGTGCGCGAAGTGCCGCCACATATCCCGGTACGTGGACATGAACTCGCCGCCCCGCCGCAACCTCCTGAGTCCCTGTGGCAGCTCGCGCAGCGTGAGCTTGACCTTCTGCAGGCGGGTGCGCAGACCACCGGGAGCCCCCGGAAGCCCGAAGAATTCCAGGCCATCGAAACAGTAAGCCGAGAGGTGCAGTCGTCCGGGTCGCCCGCAGACCTCGACCTCATTGTTGTTGCTCGAGGCCTCCGAGAACATCGCCGCGGCGACCACGCCGTTTGCCAGGCGGGCCGTGACTCCGGCGGTCTCGTCGTCCCACTCCCGCGACGCGCTCATGGCAAAGACCTGCTCGACTTCGGTCTGCAGCAGGAACCGCCAGAGGTCGAAGTGATGGATGGCCTGCTCGATGAGGGCGCCACCGCCCAGCACCCGCCGCTTCCGCCACTCCGGGACGTGCGGCTTGTGCACCGTGTCACTGGTGAACACGGTCCACATGGACTGGATCGGATCCAAGGCGCCTCCTGCGATCACGGCGCGCGCCTCGCGTACCAACCGATGCCAGCGCATGTTGAAGCCGACCATGGCCTTGGTGGGAGACTGGGAGGCACGCGCCACCAGGCGGTCGCACTGGTCGAGGTCCGCGGTCAGCGGCTTCTCGATCAACAGGTGTTTGCCGGCATCGATCGCGGCCAGGGCAACCTCGAGGTGGCTCCGGGACGGCACGCAGACCGCGACGGCTTCGACCCGCGAATCATCCAGAAGCGCGCGGTAGTCGGTGTAACGGCGCTCGACGCCATACCGCCGGGCCATGACCTCGACACGGTCGCGGTCCAGATCTGCGACGGCGACGACTTCCCCCTCCCGGATGTCCCGGAGCGCGGGAAGGTGGCAGACCTCCGACACCCATCCACAGCCAACCAGGCCGACACGGAGCGGTTCGGTTCGATTGCTCACAGAGTCATCTCCTCGGGTACGATCACGGGCCGATTCTCGAATCGCACCTCATGGTGGGTCTTGAAACCGTCGTCGATGATCTCGAGGAGTGCCCGTCCGTCCAGGTCACGCGGCAACGGCACGCCCATCAGGTAGAGAATCGTCGGCGCCAAGTCCATGATGCTCGCGCCGCTCACGGCGGCTCCCCGCGCGATATGCGTGCCGGCGGCGATCATGAATCCCTCCGGGGTATGCTGTGACTTGCGTAATGAGGGGGCGGCTGCGGAGATCGTTCCAAGGCGGGGGTGGTAGAGCTTGGTGATCGGAGCGTCCGCGGCCCACAGAATGACGAGGTCTGCCAGCTCATAGAGGTGCTCACCGGTGTAGGCCTGGGACGTGGCGACGACGTCGCGGATCGCCGGCTTGCCCGTCGCCGGATTGATGAGGCGTTTCATCTCGTAGCGGATCTGCTCGCACAGTTCACGGTACTCGGCACCCGGTCGAATCATTCCCCAAGGCTCGCGCCCTTCCAAGTTGATGCTGATAAACCCTTGAAAGTCTCCACTCGGCAGGAAGAAGGCTTTGGTCCGCTTCCAATCAATGCGGCTGTTGAACATCCGCGAGTACAGCTTGTCTTGAGTCGACTGGGGCAGGAGATGACGGTTGAGCGCATCCCTGAGGGCCTCCGGTATCAGGCCTCGCAGTCGGGTGATAAGGTCTCTACCAGCCGGTGAATCGGCGGCGGCAGGTCCGTCGCCGGCTCGAGTCTGGAAACCAAGCCCTTCGAGCACCCTGGGCACCGCATGGTTGGCCGAGTAGTTGGTTTGGATGCCGTGGACCGAGACGATGAAGACGGTCGCGTCTCTGGGCACGCGGTCGAAAAACTCGGCCACAGCGCCGTCGAGCTGGGAATACACGCTCGGGAGGGCGTCATCCAGCCCGTGATGATGCAGGCGCCCGGCATGGGCCCAGTGGGCCCTGTCGAAGCGGTGCAAGAACTGATGGCCGCCGTAGTGGGATTCGGCAAAGACGGAGACGAAGAGGTCCCAGTCGTCCTGGTCCATGAGGAACTGGGCGGCGCGCACCTTTCGCTCCACTGCCGACGAGATCGCGCGGTGTAATCGCACCTCCTGCGACACCCGCTTCGGGGTCACGATCTCTCCTGGGTGGCGATACCTCCCGAACTTCCCGTTCAGCTCCTTGATCAGGGGCAGAGGCAGCGACGACTCCCGGTAGAGCCCGTAGTGCTCGCCCCAGCTGGCGACCTGGAGGCCGTCGACCCCTGGGATCGGAGCCGTCTTGGGCACGTCGAAGACGGCTGCCTTCTTGCCGTGGTTGCGCAGCAGCCACCAGAAGGGAAGGTAGCGGCCAAACGAAGCCCGTGTGGTCACGATGTCCGTCGTGCCGCGGACGATGTGTTGGGCGTTGTAGAAGCCGTGCTTCGCGGGGGAGACGCCGGCAGCGAAGGAGGGCCACGGCGAGTCGGAGAACAGGCCTCCGGTCGAGAGCAACCTCACCCACACCCCCGACTCCATCAGCGACGTCAAGAACGGCAGCCGTCCCTCCCTGGACCACAGCTCGACCAGATCAGGATCACAGGCGTCCAGTCCGATCACGATCACCGGAGGCGATGAACGACGGCGTTCGGCCATCGTGCTATCCCCGTCCGGAGCGGAGGGAGTGCCGGGCAAACAACGCCGCCGCCCGGCCCTGCAGCTTGCGCGGCGCCAGCCAATACCCGAGGTAGGACAGCAGCTCGACACGAGCGGGACTGCCGTGCCGGTAGGCTTCCCGCAGCAGGGGAAAGAACGCGCTCCGATCGCGCGTGCGCGCGGCTGCCGCGCCGAGCCAGGTGAGCAGATAGGCGGCATACGCGCGGGGGGTGACGAGATTCCTTCGCGCCCGGATCCAGCCGAGAGAGTAGTGCCAGTCGACTCGGTCGCTCATCCTGCTCCATTGCTGTTCGATGCGCCAGATGGCGAGCGGCTCGCCTCCCGGTACGAACTCCACGCCGACGCTCCTCATGCCGCTGACGCGCAAGAGCCAGTCGAGATCCTCGTGGTCGCGTAGATCGCAGTCGAAAGGGACCGTCTGCAGGAGCTCCCTGGTGGTGAAGATCGTATTGGTCGGGACCAGCCCCTCCCCGAAGAAAGGGCTCGTGCGGCAGAAGAGATAATCGCCGATCGCCTCGTCGGCACGCGGTAAGCGACGGGGCCAGATGAAATCGCCCGTGGGGCTCCGAGCGATGACCCGACACGCGACGATCGGGTGCCGATGCGACGATGTCCGGGCCATCTCGTACTGGCGGGCGAGCTTCTCGGGGAGCCACTCGTCGTCGTCGTCGAGAAAGGCAACCCAGAGGGCGCGTGCCTCGCTCACGCCGGCGTTGCGGGCATGGGGCGCTCCCGAGGGCCGCGGGAGAGTCCTGGCCCTCACTCGGGGGTCGTTGATCCGCTGGAGAGATTCCGCGGTTCGCTGGTCGGGTCCGTCGATGACGACGATGACCTCGATCGCATCGAGAGACTGCGCGAGAGCACTGCGTACCGCCGCGGTCACCAGCTGGGATCGGCCCCGGGTCGGGATGACGACGCTGACGAGTGGATCGTCGGCTTGCATCGCGGCCTCGTCTCTGGCCTCCGCCGGTAGCCGGGCAAGCGCATTGCGCCATCGCTCCAATGCGGCAAGAAAGGGACTTTCATCCCGGTGGGGAGAGCATAGCCCCGCTCCGGATCGAGCGCGAGGGGTGCGGGCGGCGGTGGGGCGTCGCCCGCGCGGGGGCTTGCGCCGGGGCTGGCGCCGGCGCCTCTAGTCCCGGCGCGCTCCGGGCAGTAACCTTTTCACCATGCTTGCCTCACTTCCCAGACTGTCACGCGCGTAGTGCGCATTCGGGGTCTGCCCGAGCCTCCTGAAGCGGTGGATCACTCGGGAATGGTGGGATGAGCAATCCAATGCACCCGGTCTCCGACGAGGAGCGGGGGCGAGATCCCACCGACAGTCCCTCGGTCGAGCCGCCCCGCCGCTTTTCGATCAAGTCCGCCTGGCAGGAGTCTCGCGAGCTCTTCCGCCGTTACCGAGCTCGCCTGACACTCGGCCTCGCCCTCATGGTGGTGAGCCGGCTGGCCACCCTGGTGATCCCACTGTGCTCCAAGTACTTCGTCGACCACGTCGTGGTGGCGAAGCAGTTCGAATTGATCGGCCCCCTGGCCGCCGTAGTGATCATTGCCACCCTGGTCCAGGCCTCCACTGACTTCGCCTTGTCACAGGTGCTTGGTCTGGCCGCCCAGCGGGCCGTGACTGACATGCGCCGCCGAATTCAGGCCCATGTGATCCGGCTGCCGGTGAGCCAGTTCGACTCGACCAAGACCGGTGTCCTGATCTCGCGGATCATGAACGACGCCGACGGCCTCCGCAACCTGATCGGAACCGGGCTGGTCCAGCTGCTGGGCGGCCTCATCACCGCCACCGCGGCGATGGGTATCCTCTTCTGGTTGAGCTGGAGGATTACCGCCGTGATGGTGCTGATCCTCGCCGGGTTCGGTGCGGCGATGGGGTATGCCTTCGCCCGGCTCCGGCCGATTTTTCGCGAGCGAAATCAGTTCATTGGACAGCTCACCGGCCGTCTCGCCGAATCACTCGGCGGCATCAGGATCGTCAAGTCATACGTGGCGGAGCGACGGGAGGACCTGGTCTTCACCCGGGGCGTCCACCGCATCTTCAGGAGCATCGCGGTCTCGGTGACGGGGTGGTCGCTGGTGGGGTCTCTCACGATCCTGGTGGTAGGCGCGATCGCGGCGATCATGATCCTGCTAGGCGGCCGGGCGGTGATGAGTCAGACTTTGACCCTCGGCGACCTGACCATGTACACCCTGTGCACCGCCCTGGTCGCGGCCCCCCTGATTCAAGTTGCGCAAGTCGGCACCCAGGTGGCGGAGGCGTTCGGCGGACTCGATCGAATCCGGGAGGTTCTCGCGATCCCGACCGAAGACTTCGAGGACCGAGATCGGGCGCGGGTTCCGCCGCTCTCCGGCGAGGTCCGATTCGACCGGGTCAGCTTCGAGTACGCAGCCGGCGCGCCGGTGCTCAAGGACATCTCGTTTGTGGCTCCCGCCGGGACCACCACCGCGTTGGTCGGCCCCAGCGGCTCGGGCAAGAGCACCCTGCTGGGCCTGATCGCCGCTTTCGGTCGGCCGACCGGCGGGCGGATCCTGGTCGACGGACACGATCTCGCCACCTTTCGGCTCCGCGAGTTCCGCGCTCGACTCGGCATCGTCCAGCAGGAAAACTTTCTTTTCGATGGCACCATTCTCGACAACATCCGCTTCTCGCGCCCCGACGCGACGATGGACCAGGTCCGGACCGTGAGTCGAATCGCGCACTGTGACGAGTTCGTGGCCCGGTTCCCCCAGGGCTACGACACCATTGTAGGGGAACGCGGCGTCAAGCTGTCAGGCGGACAGCGGCAGCGGGTCGCGATTGCGCGCGCGATCCTGGCCGAGCCGACGATCCTGCTGCTGGACGAGGCCACCTCCAGCCTCGACAGCGAGAGCGAGGCCATGATCCAGGAGGGGCTCGAGGTCCTCCGCCGGGGTCGCACCGCTTTCGTGATCGCGCACCGACTATCCACCATTATCAGCGCCGACCAGATTCTGGTGCTCGAGGACGGGAAAATCGTGGAACGGGGAACCCACACCGAATTGTTGAGCCTGGGAGGGCGCTATCGGCGGATCTACGACCGGCAGTACCGGCTCGAGCGCAATCGGTTCGTGAATCCCGGTGAGGAGCTGGCTGCTTCGGTTTGAGCCCCTGTCACGGCCACCGGAGTCGCTCCGCGGCGGCGCGCAGGACTCGACGTCGGGTGATCCACCGGCGGAACCGGCCGGTGCCCCAGCTCTGTCGCAGCGCGGGCCCACGGAAATAGTGGGCGTCGAGGCGAGGCAGTCGCGTCGGAACATCGTCGATCCCGAGCGGCCGCAAAACGGTGGTACAACCGAAATCGTGGAGTCGCTCGACCACGACCGCTGCCCGGGGGTCGACGTCACCATAGGGGTAGGCGAACGCGACGGGCCGGGTCCCCAGCGCGACGAGGATGTCCTCGCGAGCGCCTTCGATCTCATCAGCCAACTCGGCGCCCGAGCAGCGGGACAACCGTCGGTGCCGGCGGGTATGGGAACCGACGTCGAACCCCTTGTCTCTGAGACGACCAAGGTCCGCCCACCCGAGCAGCGGAAGCGCCGGGATCCCGCTGGACCGGCGGGCCCAGTCGTTGGATCCGCCCACGTGGGCCGGTACCACGAAAAGCGTCGCCGTGATCCCTCGCTCCTCGAGCAGCGGCACGGCCTCGGTCATCACGTTCGCGAAACCGTCGTCGAAAGTCAGCGCGACCGCGTCGACGCGGTCCGGCAGGGTCACCAGTGCCGGGAGCGGCACGACCCGCACCGCGCACGCCTCGAGCCATTGGAGTTGGGCCCGCAGATCTCGAACCGCCACGGAAACGGGAGACCCGCCGTCATCGACCGAGTGGTAGGTGAGTATCGCGCGCACGCCGGTCAGCCCGGTACGGGGGGTCGTCGATCCGATTCCCCGAGGAGATGGCGCATCCCGCGACGACTCGCCGCTTCGAGGATCAACTCGAGGTACCGCGGCACCACCACGTCTTCGGTCCACCGTTCCCGAAAGACACGGTGGGCATTCGTCACCATCCGGTCCCGGTGGGCCGGGTCGTCGAGCACGCGGCGAAGGATCGGGACCAGCTCCGCGGCCGTCGAGAACAAGGCTCCCGCCCCGGTGCCCTCGAGCAGCTCGGGAAACGGACCCACCCGGCGAGCCACCACCGGCGACCCTTCCCGGAGCGCTTCGATGATGACGGCGCCGAAGGTCTCGAAGCAGTTCGACGGGATCACCGTCGCCATCGCATGGCGGTACCACCGGGCCAGCGACTCCACCGGTAGCCGGCCCAGAAAGACGACGTTCGGGAGCCCCGCGGCGATCCGGCGCAGCGTCTCGGCGTGATCCCCGGTGCCCGCGATCACCAGATCGACCTCGGGCAGATGGTGGAACGCCGGGATCACGTCGTCGAGGCCCTTGAACCGCTCCAGGCGACCCGCGAAGAAGAAATAGGGTCGTCCTTGCGGCCGATCCATGGGACCGTCGTCGATGGCCGCGGGGGCCGGAAGAAAATTCGGGAGCACCACCATCTCCCGCTCCAGTCCGAACTCCCGATGCTTGGCCCGGCTGAACTCGCTCAGCGCGATGACCACGTCGATCCCAGCGAGGGCGCGCCGGACCGAGCCCGTGTAGCGCCAGAGTTGGGGGGGGCGGCGATGAACGAGGGTGCACCGCAGGCACTCCCGCCGATCGCACAGCTCCCGGCGGTACCGCCAGAGCACGTGGGTGGGACAGATGAGCCAGTGTTCACGGGCGGTATAGACCGTGACCGCATCGCGAGGCCACTGCAGGATGCCGGGGCCGCCGATCAGCGAGGGGTTATGAAAGTTCACCACGTCGAACTGTCCCGGCCCCAGGAGACGGCGGAGCCGACGCCGGGTCAGGATCGGCGTTCCCAACTGGTGCACCAGCATTGGCGACAGAGGTCCAAATCCGCTTTTGAGCGCGATAACCCGAACCCCGTCGTCGCGATCAGGAGGTGCAGGCAACGGCCCCGTGTGCAGGGCAGCGTAGGCATCGACATCGTGAACCACGGTCACCTGGTGGTTCCGGCGCACCAGGGCGCGCGCAAGGCGCTCCACCCCGATCCCATCCCCCCCAAACGAATAGGGTGGGTAGAACGTAGTGACCATGCAGAACCGCACTAATCCCGCTCCGGCGGCGGCCCCGGGCGACGGCAGCCCAGGGCGGGGCGATGAGGCCAGGCCTCGCAGGGGTTGACGCGACAGTAACGTCCCAATCCGTCAGCCCTCAGTTGAACTGGTGAACAGGCGACCGGCGCGGAAGACACGTCTGCGTGACCCAGGCGACCCGAGAGACTTCCCGTCCGAGACCAACGTATCGCCGATTCGCGGATGGCTGCCAGGGGCCGCCGGATCGGCCGCAATGTCGCCCGAGGGTTTCCGACGATAGGTTCAAGCGACGCACCCTTCAGCTCGGTCTCACGGCCAAGGGAACTTCGGTGGAATCGGCTCTCGAGTGGGCGGTGCTGGCGGTGAGCGTCATGATGGCGGGTCGACTGCTGTTTAAACCCGCGACCCGGTTCGAGCTTCGGGCGCACCCGGCGGCCGTCCTGGTGACCCTCGCCACCGCGGGCCTTGGCGTCGGGGCGTTGGCCTGGGCCTGTGCCGGTTCGGTGCCGGTGCGTCGGGCCGCCACGGCGGTGGTGGCGCTGGTAATGGGAGGGGCGTGGTGGCGTGCTCGTCCGTGGTACGGGCGGCGGCGTGGTTTGCCGCCCGGCTCGTTGGGGCTCGGCGTCTCCCTCGACGCCATCGTCCTTGAGGATTTCTATGCCGATGCCGTGCGGCGTTTCGGACCGATCTTCAAGATGAGCCAGTTCCACCGGCCGGTGGTCTGCGTGACGGACCTTCCGCTCTCCCGTGAGCTCCTCCGAGCCGAGCGCGAGGAAATCCGTCCGGTGCGCTGGCTCTTCGACCGCCTCGTGCCGGGCGGCTACGTCGAGTTCATGGACGGAGACCGCCACGCTCGCTTCGACGAGCTCCTTCGCCCCGGCTTCGGCGCCGCGGCGATCACCGAGTGTCGGGAGGCGTTCGACCATGTGATCCGGAACGAGCTCGAGAGCATGGCCCGGCAGGGGGGCGCGGGCGGTACCGACCCGAATCCGTTTCTCGACCGCATCGCGCTGGCATGTCTGGTTCGCTTCGTGCTCGGCGTCTCGATGGACGATCCGCGGGTGGCCGGCGTCCCCCATCTGCTGGAGGACCTGGATCGCCGGATCGAGCCCTACCTCCCGGTGCCGGCGAAGTCCAGGCTGGCGTTTCGCCGGATGACCGCGATCACGCGCACTCTGGCGGAGACCCACATTGCTGGCGAAGCGGGTCTCGGGGCATCGGTGCTGCGCCATGTCATCGTCACCGACCCCCTTCGTGCGGGGGACGACGCGGTCATCGGCAATCTGGTCACCATGGTCTGGGACGGGCGCAACCTGCTCGGCCGGCTCCTGCGGTGGGTTCTCAAGATGAGTGGCGACCACCCCCGCGTACTCGCGCAGCTCCGAGATGTGGCGACTTCCGGGACCGCGGCCCGGAGCACCACCGTCGACGCATTCGCCAAACGCTTCGTGCTCGAGACCATGAGAATGCACCTGCACTCCTTCAACTACCGCCGAGTGGTGGGAGACACTACGATCGGGCCGTATCGCGTCCCCAAAGGATGGCTGATCCGGATCTGCCTTCACGAGGCACACAGCAGCTCCGATCTCTTCCCGGCACCGGACGAATTCCATCCCTCCCGAACTGGCTCCGGGTCCTTCGGTGCGACGGAATTCTCCCCGTTTTCGGAAGGACCCCGCTCGTGCCCGGCCGACGGCTTCACGATGGCGGTGGCGGAGAGCTTCGTGCTCCGGCTCGCACTGGGCTTCGACGTCAGGGTAGTCCGCGACGGACCCGCCTGGCGACCCAACCGTCATTGGGCGTACTGGCTCCCCAGCGCAGACCTTCGGCTCGAGCTGGCGGCTCTCGGGCGTCCACCCAGCGCTGCCAACCTCGGCGAGCCCGGTCGGACCGGATGATTCCTTCCTGGATCGTCGAGGCTCCGGTGCTGGCGGCGGCGGCGCTGCTCGCCGCCCGGATAGCGGCCAAGCCGGCGCTCCGACGGGTGCTGCGCGCTAATCCCGGTTGGGCGGTGGTGCTAGTGGGCGTTACCGTGGCCTTTGGCGCGCTCCTGCTGTGGGCGGCGCTCCGGTGGCCTCTTCTCCGATACACACTGGTGATCGGGCTGGCGATCGGGATGGTGGCGGCCTGGTGGCGAGCCCGTCCCGATTACGGGCGCCGGCGCCGGCTTCCGCCGGGATCCCTGGGAATCGGACAATCGCTCGACGCCTTGAGCGATCGCCGGTTCTACCTCGATCAGGCCCGGCGGTACGGGCCCGTCTTCAAGATGAGCCAGTTCGGGCGGCCGACGGTGTGCGTGGTCGGGTTCGGGCGCGCTCGGGCGCTGCTCGCGAACCATGGGTCCTCGCTCGCCGGCGCTCCCCTGCCATACAATCGACTCATCCCGAAAGGCGCCCTCCGATACATGCCGAACGAGGATCACAAGGCCATTGCCCCTCTCTTTCGGGCGACGTTCTCCAATCTCGCGCTCCAACAATCGGAGGACGTGGTGCGAGGAGCCTACCGGCGCGGGTTGGCCCGGATGGCCTACGATTCGAGCCGTTGCCCGGAGGGCGTGCGCGGGCGCCCTTACTTCGAGCGCCCGGTGCTCGAGGCCATGGCCGGCATCTTCCTTGGCCTTCCACCTGGCGATCCCCGCCTCGACGATCTCTCGCGATCGCTGGCAGCGCTCGCGTTCCAGGGTTTGCCACTCGGCAACTGGCGGCAGGGGGTCATGGCCGGGCTCACCACGACGATCGGGATCATGCGCGAGGTGGAGGCGGGTTGGGCCGGCTCAGCCGGAAACGGGGCGCCGTCGGCGCTCCGCTCCCTGGTCGACGCCGTCCCGAATGCGTTGGACGACCCCACTCTGGCCGGCAACTTCGCCGTGATCCTCCGAATCGCGTCCAGCGACCTCGTCGGCTCCCACGACTGGATCTTCAAGTTTCTGTCCGACCACCCCTCGGCGCTCGCGCCGGTGCGGGCCGGCGAAGCTTTCGCCGAGTCCCGCCCGGGGCCACAGCCCGGCCCGGGCACGCGCATCGTCATGGAAACGCTGCGCCTCCAACAGGCCGAATACCTGTACCGAACGGCGACCCAACCCATCGAGTTCGATGGTTACGTGATTCCAGCCGGTTGGCTGTTCCGCCTCTGCATCCAGGAAAGTCACCGCGACCCAACCGTGTTTCCCGACCCGGACCGATTTGATCCCGAGCGGTTCACGCTGCGGGCCTACAGCCGGACGGAATACTCGCCGTTCGGCGCCGATGCCCACGGCTGCATGGGCTCCCAATTGGCGTTGTTCATGGGCGGGATTTTCGTCGAGGAGCTGGCCCGAGGGTTCGAGTGGCGGGTGGTGAGTGATGGCCCTGTCGAACGATCGTGGCGCCACTCCAGTCACTGGAAGCCCAGTGAGGGCTTTCGAGTGATCATGACTCCCCGGGCGGACCGAGTCGAAGGTTAGCGCCCGATGGACAACCCTGACGTGCGCGCCGCCCGAGCCGCGCCAAGGAGAGTGCTGTACACCCGCGACGGGGTGATCCTGGTCGTGGGCCTGGTTCTGGGCGCGGGAATCTTCCGGGCGCCGCAGCTGGTGGCGGCCGGCAGCTCCTCGGGCACGATGTTCCTCGCGCTCTGGGTCGCGGGCGGGCTGGTGTCCCTGGTCGGCGCGCTGTGCTACGCCGAGCTGGCGGAGGCGTACCCCGATGCGGGCGGCGAATACCACTTCCTCAGCCGTGCCTTCGGCCGGCGGGCGGGATTCCTCTGCGCCTGGTCGCGGATGACGGTGATCCAGACCGGCTCGATCGCCATCCTGTCCTTCCTGGTGGGAGACTATGTCGCGGCACTGGTGGGACGGGGGGCTGCCGTACCCGGCCTGTCGGCGGGTGTCGCGGCCGGCGTGGTGGCGGGGCTCACGCTGCTCAACGTCGCCGGCCTGCGCCAGAGCGGCCGGCTGCAGTACACCCTCACGGCGCTCGAAGTGCTCGGCCTGGTGTCGGTGATCGTGGTGGGTCTGTTCATCGCGGCGCCGGCGGCGGCGCCAGCGTCCGCGGCGACCGAGGCATCGGCCGGTGGAATCGCGCTGGCCATGGTCTTCGTGCTCCTCACCTTCGGCGGGTGGAGCGAAGCGGCCTATATCTCGGCCGAGCTGTGCGAGCGGCGCGGGGCGGTGCACACGTTCGCCTGGGGGCTCGGCATCATCACGGCCCTCTATCTCCTGGCCAACGCGGCGTATCTCCGGGGCCTGGGGCTGGCGGGCGTGGCGGGGTCGTCGGCGGTCGCGGCCGACCTGCTGCGCGGGTCGGTGGGCGCGTGGGGCGCGGCGCTGGTGAGCTTCGCGGTGATGATCGCGGCGCTCTCGTCGGCCAACGCCACCATGATCACCGGCGCGAGGAGCAACTACGCGCTGGGCCGGGACGTCCCGCGCTTCGCCTTCATGGGTGACTGGCACGAGGGACAGCACACCCCGCGGGCGGCGTTCCTGCTCCAGGGGGGCATCGCGCTCCTGCTGGTCGGGTTCGGCGCCCTCGCCCGGAGCGGGTTCGAGGCGATGGTGGCGTATACCGCGCCGGTGTTCTGGCTGATCCTGTTCGGCACCGGCGCGGCCCTCATGGTTCTGCGCCGGCGCGACCCGTCGGCCGACCGTCCGTTCCGGGTTCCGCTCTATCCGATGGTCCCCCTGCTGTTCTGCGGTATCGCCGCGTACATGCTCTATTCCAGCGTCGCCTATGCCGGGCGGGGCGCGCTCCTCGGCATCGCGGTGATGCTCGCGGGGCTTCCCGTGCTCGCCCTCGCCGGCCGCGCCCGGGAGGCGGCGCGAGCACGCGCTTCCGCCGGCGGTCGTCTTCACGCTGGCGCTCGCCGCCCCCGGAGGTCTGGCGGGCCAGGAGACGCCGGCCCCCGGCCGGACGCCGGACGTCCACTTCGTCCCCACCGACACGACCAAGGTGCGCGAGATGCTCACCGCGGCGCGGGTGGATTCCCAGGACCTGGTCTACGACCTGGGGTGTGGCGACGGCCGGATCGTGATCTCGGCAGTGAAGGCGTACGGCGCGCGGGGGGTGTGCGTGGACATCGATCCGGCCCGGATCCGGCAGAGCAAGAGCAACGCGGATACGGCCGGAGTGAGGAGCCGGATCGAGTTCGTCGAGGGCGACCTCTTCAAGCAGGATCTCACCCGGGCCACGGTGGTGACGCTGTACCTGCTGCCGGTGCTCAACCAGAGGCTCCGGCCCAAGCTGTTCCAGGAGCTGCGGCCGGGCACGCGGGTGGTTTCCAACGCCTTCGACATGGGCGACTGGATGCCGGACCGGACGCTCGACATCAAGACCTTCTCGGGGATGCAGACCTACGCCTTTCTCTGGATCATCCCGGCCGACGTGTCGGGTGAGTGGAGGCTGGATTCGGAGGGCGGCCCGGGGAGAAGATATACGCTCGACATCAGGCAGAAGTACCAGGAGGTCTCGGGCACCGCCGCGTCGGGCGGGAAGAAGGTGCCGCTCGCGAATTTCAGCGTGAAGGGCGACCGGCTGAGCTTCGTCCTGCGTGAGGGTGGCGCGGAGGGGACGGGGGTCACCTTCGAGGGAAGGGTGACCGGCGACAAGGCGAGGGGGACCGCCAAGGGGACCGGCGGGAACTGGTCGTGGACCGCGGTCCGGACCAGGCGGGGCGCGCGGCCCGAGCTCGCGCCCGCGGAAGGCGACAGCCGGTAGGGCGCTTCCGGTAGCGCGCTTCCGGTAGTGTGGCTCGAGCGGACGTTTATCTGAGCGAAACGAAAGGGGAACACGATGCGTGGATTCATGGCCGGGCCCGTCCCGGTTCTGCTGGCGCTCGGGGCTGTGGTCCCGGCCCCACCGGCGGTGCAGGAGTGGACGGTGCCCTGGGAGGGCACCCGCCCGCGCGATCCGTATGTGGCTCCGAACGGGCTGGTGTGGTTCGTGGGGCAGGAGGGGAACTATGTCGCCCACCTGGATCCGAAAACGGGAAAGTTCGAGCGCTACGAGATCGAGGCGGGCACCCATCCGCACAACCTGGTGGTGGCGCCCGACGGAATGGTCTGGTTCACGGGAAACCGGAACGGACGGCTGGTGAAACTGGATCCGAAGACGCGGAAGCTCACCAACTATCCGATGCCGGACCCGAAGGTGAGTGACCCCCACACGATGGTGCTGGACGGGGCCGGGCACGCCTGGTTCACGGCGCAGAACGCGGCCGTGGTCGGTCGGCTCGAGGTGAGGAGCGGCGAGATCCGCCTGTGGGAGACCGGGGCGGGAACGCGGCCGTACGGGATCGAGGTGGACGCCGGTCAGCGACCGTGGTACGTCCTGTTCGGAACGAACGCGGTCGGTACCATCGATCCCGGGACCATGAAAGAGCGCCGGTTCGAGCTGCCCGAGGGCGCCCGGCCGCGGCGGATCACGGTGATGAAGGATGCCATCTGGTACGCGGACTACGCGCGGGGGTATCTGGGGCGGATGGATCCTTCGACCGGGAAGGTAGAGGAGTTCGCGATGCCGTCGGGGGCCGGGTCGCTGCCATACGCGATGGCGGCGGACGACAAGGGGCGGATCTGGCTGGCGGAGACGGGGGTGGGTCCGAACCGGCTGGTGGGGTTCGATCCTCGGGCAGGGAAGTTTACGGAGAGTGTGGCGACGGAGGGTGGGGGGGAGCCGAACACCATTCGACACATGGTGTTTCACGGCGCCACGCGGGAGATCTGGTACGGAACGGATCGGGGGACGGTGGGGAGGTTGCAGGTGCCCTAGGGGTTTGTGCGATGTGCCGGGCTGGAATGGGTGTCGCAAACCGGGCTTATGATGGCGCAGTTGGGGCCTTCCGGGGCCCCTGGGTGCTGCGCCATCATCGTATTTTCCCGAACCTACATCTTGGAAGACATAGGCTGCGTGCTGTGCAGGTTTTGCCGGAAGAGAGAGAGCGGCCCGTCGTGGTTCAAGGATTTGCTCCAGTTGGAGTTAC
This sequence comes from uncultured Gemmatimonadales bacterium, assembly GCA_963729985.1. Taxonomy (GTDB): domain Bacteria; phylum Gemmatimonadota; class Gemmatimonadetes; order Gemmatimonadales; family GWC2-71-9; genus CAVVWJ01. Next base: position 212,255 of record CAVSPJ010000003.1, read on the forward strand.
GATGTCCTGAGCATTCAGGGCGCGATTGGACTTGGGGCACGAACAGGTGGGGATAATGGGGAGTGGGGGGTGGGGATGCAGTCGGATTAGAGAGTTAGGCGGACCCCAGCGTTCGGGCTATACTCTGAAACACTCATCCTCGGAGCATCAACTATGAGCACAGTAGCAGCCGCGGCTGACCCCCGCTCGGGAGTCGAAGCCGCCAACCGCCAGTTCATGGAAGCCTTCGGCCGGGGCGATGCAACCAGCGTCGCACGATTGTACACCGAGAGTGCACAGCTGCTGCCAGCACACAGCGACTTCGTTGTTGGGACAACAGCGATCCAGCGCTTCTGGCAAGGGGCCATGGATATGGGCCTTAAGGAAGCAGTTCTGGAAACAGTCGAACTGGAGGCGCACGGCGACACGGCCCACGAGGTAGGCCGCTATACCCTCAAAGCTGCGGGAGGCCAAGTAGCTGACGCGGGGAAGTACCTCGTGATTTGGAAGCAGGAGGGTGGCGCCTGGAAGCTCCATCGCGATATCTGGACGACGAGTCAACCGGCCGCCTAACCCGCGCATGCAGCCGACGGGCCGGAGAGGCGCGGAGTGGCGGTGCAGCCACAGCGCTGTAAGCGCGCTATGGAACGAAGGTTTGTGCGGGTGCCAGCATGATCGCCCGCAGCTGATGCGCAAACCCTTAGCAATTGTCTTGAGTGTCAAGCCCTGCTGACCCAGCCAGCCCAGGCTAGACCGCCAGTGCCGCCGGCCTAGAGCGACGGCACCGGCCCGGTTAGCGGCCCCACCTTGCAGTGACGCGAGCTCATGGAAGCCTTTGTGGCTCAGGCAATTGGTCGGGCTTAACCGGTCCAGCTGGTCCAACGTACGGCGCTCAGGCTAACGAACGGTCTCGAGGACCCTAGGCGGAACGAGCTGCCGTACGCTGGACCAAATTACTGGTCGATCTGCACACTGCTAGGTACAAGGCGGACTCGCCATTAAGTGCTAGGAGGGCCAGCGTGACCAGCTCAGACCTAGGCACGGCCGAGGATCGGGAGGTGGAACTCCTTCGGTCGACGGAGCGTGAGCGTCTGCGTGCGCTGGTCTCTGGCGATGTTGAACGAGCGGCCCAATTGCATGCCGACGATTTTCAGCTGATCAACCCGTTGGGCGGCGCGCTGTCGAAGGACCAGTATCTCGGCGGCGTCAGCTCTGGTCAGATCCATTACTTGTACTGGGAGCCCGAAGCAATCGCGGTTCGCGTCTATGGCAGCGCCGCGGTGATGCGCTACCAGTCAGAGCTTGAAATCGTCGTTCAGGGACGTCACATCCCTCGGCAGCGGTACTGGCACACCGATCTCTATGAACGGCACGGGTCGCAGTGGCAAGTTGTGTGGTCCCATGCGACCGCAGCCTCCTGATCACGAGCATCGCGCGCGCGGGTCGCCGCCTAACCGCGCATGCAGCCGATGGGCCGGAGGTGTCCGAGCTCCGCGCGGGCGCTTCGTCCCTTTAGGACGAAGCGGAACGTAGGTTGTCCGAGCGCCGGCTTGGGAGCCCGCAGCTGAAACGCAAGTCGTTAGGCAGCTGCGACCAGCATCCGGGACCGCCTGGCGCTCACGACGTGCTCCTTTCGGGCCGATGCCCTACGTCGAGGCCCAGCGGCTCTTCGACGCCGACTATCCCAAGGGTCTCCGGTACTACTGGAAATCGCGCTACCTGCACGAGCTGAGCGACGACGTGATCCGCCTGGCCTGCGACGCGGGGGCTGAACGTCCCACGCCGCTGAGCACCGTGGAGGTGTGGGCGCTCGGCGGGGAAATGGGACGAGTACAGCCGGAGGCGACGCCGTTCTACCATCGCCGGGCGCCCTTCCTGCTCACGATCGAGGCAAATGCCCGAGATCCAGCGACCGATAAGGCGAACATCGCCTGGGTACGCCGGCGGTACGAGGAGGCTACACGGTTTTCCCGAGGGGGCACCTATTTCAACTTCGGCGGTTTCTGGGAAGGTGGAGAGGAAATGCTGGCCCAGTCGTTCGGGACCAACTATTCCCGCATTCGAGAGGTCAAGGCAGAGTACGACCCGGAAAACGTCTTCCAGCACAACCTGAGGATCCCGGTCAGCCGGTAGAACCTTGTACGCATGTGCGCGAGGGTGATGCGCCTGTACGCCAGCGGCGCGTATGTGAGTATGCTCGCGCGGCGCGGCTGATTCTTTGGCGACTGACGCCGCGAGCGGCTGACGGGCGGGACTCGATTCCCGCCCTAACGCCGTCCCGAGGCTGTTTTCGCTTGACTTTATGGGTAGGCCCTGATCGAGGCCACGCTCGCGGCGGGCAGCCACTGGCCGCGGTGTGCCACGCTCCAGGCGTGCTGCGTTATGCCAAGGGCCCCGGCGGCAAGCCGCTCGTCTCCGGCAAGAACGTCACCGGGTTCACCAACACCGAGGAAGAGGCGGTGCACCTCACCAAGCTCGTCCCCTTCCTGGTGGAAAACATGCTGGTGCGCACTGGCGCGAACTACACCAAGCAGGCGGACTGGCAGCCGTATGTGGTGACGGATGGCCTGCGCATCACCGGCCCAGAACCCTGCGTCGTCGGAACCGGCCGCGAAGGCCCTGCTTGGGCTGCTCGACTGACCTCTGGTGCCTAACCTGCCCAGGCTGATGCGCGGTTCGTTTGACCGTCGACTTCAGGTCATTCTCCCTCTGGGCATCGGCGCTCCATCCCGCCGCTCATGGACCTGCCGTACCGGAGTCCGGCATCCGCGAGGACGCGGCCATCACCGAGCGGACCTCGATGAAGACGTGCTTGATTTCCGGGTGGGCCTCCCGCACCCGCCGGTCGAGACGGTCGACCGCGGCGGCCACCTCAGTCGCCGACAGCCCCTCCGCGAAGCGGACCTCGATGGCCAGCAGCACCGTGTGGGGGCCGAAGTACATCGTCAGCGGATTGATCGCCCGGCGGACCGCGGGATCGGCCTCGGCCAGTGCCCGGATGCTCTTCAGCATGCCCGGACTGGCGCCTTCCCCAATCAGCAGGCCCTTGCTCTCGCGGGCGAGGAACCCGGCGACGGTCATCAGCAGGACCCCGATCACGAGTGACGCGGCGCCGTCGAAGCGGGGCTCGCCGAGGCGGTGGCCCAGGTAGATGCCCAGGAAGGCGACGACCAGTCCGAGCAGCGCAGCGGCATCCTCGAAGAGCACCACGAACGTGGTCGGATCCTTGGTGGTTCGGATCTCCCGCCAGGTGCTCGTGCTTCCCTTGGCTGCCCGGAAGGCCCGGACGGCGATCGCGAGCACGATGCCCTCGAAGAGGCCCGCGATGCCGAGCACCACGTAACTCCAGGTGGGATCCTCCAGCGGCCGGGGATGCAGCAGGTGGCGGATGCCTTCGTAGGCCGACACCCCCCCGCCGACCCCGAAGATCAGGAATGCGACGACCAAGGTCCAGAAATACAGCTCCTTGCCGTGGCCGAACGGATGGGTGGCGTCGGCCGGCCTCTGGCTGCGGCGGATGCCTAGGAGCAGCAGCCCACCGTTGCCGGTATCCACCAGGGAATGGATCCCCTCCGAGAGCATCGCCGAGCTGCCGGTGAGCCCGGCCGCCACGAACTTGGCGACGGCGATCGCCAGGTTGCCCGCGATGGCGGCATAGACGACGGTCTTCGATTCAGCGGCCATCGAGACTCGTTTCAATCTGCGAGAGCAGTTGTGGCAGCTCGATCGGCTCGGTGTGGTAGTCCACGTATCCCGCGGCCAGTGCCCGGCTACGTGTCGTCGCCCTCGAGCCAAACAATGATTTGACCTAAACGTAAGCGAGCGCATTGAAGCGGGGAAAGTCCAACCTGTGATTCGCGCGTCGGTGCGCCTGACCCGTCCTTTGCCCGCTGATGCACAGTCCCGCCTCTCCAACGGCTCCGACCAGTGGCCGGACCGAGTATTATGCGTGGAGTAGCCGTCACGACCATCGTACGGCGGAGCCGTCTACCGGCTCCATACCCACTCGTGCGCGAAGGATTCCGGATGAAGCTCCTGATGGTACTGACCTCGCACAGCCAGCTCGGTGATACCGGCAAGGCCACCGGCTTCTGGCTCGAAGAGTTCGCCGCGCCCTATTACGCCTTCAAGGATGCGGGCGCGGACGTCACGCTGGCCTCCCCGCTGGGCGGTCACCCGCCGCTCGACCCCAAGAGTGATGCGCCCGACGCGCAGACGCCTGCCACGCGCCGATTCAAGGCGGACCCGGCCGCACAGACGGCGCTCGCCAGCACGACCAAGTTGTCCGCGGTTGCCGCCGGCGACTTCGATGCCGTGTTCTATCCAGGAGGCCATGGCCCGCTCTGGGACTTGGCGGAGGACCCGCGATCGGTTGCCCTGATCGAGGCCACGCTCGCGGCGGGCAAGCCGCTCGCCGCGGTGTGCCACGCTCCGGGCGTGCTGCGCCACGCCAAGGGCCCCGGCGGTAATCCGCTCGTCTCCGGCAAGAACGTCACGGGGTTCACCAACACCGAGGAAGAGGCGGTGCACCTCACCAAGGTCGTCCCCTTCCTGGTGGAAGACATGTTGGTGCGCAACGGTGCGAACTACACCAAGCAGGCGGATTGGCAGCCGTATGTCGTGACGGATGGCCTGCTCATCACCGGCCAGAACCCTGCGTCGTCGGAGTCGGCCGCGCGGGCCCTGCTTGGGCTGCTCGACTGACCTGGCGAGAGCCCCAGTGGGGCCCAACCCTCTAGCGCCTGCGAATGCCCGACACCCCTGTTGCCGTCATCACGGCCGCGAGCCGCGGCATGGGTGCCGCGTGCGCCAGGCTCCTCGCGGAGCGGGGTTATCGTCTGGCGCTGCTCGCCCGCGGGAAGGAGCTCGCGCCACTGGCCCGGGAACTCGATGCCCTTCCGGTCACCGGCTCGGTGGCCGACCCGACGGACCTCGAGCGCCTGGTTGATGGAGCCCTCGCTCGCTATGGTCGCATCGACGCCGTCGTGAACAACACCGGGCACGTGGCGAAGGGGGCGCTGCTGGCCGTCACCGATGACGACTGGCATCTCGGTCTCGACCTGCTGCTCCTGAACGTCGTGAGGATGGCCCGGCTGGTCACTCCCGCCATGCTGCGGCAGAACGCACCCGGTGCCTTCGTCAACATCTCGAGCTTCGCGGCGATGGAGCCGGGACTCCAATTCCCCGTGTCGGCCACCATCCGGGCCGGGCTGGGTGCCTTCGCCAAGCTCTACAGCCAGGAGTACGGGGAATCCGGGCTGCGAATGAACAACCTCCTTCCCGGGTGGATCGACACCTATCCCGTCGCGTCGGAGGCCGTCGCCAGGATCCCGGCCGGTCGGCCAGGCACCGCGGTCGAGGTGGCCAAGGCGGCGGCATTTCTCCTCTCATCGGAGGCCAGTTACATCACCGGGGAGAGCATTTTGATCGACGGCGGCCTGGTGCGCGCCCTGTGAGCGGGCTTCTGATCGCTTGTCCAGCATGAATCCACGCTGGTCCCTTGCGCCGATTGCGATCGGCGCCGTCGTCCTGGCAACCGCCTGCAATGCCCCTCAGGCTCGACGGGGTGAGTCCACCACAACCACCGATGGCGATCGGGCCACGCGTCGTGTGACCGGAATCGGCGGAGTCTTCTTCAAGAGCGACGATCCGGCGCGGGTCCTCGAGTGGTATCGCACCCATCTCGGAATCGCCTCAGCCGACTGGGGCGGCTTCGCGTTTCAGTGGAGCGAAAAGGACCGGCCCAAGGAGACCGGCTATACGGTGTGGACTCCGTTCCCGGATACGACCGACTATTTCTCGCCCGGCGTGCAGCCGTTCATGATCAACTTCCGGGTCGCGGATCTGGTGAGCCTGATCGCCGCGTTGAAGGAGGAGGGTGTTGAAGTCGTTGACGAGATCGAACAGCACCCCAATGGAAAGTTCGCCTGGATCCTCGATCCCGAAGGGAGAAAGGTCGAGCTGTGGGAGCCGGTCGCATCCGAGGACGATCCCTATCTGAGATAAGGGTCCACCCGCCTGGCCGTAGGGAGCCCGGAGATCCACCCCAGCATCACGACCTCGCATGCCTCCTTCGCCAGTACCCCGCCCGCTCCCGCGTCGCCGACACTGCTGGAGGAATCGGTCTACACGGACACCCGGGACGGCCGTCGCGTGGTCGTCAAGGCCACCACCGAAACCAGCGTTGACGGCATTGGAGGAGATACCCTCACGATGGTGGCGTCGTCACTCGCGCCGGCTACACCGGCCACCTACGGCGGCGGGCGGACCAGGCGTCTCGAGTCGAGTTCGAGGATACGCTTGACCTGACCATGGACGAGTGGGCTAGATTGGACGGGGCTGCCGTTCGCTGCGAGGAACGGCAGCCCCGTCGCATCGGGCGCAGGGTGACCGCACAAGAGGGGAAGGCAAGCATGCAGAGGTATTGGAGGTTCGGCGCCATGATCGCGACCTCGACCGTCGTCATGTTCGGGCTCATGTATCTGAACACCTATGAGACCGATCACGTGTTTTTCAGCGAGACTCGCGCCTACATGGCGCTCGTGATGGGCGCGACGATGGCCGTCGTCATGCTGGGGTTCATGCTGGGCATGTACACCGACCGGCGAGTGAACCTCGGCATCGTCATCGGCAGCGCCGTGGTGTTCGCCGTCGCGCTCTGGCTGGTTCGCAGCCAGGAGACGGTCGAGGACGTGTCCTGGATGAAGGCGATGATCCCGCACCACTCGATCGCGATCCTGACCAGCGAGCGCGCCCATATCTCGGATCCGCGCGTTCGCGAAGCTTGCCGACGAGATCATCGAGGCCCAGCGCACGGGAGATCGGCGAGATGAAGGCCCTGATCACGGACCTGCAGAAACAGCGGTAGGGCCGGCGTCGCTTCCCACCGATCCAGGTGCGGCAACGCAGGCGTTTCTCCAGCGGGTTCCTGCCGAAACGCGCGCTGGCCTTTTCGCGATTCTGCTGCTCTGGACTCTGTTTCTCCTGCGCCTGCCGGTGGAAACCTATGCCGGATTCGTTCGCGTTCGGCATGCCGGGCTCGCCGAAGCTCCGTACCCGCGGTGGCTCGCGGACACGACCCTGGGGTGGGCCACCCATCCGGCCTTCTACATTATGGGTATCGTCGTCATCATGGCCTTGATTCGCCGGCGACCACGGACCTGGACGAGGGGGCGGCGGTGAGGTACCTGGTCCTGTCCGCGGCCTACGTGCTGATACTCCTGCAGTACATCGAGCCGCTCTTCAATCGCATCGCACCCTTGCACGACGGACCGGAGAAACAAGCCGTGCTTTCCCTGGCGCGCGCCAACGGTGTGCCAGCCGCCGGCGTGTTCGTCCGAGACGCCTTCCGGCAGAGCGTGCTCCTGGATGCTCACGTGTCGGGGTTCGGGGGCACGGCCAGGATAGTCCTCGCTGACAACACCATCGCGCATACCTCGTTGCCCGAGATACGGATGGTTATGGCGCACGAAATCGGGCATTACGTGCTCGCGCACACTGCGAAGGGCATTATGTTCGAGGCGCTGGTGATGGGGCTTGGAATCGTACTGGCGGGATGGGGCGCTCGCGGAGTGGTGGGATGAACCCGGAACGCCGAGCCGCCCCCCAACTAGTGACCACCGTACTGCCCTACCTCGTCCTGGCGGTGGGCATCGCCGTCGGGGGCTGGTTCATCGGCCACGGATTCCTGAAGGGCCGCTCAGCCGATCGATTCGTCACCGTCAAGGGCGTGGCCGAGCGTGAAGCCAAGGCCGATGTGGCCCTGTGGCCGCTCCGGCTGTCGGCCGCCGACAACGACTTGGCGGCGGCGCAGGCCCGCATCGCCAGGAACACCGCGGAGGTCTACTCGTTTCTGCAGCGCCACAAGCTGGACACCACGCAGGCGGAGCTTCAGGGAGTCGACGTGGCGGACGCTTTCGCGAACCAGTACGGCGGCGAACGCCCCTCGGCGGCGCGCTTCGTGGTGAGTCAGACCGTGATGTTGCGTACCCAGGACGTGGACGGCGTGCTCGCGGCCAGCGCTAAGGTGGGGGAGCTGGTGAAAGCCGGCGTCGTGCTGTCGTCGAACCGGATGGGGTTCGGAGGGGCCGGGGCGACGTTTCTGTTTACCCAGCTGAACGATCTGAAGCCCGGCATGATCGCGGCGGCCACCGCCAACGCCCGGCAGGCGGCCGAGCAGTTCGCCAAGGATTCCCGGAGCCGCCTGGGAGGCATCCGGCAGGCCAACCAGGGGGTCTTCGTCATCCTGCCGCGCGACCAGGTGGCCGGCAGCCCGGAGGAGACCCAGCCGCTCAAGACCGTCCGCGTGGTGACCACCGTCGAGTACTATCTAAAGGATTAGGGTCCACGCGGACGGGCGGCTGAAGCCGCCCGCTCGCCAGGATCCAGGATCGCGGTCGGGTTGGCCGACCTTTTGCAGCCACTCCGCTTTGCAGCCTATTCCGCGAGCCCCTTGATCCCGGGAGCCCCGAAGGTAAAACATTCAGGCTGGAGCCGTCCCACTCGTCCGGAGCCCCGCATGAAGGCAGGCCACAAGTTCTTGTTCGGCGCGGCGATAATCGTCGGCGCGGTAGCGCTCCTCATCGCCCAGGGTGTCCGGGAGACCGGGGTCTATTTCCTCACCCCCACCGAGCTGGCGGCCAGGACCACTTCCGACCCGACGTTCTACGACGTCGGCCTCAAGATGGGCGCCAAGGTCGTGCCCGGGTCGATCCGGCGCGACGACAGGAACCGGCAGGTCGACTTCCAGGTCAGCGACGGCGTCCAGAGCTATCCGGTCACTTACCGCGGCCTGGTGCCCGACACCTTCACCGACGCGAACGACATCGAGGTGATCGTGGAAGGCCGGCTGGGCCGCGACGGGGTGTTCCACGCCACCGAAGTGCTCGCCAAGTGCGGGTCCCGCTACGAGGCCGCCTACAAAGAGGCCAAGGCGTAGCGCCCCATGACGCTCCTCGGACAATTCTCGCTCTGGGTCGCGCTCCTCCTCGGAGTGTGGGCCACCGTCGTCTCCTTCTCCGGCCGCTGGCAGGACCGGCCCCAGCTGGCCGACAGCGTGTCGGGGGCGGTGTACGGGATCTTCGCCGCGCTGGTGGTGGCGTCGCTGGCCCTGTGGAAGGGGCTCGCCACCCACGACTTCAACATCGAGTACGTCGCGGCCTATACGTCCAGGAACCTGCCGTCGGGATACATCTTTTCGGCGTTCTGGGCGGGGCAGAAGGGATCGCTGCTCTTCTGGGCCGTCGTGCTGTCGCTGTTCGGCGCCCTGGCGCAGCTGCTCACGGCGCGGCGGTACCGGCCGCTGCTGCCGTACGTCGGCGGCGTCACCTCGGTGGTGGTCGCCTTCTTCGTCTGTACCATGCTGTTCGCCGCGGATCCGTTCGAGCGGCTGGCGTTCACCCCGGCAGATGGCCGGGGACTCAATCCCCAGCTGCAGAACCCGGGGATGATGATCCATCCGCCGATGCTCTACCTGGGCTACATCAGCCTCACCATCCCGTTCGCCTTCGCCATCGCCGCCCTCCTCTCCCGCAGCCTCGACGCCGGTTGGATCCACGCCATCCGCAAGTGGACCCTGGTGAGCTGGCTCTTCCTCTCGATCGGCATCACGCTCGGCATGTGGTGGGCCTACGTGGAGCTGGGGTGGGGCGGGTACTGGGCCTGGGACCCGGTGGAGAACGCGAGCCTGCTGCCCTGGCTCACCATGACCGCGTTCCTGCACTCGGTCATGATCCAGGAAAAGCGCGGTATGCTCAAGCGCTGGAACCTGGGGCTCATCATCGGGACCTTCCTGCTCAGCATCTTCGGGACCTTCATCACCCGCTCCGGGGTGATCGCCAGCGTGCACAGCTTCACCCAGTCGAGCGTGGGATATTTCTTCCTCGCCTTCCTGGTGATCTGCGGCATCCTCTCGTTCACGCTGCTCTACACCCGGTGGCCCTCGCTCAAGGCCGAGGTGCAGCTGGAGTCGGTGTTGAGCCGCGAGGCGGCGTTCCTCTTCAATAACCTGCTGCTGGTGGGCATCGCATTCTCGGTGCTGTGGGGGACGCTCTTCCCGATCCTCTCCGAGCTGGTGCGGGGAACCAAGATCACCGTCGGCCCCCCGTTCTTCAACCGGGTGAACGTGCCGCTCGGCCTGCTGTTGCTCGGGCTCACCGGGATCGGCCCGCTGATCGCATGGCGCAAGGCCTCGCCCGCGAACCTGCGGCGGCAGTTCACCGGGCCCGTGGCGTCGGGCGTCGTGACGCTCCTCGTGCTGGTGGCGGCCGGCGCCCGGGATCTCTACGCGCTCATGGCGCTGGGCCTGGCGGGCTTCGTGGCGGGCACGATCGTCCAGGAGTTCTATCGCGGGGTTCGGGCCAGGCGCCGGATGCACGGGGAGTCGGCTCCGGTCGCCTTCGCGCGCCTGGTGGGACGAAACCGGCGACGGTACGGCGGCTACCTGGTGCACACCGGGATCCTGATCTATTTCGTGGCCTTCTCCGGCATGGCGTTCAAGCGGGAGATGGAGGCGACGCTCAAGCCCGGTGAGTCCGTTACCATGGCGAGCCCGTTCGGCCACACCTACACCCTGACCCACATGGGGATCTCGCAGTTCGAAGCGCTGAACCGGATCGTGAGCGCCGCCACCATCTCCGTGGTGAAGGACGGCCGCTCGATGGGGCTCTTGACCTCGGAGAAGCGGCAGCACGTAGACAGCTTCCGGCGCCCGACCTTCGAGCCGTCCACCGAGGTGGGCATTTGGAGCAACCTCCAGGAGGATCTCTACATCACCTTCGCGGGGTCGGTGGGAGGCACCGAAGAGGCCGTGTACCGCTTCACCATCAATCCGCTGGTCTGGTGGGTTTGGTTCGGCGGGTTCGTGCTGGCATTCGGTGGCCTGGTCACGATGTGGCCCGGCGGGGGCGCCACCCTGGTGTCGCCCCGGCCGGTGCAGCCGGGCTACCAGGCGACTCTGGCCGGGACCGGAGCGGCCGAGTGAGCCGGCTGTCGCGACGCGGATTTCTGGGCCGGCTGGGGGCGGCCGCGTTGATCCCGATGCAGGGGCAGGATCCGCTGGCGGGGAGGGGCGAGGTCGGCACGCTCCGCGATCCGGGCGCCGCCGGGCGTCCGCGGGCGCCGACCGAGATCGCGGATTACGACGAGCGGATCAAGGCCATCGAACATCGCCTTGCGTGCAACTGCGGCTGCACGCTCGACGTCTTCACCTGCCGCACCACCGACTTCACCTGCACCTACTCGCCGGAGCTGCACCGCGAGGTGGTGGCGATGGACCGGGCAGGGAAGACCGCGCAGGAGATTCTCGATGCCTTCGTCGAGCAGTACGGAGAGAAGGCATTGATGGCTCCGAAGCCCGAGGGCTTCAATCTCTGGGGCTACCTGCTGCCCGGATCGGCGATCCTGGTGGCGGGTGGAGCGTTGGTCGCCCTGGTTTCCCGGCGGCGGATCACGGTGGCCGACGCGAGCGACGCAGGGCCACTGGGGAGCGGCGAACGGCCGGACCCCGAGGCGGGCCCGACCCCGCCTATGGCCTCGGCGGAAGAGATGGAGCGGCTCCGCCGCGCGTTAGCCGAGATCGAGGACTGATGCTGGCGGAAACGGTGGCCGCGGCGCTGGTGGGAATGCTGGCGCTCTGGCTGGTGCTGCGGCCCCTGGTGGCGCCGCCCCGACCCCCCGATCTGGTGCAGGAGCCGGTGGAGCCTGACGAGACCCCCAGGGGCGTGGCGCTGCTGGCGCTCAAGGAGATCGAATTCGACCGCGAGACCGGGAAGCTCTCCGATGCGGACTACCAGTACCTCAAGGACAAGTACACCGCTGAGGCGCTGGAAGTGCTCCGGGAGGAGGGGACCGGGGCGCCGGGGATGCCCGGCGACGTCGAGGCTCTGATCGCTCATCGGGTGCAGGCCCTTCGCTTCGCTGCCGCCTCGGCGCCGCCGGGCGCCCCGACATGTCCTTCCTGCGGTGTCCGGCCCGAGCCGGACGCCCTTTACTGCTCCACCTGCGGTAGCCGGCTTCCGGCGCCGGCGGCATGCGGCCGGTGCGGTGCGGCGCTCTCCGCCGGCAGCCGGTTCTGCGAAGGATGCGGCGGCCGTGTAGCCGCCTGAGGCGGGGGTAGTGGTACTCAGGTTCGGAACCGCAGGCCGATCCCGACCGAAACCGCCCGCAGTCCTTGCAGGTGCGAGACCTCTCCAATGTCCGCGGCTTCGATGGGATTGCCCGACCAGCCCACGCCGATCCGGTTTTCCAGCTCGATCGAGCCCAGCGGGACTCGCAGCAGCAGCCGCCCTTCCGCGCCTGCCCGCACCCGGCTGGCGCCGTCCATTTCCCACAGGTCGAGCGTTGGGACCAGGGCGACCGAGACCTCGCCGCTGCCCCCACCCGCCAGCCGCCGGGCGATCCCGATGGCGAGCCGGTAGCGGGTGACGTCGGCGGTCTTGTCCTCGAGCGACAAGGCATCGTTTCCGGCTTCGATGTGCCCGCCGGCCCAGCCGGCTTCGAGCTCGAGATCCCAGGCTCCGTACGCTCGCCCGGCGGAGAGGTGGACTGCCGGCCGAGCGGTGGGGCGAACTTCCGCGGCCACGCCCGGCGCCGCCCGGCTGACCGCCACGTGACCGAACCCGACGGCTTCGACCCCGCCGCCCAGACGCCAGCCGGTATGACCGGCCGGAATCTGGGCGGCGATGGGTGGAGGGGCCACCAGGAGGAAGGCAAGGAGGGCAGGATGGAGCCGCATGAACGGTCCGGGATGGGTGGTGTGCGCAAGGTGCGGCACGACCATCAACCGACCGTCAACCTCGGAGCGGCGCTACTTCATCACGAGCTTGATCCAGCCGTTGGTCTTGTTGTTGTCTCCCTTGATGACCCAGTTGCCGTTGGCGTATGACTCACCCACCACGGTGCTCTCCACGGCGTTGCCCACCAGCTCGTCGTTGGTCTTGATCACGGATGCCAGCGCCTTGAGGATGCGCTGAAGGGCATTGGCCTTCTTCCAGATTCTCTGCAGGTTGGCGCCGGAGCTGTCCCGCCCGCCGGTGAGCATCGGATACGCCGCCTCGACCGTCTTCACCAGGTTGGAGAACCGGGCCGGATCGGTCTTGATCTGGCAGGAGGTGTCGTCGTCTTCCACCACGAAGATGCGGAAGTTCTGATTGGGGTGGGTGCTCTTGTAGTTGTTGATCTGGGTCTGGTTGATGAGCAGCACGCTGCCGCTCCAGTCGAGGGAGTTCTGATCGAAGTAGTAGTAGCCGGCCGCGGTACCGGCGGCGCACGAGTAGGAGGTCAGTGAGTCGCTGCCGCCGGCCTGGCCGAGCACGTGCACCTCGATCTCGGGCGCGCCCTTGACCCAGCTCTCGAACGTCTCGATCAGATGCGAATTCGTCATGTACAGTCCGGGTGGCGGCGTAGACCCGCCGCCGGAGGGACCGCCTTGCAGGCGAGGCCCCGCGACCTGATCGAAGTCGGTTTCGACCGGCACCAGCGCCAGGACCGGGATGTCGGGAGGGCTGTCCGGGCTGAGCACGAAGCGCTCGCCCTTGGTCGAAAACGCGACCGGCGGCTCGCGCTCATCGCCGATGGTGGCGACCAGAACGCGGTCGTCTCCGGTCCAGGCCGCGCGGTGGGCCGGCACCGGGAGATACAGCTCGAGCGCGGGCGCCCGCTGCGCGTCCAGCTCGACCACGGTGCTGGATTCCCCGGCCAGCCGCGCGATATCCCCGGCGGCGCGCGCGCCGGACGAGGAGAGGTAGCGCTGGAAATGGAGCTTGTGCTCACGGACCGGGGAGCGGTCGAGATCGCGCTTGAGCTGGGCCCGGAACCCAGCGTCAGCGAGCGCGAGAGCGGTGCGGCGGGCCAGCCGCTCCTGCGCGGCTGACGGGCTTTCGCGACTGGCCTGAGCGCTCTCGGCAGGGAGGTCGGGGGCGCCCTGATCGATGCAGCCGGCGAGGCCGAATGCCGCGGCGAGCGCCATGAGGCGGGTGATACGAGACATGGATCCTCCTCGGGTGGATCGCGCGGCAACATCGCGCGATGTTCCAATGGCGCGCCCAAGGTAGGCCGTGCGTTCTGCAGGCCCGGGACCGGGTTTATGCGGGGGAGAACCGGAAAGAACGGGAGGTGATCAGTCCGTCAAGTGCGCCTCGGGTTCCGGCACGAGCGCCACGATTCGGAGCGGCCCGCCGCTGCCTCCTTTGATCTTCATCGGCAGGGCCACCACAAATGCGCCGCGGGCGGGCAGGCGCTCGAGGCTGGTGACGTTCTCGAAGGCGGGAATGTTCTGCCCCAGCAGGATCCGGTGGCTGTCGTACGTCCCGGACTGCCCGTAATCGATGCTCGGCGTGTCGATGCCCACCGCCCTGACGCGCCGCTCCGCGGAGAGCCACCGGGCGGCGGAGGAGTCGATCCCGGGGAAGTGCAGCTCCGCCACGCCGGCGGGCCCGGTCTTGGTGGTGCCGAGATACCGGGCCTTGTCGGGCCAGCGGCGGGACCACCCGGTGCGGATCAGGACGATCGTGCTGTCGGGAATGCGGCCGTTGTTCCGCTCCCATTCCACCAGGGCCGAGGCGTCCACCCGGTAGTCGGGGTTCGCATCCGCGCGCGCGACCACGTCCACGACCACCGCGGGTCCGATCAGGTTCTCGAGCGGGACCTGATCCACCGTGTGCCTGCCTTCGGCAAAGTGGATCGGCGCATCGAGGTGAGTGCCCCCGTGCTCCGAGGTCGCGAAATCATTCGCGGCATAGTAGAAGCCCCCCGGGGTCATCTGGGCCGACACGACCTCCAGGGTGAACGGCTTCGCGGTGGGCCAGTAGATGGTCTCGCTGGAGAAATCGTGCGACAGGTCCACCCAGGTTCCCGAGCTCAGCAGATCGACTCCGGAGGGGAGTCGTAATGGGCGTTCCTGGGAGCGGCAGGCCAGGGCCAGGAGCAGGACGAGCGAAGCGAGGCGGGGCATGGGTCCACCGGGAGAGAGATGGAGAGAGCGTGCGCGCGTGCGCGCGCCAAGATGGGCCGCGACCGTCCAGCCTGCAAGACTGACGCTCGGCTAGCGCCGGACGACCTCGGCGGCCGCGCTGCGGGCGGCGTCCAGCGCCCGCTCGATTCCGCCCGGCGGGATGTCCAGATGGGTCACCGCCCGTACCGTGGTGGGACCGACCACGCTGAACCGCACGCCGTGCGAGGCCAGCGTGCGCTCCGCGAACTGGTCTCCGCTCAAAGCGGTGCCGCGGACGTCGAAGATGACGATGTTGGTCTCGACCCGATCAGCGTCCACCGCGATCCCGGGCAGCTCGGCGAGCCCGGCCGCGAGCTGCCGCGCCCGCTCGTGATCCTCCGCCAGCCGGTCCACATGGTGGCGCAGGGCGTAGATGCCCGCCGCGGCGATGATCCCCGCCTGCCGCATCGCGCCCCCCAGCCGCTGCTTGAAGACCCAGGCCGCCTCCACGAAGGGGGCGGAGCCGGCCAGTACCGCGCCGACCGGGGCCCCGAGGCCCTTGGTGAGATCGAGCCAGACCGAGTCGAAGGGAGCCGCGAACACCCGCGCCGGAGTGCCGGTTCTCACGACCGCGTTCATGAGCCGCGCCCCGTCCATGTGGCGGGCCAGCCCCAGCTCCCGCGCCGCGCCGCAGACCGACTCGATCTCGCCGATCGGCCAGCAGGCGCCGCCCACGATGTTGGCCGTCTGCTCGATCGACACCACCCGGCTGCGAGGCATGTAGTGGACCGCCGGGCGCACCGCCTGGCGCACCTGCTCGGCGGTGAACATCCCCCGTGGCCCCTGCAGCGGCCGGAACACCGCTCCGACCAGCGCCGCCGCGCCACCCGCCTCGTACAACAGCGGGTGCGCCGTCTCGTGCAGCAGGATCTCGTCGCCGGCGCGGCAGTGGACCGAGAACGCGACCTGGTTGCACATCGTCCCCGACGGCAGGAAGAGGGCAGCCTCCTTGCCGAGCAGCTCCGCGACCATGTCCTGGAGGCGGTTTACGCTGGGGTCCTCGAACTGCTGCTCGTCGCCCACCTCGGCGTCGCACATGAAGCGGCGCATGCCGTCGGTGGGGCGGGTGACCGTATCGCTGAAGAGGTCTACCGCGATGGCGGCCGGGGTCATTCCACGCCGCCCGAGACGATCTCCAGCCTCTCGATCCGGCGGGTGCTGAGGCGGAGCGGGACGATGGTGGCCCCGACCAGGATCACCACGACGGCGGCTCCCGAGAGGAGCAGGCGCGGCGTGAGCCCGAGCTCGGTGCCGCGTTGGTAGGCCCGGAGCTGGGCCGCCACGGGCTGGGCCTCGATCATGATCACCAGCGCGAGCAGGCTCAGGCTGGCCATCATGTAGATCACCCCACCGAAGCTGGTGGGGATCTGGGCGGCGTTCTCGGTCCCGAACTGGGGATAGTAGACCCCGAAGGTGAGCGCCAGCGCGCTCGCCGCGAGGGTGTACAGCAGGATGGTGCCGACGCTGACCGCCATCATGAAGGGTCCGGCCTGGAGCAGCCAGTTGGTCAGCACCGTGATCGCCAGGGCGAGGACCAGCAGCGGCACGGTGCCGGTCCAGTACTTACTCCAGAGCATCGCTCGCGAATCGAGCGGGCTGGAGCGGAGCAGCCACATCTGGCGACCCTCCAGCGACACCGCGGGAAAGATGAATCGGGCCGCCACGGCGGCCAGCACGAACCCGGCGAGGCCCAGGTTGAGCAGTGAGATGACGATCACCAGGCTGAACGGGATCCGCTCGCCGGAATGGATCGGCAGCGACTTGATGTTGAAGATGTAGATCAGGAGCAGCACGGCGAGCAGGATGAGCTGGCTCCACTGGGTGTTGTCTCGGAAGAAGAGCCGGAGATCCTTGAAGATGAATTCCCGCTTGGCCGCCGGGATGCTCTTGAGCAATGCGCCCAGCGGGCCGCGCAACGGCCGGCGAATCTTGCGCTCGGCACCTTCCTGCGCCTTGGAGAACCCCGAGTGAAAGAGGTGGCGGTGCCCCAGGGCGCCCACCGCGATCGCCCCGATGGCGGCGCCCCAGAGCATCACGACCGGCCAGGGATCGGCCACCCGAAGCAGCCAGTTCATGATCATGTCGGCCGTCCATTCGCTCGGCAGCAGCGCGTTGGTCGGCGTGCGAAGCTCGGCGAGGTAGTCCACGAAGTTGCGGAACCCCTCGGGGCGGGCCAGCTGCTCGGGGCGCATGAAGCGCAGCATGATCACCGCCGTCGCCAGCGCGCCCAGCCCGATCAGGCCCAGGAGCTCGCGCGTGCGCCGGGCCGGAAAGACGTTGACCAGCACCATCGTGCAGATCGTGCCCAGGACCGCCGGCAGCACCAGAAACGGCAGGAAGGCCGCGACGGCCACCAGCGGAAACAGCAGCCCTCCCGAATACACGATGCCGTACGCCGTGAAGATGGGGAGCGCCAGCAGGGCCACCATCCAGGAGGAGTGCACCACGGTCTCGCCCAGCTTGGCCAGGTAGAGCCGGAACCAGCCGATCGGCGCCGCCACCAGGAGATCGAGGTCCTTGGCCAGGAAGTAGGTGGAGAGCGCGGTGATGACGTTGGACAGCAGCAGGATGGAGATGGAAGGCCAGCAGGATGACGCCGAGGACCTTGCCGGCGAGGAGGTCGCCGATGTCCGCCACCTGCTGGATGTAGCCGAGCACCCGGAACGCGATGCCGAAGATCGCCGTCCAGAAGAAGCCCCCGGCGACCGCGAACAGCAGCAGCTTGGCCCAGGAGCCCCTCCGCTCCTCCCGCAGCCGGGCGAGCGCTCCCCGCCACTTGGGCGTGAGCACCGTCCAGACGCCCGGCTGGACCCGCGCCGCCTCCACTTCAGCGCTCGAGCACGGTGTCGAGCTGGTGGGCGCGATGGCCCCCGGTGAGCTTGAGGAAGAGGTCCTCCAGGCTCATGTCGCCCGACTCGGTCTGCTGCCGCAGCTCGGCCATCGTGCCCCGCGCCGCGATCTTGCCCTTGTACACGATCGCGATCCGGTCGCACATGATCTCGGCGACCTCGAGCGTGTGGGTGCTCATGAGCACGGTGCCGCCCCGGTCGACGAACTGCCGGAACAGGTCCTTGAGCAGCCGCGCACTCCTGGGGTCGAGCCCCACCATCGGCTCGTCCACCACGATCAGCTCGGGCCGGTGCACCAGCGCGCCACAGATGATGAGCTTCTGCCGCATGCCGTGGCTGTAGGACTCGGTCAGCTCGTGCTTCCACTCCGTGAGATCGAAGATCTCGAGCAGCTCGTCGATCCGCCGCTCGATCCCGGCGCCGTCCTGGCCGTAGAGCGCGGCGACGAAGCGGAGGAACTCGCCGCCGGTGAGCTTGTCGTAGACGAAGGGCCGGTCGGGGATGAACCCGATGCGGGCCTTGGCCTCCAGCGGCCGGGCCAGCATGTCCACTCCACCGACCAGGACCGATCCGCTGGTGGGTTGGAGGATGCCGGCGATCATCCGCATGGTGGTGGTCTTGCCGGCGCCGTTCGGTCCCAGGAGCCCGAAGAGCTCGCCCCGCGAGACCTCGAGGCTGATGCCGTCCACCGCGGTGAACTTGCCGTAGCGCTTGGTCAGGTCCGTCAGCCGGATCACGCCGTCCTCCGTACGATGGCTTCCACCGCGTCCCTCTCCTCCGGTCGCTCGACTACGATGCAGAGCTCGGCGGGTGTGTCCGCCGCATCGGACCGCGGAAAGGTCTCCACCAGCAGGGACGCGGATTGCGCCAAGCTCAGGCGCCCGTCATCCGCCCCGACCAGCGGCGTGCCGATCCGGCCGAGGCCCCATTCGCTGGCGCGCTGCCACGCCGAAACCAAGGCCCGGCGGACCGTGGTCAGCGCCACTGGGGAGACCGCATCCCGGATGACGACATGGATCACGAATGGTGCCACCAG
The DNA here is from genome assembly GCA_963729985.1 of uncultured Gemmatimonadales bacterium. Taxonomy (GTDB): domain Bacteria; phylum Gemmatimonadota; class Gemmatimonadetes; order Gemmatimonadales; family GWC2-71-9; genus CAVVWJ01. The sequence goes on from CAVSPJ010000003.1 coordinate 231,108, forward strand.
ATCGCCGCCGCCGGTGACCACTGCCGCCCCCGCCTCCAGCGGCGAGGTCACCCTGTGCTGTTCGGCGAATCGTTGCCCCGCGGCTTCATCGAGCCGCGACGCGGAGGCCGCCAGCGGCTCGAGCGATTCCCCGGCCGGACGCAGCACGGCGTCCACCCGGAGTGAAGCGAGATCGTCCACCACCACGGTAATCACAGGTCCTGCAGCTCTCTGCTTCGCTGGTACATCTCCCGCGCCTCGTCCGGCCGTCCCAGCCGGTCGAGCACCCTGCCGCGGAGATGGTACACTTTGCCATCCCTCGGCGCGGCCTCGAGGGCCCGATCCAGGACCGCGCACGCCCCCGCCAGGTCGTCCATCAGGTTGAGCGCCTCGGCGAGATGGTAGTGCGCCTGGCTGTTGGCCGGCTGGTATTCGAGCGACTTGGCGAAATGCATCGCGGCCTCCGGCGCCAAGCCCTTCCGCCAGAAGAGCTGGCCCAGCTCGAAGTGGGCCGCGCCATGGGACGGTTGGAGACGCAAGACGCCTCGGAGGTCGGATTCCGCTTCCTGGTACCGGCGAAGTCGGCCCAGCAGACTGCCTCGAAGCAGAAGCAACTCCGTCTGATCCGGGGTTCCTCGCAGGCCCAGCGAGAGCGTAGTGACGGCTTCCTCGGTCTGGTCTTCGCGGTCCAGCAGTCGCGCCAGGTGGAGGCGCGCTTCCACGTGCTCGGGACTCGCCGCGAGCACCTCGCGGTAGAGCGCGGCGGCCTGGACCGCGGACGTGGTGGCACCGGCCCGCTCGAGCAGCGGTCCGGCCGCCGCGCCAGCGAGCTCGTCTGGGGAGGTGGTCATGAGGGCAGGTGTATGGTAGAGGCAGGCCGCCGAAACCGGAACCCGTTGACCCTCGGCCTCGTTTTCGGGTATCTTTCGGGGCTATGGCTCAGGATTACCTGGTGGTGCGCGGCGCCCGCGAACACAACCTGAAGAACATCTCCGTGGCCATCCCCCGCAACCGGCTCACCGTCATCACCGGGCTCTCCGGGTCGGGGAAGTCATCGCTCGCCTTCGACACGATCTATGCCGAGGGGCAGCGGCGCTATGTAGAATCGCTGTCGGCCTATGCCCGGCAGTTCCTCGGGCTGATGGAAAAGCCGGACGTGGACGCGATCGAGGGACTCTCGCCGGCCATCTCGATCGAGCAGAAGACCACCGGCCAGAACCCGCGCTCCACGGTCGGGACCGTCACCGAGATCTACGACTACCTGAGGCTCCTCTGGGCCCGGGCCGGGGTGCCGCATTGCCCCGACGACGGCTCCCCGGTCACCCGGCAGAGCGCCGCACAGATCACCGAAACGGTCCTGGGCTGGCCGGAGGAAACCCGGATCGAGATCCTGGCGCCGATGGTTCGCGGCCGCAAAGGCGAGTTCCGCGAGCTTTTCGAGGACGTCCGCAAGCACGGCTTCGTGCGGGTCCGGGTAGACGGAAAGACCTACGATCTGGGCCAGGTTCCGGCCCTCAATCGCCGGCAGAATCACGACATCGCGGTCGTGGTGGACCGGCTGGTCGTCCGGGCCGCGGACCGGGGCCGGCTCAACGACTCGATCGAGACCGCCTTGAAGACGGCGGACGGGCTGGTGGAGGTCGTCCGACACGAAGAATCGGAGCTGAGCGTCGTCTTCTCCGAGCGCTTCGCCTGCCCGGTGTGCGGGCTCTCGCTGCCGGAGCTCGAGCCGCGCCAGTTCTCCTTCAATTCACCGTTCGGGGCCTGCCCCGATTGCCACGGCGTCGGCACCCGCCGCGAGGTCAACGCCGAGCTGATCCTGGGCGATCCCAGCATTTCGATCCTCGAGGGCGTGATTCTCCCCTGGGGGGAGCCGTCGGGCTATCTGCGCAAGGTGGTGCTCCCGACCCTCGCCAAGGCGTTCAAGTTAGACCTCGGCGCGCCGTGGGGCGAACACAGCGACTCGGCTCGGCAGGCGCTCCTCCATGGGGCACCCGGCCGATTCAAGTTCCAGACCGAGGGCGCCCGCGGCCGCGGCGAGTACGAGAGCGAGTGGGAGGGCGTGCTTCGGAACGTGGAGCGCCGGTATCGCGAGTCCTCCAGCGACGCGGTGCGGACCACGCTGGAAGAGTTCATGGTCGAGCAGCCCTGCCAGACCTGCGGGGGAAAGCGACTCAAGGCGGAGAGCCTGGCCGTGCTGGTGAGCGGGCGGAGCATCGGCGACGTGGTAAACCTGCCGGTGGAGCGCGCTCTGGAATTCTTCCAGGAGGTCCCCCTCAGATTGAACGGCCGCCCGGGACTGGATCCCGAGATCGCCGGGCCGATCCTGAAGGAAGTCGGCGACCGGCTCCGGTTCTTGCGGGACGTAGGGCTCGAGTACCTGACCCTGGGGCGCGGCGCCACCTCGCTTTCCGGAGGAGAGACCCAGCGGATCCGGCTCGCCACCCAGATCGGCTCCCGGCTGGTGGGAGTCCTCTACATCCTGGACGAGCCAAGCATCGGGTTGCACCAGCGGGACAACCAGAGGTTACTGGGCACGTTGCGGGGCCTCCGCGACCTCGGTAACACCGTCATCGTGGTGGAGCACGACGCCGAGACCATCGAGGCCTCCGACCACGTGATCGACCTCGGGCCTCGGGCGGGCCGGTTCGGGGGCGAGGTGGTGGCCGAGGGAACCGTAGAGGACATCCGGGCCCATCCGACGTCACTCACCGGCCGCTATCTCCGCTCCGAGCTGCGGGTACCGGTGCCGCCCGGGCGCCGCCACGCCGCGCGCGGCCACCGGCTGCGCGTCATCGGCGCGCGGGCCAACAACCTGCAGAACCTGACGGTAGACATCCCGCTGGGGCTGTTCGTGGCGGTCACCGGCGTGTCCGGCTCAGGCAAGTCCACCCTGGTGACCGATATCCTGTATCAGTCCCTGGCCCGTCACTTCTATCGCGCCAAAGTGATCCCCGGAGCCCACACCCGGATCGAGGGCCTCGACCGGCTCGACAAGGTCATCGATATCGACCAGAGCCCGATCGGCCGCACGCCCCGCTCGAACCCCGCCACCTACACCGGGCTGTTCACCCCCATCCGGGAGCTGTTCACTCAGCTGCCCGACGCGAAGCTCCGGGGCTACGGCCCCGGCCGCTTCTCCTTCAACGTGAAGGGCGGTCGCTGCGAGGCGTGCCAGGGCGACGGGCTGGTGAAGATCGAGATGCACTTCCTGCCCGACGTCTACGTGCCCTGCGAGGTTTGCAAGGGCCGCCGGTACAACCGGGAAACGCTGGAGGTGCGCTACAAGGGGCGGAGCATCGCCGACGTGCTCGATCTGACCGTGGCCGACGCCCTGGAATTCTTCGGCAACCAGCGGCGCATCGCGGAGAAGCTCGAGCTGCTGAACGACGTCGGCCTGGGATACATCCATCTGGGCCAGGCCGCGACGACGCTCTCGGGCGGGGAGGCCCAGCGGGTCAAGCTGGCCACCGAGCTGGCCAAGCGCGACACCGGCCGCACGCTCTACATCCTCGACGAGCCGACCACCGGGCTCCACTTCGAGGACGTTCGGCTGCTGCTGGAGGTATTGCACCGCCTGGTGGACAAGGGGAACAGCGTCGTGGTGATCGAGCACAACCTCGACGTCATCAAGACCGCCGACTGGATCGTGGATCTCGGTCCCGACGGCGGGGAGAAGGGTGGGAACGTCGTAGCGGAGGGAACGCCGGAGGAGGTAGCGGCCTCCGGGGACAGTTATACGGGCCACTTCCTCCGCCGGGTCCTGCCGGTCAGTGTGAGGACGGCGTCTTGAACGCCGGCTCCTTGACGTTGGGGTCTACCGTGAACCGAATCCACATCCCGCTCAGCCCGTGGCCGGGAACGCCGCAGAAGATCCGGTAGCTCCCGCTGTCGGGGGCGGTGAACCGGATGACGTCCGTGGCTTCCTGCGGCAGCCCTTCGGCGACCTTGTTGGTGTACGCCCGTGGAATCGCCGCGTCCACCGCCATGTTCGGCATCGGATCCTGGTCGGCGATGATTTCCGCGCTGTGGGGCGTGCCGTCCTTCTGGATGAAGTTCATGACGACATTGACGCCCGGCGGCACCACGAGGTTCGCCTCCCCGTCGACATAGCCGTTGAAGTTGAAGGGGCTGCTGGCCCCCTCACCCCCGGCAATCAGCTCGAAGGTGACCGTCTTGGTGGCGGGATCCCATTTGAGGTACCGGGAGTCCTGCGCCGCCGCGCCGGCCAGCACGAAGGTCAGGATGACGGCGGTCAGTGTGGCGAAGCCTGCGAATCGAGCCATTACGGTCCTCGGGTCTGGTCCGACGAGGGGGCCGTGAAACCTCACGGCCCCCTCGTCCGAATGGTGTGCCCATGATCAGGCAACGAGCTCACCGTAAAGCTACAGGGATTCCCGCCGAACGGGTATCCTTCCTGCGGTTATCGCCATCACCATCGACCCGAGCCTCCCAGTGAACCGTTTCCTCACTCTGGTGTTGTTCGCCGCCGCCGGCGGCAGCCTCCCCGCCCAGGCCCAGCAGACCGACCCGTCGCGCCTCAGCCTGCAACGGATCTACGGATCCGGCGAGTTCGCCTCTCAGCCCTTCGGCCCGTCGCGCTGGCTCGGGGACGGCGCGGCGTATACCACCGTGGAGCCACCCGCCGAGGGGGACGGACGGGACATCGTCCGGTACGACGTGGAACGGGGTACCCGGGAGGTCCTGGTCCAGGCAGGCCGGCTGGTGCCCCAGGGCGAGAGCGCGCCGCTCGACATCGAGGACTACTCCTGGTCGCCGGATGGGAAGAAGCTGTTGGTCTTCACCAACACCCAGCCGGTCTGGCGGCTCAACACCCGAGGTGACTACTGGGTCCTGGACCAAGCCAGCGGGTCGCTCAAGAAGCTGGGCGGGAGCGAGGCGAAACCCTCGACGCTGATGTTCGCCAAGTTCGCGCCCGACGGCGGCCGGGTGGCCTACGTCCGGGAAAACAACCTGTACGTCGAGGAACTCGCGACCGGGAAGATCACCGGGCTCACCACCGATGGGTCCCGCACGCTGATCAACGGCACCTTCGACTGGGTGTACGAAGAAGAGCTGATGAACTACTACGCGGACGGCTGGCGCTGGAGCCCCGATGGCAACAGCATCGCGTTCTGGCAGCTCAACGCCGACTCGGTGAAGAACTTCTACCTGGTCAACAACACCGATTCGGTCTACTCCCGGGTCATCCCGATCCAGTATCCCAAGGTCGGCGAGACCAACTCCGCCGCCCGCGTCGGAGTGGTGAGCTCGGCCGGCGGGCCCACCCGGTGGCTGGAGATCGACGGGGACCCACGGAATCACTACATCGCCCGGATGGATTGGGCCGCCTCCTCCAGCGAGGTGGTGCTCCAGCGACTCAACCGGCTCCAGAACCGAAACGAGGTCATCCTGGGTGACGCCAGGACCGGGCAGGTGCGGACCGTGATGGTCGAGCAGGACAGTACCTGGGTCGACCTGGTGGACGATTTCGTCTGGCTCGATGGAGGCAAGGGCTTCACCTGGGTGAGCGACCGCGACGGGTGGAACCACGTCTATGTGGTCTCACGCGATGGGAAGCAGACCCGTCTCGTCACCAAGGGCGACTACGATGTGCTCGAGATCAAGGGGATCGACCCGAAGGGCGGGTGGCTCTACTACATCGCCTCGCCGGAGCAGCCGACGCAACGCTACCTCTTCCGCGCCCGGCTCGACGGCAAGGGGAAGCCGGAGCAGCTGAGCCCGGCACGCGAGCCGGGCACCCACTCCTACGATGTCGCGCCCAACTACCGGTACGCCATCGAGACCTATTCCAGCCTGGGCAATCCGCCGATCGTCCGTCTGGTGCGCCTGCCCGGCCACCAGTCGATCCGGACCCTGGTGGACAACCAGCGGCTCCGGTCGAAAGTCACTGCGCTGAGCCGGGGACCGGTCGAGTGGCTGAGCATCAAGGCCGAGGATGGATCAACGATGCCCGGCATGCTCCTCAAGCCGGCCGACTTCGACTCCACCCGGAAATACCCGCTGCTCTTCTTCCTGTACGGCGGGCCGGGCCATACCGAGGTCGATGACGTCTGGGGCGGATACTACCTCTGGCACACCATGCTGACCCAGAAGGGCTACCTGGTCACGGTGGTAGACAACCGCGGCACCCCCCAGCCCCTGGGCCGGCGGTTTCGGAAGGCGATCTACGGCCAGATGGGAGTGCTCGAGACCAGGGATCAGGCGGTGGCCGCGCGGACCCTCACTCAGCGGCCGTACGTAGACCCCGACCGAGTCGGCATCTGGGGGTGGAGCTACGGGGGGTTCATGGCGCTCAACGCGCTCTTCCAGCACCCGGATCTCTACCGCACCGCCGTCGCCGTCTCGCCGGTGACCCACTGGGCGCTGTACGACAACGTCTACACCGAGCGGTTCAACGGCCTGATCACCGACAATCGCGAGGGCTACGACCGCGGCTCCCCGCTCAGCTACGTCAAGGGCATGCGCGGCAATCTCCTGCTGATCCACGGTGGGGGCGATGACAACGTCCACTACCAGAACAGCGAAATGCTGATCAATGCCCTGGTGGCCGCCAACCGGCCGTTCGAGATGATGGAGTACCCCAACCGCACTCACTGCATCTGCCAGGGGAAGGGGACCCAAGGCCATCTGTTCGATCTCGTTACCCGGTTCCTCGACCGAACCCTCATGGGGGCGGCGCCCCGGGCGGCGACGCGGGAGCGGGCCGCCGCTGGGCAATAGGCCCAGGCGCATGGCGACCGGGGGTGGCGGAGCCTAGATTGGAAAGTCCACTCCCGCCGGAGCTTCCCATGACCTACGAAGATATCGTCGCGCTGCTCGGCTATGCTGGTGGGCACGAACAAAGGGTTCGGATCACCACGACCGACCGGACCGAGGTCATAGGCATCCCGATGAGCGTCGACACCCACATCACCGCTCATGAGGTGTACCTCCGCCCAGCCGGGAGCGACGACACCGAAATCGCCGTGTCCCTGGGTGCGATCGAGGCGGTGGAGCTGGTCTGACACCCGAGCCCGACGTCCAGAGTCCCTCGGCCCCGGTGGTGTCGTTTCGCATTGAAACACGATCGGGGCCCCATCCGTAGGGCCGGCGGGAGGCAACAGGAATGGATATGGAAGGCGTACTGGCCATCATCTTGATCTTTGGAGGGGGCACCCTCTTCCTCCTGTCGATCAGTCCGATCGGCAGGGCGATCGCCGAGCGGATCAGGTCGCAGGGGGGGGTGTTGGCGCAGGATCCCGACCTGCTGGCGGAGGTGGACTCGCTGCGGCGGGACGTCAGCGAGCTCCAGGAGCGGCTGGACTTCGCCGAGCGCCTGTTGTCCCAGGGGCAGGAGCGGTCTCAGGTCGCCAAGGGAGGGATGCAGTCATGATGCAGCAGGACATTCCTCCCATCCCGCAGATTCCTTCGCCCCCGTTCGACCCGAACCTCATCTGGATGAACGATGGGGCACCGCCCGCGATCGTCATGATCGTGTTCCTGGGCCTGCTCGCGACAACCATCATTCTCTGGCCGATCATGCGGGCGTTCGCGCGCCGGTTGGAAGGGAAGGTGGCCCCGGACCCGGCGCTGCTGGCGGAAATCGAGCAGCTCCAGCATCGGCTGAGCGAGGTGGACGGGCTGCATCACCGGGTCGCCGAGCTGGAGGAGCGGATCGACTTTACCGAGCGGATGCTCGCCCGGGGCCAGAGACCGGCGGCCTTGGCGGACGAGACCCGAGAATGACGGCGGCGGTAGTGCTGGCGTGGTACGGGGCCACAAGCCCGGCCGGCTTCGGAGACAGGGGGTCGGAACCGTGAACTCACCCGAGGCGATCGCCTTCATCGGGCTCGCGTTCGTGATCGTGAAGGTCCTGGGCCCGATCGCTGCCGCGATCGGCGAGCGGCTCCGTGGACGCAGGGACAACTCCCTGGACCATCGGTGGGCCTCGGCGGTCGACGAGCTGCAGAATCGAGTGGCCGAGGTCGAGGAGCGGTTAGATTTTGCGGAGCGGCTTCTCGCTCGCAGGGCGGAGGCTGACCAGCTCACAAGGGGAGCCCATCAATGATCACCCGAGAGGACATCCAGTCGTTCCTCGACCGGCTTTCCGGTGGCAACCTGTCAATGACGGAAGTCGAGCCTAACCTCTGGGTCGTCCGAACGCCGGACGATGCCGAGGTGGTGGTTCACTATGCCCCGCCGGTGGTGATCCTGCGGGTCCGCGTGATGGAGCTCCCGGCGAGCGAGCCGCGGCGCGGGGATCTGTTCCGCCAACTGCTGGAGTTCAACGCGCGAGACCTGGTCCACGGCTCGTATGGTCTGGAGGGCGATCACGTCGTGCTGACCGACACGCTCGAGCTGGAAAACCTCGATTTCAATGAGTTCGAGGGCAGCTTCGAATCGATGACCCTGGCGCTCGCCTCGCATCTCGGCGCTCTCGCGACTTACCGCGAAAGGTGACCCTCCATGGGACTCTTTGATCGCTTCTCGGCCCTGCTGCGGTCGAACATCAACGACCTCATCTCCCGGGCCGAGAGATCCCGAGAAGATGCTCAACCAGCTGATCGTCGACATGAAAACGCAGCTGGCCAAGGCCAAGCAGCAGGTGGCCTCCGCCATCGCCGACGAGAAGAAGCTCCAATCGGACGCGGACGCGATGAAGAAGCAGGCCGAGGACTGGGAGCGCCGCGCGGTGCTGGCGGTGCAGGAGGGCCGGGACGACCTCGCCAAGCAGGCCCTCGGCCGGTACAACGAGCATCTCCAGGGGGCCCAGCAGCTGCACGACACCTGGCTCAAGCACAAGGCCGAAACCGAGGCGCTCAAGCTCTCACTCCGCCAGCTCAATGACAAGATCGAAGAGGCCAAGCGGAAGAAGAACATCCTGGTCGCGCGCGCCAAGCGGGCCGAGGCGCAGCAGCGGATCCAGGAAACGATGTCCGGGATGTCG
>CAVSPJ010000004.1:0-13973 GCA_963729985.1 uncultured Gemmatimonadales bacterium
TCGCCAGGAATGAACCCCCATTCCGCACCCTGAATGACGCGGTGGTCGTAAGTGCTGGAGATGGTCATGACCTTGCTGATCCCGAACTCGGCCAGCCGCTCTTCCGCCACACCGGAGAACTCGGCGGGGTAGCCGATCGCCCCGACGGCGATGATGCTGCCCTGGCCCGCCATCAGCCGGGGCACCGACGCCACCGTGCCGAGCCCACCCGGGTTGGTCAGCGACATGGTGGCACCGGCGAAGTCGTCGGGCATCAGCCGGTTGGTGCGCGCCTTCTCGACCAGCGCTTCGTAGGCCGCGTGGAAGGCGGCGAAGTCCATGGTCTCCGCGCGCTTGATCACCGGCACCACGAGTCCGCGGCTCCCGTCCTTCCGCTGGACGTCCACCGCCAGTCCCAGCGCGATGCCTTCGGGCTGCACCCGGTGGGGCGTCCCCTCGTGGACCACCAGCGTGTGGCCGCATGACGGGCAGTTGCTTGGTAGCCTGCACCAGGGCGTAGGCGATCAGGCGGGTGAACGAGATCTTGTCCGGCCGGCCGGCCTGCTTGAGCGCGGCATTGATCGCGCGGCGCCGCTCCTCCAACGTGCCGACCGCCACCACTCTGTAAGTGGTCGCGGTCGGCACCGTGAGACTCAGCTCCATGTTGTCGACCAGCTTGGCCGCGGGGCCCTTGATCGGGGTGGAGCCGGAGGGAAGGGCGGACGGGCCGGCGGACGGACGGACGGGCGAATCGGGCTCCGCGACAGTCGGGATCAGCGCACCAGGCCCGTCCGCCCGTCCGTCCGTCCGCCCGTCCGCCGGCCGTTCCGCCCCATTCGGGCTCGGCCGCTCCCCGACCACCCCGCTCTCGAACAGCCGGCGCCACTCCAGTCCCACCGCGGTGGGATCGCGGAGGAATTCCTCGTACATGGCCTGGGCAAAACCCGCGTTGGCCGTTTCGAACACGTTGGGGTCCACGAAAACTCACCGTCCGGGCGAAGTGGGGCGCGCGAATGTCGGGCTCCGTCGAATCAAAGCCCTCCCCCTGGCCACGGTAAGATAACGGCCCTCCCGGCCGCTGGCAGCCGCTGGTCCCGCCCACTACTTGATCGCCCCAGCGGATATGATAGGCTCAAGGGAAGGATGATTCACACCGCTGCGGTGTCTGGCCCTGCGGTCTCGCATTCAAATCAGGCGGAGGGCGCCATGCTCAAGTCGACGGGACGAGGCACACGGGTGTGGGGTGGGGTGCTGGCCGTCATGGCTGTGGCCTGGCGGCGGCGACGGCGCCAACGAGCCGCCACCCGGCGAAGACCCCCTGATCATCGCTAAGGCCCCCACCAACAGCGGCGACGGTCAGACCGGCACCATCGGGGAAGCGCTGGGAAGCGGGTTACGGGTCATCATCACCCGCGCCGGCGCACCCCAGTCGGGCATCGACGTCGCCTGGGCCACGGCCGACGGCGGCTCCCTGGCCCCCGCATCCGCGGCCACTGATGGCGATGGCATCTCGACCACGACCTGGACCCTCGGCCCGGGCGCCGGGTCTCAGACGGCCATGGCGTCAGCGACCGGGGCCGATGGCTCCCCCGTGAGCTTCACCGCCATGGCTGAAGACAACACGCCGCCGCCCCCGCCGCCATCCGCGACGATCCAGGTGCTCGGCCCCAGTGGAGGGAATCGGTTCGACCCGACCCAGGTGACCATCCAGGCGGGACAGACCGTCAAGTGGACCTGGCCGAGCGGCAGCATCCAGCACAACGTCAAGCCGGATGCGGTCGAGCCCACGATCAGCGGGCCCCTGGTCAACGGGCCGCACGAGTACAGCTTCACCTTTACCACCGCCGGGACGTACGACTTCTACTGCAACAACCATGGCGGGCCGGGTGGAGCCGGTATGTCGGGCACGGTGATCGTGCAGCCCTAGGCCGTCCACGGGCGGGCTTGCCGCACGTCCTATATGTGGTAGGCTCCCATCCCGGACGTCGCCCCGGCTAGGGGACGGCCGTTTTCGCTCCACACCAACTCTGGTCGGAGGCCTTGCATGTGTAGGTCTGGAATTGGCTTGCTCATCGTCGCGGCTTCGTTGACAGGGCTCGGAGCCGCCTGCGGCGGCTCGGACCAAGGCCCCGCGCAGTCCCCCCTGGTCGTCGAGAAGCCGGTCGTAAAGAGCGGCGACGAGCAGACCGCGCCGGTCGGCGAGCCGCTCGGCAATCCCTTGCGGGTCTTCATCACGCGCGACGGCGAACCGGTCGAGGGGGTGGATGTGGATTGGGCGGCGGGGCAGGGTGGCTCGCTGGGTCAGGAGGAACAGAGCGATGCGGATGGGTTCGCGTCGGTCGTGTGGACGCTCGGACCGGATCTGGGGACCCAGTCGGCCACCGCCGCAATCCAGGGAGCCGACGGCTCTCCCCTGACCTACACGGCCACCGCAACCGACGGATCCGGCCCGCCACCGGGCCCGACCATCCAGGTGTTGGGGCCGGGCGGCGGCAATCGGTTCGAGCCCAACGTCGTCACGATCACTACGGGACAGACCGTCATCTGGTCATGGCCGGAGGGCGTGCTGTCCCACAACGTCGTCCCGGACGACGGCAATACCCCGACTACGAGCGGCGATCCCGTTGACGGGCCGCATACGTACTCGTTCACCTTCAACGAGGTCGGCATCTTCCGCTTTTACTGCGTGAATCACGGAGGGCCGGGTGGGGTTGGCATGTCCGGACGCGTGCTGGTGAGCGCGCCTCAGCCCTGAAGGCTTCGGCTACCGCCGGGCGAACTCGACATAGCGGCCGGCCTCCGCCGCGATCCGCGCCTCGTCCCAGCCTCGCTCCTGTCCCATGAGCTCGGCCACCCTGGTCGCGACCCCGACCCCGCGCTCGGCGTGCTCGAAATAGAGATGGAGCCGCCGGACCATCACGTCCTCCACCGTCTGGGCCAGCTCGCGGCGCACGGTGTGCAACACCTCGGCCTCGATCGCCGGGTGGGGCGGAATCAGGCGGCGAAGGAGGCGGCGGTCCGCCGCGCCGATGTTGTAGATGCCCGCCGCCTCGGTGCCGTAGTGGCGGATCAGGTGCTCGACGCTCTCCGGCACCACGCCCAGCTCCAGTCCCCGGGCCCGAAACTCGGTGAAGTCGTCGGTCTCGCCGCCCGGCAGCGGCTCCTGGTCGGTGCCGGCCTCGACCGCGCGGGGCCGGCCGTCGCGGTGCCGGAGCTCGCCCATCGCCCGATCCACCACCTCCTTCGCCATCGAGCGGTAGGTCGTGAGCTTCCCGCCGGCTACCGTGATCATTCCGCCCGAGCCCTGGACGATCGCATGCTCGCGGGAGCGCCCGCTCTCGGTGGCCGCCACGCTGTCCACCAGCAGCGGCCGGAGGCCGGCCCAGGCGACGCGGACGTCGTCCAGAGCCAGCCGCGCGTTGGGGAAGCGGGCATTGGCCGAGCGGAGGAGGTAGACCATCTCCTCGGAGGTCACCTCGAGGTGGTCGGGTGATTCGGTGGTGTCCGTGTCGGTGGTGCCGATGTAGCTGAGGTCGCGCCAGGGGAGGATGAACAGCACCCGGCCGTCGATCGGGCTGAGGAAGATGATGCCGTCGCGGTGGTCGAGCCGGCTTCGGTCCACCAGGATGTGGACCCCCTTGGTCGGTTGGAGCAGTTGCGAGGCTCCGGCGTCCTCCATGGTGCGAACGCGGTCGGCCCAGGGTCCGGTGGCGTTGACGACGACGCTGGCCCTGATCGTCGCCTGCGCCCCGGTCAGCCGGTCCTCGATCCTGGCGCCGACCACCCGGCCCGCCGTCCGCTCCAGCGAGAGCACCCCCGTGTAGTTGGCGACCAGCGCGCCGTGATGCATCGCCGAGCGCGCCGTGGCCAGCACCAGCCGGGCGTCGTCGCACTGGGCGTCGTAGAACGCGGCCCCGCCCCGGAGCCCGCGCTCCCGCAGCATCGGCTCGCTCTCGAGCACGGCGCGCTTGCCCAGCATGCGGTGCATCCGCACATTGCGGAATAAGGCGAGGAGATCGTAGAGCCACATCCCGGCGTTCAGGCGCCAGAGAGACAGCCGGTCGCCTTTATGCAGCGGAAAAACGAAGCGCAGCGGCCAGACCAGGTGGGGCGCGATCCGGAGCAGGACCCGGCGCTCCCGGTTGGCCTCGAGCACCAGGCGAAGGTCGCCGGTCTCCAGATATCGCAAACCGCCGTGGACCAGCCGGCTGGACCGCGAGCTGGTGCCCGAGCCGAGGTCGTTCTGGTCCACCAGCGCCACCCGGAGCCCCCGCATCGCCGCGTCCCGGGCCACCCCGGTGCCGGTGATGCCGCCGCCGATCACCAGAACGTCAGCCGGCTCCGCCGCCAGCTGATCGAGTGTCGCTCGCTCTGAGGACAGTCTCCCGTGACCCTGCCCCCCGTCTCGCGGACCACCCGGCCCAGCACCTGGTTTCTGTGGCACGGTCATCGAATCGGTCCTGGGGCGCGGGTCCTGGATCTGGCCTGCGGCGAAGGCCGCCACAGTCTCGCCGCCGCGGCCCGGGGCGCGCGGGTGACGGCCATCGACCGGGACGAAGTCCGGCTGGCGGCGGCACGGGAGCGGGCCGAGGCCCAGGGCCTGGCCATCGACTGGATCGCGGCAGACCTCGAAGAGCCGTGGCCCGAGCTCGGCGCTTTTGATGCGGTTCTCGTGTTCAATTATCTTGACCGGGCCAAGACGCCCCAGATGATCGAGCTGGTCGAGCCCGGCGGCTTGCTGCTGATGGAGACGTTCCTGACCACCCAGCGAGAGCTCGGCTGGGGCCCCACCTCGGACGACCACCTGCTCCATCCCGGCGAGCTGACCGGCCTGGTCGCGCCGCTGATGGTGCTGCACGGCCGGGAAGTGGTCGAGGCGGTCGACGCCGAGCGCTGGCGGGCGGTGGCGAGCGTCCTGGCCGTAAAGAAGTAAGTACCCCTCTCACCCGGAGCAACATGCAACAATCCCGGCCCGGCCGACGGGTCGCCATCGTCGCGGGGGTGCGGACGCCGTTCCTGAAGAGCGGGACCGCGGCTCGGGACGTCTCCGCGGTGGTCCTGGCGCGGCACGCCGCGCGCGAATTGCTCTTCCGCAGCGAGATCGACGGACGGGAAGTGGACGAGGTGATCTTCAGCCAGGTCGTGCCGTCGGTCCTCACGCCGAACGTGGGTCGCGAAGTCAGCCTCCTCCCGCAGCTGCTTCCCAGCGTACCGGCCTATACGCTCAATCGCGCCTGCGCCTCATCGGCGCAGGCCATCGCCAACGCCGCCGACCAGATCGCCCTGGGGCATGCCGATACCATCCTGGCCGGCGGCGTCGAATCGCTCTCCGACATCCCGATCCTGCATTCCCGCCGCTTCAGCCGCGTGTTGGCCGACGCGAGCCGGGCCAAAAGCGTCGGGGGGCGGGTGGCCGCCTTCGGCCGGGCCCGCCCCCGAGACCTGATCCCGGTGACGCCCGCAATCGCCGAGCCGTCGACCGGCGAGAGCATGGGGCAGTCGGCCGAGAAGATGGCGAAGGAGAACGGTATCAGCCGCGAGGTCCAGGACGAGCTCGCGCTCCGAAGCCACCAGCGGGCCGCGGCGGCCACCGCCGACGGCCGCCTGCCCGCCGAGATCGCCCCCTGGTTCGGCCGCCCGGGCGTGGATCAGGTCGTCACCAGCGACAACGGGATCCGGGCCGACACCTCGCTCGAGGCGCTCGCGGCGCTGCGGCCGGTCTTCGACCGGAAATACGGCTCCGTCACCGCCGGCAACTCCTCGCCGCTCACCGATGGCGCGGCCGCCGTGTTGCTCATGGCCGAGGAGAAGGCCGCCGCCCTGGGGTACCAGCCGCTGGCGTTCCTGCGCAGTTACGCCGTCTCGGCGGTCGATCCCGGGTGGCAGCTCCTCATGGGCCCGGTCTACGCGGTGCCCAAGGCACTGGACCGGGCGGGACTCTCCTGGGCCGACATCGGGCTGTTCGAGATTCACGAGGCCTTCGCCGCGCAGGTGCTGTCCAACGTGCAGGCGTGGGGGTCACGCGCCTGGGCCGACCGGCTGGGGCTCGCCGGTCCGGTCGGCGAGGTGGACTGGGACCGCACCAACGTGATGGGCGGCTCGATCGCGATCGGGCATCCGTTCGCCGCCACCGGCGCCCGCCTGGTCACCACGCTCGCCAACGAGATGCGCCGGCGCGAGGTCGCCTACGGGCTGGTGTCCATCTGCGCCCAGGGCGGTATGGGGTACGCCATGGTCCTCGAGCGCTAGTCGGCCGCCATGTCCGCATTCACCACCGACCTTCGCGACGCCATCGCCGTCGTCACCTTCGACCTGGCCGGAGAGCCGGTCAACAAGCTCAACGCCGCGGTCAAGGTGGAGCTCGAGGCGCTGCTGATCCGGCTGCGCGACGACGCCGAGATCCGCGCCGTGGTGCTGGTCTCGGGCAAGCCCGATACCTTCATCGCCGGGGCCGACATCGAAGAGTTCACCGCGCTCACCACCCAGGCCGAAGCCGAGCGGCTGAGCTTCGAGGGACAGGAGATGGTGAGCCGGGTGGAGACGCTGCCCAAGCCGGTGGTGGCGGCGATGCACGGCGCCTGTCTCGGGGGCGGCCTCGAGCTGGCCCTCGCCTGCCACTACCGCATCGCCTCCGACCATCGCAAGACGCAGCTGGGCCTCCCCGAAGTGCAGCTCGGGCTCATCCCCGGCGCGGGCGGATGCCAGCGGCTCCCCCGGCTGATCGGGCTCCGGGCCGCGCTCGACATGATCCTCACCGGCAAGAGCGAGCGCGCCGCCAAGGCGTTGCGCATCGGGCTGGTGGACGAAGTCGTGCCGCGCAGCATCCTGCTTCGCACCGCGATCGCCGCGGCGGAGCGCCTGGCGCGCGAGGGGTTGCCGCGGCGCACCGCTCAGGGCGGACTGCCCGGGCTCTTTCTCGACCGCACGCCGGCCGGCCGCCGGCTGGTGTATCGCAAGGCGAAGGCGGAGCTGCTCGCGCGGACCGGCGGCCACTATCCCGCGCCCCTGGCGGCCCTGGAGACGGTGCGGGTCGGGCTGGAGCACGGCATCACCGCCGGGCTCGCCGAGGAGCACCACGCCTTCGGCCAGCTGGCGGTGGGCGACGTCTCCCGCAAGCTGGTGCAGATCTTCTTCGCCACCACCGCGCTCAAGAAGGACGACGGCATCGCGTCGGGCGCCGCCAACCCCCGGCAGATCCGGCGGCTCGGCGTGGTCGGCGCGGGATTCATGGGCGCCGGTATCGCAGGCACCGCGGTGGTCAACGTCGAAGTGGATACCCGCCTCAAGGACGCCGACCTCAGCCGGGTGGGCAAAGGGCTCGGTGCCGCCGGCGCCATCCTGGCCGCCCGGCTGCAACGCCGCCGAATCACCCGGCAACAGCACGACCGGCTGACCGCGCTGCTCTCCGGTGGCGACACCTACGCCGGCTTCGGCCGCGCGGACCTGGTCATCGAGGCGGTCTTCGAGGAGCTGGCGCTCAAGCGCCGGGTGCTGGCCGAGGTCGAGGCCGCCACCCGGCCCGACACGATCTTCGCCAGCAACACCTCCACCATTCCGATCCACCTGATCGCCGCCGAGTCGCGGCGTCCCGAGCGGGTGCTCGGGATGCACTTCTTCTCGCCGGTGGAGAAGATGCCGCTGCTGGAGGTGATCCCGACCGACGCCACCGCGCCGGAGGCGATCGTCACGGCGGTGCGGTTCGGCCGCCGCATGGGGAAGACCGTGATCGTGGTGGGCGACCGTCCCGGGTTCTGGGTCAATCGCATCCTGTCGCCCTACCTGAACGAGGCCGGGGCTGATGGTGGCCGAGGGAGTGCCGGTCGAGCTGATCGATCGCACCATGGTGGCCTGGGGCTTCCCGGTGGGTCCCATCGCCCTGCTCGACGAGATCGGGCTCGACGTTGCCCACAAGGCCGCCGAGACGATGCACGCGGCCTATGGCGACCGGATGAAGACGGGGGACGCCCTCGACCGCATGATCGCCGCCGGCCGGCTCGGCCGGAAGAACGGCCGCGGGTACTACCGCTACCGCAACGGGCGTAAAGCCGGTGCCGACCGCTCGGTGCAGGGGCTGCTCCGCGCCAAGCCGGTCGAGGGCACCGGCTCCGAGCTGATCGAGCGCCGGCTGGTCCACGCCATGCTCAACGAGGCCGCGGCGGCGTGCGCGGAGGGCGTGGTACGCAGCGCCCGGGACGGCGACGTCGGCGCGATCTACGGCATCGGATTCCCCGCCTTTCGCGGCGGCCCGATGCGCGCGATCGACGACCTCGGCGCGTCCCGGGTCGTCTCCACGCTGCACGAGCTGGAGGATCAGTACGGCGAACGCTTCCGACCCGCGCCGGCTCTGGCCGAAATGGCGCGCCAGGGCGGGCGCTACTACGCGACATGACCGGCCTGCTGCGGCTGCTCGCGCTGCTCGCGGTCGGCTACATCCTCTTCCTTGTCGTGCTCCGGCTCACCGAATCCCGCATGCTCTATGTCCCGGGTGCCAGCCGCACCTTGTTGCCCCCACCCGCCGACCTGGGTCTCGGCGTCAGGCGGGTACAGCTCACCACGTCCGACGGCGTCCGGCTGGTGAGCTGGGTCATGCCGGCCGACCGCGGTTCGGGATACTGGCTGCTCATCTGCCATGGAAACGCGGGCAACATCTCTGAGGCCGGCCGGCCCTATCACTACGCCGGCCTGCGTGCCCTGGGACTCAGCCTGTTCGCGTTCGACTATCGCGGGTACGGAGAGAGCGAGGGCACCCCGACCGAGCAGGGTCTCTACCGGGACGCCGACGCCGCCTACCGCTACCTGCGCGATACCCTAAGCGTGCCGGAGCGGCGGATCGTCGTCTTCGGCCACTCGCTCGGCTCGGCCGTGGCGGTCGAGCTGGTGAGCCGGGTCCCGGCGGCCGGGCTGGTGCTCGACGGCGCGCTCACCTCCGTTGTCGAGCGGGCCCAGGAGCTGTTTCCCTTCGCCCCGGTCCGCTGGGTCGCCGCCAACCGGTATCCGTCGATCGACCGGATCGGCGGGCTGACCCTCCCCAAGCTGTTTCTCCATGCGCAGGGGGATGAGGTGATTCCCTTCGCCCACGGCCGCCGGCTCTTCGAGGCGGCGGCTCCCCCCAAGCGCTTCGTTTCGCTTCGGGGAGGGCACGGCAACGCCTTCGAGGTGGACTCGGCGGCCTACTTCGGGGCGGTCGGCCGGTTCGTCGCGGAACTTGCCGGGGGGGTCGGCACGTACTAGGAAGGATGACCCCCTCCATGCGTCCGGCCTATGGCCTCGTCGCGGTGCTGCTGGCCTTCTCCCCGCCGCTCGCCGCCCAGGAAACGTCGTCCGCTGTAGCACCGAAACCCTGCGCCGCTCCCGAGCACCGGCAATTCGACTTCTGGATCGGGGAGTGGGACGTGACCACCCCCCAGGGGGCGACCGCCGGCCGCAATCGGATCGAGTCCATTCTCGGCGGCTGCGTGCTCAGGGAAACCTGGACCGGCGCCAAGGGCGGCTCCGGCACCAGCTACAACGCGTTCAATCGGCCCAGGGGCAAGTGGCACCAGACCTGGGTGGACAACGGCGGTCTGGTGCTCCTGCTGGACGGGGCGTTCACCGACGGCAAGATGGTGCTCAGCGGCGAGACCCGGGACACCTCCGGCGCGCCGGTACTGAATCGGATCACCTGGCAGCAGACCGCGCCGGGAGCCGTCCGGCAGTTATGGGAGACCTCCCAGGACGGCGGCGGCACCTGGACCGTGGCCTTCGATGGACGATACCGGAAGCGCCCCTAGTCCGGTCCGCCACGACGATCCCTCCGGGGCCGGTGCCACGGCGCCCCCCGGGAGGGGCAGGTATTTTCCCCGGGTGACCCCTCACCCCACGCCGGCGCTCGGCGGTCTGCTCGCGGACCGGTACCGCATCGACCAGGAGATCGGCCGCGGAGGCGCCTCGACCGTCTACCTGGCCGAGGATCTGAAGCACGGCCGCCAGGTGGCGATCAAGGTGCTCCGCCCGGTGCCGGGCGCGGATTACGAGCCGCAGCGCTTTCTCCGCGAGATCCGGATCGCCGCTCGCCTGGCCCATCCCCAGATCCTGCCGCTGCACGATTCGGGTGAGATCGAGCCGGAGCGCGCCGACGGGCCGCGGCTGCTCTACTTCGTCATGCCGTACGCCGGATGCGAGAGCCTCCGGGACCGGCTGGCCCGCGAGGGCCCGCTGCCGGTGGACGTGGCCCTGCGGATCACCCGCGCGGTCGCGGGTGCCCTGGATTACGCCCATCGCCTCGGCGTGATCCACCGCGACATCAAGCCCGAGAACATCCTGCTGCAGGAGGGCGAGCCGGTGGTCGCCGACTTCGGCGTGGCCACCGCGATCTCGGCCGCCGGTGGCGACAGCGTGTACGTCACCGACCGGGGGTTCGCCGTCGGCACGCCGGCCTACATGAGTCCCGAGCAGGCCACCGCCGAGCCCGGGCTCGACGGGCGCTGCGATCAGTACAGCCTCGCCTGCGTCCTGTACGAGATGCTGGCGGGAGACCCGCCCTTCGCCGGCACCGGCGCCCGCGCCACCATGGCGCGGCACGCGATCGAGGCGCCGGCGCCGATCGGCCTGCGCCGGCCCAACGTGCCCCCGGCGATCGAGCGCGCGCTCATGCGGGCGCTGGCCAAGGAGCCCGCCGACCGCTTCCCGGCGATGGCCGACTTCGCCGACGCCCTGGTGGCGCGGATCCCCGAGATCGTGCCCGCCGCCGCGCCCGGCACCGCGCGCGAAGCCCGCACCATCGCCGTGCTGCCCTTCGTGAACGCGAGCGGCGATCCCGAGAACGAGTACCTGAGCGATGGAATCACCGACGAGCTGATCCAGGCGCTCGGCAAGGTCGAAGGACTGAACGTCGCCTCGCGCACCTCGGTGTTCGCCCTCAAGGGCCTGCTGGAAGACGTGCGCAACCTCGGCGCCCGGCTCGGCGTCTCCGCCGTGCTGGAGGGCACCGTGCGCCGGGCCGGCAACCGGCTCCGGATCACGGCGCAGCTCTCGGGCGTGGCCGAGGGACGCACCCTGTGGTCCGAGCGCTACGACCGCGAGCTGGAGGACGTGTTCGAGATCCAGGACGAGATCGCGCGGACCATCGTGACCACGCTGCGCACCACCCTGCTCCGCGACCTGGGCGACGCGCCTCCGGTTCGCTACACCGCGAATCTCGCGGCCTATCACCTGTACCTGAAGGGCCGGTACTGGTGGAACCGCCGGACCCAGAACTCGATCGCCGAAGGGATCAAGTACTTCGAGCGGGCAATCGAGGAAGACGCGGACTACGCCCTGGCCTACACCGGCCTGGCCGACTCCTACGCGCTCCAGGTGGATTACCGGGGCGCGCCGGTGCACGAGGGGATGGAGCGCGCGCGGGAGATGGCGCGCCGGGCACTTGAGCTGGACGACACCCTGGCCGAGGCGCACACCTCGCTCGCGTGGGTGACATTCATCCACGACTGGGACTGGCCCGGCGCCGCGGCGCGGTTCCGGCGCGCGATCGAGCTCAATCCCACCTACTCCGTCGCCCGCCAGTGGCATTCCTGGCTGCTCCTGGCGATGGGCCGGCCCGAGGCCGCGCTCGCCGAGGGGCGGATGGCGGTGGACCTCGACCCCGCGTCGGTCTCGATCCGCCGGAGCATGGGCTGGCTGTGCTGCTATACCCGCCAGCCGGCCGAGGCGCTGGAGCATCTGCGCCGGGCGCTGGCCATGAATCCCACCGCGGAGGAGAACCACCGGCTGCTCGGGCTGGCCTATCTCCAGCTGGGGAAGCTCGACGAGTCGGCGGCGGCGTTTCGGGAGGCGGTCGCGGGCTCGGACAGCCCGACCCTCGCGACCGCCGGACTGGGGCGGGTCGCGGTGGCGCGGGGGCGCCTGACCGAGGCCCGGGGAATTCTGGACGGCCTCTACGCCGAGTCCCGCGAGCACTACGTAAGCCCGGTGGCGTTCGTGATGATGCACGCGGGCCTCAACGAGGCCGATCGCGCCTTCGAGTGGCTGGACCGCGCGATGGAAGACCGGCGCGGCTGGCTGGCCTATCTCAGGGTCGAGCCGCTGGTGGATCCGATCCGCGGCGATCCGCGCTTCGGCCGGCTGCTGGAGAAGATGCGGCTGGCCTGACGCGGGGTGGCGGCGCTACATCGCCTTGCGCAGCAGCCGCACCACCGCCCGCTCCTGAGCCGACAGCGCCGCCCTGGCCGCGGCCGCGGTCCCGTTTCCGTTCCCCAACGCTTCCAGCATGGTGCCCGCCTGATAGGTCTCGAACACCGCCGGATGGACGTAATACTTCCGGCAGACCGCGCGGGTGTTGTTGAGGCGCTCGGCCACCTGGTCGATCGCCTTCAGGATCGCCGACTTCGCGTCCCGCTCCGACTCGACCGGCCCGAGCTCCCTCAGAATCTCGACCGCCTGGATGGTCCCCGCCCAGGTGCGGAAGTCCTTGGCGCTGAAGTCCTCTCCGGTGATCTCCCGGAGGTACGCGTTCACGTCTCCCGAGTCCACCGTCTGCCGGACGCCGTCGGCATCCACGTACTGGAACAGGGTCTCGCCGGGCACCGCCTGACAGCGAGCGACGATGCGGGCGAGTTGCCGGTCGGTGAGCGCGACGTCGTGGATCTTGCCGCCCTTGCCCCGGAACTGAAAGCGGAGCTTGGAGCCCGAAATCTCCACGTGGTGATCCCGCAGCGTGGTGAGTCCGAAGGACCGGTTGGCTTTGGCGTACTCGTCGTTCCCCACCCGGATGCCGGTGCACTCCAGCAGCCGCACCAGGGTCGCCAGCACCTTCTCCCGCGTCAGGCTCGGCCGGGCCAGATCCCGGTCGACCTGCTTCCGGATGGCCGGCAGCTTCCGGCTGAACTCCAGCATCCGGCCGAACTTGGTCTCGTCGCGGATCTCCCTCCACCGCGGGTGATAGCGGTACTGTTTCCGGCCCCGCGCGTCGCGGCCGGTGGCCTGGATGTGGCCGTTGGACGAGGGGCAGATCCAGACATCGGAATACGCCGGGGGGATGGCGAGCGAGCGAATGCGGGCGAGCTGCTTTCGGTCGGTGATCCGCGTGCCATCGGGCCCGGCGTAGGAGAACCCGGTGCCGGCCCGCTTGCGCGAGATGCCCGGCATGGTGTCGCTCACGTAGCGCAGGCCGGCCGCTTCGGCCGACTCGGTCGCGTCGGCGGCCGGCTCCTTTCGGTTCTCGCTGGTTCGCTTGGGCATGACTGCGATGATAGGTCGCCGCGGCATCCGGCAACGGTGAGCGGAGTCACAGGGGCCTCTCGGCAACCGGCCCCGGCCGCCGGCCATCCGCGCTCTTACTCCTTGCCATGCATAAACTTTCATCCGGTTCCCCGCTCCTATGCGCGGCTTCCTCCTTGCGCTACCTTCGGGAGCGATTTTCACCATCGAGGCGTGTCGTGATCATGCGTCAGGGCCTGCTCTGGCTCTCCGAGCGGCAGGGCATCTTCAATTTCGTGCGCCGGAACGGCATGGCCCGGAAGTTTGCTTCCCGCTTCGTCGCGGGAGAGACCATCGAGACCGGCGTCGGCGCGGCGGTCGAGCTGGCCCGCCGCGACATCACTTCGTCGCTCGATCTCCTGGGCGAGAGCGTCACGGTCGAGGCCGAGGCGACGGCCGCGCGCGACCTCTACCTCCGGATGCTGGACCGGATGGCCGCCAGCGGAGTGGAGGTCAACGTCTCGGTCAAGCTCACCCAGATGGGGCTCGACATCGACGAGTCGCTGTGCCTGGCGAACATGGTGCGCATCCTCGACAAGGCGAAGGCGCTCGGCGGGTTCGTGCGGCTGGACATGGAGGGCTCCGACTGCCACCCAGCGCACGCTGGACTTCTTCACCCAGCGGCTGTTCGAGGCGTATGGGGCGCATTGCGGCGTGGTCATCCAGTCCATGCTCCGGCGCTCGGAGCGGGACGTGGAGGACCTGATCGCCCTGCGGGCCCGGGTGCGGCTCTGCAAGGGCGCCTACCTCGAGCCGCCGTC
>CAVSPJ010000005.1:0-15886 GCA_963729985.1 uncultured Gemmatimonadales bacterium
CCGGGTGTAGAGAAACGGCTTTCCTGTCGCAATCCTCGCGCCGTAATGATGCAACCCTCGTCCCGATCGTTCGTTACGCGGGGAAAGGGTTATGGAGGTTCGGTTTGGGGGATAGATCTGGGGGTTTCGAGTTGGACTGAGGGCCGGAGTGTCCTTCAAGGGCGTCCACGGACCCCTCCGGCTGTCCATTCCGGCAGAATTTCTAGCAGAATTTCCAGAGGGAGAGATTGCTGTCTAGAGGGAAAGATTGCTTGACTTGAGGCAAACAGGGGCAGAGTATTCCAGTATGGCACCCCACGACCACGCCTCCCGCCGCCTCTTCCTCCGCAGCTCGCTGCTGGCGGCCGCGGGCATGCTCGGGTCCGGGTCGCTGCTCCAGGGGGAGCGGCTGCTCGCGGGATTCGGCCTGGATCCGAACGATCCCGAGGTTCCCAACGAGGAAGTCGCCCGGATTCTGAAGGAGATCTCGGGGGGAAGGCCGATCCGGCGGGGCAACCTCTCCCTCGACATGCCCCTGGTCGCCGAAGACGGCCGCATCGTCCCGGTCATCATCGAGAGCGATCTTCCGATGACACCCGAGCGCTACGTCAAGTCGATCCATTTGATCGTGGATCACAACCCCGATGCCCACCTGGCCGCCTTTTACCTGACGCCCGCGATCGGCTCGGTGTCCATCTCCACCCGGATCAAGATGAAGCGCACGACCTGGGTGCGGGCCATCGCCGCGACCAACACCGGCGACATCTGGGCCGATTACGCCCGGGTGCAGGTTTCGCTCAACGGGTGCGGCTGATGCCCCCATCCCTCGGTGAGGCCCGCATTCGAGTCCCGGACCAGGTGGTTCAGGGCGAGGTCATCAGGGTCAACGCGATCATTTCGCACCCCATGAACACCGGCTTCTTCCGCGACGCGGACGGCCAGCCGATCCCCGCGTATTTCATCAAGGATGTCGTCGTCACCTATGGTGACCAGGAAATCGCCCGGTTCATGTGGACCTCCGGCATCAGCCGGGACCCGATCGTCAGTTTCACGCTCAAGGCCGATCGCGAAGCGCCTCTCACCATGGTCTGGACCGACAACAAGGGCGGCGAGTTCACCCAGTCGGCCGACATCAAGTTCGTTTCCGCCTGATCCGCCCCGCTCTACCGCTGTTCGCGTCTCTGCTCACGCTCGGATTGGTCGATCCCGGCCACCCGTTGCCGGTGCGCGTGCTGGCGCCCGACGTTTACGCGGTGCCCGGTGACACGGGCCGCGGCGTCGAGGGACGGTCCAACGCCGGCTTCGTGGTGACCACGGACGGGGTGGTGGTGATCGACGCGCTGGCGAGCCCGCGGCAGGGCGAGCAGCTGCTCCGGACGATCCGCCGGGTCACCGATCGACCGATTGTGTGGCTGATACTGACGCATCACCATCCCGACCACCACTTCGGCGCGGTGGTACTGCGGAAGGCGGGCGCGCGTGTGATCGCCCATCCGGACAAACGCGCCCTCGCCTCGGAGGGCGGAGCAAACGCATTGATCGCGGATTGGGTCCGGGTGGTCGGACTCGACGCGATGCGTGGCTTCGAGTTCGCCGACACCCCCGACCGCCCGGTAACGGTCTCGGATACCCTGCGGCTGGGGGGAAAGACCATCGTCATTTCCCATCCCGGGGCGGGGCACTCCCCGGGCGACCTGATCGTGTGGCTTCCGGAGCAGCGCGTGCTCTTCGCGGGCGACGTGCTGGTGGAAGACGGCGTGAGCATGGTGGTGGACGGCAACTCCAGCGAGCTGCTTCGGGTTCTCGACTCGGTGAGTGCGCTGGGTGCCCGGGTCGTCGTGCCTGGTCACGGTGCGATCCCGGCGCATCCAGCCGATCTGATCGGCCGGACTCGACACTACCTGACAGGTCTCCAGGCGGACATGCGCTCCGCGGTGGAGCGGGGAGTACCCATGCGCCGCGCGATGTCCACTCTGCCGCCGGCCGACGAGGCGCGTCCGGTCTCGCTCAATTCGCGCCGGCGAAGGAACGCGGCGAGGGTCTATGTGGAGGAGGAGCGGGCCTACATGGGGCTCGATTCGCCGTGAGCGGCGGGCTCCGCGCGAGCGTGGCCGTCCTCGCTTGTCTGGCCGGGGCCTGCGGCCCGGCGCGCTCGCCCCAGGCTCCCGGCCCGGTCCCGGCCGGCTCCCTGCCGGGCATCGTCTCCACCGATGAGCTCGCCGCGTGGCAGGCCCGGGGCCCCGTGGTTCTGGTAGACATCCGGACCGACGTTTTCGCCTACCTTCGCAGCCACCTCCCCGGCGCCGTGTACCTCAATACCGAGACCCTGCGCGCCAGCCGGGGAGGCGTCCCGACCCAGCTGCTCGATGGGCCGGCGTACGCGGCGCTGTTCTCTCGGATCGGCCTGCCGTTCGACCGCCCCGTGGTGATCTACAGCGCCGGGGAGACCCACAACATCGACGCGACCTTTCTGGCGTGGCTTCTGGCCGGGTTCGGTCACCGTCAGGTTTCTGTGCTGGACGGCGGCTACTTCAAGTGGCAGCTCGAGCAGCGGCCCGTGGTCCAGCAGTACCCTCGGCTGGCGGGGTCCGCCTTTCCGGCGGGATCGTTCCGGCCGGAGCAGGCCTCGCTGGAGGACGTCCAACGCGCCCTCCGTACCGGCGACGCGATGCTGGTGGACGCCCGGCCCCCCGACCAGTACGCGGGTGAAGCGGGCGCGCAGATACGGCGCGGGCACATTCCCGGTGCGATCAGCCACTACTGGCGGGACGACCTGACTCGCGAAGGATTCGGCTTCGTGTGGAAGCAGCCGGCGGAGCTGCGGGCGGGGTACGAGGCACAGGGGATAACGCCCGACAGGCCGATCATCGCCTACTGCAACAGCGCGACGGAGGCGAGCCACGTGCACTTTACCCTGCGGTACCTGCTGGGGTATCCGCGGGTGCGGGTGTACGTGGGGTCGTGGACCGAATGGGCGGAGCGGGAGGACCTGCCGCTGGAATCCGGACCTCCGGGTTCGGGCCGGTCGTCACCCTGACGGCACAGAGGGGACCATGCCTGGATGGTCCCCTCTGGTTCTGCCGCTGACGAAGCCCCGCCGCCTGCCGCCTATCTCATCGCGATCCCCGACCGCAGCTGACCCGGCCGCCAGACCTTGCCGCCCACCATGACCAGCTCGACGTACTCGAGATTGCCGATGTCCTGGAGGGGGTTCTTCGCCAGCAGCACCAGGTCGGCGTAGCGACCCTTCTGGATCGTGCCCACCTGGCGTCCGGGCTGGCCACCGATGGCACGTGCCGCGTCGCGGGTGGCGGCGAGCAGCGCTGCGGTGGGCGAGAGGCCGATCGAATCGACCAGCAGCCGAAGCTCTCCGAACAGCGTCGCGCGGTCGCTGGCCGGACCGTAGGAGACGTGGTCGCTGCCGGCGCTGATGCGGACGCCCCGCTTGACCGCCTGGCGGGTGACTTCCATCCCGAACCGCGACGCCGACCGGACGTAATCCTCCTGCAGCGAGGGTATGTGGCGGAGCTTGGCATCGTAGGACGCCACGCTGTGGCGCACAGCGTCCAGGGTGGGCTCGAAGATGGTTCCCCTGCGCGCCATGGTGTCGAGCGCCGCGAGCACCCGCGGATCGTGGGCCGCGCCCACGGTGGCCACCTCGGCGGTGGCCGTCTGCAGGTCGCCATCGCGCACCAGGGTATCGCGATCTTCGGCCGTGAACAGCTCGCCCGCCAGGCCGGCGGCGTGCACCACGCCGTTCTGACCCGCCACCGCCTGCTCCATCACACTCGCGGGTTGAACCCACGCATGCCCCCAGACCGGCATGCCGGCCCGGTGCGCGGCATCGGCCAGCTGCCTGACCGAGGCGGAATCGAGGTGCGCGTAGAGCTTGAGTCCCATCGCGCCGGCCTTCCGGGCCTCGGCGACGATCGCCTCCGCGTCGTCGCCGGGGTCGAACTGGAGCGGCCGCCATCCCAGCTGCTGCATCGCGATGGCGGGGGGCTGGTGGTAGATGGTGCCCCGCGGGGTGACCGTGCCGCGGAATCCGTTGAAGAAGAACCGGCGGCCCGCGACGAGCTGCAGGGCGTGCACCCGGGGCGCGGCCTGGAGCGCGCCTACGCGGGACAGGAGGCCTGCCGGATCGGTGCCCATGTCGCGCAGGGTCGTGACGCCCTGGGCCAGGAGATCGCGGAGATCGAGCCCCAGCTGTTCGCCCGCGCTGCCCCCGGTCAGGAAGAGCAGGTGGACGTGACTGTCGATCAGACCCGGGATCAGGTATTGCCCCTGGGCGTCGATGATGCGGGACTTGGCCGGAATGACGCATTCTCCGGCCGCGCCCGCGCAGAGGATCCGGTCGTGCTGGACCAGGGTCACCGCGTTGGGCACGGGCGCGCGCCCGGTGCCGTCCCACAGTGTGGCGCCGACGATGGCGATGGCCGGTGCGACCGGAGCGGGGTCGGGCGACGGGGGCGTGGAGCCTCCGCAGGCGGCCGCCAATAGGCCGAGGGTCGGAATGACGGTCGGGACGGTGGAGGAACGTGCCATGTGCAGGTACCTCGTGCATCTGTCGGGCGATTCCCCGTCCTCATTGAGGGATGGCGGAACGCCCGGTTGCGCGAAAGATGCGACAGCCCTGAATGCCGGGGCGGTGATGCGCGGTCGCATCGCACCGTGACTCCGGGCACCTCGTGGCGCCTCGGCCCGGAGGCCATAAGTGATTCGGCGGGCTGGGGATCGTCCCGAGAACGTGGACCGGTGCGAGGGTCCTCCCGCCATAGTAAGCGGGATCGCCCCGCTTCTGCGACCCTGGTCGCGCGGGTCGTCTTAAAGAAATGCGGCAACCACCATGCCCGGTTCCCGCGAGCGTCGCTCGACGCGGTTGCAATGGGTGCCCGCGCTCCCTAGTCTTCCCCTCGTGCCCCCCGCTCCGATTCAGCGTCCCCGCCGCCGCCGCCGCACCGAGGCTCTGCGCCGACTCGTGCGGGAGCACGAGCTGGCTCCCGGCGATCTGATCCAACCGGTCTTCGTGGTTCATGGCACGCGGGTCGAGCGCGAGATCGGCTCGATGCCGGGCGTCTTTCAGCTGTCGGTGGATGAGTCACTCGACCGCGAGGTCGATCGGGTCGAGGCGCTGGGCATCCCGGCCGTGATTCTCTTCGGCCTTCCCGCCGAGAAGGACGAGATCGGGACCGAGAATTTCGCCGAGGACGGCATCGTGCAGCGCGCGCTCCGCCGGCTCCGTGCCCGGAACTCCGACCTGCTCCTCGTCACCGACGTCTGCTGCTGCGAGTACACCAGTCACGGCCACTGCGGCGTGCTGCGCGGCGACACGGTGGATAACGACGCCACGCTCGAGATTCTGGGGCGGGTCGCGGTGAGCCACGCTCGCGCCGGGGCGGACATCCTTGCGCCCAGCGGCATGATGGATGGCATGGTCGCGGCGATCCGCCTGGCGCTCGATGCCGACGGGCACGACGAGCGGGCCATTCTGAGCTACGCCGTCAAATACGCCAGCGGATTCTACGGACCGTTCCGTGAGGCGGCGGACAGCAGCCCGGCGTTCGGCGACCGGCGGCAATACCAGATGGATCCGGCCAACCTCCGCGAGGGATTGCTCGAGGCCGCTCTCGACGAGGCGGAGGGCGCCGACATGCTGATGGTAAAGCCCGCGCTGGCCTACCTCGACGTGGTGCGGGCGGTCCGCGAGCGAACCCACCTGCCCCTGCTGGCCTACAACGTCAGTGGAGAGTACGCCTTGGTGAAGGCCGCCGCCCGGCTCGGGTGGGTGGACGAGCGGCGGCTGGTCCTCGAGGCGCTGATGGGCATGCGCCGGGCCGGGGCCGATGCCATCATCACCTATCACGCGAAGGAGGCGGCGGCGTGGCTGGCGGAGGAGGGGAGACCTTGACCGGGGTGAAGGCCCCACGGCTGACGACCGCGTCCGAGCGGCTGTTCGCCGCATCGCAGCGGGTCATCCCCGGTGGGGTCAACAGCCCGGTCCGCGCGTTCCGCGGCGTCGGCGGCACGCCCCGCTTCATCGCCAGGGGGGAGGGCGCGTGGCTGGTGGACGCGGACGGCAATCGCTATGTCGATCTGGTGCTGTCGTGGGGCCCGCTGATTCTGGGTCATGCGCATCCCGAGGTGCTCGAGGCCATCATCGCCGCGGCGGAGCGGGGCACGACCTACGGGGCGCCCACCGAGCTCGAGCTCCGTCTGGCGGAACGGGTCGTGAGCACCTTCCCCTCGCTCGACATGGTGCGCTTCGTGAGCTCCGGCACCGAGGCCATGATGAGCGCCGTTCGCCTCGCCCGTGCCGCTACCGGGCGCCGGGTGCTGGTCAAGTTCGACGGCTGCTATCACGGCCATGCCGACCACCTGTTGGCGGCCGCAGGATCCGGGGTCGCGACGCTCGGCCTTCCGGATTCTCCCGGCGTCACCCCGGCAGCGGCGGGCGACACCCTGGTACTTCCTTTCAACGACCTTGCGGCGATCGAGAGTCTCTTCCAGGCGAGGGGCGGAGATATCGCCGCCGTTCTGGTAGAGCCGGTGCCGGGCAACATGGGCGTGGTGCCCCCGGTACCCGGGTTCCTGCAGGGCCTGAGAGCCATCACCCGGCGATACGGTGCTCTGCTGGTGTTCGACGAGGTCATGACCGGATGGCGGGTGCATCCCCGCGGGGCCCAGGTGCTGTACGGGATCGAGCCCGACCTCACCTGCTTGGGCAAAGTAGTCGGAGGCGGGCTGCCCGCCGCCGCGTACGGCGGGCGCCGAGACTTGATGGAGCGCGTGGCCCCGTCCGGACCGGTGTACCAGGCGGGGACCCTGTCGGGCAACCCGCTCGCGATGGCGGCCGGGCTGGCGACGCTCGACGTGCTGGCGCGCCCGGGAACCTGGGAGCGGGCCGAAACCTTCGCCCGGAGCGTAGCCGAGGCGATCGATCGGCGGGCACGGGAAGCCGGGGTACCGGTGACGGTGCAGCGGGTCGGCACGATGTTCACGCCGTTCTTCACGCCGGCGCCGGTCCACGATTTCGCCGCGGCGCGGGGAACCGACCGCGCGGGGTACAACGCGTTCTTCCACGCCCTGCTCGACGGCGGCGTGTATCTCCCTCCCTCGGCCTTCGAGGCGGCGTTCACGTCCGCGAGCCACGGTGAGGCCGAGCTGGCGGTCATCGAGGCCGCCCTGACCTCGGTATGGCGGCGGTAGCGATCGTCGGCGCGGGGGTCGCGGGACTCACCGCGGCCTACCACCTCAAGCGCCGCGGTATCCGGGTGGTGGTGTACGAAGCCTCCGATCGCGCGGGCGGCATGGTCATGACCGACCGGCGCGAGGGGTATCTCGCGGAGCTCGGCCCCAACTCGTTGACCGCCGGTGGCGGCCCGCTCACGGCGGTGCTCTCGCAGCTGGGGCTCGACGCTTCGCTGGTCGAGGCCCAGCGCGAGGCGCGCAAACGGTACATCGTCCGTAAGTCCAAGCTGGTCGCCCTGCCCACCTCCCCCTCCCAGATCCTCACCACCCGCCTCCTGTCCAACGGGGCCAAGCTCGCCATCTTCGGCGAGCCGCTGATCGAACCGGGCGATTCCCCCATGGAAGAGAGCATCGCCACGTTCATCCGCCGCCGCTTCAACCAGGAGGTCCTCGACTACGTCGCCAACCCTTTCGTTGCCGGCATCTTCGCGGGTGATCCCGAGCAGCTCTCCGCCCGGCACGCGCTGCCCCGGCTGCACGATCTGGAACACACCCACGGCTCGGTGGTGAAGGCGCTGGGTCAGATGATGAAGGCCGGGCGCGGCGAGGCCGGCGCCGCTCCCAGTCCGGGGCTGGTGTCGTTCGCGGGCGGCCTTCGGGAAATTCCCGACGCGTTCTCGCGAGAGCTCCGGTCGGAGATTCGGTTCAAGGCGCCGGTCACCCAGCTCCGCCGGGGGCCCAAGGGATGGACGGTGGATGCCGCCTACCAGGCCTCGGAGCTCTACGATGGAGTGATCTACGCCGCGCCGGCCCACTGCGCCGACGAGCTGGACCTGGCCTTCGAAGGCGGCGACCGTTTGAAGACACTCGGCAGCATCAACCATCCCCCGGTCGCGGTCCTCGCCCTCGGCTTCCGGCGGGAGGACGTGGCTCACCGGCTCGACGGGTTCGGGTTCCTGGTCCCCGACGTCGAACGGCGGAACGTGCTCGGGGTGGTCTTTTCCTCGACGGTCTTTCCCGGCCGGGCGCCGGCCGGGCACGTCCTGCTCACCGCCTTCGTGGGCGGCGTGCGAAATCCCGATCTGGCCAACGCCGACCTCAGCACCCTGACCGCGCGGGTGCTCGACGACCTCCGGCTGCTGCTGGGCGTCCGGGGCGAGCCTACTTTCCGGGCCTTCCAGCTCTGGCCCAAGGCGATTCCTCAATACGCGCTGAGCTACGGGCGATTCAAGGAGATCATGGACGATGCGGAGCGGCGGAATCCCGGGCTCGGGCTGACCGGCTCCTATCGGGAAGGTGTCGCCCTTGGCGACGTCATCGCGGCGGCGGATCAGACGGCTGGGCGGATCGCGGCCCAAGTCGAGACCGGCCAGCAGGCGGCCGGGCAGTGAGCCCCCGTGGAGGACTTCGGGTCGGCACCCGCGGCAGCGCCCTCGCGCTGTGGCAGACCGAGCGGATTCGCGAGCAGTTGGCGGCCGTGGGTCATCCCTCCGAGCGGGTCGAGATTCGCACCACCGGCGACCTGGTTCAGGATGTTCCGCTGGCGGCGATCGGATCGCCCGCGCTGTTCACCCGCCAGATCGACGAGGCGATGGTAGCGGGCCGGATCGACATCGCCGTGCATTCGCTGAAGGACCTGCCGACCCAGCTGCCGCTCGGCATCGCCATCGCGGCGATCGGCGAGCGGGCGGATCCCAGCGACGCGCTGATCGGACGGGATCCGGTTCGATGGAGCGAGCTCCCGCCCGGCGTCGTGATCGCAACCAGCAGCCTTCGGAGAAGGGCCCAGCTGCTGCACGCGCGCCCCGATCTCCGGACGGAGGACATCCGGGGCAACGTGGATACCCGGCTCGCGAAACTCGACGCCAATCGGGAATGGTCCGCCATCCTGCTCGCGGCTGCCGGGCTGATTCGTCTCGGGCTCGGCCATCGGATCGGCGAGCGGCTGCCGCCGGAGGTGATGCTACCCGCGCCGGGACAGGGGGCGCTCGCCGTCACGGCGCGGGCCGACGACGCCACCGCTCTCGCCGCCGTGAGAGCCGCCGTCCACCACCAGCCCTCGGCACTCGCCGTGACCGCCGAGCGGGCCTTCCTGCGGCGGCTCGAGGGAGGATGCCAGGTTCCGGTGGCGGCACTCGCGACGCTCGAGACCGGCGGTGGCGACACGGTGCTTCTGCTGCGCGGCAGGGTGATCTCGCTCGGGGGCGACCGGATCGCCGAGGGACGGGAGCGCGGGCCCGTGCGGTCGCCGGAGGATGCCGATCGGTTGGGCAACGCCCTCGCGGAGCGTCTCCTGGGCGAAGGTGCCGCGAGCATCCTGGCCGAGGTGCGGGCTGGTGTCGCGCCGGTCGTGTCCGAGCCGTGAATACGGGACCGGTGGTGTTGACCGTCTCACCGGGTGCATTTCCCGGCCTGGCCGACGGACTGCGCGAGCTTCCGGCGATGGTCGAGGAGCATCCGCTGCTGACCTTCGCGCCGCCGTTGGATTGGGCTCCGATGGACCGGGCCCTCGGCGACCTCTCGCGCTACGACGCGCTCGCCTTCACCTCGCCGCGTGCCGCGGCGGCATTCATCGAGCGCCACGGTGGCGTTCGGCGGGGAACCGGCCGGCGAGGCGATGCCCTGCCGCCGGTCTGGAGCGGTGGATCCGGCACCACCGCCGTACTCGCTCCACTCGCGGTCGCGGTCCACGGCGCCTCCGAGGACGAAGCCGGCCGCCTCGGCGCGGCGGCTGCGCTGGCGGTGGCCATGCTGGAGGCCGGCGTGGCGGGCCCGGTGCTGTTTCCCTGCGGGGAGATCCGGCGCGACGAGCTGCCCACCCGGTTGCGGCACGAGGGCGTCGAAGTGGACGAGGTGGTCTGCTACCGCTCGGTGCTCGCCGGCGAGGCGGCGGCTCGCGCTGCCACGGAGCGCGCCGGGATCCTGGTGGTGGCGAGCCCCAGCGTGGCCGATCTCCTGGCGCGGGTGTCCCCCCCAGGCGCCCGTCCGCGAATGCTCGCGGTCGGGTCCACGACGGCGGCGGCGGCACGCGCGTCCGGATGGCCGCCGGCGGCCGTGGCCTCCCGGCCCGACGTCGAAGCGCTGCTGGCCGGAGTACGGTCTCTCCTGGCCGCCGACTGACGGTGCGATGAACGACCTCTTGCTGCGTGCGTGCCGGCGCGAACCGGTCGAGCGCCCGCCGGTCTGGATGATGCGCCAGGCCGGGCGGTACCTGCCGGAGTACCGGGCGGTGCGCGCTCGCAGCGATTTCCTCACCATGGTCAGGACCCCGGAGCTCGCGGTCGAGGTGACGCTGCAGCCGGTCGACCTCATCGGCGTCGACGCCGCGATCATCTTCAGCGACATCCTGGTGGTGCCCCAGGCGATGGGACTGACGCTCACAGTAGAGGAGGGGACCGGTCCACGGTTCCACGATCCGGTGCAAGCGCCCCGGGATCTCGACCGCCTGCGCGACGTCGATCCCGAGCAGGAGCTGCGCTACGTGCTCGACGCGTTGCGGCTCGCGCGCTCCCGACTCGCGGGACGGGTGCCGCTGATCGGATTTGCCGGAGCACCCTGGACCCTGATGAGCTACATGGTCGAGGGGGCGGGCACCAAGACGTTCACCAGGGCGAAACGCTTCCTGGCGGAGCAGCCGCGGAGCGCCCACGCGCTGCTGGAGCGCCTGGCCGCGCTGGTCGGTCGCTTCCTCGTGGCGCAGGCCGCGGCAGGCGCCCAGGCGGTGCAACTCTTCGATTCCTGGGCGGCCGCGCTCGGGCCGCGCGATTTCCGCGAATTCGCGCTGCCGTACCTCGCGGAGTCGGTGCGCGTGGCCAGGAGCGCCGGGGTGCCGGTGATCGCCTTCGCGCCGGGAGCGGGGTGGGCGCTCGAGGAGATCGCCGACGTCACCGGAGCCGACGTGATCGGCGTGGACTGGCAGACCGACGCCGGCGAAGCGCGCCGCAGGCTGGCGGGCCGACCGGTCGCGCTGCAGGGCAACCTCGATCCCACCTGGCTCTACGCCGAGCCGGCCGTGATCCGGGAGCGGACCCATGCCATGCTCGACGCCTTCGGCGGAGCGGCGCACGTTGCGAATCTGGGTCACGGCATCCTGCCCGACGTGCCGGTGGCGCATGCCAGGGCCTTCGTGGAATCGGTGAAGGAATGGCGGCCCCGGTGAGCCCGCCCGCCACCCGCGCCAGGATCGCCTCGCTGATCGAATCGCTGCATGAGGAGGCGACCGGCTTCTTCGCCGGCCTGGAAGGCGGCGGCTCGTTCCGCGAAGATGTATGGCAGCGCCCCGGAGGCGGGGGTGGCGTGTCGCGGATCCTGGCCGAGGGCGAGACGTTCGAGAAATGCGGCGTCAATCGCTCGGTGGTGGAGGGCGTGATGCCGCCGCAGATGGCCCACCGGCTCGGCGCGCGCGCCGCCGGGGAGGCGGAGTCGGCGTTCTTCGTGGCGGGCATGAGCATCGTGGCGCACCCCCGGAATCCAAACGTGCCGACGGTCCATCTCAACGTGCGGTATTTCGAGATCGGCGCGGGCGACGGCACCGCGGTCGACGCCTGGTTCGGCGGCGGCACCGATCTCACGCCGACCTATCCGTACCCCGAGGACGCGGTGCACTTTCACCGTGCACTGAAGGCCATCGCCGACCGCCATCATCCGTCCTTTCATCCCCGGTTCAAGGCCTGGTGCGACAACTACTTCGTCAACCTCCATCGGGGCGAGGAACGGCGTGGCGTCGGCGGCATCTTCTTCGACCACCTGCGCGCGGGAGACAGCGGCCTCGATGGAGACCGGCTGCTCGAGTTCGTGCTCGACGTGGGCCGGGCGCTGCCGGCCGCCTACGGCCCGATCGTGGAGCGGCGGAAGCACGAGCGGTATGGGGAGCGGGAGCGCCGCTTCCAGCTCGCCCGGCGGGGCCGCTACGTCGAGTTCAACCTGGTGCACGATCGCGGTACGCTGTTCGGTCTCCAGACCAACGCCCGTATCGAGAGCGTGCTCATGAGCCTGCCGCCGCTCGCGGCATGGGAGTACGCGCCGACGTACCCGCCGGGCTCATTCGAGGCCGAGCTGCTGGCAATGCTGGAGCCGCGGGATTGGGCGGCGTTGCCTCAGCCGGCCGCCGGCACGGTCTGATCGCGTGCCGGCCGTCACGCAGTACGAGGAGCTGATTCAGCGGATCCGCGAGGAGGGGACGCTCGCCTCCATCGAGGCCCTGCTGGAGTGGGACGAAGAGACCCAGATGCCCGCCGGCGCGGTCGAGGGCCGGAGCGAACAGCTCGCGATGGTGGCGGGCCTGCTGCACGAGCGCGGCACCGACCCCCGCATCGGCGAGCTGCTGGACCAGCTGGAGGGCTCGTCGCTCCTCGCCGATCCCGAGTCGCCCCCCGCGGTGAACGTGCGCGAGCTGCGGCGGGACTATGACCGCTACGTCCGGCTCCCACGCAAGCTGGTTCAGGATCTGGCCCGTACCACCGCCGTGGCCCAGCGCGCCTGGTCGGCGGCCCGTGACGCGTCGGACTTCGGCCGCTTTCGCCCGCACCTCGAGAAGATCGTCGAGCTCAAGCGGGCCGAGGCGAGCTGCGTGGGCTATGACCGGGAGCCGTACGACGCGCTGATCGAGGACTACGAGCCGGGTATCACCAGCGAGATCCTGGGGCGGCTCTTCGACGCCCTCCGCCGGGAGCTGGTTCCGCTGGCCGGACGCATCGCCGGCGCGAGCCCCCGGCCGGATGTGGCGATGCTCCGGCGCCCGGTGCCGCTCGAGGGCCAGCGGAGGTTCGGGGAGCACGTCGCCGGTGCGGTGGGCTTCGACTTCAATCGCGGCCGGCTGGATCTCGGGGTACACCCCTGTTGTACCAGCCTTGGGCCGGGAGACTGCCGCATCGGGCTCCGTTTCAATCATCGCGACTTCGTAGGCGGCGCGCTCACCGTCCTCCACGAGGTGGGGCACGGGCTCTACGAGCAGGGGCTGACTTCGGAATTCTACGGAACACCGATGGGCGAGGCCGCCTCGGTGGGGATGGACGAATCCCAGGCCCGCCTCTGGGAGAACCGGGTCGGCAGGAGCCGGGGGTTCTGGGAGCATTTCCTTCCGCTGGCCAGGGACCGATTTCCCGAGGCGCTGGGCGACGCGGACCTCGACGAGTTCTACTTTGCGATGAACCGGGTGACGCCGTCGCTGAACAGGATTCACGCCGACGAGGTCACCTACAACGTCCACGTGATGATTCGCTTCGAGCTGGAGCGGGCGCTCATGTCCGGCGACCTGGTCGCGGCCGACCTGCCGGGCGCCTGGAACGAGGCCTACCGGCGGTACCTCGGGGTGACTCCGTCGAACGACGCCGAAGGCTGCCTGCAGGACGGGCATTGGGCCGAGGGTTTGATCGGCTACTTCCCCACCTATACGCTGGGCGACGTCTTCGCGGCACAGCTCTTCGCGCGGGCGGGCCAGGAGCTGGGCGACCTGGAAGAGAGCTTCGCCCGGGGGGAGTTTCGCGAGCTGGTCCGCTGGCTGGGCGAACGGATCTATCGGCAGGGCAGCCGGTATCCGTCCGCACGGCTCATCGAGAACGTCACCGGGACGCCGCCGGACCACCGGCCACTGGTCGAGGCGCTGCGGGCCCGCTACGGCGCGCTGTACGACCTCTGAGGCGGCCTGAACAGTAGCAGTCCCCTGGTGGGGGCCGACCTGCCGATATGCGAACGGGCCGGCTAGTTTCCTGCAGTTCCGTGATATCTGGGGCGGTAGCTCAGCTGGGAGAGCACCTGCTTTGCAAGCAGGGGGTCGCCGGTTCGATCCCGGTCCGCTCCATTCGCCAACCTCTTTGCCCCGCTGCCCCTGCCGCCGCTCCCTCGGGTGGCGGAATTCTGTTGGTGGGGGGCATCGCGTCCTCGGCTATCACGGTAAACGTTGCTTTACCCAGCGCATCCAGCTCGATAAGATCTCTCCGACTGCGGTAGCCGCAACCTCGGCGAAGGTGGCGCTTTGCCCGGTGTTGAACAGCTGAGGCCGACACGCGCACTGCCGGTTCGGGGGGAGGCATGGATGGACCGCGGAATCTCTTGCCCATCTACATCGCCGCCGCGCTCGGCGTCATCCTCACGGGCAAACCCGCGCGATACGCGAACTATCTCGCGGCCGCAAACCTTCCACTGCCGCATCGGCGTCCCGTGCTCCTTCTGGAGGGTGCCATCCTGGCGCTCGGGATCCTCGTGCTCCTTTACGAACGCAGGCTCAACCGGCCAACCGGCGTCGCGCTCGCATGGATGGGCGCGGGTTTGTCCTGGACCCTCCTCGTCATATCGGCGCTCTTCACTACGGGTTGGAGCCACTTTCTGTCAGCCATCGCCAATCTCGGAGTGCTGGTGGCGCTGGTGGTTTATCTCCTGCGGCACCGCAGCCCGTCAGGTTCCAGCGCCATGGAAGGACTTACCACGACGGTCGTGGCGCTCGCCTTCGTCGTGCTGGTTGGCGAGACGGTCTTCGCCGCGGTACCTGCCAGCCACGCGGTAGGCTATACCCTGGCGTCGAAGCTCTGGTACGAGCGCTACTGGACCCTGCGGAATCCGGCCGGCTACCGAGACGTCGACCGCCGTGGCAAAAAGGGCAGGCCCGTGTTCATGATCGGAGATTCGTTCGTAGCCGGGGTGGGGATCGCGAACGTCGAAGACCGGATGTCCAACTGATGGACCGCGAATTGGCGCCGGACTATGGGTTCATAATCTCGGAGGCCTTGGGTCGGACACCGGGACGAGTATCGGGCGGCTGCTCGAGCAACCCGAGCCTCCAGCCGCGCTCATTCTGGTCTACTATAGCAATGATATCGAGAAGGCGTGCGAGGATGCCGGCTTTCGAGTGCCGACCTGGACCCCCGACTCCGACCTGCCCCCGCCGGCCGGGTGGTCTGCCGCGCTCATACCTGCTCGATTTCCTCTACTGGCGACTTCCCCACGGGGACCTGGTCCCCTTCGAGTCCGGCCTGGGAGCTGCTACACCAATCCAGCCCGTTGAGCCTCGACCTTGGCGGACCTGAACCGGTTCGTTGCGTTCGCAAACGAACACCGAGTTCCACTGCTCGTCGTTGCCTTTCCCCACCTGGTCAATACCGAGGCCTCCCGCCGCTTGATCGAGCCGGTGACGCGGGTCTTTCTGGACCAGGGAGTGCCGTTGCTGGATGTGAGTCCGATGGTAGGACGGCTGAAGCTCCGCGATCGGATCGTCAACCGAGAGCGATGCCCACCCGAGCGTCTTGCTGAACCACCTGGTGGCCGACTCCCTATTGGTGATGCTGCGAACGCTCGCGGTGATCCCCGTAGCGCGCTGACTTTACCGGGATGGATCCATTTTTCCCGTCAAGAAGCGGAGGCGACGCCGTTTGCTGCTCTCCGAGGTCGCCACGGAGGGTGCAGGGAGGGTGCGCTGACTGGGAGCCAGCTCACGGTTTGACGGGGTGGGACGAGGCTACGTCGGTGCCGCCAGAAGCCGCCGAGCTGTCCGGCTCGGGGGAAGGGTTGTCCCGGGGCGCCAGTCGTCGGCCCCTGGGCGATAGCACCGCCGCCACTACCCCGCACAGGCTACCTTTCACGCCATACCCTCCCGCCGCCTGCCTCGATACGCTCACCGTCGCCCGGCCCGTGGCGTTCCCGACAGCGTTGCGGGAAAAGCGCGAGAATCCCTACTAAACCGAGGGCAATGATGGCCATCAGGAAGGCGTATTCGACGGTTCCGGCA
>CAVSPJ010000006.1:0-520616 GCA_963729985.1 uncultured Gemmatimonadales bacterium
GCGCCTGGCGCTCTCGCGTTCGGCCTCCGCGTCCTACCGACTGGTCCTGCGGCAGAAGCTCCAGACCTACACCAGTTGTTTTCGCGTCTACCGGCGCAGTGCCGTTCTTTCCCTCCCCTTGCGGGAACCGGGATACCTCGGGATCACCGAGCTGCTCGGCCTGCTCGACCTGCGAGGTGGGATCATCGTCGAGCACCCCGCCGTCCTCGAGGCACGACTGCTGGGTCACTCCAAGATGAAGGTGCTCCGTAACATTCTCGGGCACACTCGGTTGCTCGGGGGACTCCTGCGGCAGCGCCTGCTGAGCAATCGCCGGAACCGGCAGCCGGCTCCCGGTTCCGACTGAGAGCCCCAAAGGTGTTGCCCGCGCGCGTCATGTGAGGCGCTCGCGTGGCGCTCCCAAGCCCAGCTCGCCGCCCGGAGATCCGCTGCCGGCTCGAACGATAAGTTCATAATTGGGTAGGAATTAGCCACTGGCAATGAAGGTTTTTCTCAGAGCCGACTCCGGCGCGCGGGCATCCCGGTGGCGCTGGCTTGAATCATGCCGCCCATGATCTTACAGCACGGGGGCTTGCGGCCTGTCGCCGCCCGCTCCGGCTAATCCAATCAGAGTCACAAGCGACCGCACGGCGCACGTCCTCGATCCGGGGTCCTGCACCGAGGCAGCAGTCCGGCCTTCCAAAGCTCTGGATCTAATGGCGTCTGGCTCTACCGGTACCGAGCGTCCCCCGCGCGTGGGTATTGTCGGTGGGGGCGTCCTGGGCATGACCCTCGCTCTGCGTCTCCAGGAACAGGGCTGCCAAACGACCGTCATCGAGGCGGCCCCTGAGATCGGCGGCCTGGTCGGATCGCATTCGATCGGCGGGTACACCTGGGACCGCTACTATCACGTCATCCTCCAGTCCGACCGCCACCTGCGGGCGCTGCTCGCCGAGCTCGGGCTGGCGGAGTCCCTGCGCTGGGGCACCACCCGGACCGGGTTTTATGTCGACGGGCGGCTCCATTCGCTGTCGACCAGCCTCGATTTCATCACCTTTCCGGTCCTCTCCCTGATCGACAAGGTTCGGCTCGCAGGAACCATCCTGTACGCGTCGCGGCTCCGGGACTGGCGCGCACTGGAGCGCGTACCCGTGGCCGACTGGCTGCGCCGGCTGTCGGGAAAGCGAACCTTCGAGCGGATCTGGCTGCCACTGCTGCAGAGCAAGCTGGGTGACAATTACAGGATCACCAGCGCGTCGTTCATCTGGGCCACGATCGCCCGAATGTACGCGGCACGGCGGTCGGGCCTCAAGCGGGAGATGTTCGGCTACGTCGACGGGGGGTATGCCCGCATCCTCGCACGATTCGGCACGGAGCTGGAGTCCCGCGGCGTGCGGCTCTGGTGCGGCCGGCCGGCGCTGCGCGTCAGCGAGACCGGCGAGGGAGCGCAGGTGGAGTTGTCGGGCGGCGAGACGGTCGAGTTCGACTACGTGGTCATGACCGTCTCCTGCCCGCGGATCCAGAGCCTCTGTCCCCAGCTGTCGGCCGCCGAGCGGGACCGGCTCGGCAGGGTGGTCTACCAGGGGATCGTATGCGCCTCCCTGCTGCTCCGGCGGCCGCTGGCGGGCTACTACATCACCAATCTCACCGAGCCCGGCCTCCCGTTCACTGCCGTGATCGAAATGACGGCCCTGGTGGACCCGGCGCGTTTCGACGGCCACACGCTGGTGTACCTGCCGCGCTATCTCGCCCAGGACGACACCTTCTGGTCCGTCCCCATCGATGAGGTTCGGGAGCGGTTCCTGGCCGGCCTGGAGGGCATGTACCCCCAGTTCCGGCGAACCGACGTCGTCGAGTTCCAGGTCTCGAAGGTCCGAGACATGCTCGCGCTCACTACCCTGGACTATTCGGAGCGCGCAAGGCCTGAAACCTTCACCTCGCTCGCCCACGTGTTCATCGCCAATTCGGCCCAGATCGCCAACGGAACCCTGAATGTGAACGAGACCGTGGCGCTCGCCGACGAGGCTGCTGCCCTGCTTCGGCCGCGGCTGCGCCCCGGGGAAGATCGCGGCGGCGCCGGGCCGAAGTCACTCACGCAACGGAAGCCGGTCTACGCCGGGACACTGGCCCATGGGTCCCCGGTGCGCGACGCGGGTTCCTCTACCGTGATCGATCCCCTGTGATGGTGCGCCCAACCGAGATCGTGAGCCCGGCCGCGAATGGCCCCACGTCGACCAGACCGATCGCGAGCCTCTCGCTCGACCTCGACGACCTGTGGTCGTACCAGAAAACCCATGGCGACCCGGAATGGGTCCGCCGGGCCTCGTATCTTCCCCAGCTGATGCCTCCGGTGTTGGACCTGCTGGACGCCCAGGGGTGCAAGATTACGTTCTTCGTCGTCGGCGCGGATGCCGCCGTGCCGGCCAACACGCCGTGGCTTCGGATGATCACCGACCGGGGGCACGAGGTCGGCAATCACTCGTTTCAGCACGAATGTTGGCTCCACCAGTACACCAGGGGGCAGCTGGAGGACGACCTCGTTGCCGCGGAGGAGGCGATCCACGGGGCGACCGGAGAGCGGCCCTCGGGCTTCCGGGGACCCGGCTTCAGCTGGAGTCCGACGCTCCTGGA
This sequence comes from uncultured Gemmatimonadales bacterium, assembly GCA_963729985.1. Lineage (GTDB taxonomy): Bacteria > Gemmatimonadota > Gemmatimonadetes > Gemmatimonadales > GWC2-71-9 > CAVVWJ01. The sequence goes on from CAVSPJ010000006.1 coordinate 2,611, forward strand.
GGTGCTGGCCGAGCGCGGCTACATCTACGATGCCTCGACCCTCCCGACGTATCTCGCTCCCCTGGCCCGGGCCTACTTCCTGGCGACCGCCCGGATCAGTCCCGAGCAGCGGCGCCAGCGCCGCGGGCTCTTCGGCAAGTTTCGCGATGGCCTGAGGCCGGTGCGGGCCTATCGCTGGAGGCTGTCGTCGGGGAGGAGCCTGCTCGAGATCCCGGTCACGACCATGCCCGTTGTGAAGATCCCGTTCCATATGAGCTACCTGATCTATTTGAGCCGCTTTTCGCGGAGGCTGATGGAAGCCCACCTGCAAAGCGCGATCGCCGCGTGTCGGTGGACCGGGATCTCACCGAGCTTTCTGCTGCACCCGCTCGATGTACTGGGGCGGCAGGAAGCGCCCCAGCTGGCGTTCTTCCCTGGAATGGATGTCCCGGTCGCTACCAAGCGGGCACTGGTGAATCAGGTGCTCGGCACGCTCGCCCAACACTTTACCCTGGTGCCGATGGGGGTACACGCCGCGCACGCGCTCGCCGGACAAACGCTCCCCGTCCGGGACTCCGAGCCGGCGCTCGATGTCGCCCAGCGTACCTTGCGCCAGAGCACGGCATCCCCCACGTGAAGTCGGAGCTCCGCCCCATGACCGCAGGTCGTCACAGGAAAGCCTTGGTGATCGGATCGGAGGGGAGACATCGGCGCTCCCCTCGTCGCCTACCTCCGCTCGGTGGGCTACTCGGTCCTCGAGGCGACATTCGCCCCGGCTGGCGTGAGGACTACATCAGTGCCGACATCTCGCAGCCGGTGGACTTGCTCCCCGCATTCGACTGGCGTCCACACGTGGTGTTTCTGCTGGCCGCGCATGTGGGTCGTATGCTCTGCGAGCAGGCCGCTTCTCTGGCGGTATCCACCAACGTGACCGGGATCAACAACGTCCTCCAGCTCTGCAAGCGAGTCGGAGCCCGGTGCGTCTACTTCTCCAGTTCGGAGGTCTACGGCCCCGGCTGCGACGTCATGGACGAGGTCGCTTCGGTTCCCCACCCCGGGAACCGTTACGCGCTCACCAAATGGCTCGGCGAGCAGCTCGTGGAGTACGAGGTGCGGACCTCCGGCCTCCGCGCGGTGACGTTGCGACCCTGTATGGTGTACGACGAGTACGAGACGGTGGGAGAACATCGATCGGCGATGATCCGCTTCGCGTCCAACCTGGCCCGAGGCCGTCCGATCGAGGTGCATCGGGGCAGCGTCCGGAGCTGGCTCCACGTTTCCGACATGGTGCGGGCGGTGGAGGCGGCCGGCCGCCTCGAGGAGTATGCCGTCATCAATGTCGGGCATCCCGATGTCATTCCGATGTCGGAGCTGGCCGAGATGATCCGCGCGGAGCTCAACGTCTCGTCGGAGCTCGTCTTGACGACCGAACTGCCGTCTGGAGTGACGCTGGTCAAGCGGCCCACGCTGGACCGGCAGCGCGCGCTCCTCGAGTTCGAGCCGAGGGTGGGGATTGTCGAAGGCGTCCGGCGCCTGTGCGAGGTGCAGGCCAAGGCGGGGCTCGCCGAACTGCGACCCACCGGCTATGCGATTGAGTATTGAGACTTCTCGATACGCGGCTCCGAGGCGGCCATGATGGCCGCGACCTCCACCGCGGATGCCCTGGACCCCGTCCCGGCCGACGACCTGCTCCTGACGCTTGCCCCTTGCCCACTCTGCAGCGGATACGAGGGCGAGCCGGTGGCGGTTGGGAGTGACTTGGCGCAGGGGGCCACCAAGGAGAGCTTTCTGGCGGTATCCTGCCGTGATTGCGGGCTGATCCGTCTCGATCCCCGCCCTGCCGTCGCCGCGCGGCCCCGGCTGTACCCGCCAAGCAGTTTCGCTGCGCCGGACTCGTCCCCTCGGACGGCTGTCAGGTCCGCGCGCGCCGTCGCTCGACTGGCGGCACGGTGCTGCCGTGACCTGCCGACTGACGCTCGCGTGCTCGAGCTGGCATATTCGGCTCGGTTGCATCTAGACGAGCTCCGCCGGGCCGGTCGGCCCACGTGGCTCCTGGAGGGGATCACTCCACATGAGACCCTCGCGCGTTCCTCCCGACTCCGGGGGTGGGCCGTCGACCTGGGGCGCGCCGACTCGGTCAGGGAGCGGGCTGGCACGTACGACGCAGTCCTGCTCCTCCACGCGTTGGAGCACTCCGAGGACCCCGTCAGTGAAATGATCTCGGCCCTCCGCCTCCTCCGGGTAGGGGGCCGTCTCGTGGTGATCGCCGCCAACACGGACTCGGCGGTTGCCCAGGTGTTCCGGGGACGCCATTGGGCGGGGTACGACTTTCCGCGCCACCTCACGCTGTTCGATACCCGGGTCCTTCGCCGCATGGCGGCCGAGGCCGGCTTCCAGGTCGAGCGGATCACGACCAGGGGAAGTCCGCTGGTCTGGGTCGACTCCACCATCAACCTGTTGCGGGACTGGACCGGCCTCTCGTGGTTAGCGGGTCCGGCCCGGCGCGGATCGGCGATACTCGGCGTGCTTGCGGCCGTGGTCGAGGCCGTGGCTCGTTTGAAGGGGCGAGGGGCATGGCTCGAGGCCGTGTTGCGGAAGCCGGAGGGCAGCCAAGGATGAGCCACGGATCACGTCGGGTTGCCGTGGTGGGCGCAGGCCTCGCCGGGCTGCTCGCCGCTCGCGAATTGCGACGGCGGGGCGTCTCGGTCACCGTGTACGAATCTGGCCCGCAGGTCGCCGGCCTGGCCCGGAGCTTCACCGACCGTGAGGGGTTCACCTACGACTTCGGCGCACACTTCATCACCAATCGGCTGGCCGCCGCCCTGGGCATCAGTGGGGAGTGCCGGGATGTCGGGTACTATGGCGAGAGTGTCTTGCTCGAGGGCCGCACGTACAGCTTTCCCTTTGGGCTGATTCGGTCACCCCGCTTTCTGCTGGGCGCCCTCAAGGCTCGGCTTTCCCCGCAGGCGGACCGGTCTCCTGGGTCGACGGCCGCCGAGTGGTACCGGCGGCAGTACGGCACCGCACTCGCGGAACAGGTCGCGATTCCTCTGGTCGAGGCGTGGTCCGGGGCCCCCGCCGCCGAGCTGGCGGCCTCCGTCGTCGCACCGCAGATGGATCGGGGCACCGCCCACGTGCTCGGCCTCAAGCTGGCGAGCCGGATCTCAGGCCGAGCGGTCGCGAACGGCTACTCGCGGGAGAAGCCGGAAAGCCCTCATGTGTGGCACGTGTACCCGACGGGCAGCTTGGGCCGCCTGTGTGAGCGGCTGGCCGAGGGCCTCGATGGGTGCATCCGCCTGCGCAGCCCCGTCGAGGCGATCCTGACCGACGGAGACCGTGCATGTGGTGTCCGGATCAACGGGACCGATGTGGAGGTGGACGCCGTCGTCAGCACCGCGCCGGTTCACATTCTCGCCAAGCTGGTCCGCGGCACCGATGCTCTGCAACACCTGGCTCGCTTCCGTTATCGCCCCTTGGCCCTGGTCAACATGAAGTTTCGGGGCCGCTCGGTCCTGCCCGATGTGGTCACCTGGATCCCGGACCGCCAGTTTCCCTTCTTTCGGCTGACTGAGGCAGCGCGCTCCATGCCTTGGCTGGCTCCGGAGGGAAAGACCATCGTGACGGTGGACATCGGGTGTGAGGTGGGCGACGCCACCTGGAGCATGCCCGATGAGGCACTCGGTGAGCATTGTCTTGGTCATCTCGGGGCGCTGTTTCCCGCGCTTCGGGATCGGTATCTCGGCTGCGCCGTGCTTCGGACCCCGGTCGCCCATCCGGTATTCCTCAGCGCCTACGAAGCGGATCGGCTGGCGTTGGATGCCTCCTCGCCCATCCTCGGCTTATACAGCATCGGTCGCAACGGCGAGTTCGCCCATATCCTCATGGAGGACGTCTACTGGCGCACTCTGGCCAGGATGCGGCACGTCCTCGCCTACCTGGACACCCGACCGGCGCACGAACACCTCCTCCACCCTGAAGCGCTGGTCTAAGTTCCGCCATCCCTGACAGGCGACGAGTCCCCGGTGCACCCGGGGTGTGAGCTGATGAGGACTCCCGGAGGCGACATGGGAATTGCCGAGGTTCGCCAGGCCAAGGGAAGCTCTCCCGGAGTGGTGGGTCGCTGGCCGTTCGACGCGACTTCCGGGATCCTTGCCGGCGTTGCCATCGCCGCCGCCCTCCGCGCCTTCCGCCTGGGCCAGAACGCCCTCTGGGTCGACGAATTCGCGTCCCTGGAGGTGGCCCGCTCCCCTCTGGCGGTGATTCCGGCGGCCGCACTACACGGCAGTGCCTTCGAGCCGCCGGTGTACTTCTGGCTGCTTCACATCATCATCGCGGTGTTCGGGAGCTCCGAGGCGGCGCTGCGGGCGCTCTCGGTCGCGGCCGGCATACTCACGGTGCCGCTGGCCTGGCTGCTGCTGCGGGAGCTCGTCGGGACCCGGAGCGCTACGGTGGGGGCGCTGCTGCTGGCCGTCAATCCCCTGCACCTCTGGTATTCCCAGGAGGCGCGGCCGTATGCGTTGACGCTCATGCTGGGATTGGCGTCGCTGCTGTGTTTGCGCGTCGCGATGCGCGGCAGACGCGCCGCGCCCTGGCTGGGCTATGCAGTCTTCGGTGCTTTGGCCATCCTTTCCCACCTGGCTGGTATCGTCGTCCCGGCAGTCGGGATCGGATTGCTCCTGCTTGACGAACGACGCCAACGCCTGGCACCGGCTTTCCTGGTGTCCTCGGCGGGGATCGGGTTGCTGATCCTGCCGTTCCTGCTCATGCTGGCGAGCTCGATCGAGCCGGGCTCGCTCGGGTCGCCGCCGCGCCCGCTCACCGGACTCGAGGCGCCCTACAGCCTCTTCACCTACATCGTCGGCTACTCGTTCGGTCCATCGGTCCGGGAGATCCAGAACCTCGGCTGGCGGGAGGCGGTCGAGCGACACCTGGTGCAGACCACCATTGCAGTCACGGCTCTCGCGGCCATCGCGGCGCTGGTCCTGAGGGCTCGGCGGAGCCACCTGTCCTCCCTGTTCGTCCTGCTGTTCGTACCGCTGGCGGTGCCGCTCCTCGGCTCGGTGATCACCTCGAAGGCGTTCAACGTGCGCTATACCTTGCTGGCCCTGATCGGTTTTCTCGGCCTGGCGGGGGTGGCGGTGGTGGCCCTCTCACCCGTTGCCCGGCGCGGCACTCTCGCCGCCCTGCTGGTCCTGTCTCTATGGGCCGACGCCCAATGGTTTCTCCTCCCCCGTTATTGGAAGGAGGACTCTCGCGCCGCGGTCTCCTGTCTGGCTCACTGGGGGATGGGAGACTCGACGGTGGCCGTCGCGCCGGAATACATGTCAGGGGTAGTCGAATACTACGCCAGACGCGCCGGACTTCGGATGGAGGTCCTGGGAGTCACGATGCCCGACCAACTCGCCACCAGTCGAGCGCGTGCCTTGCTCGTCACCCGGCTTCACCATACGGCCGACTACGCGGCTCTGGTCCGGGCCTTTCCTGCGAAAGCGCCCGGGACGGCGCCCGGGACGGCATTGGAGGGGGAGGCTCCGGGGTACCGGGTCTACGCCGTCGTGCCGGCGGGTAGCGCCGTCTCCGGCCGGGCCTGCCGGGCCGCTCCATGATACGCGGTGGCCGCAGCCTGGGCCTGGCGGCGATCCTTTTTCTGGGTGCCGTCGGGATTGCGCTGCTGCGCATCGACCTCCTGCATCAGGTCGGCGGAGTCCGGCTGGGCGCCGACTGGAGACTGACGGATTTCTACAGCTCCTTCTACTACCCGGTCCGGGCATTCCTGTCGGGTGAGAACCCTCACGACCTCGAGCGCTTCATGGCGCTCTATCCGGTCACCGATCCGTACGGACCCTTTCTGCCCATCAATCTTCTGGTCCACCTCCCCTTCGGCCTTCTCCCACCCGGTCCCGCAGGTTTCGCCTACTTCCTGTTTACCCTGGCGCTGACGCTGTGGCTCGGCCATCTGGTGCTGAGGCTGGCTCATCTCGACCCTACTCCCGCCAGGGTTCTCGGGGTTGCCGGGGCCGTCCTGCTCACCCGCCCCGGCCACTGGACGCTGCTCCTGGGTCAGGGCTCGGTCCTGCTCACCGTCGCGTGTTATCTCGCCCTGATTGGTGCGGACCGCACGCCGGTTCGGAGCGGCATCGCGCTGAGCATCAGCGCGCTCAAGCCGACCTTCGGCCTGCCGCTGGGGTTTCTCCTGCTGGCGCGGGGCCGGGCCCGGGCGGTCGCCATCGGAGTTCTGCTGTCGCTGGCGATCAATCTCCCACTGTACGCGGTGCTCGCCGAGCGGAGCGGCGGGGCGGCGGAGTTCATGGCGGTCTTGACCGACGGCATGCGGGTAATACAGGAATCGATCAATGCCAATCCCGCCACCAGCCCTCATCGGGTGGATGTCACCGCGCTGGTGAGTAGGTGGGTGGGCCGTCCGTTGTCTCCCCTCGGCCAGTTAGGGCTGGCGCTGGGCGTCCTGGTGGCCGCCGCCGCTGCCCTCAGACGGCTGGGCGGGCGTCCGGGGCGGGGGTCGGAAGACCTGGCGGTCGGCATCATCTGCCTCAATATCGCCCTGTTCGCGAGTCACCTGGGCTATGATCTCGTGATACTCGCGGCTCCCCTGGCGCTCGTCCTGAGCCGAGGGCTCCCTCCCCCGGCCGGGCCGCTGACCCGGCTGGCGTTTCTCTGCTTCTACGCTCTCTTGGCCACCAACTGGCTCACGACGGAGTCCGTGCTGGCCCGGTGGCAGCCCGGCCCTGGCACCTGGCTGGTCCTGGCCTCCGCCAACGGTTTCTGCGTCCTGGGCCTGTTCCTGGGATATTTGATTCTCGCTTGGCGATACGCAGGGCTTCCTGACCCCGGCCCCGGCCTCGGGACCGGCCCGGCGTCAGAGGAGGCGACCCCGGCCAGCGAAAGTCCGCAGTAGGCTGTCGGCGCCGACCAGCCGGACCCGGCGGTTGCCGGCCTCCGTGAAGAGAATGGTTCCGTCGGGCCGGACGATCAGATTCTCCGGATCGTTCACGGCGGCGCGGCCCACCGGGGTCCCATCCTGCGCGAATCCCGGCGCACCGGTTCCGACCAGATTCCGGATGACTCCATCGGGCGTGATCACGCGAATGGCGTGGTTGTGCTCGTCCCCGACGTAGATCACGTCCCCGTCGACGTAAATCCCCTGGGGCGCGTCGAGTTGCGCCTCTCGCGCGGGCCCACCGTCCCCGGTGTAGCCGCGCGAGCCGGTTCCCGCAGTCGTGTGAATGACTCCGTCGTTGTCGATTCGTCTCACCACGTTATTGAAGCTGTCCCCGATCCACACCTCGCCCCGGCTGCCGGCGAATACACCGTACGGGCCGTTCAATCGTGCCTGGATGGCCGGACCGCCATCGCCGCTGTAGCCGGGCGCTCCGGTGCCGGCGATCGTGTGAATCCGTCCATCCCGGCCGACTTTCCGGACTCGATGATTGCCGAAGTCGGCGATGTAGAGCTGGCCGAGCCGGTCTAGGCTCACGTCGTAAGGTTGATTGAGCTCGGCCTCGCTGGCCGGACCTCCGTCGCCGCCGTCGCCGGGCCGGCCGTTCCCCGCCACGCGGGTGAGCATCCCGTCGTGCTCGATACGAAAAACGGCGTGATTGTAGGAGTCGGCGAAGTAGACCAGCCCCGCAGCGTCCACCGCGAGGCTCTGAGGTGATCCGAGGTCGGCCGTGAGCGCTGGGACCCCGTTGCCGGCGATGCCGCGCCAGCCGGTGCCGGCGATGATGGTGGCGCGGCCGTCGGGAGCGACCTTCCAGACGACCCGCCCTGGGCCACCCAACCCGCGATCGGTGACGAACACGTTGCCCGCCTGGTCCTGGCCCAACCCCATCGGGTCCTGAAGCCACGCTTCCGTGGCCGCGCCGCCATCCCCCAGTTCCTCACGGGCGGGGAACAACGAACGGTGGTTGTAGAGCCAGGAATCGACGCGTCGAAGCGCCGGATGATTGAGCGTCCGAAATGCCCGGCTTTCCCGGATCATCTCGCGGACTCCCGGATGGGACACACCCCACGCCATCAGGGCACCCGTCGCGGCGGTGCCCATTAGCAGCCGGACCAGCAACCGTCCCCGGGAGGTCAGGATCGGGCGAGCGCCTCCGTCGCCTGAAGCGCCGACCCGGGCTCGGGGAAGCAGCGTCGGAACCCTTCGTGCACCCCTATCGGCGCGTAGCCCAGATCCCGACGCGCCTCCGAATTATCCAGGTTGGCGTCCTGCGTGATTCCCGCGATCACGTTCCAGGTGAGCGGTGGCCGCGCCATGCCCCGTTCGAGCCGTCCCGCCAGCCAGGTGCAGAACCAGACCGGCAGGGGAATGAACGGCTTCGACATCCCGTGGTGGCGTAGCATGAGATGCCCAAGGTCCCAGATCGAGATTTCCTCGCCGCCGCTGAAGGCATAGGTCTTCCCGAACGCCGCCGGGTTGTTCGCGACCGAGAGGAACCCCTGCATCAGATCGTCCACGTGAACCGGGCTCTTCAGGGCGCGCCCGCGACCGATGAACGGCACCACGGGATACCGCTTCAGGTAATCGAGAAACATCCGGAATTCCTCGCCCCCGTGCTCGTTGTAGGCGAGGGTGGGCCGAATGATGGTGTACTTCATGGCGGTCTGCTCCCGCACCATCCGCTCACACTCGCGCTTGGAGCGGCTGTAGGCCGTGGTGTTGGGGTACACCACCGAGGCGGACGACACGAAGATGAAGTGTTCGACGCCCGCCGCGCTCGCACCCGCCAGCAGATTGCGGGTGCCGCCCACGTTCACCCGCTCGAAGATGGCCGGGTCATGGGCGATCAACACGGCCGCCAGGTGGTACACCGTGCGGACCCCGTCAAAGATTCCCTCCAGCGTCGCCGGATCGGCGACGTCGCCGTGGCGGAGGTCCACCGGAAGCCCCTCGAGGCTGGTCCCCGGACGATCGAGGACTCGCACCTGCTCCCCTCGCTCCAGCAGGCCACGCACCAGACGCCTGCCCATCACACCCGCACCACCAGTCACCAGAATCATTGCCGGCTCCCATTCCGACCATCGGTTGGACCGCAGTGAGCTACAGGAGATTCTCGCGGTCGATGAAGATCATGTGCCACAGTTCGAGAATCACCAGAGCGAAGACCTGTTTGGCGATCAGGAACTCGCCGGATTCCATCTCCTGCACCAGACGCTGGACGGCGGCGGGATCGAAGTAGCCCCGGCGACGCACCCGTTCCGGGTCGAGGGTGAGCGCCACCAAGTCCCGGACCTCCTTCCGCCCCCGGATGTACTCCAGCGGGAAGTAGAAGGGGACCTTGCTCCGACCCACGTTCTCTGCCGGAAGAAGGCTCCTGGCCAGTCGGCGCTCGATGTACTTATCCGTCAGGCCGCGGACCTTGAGCGAAGGCGGCATGCGGAACGCGAGCTCGATCAGCCGGTGGTCCAGAAACGGGGCCCGGAGCTCGAGGGAATGCGCCATCGTGTTCTTATCCTGGCGCAAGAGGAGGTTGTCCTGCAGCCAATCATCGAACTGGAGCTTGAGCAGGCGGTCGAGGAACGCCCCAGGTTCCGCCGGCGGGCTGGCGATCCAGGCGTCGGTGGCCCGCGCCTTCATCCCGTCGGCGTAGAGCGATTCACGCTCCGCCCGATCGAACAGCGCCCGGAGGGCGACATAGTGCCCGTTCAGTGGCCGGCGGTCGTAGTCCCGCAGATATGCGACGGTCTTCGCCTTGCCCTTGCGCCCGAGGTGCGCGGGATAGATGAAGAGCCGGTCGAGCAGGTCGACCGGGAGGGCGTCCAGCAGCGGAGCGGCGACGTGCCGGGTCAGGAACGCCGGCATCAGCCGATGCCAGCGCTCGGTCCACAGAATGATCTTGTGAAAGGAGTAGCCCGCGAACAGCTCATCGGCGCCCTCGCCGCTCAGCACGACTTTAGCGTGTCGGCTGGTCGCCTGGGCGAGCTTGAAGTAGGCCAGGATGAGGGCGTCGCCGATGGGCCGCTCCAGATGCCAGACCGCCCGGGGCAGCTGGTCGAAGTCGGCCGGCAGGCACTGCACCTCGTGGTGGTTGCAACCCAGGCGCTGCGCCAGCGCCCGGGCCTGTGGGGTCTCATCCACCGGAGAATCGAATCCGATGGAGAAGGTCTCCAGCCGGCCCACCTCACGCTGCGCGGCCGCGACGACCAGGCTCGAATCGATTCCCCCGCTGAGATAGGCGGCGACCGGAACGTCGCTCCGCAATGTGAGCCGGACCGCATCCTGAAAGACGGTCTCGAGCTCCTCGAGATACTCGCCCTCGGAACGGTAGGGGCCCTGGGTCAACGACACGTCCCAGTACCGCTTGATCGACACCTCATGGTCGCGCAAGCGGAGGAAGTGGGCCGCCGGCAGCACGCTGATCCCCTCGAAGAGCGTTTCGGGCTGGGGGACGTAGCGAAGCCCGAGATAGCTGTCGATGACGGGCTCGTTGCAGCGCCGGGGAACGTGCTCCGCCTCCAGGATCGCCTTTACCTCGGAGGCGAAGACGAAGCGGCCGTTCTGGTGATGATAGTAGAGTGGCTTCTGGCCCGTCCGATCCCGGGCCAGGATCAATTCGCGCCGGCGGGCATCGTGGAGAGCGAAGGCGAACATCCCGTTCAGCCGCTGGAGGAAATCGAGTCCCCACTCTTCGTAGCCATGCACCAGGACTTCGGTGTCACAGCGGGTGGCGAACCGATGACCCAGCCTCTTCAGCTCGTCCATCAGTTCAACGAAGTTGTAGATCTCGCCGTTGAAGCAGACGGCTACCGAGCGGTCTTCATTGTAGAGCGGCTGGTCCCCCCCCGCGAGATCGATGATGCTGAGGCGGCGCATCCCCATCGAGAAATCCTCGTGGGTGTAACAGCCGCTGCCGTCGGGACCCCGGTGCACCAGGATGCGATCCATGCGCTCGAGCAATCGAGGATCCTCGAAGCCGTGGAAACCGAAGATGCCGCACATGGCTGCCTTTCAGCCCCCGCGCTCGGAGAGGCTGGTGTAGTGCACCACTCGGACTCCCGCCGCGTGGAAGTCGACATCCCGCTGCATTCTGGCGTCGAGGGCGCGGAGGATGTCTCCGTCGGGGTCGCTGTGAAAGGTTCGGCTGAGAAACACCCAGAGGTCCGACCGGCGGCCGATGATGGCGTCGAGGTCGCCCGGCACCCGGTCCGGGGCGACGAAGTTGGCGCCGAGATCCGGGTTGATGGAGTCCACCGACCCGGTATCGGCCCCGGTGAGGATTTTCCGCCCCTTCGTGGGGTAGCCCACGAGGGCAAGATCTTCCCGCAGCGCATAGTGTTGAATGGCCACCGTCATATACGGCGCGGTCGCTAGGATGAGCGCTCCGCCGCGGGCATGCGCGTTGAGGAATTGAACGGCGGCGCGGGTATCCTCCCGTTGATACCGGGGATCGCCGTAATAGTTCACCAGCGAGGCGCCCGCGGCCGCGAGGAGCGCCAGGAGCGCCGCGCCCCTGGCCCACCCGACGGGTATGGCCCGCAGGCCGATGCCGAGCAGGACGACGTAGGCGGGAAAGCCGAGAATCGCGTAGCGGACGTTGAAGGGATGCGCGGTGACCACCCCGCCGATGACGGCGAACGCGATCGGCAGCCACAGCAGGGCGGCGACGACCCAGAACAGCCGGCGGTCGCTGCGCCAGAGGTGAATCGCCCCCGCGAGCAGGATCACCGCCAGCAGCCCCGATACGGGTCCCAGGAGGTGGACGTCGCGCATGACCGACCCCATGCCCTCGGTCCGCAATTCGAGGAGGTTCGGCCCCAGCGAATAGCCGGTCCCGAACGCCCAGAGCGCGTAAGCCACGTGAGCCGGGTCAAACTGATAGTGCTCGTTCGCAGACACGTCGGGCGGGATCACCGCGAAGCGATATACCGCCGGGACCAGGAGGATCGCGATCATGCATCCCAAACCCGCCCAGTAGCGCCATTCTCCCCTGGGCGCGACGAGCAACGCGTAGAGTCCGAGACAGGCCAGGAACGGCAGCGCCACCGTGTGAACGTAGAAGGTCGCCGCGGCGCAGAGGACGAATCCGGTCGCCAGCAGCCAGTTTCGGGGCTGCTCCAGCAGCCGTTGCAGCAGGCACAGCGTGGCCAACGCCAGGGCGAGCAAGAGCGCGTATGGACGGGCCTCCTGGCTGTACCAGACGTGGAATGGCGAGACCGCGAGGGCCAGCGCGCCGAGCAGGGCTGCGCGGTGGCCGGCCAAGCGGTGGGCCACGGCGTACAACAACGGAATGCTGACTACGCCGAGGAAGACGGAGGGAAGGCGGAGGACTATCTCGTTGGAGCCCAGGCGCGTCACGAAATGCATCAGCGCGTAGTAGAGCGGCGGGATGTTGGGGTCCACCGCGGGAGCGGTGAGGAGCTGGCCGAGTGAGGTGCGGGAATTGAGCACCGTCAGCACCTCATCGAGCCAGAGACTCTGGCGGTCCAGCCACACCAGCCGAAGGGCGAGTCCGACCGCCGTCAGCGCTGCGACGGGGAGCCAGCGGCGGTGACCAGGCGTATCCGCCCTCAGTCGCTCCGGCCACGCCGAGCCGTGGTCAGGCCGGTCCGTCGATTCAGATGTTATGGTAGTGACCACGCCGATAATCCCGCATGACGGTGAGCACGTCCAGACCGTACTTGATGGGCCGGAGGTGCGAGACCTCGCCGGCGTAGATCGTGGGGATCGCCACCTGCCGGATGCGCAAGCTTTTCACGCGAGCCATTACCAGCATCTCGAGGTCAAAATGGAACGAATCGCCCAGTTGGCGATAGGGGATGGCTTCGAGCGCCCGGCGGCTGTAGGCCATGTAGCCGCTGTAGTACTCGGCCATCCGCATCCCGAAGGTCAGGTTTGCCAGTGCCGTGAGCGCCTTGTTCGCGGCGTACTTGTACACCGGCATACCACCGTGAAGTGCCCCCGATCTCAGCATGCGGGACCCCTGCACGATGTCCGCCTCATCCCGGTCGAATGGCTGCAGCATATCCGCGATCTTCTCCGGCGAATACTGGCCGTCGGCGTGCAGGAGGATGACCACTTCGGCCCCCTCCGCCATCGCATAGTCCAGCAGGGTCTTTTCTGCCGCGCCGTAGCCGCGGTTGGTGGGGTGCCGAAGGGTCACCAAGCCGGGGACCACCCGCTGGAGCCGGGTGAGCGCCTCAGCGGTGTCGTCGGTGCTGCCGTCATTCACGACCACATGGCGTGCGATCCTGGCCGTGGCCGAGGCGGGGATCCGGGCAAAGACCGCCTCGATAGTCCTGCCGGCGTTATAGGCTGGCATGATGACGAAAACGTCACGGATCATCGGGGGCCCGGGTCTGAGGTGGCGACGGTCGTTCGCAAGATGGGCGGGGGAGCCCGGTCCATAGAGCAAGTTCATTGCCGGGTTCGCCGGCGTCCGGCCGGAACCCGGGCCTCGCACCGCTGTCGAACGGCGTGGTAGAGCTCGGTGAATGACCCAATCCTGCCGCCCGTAGCGACATCCCCGCTGGCGCGATCCTTGCCAACTCGGTTAGTGATTCGGACGAAAGCGCCATAAACACAAGCGTTTGCGGGCGCGCCGCCCGCCTGATGCGCCCATGTGTTGTGCTCACCCAACAATTTGTTGTTGGGCATTGGCGACGAACCGTTCTTAGCAGACTCCGTCTTTCATCCAGCGCCAGGCCCGAAATCAGGAAGCTCATGACGCGATGGCGCGTGATTTCGCTACTCCGTGCCAATTCTTGCACCTGCGCCCGGAGTACCGCTACGCCCAGTCCATGTGGCGCTGAGCGCTCCGTTCTGAGACCCCAGTAACCCAGGACAACTACTTCCTCTGCCGTGACAAGGTGGCGCAGGACAAATCTATCGGAGGCCGTCTGTGAAGATCGCGATCTTAGGTGCCGGAGGGTTCATCGGTTCTCACCTGGTCGAACACTTGGTGACCCGGGGCGAACACGAGGTGGTGGGCCTGGACGTGACCGACGAGAAGCTGAATGGCCATCGGGGGAGCGGCTTCCTGTTCCACCAGGCGGACATCCGCCAGGTCCCGGAGCTGGTCGACGAGCTGATCCGCGACTCCGATCTGGTGGTGGACCTCATCGCCTACGCCAACCCCAGCATCTACGTCACTTCGCCGCTGGAGGTGTTCGACCTCAACTTCATGCAGAACCTGCGGGTTGCCCAGGCCTGCGCCCACCACGGTTCCCGGCTCATCCAATACTCCTCGGCTGAGGTCTATGGTAAGGCGGTGACCGGCGAGGCGTACTTCGAGGAGACCACGGACGTCGTGTTCGGACCGGTGAACAAGCAGCGGTGGATCTACGCCACCGCGAAGCTTCTCCTCGACCGGGTACTCTACGCTCACGGGGTTGCCGGGACGCTCGAGTACACCATCGTGCGGCCCTTCAACTTCATTGGCAGCCGCATCGACTATCTGGTCCCCCCGGGCACCATGGGGGGGCCCAGGGTGTTCCCCCACTTCATGTCGGCACTGATCGGCGGGGGGCCCCTGTACGTGGTGGACGGCGGCGCCGTGCACCGCACCTTCCTCCACATCGCCGACGCGACGGCGGCGTTCCAGGGCCTGCTGGACCATCCCGAGGAGAGCCGCAATCAGATCTTCAACGTCGGCAATCCGGCCAACAACGTGACCATCCGTGAGCTGGCCGACATCATGACGGCGCTGTACGAGGAGCTGACTGGAAAGCCGGCCTCGTCCCCCATCGTCGAGGTGAGCGGCGAGGAGTTCTATGGGACCGGGTACGAAGACTCCGACCGGCTTCCGCCCGACATCTCGAAGATGCGCGCGCTAGGCTGGATTCCACGGCGCGACCTTCGCACCACGTTACGGGATGCGATGGCCTATTACCTGGCCCCGGAGCACGAGGAACGTCGTCAGACCTACGGACCCAGGCAGGTGGCCAGTCTTGAAGCGTTGGCGAGCTCGTTCTGAACGGCTGAAGGCGTTGGGACGTGACGCGGCCATCGCTCTGGCCGCGTCGCTTGTCCTGGTCCTCGTCCTCGAGCTGGCGCTCCGGGTCTTCGCTCCCCAGACCCTCGAAGGCCGCAGCATTCGCGGCGAACACTTCCAGGCCAGCGACCCCGTGCTCGGGATGCGGTACCTACCGGGGGCCGTCTGGCGCTTTACCCATCCCGAGTACTCGGTCGAGTACGCCATCAACGCCGAGGGGTTCAGGGATCGCACCCCGCACCCGACGCCGAAGCCCGTGGCGACGTCGCGGATGCTGCTCCTGGGCGACTCGTTCACCTTCGGCCAGGCGGTCGATTACGACCAGACCTGGCCGGTGCTGGTCGAGCGGGAGCTGGACCGCCGCGGGTTCCAGGTCGACCTGGTCAAGGCCGGGGTGCAGGGCGCCGACACACGCTCCGAGCTGATCCTGATGCGGCAGCTGGTGCAGCGCTACGATCCCGATGTGATCGTCGTCGGGTTCCTCATCAATGACCTCTACACCAACCTGCCGTACACCCCTGGCGACGAGGACGCCGGCGAAGGCACCGGCGAACTCGATGCGCGAGTGGCCTCGGCGTTCCAGGAGAAGGGCGAGGACCGGACATTTCATCTGCTCACGCTGGCCCGCCGGGTCGTGACCTCCTTCGACGCCGGGTACATCGGCCTTTACCTCGCCGCACCGCAACGGGGTGACTATCTCCGAACTCCCCTGCCCCCGGAGGCACTGAGGCAGCTCAGGATCACCGAGACCTTGTTCCGCCAGATGGTCCAGTACTGCGATTCCCTGGGCAAGTCGCTGGTCGTGCTGTCCATTCCTCAGCAGTTCCAGGTGCTCTATGCCCGGTCGTCTCGGCAAGACACGGGGGTCGACGTCAGCTACTACGACCGGCACTTCTCGAGCCTGGCCAGGGAGTCCGGCTTCGGCTGGGTCTCGACCCTGGACGCCTTCACCGCCGCCGCCGAGCACTCACGGGAAGAGCTGTTTTACCGGCTCGACGGCCATCTCACAGCGGCCGGCAATGCGGTCGTAGCGGAAGCCTTTCTCAAGAGCGTGGTTCCCGGAACCCTGGCGCAGGCTTCCAATCCGGCGCCGTAAGCGCCCGACGCCAGACCCCTGCCTGAGTCTTCAGCTCCCGGCGCCGCCCGGCCGACTCGGCAAGTCCTGCGCGGAGCTCGTCTCGCACCCATCGTCCCAACATTCCGGTCCGGAGAAGGAGCCGGGCCGCGACGAGCCTGGCCCCGGCGTAATGCCGCTCGTAGAACCGGCTCGAGCTCAGCACCACCTCCCTGAGCATCGCGGCACCACGCTGGCTGGTGCTGGCGCCTCCCGCGTGAATCACCTCCGTCACCGGGGCGAAGTGAATCTCCCAGCCGGCCTGCTGCATCCGGTAGCAGAGATCCACCTCCTCGAAGTAGAGATGATACCCTTCGTCGAATCCGCCGACCGCGTCGAACGCCGTGCGGCGCAGCGCGAGGGCCGCGCCGAGCACCCAGGGCACCCGGCGAGGACGATCATGCGGCCAGGCAGGGAGATAGTGGTCTCGCAGGACGGGAATCCGCCGGACCACAGGAGCGAGCGGCTGGGCGCGCAGCAGCGGCATCAGCGGTCGGGGAAACCGAAAGCAGGAAGTCTGTAGCGATCCGTCCGGATTGACGAGTCGTGGACCCAGGATCGCCACCCGGGGACATGCGTCGAGGTAGGTTGACACAGCCGTCAGCCAACCGGGTCGGAGGATCGTGTCGCTGTTGAGCAGGAAGACGTAAGGCATGCGGGCCCGTCGCACCGCCACGTTGGCCCCCGCCCCGTACCCCGGGTTGGAGGGCAAGATCTCGATCGCCACGTGCGGATAGAGATGCCTCACCAGCTCCACGCTGCCATCGGTGGAGCCGTTGTCCACCACGACGATCTCCTCCGCCTCGACGACCGCGCTCGCGAGGCAGGCGCGCAGATGGTCGCGAGTGTTCCAGTTCACGATCGCGACCGCGACCGATCCCCTCATTCAGACGCTGCCCCGCTGGAGACGAACCCGCCGCAGGGTGTACCACGGATCGACCAGGGTGGCCAGGGCCCCGTAGTAGAGCGCTCGAACCCGGCGCTTCTCGGCCAGGGATAGACCGGCCGTCCGGTACAGGACCTCCACCAGATCCTGCCGTCGCTCACGCCAGGTGGGACGGTAAACAGCGAGAAAGGCCTCCCAGGACAGATCCCCGCCGGCGTCCCGAGCGGCGAGACGCTGGCGGACGAACCGCGCTTCCCGGTTGATCCGGAGTCGCTCGCGCGCCATGGCGCTGCCGGGATGGATCCGGTAGGACCCAAGCACCATCGGGATACAGGCAAGCGGGCCGCAGCGAGCCAGCCGGGAATAGAACTCCAAGTCCTCCGCCCCGGGGTGCCTGAAGCTCTCATCAAAAGGGCCGGCCCGTTCCAGCGCGGTCCGCCGCAGCACCAGGCTCGAGATGGGAAACGGAAACAGTTCACCGCGCGTGACTCGGGCCTGGTCGTGGGGTGAAACGACCTGGCCGGTCCGTCCCAGGACTCGGCCGGTGGAGGAGACATAGTGCATGTACGACCCGACACCAACCACCTCCGGGGCCGAATCGAGGAATTCCACCTGGACCTGAAGCTTGGTGTCGTCCCAGCTGTCGTCGGCATCCAGGAAGGCGACGTAGGGCGACTGCCGCGACGCTTGATATCCCCTGTTGCGCGCGCGTGCCGTGCCCCCATTCTCCTGCCGTAACACCCGGACTCTGGGATCTTCATCTGCCAGGGCAGCCGTGATGGTGGGGGTCTGGTCGGTGGATCCATCGTCCACGATGAGCAGCTCCAGGGCCCTGAGGCTTTGAGCAAGTACGGAGCGCGCCGCCAAGGAGAGGAAGACGGCACTGTTATAGGCTGGTATGATCACGCTCACGGCCGGGGTCGGCGCGGGTGGAGACGTCTCGCTACTCATCACGCCGGGTCTCCCAGCCGGTGTTCCTGCCGGGCATCTCTGGCCAGAGCCTCCCGAAAGACCTCCTCGAGGGCGGTCCGGAAGGCTGCGCGATCGAGCATCGGCCCGGTGGCCGCCGATGGTTGGCCGCTGAATCGGGTCATAGCCTCGGCCATCCGTTCCGCCGTGGCCTCGACGCTCCCTGGCTCGATCAGCGCGACGCGGGAGGAATCGAGCGTCGCGGCCGCCAGGGTCTGAGCGCCGCCGTTGGCCAACACGATGACCGGGACCCCGCACAGCATCGCCTCACTCAGGGCCATTCCCCCTTCCTCGCGAAGTCCCGTGAACACCGCGCCCGCCGCCGAGGTGAGCAGGTCGAGCGCCTCGGCGCGCGGAAGCTCCCCGAGAAATGTGACTCGGTCCGCCACCCGTAGTCGCTTGGCCAGGCGCTCCAGTCGCTTCCGCTCGGGTCCCTTTCCAGCAATTCTGAGATGAACGTGGTCCGGAGTTCGTGCCAGGGCGTGGATGGCGAGGGCCACGCCTTTGCGGGCTTCGAGAGCCGAGATCTGGACCAGGTGATGCGAGCGGGCTCGCGAAGCGAGCTGGGGAACCTCGGCGAAGACCGAATGATTGAGGATGCAGCTGGTGGCGCGGATCTCTTCGGGCAATCGGCGCCAGGTGGCCTCGTTCTGGACCAGGCAGGCCGCCGCGGCACACCAGGTTCGCCGAGTCGCCGGCACCTTGGCAAGCAACCGCACCGCGACGAAGTCGAGCAACTCGCCCGGAAGGCCGCGCCATCCCAGCAGCGGCCAGAGGCTCCTCGGCGTGGTGACTGCGCCGCCAACCGGGCCCCAGACCAGCGGCACGCCGAAGTCGACTGCCGGGGTCGGGAGCCAGTAAACCGAGTAGGTTGCATGACAGACCAGGTCGAACGGATGGTCCACGTGGAGTCGGCGCCCGACGTCGTACGCGCGCTGCAGCCAGATGAGATACAACAGGAACCACGTAACCCGATGACGCTTGGCCAATGCAGCAAGCGGCGGCTCGGGGACTTCGACGAACGTCAACCCCTGATGCCCATGCTCGCTTGCCCAGGCCTGAAGTGCCGGCGTGTGCTCGGGGCCGGACAGGACCACGCAGTCGGCAAATTCCGATGCCGCTCGGGCAATGCCCCAGCCGGCCCCGGGTTCCGATCCGCGGCCGGGCTCCCCGGCATACGCGAAGATCGACACCCGCGGCCGGCGCCCGCGCGAGGTGGTCACCGGCTCGACCGTCCGCGGGTGACGAGCCGATACCGCGAGCACCGATACCCCGCTAGTCCGCGCCGACCACTACGGCACCGGAACGACACCTGGTTCGACATTCGCATTGCCCTGCTTTCTAGTACAGGGGATTGACTCCCAAGGTCGCGCCAAGTATCGTGTGCCCATCGCGAGCAGCTTCGAGAACGAGCTAGCGCTACCCGGCGCTTAGTCCATCGCGATCGGCGGCCTCCCGTCCGGATCCGCCAGCCCCACCATCGCTCTGAGTCGCTCTGTTGCCGCCTTCCAGGCGGTGTGCCGTCGTGCCAGCGCAGCCCCCACGGGCTTCGTGGAAGCCGACCGGCACCGCAGACGCAACACCCAAATGGTTCGACATTTCGAAATGTTGTGCACCGGCGCCTTCAGCGTCCGGCGGAGCCGCGCTCGACGCGCCCGGAGTAGACCGAGAGCTCATCCACGCCGCCCGGTCGCGGGGCCTGGCACGCTGACCCCCTCGTGTCTGCACCGCGGGGACGAACAGCGGGAGAACCAGCGTGCTCCGCCTATTCGGCGACAAGGCTCGGCAACCGTGTACAAGGATCGACACCTGTAGCAATCTTAAGCACCACATTGTTACAAACACTCAGCTATGGAATCACTAACCAGTTGTGCATCAAGCATTTAGATGCGCAGATGCGGAGTTATCGATGAGTACATGTATAATTTTTTCCCTTTACAGACGGCTTGAAATTACCGATATCTGCTTCGGACCCAAGGGTGGCGGATGCGTTTGTGAGCGGTTGGGTGCCTACCACCAAGCAAGCCTCTCAGGGCGATCATCATGATTCCTACCTCCAGGGATACCTGTCCTCGGGCGCTGCGCCCATTCATTCGCCTCCTGGCGCTCCCACTCGTCCTAGTGGCGTGTTCCGGCGAAGGCCTCACGGAAACGTCGTCCTCGGCCATGGCTTTCGCGAAAGGCGGAATTCCCGGTCGCCCGCGGCCTCGCATCCCCAAGGGTGAAGCTCAAATAATCAAGCTTACCGTGTCGCCCGATCCCGCGACGGTGGCGCCGCTCGCGAAGCACGCATTTGTGGCGATGGGCTCTATGGCCGATGGGACGGAAAGGAAGGTATCCGCCACGTGGAAGGCGACCGGAGGCACAATTACCGAGACCGGCGAATACACCGCCGGACCGAAGCTCGGAAGCTACCACATCATGGCCATTCATACCCAGGCCAACCTCAGCGATACTGCCCGGGTGGAAATCGCGGCGGTGCCCGACGATGGGGCACCCACTGATTCCACTCCGGAGCCTCCTCCTCCTGATTCCACTCCGGAGCCTCCTCCTCCTTCCGCACCGACACTGATCGCTGTGGTGTTGACGCCGGCCACCGTGTCGCTCACCGCGGCGACCACGCAGCAGTTCACGGCCGTCGGGCAGCTGAGCGACGGAACCTCTGGACCCGTGAATGTCACCTATAGCGCGACCGGCGGCACGATCACCCAGGCCGGGCTTTATACCGCCGGGTCGAGTGCCGGGACGTTCCGGGCGATGGCCACCGCTGGGAACGGGCGGGCGGACACGGCGGCGATTACTGTGACCGCGTTGACCCCCCCGCCTCCGCCGTCGGCGGGCTGCAGCGGAGGGATCGCCGTGGCCGTCGGCGCGAGCCTGCAGTCGGCCATCGACGCCAACCCGTCGGGCGCGACGTTCTGCCTCAAGGCCGGCACCCACAAGCGGCTGTCCGTCACCGCGAAAACCGGGCAGACGTTCGTCTGCGAAGCCGGCGCCGTGCTCGATGGCGAAAACGTCGCAGGTGTGGCGTTCAAGAGCAGCGGCGGGAACCCCGACCGGGTGACCATCAAGGGGTGCCACCTGACCCGATACAACCCGGGCGCGCAGGCCGGCGTGGTCATGGCCGGCGGGCATAACCCGGCGGACCGCACCGACGGTTGGCTGCTGGAAGACGTGGAGATCTCCTACAGCAATTCCGGCACCGGGCTCGTCCTCGGCGATCATCTGGTCTGCCGGCGCTGCAACCTCCACCACAACGACGTCCAGAACGTCGCGGGACAGGGCCGCGGGATTCTGATCGAAGACTCCGAGCTGGCCTACGGCAATTACCGGAAATTGAACGACTGGGGCTTCTCGGGAGGCGGGTCCAAGTTCGTGCTGACGGACAGCCTCGTGGTGCGCCGGACCTATGCCCACCACAACCACGGTCCGGGGCTCTGGACGGACATCGACAATATCCATGTCACCTACGAGAACAACCGTATCGAGGATAACGCGGGCCCGGGGATCTATCACGAGATCAGCTATTCCGCCCGCATCTGCGGCAACACGATCAAGCGGAACGGGTTCGGATTCACCGGCTGGGTCTGGGGGGCGGGTATCCAGATCAGCGCCTCCGGCGGGAGCGGTAACGAGCAGATCGAGATTTGCAACAATGTGCTCGAGGGCAACCGCATGGACATCATGGCGGCGCAGCAGAACCGGGGCAGCGGGGCCTACGGCCCGCACGACGTGCGCAACCTCTGGGTCCACGACAACACCATCCTCTCCCGGAACGGGGCGCAATCGGGAGCCGCGCAGGACAATGGCGCGGATCTGAGCACCCGCAATATCCGTTTCGACCGAAACACCTATCGGGCCAATCATCCGCGGCCATTCGGGTGGGCCAACGGGGCAAGGACCTGGACCGACTGGCGAGGGTTCGGGCACGATCAAGCCGGCTCGTACGCGGCTGAATAACACCGCGCCACCAGGGTGATTTCCGGCCCCTGCTCTCCCCTGACCGGCATGCGTGCCGGTCAGGGGAGTGTCGCATCCCCGATACGCGATCGCAGCGGCTGACGGCACCGGTCGCATTACCTCTCGGGTGGTGTCGGGTATGCGCTGCGCAAGGCCTGGCGCAGGCCTATCCATCGCGTCAAAGCGCTCAACAGGAGGCCCAACGGAAGGACGAAGGCATGGATTTCCCGCGCGGCCACCACGGCGAGGGTGCGAAGCGCGTTCGCCCTGAGCTCGATGCGGAATAGCGTGGGTTCCCGCCGAGCGCCGAGCATTTCGTAGCGGTAAGGATAGACCAAGGCGTCAGCCAGGTGGGCCAGACAGGTCAGCAATACGAGCCCCCCGATCGCGTAGGCCGTCGGGAGGAACCAGCTGAGCGGATTACCCCGCCAGGAATAGCCGAAAAGCACCACGAAGAGTCCGCCCACCAACCACACGATGGCGCCGAATCGCCCGGAGGTCCGACGCGCGGCCTCGAGCTCCCCCTTCCCCGCCGCCGCCACCAGGCGCGGGCCCAACACCGAGGAGAGGCCCCAGGCCAGCACGATCAGGGGCTGCGCGACGACCCTGGCGGCCTCGGCATAGCCCAGAGCCGCCGGCCCCGCGAGGTGGGAAAGCAAGGTGGAGGTCACAAACCCGGCCCCGGGCTCGAGCAGTCCCACGAGGACCAACCACTTTCCCGATTGGACTATGCGGACCAGACCGAGGTCCATCGTCCGGTCGCGCCCGGGCCCCGCCGTTGCAGCGAGGAGCACGCCCAGCGCGAGTGAGACCGTATTCCCGATCGCCAGGACGCCCAACGGGATCCACCAGCTGGGGACGCCGACGGCATGGCAGACGAGGAGTGCTCCCAATGTGGCCGCGACGTGGCTGGCGGACACCGTCATGGCGGCCCCCGACCGGCCTCCGGCGTGCAGCAGGCGGCGGATGTGATCCTGGACCGGCGAGACGAACGCCACGACGATGGCCCCGACCGTGAGTCCAAGCACTACCTCGGTGGGGATGCTCGCTGGCGCGAAGAGCGACCACGCGCTCGCCAGGAACGCGGCCAACAGAGCGGGAGGCACGCCGAGGTTGAGGGTTTGGCGCAGGTATTGAAGCCGCTCGCTCTCGGGCACCGCCACTACCAGCACTTCCGAAGGGACGAACAGGAGCTGGGTAGGAATCACCGCGCACAGGAAGACGGCTCGAAACGCCAAGGCGTAGGCGCCCAGCGTGGTGGGGTCCAGGACGCGCACCGCGTACGCCCCGACCACGAATGTGGCGAGGGACGCCAGACCGGCGTCCCCCACACCGGCCACCAGCCACAGCCGGCGGGTAAGCCATTGCACCGTTGGCATGGGTCCGGGAGCGGGGAGCGGCGACACGGGCATAGGCAGGCGTAGACCAGCCGGTCAGCCGGCGGCTCGAGCACAGGATCGGGCCCGGTCGTACAGGTTCATCAGCGCGTGGTAGTTTTGATCGGCCGAGTATTCCGCTTCGACGAGGCGTCGCGCGCGGTCGCCCATCTCACGCATACTCTCGGGATGCCCGAGCGCCCAGCGGATCTTTTCCGCCAAGGCGACCGGATCTCCGGGAGGGAACAGCAAGCCCGTGACTCCATCCCGCACGACCTCTTCCATGCAGCCCAGCCGACTCGCTATGACGGGCAAGCCGCAAGCGTAGGCCTCGAGCGCCACCAGTGGAAAGCCTCCCTCGTACCATTCCGAGGGCAAGGCCAGAAACGTCGCCTCACGCATCTGGGAGAAAACGGCGTCCCGCGGCTGCGCGCCCAGCCACTCGACACCCTCGGGCGCGGATGCCGTTAACCCCTCCAATGGGCCTGAGCCCACGATCCTGAGCGAAGCTTCCGGAGCGGCCAGGCGCCAGGCTTCCAGCAGAGTCCGGAGGCCCTTCTCGGGCGACAGCCTCCCGACGAAAAGCCCATACCCGCCCTGGTGTGGCCCGGGGGCCGGAGGGTGTCGAAGCACGTTGGGCTTCACCGCGATGCGGTCCGGTGGCAGCCCCCCCTCGATGAACTTGCGGCGGGCGAATTCACTCAGGGCCACGTACACATGCACCAGCCGGGACCAGGTGCCCATCGCCCGGTGGGCGCTCAGCATGCCGGCCACGACGGCCGTCGCGGCCCGATTGCCGCGGTAGCAGGCGTGGACCACACCGGGCCACGGGACAGCGCGGCCCACACAGGCTTCACAGGGTCGGCCCTCGCGGAAGAGGGTCGCCGAGGGGCACAGGAGGCGGTAATTGTGCAGGGTCTGGACCACCGGGACCCCGGCCGCACGACAGGCGTAGTATCCCGATGGTGAAACCAAAGGGAAGGTGTTGTGGAAGTGGGCGAGGTCCGGCCGGTGCTGGCGCAGCAACGCTTCGAGATCGCGGTAACTCCCTCTTGCCCAGACCGTACCCCCCGCCACCCGGGTGGGTGACGCCTGGCCGATCTCATCATTATGTCGGGTGTACTCGTGCACTTCGACCCCGTGCTCCTTGAGCAGGTCGCGCTCGGTGGCAAACACGACATCCTCGCCGCCGGCGTGGTGGTAGAAATTGTGCACCAGAAGCACTCTCATCTTCGAATCACGGACCGCCCGGCGACGTGCCCACCGTCGCCAGGGCGGGGCTCGGCGCGGTGGTGCCATGTCGAGATGGAGGGCCGGGTGGTATCGCCCGGGCCTGACCCCAGGCGAGCCAGCGCCCCAGAACGAGACCGACGAGCAGGTAGAACGGCACGGCGCCGTACGGCGTCTCGAAGAAGTTTCCGAACAATGCCAGGACCATTCCCAGGCTCCAATAGACTATTCCGAAAGGCTCGCCCATGGAGGTCGCAACTCGCCAGAGCAAGCGTACCAGCACCAGGTGGAAGACAGCGACGACCGCGACCCCGCTCCACCCGGTATAGCCGAGGGTGAAATAGAAGAGACTGTGGGGGGTCCGGACGAACGGTTCGATGTGCCCCTCAAGGCTCGCCAGCGGATAGCCGTACCCGTGTCCTACGAGCGCGCGACCCGGGCTTTCGTGTACCGAATCCCAGATGGCGTCCCACCAGCGACGCCGCCATAACACGGTTCCCGCGGCCGCGTCCGCGGATTCCGAGAACTTCGACGCGGTCTCCGTCGCCAGCGGAGCCAGCGCGCGTCCCACCACTTCCTTGGCGGACAGAGTCCCCCGCGTCCCCACGGTGATTTCCAGATCGGTCGCATAGGCGACAACGAGCAGCAGCACGACCGACACACCGGCCACGACCACCGGGCGAATCCGGCCGGTGCAGACCATCCAGACCATGATCGCAACGAATAGACCGAGCCACTCGGCCCGAACCTGGAGCGCCAGGAGCGTGATCAGGTTGAGGATGTAAGGTATCCGGGCCCGCCTATGGTCCCGCTCGAACGCGACCAATCCGAGCACCGACAGCGCGGAACCACCCGGCTGGCCGAAGACGTAGATCGCAAGACCCCAAGGGTACGTCCACCCCAGCCGCCCGAGCACGAGAATGTAGGCCAGGCCATAGAGGCCGTGGACCCACGCCAGGGTGCGCACCAGGCGCGGCAACATCTGGGGATTTCGGCGTCCGACCCAGATGCCCAGGAACAGATATAGCGGGTAGTAATTGAACGCGAAGTCCCTCGCGGCGGTGACGATGGGATACCCTTCGAGGCCGCCGTGCCAGATCTGCATGATGCCGGCCGCAAAGAGCAAGAACAGCGCCCAACTCAGTCCCGATAACGCGGACCAGCGGACCAGTCCATCGGTCCAGGCGCCCACCGACTCCCGGGGTCGGAGGACCAGGAACCCGCCCAGCGCCATTTCGCCGATGTAGAGGCTGAGGGGCGGGATCCCCATGTAGGCGAAGGTCCGGCCCATCAGCGAGTAGCCGAAGATGAGCACCGCGACGAGTTTAGGCCACACGGCGACTTGCGTAGAACTCGCGCCAGCGGGCGATGAAATGCGGCAGATCGTAGCTCGCCACGGCGCGCCTGGCTTCCTCCCCCATTCCGGTCCGCTCTTCCGGCGATCGTGCGATGAGCCTGGTGATACCCTGCGCGACCTGCTCTGCGGACCGGCCCACCACGAAGCCGTTCTCCCCGTCTTTCAGGATGTCGTCGACCCCGTGGACCGGGGCGACGATCAGCGGTAGCCCGGCCCCCGCTGCCTCGAACGCGACCAATGAGAACGTCTCGTAATAGGAGGGCAATGCGAGCGCGTCGGCGGACCAGAGATAGGGCCGGAGGTCGCGCTGGACTCCCGCGAATACCACGTGACCCGCCAACCCGAGCGCGGCGGCCCGATCACGGTAACTCGAGACCAGGCCACGCTCCCCACCCACAACCACGAGCTTGAGTCTGGGCTCGGAGAGGCGTTGCAAGGCCTGCAGCAGGTGGGGGAGCCCTTTCCTCTCAAAGTGTCCCAAGGCGGCGAACACCAGCACGAGGTCGCCCTCCGCCAGCCCCAGGGTGGCGCGATGGACGGTTCGATCGAAATCGGGCGGGGGCTGCAACGATGCGTAATCCACGGGGTTGGGGATGACTGTGATCTTTTCCCGCACCCAGGGGAATTCGGCGCTCAGCTCCCGCGCGAGACCCCCGGATGGAACCACGATCCGGCCGACCCGACGGTAGACGATCGGCTCGAGCAGGGCGTGCAGCCAATGATCCAGCCATCGAAGTCGGCCGCGCAGCCCGGTAGCCCCCAGCTCCCGCCAGTGATATTTCAGGAAGGCGCGATGGCAGAAGTGGGCGTAGGCGACGGTCCCGATGGAGCAGTTGGACTCCACCGACTGGATCACGTCGAAGGTCACCCGGCGGCGCAGCCGGTACAGCCAATAGCATACGGGAGCGACCAGGTGAAACGCTACGAAGAGGACCGCCAGCGGGCGCCGTGGCACCCGAACTCGGACGAAGTGGATGCGATCCGGGCAAGGATTCTCGAACTCGACGGCGAAGACGGTGAACTCGTGTTCCGCGCAGAGACCGCGAAGCATGCGCAGGTGGCATCCGCCGATCGGGTTCGTCGGCTGAATCCGGTAGTCGAAGATCGCGACGCGCATGTCGGCCTTTGGAGTGACGAGTCCTCGTCAAAAACGGCCCATCCGGCCGGTGCCGGCTTACCCAAGGTCATACTTGACCCAGCCGAGCCGCTGGAGGAGCACGCGCCACACGAACAGCGGATTGTTCAGCAGGTACCGACGCCACAGGCGGCGCGGTTCCGTCAACAGTCGGAACAGCCACTCCAGACCGTTGCGTTGCATCCACGGGGGCGCCTGCCGCTTGAGCCCGGCGTGAAAGTCGAAGGCGGCCCCGACGCCGATCAGGACCGGCGCCTCCAGCCGGTCCCGTTGGGCCGCCATCCATCGCTCCTGTTTGGGCGTGCTGAGCCCGACCCACACGATGTCCGGCGAGGTCCGGTTAATATCCTGGACGATGGCCTGCGATTCTGCCTGTGTGAGGGCCCGGAAGGGTGGCGATATCGTTCCGGCGACGTCCAGACCCGGAAACCGTTGCCGGAGGCGCGCGACGAGCCGCTCCGGCACGCCCGCCGCCCCACCGTAGAAGAAGTGACGCCGCGGCTCACGTGCCGACTCGCAGCAGGCCAAGAGCAGGTCTGGGCCATAGACTCGACCGACCTGTCGGTTGCCTGCCAGGCGGCTGAGCCACACCAGGGGCATGCCGTCAGGTACAACCAGCCCCGCCCCGTTGTGGATCCGCCGCAGGGCCTCGTCGCGCTGGCTTTCCATGATGCCGTGCACCCCGGTCACGCACACGTACTGCCGTTCCCGCCCCGCGATCCAGCCATCGATGATCGCCTTGGCGCCGACGAGATCGACTTGGCTCACGCCGACGCCGAGGACATTTACCCTGCGGTCCGCCGCCGGCGCGAGCGGGTCAGGCATGCTGCGTCTGGAAATCCTGGGCGCGCGCGTCCTGACTCAGCCTCTGCTCGATCCAGCGGTAGGTCCGGTCCAGGCCGTCCTCCAGCGAGACCTCGGGTTCCCAGCCGAGCACGTGCCGCAGGCGGGTGTTGTCGCTGTTCCGGCCCCGCACGCCCTGAGGAGCGGCGAGATTGTGCCGCCGCCGGATCCGCTTGCCGGCGATCCCGGCGACGATCTCCACCAGCTGATTGATACTGATGAGCCGGTCCTGGCCCAGATTGAGCGGCTCCCGATAGTCCGACCGCATGAGCCGGTGGATGCCCACGACGCAGTCATCGATATAGCAGTAGGACCGCGTCTGCTCGCCGTCGCCCCAGACCTCGATTTCGTCCCCATCGGTGGCGAGCGCGATCTTCCGGCAGATGGCCGCCGGCGACTTCTCCCGCCCGCCCTCGTAGGTGCCGAGCGGCCCGAAGATGTTGTGAAAGCGCACGACCCGGGTTTCCAAGCCGTAGTCTTCCGTATAGTGCCGGCACTGCCGCTCGGAGTACAGCTTCTCCCATCCGTACCCGTCCTCGGGATCCGCCGGATAGGCGTCCTCCTCTTTCAGCGGCTCGACGTCGACCGACTGCTGCCGGTAACCGGGATAGATACAGGCGGAGGAGGTGTAGAGGTATCGCTGGACGCCGTTTATCCGAGCGGCCTCGATCATGTGGGTATTGATCAGCACGTTGTCGTGCATGATCACGGCCTTGTTGTGCTCGATGAACCCGATTCCCCCCATGTTGGCGGCCAGATTGTAAACCTCGTCGACGTCCCGCGTGGCCTGGAGGGTGCTCTCCCACCGGCGCAGGTCCGCGATCTCGAACTGGTCCGCGTGGGTGGCCTCGAACTCGGGAAACTTGAGGTCTACCCCGCGAACCCAGCACCCCTGGTCCTTGAGGTAGTTCGTCAAGTGGTGGCCGATGAAGCCGCCGGCGCCGGTAACCAGGACTCTGAGTTGGGCTGCGGGCATATCACCTCCAGAGTGTGGGGGCCGCTGAACCGGGTATCGCGCATGGCGCGAACCTGCGGGACTAGACCGCTCCCGTTCCCCGAAACACGGTGGGGACGGTGCGCATGAGGATGCGGAGATCGAGGCCGAGGGACCATTCGTCGATGTACTGCAAGTCCAGCTTGACCCAGTCATCGAAATCGAGCTCGCTGCGGCCGCTCACCTGCCAGAGCCCGGTAATGCCGGGGTGGACGCTGAAGCGCCGCATCAGCGCGGGCTCGGTGAATCGGCTGACGTCACGGGCCGGGAGGGGACGGGGGCCCACCAGGGACATGTCTCCCTGAAAGACGTTGACCAGCTGCGGCAGCTCATCGATGGAGAGTCGCCGCAGCACCCGCCCGACCGGGGTGATCCGGGGATCACTCCTGATCTTGAATACCGGGCCGCTGGCCTCGTTCGCGGCCTCCAGGGTAGCCTGGCGGGACTCGGCGTCGGCCACCATGGTGCGGAGCTTGTACATCCGGAAGCGACGTTTGTTGAGCCCGTAGCGTTCCTGGGTGAAGATCACCGGCCCCGGACTGGTGAGCTTGATGGCCAGCGCCGCCACCGCGAGGATCGGGGTGACCGCCACGAGGGCCGCCGCGGCCAGCACCAGGTCCGCGCACCGCTTTACCAGGCTCCGGGGATCGTTGCGCGAGCGTCCCGCGGGGATGGCGAAGGGATCGCTCGAGGCACCAGGATCGGAGCGGCGCTGATGCTGAAAGATGTCGGACGGGTACCGGGCCGGCACCCCGCCGCGCTCGCAGATCTCAATCGCCCGCTGGATCTCGGCATAGTGAGACCGCGCCGGCAGCGCGATGATCACCTCGTCCACGGCTCGCCGCATCAGGATCTCTTCCAGCCCATCGAGGTCGCCGATCAGACGCTGCCGCACCTCGGGCGCCGTCTCTCCATCGGCGGAATCGACGAATCCGAGCACCCGATCGGCCCGGTCACCCGCCGCGGACAGCTCGTGAAACGCCGCCAAGGCCCGGGGTCCACTGCCGACGATCAGCACATCCTGCGCCTTCGGCGCGCCTGCCTCCCAGAGGGCCCGGATCCCGCCGCGCAGGACCAGCATTCCCGCAACGGCGCCAAACCAGAAGTAGACGACGGCGAGGTAGTCAAAGGCGTGGGTGACACTGATGAGCGGGAACACCAGCGCCACCATTGATCCGGCGGTCACGGCCGCGAGGACGCGGCGACGCTCCAGGGCCGGATCCTCGAACACCCGCGGGTCGTACAGCCCCACCACGGTGCAAAGCAGCCGCCAGGCCACCGCGAAGCCGAGGACGAGAAACAGGTTCTTGAGCGTCAGCCGAAGCTCCAGGAACTCCTGAAATCCGACGGGCAACCGATGCAGGTTCGAGGCGAGGAAGCCGGTCAACAGGATCAGAATGGCCACCGCCGTATCGGCCAATCGGGCCACAGCGAGCAAGCGGGAGGCCCGGTGGCGCTCGAAGGGCCTGAGAGACACCCTCGGCAGGGATGCGGAGAGCGGGCGCGCTGCGGCCCGGTCGCCCGACCGATCAACTGTCGTTGGTGCTGTACTCATAGCCCTGGAAGTACTTGTACGCGCTGTCATAAGCCCTATCTCGCTGCATGTCGATGTCGTTCAAGACCACTCCGAGCACCGGGGCGCGCACGTGCTGCAACTGATCCACCGCGTAGGAGAGCGCTGCGGCCTCGGTAACCCCGGAGCGCGCGACCAGGACGACGCCGTCGGCATAGGCACCTAGCAAGGCGGCATCGGTGATGATGTTGACCGGTGGAGTGTCGACGATGACGACATCGTACTCCTCGCGGACCTGCGCCAGCAGCCCGCGCATGGCCTCGGAGGCGACTAAGCCGTATTCGCCCGGATGGAGCCGGCCCGTGGTGAGATAGTCCAGCGTCCCTCGCTCGCCGACCAGCGCCCCACGGCGCGCCGCGTCGAACCGGGTGAGTCCGCGCAGCACCTCGGACAGTCCGGGTTCCCGCCCGACCTTGAAGACCGAATGCACCACACCTCGACGAAGATCGGCGTCGATCAGCAGCGCCCGAAGCCCTCGCTGCGCCAGGGAGATGGCGAGGTTCACCACGGTGGTGGTCTTGCCGTCGCCCGACAGCGGGCTGGTGAAGACCAGCGTCTTCACCGGCTGGGTGCCCCGGGAGAAGGCGATGTTCGTCTGCAGCACCCCGTACGCCTCCGCGATGATGCCGGCCAGCGTCGGGATGGTCAGTGCCACCCGGTCCACGACCGGCGAGGGGGCCGCCGCCCCCCGCGGCTCCAACGGCGCGTCCGGTTCTCCCGATTGGAGAAAAGTGTAGGCGCGCCGAATCGGCTCCAGGGGTCTCGGGGGAGGCCGCAGCACGGGTGCCACCGGCATCGGGGCCCGCCGCGTGCTCCGTTCCGCGATGAGCGCTACCGGACCGGCCTTGGCACGAATCCGCGGGATCAGGCCGATTACCGGGAGGCCGGTCACCCCGCGGACGTCCGCCCGGGTGCGGACCGCCCGATCCAGGTATTCTCTCGCGAACGCGAGGGCCAACCCGAGCAGCAGCCCGCCGGCAAATCCTCCGATGAGATTCATCATCGGCCGCGGCCATACCGGCCCGGTGGGGGGAATCGCCGGATCCACCACCCGGACACTGGCGTCCTTGGCGGCGATCGCCACCTCCGCCTCCTTGAGGCGGGTCTGCAGCATGGTGTAGACGCCCTCCAGAACCTTCGGCTCCCGCTCCAGCCGTGCGTACTGCAGCTCCTTTTCGGGAATGCTCTTGAGCTCGCCGCGGAAATCCGCGGTGCTCCGATCGAGCGAACGGACCTGGTGGGTGATTCCTTGGAGATAGGTGGCCGCCGTGGACCGCAACTCACGCTCGAGTTCGTCGATGCGGGCATCGAGCGCCTGGACATCCGAGTCCAGCGGCGTCCGGCGCGTCGAGCAGCGCGTTGCGCTGGTCTTCCGCCGCACTGAGCGACTGCAACAGCCCGGTGGCCGCCTGGCTCTGCAGCAGGCTGGGAAAGGCGAGCAGCCGACGGTAGGCTGATGGGTCTCCCGGCTTGTGATCCACCGCCTTGGCGTCGACGTCCGCCAGCAGATCGGCGAGGGCGGCCCGCTCGTTCTCGAGCAGTCCGCGCTGCGTCTGCATAGCGACCAGCCGCCCCATCTGGTTGCTTGCCTCGATCTGTGGAGCGATCACGTCGTTCCGCTCCCGAAACGCCTTGAGCTCGCGCTCCGACGCGACCAACTGGCTGGAAATCGCGGTGATCTGCTGGCGCAGGAAGTCGATGGTGCTTCGGGTCTCGAGCGTCTGCCGCTCCTGCCGGTGGGCGATGTACCGCGCGGCAAGGACCTCGGGGACCTTCCAGGCCAGGTCCCGGTCGATGCTCCGATAGACCAGCTTGATGATGCTCACTTCCCGGCTGGTCTGGCTGACCGAGACTTCGGCCATGACCTTGTTGACCGCGCGAGTGGGGGTCTCGATCTGGAAGCGGATCACCGGTGATTCCACGGCCGCTGCCGCGAGCACGAAGCTGAATCCGGCGGCCTCGATTCGCTCGCCCGGACTGAACTCACCCCGTTTCAGCCCCGTGTTCTCGGCATGCAGGCTAAAGCGCCCACCGGCGCTCTGCACTAGATAGTATCCGCCGCTCGGGGCAGAGTCGGAGACGCGAACATCGCGCAGAATCTCACTGCGCCGGCTGCGCGCTGGCTCGATGAGCTCCAGCCGAAGGCCGAGCTCGGTGACCGCGTGGTCGGCGAGGGTCCGGCTGCGGAACTCTTCCATTTCGGTCGCGAGCTGGTTCTGGTCGAACCCCGTGGATATCGCGAGGAGCGTAGGCTCCTTCTCCTCGAGCCGCACGGTGATCGCGCCCTGGTAGATGGGGACGCTCCGGCGGGTGTATACCACCGTGGCCGCGACCGCGACGATGATGCAACCGAGGATGACCCAGCGATTCCGCAGCAGGATGCCGAGCGGCAGTCGGCGGAACGACCCGGCCCCTTCGCCGACCGGCTCCAGTGACTGTGCCGGGGTGGGCTCGACCGGCTCTGGCCGGGCCGGGAAATAGTTCAATGCGAGCTCCTCAGCGGGTAATCAAGAAGACGATGCTGGTGAGCGTCCCGGCGGCGCCAAGGACCAGGCCGGTGTTCCGGCTAAACCAGCTCCGCTGGGGCACGAAGAGCTGATCCCCGGAGCGCAGCGGCGTCTCCTCCAGCACGGTCTGTCCCGAGAGATCGAGCCGGATCCGCTCGCCGCCGCGCCGCAGCTCGACCTCGTTGGCCTTACCGTCCGAGCTTGGCCCTCCTGCCAGGGTCAGCGCATCGGTAACCGTCATGGTCAAGTCGACCGGATATGGCCCCGGTCGCTGCACCGCGCCCCAGATGGTGATGCGACGCAAGACCGTAATCCGAATCGAGGGATTCTGCAGATACCGGCCGTAGTCGCTCACCAGCCGACGCTCCAGCGAATCGGGCCGCATGCCGGTGACCTCAATCGCCCCGAGCTTGGGAAAGACGGCAACACCCTCCCGGTCCACCTGCACCGTATCCGAGAGATCCGGCTCTCTCCAGATCTTCACCGCGATGAAGTCTCCGGGGCCCAGGCTGCTCGGCCCCGACCCGGCCTCGACCGAATGCGGCGAGCCGTCCTGGGCCCGGGCAAGCATGGGCACGGCCAGCAGGACAGCCACCCACGCCGCGGCGCCTAAGCCGCGCATATGCCATCCCTTCAAACGTTCACACTCCCTCTTGCACTAGGGGCCGAGATAGCCAATTGTGGCACGGGGACAACAACGTGGCCGACGACAGTCGCCTAGGAGCAACGACTCGTCAGGGCCACTCCGGGGCACCCCTCCTAGATGCGCCACCCCGGCTCCGCACGAGAGCCAACGGCGGTCCTCGGATCCGGCGGGCATGCCATCACGGAAGACTTGAGGTGTTAAGGAGTTACGGAATAACACCGGCACTCAACCCACGAGCTCCCGAGGGGGGCCGCCACATGCCCTGCGCCGCCGGTGTGCGCGGATCGCGGTTGCGCACTTTGGTTCTGGTGATGCCGTGGGGGTGGCGGAGCAAGAGGCGCGCCGCCTGTAGGACCGGCGTCCTCGAGGTCGATCTCCCACCATCGATAACATTGTTCTGGGCCGGTACCGATGCAAGCGCTTGCCCCGACAGCACTCACCCGGGTCTCCATCGCGCGGCATAGCGGTGCCACAGCCGCCCTATGACATCCGCGCGCACCGAGCCGATGTCCCGCGTCGTGTCGACCAGCTCTACATTCGGCAGCCGGTGCTGCAGGGACCGGAAGCGCTGGCGCCACTCCTCCAGCATGACCGCGTCGTATTCTCCTTTGCGTCGGTGCATCACCTCACCCGGCGCGTCCAGCAGGAGAACGAGATCCGGGGCCGGACAGGAGCGGCCGTCGATCCAGCGACCCAAACGATCCGGCGGGCCGAGCCGGTGCGGCGTGGGCACCTCCGCATCGTAGGTGTACCTGTCGAACACTACGAGCCGGCCACGAGCCATATGGTATCTGGCCCGGAGATAGCGACCCCAGATGACCATCAAACGCCCAATCCGCACCACTCCCGGAACTCGCAGCCGGTCCACGTGTCGGAGCATGCCACCCGTGAGCCCCATATACACCTGGCGTACGGGGAACACGAATGACTGCTCGATCCCGTCCGCCAACGTGGATTTGCCTGCGCCGTCGGGACCCAGGAGGGCGACCCCGATGCCCCGGCGCCGCCGCGCCGCTTCGAGCCGGCCGGGCAGACGCGCCGCGGCCCGCACGCAGCGCTTGAGAATGCCCGGACGTGCCCGCCGGCTGGCGGCGCGCACCAGGCTCGCGCCAACCGTCTGGAGGGCAGCCCAGTCTCCCTCGCGACTGGCCCTCACCAGATTCTCGGGCGCCTGACCGGCGGGCAGCAACTCGCCGAGACCGCGGGCGATGGCGCCATCCCATGTTGCTTGTGGAGCGAGCGCCGCCAGCCGACCGCGGTGGCGCGGGGTGATCACTTGGCGATCGAGAAGACAATGCGCCAGGGTGACCCAGAACTCGTCATCCGGTGCGAGCAGGGGCACCGCACTACGGCACCGCCGTGCCAGCACCCCATCAGCGGCGTCCCCGCGCAGCGCCTCATGCGGCCCGAACTCCAGCCTTGTCACGCAGTGAAGCCAAAGCCACGTGGCGCTCGGCGGGTCATAGCTGATCAGATGAGTACCGCGATGAAAACCAGGGAGCTTGACGAAATCGTGCTCGTTCGCCAGCTGGGCCGCGTCCTCGAGGCCGGCGGGATCGACTAGGAGATCGAGGTCACTCTCGGGCGCGACGGGATTGGCGGGAATTCGCAGGAAGCACCATCGGACGCCCTCCCGGTCCCAAGCCGCGAACAGCTGCTCGAGCCGGGGGTGAAGCGCCGTTGGTGCAGAGGCGGGAGGGACAGCCAGTTAACACTCTCCACCATCAGCTGGAATGTCGTGCGAGTCCTTGGTCCTGGCAACGAAAGCTGCCCCTGACCTCTGGCCCACGCAAGCACCCGTGGCGCTGGTCCTGAGTAGATTGTTTGCATCCGCAGCCATCCTCAGCCTCCCGGTCGGGCTGCCCCCGAACGTGAGCCTTTCGCAGGAGCCACTCCCCAGTCGGCGTGTGATGAACGAAATTGCATGGTCCTTACCGATCGCGTCACCGGCGGAGTCGCCGTGAGGCGCCGAATCCTCGTCCTGGCGCCGTTCACCCCGCGGCTGGACGCGAGACACGGTGGCAGCAGAGCCATCGCCCAGCTTCTGGCCGCCCTCTCCCACCGACATCACGTGGCCGTTGTGCATCTCCGCGGCCGGGACGAGCCCGCCATGGAGCATGCGCTGTCGGCCCGTTGTGACCTGGTGCGCGAGGTTCCCCACCTTCACCCGCCGGGGCCTGGTCGGCTGCTTCGTCGGCTACGGGTCTCGCTCTCGACGCTGCGCGGGACGCCGGTGTGGGTCGGATGGTGGGCCGTCGCCGGCTACGCCAGGTGTGTGGAGGAGACGGCTGCGGCGTGGGGTCCCGACATCGTTCAGCTTGAATTCCATCTCATGGGCCAGTATCTGCCGGCCCTGCGGGAATGCCCGGCACCGCGGATACTGGTGCAACACGACCCGGGTTACGGTGCCGCCGACACCACGCGCCCGGAGGCGTCCGGCCTGCGACGCCTGGTGAGCCTGCTCGACCGCCTGGCCTGGAGGCGATACGAGACGAGAATCATGCGGCAAGTGGACACCGTGGTCGCCTTCACGGAACGGGATCGCAGCACGCTCGGCGCGCTCGCCGGCACCACGCCGGTGGTGCGAATCCCCCTGGCCACGACACTGCCCGATGTCCCGCTCGACCCGGCCGGCGGGGACGCGTCCACCTTGTTG
Organism: uncultured Gemmatimonadales bacterium; assembly: GCA_963729985.1. Taxonomy (GTDB): domain Bacteria; phylum Gemmatimonadota; class Gemmatimonadetes; order Gemmatimonadales; family GWC2-71-9; genus CAVVWJ01. Next base: position 38,784 of record CAVSPJ010000006.1, read on the forward strand.
TTCGTTGGGAGCTTTGCCCATCCACCCAACGCCGATGCCGCCAGGCGGTTAATAGACGGGATCCTCCCACGAGTCCAGGCCCGGCGACCGGATGTCAGGCTAATCCTGGTCGGCACCAATCCGCCGTCTGACCTTCGCGGGCGCCTCGGCGCGGGAGCGGAGTTGGCTGAGGGCGTACCGGATGTCACGCCCTATCTGAATCGGGCGAGTCTGGTGGTTGCCCCCCTGCGACTGGGAGGGGGCATGCGGGTCAAGGTGCTCGAAGCCCTGGCGGCGGGGAAGGCGATCGTCGCATCCCGCCTCGCGGTGGAGGGCCTCGACGTCGGGGACGGCCGGCAGTGCCGTCTGGCGGAAACCGATCAGGAGTTCGCCGACCACATCCTGAGTCTGCTCGCTGACGATGCGGAGCGCCGGCGTCTGGGCTCGGAGGCCCGGTCCTGGGCCTGCGAGAATCTTCCCTGGTCGCGGGCGGTGGAGCGATATGAGCGACTCTACCAGACCTTACTCGACCCGTGATGTCCGGCCGCTATCCGGCTCCCCAGGGGGCCTCGCTCTGGCCGATCGAGTTGCTGCATCCCGAGGGTGCGGCGCGACGCCGCACACTGTTGGGAAGCAACTGCCCGCCCGCCTTCGGTCCCGCGCATCCCGACGGCTCGACTGGGGCACTGGATCTGGTGGTCGTCGCTCCCACCCGGAACGAGTGTCGAAACCGCGCTTTCCTCGACCAGGCGGCCGCGACACTGGAGCGGCTCGACCCCGACGGCCTTGGGTACGTGATCGCTCCCCCGCGTTGGCGAGCTCGCCTGTGGCGGCGCCTGCACCGGACCGATCTCGTCGCGGGGCCTACCATCGGTCACTTCCCTGCCCGCAACCCTGATCAGCATCTCGTCCCGGTCGAAAGCGCTCCACTGCTCTATGCCCTCACCGATTTGATGGGCCTTCCCCGCTCCCGCTGGCGGCGCCTCCGCCGCCGACTGGTCCAGGCCGCGTTGGTGTTCCCGGGAACGGCACGCCTCATCGGCCGGCTGTCATCGGAGACCGGCGTGATCGTGCGCCGGAACGGTGGGACCCCGCTGCTGCGCTGGAATCCCTGGGAGAAACGGGAACCGGCGGCAGTGATCAGTACCAGATGGAGGGTGGACGGAGGAACGGCCGTAATCCACGTCTTCCGGCCCGACGAGAGGGTTCCATCCTGGGTCGCCAAGGTGGCCCTGAGCGGCACCGTGGCCGAACGGACGGCGAGGGAGGCCGCTGCGCTCGAGTGCCTCGGTCCCGCGGCCTCTCGCGCCGGGGCTCGTGTTCCCGACTGGAAGCTGCTGGAGCTACGGGCGGGCCATTCCATTCTGGTGCAGCGCATCCTTCCCGGTCGTCGGGCCGCAAGCCTGCTCCGCGAGGGCACGATCGGCGCCATGGAATTCATGGCGGAGCTGACCGACTGGCTGGAGTCCTGGAATCGGGCCACGGTGGTGCCAGGTGTGCTCGAGCGAGACTGGCTGGAGCGCGAGCTGCTCGAGCCGGGAACGCGGGTCGCATCCCAACTGGTCTCCGGGGCTGATTACCTGGATCGGCTCCGCGAGTCCGGCAATGCCGCGCTGGGCCGGCCCATGCCGCGAGTCGCCACCCACAACGATCTCACCACACACAACGTTCTGCTCGATGCCGGCTCCCTTCCTGCGGTCCTGGATTGGGAAGCCGCCGGCCCCGACGGGGTGCCTCTGGCCGACTTCTTCTATGCGGCGGTGGACGGCGTCGCCGCCGCCGAAGGCGGGGATGCCGAGGCAGCCTTCCTGCGGTGCTTTCAGACGGAGGGTCCTATCGGGGAGCAGGTCCGGCTCGCGGGCGAGCGGCTTCGCCGGGCGCTGGGACTCGAGGCAGCGCTGGTCCCGCTGTGCTTCCACGCGTGCTGGATCCATCACGCCGCGAATGAGCTCCGGCAGGAACCGCAGGGGACCAGCCGGCCCTTTCTGCGCATCGTGGGTCGGCTCGCGTCTCAGCCGGTCGCCGCGCCCTGGACGGAGAGCTGACGCGGTAGCGAGGGACGGCCTCTTCGGGGCTCAACTCCCCAGTGACGGAGAGCCGGATCGCGGCGCCGGATGCTCCGGGACATTGCGCTTCTGGGCCCAAACCACGATCACGACGGGGAAATCCTCGTCCCGGGTCGTGAGCTGAGCGGGCTGGAGGTCTTCCTGAGCCGCACCGGCCAGAAACGCGACCGCGCTGGTCATGTTCCCATATGAGCGAACGCGAACCTGTTCCCGGCCGAAGGCCCGCTCGAACAGCACCGTGCAGGAGGCGGCGGTAAAGCGCCAGTAGTCCGTCCTCGACCCGGCCCCGGGCACGACGCGGCTCACCGACGGTACCGTGGCCAGAAGGACACCGCCCGGCCGGAGAATGCGGTGGGCGTGCTCGAGGGCCGCGGCGGTATCGAATATGTACTGTAGAGTCTGGGTGAGAATAACGCAGTCGAACTGATCGGCCGCCAGGGAGTGCGCCGCGCTCAGGTCGGCTACCAGAGTAGCATGCGGGTTTGTGGCATCCAGGTCCAGCACGTCGGCTGACTCAACACCGGTTCCAAACCGCCTGGTGTAGGCGCTGTCCTTGACTTCGAGTACCCGACCCCGGATATGCTCGCGATGCTCGGCCAGGAACTCCTCGATGTAATAACGATCGACCGGGCTGCCACGGTCGTAGCCCCAGCTGTCGCTCAAGGGGCGTCCCCTGCCGAGGGACCCCAGCCGCGCCGGCCGGAGTGCTCGGCGAAGCGCCCGGTGCAGCCGCGCCCAGTCTTTGGGAAAGAGCCGCTCACCGATCCCTGCAACCAGAGACCCCAGGACGCGCTTCATTCGTGTCTCTCAGATCTGAGGACAGGGGGCAGAAGATCGCCTCGGCTCTGCGGCGCCCGCAAGCCCAACTCGGGCTGGAGCCAGGTTCATTTGCCCTTCGGGGACAGTTAGGATTCGGCAGCGCCGACCCTTCATCCCCTGCCTCGGACTATGGATGGACCTGAAGTGACCGCTTCTCAGCGGACCGTGAGCAGCGCGCCCTCGACCGTCATCCGACCCTCCGCCGGCTGGGCCCCTCTGCGGTTTCGAGAGCTATGGGAATATCGGGAGCTGCTGTACTTCCTCATCTGGCGTGACATCAAGGTGCGGTACAAGCAGGCCGCACTCGGGGCGGCGTGGGCCATCATCCAGCCGTTCTTCACCATGGTCGTGTTCAGCGTGTTCTTCGGATTGCTGGCACGGCTGCCCTCTGATGGTGTTCCCTACCCAGTGTTCGCCTATTGCGCCCTGGTACCCTGGTCCTATTTCGCGACTTCGCTTTCCCAGGCTGGCAATAGTCTGGTGGACCATCAGCGGCTGATCACCAAGGTATACTTTCCCCGTCTGCTGATTCCCTCGGGCGCGGTGATCGCAGGCTTGGTGGATCTCGCGATCGCCTTTGTCGTGCTGCTCGGCATGCTGTTGTTCTACGGCATTACCCCGACCCCGCGGGTCCTGGCGTTGCCCGTGTTCGTGCTGCTGGCGACGCTCACCTCGCTGGGAGTGGGGCTGTGGCTGTCGGCGCTCAACGTCCGCTATCGCGATGTCCGCTACACCATCCCGTTCCTGATCCAGGTCTGGCTGTTTCTCACCCCGGTTGCCTATCCCAGCAGCCTGGTGCCGGAACCCTGGCGGCCGCTCTATGGGATCAATCCGATGGTAGGAGTCGTCGAAGGCTTTCGGTGGGCCCTGCTCGGGACGACCGATCCCCCGGGAGCGATGCTGCTAGTGTCCGCCGCGGCTGTCCTCGTCGTAGTTTTCGGTGGTCTCTTTTACTTCCATCGGGTCGAGCGAGCGTTCGCCGATGTGGTCTAGCCCCCGAGCCGCGAGGTGAGCTCCGAACGGATCTCGGTCGTCATCATCTTCCTGAACGCCGAGCGTTTCCTGGGCGAGGCGATCGAGAGCGTGATGGCTCAGACTCATCCTGCGTGGGAGCTGCTCCTGGTCGACGACGGATCGAGCGACAGCAGCTCCCTCATCGCCCGGCGAGCGGCGGCCGCCTCTCCGGAGCGCGTTCGCCATCTGGCGCATCCGACCAACCAGAATCGCGGCATGAGCGCTTCCCGCAACCTGGGGGCAGTCAGCGCGTCTGGCGACCTCATCACCTTCCTCGACGCGGACGACGTGCTCCTCCCCCGCGCGCTCGAGACGCTCGGCGGGGTGCTCGACCGGGAACCCCTGGCTGCGATGGCGTATGGGCCGGTGGAGTACTGGTACAGCTGGGCCGGCGCGGACGCGGTGGGTCGCGACTTCATTCAGCCGCTCGGGGTGCCGGCACCCGCGCTTCTCGAGCCGCCCGAGCTGCTGCTGCGCTTCCTCCGCCGTCGCGCCGCCGCGCCCTCGGGAGTGCTGGTCCGTGCGGCGGTGTTCCGGGAGGTTGGCGGGTTCGAGGATGAGTTCCGCGGCATGTACGAGGATCAGGCATTCTGCGCCAAGGTGTGCCTGCGCTGGGCGGTCGTCACCACGAGCGATTGCGTTTATCGCTACCGCCAGCACCCGGAATCGAGCAGCGCCGTCGCCGATCGCGGGGACCAGCACGATTTCGGACGCAATGCCTTCCTCCACTGGCTCCAGGGTTACCTGGTAAAACAGGATTTCGAGGCCGGGCCGGTGGTGGCCGCCCTGCGAAAGGAACGCTGGTGGCTCCGGCATCCTCGACTGCACCGCCTGGTGCGCCGTCTGCGTGCGGCGCCCCGCGGACTCGCCGACCGAGTGCGCCGCTTGACCGTTCGCCGGAGTGCTCGGCGGGTGCTCGAGCCCCTGTAACCGCCCCCACACGACGGTCACGAACCTCAGGGCAAGGAGATCAGGGATGGGCTGGAGCGGGTCACTACCGTCCTGGGCGCCGGGCAGACTCGCCCGGGCGATCACCTTGTGCTATGAGGCGATCGAGCGGCGCGTGTGGCGCATGCCGGCCAAGCAATACTCCGAGATCAAGTGGTGGCAGCAGGACATCGACCGGTGGGTGGACTGGTACGAAGGGCGGCGGACGGTGCTCTACGGAATTCCCGCACCCACCACCGCCCAAATGGTGCCGGGCGCCGATCGACGGGAGCGGGCAATCCTGACCTGGCTGAGTGTGATGCAGGCCAGCTATCCGACGCGCCTGGGCGTGTCGAGGGACTACTTTCACGGCCAGAGAATCCTGGATGTCGGCTGCGGGCCGCTGCCGCTGGCCCTGGGATTCACCGGCTGTGAGGTCTACGGGGTGGACCCATTGATCGAGGAGTACGCCAGGGTGGGGTATCCTTTCGGCAAGTACCCCGATCGAATGAAGTACCTCTGCGGCAGCGCGGAGAACATTCCGGTCCGGGACGAGTTCTTCGACGCGGTCATCTCCGTCAATGCCATCGATCACGTGGATGATTTCGCGGCGGCGGCTCGGGAGATCGGCCGGGTGCTGCGCCCCGGCGGCCGGCTGCGCATGGAAATGCACTACCACGCCGCCAATGTCTGCGAGCCATGGGCCTTGAGCGATGCTCTGGTGCTGCAGCACTACGGGCACCTCGGCATTCGCAAAGTCCGGGAGCGGGTGCCCGACGAGCATGAGCGCCTGCGTAACGACCGGGAGCGGCTCGTGGTATGGGCCACGGACGCCTAGGCTCCTAGCCCGGGCCGGTCCCCTCTTCCCAGTGCCATTGGACCGGGAGCACCACTGGTCCCCATCCCGCCCGTGGCGGATGAGCGACATCGGGCCTGGGCTCCCATAACACGTCGAAGGCGATGGCATGCTCGATCTCGTCCAGGTCGTCCAAGCCATTGCCAAGATACAGCGAGAGCGTGTACAGGCCGGGAGACAGACAGAGGTCGGCGATAGCGGCCCGAATCCGCAAATACCCGGTTCGGTTCGGAGCCAGGGCGTCGTACTGGTCCATGCTGCCGGCGCAGACGCTGTTGCCCTTGCTGTCGTGAATCACGAACCCCAGCGACACGGCGGCCAGCTCCTCCGTCTCGATCGCGCATTCGACTTCGAACTCGAACCGCCCGCCGGTCCTGAACGTCGCGGAGGGAGCGTTGTCCTCCAGCAGGCGTACCTGCTGCATCAAGACCCGGCCGGCTCCCTTCCGCCCGCGGTGCCGGGTCAGATCCTGATCGCCCCCGACCCCGCCCTCGAGAAGGTACTTGCGGATAACACCCTGCGCGTTCCCCACATCCACGATTCTCCCGTGATCCAGCCTACACGCCGTCCGGCAGAGGTTCGACAGGGCGGCGAGATTGTGGCTGACGAGCAGCACCGTCCTCTCCTGTCTGGCGACTTCATCCATCTTGCCGAGGCACTTTTTCTGAAACGCGGCGTCACCCACCGCGAGCACTTCATCGACCAGGAGAATGTCGGGCTCCAGATGAGCGGCCACGGCGAAGGCCAACCGAAGATACATGCCGCTGGAGTAGTACTTGACCGGCGTGTCGATGAACCGGGCCACCTCGGCGAACTCCACGATCTGATCGAACTTCCGGCGGATCTCCGCGCGTTTCATCCCGAGAATCGCGCCATTCAGCTGGATGTTTTCCCGCCCCGTCAATTCCGGGTGGAACCCTGCCCCGACTTCGAGCAGCGACCCCACCCGTCCATGTATCTCGACCGAGCCGGTGGTAGGGTCGGTGACCCGGGACAGAATCTTGAGAAGGGTGCTCTTGCCGGCGCCGTTGCTGCCGATGATCCCCACCACCTCACCGCGGGGGATGTCCAGAAAGACGTCCTTCAGGGCCCAGATGATCGTATCCGGGTCGGACGCCGGGCCTCGGGATGCGACGCGGGCCCGCAGCGAGTGCAGCAGCCCCCTGGCACCGCTGGATAGCGTGTCGCGCAGCGTCCGATAGCGTTCCTGGCGGCGGCCGATGCGATACCGCTTGCCCAGTCCCTCGGCTTTGATCGCGAGTTGGCCCATCTGGCGGTGCAACCTCCCGGCGGGTGGGGGAGCCGACCAATCAGCGGAAGTTAGCCGTCATGATCCACCGGTGCGGAAACACGCCGGGCCCGCAAGCTCCACCGCGCGCCACCGGTGCACACGCCGGCGAGATAGGCCAGGTGACCCAGCCCGGCGCGGGGCTCGCGCCAGATGCGCCGCGCCGCCATTCGCAAATGCAGGCCGAAGAGTGCGGCGAGTCGTCCGAGCACGTAGCGATCGCGCAGGCTGAGGTGCTTGGCGTAGTAGGCGCCCTGCCCCAGGCCGTAGCGCCACCGTAGCGGGATGTACTCCTCGGGACCGCGCCAGGCTCGGTGATGGATCACTGCCGCCGGCTCGTAGCGGATGCGGCACCCGGCGGAGAGAAGCCTGAGGCCCATATCGTTGTCCTCCCCGGCTGGAAAGGCCGTCCCGGGTCCCAGGTCCTGGTCGAACCCCTTGACTTCGAGCAAGGTGGCTCGAAACCCCGCCATGTTCCCGGCCTCGAGTACGTCCAGCGGGATGCGGCCCTGGTAGATCGCCGGCGTCTCACTGGTCACCAGCGCGGGGGCCCACCCTCCCGGTGCCTCGGCGGCCGTCGACAGGACCCGGCCGGTCACGATGCCCCGGGTTCCCAGGTCCATCAGGGCAGCCACCATCGCAGCCAGCCAGGCGCGATCGACATATACGTCATCGTCGGTGAAGGCCACGATCTCGGAGCGCGAGGCCGCGAGGCCCAGGTTACGGGCGCGGCTCACTCCCCTCGCCTCGTCCCGCAGGTAGCGGACCTCGCATTCCCCGACCCAGCCTCGGGTGGCGAGTGTTTCGTCGGGGCGATCGCTTTGATCCACTACGATGATTTCCGCGGGCAGGCTGTCTCCCTGAAGGATGGACTCCAGCGTCTCCCGCAGAAGCCCCGGGCGATTGCGCGAGCACACGACCACGGCTGCGGGAAGATGCCGAGTCATCGCACCGACAGCCCGTAACCAAACCCCCGGGCGCAGCCTCGCAGGGCCAGGATCCGCTGCCGCGCCATGAACCAGTCTCGGTGGGCGAGGGAGCGAATCAAACCGGACCAGTGCGCCCTCAGATAGGATCCCAGCATGACCGCGGCATACGCATCTCCCTTACGCAGGTAGAGCGCGCACACGGCCCCGATCCCGTGCCCATAGCCTGACCGACTCGCCAGCCGCTGGGCAGCGGTCTGCCGCTCGTGATAGACCAGGGACTCCGGCTCGTACCGGATCACGGCGCCGGCCAGCAGCAACCGGTACAGCAGCTCGGAGTCCTCCGCCGCCTGGCCCGGGGACCCGGCGCCGAGCCGCTCGTCGAAGCGGCCGATCCGATCCAGCCACGAGCGGCGCGCGGCGAGATTGCCGCCGGTTCCCACCTCCCAGGGCACGACCCGCCCGCGGTAGACTCGGGCCTCGGTGGACTCGCGTGGAGACACCACGTGGGTATCGGGTCGGTCCTCGCCCAGCGGCAGGACTCGACCCGTGACCGCCGCGAGGCCACCGTCTCCGGCGAGCACGCCGTGGATCGTGCGAACCCAGCCGGGGCTCGGGACACAGTCGTCATCGGTGAACGCAACGATCGGCTGGCTGGCCATGGCGAGCGCGCCGTTGCGAGACGCGGACAGCCCCTGTCGCTCCTGTTGGAGATACCGAATCGGGGCCGGGCCCGCCGCCCCGGCCACGGCGTCCGCCACCGCGTCGTCCCTGCTCTGGTCCACGATGATGACTTCCGCCGGCAGGGCTTCCCCTCCGAAGATCGCGTCCAGACACCGAAGCAGTGCGGCCGGCCGGTCGCAGGCGGCTACCGCCGCGGTCACCGGAACCGTCGGGGGAGTCATGCCGGGCGTCGCCTTCGCACGGCGCGGCCGCGACGCACCGCCAGCGCGAAGTGCAACAGCGAGTCGGTGGCACGAATCTCGACACGGTGAAGCCGCAGCCGAGGAATGCAGGGGTCGTTGACCCCCGACCGGCTGCAGCAGGCGCCGGCGAACCCCGCCTCCGCCACGGCGGCCATGGTGGCCTCATCCAGCCGACCGAAGGGATAGGCGAAGGTGCGCACCGGTTGGCCGAGGCCACTCTCCAAATCGTGCCGGGAGCCAGATACCTCATCTCGACGCTCCGTGGGGGACAGCTCCGGCAAGACTGAATGCCACCGGGTGTGGGCCCCGATCTCCATCCCGCCGCCGGCGAGTTCACGAGCGGCCTCCCACGACATGATCGGGCGCCCGGCGAGCTCTCCGCGGCAATCCCAGTCGTTTCGCCCACCGATGCAGCCGCTCACCAGGAAAAATGTCGCCCGAAAGCCCCGCGCGCTCAGGATCGGATATGCCACCTCGTGGTTGTCGGTGTATCCGTCGTCGAACGTGATGACGACCGACCGAGCCGGCGGGATCTCGAAGCGATCGCGGTATTGCAGCAGATCCCCGAGCGACATGACCCGGTACCGCCGCAGCGCCAGCCAGGCCATCTGCCGGGCGAACCGGCGCGCCGGCACGACGTACCAACCTGGCGCCTCGGTGGGGCGCCCCACGGCATGGTACATGAGGATGACCGGAGCCCGTACCAGGGCGCGGCGCGTGGCCCGGTCGGGGATCGCCTGCATGGCGCCCCGCCAGAAGTGGTAATCACGGGCGAATCGCCGCCACTGGTCTCGCCACTTCCGCCCGGGCAAAAGCGCGATCGCCACATCCGGCAGCCGGGGTACGCCGAGCGCGAGCAGCACCCTTCGGAGGCGGACCGCGGAGGGACGAGCGGAGTGAAAGGCGCCGAGCTGGAGGAAGGGCAGCAGAGCGGGAGTATGACGATACAGCTCGACGCTCCCGCGACCAGCCGCGAACCGTGCCCTGACGATCTCGGCGTGGCGGACCGGAGGGCGCTGCGCTACCGCGCGGGCCGTTCGGCGCAGCGGGAGCCCCTGGGTCATCAGTCGGTGGGCCAGCTCGATTTCGGCGCCCCACCCAAGGTCGGCGTCGAACCCCCTGCTGTGGTGGAAAGCGTCCCGCGGGAGAGAGACCGTCTGTCCCTCGCACTCAGCGACCGACGGTGGCCCCGATACCTGGTCCGTTCCGGCCGTCGCCGGCCCGGTCTCCCGCCAATCGGCTGGTTCCGCCGGGCCCACGACCAGAGCCGCCCCGTCCGCGGTGTGACCCTGCTCGTGGAGGGCGACGAGCCGTGGGGAGGGAATGACGTCGGCCCGCAGAAACAGGAGCACCTCCCCGGTTGCGGCATCCGCCCCTGTGTTCCACACGGCTCCAACCGTCCCCGCCTCGCACTCCACGAGTCGCGGTTCCAGACCGCGTGGCCGGCCCTGCCCGTCCTGCGACCTCACCCCCGGGCCCACCATCACGACCTCGAAGGGCACGGTGCCGGGTTCCTGAGCGGCCAACGCGGCGAGGCACCGCTCCACCAGCTGCCCCCCGCTCCGGCACGCGAGGATGACACTCACCCGTGGGATCATGGCGACGGGCGGGCGCGCGCGTGCGGCTCTTCCGGCTCGCGAAGCCGGAAGAGGTACCGGCGAACCCCTCGCCGGTCCCCCTCGCTCACGACGGAGGAATGCATCAGTTCGAACTGATGGTCCGGATACATCTCCGCTATGAGATGCTGCGATCCCGGAGCGGCCGGCACGTATACGTGCCGTATACCACGCGGGCGCATGAGATGGATAATCGAGTCGGTCGGGAGGTTCCCATCGATCGAGATCAGGGTCCGGCTCAAGCCCGGACCGAGGAGCGGGTAGTCTGCGGCATAGCTGAGCGGGGCGTGTCCAGTGTGGGAAAGCAGGACCTGGTCTTCAGGCAGGGCCGCGGCCACGGAATCCACTCCCCAGACCCGGTCGTAGAACTCGAACCGTCCCGTCGGTTGCTCGCTCCGCGGCTTGAGCGCCTGGTCGGCGGTGACCGCGGCGGAGAATACCGCGGCCGTGCCAAGCAGCCAGGCCGCCATGCGGCGGTGCCTCCTGGGTACGGCGACGAGGCTCCAGCCGAGGAACGCGAACCCGAGACCGAAAAGGTGTACGATGTAGCGCGGGACATGGGGGACGAGAAACCACCAGCAAGCCAGGCTCACGCCGAAGATGAGACCATACAGCGCCAGGGGGGTGCGTCGTCCCCGGAGTGCCGCCGCCACGATACCCGGCAGCACGCCCACCGCCAGGAGCGCGCCGAACCCCGATTCCTCCCCATGGGGCTCCAATAGCGGGTACAACGGCCAGGCCCAGGCACCGGGAAGAAACAACGTGTCCATAGTCCCGAGGTCGCCGGCGGACAGCCCCCCGCCGACGAACGGAAGCGGCAAGGGAAAGATCGGGTTGCCGTACAGGGCGAGATTCCGCGCCCACCAGGGGGCTACCATGACCCCGACGGATACGGCGGCCGGAAGCAGCCCTTCGCGTCGGCCGGCGCGCATTCCCACGACGAGGACGTAGGTCGCCACCGCGGCAACGGGCGGCAGCATCGATAGCTTGGTGGCGATCGCGAGCCCGAGCGCGACGCCCGCCAGAACCAGCCGACTGGTCTTCCACGATTCGGGCGGGGCCGCCACCAGGGCCGCTCCGGCCATCAGCAGGGCGCCGCCCGACAGATCATTGAGCTGCGTCCCGGCCTGCACCACGACCAACGGCGCGCAGAGGAATCCCAAGCCACCGATCGTTGCCGCACCCCGTCCCAGACCGGTGCGGCGGCCGAAGAGGTACGCCGCTAAGGCACCCAGAATCGCGAACGGAAGCTGGGCCAGGTTCGCCGCGCCTTCTCCCCCGGCGAGGAGCAGCAGTCCGGCCCACAGCTCCATCGCACTTGGATAGGCCAGCGCCCAGGCCCACACCTGTTGATCGAGAAACATCCCGAGGTTGCCATCCCGCCAGAAGTACACGGCGAGCGGGGCATGATATGCGAGCGCGTCGTAGCCGGTCGGCGGATGCACCAGGCCGAGGACCACCATGGTACCGAGCAAGGTGAACGCCGTCGCGGCAAGGAGCATGATCAGCGCACCGGGTTGTCGCCATGCCGGCAGCTCCAGGGGCCGCCACCATTTCCGTGCCACTCCGACCACCAGGACCAGCGCTGCGGGTGCAGCGGTCAGCAGCGGGCCCAGGGGTGGTCGGAGCGGCTGTGCATCCAGCGCCCATCCCAGGATTCCGATCGTGGATGCCGGCAGGACGACAAAGCTCAGAGCTACCAGCCCGAACGACAACAATCGCTCCGCCCCTCGCTGAGGTAGTCTGGCGGCCACGAGCCAGGCGGCGGCGAGGGAGACGAGCAACGCAAACAGCGCCGCGGCGGCGTCCAGCGGTCGCCCGTTGGGAGCCCAGCCGGAGCAGGCGAAATAGCACCGATGGATGTCCCTGCCGACCACTTCGCCAACTACGCGGAGCAAGGGCGAGTGAACCGCGATGTAAGCGGCCAACAGCCCCGCCATCGCGGGGAGAACGAGACGCCGGAGGCGGACGAAGCCTGGCTGCCCAGAATTGTGTCGGGGATGGTCCACGGCGAAAACTTCACTCCCTCGCGGTGCCGTACGCAAGCACGCCCGGTCTCACCGATCTTGCTCCACTGCGCCGGCCGGTGCTAACGTGCCCGCCATGCCGCCACCAGCGCCCGCCCCTCTCAGCCTGGCCGTCATCGGCTGCGGAGCGGTGGTCGAGCACTACCACTTGCCCGCCCTCCTCGCGTGTCGAGAGATCGAGGTGACCGCCTTGGCGGATCCCGCCATCGAGCGGGCTCGCGCCCTCGCCGCACGGGCGGGCAACCCGATCGTCGTCGCCAGCCACACCGAGCTTCCCCCGACCGTCGCCCTGGCACTGCTCGCCGTACCGAATGCCCTCCACGCGCCCATAGCCTCCGATCTGCTGCGCGCGGGAGTCCATGTCCTGGTGGAGAAGCCGATGGCGCGGTCGGTGCTCGAATGCGACCGCATGCTCGAAGCGGCCTCGGCGACCGGCGCGATTCTCGCCGTGGGGCACGATTTCCGGCACTTCCCGGTCGCCCGCTATGCCCGCGAGCTCCTCCACGCCGGCATCCTCGGGATCGTCCGCGGAGTCGACGTACGCCAGAGCGCCGGCACCAACTGGCCGGCCACCTCTCCCGCTGCGCTTTCCCCGGAATCCGGAGGGGGAGTCCTGCTGGACTTCGGTGTGCACCTGCTCGACCTCCTCACCTGGTGGCTGGGGGATCTGCGGGTGCGCGCCTATCGGGACGATGCCGCCGGAGGTGTGGAGTCGGAGTGCGAATGTGAGCTGGAGCTGGCCACCGGGGCGCCGGTGACCCTCGCGCTGAGCCGCACCCGGACGATGCGCGATACCGCGGTGGTCGAGTGCGAGCGCGGCACCGTCGAGCTGGGGGTCTTCGACCCCGCGGTGATTCGCCTTCATGCCCCTGGGGTATCGGTGCTGAGCGGAATGGTGGCCGACGCCGAGTTCGAGCACGCGCCCATGCGAACGGTCTTCGCCCGTCAGTTGGCCGACGTACTGACGGCAATCCGCCAGGGGCGTGAGCCGCTGGTGCCCGGCTGGCAGGGCCGGCGTGCCGTTGCCCTGGTGGAAGCCTGCTACCGGCTCAGGGAGCCCATCCGCTACCCCTGGGACTTTCCGACCGCGCACCGCTCGGCGGGGAGGATGCGCCCATAGGCGCACCGCAACTGGCGGGTGCACCCATCCTCGTGACGGGCGCCTCCGGATTCATCGGCGGGCGGCTGGTCGAACGACTCGTCGTCGAACATGGCGCCCATGTGCGGGTGCTGGTACGGCGGGTAATGGGCGCAGCACGCCTGGCCCGGTTCCCCATCGAGGTCGTAGTCGGCGATCTTGCCGATCCACGGTCCGCCGAAGCTGTTGCGGGCTGCTCGTTCGTCTTCAGCTGCGCCCAGGGCCGCGGTTCCGACCGGGCGCAGCGCCGTGCGGTCGATGTGGATGGTGTGGGGCGCCTGGTAGCGGCCGCCCAGGCGAATGGAGCCCGGGTGGTCCATCTCAGTTCGATGGTGGTCTACGATCTGCCTCATGACGGTGAGCTCGACGAACGGGCCCCTCCGACACGCCCCGGTGACCCCTATTCCGACGACAAGCTCGAAGGCGAGCGCCTGGCACTCGGTCTCGGCGTTCGCTATGGAGTGCCGGTGACGGTCCTCCAGCCCACCGTCGTCTACGGGCCGTTCGCCGGAGTCTACGGCGCGGACATCCTGCAGGAGCTGCGGTCCGGGCCGGCACTGCTGGTCGATGGGGGAACCGGGATCTGCAACGCGGTCTATGTCGATGACCTGGTCACCGCGATGACCTTGGCCGCGACCCACGAACGCGCCGTCGGGGAACGGATTCTCGTCTCCGGATTCGAGCACCCAACCTGGGGTCAATTCGTCGCCGGCTTCGAACAGATGCTCGGTACCCAACGGACGGTCTCAATGTCCGAACAAGGTGCCCTGGATCTCTGGCAGCGCTCCCGGCGCCGACGCTGGCTCCTGCCCGAGCTGCTCAGGGCCGTCACGCAGGACCCGACGGTTCGGCATCGACTCCTGAGCACGCGGGAGGGACACGCGATTCGCCAGGTGTCGGAGCGGGTGCTGCCCAGCCTCGTCACCAGAGCACGTGCCGCGCTCCGGGGGCGGAGGCTCGCTCGAGATGCTTCCGCTCCGGGCGAACTGGCGCCGGTTCCCTTGCGCCCCTGGGTGGTGCACTACCTGGCGAAGCGGTGCCGGGTGCGGATCGACAAGGCTCGTGAGCTTCTGGGGTACCAACCGGTCTTCGGACTGGAGGAGGGTATGCGGCTCACCCAGTTGTGGGCTCGCTGGGCGGGACTCCTGCCCTAAGGCGCGCACCCGCGGGCTCCGGCCGTCAAGCGTCAGCCGTCGCGCCATGGGAGGCGATCCCGCAGAGGTCGGCTAGAGAGTACCCGACCTGCCCCCGCCAGCGCCGCGGTCGCCGAACACAACTACGACCGCGATCGCAAGCAGGGCCAGATTACTGCAGGCCCGGGAGTATCCCTCCGCCGAAGTATTGAGCAGCCCACCTGAAAAGTTGGTCACGATCGCCAGCAGGAACGACAGGATTGCCAGGCCGGTCAGCGCTTTCGCCAGGTTGCTCATCGTTTCCTCCGATGGTGGCCCACGGCTCCACAAGCTAGATCTGCGACCAGGAGATCGAGAGATGCCGAAGCGGCGGATGTAGAATGGGAGGTTGCCGCGACCGGGGGAACATGCGGCGCACGGTAGGTCCGCGCAAGCTGGCAGCGCCTTGGACGGTCGGTGAGCCCCGGTCAAGGTTGATTGTGGCTCACGGCGCGGGATCCCGGCGCGCGGAGCTGGTGTGGACGATCGCCGATGCCCGAGGCGAGAGTCGAACTCGCACGGGGTTGCCCCCGGTGGATTTTGAGTCCACTGCGTCTGCCATTCCGCCACTCGGGCGCCCGGGTAAGATATACCCCGCCTCCGCTACAGGGCCACCCGACACCGGGCTAGATTTCCCTGCCCTGACGTTGGAGCGCCCGGCATGGCCGTACACCCACCCCGAAGCTTCCACCCCTGGCACGACATCCCCACCGGGCGCCGGCCGCCCGATGAGCTCACCGCGGTCATCGAGATCCCCACCAACGAGCGCAACAAGTACGAGCTCGACAAGGAGCTGGGCGTCTATCGCCTCGACCGCGTGCTGCACAGCGCGGTCCACTACCCGGGCGATTACGGCTTCCTGCCCCGCACCCTGGGCGAGGACGGCGACCCGCTCGACGTGCTCGTCCTGATGACTATTCCCGTCTTTACCGGCTGCCTGGTGGAGGCGCGCCCCATCGGGCTCTTTCACCTGGTGGACCGCGGGGTCGCTGACGAAAAGGTGCTGGCGGTCCCCACAGGCGATCCCTACTCCGAGGGACTGAGCGACCTGAAGGACATCCCCAAGCACTACCTCAAGGAGATCGAGCACTTCTTCCAGGTGTACAAGGATCTCGAGGGAACGCGCACCGAAACCAAGGGGTTCGAGGGGGCGGGCGCGGCGAGGGACGCGGTAAAGCGGGCGATGGAGCTCTATCAGGGGAAATTCGGCGGGAGTTGAGCGAGGGCGCCTGATACCGCGAGGGTTCCGCGGCTTGCGTTCAGCTTACCGGTCCCGCTCCGACACCGGCGGCCCCAGGATCTCCCGCCACACCATCGCGTCCCTGAGCTGAGCCGGCGTGTACCGGCGAACCGCGGTGTGGTCGGCGGGTTGCTGGCGGACGCGGGCATCGAATGCCTTGTGGTCGGCCTTCGTGATGGCCCCGCTCCGGGCTTCCGCTGCCGCGATCCGCCGACGCACCAGTGCCTCGGCACCGGAGTCCTGGTCGTAGATCACTCGCTCCGGCCGCCTGACCTCAGTTTCCAGGCTCACCACCCGCGCCGGCACCTCCAGCGATTCGCGTTCCTCGATGTCTTCGGCATCCGGAAGCGGCGGCACGGGCAGCCTGGCCGTGGGGCGCCCCTGCGCCGCTCCTGCCTGCTCGAGGTTCCGCTCCAGCTCGCGCAGAAGCCGTTCAAGGCGGCTCCCCTCCCGCTGAGTCGCTCCCGCCGGTGACGAGCCTCGCCCCGGCGGCGCCTGTGGCCGGGGCTGGGGCCCGGGGGTAGGCCCCGGCCGAGACCCCGAACCACCCCGAGCGCGCCCCAGCAGGCTGAAGACCAGCCAGACCACCCCCAGCACCAGCAGGCCACCGAAGTCCATCGCTAAGTCGCCGGCGGAGGTGTCGAGTCGCCCGGCCCTGCGATCGCCTGCCGCATCATGGTGTCCGCCTCGATGTTGCGATAGCGCTGGTAGTCCATGATGCCGAAGTTTCCGCTGCGGAACGCCTCGGCCATTGCCAGCGGGATCTGCGCCTCGGCGGCGATGACGGCAGCGCGCTGCTTCTGGGCCTCCGCCTTGTACTCCTGCTCCATGGCCACCGCCAGCGCCCGCCGCTCTTCGGCCTTGGCCTGGGCGATCCGCTTGTCGGCCTCGGCCTGGTCGGTCTGCAGCTCGGCGCCGATGTTCTTGCCCACGTCTACGTCGGCGATGTCGATCGAGAGAATCTCGAAGGCGGTGCCGGCATCGAGCCCCTTCGCCAGCACGGTCTTCGAGATCATGTCGGGGTTCTCCAGCACCTTCTTGTGGGATTCGGCGGAGCCGATGGTGCTCACGATCCCCTCGCCGACCCGGGCCAGGATCGTCTCTTCGCCCGCGCCACCCACCAGCCGATTGATATTGGCCCGTACCGTCACCCGCGCCAGTGCGAGGAGCTGGATGCCGTCCTTCGCCATCGCCGCCACCTTCGGGGTGGTGATGACCTTTGGGTTCACGCTGACCTGCACCGCCTCGAACACATCGCGCCCCGCCAGATCGATCGCCGTCGCCTGCTTGTAGGTCAGGGCGATGCCGGCCTTGTCCGCGGAGATCAGCGAGTTGACTACGCGATTGACGTTGCCGCCGGCCAGATAATGCCCTTCCAGCTCGTTCACGTCGAGACTGATGCCGGCCTTATGCCCGCTGATCAGCGGAATCACGATGGCCCGCGGGTCCACCCGCCGGAAGCGCATGCCGAACAGCGTGAGGAACGAGACCCGCACCCCGGAGAAGAACGCGGTGAGCCACAGGCCAAAGGGAATGAACTGGAAGAAGATGACGAACGCGATGACGGCGATGAAGACCAGCGCGAGCACCATCCCAAGACTCACCATCGAATCGTCCACGGAATCTCCTGATCGAGGAGTAACCAGACCAACGTAGGGTCGTTATGCCGTTCCCTGCACCACCAGGCGGTAGCCTTCGCTCCGGACCACCCGCACCGCGGTGCCCTGATCCAGGTATTCGCCTTCGGTCACCACGTCCACCCGCTCGCCCGCGATCGTCGCCGTGCCCGCGGGCCGGAGATCGGTGAGGGCCACCCCATCCTTACCCACGAGGTCGATTCGCGGGGCGGCCGAGATGTACCCTTCCGACTGGGCCATCCCGTTCCGCAGAAAGAGTCCGCCGAAGCGGTTGCTGCTGGGGATGTGGCGCAGCCAACCGTATACCACCGCCGCGGTGATCACCAGGCTCGCCCCCAGGATCGTGAAGGCCTGCACGATGTCGCCGGTGGTGGGCGCGGCGCCCATCAGCGCCAACACCATCGCTCCACCGATGGCGGCGAGTCCGAGCACGCCCGCCACCCCGAACCCCGGCAGCACGAACGCCTCCACCGCCAGCGCGATCAGACCAAGGCCCAGCAGCAGGACTTCCTCCCAGCCCGCCAGGCCCAGCACGAAGCTGGAGCCGAAGAACAGTCCCAGGGACGCGAGGCTCACCAATCCACCCAGGCCGAAGGCCCCACTCTTGATTTCCAGCACCAGGCCCAGCACGCCGAGCGACAGCAGCAGGGGGGAGACCAGCGGGTTGGTGAGAAATCGGACCACCAGCTCCGCCCAATTGGGCTCGCTGAACACTACCTGGGCCCCGGGCAGCCCGATCGC
Source organism: uncultured Gemmatimonadales bacterium (assembly GCA_963729985.1). Classification (GTDB taxonomy): domain Bacteria; phylum Gemmatimonadota; class Gemmatimonadetes; order Gemmatimonadales; family GWC2-71-9; genus CAVVWJ01. Next base: position 57,156 of record CAVSPJ010000006.1, read on the forward strand.
CCGGAGCAAAGCGGCCTCGTCGGCCACTTCGCTTTTGGCGTAGCTTCACCTTGCGCGCCTCTCCGCTGGTCAGGGTAAGGAGCTCACCCTTGCGATTGAGTCCGGGAATCTCGATCTCCTCGTCCACCATCGCCTCGGCGATGCGAGGGTCGAGGCCACGCTCCTCCGCGACCGCCCGGAACTCGGCCCGCATGGCCGAGACGATCTTTTCCGGGGCCCGCTTGCCTTCACCATCCACCGGTGTGGCGGCACCCAACACCGCCCCCGGACGCATGTACACCTCGCGGGCGGAGATCGCGATGAGGGCCCCGGCGCTGAAGGCGCGAGGATTGACGAAGGCGTAGACCGGCAGGCCGGCGCGGCGGATGGCATCGGAGATCCGCTCGGCCGCGTCCACCCGGCCGCCCGGCGTGTCGATGTCGAGGTAGACGGCGGCGGCGCCGGCCGCCTCCGCTTCGCGCAGGCTGCGCGCGACGTAGGGGGCCAACCCGTTCTCCACGGTGCCGCTCACCGCGATGCGGTAGACCACGGGCGACTGACCCGTGGCCGGCGCCGTCAGCGAGAGGAGGCCGAGCATCAGCAACAGCTTTCGGCGCATCGCGGCTATCCTGGAGAAAGACACTTGAAATCTAGTGGGCGTCTCCGCGATGGCGAAAGCCTCGGCGGTCGCCTCGCATCTCATGGACCCGCTGGAGCAGCCGCTCGCGCAACACCAGGAGTTGCGCCCGCTGCACCGGCGTCAGAAACGTGAGCCGGCCCATTTCCTCGCGCCAGCTCTCGGCGTACTCGACTCGCAGATCCAGAAGCCCCGTGGTCAGACGGGCCACGCTGTCCTGATCGCTCGTCACCCCGTCGCGCATCTGTGCGGCGAGCGCGGACCGAAGCTCCCACTCACGATGGCGAAGGGAGCGCCGCCGGCCGCCCTGCTCGGTGGCGACCGCCTTGAGCTTGGCGGCCTGGTCGTCGGTGAGCCGGAGCTGCTCCTTCACGCGCTCCGCGAACCGCTGCTCGATGCGGTCCCGCAGCTCCCGCGATCGGGGAACCGAATCCCGCCCGTCTTGAGCCGCGAGCGGTCCGGCCCCTACCGCCAGCAGGAGAAAACACACAACCAATCCGCGCATCAGCCCTCCCAGGACGCGAACACCTGCTCGAGCTCCTCATCCTCGTACTCGCCCAGGGTAGAGGCGTCGAGCGTGGACTTGTCGGCAATCGGGCGGTCGATCGTCTGCAGTAGCGTGTCGAGCTGGGCGGCTCCCAGCCCCTCGAGCTCCGGCAGGGGGACCAGCGCCTCCGCCTGGACGGCCGTCGCGGGTCCCCCGGCTGTCCCGGGTCCGCCGGCCGTCCCGGGTCCTCTCCCGGCCAGGACCACCACCAGGATGGCCGCCGCGGCCGCCGCCACGCCCGCGAAGGACCAGGCACGCCGCGCGCGGCCCCGGTCGGCTCGGCTCGCCGCGAGCCGCCGATGCAGCACCGCCGGGAGCGAGGCCAGGTCGGAGACCATCGGTGCGCTGTCGCCCAGCGCGCGAGCGGCCAGCATGAGGCGCCACTCGGCCAGGCACTCCGCACAGCCCGCCAGGTGGGCCGCCTCGTCGGTGCTCCATTGGTCGCGCTGCAGCGCCACGTCGGGCATCCGCTCGGACAGGCGTTCGCAGGGGTTCATCTGACCAGCTCCTTGAGCCGCTTGACCGCGTGGTGATAGTGGACCCGGGCCGCGCCGGGAGTGGAGCCGAGCGCCGCGGCGATCTCGACGTAGCCGGCACCCTGCTGGGTTCGGAGGAGGAAGACCTCCCGCTGAAGTCTCGGCAATGAGGCGAGCCCGCGGCGGAGCAGCTCGGCCGTTTCGGTGGCCGCGAGGTCCGCGTCGGGATCGGCGTGATCCGGAAGGTCCCGGTCTTCGATCGAGACCATCTGCCGGCCCTTCCTCCGGCGGTATTGGTCCTTCAGGACATTGCTCGCGATCACGAAGAGCCAGCTCCGGAACGACGCCTCGCCGCGCCACCCCTCCAGCCGACGGAAAGCGCGGAACAGGGCCTCCTGAACCAGATCGTCGATCTCGTCCCGGGACGCCCCTGAGCTGTAGAGAAATCGCCCGACCGCCGGCGCATGGCGCCGAACCAGTTCCGCCGCCGCCCTCTCGTCGCCATTCCGGTAGGCGGCGGCCAGTGCGTGATCGGACGGGGTCTCCACCACGGGGGAGGCGCTCATCCAGCCAGGCGTGACGTCGATTGTGGCCCGCTGTTAAGTGGAGCTATCTTAGCCCCATGCGACGCCCGACCGTCATCGCCCACCGTGGTGCCTCCGGCTACGAATACGAGAACTCACGTGCAGCCTTCCGCCGGGCGGTCATGCTGGACGCCGATGGGGTGGAGCTCGATATCCATGCCACCCGGGACGGTGTGATCGTAGTGCACCACGACGCCGAGCTTCCGGGCTTCGGGCCGATCGCCATGCTCTCCGGCAGCGAGGCCCGGCAGGCGCGCATTGGAAACGGGGAGCCGCTTCCCTTGCTCGCCGAGATCCTCGAGCTGGTCGGTGACCGCGACGTCTATGTCGAGGTCAAGTCGCTGCCCGAGCTGTTCGACGAGGCGCTGCTGGAGGTGCTCGACCGGGGGCCGGCGCCGGCCCGATACTCGGTCCACAGCTTCGACCATAGGATCGTCCGCCGATTGGGGAGCTGGCGAAGCGATCTGCCCCGGGGGATCCTGTTGTCGGCCTACCTGGACGACACCGTCGCGGCCTTGCGCGGCGTCGGCGCCACCGCCCTGTGGCAGGAATGGCAACATGTGGATCAGGACCTGGTGAGCCGGGTTCACGAGGCCGGCTGCTCGATCATCGCGTGGACCGTGAACGAGATCGGCGACCTGGAGCATTTGGCGCGATTGGGGGTCGACGGACTGTGCGGCAACTATCCCGACCGGACCCGGGTCGCGATCGCGGCCCGGGTGGAAGCGGTGTCCCGTACCTGAAACGGCATCACGGCATGGGGGTCGGGACACTGGAGTCGGGCTGAGATTCCGGCACCGTTACGCCGGTGGCCGCGCGCTGCCGCCGGGCCTCGGCAATCTGCCCTTCCAGGCGCCCGATCTCCTTCTCCAAATCGTCCAGCCGCAACAACAGGGCGTCCATTCGACGCGGCTCGACCTCACCGCCCCGCTCCCTCCGGTGGATCAGCAACCCCAGATCCCGAGCCGCGTTGTCCTGCTTCCGCCGATAACGCAGCAGCTCGATCTGCAGCTTGCCTTCGTCGAGTGCCGCCTGTGCCTTCTTGCCGATCTCGCTGAGCTCCTGATTGAGCCGGTCGAACAGCGTGGATTTCGTCATCGTCATTCCTCCCATGGGCTTGGCTGATCAGGACGGCGTATTCGACCCCTATGTTTCAAGTCGAAACCAACCGAGCCCAGTAAGTGTCCTTGCCCACCGGGAAAGATATACGAAAGGGGACGCGACCCCGTCGCGTCCCCTGGTTCCTACTGTCGCCTGGACGGCGCGCCGCTCAGCTCGCGGCCGAGGCCTCGGGAGGGTAGACCGAGATTTTCTGCCGGTCCTTGTCCTTATACTCGAACTTGACGACCCCATCGACCAGGGCGAACAGCGTGTCGTCGTTGGCGCGGCGGACGTTCTTACCGGCGTGGAATCTGGTGCCTCGTTGACGGACCAGAATGTTGCCGGCAATCACCCGCTCCCCGCCGTATCGCTTGACGCCGAGGTACTTGGGATTGCTGGTGCGCCCGTTCCGGCTGGATCCTACGCCCTTTTTGTGTGCCATCGATGCCTCAACCGAGCTTCAGATCGGTGATCCGGACCTCGGTGTACTTCTGCCGATGGCCGGTTTTACGGCGATAGTTCTTCCGCCGCTTGAACTTGAACACGTAAATCTTGGGTTCTTTGCCCTCGCCGACGACTTCGGCCTCTACCGACGCGCCCTTGACCAGCGGGGCGCCGGCCTTGATGGTCGTGCCGTTGGAGGAAAGCAGGACCTCGTCGAAGGTCACTTTGGACCCGGCGGCCGCATTCATGAGCGGAATTCGAAGGGTCATGCCCTTCTCCGCGCGGAACTGCTTGCCGAGGGCTCGGAAAATCGCGTACATGGAGAATCCGTGAGTTAAGTCGTTCAAGACGTTAGCCTTTAAATGTATGTGTGCGACCGGCTTGACGCAAGCGAACGGATCCGGGTCCTAAAGGTCGAAGCGCACCTCCGCTCCCAGGTAGCGGCTGGGCTCCCGGAAGAATTGTCGCTGGGTGGACAGGCCGTCGTGGGCGATGACCGCGAAGCCGACCTCGCGGCTCCCGGGCGACGGCTGGATCACGACCCCCAGCTTGAACGAGCCACTCACGCGCCAGGCTGTCGCCGCGTTGGCGTCGAGATAGACGCCCCCCACCGGCCTGATGCCCCCACGCCCGTCACGCAGCGGGGGTCGGAAGTCCACCCCGACCGACGCTGCCGGCCGCTTGAGGCGCAGTTCGTCTCGCAGGGCATAACTGGCGCTCCCGGTGATCCGCCACGACCCCCGGATGTAGCTGGCCCAGCCCGCCAGCACCTCCCGCGTCCAGTCGAGGCGCCTGGCATCGAACCGGTCTTGGTACTCGTCACCCAAATGGCTGCTCTCGTGGTAGGCCTCGAGCGTGAACGCCCAGAGGCCGAAGGTGGCCGTGCTGTTGAGTCCGACGACCCAGTCATTGCTGATGAGCGCGCTTTTCGAATCCGCGAGGCTGAAGCGGGCATAGACCTGGGACCCGAACCCGAGCGTAATGGGACGGTCGCCACGACGGAGCGCCAGCACCGGGAAATTCTCTCCCAGCGCGACCTCGGCCTCCGGTTCCTTGCCGAAGCGGCTGTCACCGCGCTGGGCCGAGATCACTCGTGCCACCAGCCCGTGGACCCGAGGCGAGGCCTCGGGGCGCTCGAAGCTGGGAACATTGGGGAGAATGCGGGCCTGAGCCACCACGACACCGGGGAGCCCGAGCAGGACGGCGAGCGCATGCCGGGTCCCTCTCACCCTGCTTGACATTGCCCCCCTGCCTTCAGATGTTGCGGGCCGACGGAGTTGGACCTGCCCGGCCGGGTGAATGTTGAGTGCCCTCATCCGGCCGCGCAATGCTCACGATACCTCTTCGCGGAGTCATGCATGCCGGTGTGGAGCCCCATCCTCGCTGCTATCCTCGCCACCGGGCCGACCCAGGCGCTCACCGAGCCCAAGGTTTCCGTCGTGGTGGACTCGAGCCGGAAGGAGCTCGTCATTACCGCGGGACCGTTCGAGCTTCCCAACATGCCGCCGATGGAAGACCACTCGATGATGGATCTCGGCATGTCGCACGACACGCCGATCCAGCGCTTCCAATGGCCGATCGAAGGGTGGCTCCGCGGCTTCGAGCTCGAGCTGGAGGACGGCCAGGGAAACCCGGTCCCGCGCGAAGTGATCCACCACATGATCATGGTGAACTTCAGCCGCCGCATGCTGCTGTACCAGGGTCCGGAGCGGCTGATGGGCGCCGGGACCGAGACCGAGGACATCAAGGTTCCCAAGACCATCGGCGTGCCGATGAAGCCGGGCATGGACCTCGGGATGTACGTGGCCTGGCACAACGACACCGGCAAGGATCTCCACGGCGTCCAGATGAAGCTGAAGATGCTCTGGACCCCGAAGAACCAGAACCCGCAACCGGTGAATGCCCTGCCGATCTACATGGACGTCAACCTCACGGTCGGCGTGAGCAACACCTTCGACGTGCCGCCCGGCAAGTCGCAGAAGGCGCACGAATTCACCCTTCCCGTCGGTGGCCGGCTGCTGGGCATCGGAGGCCATCTGCATGACTACGGCGTGCGGGTGCGTCTGGAGGACGCCGAAACCGGGAAGGTGCTCACCGTCGTGGAGGCGACGCGGGATTCAGCCGGGGCGGTGACCGGCGTGAGCCGGCGCCTGTTCGGGGTGTCGGGCGAGGGACTCAAGCTGAAGGGAAACCACCGCTATCGGGTGGTGGGAGAGTACGACAACCCCACGGGCAAGACCCTGGTCAAGGGCGCGATGGCGCATATGGCCGGGCTCTTCACCCCCGACGACATGAGCCGCTGGCCCAAGATCGACGAAGCGAATCCGGCGTACCAGCGTGACATGGCCTCCCTGCAGGCGCGGGGAAGCGGGGAGGACGGGAACGAGCAGGGAGGCCACGGCAGCGACGGCGGGCACGAGGATCACACCGGGCACTAGAGCCGGATCGGCGGACCCTCACTGGGGCTGACTTCTCAGTCGTCGATGATGCGGCGGACCCCTACCCAGCGCCTGAACCACCAGCGCCCATAGGGGTCTTCGTCGCTCAGGACGCTGATCTGCACGCCCCGGCTCGCGCTGTGGATGAACCGGCCCTGGCCAACGTACAGTCCTACGTGGCTGACCGGGCCGCCGCGGTTGGAGAAGGTCAGCAGATCACCGGGCGTAAGGGTGCCGAGGTTCTTCGCCACCGCCCTGCCCTCGTTCGCCTGCTCGGCGCTGGTGCGCGGCAGCGAGATGCCATGCTCCCGGTAAGCGTGCTGGATCAGCCCCGAACAATCGAACCCGCCACCATCCGACCCGGTCCCTCCCCAGCGGTAGGGCCGACCCATAGCCTCCGTGGCGGTCGAGACGACCGAATCCCGCAGCAGCACCGGTTTCCGCCCGGCCCTCTCCAAGGGGCCCGGCGTGCCCAGCGGGAGGTCCGTGCTCGACCGGACCGGGTCGGGGCCAACCGGCCTGGACCGGGAGCGCCCAGCGCCCCCGAAGCGAATCGAGAGGCCGGCGGCCGCCTCCAGGCCATTTCTCTGGTCGAGTGACAACTCGCGCCACCGGGTCTCGACGCCGAAGGCGAGGAACGAAGTCGGGAAGAGCTCGTATCCCACCCCGGCGGACCATGACCCCCAGACGCTCGAATAACTGGTGGAATGGGGCGAACCCATGCCGCCGCCGACCCCGGCTACCAGGTAGGGCCCCTGGTTACCGCCCTTGAAGGCGGTGAGGTCGGCCGAGATACCAGCGAACCCTCCGTCAGCACCGTCACTGTGACGCAGGTAGTTGCCGTGGAGTCCGAGTCCGAACGTGCCGAAGAGCGGCCGGCTGACACCGAGGCGGTACACGTCCCATCCGCCACCCTCGTAGAATCGGCCGACCTGCCCGTCGATGCCCTGGGCCGCGACCGGGCACAGCCCCAGCGCGGTCGTGAGGCTCGCCACCAGCAGGGCTCGGACAGCATCGGGCCACTTCATCAGCGTTCTCGCACCGGCCGACCGCTCTGCAGGTCCACCAGGTAGGCGTCGCCGGGGACACACTGGTTCGAGAGCCGCGCGCGGATGGTGCTGTCGTTCACCAGTTCGGGGACGTTGCCGGTGTACAGAAGGGGAACCTGGATACGCCTGTCGTCCCGCCGGATTTCGATGGTGCGGTCGATACACGGGGTCCCGTCGGCAGCCGTGGCCTCACGCGAGAGGGTGAACCAGATCTCCACCCCACCCGGCGCCGTGGCCACTAGTGAATCGGCGGGAACGCGAGTCGGCGCGGGTGTCGCGCCTTCTCGCTCGGGAGCGCCACTGCCGCGGGAGTCGCAGGCCGCGGTGTGAAGCAGCATCGCGCAAGCCATGGCGCTCCCAGAATTCATTGCGGGTGGGTACCGGCGTCGAGATCCGGCTCCGGAACGAGCATCTCGGTGGTATCGGGCGTACCATCTTCGGTTACGGCCAGCACCTCACGCACTTCCGGCGACCGGCGCAGGTATTCCAGCCAGACGATCAGAGCCGTGAAGCCGGTCAGGGCCCCGCAGAGCGCGGTGACCGCGAGTCCTTCGACCGGATCATCCATTCGAATCGCAACAAGCGCGCCACCGACCGCCCCGAAAAACGAAGCCGCCCACGCCAGGAACGGTGTGAGCAGCCAGCCGAAGATTCGGAAGAGAAGCCGTATCCATCGCATCGGGTCAGCCGCGACGGGTGCCCAGCGTCGAGAGCGCCGTGGCCAGAGCCAGCCCGGGGAGAAACGCGATGCCGAACGTAGGCAGGGTCCAACCGGCGCCGGGGAATCCGATCAGGATGCCGGCGATCGCGGCCATGACCGCGAATGCCGCTGCCGTCCCGAACGCCGCCGGGGCGGAGGTCCGCCCGTTCCGTTCGGCCTGATTGGCCAGGATCCAGGCGCCGAGCCACGGCAGGAAGGTCCCGGCCATCCACCAGACCGGGTGGTACCACCAGTTGCTGCCGCCAATCTCCATCCACCGGTTGGTGTAGGTGCCGATGTGCTGAAGAAGACTCACGTCCACCAGGAGAAACACGACGGTGGCTCCCAGCCCGATCCCCGCGGCGCCCGCGATCCCTTCGATGGTGCGCGCCCGGGTCCAGATCCCGGGCAGCAGGGTCACCGGCGCGAGGCCCAGCAGCAGCAGGACAGCGAGCACGGCGGTCTCGAGCGGGCCCGCAAGAAAGCGTGAGGCCAGCGAGAAGAGCAGCACCATGACCGCCTCGAACAAGCCCAACAGCACGGCCCCGCGCACGATCGAGGGGACGTCGGTCACGTCGAAATCGCCGTGCAGCTCCGCCGCGGAATCCATCCGGTCTCCGGTTGAGGGTTGGTCGGGCGAAGTATACCGGATGGCACGGCGGCCGGCCAAGGGGAAGGTCAGGCTCCCCAGGTCAGGACCACGGCGATGTCGGTCACCGCCCATGCGGCGAGCGCGTGGTACATCCGCCGCTGGTGGTCCCTGGGTGACAACCGGTGAGCTGCGGCCCGCCATGGGACCAGCACCGCAAGCCAGGCGAGCAGCGCGAGGCCCAAGGCCGCCCAGCGCCACCCTCCGGATGTCCCGGACCAGCCCGATCGCATACCGGCCCATCCGAATAGCCCGAACGCCGCGGCCGCGGCCAGCAGGGCCACGCTCAAACCCCGCCGGATGCCGAGCCGGAGGGCCAGCGTGCGGTCGCCCCGGCGGGCGTCCTCCTCGAGCTGATAGAGCTGGGTGAGCGGATACAGGGAGGCGAAGAGGGGACAGAACGCGAGCAGGACGATGGCGGCGGTCGTCTCCAGTGGCCGGCCGGTGGCCGCCCATCCGGCAAACGGGGTGAGGGTGCCGAACCCCACCATGTTGATCAGCCAGTCCGCCCCCGCGACGGCCTTGAGTCGGAACGGCGGCACCGAATACAGCAGGGACAGAAGAAAGCACGCCGCGTACGCCGCCACGTAGGGCGGCGGCAGGGCGAGCGCCAGCACTTGGCCCGCGGCCATCAGGAGCAGCGCGAAGACGGCCAGGCGGTGGGGCGGCGGCGGCGGATTCCGCAGGTAGGCGATGTCGCCCTGGTCCCGGTCGAATGCGCTGTTGAGCGCCAGGGTGCCGCCGTTGAGGCATCCGACCCAGAGGGCGAGTCCCAGCAGCGCGGCCCCCAATGCTTGGCCCTCGGCCGCGCCGGACAGCCCGACCGCGAGGAGGTACCCCACCGCGGTGTGGGCCGCCATGATCGGCCATTCGGCCGGACGAAGATGGAGAAGGTAGTCGAGGCGCGACCCGAGCAGGCGGTATCCCGCCTCGCGGGCGCGGCTCACCAGCTGAGGCCGAGATGCCCGGCGGCGATCCGGAGGCCCTGAAGCGTCAGATCCGGGTGGGTATGCTCGATCGAGGTGGTCAGCGGCGCCAGGAGGGCAGCGAGTCCACCCGTGGCGATGACTCGGGGCGATCCGCTGCCAGGCCACTCCGCACGGATCCGCCGCACGATGCCATCCACGGCATCGGCCGTTCCGTAGAGCACGCCGGCCTGGATGCATTCCTCGGTACGGCGTCCGATGACCCGGGAGGGGGCCTTCAACTCGGTCGCGGGCAGCTTGGCCGCGCGGCGGGTGAGCTGATCGGCCGCGGTGCGAAGACCCGGCATGATCACGCCTCCGAGGAAGCGGGCGTCGGCCGTGATGCAGTCGAAGCTCGTGGCGGTTCCGAAGTCCACCACGACGACGTCGGCGTGATACAGCTCGACCGCCGCGAGCACGTTGACGATGCGATCGGCACCGACCGTCAAGGGCTCGTCCACGTCCAAGGTCACCGGGAGCGGCGACCGGGCGTGCACCGCGATGCCGGTCCGGCCGGTCGCGGTGGCGACTCCTTCGACCACGCTTTGCGTCGCCGTCGGCGCGACCGATGCCAGGCACACCGCCCTGACCTCGTTGGGCGAGTGGCCGGCCTGGATGAGGAACCCCCCGATCGCCGCGGCCCACTCGTCCGGCGTGCGGTCGGGCGTGGTGGTGAGGCGCCAGTGGGCCTGGAGCGCGTCGCCCTGGAACAGCCCGACGGTGATCTCGGTGTTGCCGATATCGAGGGTGAGAAGCATGGCTCGAAGCTACGGCGTCAGCGAGTGATCGGCCAACTGAACCGTGCCGGTCCGAACGGCGACGGTCGCGCCACCGGGAACCCTCACCATCAGCGCGCCATCGTCGGCGATGCCCGCCGCCATGCCGGCCACGGGCGCCAGCAGCCTGCGCCCCTGAAGCCAATCCCGGCGCCGAAGGTCGGCCAACTCCGCCGGCCCGAGTCGCTCCGGCCCTGGGGCCATCGCTCGAAGCCGCGCGATGACTTCCGGCTCCACCATCTCCGGTGCGACTCCCGGCAACCGCGCGGCCAGCGCGGTGGCCGCATCCGCCAGGTCGCCCGGCAGGGGGTTGGCGACATTGAGACCCACGCCCGCGACGACCCACGCGAGCGCATCGCCCTGCCACCGGGCCTCGCACAGGATTCCGCCCAGCTTGCGGTCGCCCAGCATCAGATCGTTGGGCCATTTGATCCGCACGGCCGAGCCGGGGCCCACCGCCTCGATCGCCTCGGCCACCGCCAGTCCGATGCGGAGCCCGTACAGCTCGACGCCCGCGGCAACCCCGGGCCGGAAGAGAACGCTCAGCCACAGGCCGCCGCGGCCGGACTGCCAGCCGCGGCCACGGGATCCCCGCCCGCCGGTCTGTTCTCCGGCGACGACGATGGTTCCCGCCTCCGCCCCCTCCGCGGCAAGGCCGTGCAGAACATCCATGGTCGAGCCCACGGTGGGGAGCCGGATGAGGGCGGCCGGGCTGCTCATCGCGCGAACCAGAGCAGCACCGCGCCGACCGTGATGCGGTACCAGGCGAATGCCGTGAAACTGTGGTTCGAGACGTAGGCCAGAAACGCCTTGACAACCACCAGCGCGGACACGAAGGAAACCACGAAGCCAGTGGCGAAGAGGGGCAGGTCCGCCGGTGAGAGGGCGCCGGCGCTCTTCACCAGGTCGAACAAGGTGGCCGCGAACATGATGGGAATGGCCAGGAAGAACGAGAACTCGGTAGCGGCCGTCCGCGAAAGCCCGAGGGCATATCCCCCCATGATCGTGGCCGCCGATCGCGAGGTACCAGGAATGAGCGACAGGACCTGAGCGAGGCCGATGCCGAGCGCGGTCGCCTGGGGAACGTCGTCGACCGCGGGGTATCGAGTCCGGGGCCCCCAGCGCTCGATGACGAGCATGACGACGCCGCCCGCTACCAGGGCCGCCGCGACCACCGGCGTGTTGAAGAGCCGATCCTTGATCCAATCGTGAATCAAAAAACCGACCGCCGCCGCCGGCAGAAATGCGATCGTGAGGTTGAGAAAGAATCGCCGGCTGGCCGGAGCCCGCCGCGACGTGATGGTCGCCTGAACCAGCCGCGCCCGGTAGAGCCAGACGATGGCCAGGATCGCGCCGAGCTGGATGAAGATGTCGAATGTCTTGGCCCGCTCGTCCACCTGGCCGAGCCATTCGCTGACCACGATCAGGTGGCCGGTGGAGGAGACGGGAATGAACTCGGTGGCACCCTCGACCAGCCCGAGAATGATCGCGTGGACGAACGGCTCAGGCGTCATGTCGGTGGCTCACCCATCACCTCCTCGTAGAGTGACTCGTATAGCGGGACGACGAGATCGGCGGAGAAATCTCTGGCTTTGGCGATCGCCGCGCCGCGCATGGCCCCGTGCCGCTCGGGGGAGCGCAGCAGCTCCACCGCCCGGCGCCCCATCGCTTCCACCGATCCTACCGGCTCCAGGATCCCGTTCACGCCGTCGTCCACGACCTCGGGGAGTCCGCCGGCGCGGCTCCCGACCACCGGCGACCCACAGGCCATCGCCTCGAGCGCGGCCAGCCCGAACGACTCGGTCTGCGAGGGGAGGATGAAGAGGTCGCTAGCCTGCAGCAGCGGCGCCACGGAATCCAGCCGGCCGAGGAACTTCACGTCCTGGGACACGCCCAGGTCGCGGGCCTCGCTCTCGGCGTCGACTCGCTCGGGTCCGTCGCCGATCATCACCAGCGTCGCCGGCATGGCGCGGTGGATCCGGGCGAAGACCCGCACGACGTCCTTGACCCGCTTCACCTCCCGGAAGTTGGACACGTGCGTGATCAACTTGTGGTCGTCGGGCGCCAGCCCCAGGCGCCCGGTCGGCTCGCCCGGTTGATACTCGTTCAGGTTGACGAAATTGGGAATGACCCTCAGATCGCAGCTCACGCAGCCGAAGGCGCGGTAGGTCTCGTCCCGGAGATAGGAGGAGACCGCCGTTACCCCGTCCGACCGCTCGATCGAGAACTTGGTGATGGCGTAGAAGCTGGACTCCTGCCCGACCAGCGTGATGTCGGTCCCATGCAGCGTCGTGATCACCCGGATCTCGCGTTCGCCGCGCAACATCTCCCGCGCGAGGAAGGCCGTGGTGGCGTGGGGGATCGCGTAGTGCACGTGGAGGATGTCCAGGCCCTCCCGCATGGCCACTTCGTGCTGCTTGGAGGCCAGCGCCAAGGTGTAGGGAAAGTGATCGAACAGCGGATACCGCCCCATGCGGGTCTCGACCTGATGAAAGTAGACCCGCTCCGCGTAGCCCCGGAGACGGAACGGCGAATCATAGGTGATGAAGTGCACTTCGTGGCCCCGGCGGGCCAACTCAATGCCCAGCTCGGTGGCCACCGCGCCGGAGCCACCGTAGGTGGGATAGCAGGTGATGCCGAGTTTCATGGGTGTCGGGGTTCGGGTCTCCTGCAGAGAGCAGCAGTCACTTCGTCATCCTCGTCGTGTGTCGAGCCGGCACCCGGCCGTCGGCTCCCGCGCCTCACCCGGGATGGACGCGGCCACGCAGCGTCGGCCTAGCAGTGCGCCCACAACCGCGCGATGTTCTCCGCCAGCTTCTCCGGGGGCCGGGTGGCATCCAGGGTTATTACGTCGCCCGCGAGCTGGTGGCGAAACCAGGTCTCCTGCCGCTTGGCGTACTGCCGGGTGCCTGTTCCGATCGCGGCCGCCACGCTCTCGCGCGTGCGGCGGCCGTGAAGGTACTCCACCGCCTCGCGAATGCCGATCCCATCCAGCCCCGGCGCCGAGGGCGGATGGCCCTCGGCGAGCACGGCCGCGACCTCTTCGATCAGCCCCCGCCGCACCATGTCCTCGGCCCGCCGGGCGATCCGCTGGTGAAGCACCTGCCGCGGCAGGGTGAGCACCACGTACCAGGGCCGGACCGCGCCCCCCAGGCGAGCCGCCTCCTGCCAATGGGTGAGCGGATAGCCGGTCAGCATCGCCACCTCGATGGCGCGGGACGCTCGCTGGCGGCCTCCCCCCTTGAAGCCCGGATCGAGGCGTCCGGCCCAGCGAAGCAGCTCCAGCGGCTCCAGCCGGGCGGCGAAGGCATCGAGCGACCGCCTGCGGGCGGGCTCGAGCTCCGGTTCGCGGAAGAGTCCCTCAACCAACGCGCGAATGTAGAGGCCGGTTCCCCCCACGACGACTGGAAGCTTCGATCGGTTCCGAATCTCCTCGATCCACGACACCGCGTCCCGGGCGAACCGTCCCGCGCTGTATCGGGTACCCGGCTCGACCACGTCGATGCCGTGGTGGGGCATGCGGGCGCGCTCCTTCCCGGTGGGTTTGGCGGTGCCGATGTCGAGCCGCCGGTACACCTGCCGGGAGTCGGCCGAGATCACCTCGAGGGGCCAGTGCGCCGCGAGCGCGAGCGCGACCGCCGTCTTCCCCACCGCCGTCGGCCCCACGATCACCGGAACCTTAGCGCCGCCCAAAACGGCGCTCCAGCTCTTCTCGCGGCAGCTGGACGATCGTGGCACGGCCGTGCACGTCGTGCGGCGGCAGGTCGGTGGCGAAGAGCCGGAGCAGCAGCTCCCTCATCTCCCGCTGGTCCAGGGCCTGCCCCGCTTTCACCGCGGCCCGACAGGCGTACGTGGCCGCGAACCGCTCCAGCCGGTTGGCCCAGCCGCCGAACCGTCCCCGCGCGAGATCGGCGATGGTCTCCCGAAAGCAGGCCTCGGCATCGAACCGGGGATGGGGAGAGGGCACGGCATGCACCGCGACGGTCCGGCCGCCGAACGGCTCGGCCTCGAAACCGACGCGGCGCAGCTCCTCGCCGTGAGTTTCCACCGCGTCGAGCTCCTCGTCGGTCAGCTCCATCGTGAGCGGAAGGAGCAGCCGCTGGGCCGGGGGATCGGCGCCGGTGAGCTGCGCCAGCACCAGCTCGTACAGCACGCGCTCGTGGGCGGAGTGCTGGTCGACGATCACCACGCCTTCCGGGGCCTGGTAGACGATGAACGTGTCGAAGACCTGGAGCAGCGGGACCGAGAAGCCCGCCGCCGGCTCCACCGCCGCCGCCTCGGAAGGGGCCGCGGCGACCGGTGCGAAGAGATCGTGCCCGTCGGCCATCTGGCCGGTGGTGAGTCCCTCCGGCCGCCGCGCCATCCCGGCCGGACGCCAGTCGCCGACGCTCACCGCGGCGGCCATGGCGCCGAGCGCGTCGCGCACGGCCTCCTCGACCGCGCGCTCCGCGCCGATGCGGTCGCGGAACCTGACCTCGAGCTTGGCCGGGTGGACGTTCACGTCGACGTCCTGCGGAGCGGCTTCGAGGTCGAGCAGCAGCGAGGGGCGGTCGCCGGGATGAATCGCGGAGCGATACCCGGCCTCCGCGGCCCGAACCAGGAAAGGATCCCTGAAAGGCCGGCCGTTGACGAAGAGCTGGGTCCGACGCCCGGTCGGCTGCGCGTCGCCGGGGCGCTGGACGAATCCCGTCACCCGGAATGCGCCCGCCGCGTAGCTCACCGGCACCAGGGTCCCCGCCAGCGCCGTCCCCCAGACGGCCGCGAGTCGATCCTCGAGCGTCTGGCCGGGGGGCACGACCAGGCGGCAGCCACCATCCACATGCAGCTCGAACCCGGTGCCCGGATGGGCCAGCGCGAGTGTTGCCACGACCTCGTGCGCGGCCCGGGTCTCGCTCGCCACCGACCGGAGAAATTTCCGCCGCGCCGGGGTGTTGAAGAAGATCCCCCGGACGGCGACGGTGGTTCCCCGTTGCCGGGCGCCGTCCGCGACCCGATCGAGCCTGCCGCCCGCCACGCTGAGCTCGGTGGCGGGGCCGGTCCCTTCGGAGGTCGTCAGGGTGAGGCGGGAGACGGATGCGATGGCGGGCAACGCCTCGCCGCGAAAGCCGAAGGTGCCGACGCCCACCAGATCGGCGATGCTCTTCACCTTGCTGGTGGCGTGGCGGTCGAGGGCGAGCACGGCGTCCTCGCGGCCCATGCCGCTGCCGTCGTCCGCCACCAGGACCAGGGTCTTGCCGCCCTGCTCCAGCTCCACCCGGACGTGCCGCGCGCCGGCGTCGAGCGCGTTCTCGACCAGCTCCTTGACCACCGACGCGGGGCGCTCGACCACCTCGCCCGCGGCGATCTGGTCGGCGACGGCGTCGGGAAGAATCGCGATGCGGCGTGCCATCGCGAGAATCTAGCCGCCGACGGCGGCCACCGCCGCGTCGGCCAGCCAGCCTCGCTGGGCGCCGGGCGCCTCGACCATGACCCAGCCGGGCGCGTGACGGAGGATGCGCACCGCGCTTCCCGAGTCGAGGGAGGAGACGGTGGGCGCCAGTCCGTGAGGCGAAAGCCGAAGGGTGGTTCGCTCCAGGACGATGGCAAGGGGCTCGCGAAGCCAGGCCCGAAGCGCCAGCCCGGCCGACACGGCGGCCCCCGAAAAAACCAGAAGAACGAGCCAGCGCTCCCGCACTCTCGGCCGGAGCACCCAGCCCAACCATCCGGCGATCCACCCCAGCGCCCCCCAGAGCAGGAGCTCCTCCGGGCTGACGGGAGCGGTCCAGCTCCAGCGACCCGAAGTCGCGTCGGGGGGAGGAGTCAACCGGAGCGCCTGGGTGACGACACCAGAACGGGGGGCGAGGCGACGCGCCTGCAGCCAGGCGGCCCTGGCGCGACCATCCTGGCCCAGCCGGTAATACGCCGCACCCAGGTTGTACCAGTGGGCCGCGACAGCCGGCTCGCGCTCGGCCCGGTTGGCGAATGCTTCGGCCGCCGCGCGAGGGGAGCCCGCCTCGTAGAGCGCCTCCGGCGAGGGTGCCTGCGCCCCGAGTCCGGACGACCAGATGCCCAGCAGCAGCGGCCCCAGGGCGGCCCCACGACCCGCCCAGCCTCGAATCGAGCCGCCCAGGAGTCGCACCAGCTCGCGCACCTCGTCGGTCAGCTCGGTATCCTCCGGAGCGCCCGCGGCCGGCCCGTAGCGCCGCGCCAGCAAGCGGTCCCGTGCGGCGGCGACCCGGCCGGCCAGGGTGGCGTCGGCACCCGCGGCACGAACCGCGGCCGCCAATCCGGCCCCCGACCGCAGGTCAGGATCGGGGACCAGCGTCCGCATGATCGAGTCGAGCTCATCCTCGGCGCTCCTCAGGTCGCCAACTTTCCGCGGCGACGCCCGGCGGCGCGGGACCGACCACCGCCCCCGAAGCCCGAGGGCGGCGGGCGGTGCCAGCAGAACCAGCACCCAGACCCAGTCGGGAACTCCATGGCCCGCGCGCCAGGCGAGAGAGGGCTTGGCGGCCCTCAGCAGGGGAGGCGGCAGTGCGGTCGAGGCGGTCGCGTCTCCGCCGGCAGCGACGGGCACCGAAGCCGCCGAGAGCGCGGTCGCCAGGTAGCGGTTGGAGGCCAGGTCGAAGTAGGTGTAGCTGACCGCGGGGAGCGCGAGCGCCCCGGCCGAATCGGGCACCACCAGATACCGAAAGGTCTTGGTCCCGCCGAGTCGGCCCTCGGTCACGCCCACCTGCTCCTCGACTTTGTCGCTGTACGCCCGGGCCCCCGGGGGCCACCGCATCACGGGGGCCGGCCAGAGCGCCGTGTTCCCCTCGCCGGTCAGCGTCAGCTCGACCGCGATCCCTTCGCCGACGCGGGCGGCGACCGGTGTGATCCGGCGATCGAGCTCGAGGCCCGAGCCGATGGCGCCGGTGAACCCGTCGGGCCGGCCGGCCTCCGGCAGGGCCCGGACCGCGAGGGTGTCCGCCCGGCTGGTCAGCGCGAAGCGCTCTTCCTGGCTGAAGAATTGGAGGGCCACCGGTGTGCTGTATTTCAGCGTGGCCCGAGGAATCACCACCGCGCCTGGAAGCAGGGGAAACACCGCCTGGTGCGCCAGGAAGAGGTCGTACCACCGGCCTCCGACGCTTCGTGTCGCCGCGATGCCCGCCGGCGTGGCCTGGGGGTAGCTCCAGACGCCGTCGATGACGGGCGGCTGTAACGTCGGCGGGCGCCGCAGCTGGAGCCGCAAGTCCCGGGGGAACCAGGCCGCGGTGACCACGTCGACCTGCTCACCGACCCGGATCGAATCGGCCGACACGATGAGATCCACGGCGGCTTGTCCCGCCGAAGGGGGCCGCGCCTGCTCGAGCAAGTGCCTGAGTCGAGGACTCAGGGTGGACGCGGTCGCCGCGCGGCTCGCGTTCACGTCCACCACCAGCGCGGCGGCCTCGACGGTGTCCCTGCCCTGCACCGCGCGCGCGGGCCCCAGCTGCCAGCGTCCCGGCCGTACCGCCCGAAGACGGACCTCGAGCACCGTGGTGCGGGTGGGGCCACCGCCCAGGGAGACCTCGGACCGTTCGCTGCGCGACACGATCTCGAGGCCGTTGAACGGTGCGACGGTCACCTGCATCGGCAGCGGCGAGTGACTCACCGCCCGCAGGGTGTAGACCAAGTCCTCCCCCACCGAGACCCGGTCGTGGTCCACCTCGGCGCTAAGGGAGGGTCCGCCGGCCTGGGCCAGCGCCGAGAGCAGCAGCAGGCCGATCACCAGTCCTTCACGCCCCCGGCGGATCCCGCCTGCAGGCGGCGCTGCTGCTCGGCGCGAGTCTCGCGCTCCCGCCGCTCCATGGAGTTGAGGATCTGTTCGGCCTGGCTCTGAGAGAGACCCTCGCGACGCGTCTCGCCCGGCGCCTGCTGCTCGCGCCGGCCGCCGCCACCGGACGGCGGGGGAGTTCCTCCGCCACCCCCACCACCTCCGCTGGGCGGTGGAGGGCGCCGGCGGTCGGCCAGCTCCAGGTTCCATTTGGCCCGGGCGGAGGAGGGCTCCAGCAGCAACGCCTGGCGCAGGCGGTCGACCGCGTCTTCCAGGAACTCCTCCCCCCGGGCCGTGTCCGCCTGCGCGGCGAGCAGATCCGCCAGACCGAGATTGTAGAGCGCGCGGTAGCGCAGCGCGGGGTCCAGCGATTTCGCCGCTTCCGCCAACGCACCCCGCGCGACGTTGAGCCGTCCGGCCTCGAGGGCGGCGGTGCCGGCATTGTAGAAGGCGGTGTCCCTCCCGGTACCTCGACCCGCCTCGACCAGGAACGCCGCCGCCGCGCCCGCCGGATCTCCGACGGCGAGGGCGCGATCACCGGCCGCGGGGCGCTGCGCCGTCGCGGCCCCTCCGGCGACGAGGATGCCCGCCAGGCCGACCAGCGCCGGTCCCGGCCGCGCGAGGGTGTACAGGATGAGGAGAAGGGCCGCCGCGAGGACGGGAATCCAGGCGCGCGACACCAGGTCGGCGGTGACCGTTTCCGACGAGGGGCTCCGCTTCATCGCCGCGACGAGATCCCGGACCGCGCCGGCCTGATCCGGCACCTCGCTCGGCACCAAGGTGCCCTGGGAGGCCTCCACCACCGCCCGCAGGATGTCGTCCCGCCGGCGGGTCTGGACCACCGCACCGTCGGCGTCCTGCTTGTACTCGGTGACGGTGCCGGCGGAGTCGCGGATCGGGATGCGGACCGGCGCCGACCGGCCCTCGGCCACGACGACGAGCCGCACCCCCACATCCTTGAGGGCCTCGGCCTGGGCGACGATTTCGGGCAGGGTGTCGTGCGCCTCACCGTCGGTGAAGAGCACCAGGACCCGGTCTGCCGCGTCGCTGGTCGCCCCGAGCAGCTGTGCGCCCTGTGCCAGGACGGCGTGGAGATTCGAGCCCCCACTGCTCGCGAGGTCGGGATCGAGGGCGTCGAGATACATCCGGATCGCCCCGCCGTCCACGGTGAGCGGCGCAAGGATGTAGCTCTGCCCGGCGAAGGCGATCAATCCCAGCCGGTCACCGCGCAGATCCTCGATCAGCCGCCGCGCCTCCCGCACCGAGCGGTGCAACCGGTTGGGCGAGACGTCTTCCGCCAGCATCGACCGGCTGATGTCCACCGCGAAGACCAGGTTGAGCGCGCGGCTCTCGGTAGTGATCTCGGTTCGGCCCAGGCGCGGCCCGGCCAGGCCGACCATCGCCAGCAGCGCCACGACGGCCAGGAGCGCGGGAGCCCAGCCGCCACGCGCCTTCGCCAGCTTGGCCAGGGCGGGTGACCAGCGACGGGCGAGACGGATCCGGCGGCCGCGGCCCAGCCAGGCGCCGAAGCCGACCGCCAGTGCGACCGCCGGCGCGAGCAACAGGAGCAGGGGCGCGTCGAAGATCATGGCACTCGGACCACCAGCGTGCTCCCCAGGAGCAGCTCGAGCGCGAGCGCACCGAGGCCCAACAAAACCAGCGGGCGGGTGGCCTCCTCGTAGCGCGTGTAGCGTGTCACCTGTACCGGCGTCTTCTCCATGGTGTCGATCTGCCGGAAGATGCGGCTCAGGGCTTCGCTGTCGCGCGCGCGAAAATAGCGCCCGCCGGTCTTGGCGGCGATCTCCCGCAGGAGCGGTTCGTCGATCCGGACCGGGAGGAGCTCATAGCGAAAGCCGCCAAGCCCGCGGCCGGTCGGAATCGGCGCTTCACCGATGGTGCCGACACCAATGGTATAGACCCTGATGTTGAATGCCGCGGCGGTCGACGCGGCGGTGCGCGGGTCGATCAGCCCCTTGTTGTTCTCGCCGTCGGTGAGCAGCAGAATCACCTTCGACTTGTCAGGCGCCCGCCGAAGGCGATTCACGGCGGTGGCGAGTCCGCTCCCGATCGCGGTGCCGTCCTCCAGGCTGCCGATCTTCAGATCCATGACCGCCTGCTCCACCACGGGATAGTCGAGCGTCACCGGCACCTGCGTCAGCGCTTCACCGGCGAAGGCCACCAACCCGATCCGGTCGGCCGACCGGCCCCGGACGAAGCCGACCGCCTGTCGCTTGGCGACCTCCAGCCGGTTGGACGGCGCGAAGTCCTCCGCCAGCATGCTGCTCGAGATGTCGATCGCGATGACGATCGCGATGCCCTCCTGCTTCATCTCGACCATGTCCCCGCCGACCCGCGGCCCGGCGGCGGCGATGATGAGCGCGGCCAGCGCGCCGGCCCGGAACAGGGGCGGCAGCACGACCCACCAGCGGTTGGCCGACACGATGGCAGGCAGGGTGACGTCGCTGAACCTGGCTGCCGGCACGTCCTGCCGGCGGCGGCGCCAGGCCCAGAGCGGGATCGCCAGCAGCAGGAGTAGGAGGACGGGGCGCGCGAAGCTCACGCGGCCTCCGGGACCAGCCGCGGCTCCAGCTCTGCGCGCCCAGCGGGCCAGCCCCATCGCATCGGGCAGCGCGCCATGGCCGAATCGGGCCTGGTCCAGGGCCCGGAGCACCTCGCCCAGCTCGGCGAGCGGCCAGTCGGGCCGCTGCTCGGCGACCCGCGTCAGCACTTCATCGGTGTCGAGCGAGGGCAGCGCGCCGGGCGACCCGGCGGCGATCGCGGCCCGGAGCCGCGAAGTGGCGGCGGCGGCGACCGCCCGGCCTTCACCCGCGTCCGCCCACCGCTCCAGCGGCGGCTTGGCGGCCCCACCCTTGGGCGCGGCCGGGCGCGTCGCGGCCGGCCGCCCGCGGCGGCGCCACCACCAGTGAAGCGGCACCAGCAAGGCGATGGCGGCGATGAGCAGGATGATCAGCGGGAGCGGCGTGGTGGCGGGACGGGGGACGAAATCGGCCCGCGGCTGCGGCCGGAGGCTGGTGTCGGTGGCGGCGCGGGGAAGCACGCTCGCCACGCGGACCACCACGGTTTCCGCGCGGAGCGAATCCACGCCACCGTCGGGGGAGAGCAGCAGCGGCCCGGGCACCTGCAGCGTGTGATACCCGGCGCGCCACACGGCGATCGGATAGGACACCTCGGCCGAGCCGTCCCGGAGAGAGACGCGCGCAGGGCCCAGCAGCTCGATCGGATCGGCGGCCTCCCAGTCCGCGGGACGGAGGCTCCGGCCTGCCGGAAGCTCGACGGTGCGGGTGACCCAGATCGTGTCGCCCACCGTGGGCAGGGCAGCTTGCATCGGGGAGGGGATCATCCCCGATGGATCCGGCGAGCGCGCCGGGCGAATGCCCGTCGCAGGGGCAATGCGTAGTCGCGGCCGGTCTCGAGCGGCACCTCGTCCGCGCCGACCGCGGTCAGGGTGCGGCTGCGCTCCTCCCGCCGCCGGGCGGCAAGGCCGCTCACCCGGGTCCGCACGTCGCGGCTGCCGGTGTCCACCAGCACCCGGCGGCCCGACTCCGCGTCGAGCATCTCGATCCACCCGGCGTCGGGCAGCAGGTGCTCGCGCGGATCGTCCACCGTGATCGCGACCACCTCGTGGCGCGCGGCGAGACGCCGCAGCGGGCGCTCCCACCCGTCGGCGATGAAATCGGAGAGCACGACCACGATGCTGTGATGGCGCAGAAGGCGGCTGGCATAGGAGAGGCTGGCGGCGAGGTTGGTGCGCCGACCGACGGGCTCGAAGGCCACCAGATCCCGGATGACGCGCAGGGCGTGCCGGCGGCCCTTTCGGGGCGGGATCACTCGCTCCACCTGATCGGAAAAGAGCAGCGCACCGACCCGGTCGTTGTGAAACGCGGCGGCGAGCGCGAGCACCGCCGCCACCTCCACCGCGAGCGCCGCTTTGGTAACCGGATCGCCGAACCGGGTGGACCCCGACTGATCCACCAGGAGCATGAGCGTCAGCTCGCGCTCCTCGGTGAACGTCTTCACGTACGGACTCCCCAGCCGGGCCGATACGTTCCAGTCGATGGTGCGGAAGTCGTCGCCCGCCTCGTAGGCGCGGACCTCGGCGAATTCCATCCCCTGGCCGCGGAACACCGACCGGTATTCGCCCGCGAACAGGGTGCCGACCAGCCCGCGGGTTCGCAGCTCGATCGCCTTGACCTGCTTCAGGATTTCGGGGTTTACGGACATAGTATGGAAGGGCGTGAGGGACCGCTCGTCATCCCGCCACGGTTCACGGCGTCACGGCACCCGTACCGCGCCGAGCACCTTGGCCACGACGTCGTCGGTCGTGAGATCCTCGGCCTCGGCCTCGAACGTGAGGACGATGCGGTGGCGAAGGACGTCCGGGGCGAGCGCGCGCACGTCTTCCGGCACGACGTAGGCGCGGCCCCGGAGGAACGCATGGGCCCGCGCGGCCTGTGCCAGGGCGATGGATGCCCGGGGCGAGCCGCCGAAGGCGATCAGCGGCTTGAGCTCGAGCAGGCCGACGCCGCTGGGATCGCGGGTGGCCCGGACCAGGTCGACGATGTAGTCCACCACCTTCTGGTCCATGTAGAGTCCGGCGATCCCGGCCCGCGCCGACAGAATCGCGCCCGGCTGGAGCAGCCGCTCGACCGGAATGTGCTGCCCGCCACTCATGCGGAGGAGCACCTCCTTCTCCTCGTCGCGGCTGGGATAGCCGACCCGCACCTTCAGCATGAACCGGTCGAGCTGCGCCTCGGGGAGCGGGTAGGTGCCCTCGTTCTCGATCGGGTTCTGGGTGGCCAGCACCATGAACGGCTCGTCCAGCGGGAACGTCGTACCGCCGATGGTGACCTGATGCTCCTGCATCGCCTCCAGCAACGCGGCCTGGACCTTGGCCGGCGCGCGGTTGATCTCGTCGGCCAGGATGATCTGGGCGAAGAGCGGTCCCTTCTTGACGTGGAACTCCTGGCTCTTCTGGTCGAAGACCATGGTACCGATCAGGTCGGCCGGGAGAAGGTCGGGGGTGAACTGGATCCGCGAGAAGGAGGCGTGGATGATCTCGGACAGCGTGCGCACGGCGAGCGTCTTCGCGAGGCCGGGCACCCCCTCGAGCAGGATGTGCCCGCCGGTGAGGAGCCCGATCAGGAGCCGCTCGACCATGGCATCCTGCCCCACGATCCGGCGCGATACCTCTTTGAGGATGCGGGGGACCGGCAGCGTCTCCGCTGGCATTTCCGTCAGCTTCGGCGCACTCACGCTCGCGGGCTCCTGGGGGTCGATGAGGGAAAGATAGCCATGGTCGGAGGAGAGTCACTCCGGCGGGCATGCAAGCTTCTTGCCGGACGCCGGCCGGGCGAGCACTGTTTCACTCCTCTCCCGGCGTCATCCGCACCGCCTTGTACAGCGCCGCCTCCTCCCGCGGCGTCAGCGGACGGTACCGGCCCGGGGCCAGGTCGCCCAGTCGCACCGGGCCGTACGAGAGGCGGGCCAGCCGGTCCACCCGCAGACCCATCTGCTCCGCCCAGCGCCGGACGATGCGGTTGCGGCCCTCGGTCAGGGTGACGTCGAGGATGCTGCGTCCGTCCTTGCCCGGCCGCACCCGCACCTCGCTGGTGACGACCGGCCGCCCGTCCACCACCACCCGCTGCCGCACCGCGGCCGCGATCTCCGCCGTGGGCCGCCCGTGGACCAGCGCCGTGTAGCGCCGGACGATGCGGTATCGGGGATGGGTCAGCCGGTGGACCGCCTCGCCATCGGTGGTGAGGAGGAGCAGGCCCGTGGTGCTCAGATCGAGCCGGCCCACGTAGGTCAGCCCGGCGGAATCGGGAATGAAATCGAAGACGGTCCGCCGCCCTTCCTCGTCGGCGGCGGTGGTGACCACGCCCAGCGGCTTGTGGAAGGCGAGCCAGCGCCGGGGGCGCTGCTTGACCTGGCGTCCCGAGACCGTGATCCGCTGGCGATCGGGATCCACCTTGATGCCGAGCGTCGCGACGGCGCCGTCCACTCGGACCTTGCCCTGCTCGATCAGCTCCTCGGCGGCCCGGCGTGACGCGACTCCCGCACGGGCGAGCGCCCGCTGGAGTCGCATCTCGGTCACGACTCCGCCTCGACGTAGGCCGCGGCGTCGTCTTCGCCGTCGGCCACGGCCCGATGAGGCTGCAGCGCGATGGTGAGCTCCTCCGCACGGGGCAGGTCGGCCAGGTCCCGCAGCCCGAGCAGCTCGAGGAACATCGGCGCGGTGCCATACAGCATCGGCCGTCCGAGCGCCTCGCTGCGGCCCACGACCTCGATCAGGCCTCGCTCCTGCAGCGAGCGCAGCACGCCGCCGGCCGACACCCCGCGGATCTCCTCGATCTCGGCGCGTCCCACCGGCTGGCGATAGGCGATCACCGCGAGCGTCTCCAGGGCCGCCGCGGTGAGCTTCGACGCGCGCACCGAGAACTGGGCCCGCTCGATGGCCGCCGCGTGCACCGGCCGGGTGAGGATCTGGTAGCCCCCGGCCATCTCCACCAGCTCGACGCCATGCTGCTCGAAGTCGAAGTGCTCGCGGATCTGCTCCAGGGCGACTCGCACGTCGGCCAGTGTCGCGTCCTGGTCGAGGGTGGACAGCTCTTCGGCGGTGAGAGGGCGGGCGGCGCTGAAGAGCGCGGCCTCAAGCAGCTGGGCGAGCGGAGTCACGAGCGATCACCATCGGTGAGAACGGAGACGGCTGGGCGAGGCGGATGACGCCCCGCTTGGCGAGCTCGAGGAGGGCCAGCAGGGTCGAGAGCACGTCGACGATCGTGGGCCGCGACCCCAAGGCCTCGAGCCAGCCAAACTCCTCCCGCTGGCCCAGTAATTCCTCGATGCGCCGGGTGGCGCCTTCGACGTCGAGCGGCCGAGCGATCACCCGGTGAAGAACCGGGGTCGGGATCGCGGCGATCACCCGCTCCACCGCCTGGAGCAGATCGAGCGCTTCGATCGTGAGGGGGGGCGGTGGCAGCTCGGGTGGAGGCGGCAGGTAGCCGCGGGCGAATCGCTCGGCGCGGCGCTCGGCGGTTCGCCCCATCCACACCGCGATCTCCCGGATCTGCTGGTACTCGAGCAGCCGCCGCACCAGCTCGGCGCGGGGGTCCTCCCACCCGTCGTCCTCGGACCGGCGGGGCAGGAGCATCTGGGCCTTGAGCCGGACCAGGCGGCTCGCCATGTCGAGATAGTCGGCCGCCTGATTGAGCCCGAGCTGATGAATCGCCTGCAGGAATTGGTCGGCGATTCGCGCGATGGGGATCTCGGCGATCTCGATCTGCTCCTCGCGCAGCAGGTGAAGCAGAAGATCGAGCGGCCCGGAATAGTCGTCGAACTGGACCACGAACCCCGGACCGGCGCCGAGTGCGGTGGTCGGAGCTTCCGGAAGGGTCA
This sequence comes from uncultured Gemmatimonadales bacterium, assembly GCA_963729985.1. GTDB lineage: Bacteria > Gemmatimonadota > Gemmatimonadetes > Gemmatimonadales > GWC2-71-9 > CAVVWJ01. The sequence continues at coordinate 82,691 of CAVSPJ010000006.1, forward strand.
TAGGCTAGTAGAGTCCCGCCAGCGGAGTCACCACCTGATAGGGCGCGATGAAGCCCGCGAGCATCCGCATCACCGCGTAGGCCGGGGTAAGCAGGATGCCGACCACCGGCTGGAACAGGAACATCAGCGCGAACAGCGGAAGATAGCCGAACCGCTGCAGCCCGCGGTACCAGCTGCCGGCCTTGGGCGGCAGCGCGTGGTACATGATGTGCGAGCCATCCAACGGCGGCAGCGGAATCAGGTTGAAGAAGCACAGGATCAGGTTGAGCCAGATCCCGTGCACCATCATGCGCTGCGCGGTGTCCAGCACCGCGCCGGTACCCGGCAGGGCGCGCGAGAGGATACCCACCAGCACGAAGAGGAAGCGAGAAGGCGAACGCCAGAAAGAAGTTGGTGATCACGCCCGCCGAGGAGACCAGGATGTCGCCCCGGACGAAGCTCCGGTACTTCCGAGGATTCACCGGGACCGGCTTGGCCCCGCCGAAGGTGAAACGCCCGTTCGATCCGAACCAGAGCACTGTCGGGAGCAGGAGGCTCATCCAGGGATCGATATGGGGGAGGGGGTTGAGCGTGACGCGGCCCAGGAGATAGGCGGTGTCGTCGCCCTGCCGGAGGGCGGTGGCGGCGTGGGCATACTCGTGCGCCGTAATGGCGAACACCAGCATCGGCAGCGCGAGGATGAATTCGCTGATCTGGGCTTCCAGGTCGCGTTCCTCTTTGGCGGGGACGGCGGAAGGTTAAACGACAGGGCTGAAGATGCCAAGTCAAAGCAGCCCGCCGCTTGACCTTGCGTCGGGTGGCGCCTATGTTTCCGCCCTCCTGCTCCGGGGCGGTTTGACCGGAGCGATCCATCGCTCAACCGAGGTGGCCGTGCCCCGAATTCAATCCGCCAAGAAGCGCATGCGCCAGGCGGTCGTCCATGCCGCGCAGAACCGCACCCAGCGCAGCCGTCTCCGGACCGCGCTCAAGAAGGTGCGCTCCGCCGTCGCGGCCGAGGTCGAGACCGCATACGCCGAGGCGGTCCAGTTGCTCGATCGGGCGGGGCGGAAACGCCTCATTCATCCCAACGCGGCGGCCCGGCACAAGAGTCGGTTGGCAAAGCTCAAGGCCAAGGCCAAGGGCGCCTAACCGCTGGCGGGTGGGAACGGCAAGGGCCCGGTCATCGCCGGGCCCTTTTTTTCATGCGCGCCACCCACCTAGAATCGACTTGAGATCGCTATTGTCAAGACATACACAAGCAGGCAGTTAGCATGGTCAACCAAGTTTAACCGAGGTATCGGGTCACACCCCGGCCAGCTCGGCCCCGCAGCGCTCGCAATACCACTCAGTAGGCCGATTGAGCGTCCCGCATTCCCCGCATTTCAGGGTCTTGGCCACCCCCGGCGCTCCGGCCTTCCCGGTCGGCGCGGGAGCCGTCTCGACCGCCCGGGACCCCTGAGCAGAACCGGTCGCACCGGGATTGCTGGGCCGTCGTGATGCCGCCGGTTTGGCATCTTCGTTGGCGACCGACTTCAGGAAGGCGAGCTCATCCCCCGCGGCACTGGCATGGTCCTGTTCTCGGGCCCGGGGAGGCGGCGGCTTCGGAGCGGGTTTCTGAGGGGGCGGCGCCTCGGCAACCGGGTCGGCCGGGGGCGGCGGCAGGGGCGAGCGCTCGATGGCCTCTTCAGCCGCGGGCGCGGGCACGGTGGCCCCCGAGCTCCGAACCGGAGCCGCGATCAGGGCCTGCACCTCCGCGAGCCGGGCGATCTCCTGCCCTACCGTCTTGAGCTGATCTCGCAGGCCGTTCAGGTGGCGATCGCTCTCTTGGCTGATGCGGCTCCACTCATCATCGGTGAACTCGCCGACCGTGTGCCGCACCTCGGCTTCGGCCAGCTCTTCTTCCGCCTGCTTCCGCTGGGCATCGAGGTCGCCCTGGCTGACCTGATGCCGCTGAAGCTCGTCGGCGATCGTGGCCGAGTGGCCGCGGAGGCGGTCGATGACACCTCGCAGCCGCATCTCGTAGTCCGCCCGCACCTTCTGCCGAACCGCCGGGGGCGCCTTGTTTCCGGCGGAGTCGAGCTTGGCGAGCCACTGCTCGAACTTGGCCCTCTGTTCCAAGAGCGCTTCAATGCTGTTGTCGGTTTCCGTGGCCATGGCGAGGCGTTCCTCTGCTCGAGGTCGTCGATCGATTCCCGGAATATGCGGCTCGGTGACACCGTGGGGCGTCCGCAGAGCCGACGGCATGATTTCGGGAAACAGGTCCAACCGGGTAGATCATCGATGCAAAATCTAACTAAGCCGCTTCCCCAGCCGAAGTCTACCTCGCGCCGCCGTTCCGGCCTCGGGCGCCCGGCTCGCGGGCGAAGACCACTTGTCCCCGGACGATCGTGGTCTCCGCCCGCCCTATGAGCTGGCGGCCGGCAAAGGGCGTATTGCGGCTCTTGGAATAGAACTCCTCGGGTCGCACCGTCCAGGCGACGGTGGGATCCAGCACCGCCACATCCGCCGCCGCGCCGCGGGCCAGGGTCCCTCCCGGGAGGTTGAAGACCCGCGCGGGCATCGTGCTCATCCGGTTCACCAGATCGACCAGCGTGAGCAAGCCCGTCTCCACCAGTTCGGTCACCGCGAGGCCGAGCGCGGTTTCCAGCCCGATGATGCCGTTGGGGGCGTCGTCGAACTCCCGTTCTTTCGCGTCATAATGATGGGGCGCGTGGTCGGTACAGATGACGTCGATGGTGCCGTCGCGCAGGGCCTGGCGGATCGCCTCCCGGTCCTCCGGCTCGCGCAGCGGGGGGTTCATCTTCGCGTTGGTGTTGTATCCCTCACACGCTTCGTGGGTGAGCGTGAAATGGTGGGGACAGGCCTCGGCGGTCACCCGCAGGCCTTTGTCCTTGGCCCGGCGAATCAGCTCGACCGACCCGCGGGTGGACATGTGGCAGAGATGGACGTGTCCCCCGGTGAGCTCGGCGAGGAGAATGTCGCGCGCGACCATGATCTCCTCGGCGGCGGCCGGAACTCCCTGGAGGCCGAGGCGGGTGGACACCAGTCCCTCGTGCATGGCCCCGCCCGCGGCCAGCGTCGGGTCCTCGCAGTGGTCCGCGACCGGGATGCCGAAGGTCCGGGCGTACTCCAGCGCGGTCCGCATCAGGTGGCTGGAGGCCACCGGCTTTCCGTCGTCGCTCACCGCGACGGCGCCGGCGCCGACCAGCTCGCCGAACTCGGCGAGCTGTTGCCCCCGCTGGCCCAGCGACACGGCGCCGATCGGATAGACCCGGGCTCTCGCCGCCCGCTGCGCCTGGCTCACGATGAAGCCGACCGCCGCCTGATTGTCGGTGACCGGGTCGGTGTTCGGCATCGCGCACACCGCGGAGAAGCCGCCGGCGGCGGCGGCCATGGCGCCGGTGGCCACGGTCTCCAGTTCTTCCTGCCCCGGCTCGCGCAGGTGGACGTGCAGGTCGATCAACCCCGGCGCCACCACCTTGCCGGCCGCCTCGACCACCAGCGCGTCATCCGGTTGGCCCAGGTCGCGGCCCGTCGCCTGTACCTTCCCTTCCGCGAGCAGCAGATCGGTGACCTCGTCCACCCCCTGCGAGGGATCGATCACCCGGCCGCCGCGGATCAGAATCGGCCGCACGCTATTCCCCTCCCCCGCCGGGATTGGCCCAGTCGGGCGAGCCCCCCGCGAGCAGATACAGCACCGCCATCCGCACGGCCACGCCGTTGGTCACCTGGGGGAGGATCACGCTGTGCGGCCCGTCCGCCACGTCGCTATCGATCTCGACTCCCGCGGTTCATCGGCCCCGGGTGGAGGATGAGCAGATCCTTCGGCGCCCGGGCGAGCCGCTCGGTCGTGACGCCGAAGACCCGGTTGTACTCCCGCAGCGAGGGAAAGAAGCCGGACGTCATCCGCTCGAGCTGCAGCCGAAGCACGTTGAGCGCGTCGGCCCACTGGATCGCGTCCTCGATCCGTGGGAGGATGGTCACCCCGAGCTCCTGGACATTTCGCGGCAGGAGGCTCGCGGGACCGCAGACCCCGACCTGGGCGCCGAGCTTGGTCAGGCCCCAGATGTTGCTGCGGGCCACGCGGCTGTGGAGGATGTCACCGCAGATGGCGACCTTGAGGCCCTCGAGCCGTCCGAACCGGTCCCGCAGCGTGAGCATGTCGAGCAGCCCCTGGGTGGGGTGCTCGTGCTTGCCGTCGCCGGCGTTGATCACGTTGGACCGGATGCGCTGGCCGAGGAACTGCGCCGCACCCGAGGAGCCATGGCGGATCACCACCATGTCGATTCGCATCGCCTCGAGGTTCCGGGCGGTGTCCACCAGGGTCTCGCCCTTGCTCACCGAGCTCCCGGCGGAGGCCACGTTCACGGTGTCGGCGCTGAGCCGCTTCTCCGCGAACTCGAAGGAGATGCGGGTGCGGGTGGAGGCTTCGAAGAACAGATTGACGATGGTCTTGCCGCGCAGCGCGGGCACCTTCTTGATCGCGCGCTCGCTGACTTCCTTGAACGGCTCGGCGGTGTCGAGGATGAGCTGGATCTGCTCGCGGCCGAGGGGCTCGAGCCCGACCAGATCCTTGCCCAGCGCCGCGCTTACCACGCCGTGCTCAGCGCGAGAGTCACCCCGGGGGGTACGCCCACCGTCATGTCCCCCGCACCAACTCGACCCCGTCGCGGCCGTCGCGCTCGGAGACGAGAACGTCCACCCGCTCTCCCGGACTCGCGGTCACCTTCTTCCCGACGATGTCGGCCTGGATGGGAAGCTCCCGGCCTCCGCGGTCGATCAGCACACAGAGGAGGATGCGACGGGGCCGCCCGAAGTCGGAGCACTCGTCGAGCGCGGCCCGTACCGTACGGCCGGTGTAGAGCACGTCGTCCACGATGGCCACCGTCTTGCCGTCGAGGTCCGGCAGGCGCGTCTCGCCCACGACCGGCCGGGGCCCGACGGTTTGCAGATCGTCGCGGTACAGCGTGATGTCCAGCTTGCCCCACGGCACGGTGGAGCCCTCGGATTGGGCGATCAGTCCGCGAAGGCGCGACGCGAGCTCCACTCCGCGGCGCTGGATGCCCACCAGGACCAGCCCTTCGGTGCCATGCGCCCGCTCGACGATCTCGGTCGCCATTCGCGCCAGGGTCCGGGCGAGGGCACGATCATCCATCAGGGGAACGCGGGAGGGCATCGGGGCGGGAAGGTAGCGGCGGGGTAGTGCGGGCGCAACGGAACCGCGCGGCTGCGCCATGGCCGACGACTCGGGGGCGGGAGTTCGGAACGCGGTCGGGATTCGCCGGTGGACTACCGGGCACCCTCCTCCTGGGATAGCGGGATGGCGCTCACCCTCCGGACAGGCCGCTTCACTAGGCGCAAACCGAGCACAAACACCAGGGCCACTGCCCAATAGATCGGGTCGGTGACGTCCTTCTTCACCAGCCAGAAGTAGTGCACCAGTCCGGCGGCGGTCGCCAGATAGACCAGCCGGTGGAGCCGCTGCCAGCGCTTGCCCCCGAGTCGGCGAACCCATCCCTTGGTCGAAGTGATCGCGAGCGGCACCAGCATGAGGAACGCGGCGAATCCGAGGAGCACCCAGGGATGCTTGGCGATGTCGGCGGCAATGTCCGGGACCGAGAGCGACTGGTCGAAGATCAGGTACGAAAGAAAATGCAGCAGCGCGTACCAGAAGGCGGTGAGACCGATAAGCCGGCGTACCCGGATCAGCTCGCTCCAACCGGTGAGCCGCCGCAGGGGTGTCACGCTCAGCGTAAGCAGGAGGCTGGCCAGCACCGTGTCGCCGGTGACGTGCTGGAGGAACTTGACCTGATCGCCCTCCACGCTTCCGGTACTCAGCCGGAGGGCCAGGTAGGCGAGCGGGAGCACCGCCGTGAGGTAAAGCGCCGGCTTGACGACCCGCGTGACGAGGGCGACCCGGGTCATGCGGTCAGAAGTTTTTCCGCAGGTCCAGGCCGGCGTAGAGCGACCCCACTTCGCCGGCATAGCCGTTGAACATCAGGGTCTTCCGCTTGAAGAACTCACCGACCCTGCGTTCCCGCGCCTGACTCCAGCGGGGGTGATCCACTTCCGGGTTCACGTTGGCGTAAAAGCCGTACTCGTCGGGGGCCGCCAGGTTCCAGGTCGTCCGCGGGCGAGCCTCGGCAAACCGGATCGTCACGATCGACTTGCCCCCCTTGAAACCGTACTTCCAGGGAACGATCAGCCGCAGCGGCGCTCCGTTCTGATTCGGCAACGGCTTCCCATAGACGCCGGTGACCAACAGGGTCAGCGGATGCAGCGCCTCGTCCATCCTGAGCCCCTCGACGTAGGGCCAGTCGAGCATCCTGCCCCGCTGCCCCGGCATCTGGCCCGGGTCGAAAAGCGTGGTAAAATCGACGTACTTCGCCTTACTGGTCGGCTCCAGCCTCCCGATGACCTTGGCCAGCGGAATCCCGAGCCAGGGCACGACCATGGACCACCCCTCCACACACCGGTGGCGGTACACCCGCTCTTCCGGTGTCAATCCGCGGAGGAGGTCGTCGACATCGTACTCCGCCGGTCGCGCCACCTCACCGGCGACCTGGACCTTCCACGGGCGAGTCCGGAGGCGGGTGGCGTACTTGGCCGGGTCGGACTTGTCGGTGCCGAACTCGTAGAAGTTATTGTAGCCGGTTACGTCCTCCCAGGGAGTGAGCTTGTCCTCGTCGCGCCCCGAGAGCAGGCCGGTCGGGAGGCGGTCGAACGGAAGCAGCGCCACCGCGGCGCCGGCACCAGCCGTCCGCATGAACTCCCGGCGGCTCCAGTAGAGTGGCTCGTCGGTGATTTCCGACGTCTTGATCGAGGGGGCACGGCGAATCAGCACGTTTACTCCTGAGCCGGGGCGCTTGAGCCAGCCTCACTACTCGAGCCGGCATCACTAGGGGGATACGCTCCCCGGCCGCAATCGGTTCCCTCGCCCGGGTCAGCCCGACCCGACCCCCAGGATGCGCTCACCGCCGGCCCCTCGGTAGGCCTCGGCAGCCCGGGCGTGTCCCGCCTCGGCGTCTCGCACCAGCCGAACGAATTCGGGGATGGTCCGCAGGGAGTCGAACCAAGGATCCCGGGTCAGTGCGACCGGGCAGTAGTACCCTCCCTGCACCATGCGACCGAGCAGGGCCAGCGCCAGAGAGGTTTTCTCGAGGTAGGCCAGCTCCCGGGCGTGGAGCAGGAAGCCTTCGGGATCGTGAAAGCCGGAATCGAGTACCGCGAGGATGTGGCGGGCGCAGTCCTCAGCCTTGCCCTCCATGGTGGCCAATTGTGCCTCCACGATCCGATCCTCCACGCTCCCCGGCAGATGGGCGAGCGCTGCCCGGACGCCGGCGAGCGCCTCGGCCTCGCGGCCCATCATCCAGAGGGCGCCGTTTCGGATCGCCTGAATGTCCTCTACGTCGTGGAGCGCGGCCTGCGGATAGTCCCCCAGTACCCAGTAAGTGTACTGGACGCTGGTCTGGATGCCGGGGTCGATCCGGCGAGCCCGCCGATCCGCCGCCAGGGAGGCCTCGAGCAGCCCGCAAAACCGACACGCCACGACCAGCCCGGCAAAGAGATTGGGGTCGGCCGCGCCATTCTTCACCTGACCGAGCAGGCGGACCACGGCCTCCGGTGCCTTCCCGCGCTCCTCCAACTCGAAGTACGTATACAGGTTGTGGGCGATGGGCAGGTCGGGGTTGATCTCCAGCGCGCGGTGAAACGCCTCCTCGGCCAGCTTGATCGTCGTCGCCTGACTCTCCGAACCATACTTCGCCAGCACGCGATACACCCGCCCGAGCCGGGCCCACGCCGGCGCATATCCCGGGTCGGCCTCGAGGCATCGGCGATAAAAATCGCGGGCCGAGGCCAGCCGGGCGGGATTGGACGTGCTGGCGCCGACGTGATTCCCGCGCAGGTAGAGATCGTAGGCCTCGGGGTTCGCCGGGACGTCCTGCCCCAGCAGCCGTCGATCCCTGGCCGAGAGAGGAATGGCGAGGGAGTCCACGATCTGCCGAGCCAGGTCGTCCTGAAGCTGGAAGACGTCGCCCAGGCGCACCTGCGCCGTGTGCGAGCACATCAGGGTGCCCGACGGCGCCTCGAGCATCTGCGCGGCAACCCGGACCTGATCGCCAGCCCGAAGCAGCGTGCCAAGGACCACCGCGTCGACTGCCGCCTCGGCCGCGATCGTCTTGAGGTCCGGGCTCTCCGCCGCGAACCGCTGTCCAGCCGCGGTCGACCGCACCACCAGGGCGTCGAGCCCCGAAAGCGAGGTGGTAATCGCGTCCGGCACGCTGAACGCCAGAAAATCGGTCTCGGGATCGGGACGCAGCACCCGGAAAGGCAGGACGATGAGACGGGTCACCGCCCGCGCCTGTGGAGCCGCTCCCGTATCGATCAGCGCCCAGGCGGCGCGGACCTCCCGGGCCATGGCGGCGGCGTCGGGATAGCGGTCGCCCGGCCGCTTGGCCAGCGCCAGCTGGATGATCCGGTCGGCGGCGACGACTTCCGCTCCCCCGGTGAGCGCGGGCGGCTGGGCCATGGCTACGGCGCGATAGATCTCGATGATGTTGCTGCCGGGGAACGCAGGTTTTCCCGCGAGCATCTCGAAGAGGATTGCGCCGACCGCGAACAGATCCGAAGCGGGAACGAAGGCCTCACCCTCCCATTGCTCGGGCGGCATGTAGCGCGGCGTCCCGAGGATGGTGCCGGGCGCGGTGAGCGTCGCCTCGGTCTTGAGCCGCTCCACCAGCGGGTGAGCCAGACCGAAGTCGAGCAGCTTGATGCCGTGGGGAGTGAGGAACACGTTGGACGGCTTCAGGTCCCGATGCCCGATCCCACGAGCGTGCAGCGCCTCCAGGGCGGCGAGGATCCCGAGCGTGATCTGGAGGGCCTCGGCCAGGGGAATGGTCCCCCGCGCGACGCGGTCGGCCAGCGGCTCGCCGGCAAGGAGCTCCATCACGAGGTAGAGCTCGCCGGCGTCCTCGGCGAGCTCGTAGATGTGGCAGACGTTGGGATGGCTGATGCTGGCCGCGGCTCGGGCCTCGCGAAGCAGCCGCTCCCTCAGACCCACCTCGGCCGACGCATCGCGGATGCGCTTGATGGCGACGGTTCGGTCGAGACGATCGTCGTGGGCCGCATAGACCACGCCCATCCCACCCTCGCCGAGTTGGCGGGTGATGCGGTACCGGCCGATCGTCTGCGGCTCCAGGGCCGGATCCGTCGCCTTCTGTCCCCAGTGAAACATCGTGCGCCTCTGGGTGGATTTCCGTGGTCCGAAGCTGCGTTACGAAGCTTGCGTTACGAGGGTACTAGCGTTCACTCCGGCCGGAAAGGCCTCGATGGTGTAGCCCGCGATATGAGGTCAGGGATTGGGAGTTCCTTGGCGGAACGGGTGCAACGGACAGGGAGGGATTCGAACCCTCGATACGGTTGCCCGTATGCCACCTTTCCAGGGTGGTGCCTTCAACCACTCGGCCACCTGTCCCGACTCGTTGCGAGGGCGCAACTTAGCGGCCCGGTTGGAGCCCGTCAACGCGACTCGGATTGGATGGAGGCGCTGCTTGAAGGGTCGTGGCACCACGCCTATGTTCTGGCACCGTGATTGACGCCTTCCTCCTCGACGCCGTCCGCACCCCCATCGGGCGCGCGGGCGGTGCGCTCGCCGAAATCCGACCGGACGATCTGGCCGCCTGCGCCATCCGGGCCCTCCTGGAGCGAGCCGGTCTCCCGCCCGATCGCATCGACGACGTCGTGCTTGGCTGCGCCAACCAGGCCGGCGAGGACAGCCGAAACGTCGCTCGGATGGCGCTGCTGCTCGCCGGCCTGCCGGTGGAGATCCCGGGCCAGACTGTGAACCGGCTCTGCGGCTCGGGGCTCCAGGCCGTGACCAGCGCCGCGCATGCCATCCATTCGGTCGAGGGCCACCTCATCCTCGCCGGGGGAGTCGAGAGCATGACGCGGGCGCCCTACGTGATGCTGAAGCCCGGCCGTGCCTGGGACCGGAGCCCCCCCGCCGTTGCCGACAGCACGGTCGGCTGGCGGTTCACCAATCCCCGCCTTCCCGCCGACTGGACGATCTCGCTGGGCCAGACGGCGGAGCGGGTGGCGAAGAGCCACGGTGTCAGTCGACGCCAGCAGGAGGAATTCGCGGTGGAAAGCCAGCGACGGGCGCAGGCCGCGCTCGCGGCGGGAGTGTTCGAGCGCGAGATCGTGCCGGTCGGGGTGCGCCGTGATGGGCGGAGCGAGACGGTGTCGCGCGACGAGCCACCCCGAGCCGACGTCACGTTCGAGCGGCTGGCGAAGCTCACTCCGGCCTTTCAGAAGGACGGCACCGTGACCGCGGGAACCTCCAGCGGCATCAACGACGGCGCCGCGGTCCTGGCCGTGGCGTCGGCCGAGATGGCGAAGGAGCTGAAGACCGAGCCGATCGCCCGGGTGGTGAGTACGGCCGTAGCGGGCGTGGACCCCAGCTGCATGGGCCTCGGCCCGGTGCCGGCCACCCGCAAGGCGCTGTCGCGCGCGGGCCTCCGCGCGAATCAGCTGGACCTGATCGAGCTGAACGAGGCCTTCGCGGCGCAGGCCGTGGCCTGCATTCGAGACCTCGAGCTCGACCCCGGCCGGGTCAACATCTACGGTGGGGCGATCGCCCTGGGGCATCCCCTCGGCGCGAGCGGTGCCCGCATCCTCACGACCCTGGTGCACGCGCTCCGCCGCACCGGTGGGCGCTACGGCCTCGCGACCATGTGCATCGGCGTCGGCCAGGGGATCGCCATGGTGGTGGAAGCCGCCTAGCGCCCGCTATTCCGCGGCCCTCCGCTCGTACTCCTCCCGAGCGCGGTCGAGCATCTCCAGCGTCTCCCGCCGCTCCGCCTCGGTGTTCCAGTCCCGGTGGGCCTCGACCGCGGCACGCATGCGGTCGATCCAGGCCAGGAAGTAGCGCGCATCTTCCGGAGAGCGGGCCGGCCGGCCGCCCACCGTCAGGTAGATCGGGCTGGTCGTGCCGTAGGGAAAGATGTCCAGCACCGGATAGGTGGGCTGGTCCCCCCGCGCCCGAAGCACCAGCCACCCGCTCCGATCTACCGGCAACCGAAGCGTGGTCGTGGCCGAGCGACCGTCTTTCGCCAGCGGGATCTCCCGCACGACCCGGCCGTTCAGGATCAGCTCCAGGTGGTCCACCGGGACGTTGGAGCGGAGCCTGGCGTGGACCGTCACCTCGCGGCCGCCGGCCGGCAGTGACACTTCGCCGCCGAGGCCGGTGCCCTCCACGGTCATGTCTAGCAGCGGACCGTTGGTCGCGAAGCTCCGGCCGGCCTTCAGCGCCGACAGCCATCTGCGGTGGTCCAGCGGAGGGCCACTTCTGACGTATACCCGATTCATGCCGACCGGGCCGTGCAACGACGCGAAGTTGGCCATCGCGTCGGTGCCGCCACCAGCGGCAAGCCGGAAGCCGCAGTTGAGCAGCCGGTACCACACCGCCGCCGTGGCCATCAAGTCGTCCACGAACCCGAGCGCCTCGTAGTAGTCCACCTTGCCGAGCGCGATGTCCACCGGGAGGGCGTGGGTGAGGGCCCGGCTGGTATCCTCCGGGTTTGGATAGGCGTCGTAGGGATGGACGTACCCGGTGACGGCACCCTGCGACCGGGCCATGTCGAACACGCGCGCGTTGGTGGGCTGGAGGGTGGCGACTCCGGTGTTGGCGTAGGCGGTGTACCCTGGCAGCACCAGGTGTTGGCTCAAGCCCAGCAGCCCGACGTGGCCCCAGAAGCTGGTGTGGTACTCCTGGCCGTGCATGATCAGGGTGCCGGGCCTGGAGGCCGGATCGGGTCCTGGCCGGAACCAGGCGACGTCGGGCACCCTGCCCTCTTTATTCACGATCAGGTTCTCCACCACGTGGAGATCTTCGGCTCGCGCCTGCAGGGCCAGCCGGGTGGGATCGTTGCGGTAGGTGCCGCCGTAGTTCATGTGTACGTGCAGGTCACCGCTGTACCACCCCCGCGCCTCGAGATCATCGAGAACGCCCAGCGCCACGCGTACCGGCGGGTTGGCCCCCTCGACGACCTCGACCGAGCGGACGACCACTCGATACTCGGGCCCGCGCGAGACCTCGATCCGGTACCGTCCGGCTGGCAGGGTCAGATGGGCGGTACCACTGCTATGGAAGTAACCGTACTCGTAGCGGCGCTCGGCACGGTCGAACGCGTCATCGGCATGATGCCACGCCTCCGCCGGCGCGAAGCTCCTCCCGTCGGGGCCGAGCACCGAGATTCGGGCAGGCAGCGGGCGGCCGCCGGCATCGGTCACGTGAACCCGCACCTCCCCGACCGGCTGGAGGTACCGCCGGCGCTCGGCCCGCACCTCTCGCCGGCCGCCGCTGAAGAAGTCGAGCACCCAGAGTGAAGTGTTTCCCCTCTCGTTGCTCACGTAGGCAATGCGATCGCCGGCCGGCGACCATCGCGGGGCGGTGGCGTCGAACTCGCCGTAGGTCAGCTGGAGCGGATCTCCCCCCTCCGCGGTCATGAGCCAGAGCTGATTCCACTGTCTCCCCAGATAGGAGGAATAGACCACCCGTCTCCCGTCGCGGCTCCAGTCCGGCCTGGCCTTCCAGGTGGTCTCCTCGTAGCGGATCTCCCGCTCCTCGCCGCCCGCTTTCGCCTCCATCTTCCAGAATCCGCCCGATCCCCAGATGTGCCCATGGTTGGAGATGAGGAGGAGCTCGCGCCCGTCGTTGGACCAGGTGGGCGAGAAATACTGATCCTTGGCGTGGTAGTAGTAGCGCGGCAGTCCGCTCTCGCGCTCCGTGGTCACGCGGACCGGCTCACCCCGTGGCCCCGCCGGGCCCACCGCGACGACGAACACGTGCCAGAGCCCTTCGTGCGCGGACGAGGTGTAGGCCACCCGGCTTCCGTCGGGAGACCAGCGGGGCTCGATGTTGACGGCGCCGTTGGCGACCAGGGCGGCGGACCGGCCCGAGTCGAGATCGAGCAGCCGCAGCTCGATCGCGTCGTCCCGGTACGAGACGTAGACGACGCGGCGCCCGTCGGGCGACCAGTCGGGCTGGTAGTCGTACCCGGGACCGCCGGTCAGCTGGCGGGCTTCACCGTCCCCGGGCCGCTGGCGCCAGAGCGACCCCTGCATGGCATAGATCAGCTCGCGTCCGTCGGGCGACCATGCGGCACCGCTCGGACCCGTGGTCATCTGGGGGATCAACATCTCGCGGAAGTAGTACGGATGGGGCGTCTTGACCTGGCGGAGTACGGGGGCGCGCTGAGCATGGAGTGGCTCCCCGGCGAGCGCGTGGCAGGCCGCGGCCAACATCGCCCACGAGGCAAGCCTCAACGCCGGCCTCGCTCCGGGTGGGTGGACGCCGGGGTGGGTGCGATGGTCAACTCCTCAGGTAGAGCCCGCGGGGATCGAGGACCTCGCGGAGCAGCTGAAGATGTCGGGCGCTCGGGGGATCCACGGCCGGCAGGGTATCGCGGGAGCGCAGGGTCCACCCGACGGAGGACCGCACCTCGTCGGCGCCGACGTCGGGATAGAGCGCCGCCAGCACCAGCTCACCGTTGTCCTCGTCGGCCTCGAGGATCCCCTTGTCCGTGATGACCCGGACCGGCCCCGCGCCCGGCATGCCCAGCTCGTGCCGGGTGCGGCCGCGCATGCGGTGTCCCGGGCTGGTGAGAAAGTCCACCGACTCGGGAAAGGCCCGGCGGCTCAGTCGCGAGATGACGACGGTACGCCGGGCATGAATCGCGATCTCCGGGGCACCTCCGCTCCCGGGCAGTCGCACCGACGGGTGATCGTAGCCGCCGACCACCGTGGTGTTGATGTTGCCGTACCGATCGATCTGGGCACCGCCCAGGAAGCCGACTTCGATCCGGCCGTTCTGGAGGAGAAACTGGAAGACGTCGGCCATGCCGCAGACCATCAGCGAGCCGGTCACCAGGGAGGGGTCGCCGATGGAGACGGGCAGCCGCTCGGGCTCCGCCCCCACGGCCCCGGACTCATAGATCAGCACCAGGCCCGGCGCGTGGGTCGCCCGCGCGAGATTGCACGCCAGATTGGGAAGCCCGATCCCGACGAACACGACTTCGCCGTCGCGAAGCTCGCTGGCGGCGACCGTCGCCATCATTTCCGCGGGTGTGTACGGCGCACCCGCACCGTCAATACCCATAGTTGACCCCCGCGCACACCTTGCTCGAAGCGCGCAGGCGGCCCAGTCCGCCGCAATGCTCCACGTATTCCGCCCGATCGCCCACACCGAAGACGAACTCGTCCAGGTACCGGTGCAGCGACGAGCGATCGCGCGAGATCGCCTCCCAGGCCACGTAGAACTCATTGTCGCGGTCGTAGTAGCCCTGGGCGTACGAGGGGTGGGCCCCCCACGGCTCCACTACCACGGCGTCGACCGCGAGCCCCGGAATGATCGTTCGATTGGGGTCGGCGCGGATCACGGCCTCGTCCACCAGCTCCTCCACCACCACGATCACCCGCCGGGAGGCGAGGGCGGCCTCCTTCTGCACACCCAACAGTCCCCAGATCTGGGCGTTCCCCTGCGCGTCCGCCCGCTGGGCATGGACGACGGTCACATCTGGGTGGAGCGCGGGCACTGTGGCCAGCACTTCACCGGTATAGGGACAGGTCACCGTGCGGATCCGTGGATTGGCAATCGGCAGGTCGGTGCCCATGTAGTCGCGCAAGGTCCAGAAGGGCAGCCGGGCGGCGCCGGCACTCAGCCGCGCGACCATCCCGAAGTGGGAGTACTCCTCCAGCTCCAGTGGTGGGTGCCCCGTTTCCACCGCGCGCCGGAATGCATGCAGCGAGCCCGCGCCGGGGTTGCCGGCCCAGGAGAAGACCAGCTTTCTGGCGCAACCCGCGGCGATCATCTGATCGTAGATGAGGTCCGGCGTGAGGCGGCAGAGGGTGAGCTCGCGGCGGCGCTGCCGGATGATCTCGTGCCCGGCGGCGAAGCAGATCAGATGGGTGAACCCCTCGATCACCACGGTATCGCCGTCGCGCACCAGCGCCGCCACGGCGTCACGCATGGTGACGACCTTGGAGCTCGCGCTCAATCCAGCTCGCCCAGCAGGCCGTCGATGATGGCGAGCGCGGTGTCGACGTCCTGCTCGTCGATCAGGAGTGGCGGGGCGAGCCTCAGCGTGCTCTTGCCCGCGCCCAGCAGCAGGAGCCCTCGCTGGAACGCCCCGAGGACCAGGCGCTTCAGCAGCTCCGGCGCCGGCTCGCGGGTGCTGCGGTCCTTCACGAATTCGACGCCGATCATGAGGCCCCGGCCCCGGACCTCACCGATGCAGGCGTGCTTGGCCTCGAGGGTCCGGAGGCCGGCCATCAGGCGGTCGCCCATCGCGGCGGCATTGGCCATGAGCCCGCCCTCGACCAGGTCGAGTGTCGCCAGGGCCGCGGCGCAACAGACCGGGTTGCCCCCGTATGTCGAGCCGTGCGACCCGGTCTCCCAGGTACTCACCGACTCCCGCGCGACGATGGCGCCGATCGGCATCCCCGAGCCCAGCCCCTTGGCGGTGAGCAGGATGTCGGGCTCGACGTCCTCGTGGTCGCAGGCCCACAGCTTTCCGGTGCGGCCCACGCCGCACTGCACTTCGTCCGCCACCAGCAGGATGCCGTGTCGATCGCAGAGCTCCCGCAGGTCGCCGAGCCAGCCGGCCGGCGGCACCACGTATCCGCCCTCGCCCAGCACCGGCTCGACGAAGATGGCGGCGACGTCACCCGGATCGAGATGACGGGTGAACAGCTCCTGCTCGATGGCGGCGATGCAGCCCCGGGTGCAGCCGTCCTGGTCGGCGCAGAACTGGCAGCGGTAGCGGTAGGCATAGGGAACGTGATGCACGTCGGGCAGGAGCGGGCCGAAGCCGGCGTGCTGCCGGGCCTTGCTGGAGGTGAGGCTGACGGCTCCCGTGCTCCGGCCATGAAACGCGCCGCGGAAGGCGACGATGGCGGTGCGCCTGGTGGCGTATCGGGCGAGCTTGATCGCGCCTTCGGTGGCCTCGGTGCCGGAGTTGGTGAGGAAGACCCGCTTCCGCGACGGCCCGGGCGCGACTTTCGCGAGGCGCTCGCAGAGCGCGGCCATGCCCTCGTAATAGAAATCGGAGCCGCAGATATGGAGAAACCGGTCGGCGGCATCCTTCACCGCGGCGACGACCTTGGGATGCGAGTATCCGGTGGAGCAGACGGCGATCCCGGCCATGAAGTCGAGGAAGCGGTTGCCGTCCACGTCCACCACCATCGGCCCGCGGCCGTGGGAGACGACGAGCGGGTACTCTTTGATGTAGCAGGGGGAGGTCCACTCCTCGTCGCGGTGAACGATGGCCTGGGCTTTGGGCCCGGGAGGGGGCACCACGATCTTGGGGTAGTCGCGCACGCGGGATCCTTGCCTTGGTGAGGTTCGAGCGGTTGTGCCGCGTTCCTTACGTCTCGATCACCGTTCGATTCTGCTCGCGCAGGAACTGCGCGACATAATACGGGCCGCACCCGCCCTTGCCGGTCGAGCCCGACCCTTTCCAGCCGCAGAAAGCCTGGGCGCCGGGCCAGGCGCCCGTGGTGGCGCCGCTCCGCTTGTTGGCGTAGCACACGCCCGCCTCGATCTCGTCGAAGAACCGTTCCACCTCGCCGGGGTCGGCCGAAAAGATGCCGGCCGTGAGGCCGTAGTCCGCGGCATTCGACTCGGCGATCGCCTGGTCGAGGCCGGCCACCTCCCCGATCGCCAGAAACGGCACGAACAGCTCCTCGCGGAACAGCGAGCTGGCGAGGGGAAGTCTCGCGATGGTCGGGGCCACGAAATGGCCCCGGTCGAAGACCCCGCCACGAAGCCGCTCCCCGCCGAGGAGGACAGGGCCCTCGCCGCGGGCCTGGGCCACGGCGCGCTCGAATCGCTCGACCGACCGCTCATTGATGACCGGGCCGAAGAAGACGTCCCGCTCGGTGGGATCGCCCATCCGGATGGTTCGCGTCTTTTCCAGCAGCTGCTCGATGAACGGGATGGTGACGGTGCGGTCGACGTACACCCGCGAGGTGGCGCTGCACTTCTGGTTCTGGAGGCTGAAGGCCGACCGCATCACGCCCTCGGCCGCGGCTTCCAGATCGGCGCTGGCGGTAACCACGGCGGCGTTCTTCCCGCCCAGCTCCATCAGACACGGCTTGACCCAGCGCGCGCTGATGCCCGCGTGAATTCTCAGGCCCACCGTCTTGGAGCCGGTGAACACCACGCCGTCCACCCCCGGGTGCTGCCACAGGGCGTCGCCGATCGCTTCGCGGCGGCCGGCGAGAAAGTTGAACAGCCCGGCCGGAAGCCCCGCGTCGCGGTAGATCTCCGCCAGGCGGTAGCCGGTCCACGGCGCCTCCTCCGAAGGCTTGTAGACCACCGCGTTGCCCGCCATGAGCGCGGCCGACGACATGCCGGTGGAGAGGGCCAGCGGGAAGTTGAAGGGCGCGATACAGGCGAACACGCCGTACGGGCGGAGCACGTCGGTATTGCGCTCGACCGGGGTGATCCGGGCCATCGGCCGCACGAACCCGTCGGACTCCTCCACCTGGCCGCAGTAGTAGTCGATGAGATCGGCCGACTCCTCCGCGTCTCCCATCGCCTCCAGGCGGCTCTTCCCCACCTCGAGCGCCATCAGGGCCGCGAGGTCGTATTTCCGCTCGCGAATCAGCGCCGCGGCCCGCCGCATGATCCCGACCCGCGTCCGCCAGGGCGTGCGGGCCCAGCCGCGCTGCGCCTCCCTGGCGCTCCCAACCGCCAGGTCCACCTCCCCGGGGCCGGCGGCGGCGAAGCGGCCGAGCAGGAGGGAGGTATCGATTGGACAGCGGTCCTCCAGCGGCTCCCCCGCGCCGGCGACCGCCTCGGCGCCGATCAGGTTGGGGTACGCGGCGCCGGCCGCGGCCCGAACCTTCGCCAGGGCGGTGTCGAACCGGCGGTGAAAGTCCTCCAGATCGCCGGTCGCCGAGGTGTAGGTGATCTTGGTGGCGGTCGTCATCTCGTCGCTCCTACCCGTTCCGCCACGTCGCGCAGCGCCCGGGCAAACAGTTCCACGATCTCGTCGATCTGATCTTCGGTGACGACGAAGGGCGGCGCCAGCATCACAAGGTCGCCGTTCGTGCCGTCCGCGTGGCCGATGTTGGGCCACACTACCAGTCCGGCGTCGAGCGCCGCCTGGGTGAACGTCTCCGCGAAGCCGGCGGAGCGCGGCAGCGGCTCCCGGGTCTGCGGGTCGCCGACGAACTCGATCCCGGCGAGCAGGCCCCGGCCGCGCACGTCGCCCACGTAGGGGAGCTCGCGCAGCGGGAGCGAGCCGCCGATGCAGCACCTGTCCCATCTCGGCACAACGCTCGATCAAGCCGCCGCTCCCGCAGATACCGGATGGTGGCGACGCCGGCGGCGCAGAGCACGGGATGATGGGAAAAGGTCTGGGCGTGTGCCAGCGCGCCCGAGCCCTGGGCCAGCACATCGGCGATGGCCCGCGAGGTGACGACCGCCGACAGCGGGACGTAGCCGCCCGCGATTCCCTTCCCCAGTGTCATGATGTCCGGCACGACGCCGTACGGCTCCAGCGCGGACCAGGTGCCGGTCCGGCCGGCGCCGGTGAGGACTTCGTCGGCGATCAGCAGGACCTCGTGCCGGTCGCAGGCCTGCCGCACCCGCTCCCAGTAGCCTGGCGGCGGCACCGACGCGCCGGTGGAGGAGCCCCCGACCGGCTCCGCGATCAGCGCGGCCACCGATTCGGGACCCGCCCGGATGATCGCCTCTTCGACCGCCGCTCCACTGCAGGATGCGCAATACGGCGCGGCCCCGCGACACCCGCAGCGGTAGGAATAGGGCGCGGGCACCCGCACCACCTCGACCATCCAGTCCCTGAAGAGCTCGCTGTAGTGCGGACGTGCGGAGGCGGAGAGCGCCAGGAGCGTGTTCCCGTGATACGAGGGCGACAGGGTGAGGATCTTTCGCTTTTCGCGACGCCCGGTCTCTACCCAGTACTGCCTCGCCAGCTTGAGCGCCGCCTCCACCGCCTCCGAGCCGCTGCCCAGCGGGTAGACCAGCTCGAGATCGCCGGGTGAGAGCCGGGCGATCTCCGCCGCCAGCTGCTCGACCGGATCGTGGGTGAACGCCGTCCCGTTCACGTAGCCAAGCGTTCGGGCCTGATCGCCCAGGGCGGCGGCGATCTCCGGGACGCCGTGCCCCACATTGACGGTGAACGCGCCGCCGCAGGCGTCGAGGTACCGGCGTCCCGCGTCGTCGAAGACGTAGCAACCCTCTCCCCGCACGATGCGCGGGTAGCGCCGTCGCAGCTTCCGGTGGAAGACGTGCGACCCGGACGGGGCGGGATCAGGCGGCATGCGCTCGGCGATCTGCAGGGGAAGCCGGAGGGCCCTGGTGCCTCCGAGCGCGGAATGTGAGGGCTTTGCTGGACGGACGCCAGGGGTGCCCGGAGGCCCTTTGGAGGGGGCTACCGGCGGGAATGGCCCATATCCTGCTTAAGAGAACGGGCGTCCCTACCCCTCAGGTGAGATGGGCAACCCTGGACGGCGGTACACCATGCAATCGCCACTGGTCGTCGACGCCTTACGAGAGCAGCTCTTGCGCGTGCTGGACTGGTACCAGCACCAGCGCCCGTGCTTCGGCTGGGGAGCGGTGATTCACCGGCGGAACGAGCGTGGCAGATTGCGGTTCGGGGCGATCACCCCGGGAGGGGAAAGCCTCCTCCTCACCGAGCCGCTGGCGCAGGAGCTCGGAACAACCCCATGCTGGCTCGACGGCGCCGTCCGGGTGCGGCTGGAAAGCCGCCATCTCACCGAAACGCAGCCCTGGATGGACGCGCTGGTCCGCAGCAATCGTCCCCGCCTGGTAGAAGCCATTGCGGTCTACTTCGATCCCGACACTACGCCGGAAGAGACAGTGACCTTCCAGGCAATGGCCGGAGTGCTCACGCCCGGGCGCTGTCCCTCGGAGCTGTTCGTATTGACCCGCGCACGGCCGGTGGGGTGGCCGGGGTAGTCCGCCAGGCTCGCCGTGAGGCTGACCCGAGCTTACCAGGCAAACCGTAGGGGGCCAACGCGCGATGGCCCCCTGCGTCGTTTCAGCGCGGCCACCGACCCTATTTCAGGAACAGCAGGTCGCGGTAGGTCGGCAGCGGCCAGAGATCCGCGGCGACGTGGGTCTGGATCGCGTCGCCGGTCTCCCGGAGGCGCGCCATGGCCGGCTTGAGGCGCTTGCTGATCTGGGCGGCGTGCCGGATCGGGTCGGCCTCGTGGTGCGCCGCGAGGCGGTCGACCTCGGCGGTCCGCTCGCGGAACTGGTCCACCAGCTGGATGAACTCCCGCAGCACCCCCGTCGTGCCACCGGCGTCAAGGCCGGCTTCCTGGGTAGCCGCCACGGCCTCCGCCATCCGCCGCTGGTGCTCCAGGGCCGCCGGGCAGGATCTGGACCCGGGCGATGGAGACCATGGTCTCGGCCTCGATGGCGAGCTGCTTGACGTACTTTTCGATCGCGATGTTGACGCGGGACTCGTACTCGGCCTTGCCAAGCACGCCGTACTTCTTGAACAGGTCCAGATTCTTCCTGGCTCTCAGGACCTGGAAGGCCTCGACCGAGTCGCGGAGGTTGGGGAGCCCTCGCCTGGCGGCCTCCGCGTGCCACTCCTCGGCGTAGTTGTCGCCGTCGAAGAAGATCCGCTTGTGCTGCTTGATGGCCTTCTTCAGCACGGCGAGCACTCCGGCCTGGAGCCGCGCGGGCGTCGGGCGTGCGCCGACGGCCTTCTCCAGCTCCCCCGCCATGTAGTCCAGCGATTCCGCCACGATGGTGTTGAGCACCGTGTTGGGCCAGGCGATGCTGGCGCTGGAGCCGACGGCCCGGAACTCGAACTTGTTGCCGGTGAAGGCGAACGGCGAGGTCCGGTTGCGGTCGCCCGAGTGCCGGGGGAGCTGGGGCAGCGTCTTGGCGCCCAGATCGAGGGTGCCGCCGCGGATGGTCCGCTTGGGAAGGCCTTTCTCCACCTGGCTGAGGATGTCGGAGAGCATCTTGCCGAGGAAGACGGAGATGATCGCCGGCGGCGCCTCGTTGGCGCCGAGCCGGTGATCGTTGGCCGCGGACGCGATCGAGGCCCGGAGCAGATCGGCGTGGATATCCACCGCGCGAATGGTGGCGACCAGGAACACCAGGAACTGCATGTTGGTGTGCGTCTCGTCCTGGGGGTCGAGCAGGTTGACCCCGGTATCGGTGGACATCGACCAGTTGTTGTGCTTGCCCGACCCGTTGACCCCGGCGAACGGCTTCTCGTGCAGCAGGGCCTGGAGCCCGAACCGGGGCGCCACCCGCTTCAGCGTCTCCATGATGATCATCTGGTGATCGCTGGCGATGTGGCTCGGCTCGAACAGCGGCGCGATCTCGTACTGGCCGGGGGCCACCTCGTTGTGCCGGGTCTTGACCGGCACGCCGAGGCGGTACAGCTCCCGCTCCGACTCCGCCATGAAGGCCAGCACCCGGGGCGGGATGGTGCCGAAGTAGTGGTCCTCGAGCTGCTGTCCCTTGGGCGGCCGCACGCCGAACAGGGTCCGCTCGCAGATGAGCAGGTCGGGCCGCCGGTAGTAGAGCTCCCGATCGACCAGGAAGTACTCCTGCTCGGGGCCCACGGTGGTGTGCACCCGGGAGACGCCCTGGTCGGTCCCGAAGATCTTGAGGATGCGGAGCGCCTGCCGGGAGAGCGCCTCCACCGAGCGCAGGAGGGGGATCTTGGTGTCGAGCGCTTCGCCGGTCCAGGACACGAACGCGGTGGGGATGCACAGGGTGACGTTGTTGTCGCCCCGCATGAGAAACGCCGGGCTGGTGGCGTCCCAGGCGGTGTAGCCGCGGGCCTCGAAGGTCGCGCGGAGGCCGCCGGACGGAAAGCTCGACGCGTCGGGCTCGCCCTGCACCAGCTCGGACCCCGAGAAGTTGAAGACCACCCCCCCGTTGCCGTCGGGCCCCACCAGCGAGTCGTGCTTCTCGGCGGTCAGCCCGGTGAGGGGCTGGAACCAGTGCGTGTAGTGGCTCGCGCCGTTCTCGACCGCCCAATCCTTCATGGACGCCGCGACGACGTCGGCGACGGCGGGGTCCAGCGGCTCGCCCCGGTCGATGGTGCGAAGCAGACTGCGGTAGACCTCCTTGGGGAGACGCTGCCGCATCACGCTTCGGGAAAAGACGTCGCTGCCGAAGATGGAGTCTACCCGCTCGGCCGGCTGGGGAATGGTCACTGGCGCCTGCGCCTCTCTGGTTGGCGTGGATCGGAAAGCAGGAAAATACTCGGGTGGCCCGGCGGGGGCAGGAGGTCGGCCTTACAAAAACGTCATCCCGGCGGCGTGCGTCATCTCAGCAGGGAGAGCATGTCGCGCCGACGAAGCCCGCCGTCCCCTATCCACCGATCGCCGCCTCGAGATCGCTGAAATCGGGGTCCGGCAGCTCGGTGTACACGGGGTTGGAGAGGTAGCGCTCGCCGAAGTCGCAGATGATCGACACGATGAGCTTGCCGGCGCTCTCCGGTCGCGACGCCACCTGCAGCGCGGCCCAGGTGATCGAGCCGCTGGAGATCCCGGCGAAGATGGCCTCCTCGCGCGCCAGCCGCCGGGCGGTGGCGATCGCGTCGTCGTTGCTCACCCGGACCACCTCGTCGTAGATCTTGGTGTCCAGGATCGCAGGGACGAACCCCGCCCCGATGCCCTGCTGCTTGTGGGGCGACGGCTGTCCGCCGGAGAGCACCGGGCTCTCCGCCGGCTCCACGGCGACGATCCGGATGTCGGGCTTCTTCTCCCGAAGGAAGCGGCCGGCGCCGGTGATGGTGCCGCCGGTGCCCACGCCGGCGACGAAGACGTCCACCTGCCCGTCGGTGTCGGCCCAGATCTCGGGGCCGGTGGTGCGGTAGTGGATGGCCGGGTTGGCGGGGTTGTCGAACTGGCGCGGCATCCAGGCGCGGTCGCCCAGCTTCGCGAGAATCTCCTCGGCGCGCGCCATGGCGCCCTTCATGCCCTTGGGCCCCTCGGTCAGCACGACCCTCGCACCCCAGCGCGCGGAGCAGGTGGCGGCGCTCGAGGGTCATGGTGTCGGGCATGGTGAAGATGCAGCGATAGCCCCGCGCCGCGGCGACGTACGCCAGCCCGATCCCGGTGTTGCCGCTGGTCGGCTCCACGATGACCATGCCGGGCTTGCAGCCCGCCCTTCTCCACCGCGTCGTCGATCATCGCCGCGCCGATGCGGTCCTTCACGCGAGTCGAACGGGTTGTACCCCTCGTGCTTGACCACGATCCGGCCCGGCAGCCCCACGCCCAGCCGGTTGAGGCGAATGAGCGGCGTGTCGCCGATCGTCTCCGCGACGTCCTGGTAGATCTTTCCGTGTGGCATGGCGATCCTCGAGTCTCGGTTCCGGTGGGTTGACCAGCCAACTATAACCCGTGAAATCAGCTTCCGACCAGTTCGGCCGCACGGCGGGCCAGGTCGCCCAGCGCCGCCGCTCTCCAGCGGCCACGGTCGTTCAGCCGCTCGACCAGTCCCGCGGGCAGGGCCCCGGGCCCGAGCCGGGCGCCCGACATGGCGCCCGCGATCGCCGCCATCGTGTCGGTGTCGCCGCCGACACCCACGGCGGTACACACCGTGGCCCAGTAGTCGTCAGGGGTGCGCAGGAAGGCGTAGAGGCTCCAGAGTACGCTCGGGGTGACGAAGGCCGAGATGCCCAGCCATTCGCCGGCGGGGACCTGGTCGAGCCCCTCGGCGCGCAGGTGCCGGGCGGCCTCGTCCGGCGGCAGGTGCGCCCAACGCCGCAGGCCGCGGATGCCCTGGGCGACCGATTCGTCGGCCGGGGCGGTGAGCTCGGCGAGTGCGTCGAGGAATGGGTCGGTCCGGATCGGCCGGCTCGCCGCGGCGAGCCGGGTCGCGCCGGCGACCGCCAGCGCCCCCGCGGAGCATCTCGGGTCGCGATGCGTCATCAGGCTCTGCTCGATCGTCGCCTCGACCATCGCCCGGGTGTCGCCGCCCAGAAGGAGGCCCAGCGGGGCGGCTCGCATGGCGCTTCCGTTCCCCGCGTACGGCGCCGGCGTGCCCGAGCAACTCCAATGCGCGCCGGCCAGGAGCCGTGCGGCGGCGGCGCGGGTCCCCGGGCCGGCACCGACATCCCTGCCCTCCGCGAAGAGGGTCGCCAACCGCCGCGCGAACGTCGCAGGACTCCAGGTCCCGGCCTCCACGAAGCTCAGCAGCAGCTCGCGGGCGAGCTGGGTGTCGTCGCTGTACTGACCGAAGGGGAATCCGGGGTGGGATCGCTCGCCGGCGCGGCCGGCCAGCAGGCATCCCTCGACGTACTCCCCGGCCTCCCGGGGCGGCCTCGCCTCCACCACGAACCCGAGCGCGTCGCCCAGCGCCTGTCCCAGGAGGCAGCCGGTGAGTGCCGCCCGGAGGTCGCTCACCGTCTGCGCCAGAGATGGTAGACGGGAATACCGGCGAGGATCGCCGCGAAGCTCGCCATGGTGGGACCGGGACGTTGGACCAGCGAGTTGAGCAGAAGGCCCGCCGTCGCGACGATGAAGAGCGTGGGGATGTAGGGGTACCCGGGGGTGCGATACGGTCGGATGACCTCGGGCCGCCTGCGGCGTAGCAGGATGACCGCCCCGGCACCAAGCGCCCAGAACGGCAGCACGCCGAGAACGAAGACCTCGATGAGCTGTTCGAAGGTCCGCACCCACAGGTAGCAGACCGCCAACGCCGCGGTCAGGGCGATCGCGGCGTGTGGCGTACCATGCCGGGGATGCACGCCCGCGATCCGGCGGAAGAAGAGCCGGTCCTCCGCCATGGCGTAGAAGATCCGAGGATAGCACATGGTCCCGCCGTTCATGGTGCCGAACGTCGAGACGCAGACCAGCGCGGCGATCAGCGCGTTTCCAATCTCGCCGAAGAGCCCGACGGCGACGTCGGCCGCCACCAGCGGCGAGCGCACGATCGCCTCCATCGGGAGGACGGCGAGGTACGCCGCGTTGACGGCGAGGTAGACCCCGGTCACGATCAGGGTGCCCAGGACGAGCGCACGCGGCAGCGTGCGGCCGGGGTCATCGATTTCGCCGCCCACGTACGTAGCGTCCTGCCAGCCGTTGTAGGCCCACAGCACCGTCACCAGGCCGAGTCCGAAGCCCGACCAGGTTCCCGGGGCCAGCAGGCCGACGCGGAGCCAGGCTCCCTCCCCGGTGTGTCCCAGGAGGAACGCCGCCGCGGTCAGCCCGAGAATGGCCAGGACCTTGGAGGCGGAGGAGAGGTTCTGCACCGCGGCCCCGGCCCGGAGGGACCGGTAGTTCCAGGTCGCCACCAGCGCGACGGCGAGGGTGGCGACGAGGCGGGTCCGCTCCTGAAGCATCGGCACCAGCCGGCCAAGATATTCGGCGAACACCAGCGCGACGGCGCCGATGGATGCCGGCGCGATGAACAACAGGATCCACCCGAACAGGAAGGCGGTGAGCGAACCGTACGCGTGGGCGAGGTAGACGTATATCCCGCCCGCGCGAGGGTACAGCGCCGCGAGCTCAGCGAAGGTCAGGGCCCCGCAGAGTGCCACCAGCCCACCCGCCACCCACACGAGCATCATGCCACCGGGAGTGCCGGCCTGAGCCGCAGTGGCGCTGGGAATCCGGAAAATGCCGCTTCCGACCATGGCGCCAACCACGATCCCGATGGTAGACCAGACGCCAAGCTGGCGCGTCAGCGAGCGGGTGACGGGCGTGCCGGAGGCGGGCGGAGCGGACTCGAGGGAATGCATTGGATGGGAAGGCAGCGGACAGGGTGGGATTCGAACCCACGATACCCGTAAGGGTATACCGGTTTTCGAGACCGGCTCCTTCAGCCACTCGGACACCTGTCCTGACGACACGCCACGGATTCTGGGCGCGAAGTTACCCCGTTGCTCCCGGCTTTTCCAGTCGTGGTCCGATCGGCCGTGCCCGGCTAGATCTTTCCCGCCTCCGCGAACTGCCTCACCGGCACTACCATGACCGCCCAGGGGGTTCCCCCGTCGATCACCTGGGGTCCGTCGCCGAGAAACTCATTCTCGCCGACGGTCGCCTGGGTGAGGAACGGGGCATAGATCATCATGTGCGGCTTCCATGCCCCCACGGTGCTGCCCAGATGCTGGCGTGCTGACCACATGTACGCCACCGCGAAGGAGCGGGGCGGCGCCAGCGCGCCGGAAGCGAGTGCGGCGCGAACCGCCGAATCCACCGCCGCCTGGGTCTGTCCGCTCAGAGCCAGGCGGGTCATCAACGCGTGCCACTCGCCGACCGACCGCGCCGCCGCTTCGCCCATGCAGTGGGGGGCACGAATCGCGGGGTCGAGGAACCCCTTGCTCAAGGCCCCGTCTCCCCGGCGCGGATTGCCGGCCATGCTCCGCGCGACGTAGCAGACGAAACCATTCGACCCCTCGACGGCGGTGACGAACCCGCCACGCTCCAGCACCCAGACCGTGGCCGAATCGGCGACGGCCGCCGGCGCTGCGGATCGCGCAAGAGCGATCTCCGCCGCCCGCTCCATGAGGTATCCCTCCGGTCGAGTGACCCGGTCCGATTGAGCGGCCGCGGTCGACATGGTCGCGATGGACATCGCCGCGATCGCGAAGACGAGGATGACGCTGAGCTTGAACATGTCGGGTAGTCCCTTCGAGGATGTGGGCAGGAGCGGGGGCAACTTGGCCAGACACGCGTTCCAGCCCCTGACGTGCTGATCGCACATGGTGTCGGTCGGGAAGAGCTCGTGCAGCACGACGACCTCGGTGCCCTCGCTGCCGAGGTCGCGAAACCGGACTGTCACCCGGGTCTCGATGGGCACCGGATCCGATTCCCAGACCCAGGTGAAGACGAGGCGGTGCGGGGCCTGGACCTCCCGGTAGGTGCCGACCAGCCGGTATTCCCTGCCCTCCGGCTCGCGCATGTGGATCCGGTAGCGACCACCGGGGCGGAGATCCACTTCCGCCAACTCGACCGTCAGATCACCGGGGGCGATCCAGTGCTTCAGCTGGTCCGGTGTCGTCCATGCCTGGAAGACTCTTTCGGGCGAGGCGGCGAAGACGCGGACGAGGCTGAGGGAGGCGGTGCACTGCTCGGCGGCCATGGAGCCCTCCCCTCGGCTGTAGAATCACTCAGGTACCGTGCGAGCCCGTCGAGGCGCCCTTCCCAGAACCGGCTGTACCGCTCCATCCAGCCCGCGGCCTCGCGCATCGGGGTCGCCACCAGCCGGCAGCGCCGCATCCGTCCATCCCGCTCCCGGACGACCAGTCCGGCCCGCTCCAGCACCGCGAGGTGCTTCGAGATGGCCGGAAGCGTCATCGCGAATGGCTTGGCCAGCTCGGTGACGGCGACCTCTCCCCTGGCGAGCCGATGCAGGATCGCCCGGCGCGTGGGGTGAGCCAGCGCCCCGAAGGTCGCGTCGAGCCGCGCGGCTGAATAGTTCACCATATGGTTAAGTGTAGGACGTCGAATGCCGGCTCGAGGCACACAGAGGTGACCCGCATGGGAGCATGAGTGCTAGGTTCAGGCAGGAGAACTGGTCCGACCGAGTCTCGACAGGAGCGTTAGGCCCACGACCATGACTGACACCGACCCCCAGGACCCTGCTGCCGCGGGCGCGGCTCCCTACAGCATTCCACCGGCCGGGTTTCGGCTTCCCGCCGGCCTTCGGCTTGGCCCCGTCCGGCTGCAGGTCGCACACCTGGAACGCTCGATCCGCTACTACGGCCGCGTGCTCGGACTGCGGGCAACCGACCGGACTGCGGCAGAAGCGACGCTCACCGCACAAGACGACTCCGCCGCACTGGTCGTGCTGCGGGAGCGCCAGGGCGCGGCCCCCGTCCCCCGCAGGGGCCGTCTCGGCCTCTATCACTTCGCCTTGCTCCTCCCGGACCGGGCGGCGCTGGGCCGCCTTGTAGCACATCTCCGAGCCGAGCGCGAATACGCCGGCTCGGCCGATCACCTCGTGAGCGAGGCGCTGTATCTCACCGATCCCGACGGCCTCGGCATCGAGGTCTATGCCGACCGCCCCCGATCGACCTGGCGGATGCACGGACCGGCGCTCGCGATGGCGACCGATCCCCTGGACCTCGACGATCTCGTCCGTGCCGGAGGCAGCCAGCCCTGGACCGGACTGCCCGCGGGGACCCGAATGGGCCATATCCACCTCTACGTGAACGACCTCGAGACCGCCAGCGGCTTTTATCACGCGGGACTGGGACTCGATCGGATCCAGCTGAAGTTCCCTGGAGCGATGTTCATGTCGGCGGGTGGCTATCACCATCACCTGGGCACCAACACCTGGGCGGCGGGGGCGCCGCCGGCCACCGACGCGGACGCCCGACTCCTCGACTGGACGCTTCGGCTCCCGAAGCCGGCGGATGTGGAGGCGGCCGCGCGATCGCTGACCCAGGCGGGACACCAGGTGAGGCGTGAATCGACGGATGCCGTGGCGGACGACCCCTGGGGGATCACCGTGCGCATCACGCCCACCTAGCCCCCGGTGTCGCCGGTCACGGTGCTTCCGAGTCCGCGACCCTACCGTCTATGCCTCGCTCTCACGAAGAGGTTGCATGCATACGAGTGAAACTGCAGCGCAGTCGCCCGCCACCGCGGCGGGCACGATCACGCTGGGCGGAGACCTGACCGTCAACCGGATGGGCTTCGGCACCATGCGGCTCACCGGCAAGGGTGTCTGGGGGCCACCGGCCGACCGGCCGGAAGCGATCAGAGTGCTCCGCGGGGCGGTCGAACTGGGTGTGAACTTCCTCGATACCGCGGATTCCTACGGACCGAATGTCGCGGAAGAGCTGATAGCGGAGGCGCTCTATCCCTACCCTGAAGGACTGGTGATCGCGACCAAGGGCGGGTTCGAGCGATCGGGCCCCGGCCGATGGACCGAGAACGGCCGTCCGGAATACCTGCGGAGCCGGCTGGAGGGCAGTCTCCGGCGCTTGCGACTGGAGCGAATCGATCTCTGGCAGCTGCACCGGATCGACTCGAAGGTGCCGGCCGACGAGCAGTTCGACGCGCTCCTAGAGTTTCAGCGCCAGGGACTGGTCCGCCACCTGGGGCTCTCCGAGGCCTCGGTAGCCCAGATCGACCGGGCGCGGAAGATTGTCCCAGTGGTCGCGACGCAGAACCGGTACAACCTCACGGATCGCCAGTGGGAAGGCGAGCTGAACTACTGCGAGCGCGAGGACCTCGCGTTCATTCCCTGGTTTCCGCTGTCGGCCGGAAAGATCGAGGAGGGCGGACCGCTGGCGGCGGTGGCCGAGCGCCACGGGGCGACGGTGTACCAGGCGGCGCTCGCCTGGCTGCTGGCCCGATCGGAATCCATGCTGGTCATTCCGGGGACATCGTCGGTGAAGCACCTGGAGGAGAACACGCGAGCCGCGCGGATCCGCCTGACCGAGGAGGATCTCGAGGCGCTGTCCCGCTAGAGCGTCGCGCGGCGGCTCTGAAAGAAGCGCTTGAGCAGATCGCCGCACTCCTCGGCCAGCAGCCCCCCGACCACCTCGGGACGGTGGTTCAGGCGCGGATGGCGGAGGAGGTCGTAGACCGATCCCACCATCCCGCATCGCCCATCGTAGGCCCCGAACACGAGCCGGCCGACCTTGGCGAGCACCAGCGCACCCGCGCACTGGGCGCAGGGCTCGAGGGTCACGTACATCGTCGCGAACGGAAGCCGGTCCACACCCACTTTCTGCAGGGCGAGGTGCAGCGCCAGCACCTCGGCGTGGGCGGTCGGGTCGCGGCGCTGCTCGGTTTCGTTGTGAGCCTCGGCGAGGAGGTCGCCGTCGGCGACGATCACCGCACCGACCGGGACTTCCTCCCGCACCGATGCGGCTCGCGCCAGCCGGATGGCCGCCTGCATTCCGGTGAGATCGCTGGGAGACGGCGTCCCCCTACGCACTCGCCATCTCCGGGACGACCGACGGGTGCACCAGCTTGAGGGTGTGGCCGTCACGCTCCACCCGAACGGTATCGCCCTCCTGGAACGCTCCTTCGAGCAGCTGCAACGCGACCCGGTTCTGCAGCTCGCGCTGGATGACCCGCTTGAGCGGCCGGGCGCCGTAGACCGGGTCGTAGCCCTGCTCCGCCAGCAGCTCACGGGCCTGGGGAGTGACGTCCAGCTTGAGGTTCCGCTGCGCCAGCAACTGATCCAGCCGCACCAGCTGGAGATCGACGATCTGCACCAGGTCGGCCCGCGAGAGCGGGCGGAACACGATGATGTCGTCCACCCGGTTGAGGAACTCCGGCCGGAAGTGGTTCCGCAGCTCGTCGCGCACGCGCTCCTCGACCCGATCCCAGGCCGCGCCGTCCACGATGTACTGGCTGCCGATGTTGCTGGTCATGATGATGACCGCGTTCCGGAAGTCCACCACCCGGCCCTGACTGTCGGTGAGCCGCCCGTCGTCCAGCATCTGCAGCAGGACGTTGAACACGTCGGGATGGGCCTTCTCGATCTCGTCGAACAGGATCACGCTGTAGGGCCGGCGCCGCACCGCCTCGGTGAGCTGACCGCCTTCCTCGTAGCCGATGTAGCCCGGCGGCGCGCCGATCATCCGCGCCACCGAATGCTTCTCCATGTACTCCGACATGTCGAGCCGGACCATGGCCCGCTCGTCGTCGAACAGGAACTCGGCGAGGGCCCGCGCCGTCTCGGTCTTGCCCACGCCGGTCGGGACCCAGGAAGATGAACGAGCCGGTCGGCCGGTTGGGGTCGCCCAGGCCGGCACGGCTCCGCCGGACGGCGTGAGCGACGGCGGTGACCGCCTGCTCCTGGCCCACGACCCTCTGGGCGAGCTCCTGCTCCAGGTGAGTCAACCGTTCGCGCTCGCTTTCCATCATCCGGGAGACCGGAATGCCGGTCCACCGGGAGACGATCTCCGCGATGTCCTCGGCGTCCACCTCTTCCTTGAGGTAGCTGCCCTTGGACTGGACCTCGCCGAGCCGGCGCTGCTGCGCCTCCAGCTTGCGCTCGAGCTCGGGGATCCGGCCATAGCGCAGCTCCGCCGCCCGCTGCAGGTCGCCGCGTTCGCGTGGCCTGATCCACCTCGCCCCGCAGATCCTCCAGCTCGACCTTGATCGCCTGGATCTCGGTGATCGCCTCCTTCTCCGCCTGCCACTGGGCCTTCATCCCCGCGCTGCGCTCCCGATGCTCGGAGATTTCCTGCTCCACCGCCACCAGCCGCTCGCGCGCGGCCTTGTCCTTCTCCTTCAGCAGGGCCTGGCGCTCGATCTCGAGCTGCACCAGCCGCCGCTCGACCTCGTCGATCTCCTGCGGAAGGCTGTCGATCTCGATGCGCAGCCGGCTGGCGGCCTCGTCCACCAGATCGATCGCCTTGTCCGGGAGGAACCGGTCGCCGATGTAGCGGTCGGACAGGGTCGCCGCGGCGACCAGCGCGTTGTCGGTGATCCGGACGCCGTGGTGGACCTCGTACTTCTCCTTGAGGCCGCGCAGGATGGCGATGGTATCGGGGACGGTCGGCTCGCCCACCAGCACCGGCTGGAAGCGGCGCTCGAGGGCGGCGTCCTTCTCGATGTGCTTGCGGTATTCGTCCAGGGTGGTGGCCCCGATCACGCGGAGCTCGCCCCGGGCGAGGGCGGGCTTGAGCATGTTGCTCGCGTCGATCGCGCCCTCCGCGGCCCCCGCGCCCACGATCGTGTGGAGCTCGTCGATGAAGGTGATGTACTTCCCTTCGCTGTCGGTCAGCTCCTTCACCACCGCCTTCAGCCGCTCCTCGAACTCCCCGCGGAACTTGGCGCCCGCGAGCAGCTGCGCGATGTCGAGCGCCACCAGCTCGCGATCGCGCAGGGACTCGGGCACGTCGCCGTGCACGATGCGCTGGGCCAGCCCTTCGACGATCGCCGTCTTGCCGACGCCCTGGCTCGCCGATCAGGACGGGGTTGTTCTTGGTGCGCCGGGACAGCACCTGCATGACCCGGCGCACCTCCTCGTCCCGGCCGATGACGGGGTCGAGCTTTCCCGCGCCGGGCCAGATCGGTGAGGTTGCGGGTGTAGCGCTCCAGCGCCTGGTACTTCCCCTCGGGGGACTGGTCGGTCACGCGGTGGGTGCCGCGGACCTCCTGCAACGCCTGCCGGAGATCGTCGGCGGCGACACCCTGGGCGGTCAGCAGCGTCCGGGCGGCCGTGCCCTTCTCGTCCACCAGCGCGAGCAGCAGATGCTCGGTGGACACGTAGGCGTCGCCCATCTTCCGGGCATCGGCCTCCGCCCGGTCGAAGACCCGGTGCAGCTCCCGGCTGAAGGTCGGCTCGCCGCCGGCGCCCTCCTGCTTGGGGAACCGGGCGATCTCGCGCTCGACTTCCTCCAGCAGCCGAGTCACGTTCACGCCGGCCTTCTGCAGGAGCGGCTGGACCACTCCCTCGTTCTGCTGCAGCAGCACGAAGATCAGGTGGGCGTCGTTCACCACCGGGTTGCCTCGACGGCGGGCCTCCTCGCCCGCGTCGCGGAACGCCTCCTGCGCCTTGATGGTCATTCGATCCGGTCGGATCATCACAGCCTCTCGTTGCCTCGGGGATTCATGGCCGTCTCGGCCCTCACCATTGGCAAGCCCCATTCCCCGAAACGCTGCCGCGATGGCAGCACAATGCCCCAACAAGCACATAGGGGCGACAGGTTCGTCGCCCCTATGGCTGATTCGTTGCCGGTCCTCGTGCGATCATCTTCCGGGTGTACCGCTCGCCGTCCACGGAGAGTTGGTAGTAGTAGATCCCGGGAATGGCCTCGCGCTTGCCATCGAGATACTTCCCGTCCCAGTAGGCCTGGTACTCGCCGCACCGCAGGCGGAGGCTGTCAAGCCGCTCGGCCGAACCATCGGCCAGCACCGGGATTGCGACCATCTGCACCAGCACGTTGTAGATCTTCAGGCTGACCACCGGCTGATGTCCCCTGCTGCAGACCTCCTTGGAGATCGAAAAGGGAATCGTCGTCGCCGGAAAAAAAGGATTGGGGTAGTTCTCCTTCAGCTCGATTCGTGGCGGGGGCAGGTTCGCCTGTGCAGCGACGGGAGAGCCAATGCCCACCAGGAGCCCGAGCCACCACCCCGGCCACGCAAAGCGGACCATGGGCGCTCCCCTTCAAACTGGGTGTCGAACGGTGGGCACCTCCAAGCTGGACGAACGCAAGTTGGTGCAATCATTGGCAAGATGGCTGAGGGCCGGTTTAAGTGTCAAGCAGGCGGTATCCGGCGCACTCGCCTGACCCCGTCATCCCACCACGTAACCCCTTTCACATCAGCCCATTCGAGAAGCGGGATCAAGTATTTTCTAGTAGATCCCCAGCCGTTGGCGCAATTCTGACGGGACGATCTCGTCGCTGCCGGCATCGGGCAGCGCCCGGAGGAATCGATCGAGCGCGGGCCGGGCGTAGTAGCGGTCGCGCTCTACCGCCTCCACCCTGCCGTCGCTTGCCGCCAGGCGCAGGATGGCCGCCACGTCCGGCCGACCGGTGCGCCGCGCCAGCTCGGACACGCTCGGTGGCGATCAGGCCAGCCTCCTCCAGCAATCGGACGATCTCGTCCACGGCGGCGTGGCCGCCCGCCGCACGCGGCTCGAACCCGGCCAGCGCCGACCAGGCCTCCCTGACGCCGGATACGTCCGGCTCCGTACCAGGTCGGCCAGCAGGGCCTCCACCACCGCATCGGGGGCGCGAAGCGACCGGCGCAGCGTCTCCAGCGGCATGCCGCGCTCGACCGGGTTCTCGCGGTGGTAGCGTCGCAGCAGGTCCAGGCAGCGGGACGCCTGTCTCGTTCCAGCAGGGCCGTGGTGACCCACAGCTCCCCGACCATCCGAAGTCCGGGCGACTCGCGCGCCACCGAGTCGGCATCGGCGGGCGACATTCCCAGCAGGACGGGAAGCATCGGCGCGGGAAGCCCTCCGGTCCTGCGCTCGACCAGCGCGCTCAGACGGTCGCGCGGGTCGGGTCCGGCGGAGGCCACCCGGCCATTGGGCCCGGCGAGTCGGGGGAACGGGGTCGAGCACGACGCCACCACCGATGGTCGAGACGGGGCTGAAGCTGCGGATCACGAACCGATCCCCGCCGCGGGCCACTACCGGCGCCTCCAGCGCCAGCCGGGCGAGCCCCTCGCCGCCGGGCTCGATCGCCGAGCGGGGGAGCACCCGGGCCGATTCGCTCGGCGGTACCCAGGTGCACCCGAATTCTGGTGCGGTGCACCAGGGGCCGAGGCGCATCGGGATCGAGCGACAGCTCCACGTCCAGCGCGGCGGTCGCCTCCCACGGGTCGCCGGCCGCGACCAGCACGGCCCCTCGAGCAACGTGATCCCGATCGATCCCGGCGATGCCGACGGCGGTCCGGCGCCGGGGTGCGCTGCGCTCGACCGCGCGGCCGTGCATTTCGATCGAGCGGACCCGTCCCGTGGAGCCGAGCGGCAGCAAGGCGACCTCGTCCCCCACCCTGACGACCCCGGACCACGCCGTCCCGGTGACGACCGTGCCCACCCCGGCTACGGAAAACACCCGATCTACGGGAATCCGGAACAGGTCGTCGGGGACCTCGGGTGCGAGGGCACGGCGCACACGATGCGATGCGACTGCCGGAGCTGGTCCAGTCCCTCGCCGGTTTTCGCGGACGTATACACCGGCGGCTGGAACCGGATGGTGGATCGCGCGAGCCGCTCGCTCAGCTCCGTGGCGACGAGATCGAGCCAATCCCGATCGGCCAGGTCCACCTTGGTCAACACCGGGATACCGAGCGGCACGCCGAGGTGCTCGAGCACCGAGAGATGCTCGAGGGTCTGCGGCATGACCCCCTCGTCCGCGGCCACCACGAGCAGCGCCAGATCCACTCCCGACGCGCCGGCCACCATGGTCCGCACGAAGTCCTCGTGGCCGGGCACGTCCACCACGCCGGCCACCTCGCCGTCGCCCAGGTCCAGCGGGGCGAAGTTGAGATCGATGGTGATTCCCCGGCGTCGCTCTTCGGCCAGCCGGTCCATCGTGCGTCCGGTCAGCGCCGTCACCAGCGCCGACTTCCCGTGGTCGATGTGTCCCGCGGTGCCGATGATCATGCCGTGATCCAGGGTCGCCGCGACCAGAAGTCGAGGGCGGGCAACTCGGCGCCTTCGCCGAGGTGGTACCGGATGTAGCGGGCGAGGAGCCTCCGATGCGATTCCGCGTGCCGGCGGTCGAGGCGCGGCAGCGCCACCCGGGCATCCATGAGCGCGCCCAGGTCGGCGCGAGCCTCCGCGGGGAGTTGGGTGGTGCCGTGGCCGGCCGCGCACCCGGGGCAGAGAGCTCCTCCCTCACGAGTGCTGAACGCCAGCCCCCCCTCCGGGGGCAGCGGGGTGCCATCCCGCACGCAGGCGGCCAGCTCGGGCGCGAACCCGAGGGCGCCGACCAACCGCCAGAGCTCCCTGCACCCAAGCGCCTCGAGCGCCTCCGAGTCGGCCACCTCGAGGAGCGACAGCGCGTCGCGGAGGAGGTCGTAGCTCTCGGGGTGGGGATCGGCCGGGGCGAAACGCAGCATCACCTCGGCGAGCGCGGATGCGGTGGCATAGCGTTCGAGATCGGCCGCGAGACCGATGTGGAGCCGGAGCAGATCGAAGGCCGCCAGGACGTGTAGCTCACGGTGGTCCTTCACCAGCAGCCGGGCCTGGCCCTCGCTCAGCGACTGGAGTGCGGCCCCGAATCGGCTGCGGGGACGCAGTGCGCCCTTGGCGATGGCGCTCTGGACCCCATGCTCCCTGGTCGCCAACCGCACGATCTTGGAGGTTTCGCTGTAACGAATCGTGGAGAGGACGATTGCCGGCGTGTCGAGCTGAGGCATGGGGGGAAAGATACCGGCGCCGTTCAGGAATCCTGGCCGGCCTCCAGCCCGATCCGCACCACCGTGGCGCCGGCCGAGCAGCGCTCGAGAGGGATTCGCCGGATCTCCTCCAGGGCGTCATCCAACACGTGGACGACGCCCGGCCGGCCGGCGGTGCACTCGCCGGCTTCGATGGCATAGACTCGGCCCTTGCTGTCCACCGCGACGCCGGCGTTCGTGGGGATTCCAATCCCCTCCCCCTCCCCGCGCACCACGGCGTTGCTGTCGGTGTCGAACTCCAGAAGTCCTTCGCTGGAGGAGCTCACGAAGATCCGGGACCGCCCGTCGGTGGCGAGGTCGCCGGGCAGGAGGCCGAGGCCGGCGAAGCTCGCCACCTCAGTCCGCTCCAGCGGATCCACCACCGAGAGACGCCCTTCGGCGGGAATGGTCCGACCGCGGTTCACCACGTAGAGAAATCCGTCGGCCGCCACCGTGGCGAACGCGGCATTGCCCGGCCCGGTCAGGGGGATGGAATCGATCCCGGCCGCCGGCGCGTTGGTGGCCGGGTTGAGCACCGTGATCCAGCTCGGTCCCGCGGGCTCACCAGTCTGGTCCAGGTTGCCGTTGAGAACGAACAGGCGGCCGCGGGCCACGGTGAGTCCCTGCGGGAAGACCCCCACCGGCACCTCGACGGTCTCGCGGGTGAAGACATTGACCCGGGAGACGGTATTGCGTCCGGGGTTGCCGACATAGGCGACCGAGTCGCTCACCATGGCCGCGCCGGTGGCTCCCGAGCCCTCGGGGAGCGGGATCAGATGGATGAGCTGTCGGCCGACGAGGTCCACCACTGCGACCGCGTCCGCCTTCCCCAGCGGGATGACGGCAATTCCTTCCCGGGCCGCGACGGTGGTCGGCGTAGCGCCGAGGCCCACCAGCGGCACAGCGGTGGGCGGCTCCGTCCCATCCACGGACACGATCGTGAGCGAGTTGCTCTGGCCGTTCACCACGAGCAGCAACTCCAGCGGCTCCGGCGGAGGCGCGTTGGTATCGGCGCAGCCAAGCAGCGCGCCGGCCGCCAGCGCCAGCAGGGCGGAACGGGTCATCGAGCTCCGGTCTTGGATGCAGGTCGGCACCGGTGAAAGGTACGCCGAATTGGCCCGTGAGGCGGAGGGGTCACTCCTCCGGGACCTCATCGGGGCGGAGGGGAACCACCTGAGGGGAGCCGTCGCACCAGGTGGTGACCGCCACCGGCCAGTTGAACACCTGCCTCAAGGTTTCGCGCCGCAGCACCTCCGCCGGCGACCCCTCCGCCGCGACGCGCCCTCCATCCAGCAGAATCATCCGATCGGCGAACCGGGCGGCGAGGTTGATGTGATGGGTGATGACCAGACCGGCCAGGCCTTCGTCCACCAGCCGGCGAACCAGCTCGAACAGCTCCATCTCGTGGCGCACATCGAGCGAGGTCGTCGGCTCGTCCAGCACCAGCACGCGCGGCTCCTGCGCGAGCGCCCGGGCCAGACGCACCCGCTGCCACTCCCCACCGCTGAGGGAATCGATGGTCCGGCCGGAGAGCCCGGCGACATCGCACCGGGCCAGCGCCTCCGCTACCGCGTCCCGGTCGGCCGCGCCGGGAAAGCCGAACGGGCCCAGCCGCGCGTACCGGCCCAGCATCACCGTCTCGTCCACCCGGAGCGGAAACACGACCTCCTCCCCCTGGGCGACCACCGCCAGCACCCGCGCCAGCGCCGCCCGGGTCCACTGGGCCAGCGGCCTGTCGTCGATCCGGACCTCCCCTCGCTCGAGCGGTACCAGGCCGCTGAGCGCCCGGACCAGGGTGGTCTTGCCGCTGCCGTTCGGGCCCGACCACCGCGAGAAATCGTCCCCCCTTCAGCGCGCAGCTCACGCCGTCCAGCGCCGGACCGGCCTTCGCCGTAGCGGACGGCGAGATCGCGGGCCTCGAGGCTCACGCCACGCTCCGTCGCAGCAGCACGGCGAAGATCGGAACGCCGACCAGCGCCGTGATCACGCCGACGGGCAGCTCGAGCGGCCGGACCACCGTCCGGGACACGACGTCGGAGAGCACCAGGAAAGACGCCGCCGCCGACGAACACCAGGGGAAGCAGGGTCCGGTGGATCGGCCGCGCGACGGTCCGGACGGCGTGGGGAACGACGAGACCCACGAACCCGATGATGCCGCAGGTCGCCACGCTCGCGGCCGTGAGGAGGGCCGTGCACAGGTACACCAGCCGCCGGGTGCGGTGTACCTCCGCGCCCAGATGGTGGGCCGGCTCCTCGCCCAGCGCGATGAGGTCGAGCGACCGCGCGCTCAGGCCGATCGCCGCGAGCGGCAGGACGGCGTATCCCGCGAACACGCCGAGCGCCTGCCAGGAGGCGGCGCCGAATCCGCCCAGCAGCCAGAGAAAGGCGTTTCGGACCGTGGGCGCGTCCGAGAGAACGATGATCGCGCTCATGAGCGCCCCGGCGAACGAGCCGACCACCACGCCCGACAGCAGCAGGATCCGGGGATCGAGCCTCCTGCCGGCGACCAGGCTGAGCCGGTAGACCAGGCCGACCGCCGCCAGCGCGCCGAGGAACGCCGCGAGCGGCACGGCCCATGGTCCGGCGGAGCGGGATGCGAGCGCGATCACGGCGCCGAGCCCCGCGCCCCCGGAGAGGCCGAGGAGATACGGCTCGGCGAGCGGGTTGCGGATCATGGCCTGCAGCGCCGCGCCGCAGACCGCCAGGCTGCCGCCGACCAGAAACGCCAGCAGCACCCGGGGCACGCGCAGCTCGCGCACGATCACCGACGCCGGGGCGCCGCCGGACCACAGGCCGCCCCACACCTCCGCCGGTGAGAGCGGCACCGCGCCGGCCGACAGCCCGAGCGCCAGGGAGCTCGCCACGACGCCGAGCACGAGCGGCGACCGTCCCCCGCCTCATCGCACGGCCTCCCGGAGCCGGAGGCCAGCGTTCCGGATCGCGGCCGGGCGAGCGGGGGCCGGGTCGGTCGATACTCGGTACCCGACAGGCTCAGGAACCGTCGCTCCCGCACCGCTCGCACCACCTGCCACTCGGGGCGCCGGGCGAAGCTCGCGGGGCCGGCGGTGGACGTCAGAATGAGATCCGGATCGCGCACGCTCACGGCCTCGATGCTCACGGGCCCGGATGAGGTGGAGACGTCGGCGAAGAGATTCTCCCCGCCCGCGCGTTCCACCAGCTCGCTCAGGAAGCTGCCCCGGCCGATCGTCATCGGCGGCTGCTCCCAGACGAGCAGCAGCACCTTGGGCCGCGGCGAGGAGGCGTGGTCGACCGTGGCGGAGGCCAGCGCGGTATCGAACACCGCGCTCATCGAGTCGGCCTCGCGCGAGTGGCCGGTGAGCCGCCCGAGCAGCGCGGCCGACGCGGGGTACGTCGGCCAGGGCATCGGTGTTGATCCGGATGGCCGGCAGGCCGAGCTCCCGCAGCCGTGCCGCTACCGCGGCGTGCTGCGCCGAGTTGTAGAGGATCACGAGATCCGGACGTGCCGAGAGGATCGCTTCGAGGTTGGGGTTGATGCCGGGGCCGAGGTTGGGCACCGCGGCCGCCTCGGCGGGAAAGTCACACCACTCGGTGCGCCCCACCACGGCCGGCTCCGGCCCCGATCGCGAACAGCAGCTCGGTGCTGGCCGGGATGAGCGAGACCACGCGGGTAGCCGGAATCCGGACGGCGATCGGAATCGCCCGCGTCGTCCACGACGACGAGCGCGCGGGACTGCGGCCCGGGCTGGCGGCAGCCCAGAACGGCGAAGGCGGCGACGCAGGAGAGGAGACGAAGAACGGGAATGAGGCCACCCATCCCTCCCCCCGGAGGGTAGTGTTGGTGGCGCGAATGGAGAGGTCTCCTGGCTTCGGGCCTCCGCTCGCCTTCCCGGTTAGCCCAGTGGCGTCATGAGCGGAGTGGTGCGCCCGTCACAGTGGCGGGGCCGCGCCGGTGTCGCACCGGCTTCCGAGCGTCCCCATTCGCGGATCGTTGCCCAGCGCGGCAAGTTTACCGGCCGCCCGACTCCCGGGCAAGTGCGGCCTCGAGCGTGGCTTTGAGTTTCCCGCGCCGCTCGAGGTACCCCCCCCATTCCTCCGGGCCGGTCTCGGACTCCCTGCCCTGATACCGGCTGTCGAGCAACGGCGAGCTCGCCGACCAGACGGTCGCTCGACGCAGGCCGGGCCCGGCGGCCGCGCACGCCAGGCCGCCACGAGCAGCCCCAGCGCGAGCGCCGCGACCAACGCGGCGAGGACCGGCCCGGCATCGGGGCCGCGCGCCGGGCAGGCAGGACGCGGACGGTCGCGTTCGCCGGCAGATCGCCGGTCCACGCCGGAACGACCGGCCCTCGATCAGCTGGCTGTCCGCCAGCGCCAGTCCCGGCGCGATGGCGGTCGCCCCCGGCTCTTCCAGCAGCACGTTCAAGCCGACCGGCTGGGGACCGACCGGAATCGTCGATCTCCTGGCGGCCGGCGGGCAGGTGGTACTGGAACGCGAGCTGTTTCTCGCCCGGCGAGATCGGCGCCGAAACGATCGCCGAATCCCCCCGGCGGACGACGGCGTCGGGCGAGAGGTCGCTCTCCCCCAGCTCGAGCCCCTCGCTTCGCGGCGGCAGCGGGCCGGTCCAGGACGCCCCCAGCGAATCGGGCGCTACCCGGGTCTCCGTGCCCGGGTTGGCGAGCAGCACGAGGTCCAGCACCTCGCGGGTGCCGTCCTCGCCCGCCCGCGGGATGACGACGTGGCGGGCCGAGACGACGACGGGCGCGCTGCTCGAGGTGTCGTAGACCACCAGCGTCACCGTCTCGGTGCCGCCGGTCCGTCGGTTGTCGAGGGGGGTGGAGAAATACTCGATGCCCTGGTGCCGCGCGCTCAACAGGTACAAGCCGGCCGTGTCGCGGGCGAGAGCGAATCGAAACCGTCCCTGGGGACCCGTCACGGTCGAATCGATCGGCCCCTGGGCCGTCGGCGTCACCCGATGGAGCACGACCCGGGTCCCACCGCGCGGGCACCGAGTCGCCGCCGGCCTGGCGCACGACGATTCCTGATACGGACTGGGCGGTGAGGGGTCCGGCGAGAACGGTGAGAAGGACGAGGGCGACCCTCAGGGATTGAACTTCCCGAAATCCTGGGGATCCATCTTCTCGAGGTACTCCTTGAGCTTGTCCGCCTCGAGCGACGGATCGGGCGAGGGCTCGTCGCTCTCTACCCCGCTCTGGTCGAGCAGCTGATCGCTGGTGTAGATCGGCGCCCGCATCCGGAGCGCCAGCGCGATGCTGTCCGACGGTCTGGCGTCCACCTGGAAGACGTGGTCGTCCCGCCGGATCAGCAGCTCGGCGAAGTAGGTGTTCTCCTTGACCGAGCTGATCACCACCCGGCGCAGGTCGCCGCCCAGGCCGACCAGGATCTGCTTCAGCAGATCGTGGGTGAGGGGGCGCTGCGCCTTCATGCCCTGCAGCTCCATGGCGATGGCGCTGGCTTCCGCGGGCCCGATCCAGATCGGCAGCACCCGGGCCCCTTCCTTCTCCCGCAGGATCACGACCGGCGTGTTGGTCGTCCGGTCGAGCCCCAGGTGCGCCACCGTCACTTCGATCATAGGCGAATTGTGCCCCTGGTTCGGTCGGAAAGCAACCACCGCGACGGAGAACGTGAACGGAGAACGGTAAAGCGGTGGAGAGAGCCGG
Source organism: uncultured Gemmatimonadales bacterium (assembly GCA_963729985.1). Taxonomy (GTDB): domain Bacteria; phylum Gemmatimonadota; class Gemmatimonadetes; order Gemmatimonadales; family GWC2-71-9; genus CAVVWJ01. The sequence goes on from CAVSPJ010000006.1 coordinate 124,172, forward strand.
CCGAGGGCGCCTTCCGCCGTTCCGCTCCGCCCCGTCCGCGTCTCAGCCCGCGATCAGGTCCCCGCGTCCCAGCTCGCGAGGTACTCGACCTGCTCGGCGGTGAGCGTGTCGATCGCGATACCCATGCTCTGGAGCTTGAGGCGGGCGATCTCCTGGTCCACCGACGCGGGCAGCCGGTGCACCGCCTTGGCCAGCGTCTCGGACTCCTTGGCGAGCAGCTCGGCGGCGAGCGCCTGGTTGGCGAACGACATGTCCATCACGCTCGCCGGGTGGCCCTCGGCGGCGGCGAGGTTGATCAGCCGGCCCTCGCCGAGCACCATGATCGCGCCGGCCCTTGACCACGTACTCCTCGACCAGGTTCCGGACCATCCGCCGCTCCGACGCGATGCGTCCCGAGCCCGTCCAGATCCAGCTCGACGTTGAAGTGGCCGGAGTTGCAGACGATCGCGCCGTCCTTCATGGCCGAGAAGTGCTCCGCCCGGATCACGTGGATGTTGCCGGTCAGGGTGATGAAGAGGTCGCCGATGCCTGCCGCGTCGGCCATCGGGCGGACCTCGAAGCCGTCCATCCGGGCCTCGAGGGCGCGACACCGGATCCACCTCGGTCACGATGACATGGCCGCCCGCTCCCCGGGCCCGCATCGCGACGCCGCGGCCGCACCAGCCGTACCCCGCCACCACCACCGTGCTCCCCGCCAGCAGCAGGTTGGTGGCCCGCACGATCCCGTCGAGCGTGGATTGGCCGGTGCCGTAGCGGTTGTCGAACATGTGCTTGGTGTCCGAGTCGTTCACGGCGACGATCGGGAACTGGAGCACGCCCTCCTTGGCCATCGCCTTGAGGCGGATCACGCCGGTGGTGGTCTCCTCGGTCGATCCCCGGACGCCTCCCACCAGCGCGCGCCGCTCGTCGGGGGATAAGGTCTCCACCCACTTCCGGATGGGCGGAGCCAGATCGTCGAGCCGGTTGAGCGCGATCATGTGGAGCGACCCGACCAGGTCCGCCCCGTCGTCCTGGGTCATGTCCGGCCCGAAGGCGAGCGCCTGGGCGATGTGGGTGTAGTACTTCTCGTTGTCCTCGCCCTTGATGGCGTAGACGTGGACCCCATGATCGCGGACCAGGTGCGCCGCCACGTCGTCCTGGGTGGACAGCGGATTGGAGGCGCAGAGCGCGATCTCCGCGCCGGCGGCCCGGAGCGTGATCATCAGGTTCGCCGTCTCGGTGGTGACGTGCAGGCAGGCCGAGAGACGGGCGCCCTTGAGCGGCTTCTCCTTGGCGAAGCGGGCCCGGATCTGCCGCAGCACGGGCATGGAGCGCTCGGACCATTCGGTGCGGCGCTTGCCCTCGTCGGCCAGGCGGATGTCACGGATATCGTACTTCGCGACTTCGGTCTGCACGCTCATGCGCTCCTCATCGGGCGGCCGACAGCAGGTCCTTCACGCGGTCGGTCCGCTCCCAGGTGAATAGGTCGACCTTCTGGGCCTTGGTTCCGTTCTGGTAGACGCCGGCGATCGGCCGGCGGCCGAAGTGACCGTAGGTAGCCGTCGGCCGGTAGATTGGACGCCTGAGCTTGAGGGCGTCAATGATGCCCTTGGGGGTCAGATCGAAGACCTCGTCGACGATCCTCTCGATCTGCGCGTCGGGCATCACCCCGGTGCCGAAGGTCTGCACCATCACCGAGACGGGGCGAGCGACGCCGATGGCGTAGGCCACCTGGACCTCGCACCGGCGGGCCAGCTTGGCCTCCACCAGGTTCTTGGCGACCCACCGCGCCGCGTAGGCGGCCGACCGGTCCACCTTGGAGGGGTCCTTTCCGCTGAACGCCCCCCCGCCGTGCCGCGCCATGCCGCCGTAGGTGTCCACGATGATCTTGCGGCCGGTGAGACCCGCGTCACCGTGCGGCCCGCCGATCACGAACCGGCCGGTGGGATTGATCAGGAACTTGGTGCCGCGGTATTCCAGACCCTGAGCGTCGAGTACCGGCTTGATGACCTCCTCGATCACCGCCTCGCGAATGGTGGCCTGGGAGAGCTGGCGGGATCCTCGCCGCTCGGCGTGCTGGGTGGAGACCACGACGGTTCGGACGCCGATCGGGCGGTCGTCCTCGTACTCGACCGAGACCTGCGACTTGCCGTCCGGGCGCAGCCAGTCGATTCGCGGGTGTCCGGGAAGTCCCTTCCGCACCGCGGCCAGCCGCTCGGCGATCCGATGCGCCAGCATGATCGGCAGCGGCATCCGCTCGCGGGTCTCGCTGGTGGCGTAGCCGAACATCATCCCCTGATCGCCGGCACCCTGCTCCTTCGCTTTGCCGGAATCGACGCCCATCGCGATGTCGGGAGACTGCCGGTCGATCGAGGTGAGGACCGCGCAGGTCCGCCCGTCGAAGCCGTAGGCGGCGTCGGTGTAGCCGATGGACTCGACCGTCTCCCGGACGAGGTCGGGAATGTGCACGTAGGTGCTGGTCGTGATTTCCCCCGCCACCACCGCCATTCCCGTCGTGACCAGCGTCTCACACGCGACCCGCCCCGCGGGATCCTGGGCCAGGATCGCGTCGAGCACGGCGTCGGAGATCTGATCCGCCACCTTGTCGGGATGACCTTCGGTCACGGACTCGGAGGTGAAAACGTGGCGTTTCGCACCAGCCATACGGAACGCTCGGAGTGAGGGAGAGTCGCGGCGGGGCTATTGCGGCCTCAAACTACCCACCCGACCCCTCCCCGGCAACGCCGAGCTGGGATCGAGCAGGCGCACGTCGATGAACTCGCTGACCGTCTCGCGAAGCGCCGCGGACACCTCGTCCGCACTCGACGCGGCGAGCGCGATCTGGGCCGCCCGCCGGGCCGCTTCTTCGGGTACCGTGCGCACCACCCACTTGACCAGCGGCAGCGCGGGCGGCGAGACGCTGAGGCGGTCGTAGCCGAGGCCGACGAGCAGGACCGCGCTGAGCGGCTCCGACGCCATCTCGCCGCAGACGCTCACCGGGATGCCGGCCGAGCGGCCGACTTCCACCACCCGGTGGAGCTGCCGCACGATCGAGGGGTGATGCGGGGTGAAGCGGTCCGCCAGACGCGCGTTGCCCCGGTCCACCGCCATGGTGTACTGGGTCAGGTCGTTGGTGCCGACGCTGAAGAAGGCGCACACCTCGGCCAGCCGGTCGGCGATCAGCACCGCGGCCGGCGTCTCGATCATCACGCCCACCGACAGGGTCTCGGCGGCGTGGACCCCGGCCGCCTTGAGCGCCGCCGCCTCCTCCCGCACCAGGGCCTGCGTCTCCAGGACCTCCTCGACCCGGGTGACCAGCGGCAGCATCAGCTGGACGTCCCGCCCCCACGCCGCGCGGAGCACGGCCCGGATCTGGGGACGGAAGACCTCGGGCTCGTCCAGGCACACCCGGATCGATCGCCAGCCCAGGAACGGATTGGCCTCCTGCGGCGCCTTGAAAGCGACCGGGAACTTGTCGCCGCCGAGGTCGAACGAGCGGATGATGACCGTCCGGTCGGGAAAGGCCAGCGCGACCCGCCGGAAGTACGCCGCCTGCTCGTCCTCCGTCGGAAGCGTCGTACGGCCGGTGAGCAGGAACTCGGTCCGGAGCAGCCCCACCCCCTGGGCGCCCAGTCGCAGGGCGGGCTCGATCTCCTCGGGCAGGTCCACGTTGCCCATGAGCAGGATCGGCCGGCCCTCCGGCGTCACCGCCGGCTGCTCGACCACCCCTTCGAGCTGCAGCTCCAGCTTGTGCCGCCGGCTGACCTGGGTCTTCGCGTCGTCCAGCTCGTCGCGGGTCGGGTCGAGAACGATCACGCCGCTCTGCCCGTCGAGCAGCAGCATCGTGCCGTTGGGAATGCTGGCGAGCGCCCCGACCGCCCCCATGACGGCGGGAATCCCGAGGCTGTGCGCGAGAATGGCGGCGTGCGCCGTGCGGGTGCCTTCTTCGCTCACCAGCCCCACCACGTGCTCGCGGTCGAGCTGAACGGTAAGTCCGGGGGAAAGCTCGTGGGCCACCACGATCACCTGTTCGTCGTCCGGCATGGCCCATAGCTCCGTACCGGACCGGCCCAACAGGCGGTTGATGATGCGGAGCTGGATCGCGTGCAGGTCCGCCAGCCGCTCCCGCAGGCGCGCCGCGCCCGACCAGAGGTTCCTCAGCTCCAGTGCCTTGAACTCGTAGGCGGTTTCGGCGCTGAGCTGGTTCTTGCGGATCAGGACCTCGACCGAGTTGAGGAACTCCGCGTCCTGGGCCATGAGGATCTGGGCATCGAAGATCCGGGCTTCCTCAGGTCCCGCGCGGCGGAGCACCTTCTGCTCCAGATCGTGGAGGTGGCCCACGACCTCGGCCACCGCTTCCCGCAGGCGCGCGACCTCGACCTCGACCTGGTCGGGCTGCACCGCCCGGTCCGGGACCTCGGGGAACTCCCACTGGACGATGAGCGCCGGGCCCATGGCGACCCCGGGCGACACTCCGATTCCGCGCACGATACGCGACACGGTCACGCCTCCCCGAATCCGCCGGCCACGAGCTGGGTGAGGGCCTCCACCGCCTGCTCCGCGTCGGGCCCGTCGGCGCGGATCATGATCGCGCTGCCGCAATTCGGCCGCCAGCATCATCACGCCCATGATGCTCTTGCCGTTCACGGCGATCCCGTCCTTGAGCAGCTCGATCTCGGAAGCGAAGCTGCTCGCCAGGCGCACGATCTTCGCCGCCGGCCTGGCGTGAAGGCCTTCCTGGTTCACGATCCTGGCCTCGCGCTCGATCATGGCAGCAGCCACCGAAAGACGACGAGCAGCACCAGCGCGAGCAGGGTGAAGCGCACGGTGGTGAGCGAGGAGCCGAACCACCGCGTCACCGCGACGCCGGTGGCGGCCACGGCGAGCGCCCCGAAGGCCGCCGGCCACCCGATGGCAGCCAGGTACCAGCTCGCCACCAGCGGAATCGCCGCGCCCACGATGAAGCCGGCCGCCGGACCCACCAGCTCGATGGCGCGGGAGATCCAGGACTGGGCGATCGCGGTGCCGATCGACATCCCGGCCTCGAGACCGGTCTGGAGAGCCCACACGCCGGTGGCCACGCGCGCCAGGTTGTACAGCACCAGGAACCCGAGCACAGCCCACCAGGTCGCGCCCAGCACCAGGCCGATCAGCGCCCCGCCGAGCAGCAACGGAATCAGGCCGGCCCAGAACAGCTGGTCGCCCAGCGCGCCGAGCGGACTGCACAGGGCCGTGCGGAGCCGGGCGATCTGGGCCCCGGGAACCGCGTCGTACTCCGCCCGGGCGGTCGCGCCGAGCGCGAGCCCGGCCAGGTTCGGGTTGCAGTTGAAGAACTCCGCGGAGCGCACCACGGCCTCGGTGTGCCGGACCGGGTCCACCGTCTTCAGGTCCTCGAGCAGCGGCTCTTCGGCGTAGCCCATGCCGACGCCGAGCATCCGCTCGTAGTTCCAGGTCCCCTGCACCGCGAAGAGCCGGAGCCATGCGCGCCAGCCTCCGTTCATCGCAGCGCCGCGGCGAGGAGGCCCACCAGGGCGCCGGCGCCGAGCCAGCGGAGCCGCGGACCCCGACCGGCGCTTCGCAGGGCGCCACCGATGACGGCTGAGAGCCCGCAGCCCATCGCGACCAGGCTGAGGCCGAGGGCGGTGGAGCGGTCGAGCGAGGGTGATGGGCTCGGTGAGGGCCCATCCGGCGGCGAGCCCAAGGGAGGTCAGCGCGGCGCCCCGCATCGCGTCGCGCAGCAATGACCCGTACTGGAGCCGCCGGATCGCTCCGCTGTCTCCGGCGGCCAGCGCAGCCGAGTGATGCTGGATCGCCCGGGCGTTGGCCCGCCGGACCAGTTGGAGGCTGAACCCGCCGAGCACCGCGATGACCAGGCCCAGCGCCGCGCTCGCGCCGAGCGCGAACTGCCACGGCGAGTCCGCGGCGAGCGCCGTGGCCGCCACCGTCGCCGGTCCGTAGTCGGGATAGCGCACCGCCCCGACCGGAAGCACATCCAGCGCGAAGAGCTCGAAGAGCACCCCGACCCGGAGTCCCGCCTCGACGTCACCCGCCAACCACCCGGCCACCGCCCCCGCGACCACCGGGCGGGCGATCATCGCCTGGGGCACGCTGACCAGGTCGAGTGCCACCAGCGTGCCCCAGATCACCAGCAGGAGCGCGGAGGCCGGGGCGAGATCGGTCATGCCAGGTCCTTCAGCGGGACTGGAGAAGTGGTCGGCAGATCCTGGGCGGCGACGGCGGCGCCGGCGGCCTCGAGCGAGGCGAGCCGGGCCATCTCGTCGTCGGTCAGGTAGAGGTAGGGCAGCCGCTCGCGCCGGCCGGCTCGGTGATGGATGCCGCCCAGGTTGATCCGGTGCACGGCGACCGGATCGGCGGCGTGCAGCGCCGCCATGGTGTCGAGATCGCCGGTGAGCACGAGCGTGCGGCGCTCGTCGGACTGCCAGTCCCGGAGCCGCGCCGCCGCGCCCGCCACGGTGACGAACTCGACCTCGACGTCGGGCGTCACCGCCATCCGGTAGAGATCCTGCTCCCACTCGCTGCCCGCCACCTGCTCGTCCACCAGGACGATCCGATTGACGCCCAGCGGACGACCCCACCCCACGACCACCTGTCCATGGATCAGCCGGTCGTCGACCCGAAAGAGCACGATGGCCATCAGGGGAGCCGGATCGCCTTGGTCCCGGCCGCGATCGCGCGCTCCGCGGCCGCCGCGGGCGGCAGCGTCACATGGAACACGAAGTCGACCAGCATCGCGAGATTGACGCCGGTCACGACCTTGACGCCGGGCAGCGTCGCCATCCGCTTGAGGACGGCGAACAGACAGGATCCCGACGCGAGATCGACGAACACGACGGCCGGCCGGCCGTCCACCGCCTCGACGACCCGCTCTTCGAGCGCCTCGCGATCGCAGCCGGAATTGGACACCGGGAGCAGCGCCCCGGTGACCCCGCTGATCGACTCGGCGGCCTCGACCAGCGCCTTGGCCAGGCTCCCATGGCACACCACCACCCCGCGGAGGTCATCACTCATAGTCTTCCTGAAGATACTCCCGGACCCCGCGCTGCTCCTTCATTCGCTTGATGAGCCTGGCGTTGAACGCCGCCGCCACGTCCACCCCGGAGTACCGCAGGAGGTGCATCATCGCCACGACCTCGGAGATGACCGTGATGTTCTTCCCGGGGTTGAGGGGCACGACGACCCGGGGCAGGACCACGTCGAGAATGGTGGTCTCTTCCCTGGCGAGTCCGGTCCGGTCGGCGTCCTTGGCGGTCTCCCAGTCGTCCAGCTGCACCACCACCTCGATGCGCTTCTGCTGCCGTACCGAGCGCACCCCGAACAGGGCCGGGATATCGATCAGACCGATGCCTCGGATCTCCATGTGGTGGGCGGCCAGCTCGTGTCCCCGGCCGATCAGAATGTCGTTGCCGCGGCGGACCACCTGCACCACGTCGTCCGCCACCAGCCGGTGGCCCCGCTCGACCAGGTCCAGCACGCATTCGCTCTTGCCGATCCCCGAGCGTCCGACGAAGAGCAGGCCGACGCCGTAGACGTCCGCGAGCGAGCCGTGCAGCGTGGTTCGCGGCGCGAAGGCCTCCTCCACGATCGGTTTCACGCGGCGGTAGAACTCGGCGGTCTTGAGCTTGCTCCGCAATACCGGAACACCCCGCAACCGGGCGAGCTCGAGCATCTCCGCCGGCACGTCCTGGCCCTTGGTCACGAAGATGCAGGGCAGCTCGAACTCGAAGAACTTCTCCAGCGCCGCGCGCCGCTGTTCCGCCGGAAGGGTCTGCAGGTAGGTGATCTCGGTCTCGCCGAACACGTGCAGCCGGTTCGGCGCGAACCGCCCGGTGTAGCCGGCCAGCGCCAGGCCGGGACCGGCGACCTCCGCGTCGGGGAGCTGCCGGTCGAGGCCCACCTCGTCGGTCAGCGCCTCGAGCTGAAGCGACTCACCGCGGCGCGAAAGGAAATCCCGGAGGCGGAGCATCAGAGGGGTTCGGCCTGCGAAGGCCTGGTGCGCCGGTGGCGGGCGGACGCCTTCTCCAGCTGCTTCCGCAGCTTGTCCTCCGCCCGGTCCAGCGCCGTGCGATGATCCTCGGCCTCACCCGTCGCGATGAGCACCTCACCGCGCGCCACGTGCAGCCGAACCTCGGCGGTCTGCTGCGAGCCCTCCGCGTCGAAGACGACCGTGGCCTCGATCGGCCGGCTCGCGATTCCACCCAGCCGCTCCAGGACCGTGAGGGCGCGCTCGCGGAGCGCATCGGAGATTTCGGTGTGGCGGGCGGTGATCGTCGTCTGCATGAGAGATTCTCCTGTCCCGGCGTCAGGCCGAGCCGGCGATGATGTCGACGAGATGACGCTCGGTTTCGGCGGCCGTTCGCTCCCAGGTCAGCCGTTCGGCGAACCGGCGCGCGGCGCCACCCAGCCGGGCGACGAGTGCTGAGTCTGCGGCGAGCTCCAGCATGCGCGCGGCCAGCGCATGGACGTCGCCGTGAGGGACCAGATAGCCGGTTTCCCCGTGACGCACCGAGTCGCGGAGTCCCGGACTGTCGGATGCGATCGACGGCGTCCCACAGGCCGCCGCTTCCACGACCGTGATGCCCCATCCCTCCTTCGGCGAGGGGAACACATTGGCCCAGGCGCGGCGCAGCAGCGATATCTTCCGGCCCTCGCTGACGAAGTCGTGAAAGGTTACCGCGGACTGTTGATCGAGCCGGGCGGCCAGCCGCCGCAGCTCCGGTCCGTGGTCTCCCGTCCCCGCGACATCCAACCGCAACTCCGGTCGGGTCCGGCGCGCCACCGCCAGGGCCTCAATCGCCAGTCCTATTCCTTTATAACGCTTGAGCCGTCCCACGTACAAGAACCGGGGCTCCTCGGAGCGCGGCTCCGAGGGCGACGGACTGAACCGCGCGCTGTCCACCCCGGGGTGGATGACCCGGATGCGATCCGGCGCCACACCCCGCGCCACCAGGTCGTCGCGGGTGCTCTCGCTGATCGCGTGGAATGCCGCTCGACGGTAAGCGCTCGCCAGCGGGCGCTCCGCCGCCCAGACTCCGGCCGCCATCGGCCAGGGGGCCTCCTGGAACGCGGTCTCGCCGAAAAGGTGAGGGACCAGCCCGCAGAACGGGAGGTCCGTCATCCGGGCCAGGAAGAGCGGCAGTTTGTTGATGTCCTCGACCAGGACGTCGGGACGCTCCCGGCGGATGGCTCGGCGGACGGCGCCCCGGCCCAGCAAGGCGAAACTGTTCCGCCGGCCGACCCGGTGCACGTCGATCCCTCCGATCTGCGCGCCTTCCGGCGCGCCTGCCCACCCCGAGCAGACCAGCCGCACCCGGTGGCCCCGGCCGGCCAGCCGGGTGAAGATCTCGAATAGATGGATCTCCGCCCCGCCCGCCTGCGGATTCTCCAGATCCTGCCAATTGACCAACAGAACGTTCATCGGTCAGAGCCGGCCGGTGGCGCGCGCGATACCGTCGAGGACGCCGTTGACGAAGCCCGGCGCGCGGGCGCCACCGAACCAGTGGGCCAGTCGCACCGCCTCGTCGATGGCCACCTTGGGCGGGACCTCGCCCCGCCGCAGCTCCAGGATGGCGAGGCGAAGGATGTTCCGCTCCACGACGGCGATCCGGCTCATGCGCCAGTTCTCCGATGCGCGCGCCGCCTCGGCGTCCAGCGACTCGACGTCGGCCACGACCCCGGCGGCCAGCTGCTCGGCCCGGGGCAGCAGGGTGGGCTCGGGACCAGTGAGCCGGGACAGGCCGCCCACGACCACCGGCATGGGCGGAGCCCCACGAAGCTCCCAGGCGTAGAGCAGCTGGAGCGCCCGGGCACGGCTCTTGGTCTCAATCCTCAACATGGCTCGCCCTGAGCTGGGCGATGGCGTCGGCCGCGCCCAGCGCCGCGGCCGCGGCTTCGTGCCCCTTGTTGCCCGCGCTGCCGCCGGCGCGGTCGATCGCCTGCTGCAGCGTGTCCACCGTCAGCACGCCGAACCCGACGGGCACCGCGTAGCGCACCGACACGTCGGTGAGTCCGCTCGCCGCGGCACCGGCCACGTACTCGAAGTGCGGCGTCTCGCCGCGAATGACCGCGCCCAGCGCCACGACGCAGGCGTAGCGCCCGCTTTCGGCCGCGGCCGCCGCGGCGGCCGGGAGCTCGAACGCACCGGGCAGCCACACCACGTCCACTTCCTTCCGGGGCACGCCGGACTCGACACAACAGGCGAGCGCACCCTCGAGGAGCTTGGTGGTGATCAGCTCGTTGTAGCGGCTCACCAGGATCGCCACGCGCCCGCTGCGGCGGAGGCGGAAGGAGATGTCGGGCACGTCAGTGGGAGAGAAGGTGACCGAGCTTGTCGCGCTTGACCTGGAGGTAGTCGCGGTTCTCCTGGTTGGGATCGGCGAGGAGCGGCACCCGCTCGACGATCTGCAGGCCGTACCCCTCGAGACCGACCAGCTTGCGGGGATTGTTGGTCATGACCCGGATGGAGGACAGCCCCAGATCGCGGAGGATCTGGGCGCCGATGCCGTAGTTCCGGAGATCCGGCGCGAAGCCCAGGCGCTCGTTCGCCTGCACCGTGTCGGCCCCCGAGTCCTGCAGGGCGTAGGCCCGGAGCTTGTTCAGGAGGCCGATGCCACGCCCCTCCTGGTCGAGGTAGACGACCGCGCCCCGGCCTTCCTGCGCGATGAGCTGCATCGCCCGATGCAGCTGGAACCCGCAATCGCAGCGCCGGGAGCCGAAGACGTCGCCGGTGAGACACTTCGAGTGCATCCGCACCAGCACGTTGGGCTGGCCGGCGATGTCACCGAACACCAGCGCGACGTGCTCGGCTTGGTCCACGTCGTTCTGATACCCGATCATCCGAAACTCGCCGTACTCGGTCGGGACCCGCGCTTCGGCGACCCGGTGCACCAGCTGCTCGGTGCGGAGGCGGTAGGCGACCAGCTGGGCCACGGTGACGAAGGTGAGTCCGTGCTGCTGGGCCATCTCATGGAGCTCGGGCCGCCGCGCCATCGAGCCGTCGGGGTTCAGGATCTCGCAGATGACCCCCGCCGGGACCAGCCCGGCGAGCCGCGCGAGGTCGATGCTCGCCTCGGTCTGACCGACCCGCTGGAGTACCCCACCCGGGCGCGCCCTCAAGGGGAAAATGTGGCCGGGACGGCGGAGGTCGGACGGTGCGGTGGCGGGGTTGATGGCGACGTGAATCGTGGTGGCCCGGTCGCGGGCCGAAATGCCCGTAGTGACGCCGAACCGCCGCTCCGCGTCGATGCTCACCGTGAAGGCGGTGCCCAGCGCCTCGCTGTTCCGCTCGGTCATCTGGGGCAAGCCGAGCTGGTCGCACCGCTCGCCGGTCAGGGCGAGACAGATGAGGCCCCGGCCGTGCAGGGTCATGAAGTTGATGGTCTCGGGCGTGACCAGCTCGGCGGCGCAGACGAGGTCGCCCTCGTTTTCACGGTCCTCGTCATCGGCCACGATGACGATCTTGCCGTGGCGCAGATCTTCGATGGCCTGTTCGATCGTGCCGAAGGTAGTCATGAACCGTTCACCGTTGACGCTGTATCATCGCCCACACGTACTTGCCGATGGTGTCGGCCTCCAGATGCACCCGGTCGCCCGGCCGGCGGTCGACCAGGGTGGTGTGCTCTAAAGTAAACGGAATCAGGGAGATCTGGATCGTCTCCGGGGCCGGAAAGGCGTTAATCGTGAGGCTGACACCGTCCACCGTGATGGAGCCGAGAGGGACCGAGACCTGGCCCACCTCCGCGGGGACATCGAGGTCGAGGAGACGGGCGTCCCCCTGGGCGGCGAGCCGGACCACCGTGCCGACCCCGTCAACATGCCCCTGGACCAGGTGCCCGCCGAGCCGGTCACCGGCCTGGAGGGCCCGCTCGAGGTTGACCCTGTCGCCGGCTCGCAGGTCGCCGAACCGGGTCCGGTCGAGCGTAGTGGTGACGACGTGTACCGTGAATGTTCGGTCCGACATGGCCGCCACGGTGAGGCACGCCCCGTCCACCGCCACACTCTCGCCGGCGGTCAGGTCCGGGTAGCCGCATTCGATGGTGAGATCGAGGCCGCCGTTCGAAGGCCGAGCTTCGCGCACCGTGCCGATTGCGGTGATGATCCCGGTGAACATCAGCGGCGGTCCGACACCAGAAGGGTATCGTCGCCCAGCGCCCGGCGCTCGACGGTGGTCCACCGCTGAGCGCGGGCGATCGGGTCGCTGGGAAGGCCCGACGTCGCGGAGACTCCGCGGTCGCCCAGCCAGAGCGGACTCTGGATCCAGTAGTAGCGGTCCACCAGCCCCAGGCCGAGCAGGGCGCCGGCCAGACGTCCGCCGCCCTCCACCAGGATCGAGTGGACCCCATCCGCGCGAAGCATTCCAAGCCCCTCCTCGAGCGAGCCGCCCCGCAACACCACCACACCCGCCGCCATGAGGCGAGCCACGCGCTCCTCTGGGGCGTCCGCGGCCGTAACCACGGTGGTGCCGGTTTCCCCCGCGGTGCGCACCAGAGACAGCCGGGGATCGAGATCGGCGCCCGCGTCGAAGATCACCCGGCGGGGGGCAACCCGCGGGGTCACGGATCCGCGCACCGTGAGTGTGGGATCGTCGGAGCGTGCGGTCCGGCCGCCCACACCGATCGCGTCGAAGCCCGCGCGGAGCCAGTGCACGTAGTCACGGGCCGACTCACCGGAAATCCAGCGGGAGTGACCGGACGAATCGGCGATTTTTCCATCGAGACTGGTGGCCAGCTTGAGGGCGACGAAGGGCCGCGACCGATCGCGAAAGCGATGCAGGAAGAGGGCGTTCTGCGCCGCGGCCGCCTCCCGGGCGACGCCGACCTCCACCTCGAGTCCCAGGCTGGCGAGCCGCGCGGCCCCGCCCCGGGCCACGGGGTCGGGGTCCGCCAGGGCCACCACGACCCGCCGGACACCGGCCCGCACGATCGCATCGGTGCACGGCGGCTGCTTGCCCCGGTGGGCGCAGGGCTCCAGCGTGACCACCAGCGTCGCGCCACGAGACCGGTCGCCCGCTCGCTCCAGTGCCACAGGCTCGGCGTGCCGCTCGCCGAACTCCGCGTGCCAGCCCTCGCCGGCCACGATCCCGTCGGCCAGGACCACGGCCCCGACCAGAGGATTGGGGTGCACCCTGCCCCATCCCCGCCAGGCGAGGTCGAGGGCACGGGTCATCGCCTCCCGCTCGTCCATGCGGTTAGTCGCCGGGCCGCAGGCGGGGGCCGGCGAGGAGGGTCACGGGACTCTCCTTCACGAACCGGCGAACCGGACCCTCCGCGCTCCCGGCCTGACCTCACCCATCGTCCAGGTGGCGACTCCGTCCGCCGTGGCCGCAGCCTGCGCGGCCGCGACGGACTCGGCCGGCAGCACGGCGATGAGGCCGACGCCGAGGTTGAACACGTCGCGCATTTCCTCGGTGGAGATCCCGCCTGCCTGCTGCAAGGTGGCGAACAGCGGCGGCAGCTCCCAGCTCGTGGAGTCCACCACCGCATCGCAGCCCGGGGGAAGTATTCGCGAAAGATTCCCGGGAATGCCGCCGCCGGTGATATGCGCCAGCCCGTGCAACCGGGACATGACCGGCATGACGCTGCGGGAGTAGCTGCGGTGGACCTCCAGCAGAACGTCGGCGACGGAACGATCCTGGTCGCCGAACCGGTCGCCGACTCCGAGCCCCATCCGTTCGAATACTATCCGTCGAGCCAGCGTATAGCCGTTGGTATGGAGGCCGGTGGAGGCGTAGCCCAGCAGCAAGTCGCCCGGGCGGATCGCGTCGCCGTGGATCGCGGCATCCTCCTCCACCACCCCGATGATCGTTCCGGCCAGATCGTAGGTCCCGGCGCGGTACAGGCCCGGCATCTGCGCCGTCTCACCGCCCGCCAAGGCCATCCGATGGGCCCGGCACCCCCGGGCGATGCCCTCAACCAGACCAGCGATCTGGTCCTCGCTCAGGCCGGAGCCGGCGATGTAGTCCATGAATGCGATAGGGGTGGCGCCGTGCACCAGGATGTCGTTCACGCTGTGGTTGACCAGGTCCTCGCCCACGGTATCCACCCGGCCGGCCGCCAGAGCGACCAGGACCTTGGTGCCGACTCCGTCGGTGCTGAGCACCAGCGTCGGCCGCACCATCCCTTCGGGGATCCGCACCATGCCCCCGAACGCGCCGACCCGGCCCACGCTCAGCGGAGTCCGCGTGGCCGCGACCGCCAGACCGATTCGGGCCTTCGCGGCCTCCGCGCCCTGCAGATCCACACCCGCCTCGGCGTAGTGCCGCGTCACGGCAACGCCTCGGCCAGCTGGACGTGGGTGAGATCCTGGAATGAGCGGACCCGGGCCTCGACCGCCGGCAAGGCGATTCCCTCGAGGCCCCGGATGCCGAACTGTTCCACCGCGTAGGAGCCCATGGCCGCGCCATAGACCATGGCCCGGCGAATGTTGTCCTCTCCCAGCGAGCCGGTCCGGGCGAGGTAGGCCATGAAGCCGCCGGCGAAGGCGTCGCCGGCTCCGGTCGGATCGAAGACGCTCTCCAGCGGAAACGCGGGGACGTAGAAAGTTCGTGTCCGCTCGATCAGCAAGGCGCCGTATTCGCCCTGCTTGATGACCACCCGGCTCGGGCCGTGCTTCAGGATCCAGCGGCCCGCTCTATGGATGTTCCAGTCGCCGCTCAACTCGCGGGCCTCGCTGTCGTTCACCATCAACACGTCCACGTTCGCGAGCAGCTCGAGGAGCGCCGCCTTCTTGCCCTGGATCCAGTAGTTCATGGTGTCGCAGACCACCAGCTTGGGTCGCTGCACCTGCCCCAGCACCCCGATCTGCAGCTCGGGGTCGATGTTGCCGAGGAAGACGTACTCCGCCGCGCGGAACGCGACCGGGATCTTGGGCTGGAAGTGGGCGAAGACGCCCAGCCGGGTCTCCAGCGTTTCGCGGCTCTGGAGGTCGTAGCTGTACTTGCCCTTCCAGCGGAAGCTCTCGCCCTTGGCGTGTTCCACGCCCGACCAGTCGATGCCCCGCAGCGCCAGCCGCTCGAGCTCGGGCACCGGATAGTCGTCCCCGACGACGCCCACGACCTGCACCGGATGGAGAATCGATCCCGCGACGCTGAAATAGACCGCGGAGCCGCCCAGCGCGTCCGCGGTCTCGCCGAACGGGGTGAAGATCGAGTCCAGCGCGACGCTGCCGACGACGAGAAGGCTCATCCGGTCACATCCGATCCGGGGCGGAGATGCCCAGCAGGGTAAGGCCGTTGGCGAGGACGCTCCGGGCGGCCCGGGCCAGCAGGAGCCGGGCACGCTCGGTGTCGGGGCCTTCGGGCGCGCCGACGGCGCGGGTGTGATGGTACCACCCGTGGACCACGCTGGCCAGCTCGTGGAGGAAGACGGTGACGCGGTGCGGTTCCCGCTCGCGTGCCGCCTTGCCCACCAGCTCGGGAAACGTGACCAGCTTCTTGAGGAGCTCGGTATCCTGCGGCGCGGGGAGCGCGCCGAGGTCGAGCGCCCCGGTAACCGAGTCCGCGTCTCGTTCGGCGGTGCGGAAGATGCCGCTCAGCCGGGCGTGGGCCATCTGCACGTAGAAGACCGGGTTCTCGTCGGTCTGCTTCTTCGCGAGCTCGATGTCGAAGTCGAGCGGGCTGGCGCCCTTCCGCGCGATGAAGAAGTAGCGGGCCGCATCCACCCCGACCTCGTCCACCAGGTCCTTGAGGGTGACGAACTCGCCGGACCGCTTCGACATCTTCACCTCTTCGCCCTCCCGCATCACCTTGACCAGCTGCACCAGCTCCACCGCGAAGAAATCCGGGGGATAGCCCAGCGCCGCGAGCACCGCCCGCATTCTCGGGACGTAGCCGTGGTGGTCGGCGCCCCAGACGTCGATGGCGCGGTCGAAGCCACGGTCGTGCTTGTCGATGTGATACGCGATGTCGGGCACCAGGTAGGTGAGCGACCCGTCGCTCTTCCGGAGCACCCGGTCCTTGTCGTCGCCGAACTGGGTGGTTCGGAGCCACAGGGCCCCTTCGTCCTGGTAGGTCAGGCCCCGCTCGGCGAGGAGCGCGATCGCCCCCTCCACCTGGCCGGCGTCGTAGATCGCCTGTTCCGAGCTCATGACGTCGAAGCGCACACCGAAGTCGGCGAGGTCGCGATCCTGCTCCTTGCGTTGGAGCTGGATGCCGAGCGCGCGGGAACGCCGGAGGCCCTCTTCGTCGGGGAGCCGCGCGAAGCCGGGGCCCTCCGCGGCGAGGACCTGGCGCGCGTTCTCCCGCAGGTAGTCACCGTGGTAGCCACCCTCAGGGATCTCGGCCGGGAGACCGGCCTCCTGCCTGATGCGGGCCCAGAGACTGGCGGCGAGCCGGTCGATCTGCACGCCGGCGTCGTTGATGTAGAACTCGCGGGTGACCGCGTGGCCGGTCCATTCGTAGAGCGACGCGATCGCGTCGCCCAGCGCCGCGCCGCGGCCGTGGCCGACGTGCAGCGGTCCGGTGGGGTTGGCGGAGACAAACTCGATGTTGACCTTGAGGCCCGCGCCGGCGGTGCGCCGGCCGTAATCCTTGCCCTGCTCCAGAATTGAGGCAACCGCGCCCGAGAGCTCGTTCTCCGCCAGCCAGATATTGATGAAGCCGGGCCCGGCGATCTCGGTGCGGGAGACCACGGTGGTAGGGAACCGAAGCTCGCTCACGACGCGCGCGGCCATCTCTCGCGGGTTGGTGCGCTCGCGCCGGGCGAGCAGCATGGCGAGATTGGTCGCGAGGTCGCCGTGGCCGGCGTCGCGCGGCCGCTCGAGCACGAACGCCAGCCCGTCGGCGCCGAACCCGGCGGCCACCCGCTCGAGCTCGGCGCGGATCGCGTCGCTCACTCGGTGGAGGCCTTCCCCCCGCCCTTGCCCGGAGCCTCCTTGGACGAGGAGGGTTCCGGCTTCGACTTCGGCTCCTTGGCCCCACCCTCGCTCTTGCCCTGGGAAGTCTTGTCGCCGGATTGCTCAGCCGGTTTCTCGGACTCGGGCTTCCGGGGTCCCTTGCCGTCCTTGCCGTAGTCCGTGATGTAGAAGCCGCTGCCCCGGAATACCAGCCCGGCACCGCCCGAGATTTTCCGGGTCGCGGGTTTACCGCACACCGGGCACTTGGTGCGGGGCTTGTCGGTCATCTTCTGGAATTTCTCGAAGGTGTGGCCTTCGGGGCATTTGTATTCGTAGGTCGGCATCGGCACCCGCTGGGGGTTAAACGAAATCAGCAGAGTAACTTAGCCGAATCGGAGCGGGGGTACAAGCAGCCAGCATCCGATCGGTGTGAGCTGCCGTCACACCAGGACCAAGGGTGCTACACGGGCCGGTATTCTCCCCAGGCGGTCCGGAGCGTATCGCTGATCTCCCCCAGCGTGGCGCGGGCGCGGACGGCGTCGAGGATGGGAGGCATGAGAGACCGGGCCCCGTCCGCCGCAGCGCGGATTTCTGTCAGGACACGGCCCACCGCCACACTGTCTCTGCCCCGCCGGACCTGCTCCAGCCGCTCCCGCTGGTCGAGCTCCAGCGCGGAATAGTCCGGCGTCTCGATCTTTACCGGAGGCGAGGCGTCCGTGAATCGATTGACGCCGACTACCACGCTCTCTCCCGCCTCCTGCTGCTTTTGCAGCTCGTACGCGCTCCGCGCGATCGCCTCCTGGAAGAACCCGCGCTCGATCGCCTTCGCCGCACCACCGAGACGGTCCACTTCCTCGATCAACTCCCGCGCGCCGGCCTCGATCTCGTCGGTCAACGACTCGACGTAATAGCTGCCCGCGAGCGGATCCACCACCTTCGCCACCCCGCTCTCGTGGGCGATCACCTGCTGGGTCCGGAGCGCCAGCGTGGCCGACTGCTCGGTCGGCAGCGCCAGCGCCTCGTCGTAGCCGTTGGTGTGGAGCGACTGGGTTCCTCCCAGCACCGCGGCCAGCGCCTGCACCGTCACCCGCACCACGTTGTTGAGCGGCTGCTGGGCCTGGAGCGTGACGCCGCCCGTCTGGGTGTGGAACCGGAGCCGGGCGGTGACGTCCCCCGCCCCGAACCGCTCCCGCACCACCCGGGCCCAGAGCCGCCGCGCCGCCCGAAACTTGGCCGCCTCCTCGAACAGATCGTTATGGCTGGCGAAGAAGAACGAGAGGCGGGGGCCGAAGCTGTCCACCGGGAGCCCCGCATCCACCGCCACCCGCACGTACTCCAGGGCGTTCGCGATGGTGAACCCCACCTCCTGCACCGCGGTCGCCCCCGCTTCCCGCATGTGATAGCCGCTGATGGAGATCGGGTTGAAGCTCATGCCCTCGTCGGACACGAAGCGGAAGATGTCCGCCACCAGCCGCAGCGAGGGGCCCGGCGGATAGATGTAGGTGCCCCGGGCGACGTACTCCTTGAGCACGTCGTTCTGCACCGTGCCGGTGAGCGCGGTGCGTGGCACACCCTGCTCCTCCCCGACCACGACGTACATCGCGAGCAGGATCGCGGCGGTGGCGTTGATCGTCATGGAGGTGGAGACCTGGTCCAGCGGTATGTCGCGGAAGAGATCGGCCAGATCGTCCACGCTATCGATCGCTACCCCCACGCGTCCCACTTCGCCGTGGGCCATCGGATGATCGGAGTCGTAGCCCATTTGGGTGGGGAGGTCGAACGCGGTGGAAAGCCCGCTCTGGCCGGCCGCGAGGAGCTGGCGAAACCGCAGGTTGGTCTCACGGGCGGTGCCGAACCCGGCGTACTGCCGCATGGTCCAGAGCCGCTCCGCGTACATCCGGGGATAGACGCCGCGGGTGAACGGGAACGCGCCCGGCCGGCCCAGGTCGGTGGCCGGATCGCCGGCCCAGTCTCCCGGGCCGTACAGCTTCTTCATAGCGCCGGCTGAGCCAGCGGGCCGCTCGTCCGAGCGGCCCGCTCGCGCCGCAGGTTGTCGGCGACGAACCCGACGTCTTCCCGGGATCCGATCACCAGCTGCGTGCGCTGATGCAGGTTGTGCGGCATGATGTCGAGGATGCGATTCATCCCGTCGGTCCCCGACCCCTCGGCCTGCTCGGCGATGAACGCCATCGGGCTGGCCTCGTAGAGCAACCGGAGCTTGCCGTTGGGATGGCGGGTGTCGGCGGGATAGAGGAAGATGCCGCCCGCGATGAGATTGCGGTGGAAGTCCGCGACCAGGGAGCCGACGTAGCGGCTGTTCTTCGGCTTCATCACGTCCGGCTGATCGCCCTTGAGCCCGCGCACCGCCGCCTGCATCGAGCGGTCCCAGCGGCCGAAGTTGCTCTCGTTGACGCTGTAGTACATCCCGATCCGCGGCGTCACGATCTTCGGGTGCGAAAGAAGAAACTCGCCGATCGTGGGATCGAGGGTGAAGCCATGAACCCCCTGCCCCGTCGTATAGACCAGCATGGTGCTCGACCCGTACATGACGTACCCGGCGGCCACCTGCTTGCAGCCCGGCTGGAGCACGTCGGCTACCGTGCCGCGGCCTTCCATGCTCACCCGCCGGTAGATGCTGAAGATCGTGCCGACGGCCGCGTTGACGTCGATGTTGGAGGAGCCGTCGAGAGGATCGAAGAGCACCGCGTACTTGCCGACGGGATATTCGGGCGGGACCGGGACGATGTCTTCATCCTCCTCCGAGGCCATCACGCACACCCGGCCGGTGTGGTTGAGGCAGTTCTTGAAGGTCTCGTTGGCGATGATGTCGAGCTTCTGCTGCTCCTCACCCTGCACGTTCTTGGCCCCGGCCGAGCCCAGGATGTTCACCAGACCCGCCCGGCGTATGGCGGCCGCGATGATCTTGGCCGCGAGGGCGATGTCGTAGAGCAGATTCGACAGCTCGCCGGTGGCCTCGGGGTAGCGGTGTTCCTGGTCGAAGATGAACCGCTCGATCGTGGTCACGGACGTCAGCACGGGGCCCCCGGGTGAGGATTTCGAAAGGCGTGAGGCGCTCAATAGTCGCGCTTCACGGGATAGCTCGACTCGCCCTGCCTGGACGAGATAGTCATCGTGGTTCCGTCGGTCGTGACGCTGACCGTTCCATCCCGGTCGGTTCGGAGAATTTGCACTCGTCGCGATTCCAGTCTCGCGGTCGTCTCGGGCGACGGGTGGCCGTAGGCGTTCCGGCCCACGGAGATCACCGCGGCCAGGGGACGGAGCGAATCGAGCAGCTCCTCGCCGGTGCTTCGACGGCTCCCGTGATGACCCACCTTCAACAGATCAACCCAGCGAATCTTCCCGCGCAGCATCGCCTCGGCGGGGAACCCGGCATCGCCCGTGAGGAGGGCCTCGAAGTCGCCGTATCGCACCAGCAGCACGACCGAGTCTTCGTTCACGTCTTCGCCCCACTCCGCCCAATCCGCGCCGGGATGCAGGACGGTGAACTCCACACCGTCCAGGGTGAAGCGGTCCCCGGCGCGCGCGGGGTGCCACCCAATCCCCTCCCGGTCCAGGGCACTCAGAAACGCGGCGTAGGCAGGATCCGGTACCGGTCCGCCCGGCTCGAGGACGATGCCGACCGGAAATCGTCCCAGCAGCGCCGGCACGCCGCCAAGGTGATCGGCGTGAGCGTGAGATACCACGATCGCGGCCAGCTCCCGGGCGCCCCGACGCTCCAGAAACGGAACCATTACCCTGCGACCCGCATCGCCCCGGTCGCCGGCGGGACCGGCATCGATGACGATCCAGCGGCCGCCAGGCGTGCGGAGGGCGGCTCCGTCGCCCTGTCCCACATCGAGAAAATGTAACGCGAGGCCTCGGCCCCCGTCAGGCGAGCCGCGGGCCGACCCCGGCATCAGACTCAGCCACATCGCCGCCACGGCACTCCAGGCAATCCGACGACCCGCCTCCGCTACGGTATTCCGCTCGCCCAGCGCCCACACAGCCAACACCAGAACCGCGACCCAGGGCATGATCGCTCCGGGTGTCCCCGGCTCGACCATGACGTGACCAGCCGGCACGGCCGAGCCCGCCACGGCGCAGAGCTCGAGCAGGTGCAGGCCGAGACCGGCTCCGGCCGCCATCGCTTCCGCGGCCCCGGTCCAGACCGGCCTCAGGATGAGGCTGGCGAGAACGCCGGGGACCGCGAGGGCCGCCAACGGAATGGCCGCGAAGTTGAGCAGCAGCCCCGCGAGTGCCACGGTACCGAGAAAGGCCGCGGTGATCGGGGCCGTCGCCAGTGTGGCGCCCAGCGACGAGGCTGCGGTGCGGACCCAGAAGCCGGTGCCCAGCGCCCGGTCGGACCAGCGCGTGAAGGTCGATGCCCCCCAGAGCGCCGCCGCGGACAGCCACCCACCGAGATCGAGCGCGGCCCACGGGTCCACCAGGAGAACCGCAAGACAAGTGGCGGCGAGCACGGCGTTCGCCTGCACGTGGCGCTGGCGCAGCCGGCAGCGAGTCACCACCGCCGCGAGCGCAGCCGCCCTGGCGGCCGGAGGCGGCCAGCCGAGGAAGGCGACATAGGCCGCACATAACCCGGCGGCGGTGGCGAGTGCCGACGTGCGAGGCATTCGCGCCAGCCTGCATAGCAGGAAAACCCAGGCGGTGATCAGGCCGACGTGAAAGCCGGAGATGGAGAGCAGATGCACCAGGCCGGAACGGGCGAATCGATCCCGAAGCTCGGAATCGATCCCTCCACGGCGACCCAGCACGAGAGCATCCACCAGACCGGCTCTCGTGCCGTACAACGAATGGCTCGTCGTGTAGAGGTAGTTATGGAGCCGATCGGTCAGGCGCGGGCGGGTGCTCCGGACTGCGGCCTCGGTGACGACGAGCATGCCGTCCGGGCGCCCGCCGGGGCCGGCGCGCGGGATCCATCGAGCGACGATGTCCGCCCGGGCTCCCGCCTCCACCGGGCGCCCTCGGGGCCATCGCGCTGAGACCCGCCCGCGGCAGTCGAGGCCGGGAAGGAGCGTGATCCGGCCTCCCGCCGCCTCCGCGGGCTCCAGCACGCTGACCCGCATCCGCATCTGCCCGGCCGGCAGCCGCGCCGCGCACTGCGAGCGGTCCAGCGCCACCGCCATCTCCCCACTCAGGCGGCCCGCGAGCACGCCTCCACCGATCAGCCAGCCGGCAGGACGGCCGGCGAGCGCTAGCCCGAGCGCCAGCACGGTCGCGCCGGCCGGGTTCCCAAAACGCAACAGGCCGGTCGCAAGACCGGCCCAATATGCGGCGGTGAACAGGATGGCGGACCGCGGCATCACCGCGGCTCGGAGCCTACGGCTGGGGCGACACCTTGCCCCGCTTTCCGCATCGCGGGGCCAGGGAGATCTTGCGCAGCCCGTCCATCATGGCAACCTCGATCGCCGCCCGGCTCTGCTCCTTCTCGAGGTTGACTCCGGTCACGGCCGACCCGGTGGCGGTGGAGACGTACCGGGCCGGGATCCGGTTCAGGGTATAGACCAGCGCGTCCTCCCGGCAGAGCTCGCACCCGCAAAAGTCGGGGAAGTGGGGCCGCATGGCATCGTAGGCCGTGAGGACGTGTTCCTCGACCAGGTTGTGGATCACAGAACCGCCAGGGCCGGATGGACCACCGTGCCGGTGAAGGTTGAGCCGGTCGTGCCGGTGAGCCTGACCCGATGATACTCACCCACCGCGTCGGCCGGGAGGTCGACCAGCACCAGGTGGTTGGTGCGGGTTCGGGCCAGCAGCAGATCACCTCGCTTGGCCCGGCGCTCCACCAGGACCTCGTGCACCTGACCGAGCCGGGCCAGGCTCTTCCGCCTCGCGTTGCGCCGAACGATCTCGATGAGCCGCGCCAGCCGGTCGGAGGCGACCTCGTCGGCAACCCGATCGGGCAGCCGCACGGCCGGAGTGCCGTCGCGGACCGAGTACTTGAAAGTGTAGGCATCGTCGAAATCGGCATCGGCAACGAGGCTGAGCGTTTCCTGGAACTGAACCTCGGTTTCGCCCGGAAACCCCACGATGATATCGGTGGAAAACGTGATGCCCGGGACCGCCGCCCTGAGCGCCGACACCACCTCGAGATAGCGCTCACGGGTGTAGCGCCGGAGCATTCGCTTCAGCACGGCATTGGAGCCGCTCTGCACCGGCAAGTGCACGTGTTCACATACCGCGTCCGTGGTAGCCATCGCCTCCACCACCCGGGGGGTGAAGTCGGTGGGGTACGGACTGGTGAACCGCACCCGGCGGATGCCGTCGACGCCGCCGACGGCCCGCAGCAGGTCGGCGAAATCGTGCTCGCCATCGTGGTACGAGTTGACCGTCTGGCCCAGGAGGGTGACTTCGCTTCCGCCCCGCGCGGCGAGTTGGCGCACTTCGCGGACCACGTCGGCGAGTTTGCGGCTTCGCTCCGGCCCCCGGGTGAACGGCACGATACAGAAGGTGCAACGGTAGTCGCAGCCCCGTTGTACCGTAATGAAGGCGGTGGGTCCCGCGTCGCGCGCCGGGGGCACGTCCTCGTAATGCTCCCAGGATCGGAACTCCGTGTCGGCCACCCGCCGACCCGACTCGGCGATGCCGATGAGCTGACCCAGATTCCGGTAGGCGTCGGGGCCGACGACCAGATCCACCCGCGGGACCTGCTCGAGCAGCGTGGGACCGAGTCGCTGCGCCATGCAGCCCACCACGCCGAGCACGCCTCCCTCGCGCTTGAACCGCTGGAGCTCGCCCACCCGCCCGACCACCCGCTGTTCGGCGTTGTCGCGGACCGCGCAGGTGTTGACCAGCATGACGTCGGCGTCCGCGGGCTGCTCGGTGCGGACGTACCCCTCGCGGCCGAGCAGCCCGAAGATCAGCTCGGAGTCGGCCACGTTCATCTGGCAGCCGTAGGTCTCGATATAGAGACGCCTGGTCATGCCGACAAGATAGTGTGTGGGGTCTCCCGCGGGCGAGCCCGACTCATGGACGGACTCCCACCCCGACGGAGATCACGAACGCCCGCTCCTTGAAGTCGCCGGCGGAGCGCCAGAGGTGCTCGAGCGACAAGTCGATGCCGGCACGGTCCTGGGCGAAGCGAACGCCGCTCCCGAGGGATACCCCGAACTCCTTGGGCTGCAGCCCCGGCTGGAGCGGAAACGGCAGGCGGGCGTAGCGGGCGCCGAACCGGATCGGTCGCCGATACGGCCGTCGTGCGTCCCCGATGTATTCTCCGCCGACCGCCACCTCGAAGGTATTGTCGGCCCCGGTCCCACCGGAGGCGAGCAGGTCGCTGTTCGCCCCCGACCAGGTACGGAAAATTCCGTGGGCGGCGAGGTCCAGGCGCGCGCCCGCCTTCCACCGAACGCCGAGGCCCAGGGTATAGGGCAGATCCACCTGGGACACGCGGGCCGAGTCACGATCCACGATGGCCTTCCCGTCGCTCCGCGCGATGGCCGCCACCCAGAGGCCGGACCCCAGCTGCTGCACCGCTCCGGTCGCGACCCCGACGCCGGCGTACGAGAGCTCGGCGCTCTGCCGGACCGGAAGGTACTGGTCGTCCGCGAAGCTGCGCCTCGACTCCATCCGGTTGGAGCCCGTGATCACGTGGAAGGCTCCCCCCACCACCGTGCGATCCCGGAGCTTGTAGGCGCCCGCCAGCCGCAGGTCGCTGAGGCCGCCCCGGCTCGACAAGGTGTCGGCGACCGGCACCAGCACGTCGCGCAGTTCCACCGTGTCCCGAGACGCCACGGTAAAGTCCCGATTGGCATAGCTGGAGTAGCTGATACCCACCACCACTGGCGTGCCACGTACCGGCCCGCCGAAGGCGATGTGGGGAAACCGCGCGTCGCGCAGCGACTCGGAGCCCGCCGGATTCTCCGCGGTTCGAAACGACTCGGTGCCGTTGAAGGTGGCGGTCATGGCGGCGAGCCCGCTGAGTGCGGCCGGGTTGAGGCCCGACTCGGCATCGAACATCCCGAACGCGCCCGAGGAGCCGGCCGCGCGAGTGGAGAGCGACCGGCCCGGAACACCCAGCCCCCGCACGCCGAACTGCGAGGCCTGCGATGCGGCCGTGGCGGGCCAAAGCGCCAATAATCCCAGGAACAGGAGGCGTCGCACTTACGGGTTCTCGAAGGGAAAGGGCTTGAGGTACGTGATCCGGAGCCGGGGCGGGCCCACCGTGCCCGAGCGGGTCGAGCCGAAGACCGGGCGGGTGAAGCTCGCGCCCTCCGGGAGCAACGAGACGAAGATCGCCTCGGGCCGCTCGCTCGCGGCCTGCCACACCTGCACGATGGGCGTCACGTCGAGCCTGACGGTGTCCGCGCTGCCCACGGCCAGCGTGTCGGAGGTGATGAACCGCGCATCGGTGGTCACCGGCGATTTCGCGCCCAAATCCGCGAGCAGCGCCTTGGCCTGCAGCAGCGCCGGGTCGGAGGGGAGGCCGAGCATGGCCGAGCGGGGCACCAGCTCGAGCGTGGCCCGCACGATCGTGGCGGAGTCCTCGATGTCTTCCGGAAGGTCGAACCGGATCAGCGTCCGCGCGGACGGCTCGCCGCCCACCGTGAGAAACGCGTCGTCGGGGGCCGCGGGCGATTGGGTCACGAACGCGTTGAACGCCGGCGAGCGAGTCACGCTCTGTCGCTTGAGCGATCCCGTGTCCGGCACGTCGACCGTCACGTAGCTGATGAAGGTCGCCCCGGTGCCGGCCGCCGAAGCGCCGATCCTGACCCCGCTGGGCTGATCGGCCGCCATGGCGACCCCGATCGCGAGCACTCCCCCGGTCCCCGTCGGGAGGGCCACCTTTCCGAGGTCCGCGCCACGCAGCACGGTCTGGACCAGCCCCGAGTTGACGCTGTCGGGAACCTCGATGCTGTCGATGATCGCGGCGGGAAGCAGCTGCTGGTCGATGGACTCGAACGTGGCGTCGATGTCCACCGCGGGGTCGATGCGGTAGAGATAGAGCTTGAGCCCGTTCACCAGCGTGTCCCGCGCGATCACGTTCAGAGACAGCAGGGCCGAGTCCACGGTGTACGCCCTGAGCGTGTCCCGCACCGCGATCGAATCCGAGCGCGCGTTGAAGCGGTACACCGCGCGATCTTCCGAGGCGGGCAGCCCGTTGGAGACCAAGAGCGCGCCGGCCGAGGTCCGGGCCACGTACCCTACGTAGCTCGAGTCCAACCCGGGCAAGGCGTTGAGGACGGTGTCGAACACTCGCGACTCGCCACCCGGACAGAGCTCGGGACATCCACCGGGCGCCGTCAGCCGCTCCTGGCAGCCCGTCATCGCCGCCGCGAGCATGACGAAGGCGGCGAGCCACCCCATGCCCTCGCCTCACGACAGCTGATCCGGGCCGAACGCCGCCGGCAACAGCTCCCCCATCGACCAGGACGCGGTGCCCCGCGGTCCGACGGCCTCCACCCGGAGATCGGGGCCGAACTCGGAGAGCACCTGGCGGCAGGCGCCACAGGGCGCGGCCGGCGGGTCGGAATCACTGACCACGACCGCGCGGCGGAACCGCTGCGCGCCCGCCACAACCGCGGCGCACACCGCAGCCCGCTCGGCGCAGATGGTGAGCCCGTAGGAGGCGTTCTCCACGTTGCACCCGACGAAGATCTCGCCGCTTTCGGTTTCCAACGCCGCGCCGACGCGAAAGTTGGAGTAAGGCGCGTAGGCACGCGACTGCGCCGCCCGCGCCGCTGTTACCACAGGATCAGTCAATCCAGACCTCGGACAGGAATGAGGTCCCCGCCGGGAGCGGGGTGACCCCGAGAAATTCGGCCACCGTCTGGCCGATGTCGGCCATCGTCGGACGCCGTCCCAGCCCGATGGGCCGCACCCGGGGCCCAGTGACGAGGAGGGGAACCACCTCGCGGGAGTGATCGGTGGACGGCGTGGTCGGGTCGTTGCCGTGATCGGCGGTAAAGATAAGGAGGTCGTCCCGCCGCACCGGGGCGAGCATCCGAGGCAGTTCCCGATCGAGCTCCCGGAGACCCTGCGACGTACCCGGCCACGTCGTTTCGATGCCCCCAGGTCTGATCGAACTCGATCACGTTCGGCGAACAGCAGCCCCCGCTCCATCGCCATCAGCGCGCCTTCGATCAAGGCATACGCCTCCGCGTTGGTGGCGGTGTGGATGCTGTTGATGCCCCGCCTGGCGAACAGGTCGTCCACCTTCCCCACCCCGACCCGCGGGATGTGACGCTCCGCCAGACGATCGAGCAGCGTTGGGCCCGGCGGGGGCAGGCTGTAGTCCTTCCGCCGCGGCGTCCGAACCCAGGCGCCCGGCTCGCCCTCGAACGGCCGCGCGATCACCCGCGAGACACCGTGCTCACCCTGCAGCATCCGCCGGGCGGCATCGCAGGCCGCGTAGAGCTCCGCCAGCGGCACGGTCGCCTCGTGCGCCGCGACCTGGAAGACGCTGTCGGCCGAGGTGTAGACGATCCACTTGCCGGTGCGCCGGTGCTCCTCGCCGTACTGGTCCAGAATCCCGGTGCCGGACGCGGGAAGGTTTCCCAGCACCCCCCGGCCGGTCAGTCGCGAGAACTCGGCGATCACACATTCGGGGAATCCCCGTGGGTAGGTGGGGAACGGCTGAGCCAAGAGGAGGCCGCAGATCTCCCAATGGCCCGTAATGCTGTCCTTGCCCGCGCTCACCGGCTCGCAGCTCCCGTGCGCCGCTGTCGGCGAGGGGACGGCAGGCACACCGGCGATCGCCGCGCAGTGGCCGAGCCCGAGCGCCGCTAGCTGCG
Organism: uncultured Gemmatimonadales bacterium; assembly: GCA_963729985.1. Lineage (GTDB taxonomy): Bacteria > Gemmatimonadota > Gemmatimonadetes > Gemmatimonadales > GWC2-71-9 > CAVVWJ01. Next base: position 151,747 of record CAVSPJ010000006.1, read on the forward strand.
GCAGGTCGAGCCCGCCGGCCCGGCGCGACACGTTGCCTAGGGTGTCGCTACCGGCGTCACCGTAGGCGTCGGTGTCGTGGGCCCGTCCGATCCCCCAACCGTCGAGCACGATGATCGGCCGCGCGGCGCGTCATCGGTAGCGCCTCGGCAGGCGGCTCCCGAGGGCGGTGAGCAGCTCGTAGGAGATCGTCCCCGCGCCGCGCGCCTGTTCGTCGAGCGACACGATCCCGCCGAACAGGGTGGCTACGTCGCCGACGGCGACGGCCCCGTCGTCCACGGCCACCATGCACATGTCCATGGTTACCCGGCCGACCAACGGCACGGTCCGGGTTCCGAGCTCAACCCGGCGCGGCGGGGCGTCCTTCAGCTCCGTGGCACGCGGCAGGCCGTCGCCGTACCCCACACCGAGAGTCGCGACCGTGGTCCGGCGCGGCGCGCGCCAAGCTGCGCCGTAGCTGACGCTCTCCCCCTCGGCGACCTGTCGGACGGCCAGCACTCGCGCACGCAGCGCTACCACCGGCTTCGGCATGGGAGCGGCTTCCCCGGCCCGGCCCCCGTACAGAAAGATCCCCGGGCGGGCGAGGTCGCCGGCGTAGGCGTGGCCGCACAGGGCCGCCGCGCTATTGGCGGCGTGGACCAGGGGAGGCCGCCCGGGAAGCACCGCCAGCACGGCCTGGAAGCGTGCCCACTGAGTGGCCACCGAGGCCGGATCGCTGTCGGCCGAGTGGAAATGGGTGAAGACGCCCTCCCACCCGGAGGCGGCGGCGAGCGCCTGCGCCGCGTCACGCAGCGCGGTCTCGTCGTCCCAAGGGATCCCGGCCCTCCCCATCCCCGTGTCGATCTCCAGATGGAATGGGCTCGGCGTGCGAGCCAGCCAGCGCCCGAGCATGGCGGGATCGCCGATGGCGGGACGGAAGCCGTTCTCCAGGACCGGCTCGAGCGTCTCGAGTGTGAGGGGACTGACGACCAGGACGGGGCGGCTCAGCCCCGCTTCTCGAAGCGCGATTCCTTCCTCGACCGTCGCGACACCGAATCCCCAGGGGTCGAGTGCGGTCGAGGGCCTCGGCGACCCGGGCCGCTCCCAATCCGTAGCCGTTAGCTTTGACCATCGGCAGCAGCCGGGCTCCGCACGCCTCGGCGAGGGTGCGTGCGTTGACCACCAACGCAGCCGAGATCGATGTCGACCCAGGCCCGGGCCGTGTCGGGGGGAAGAGTCATGGAAGAACCGGCGCGTATCTTATGGGCCATGGGGGATAAATGCAAGACAATTCAGCGCTTGGACGCGCCCTGGCGATGGTGCGTGACCTGCGGCGCAGGTGTCCCTGGGACCGGGCGCAGACCCGGGAGACCCTGAGGCCGTACCTGGTGGAAGAGGCGCTCGAGCTGGACCAGGCTCTCGGCGAGGGGGACCCGGCCGCGATCCGAGGCGAGGTGAGCGACTTGCTGCTGCATCTCGCCTTCCAGCTGGTGCTGGCGGAGGAGCGGAAAGAGTTCACGGCGGACGACGTCGCCGACCATCTCGAGCGAAAGATGCATCGCCGACATCCCCATCTCTTCGAGCTGGGTGAGCCCGAGCCCTGGGAGCGAATCAAGCGGCGCGAGCGGCGGGGCAAGACGCTCTCGGGTATCGTCCCCACCCTGCCACCGCTGCTCAAGGCCTACCGGCTCCAGGAGCGCGCGGCGGCGGTGGGCTTCGACTGGCCCGACGTCGGGGGCCCGCTGGACAAGATCCGCGAGGAGTTGGCCGAAGTCGAGGCCGAGCTGGCGGATCATTCGGCGCGCCCCACGACCGCGGACGCGGACGATCCCAACACTCCCCCTCCGGCGCCAAGCCCTCGGCTCGGTGACGAGATCGGCGACCTGCTGTTCGCGGTCGTCAACCTCGCCCGAAAGGCCGGAGTCCAGCCGGGGGCAGTACTCGACAGGGCCAACCGAAAGTTCCGCGAGCGGTTCGAGGCGATCGAGGCGCTTTGCACCGAGCGAGGAATCGCGGTAGAATCGGCGGGTTTGGAGGTCCTGGACGGGATGTGGAACGAGGTAAAGGCGGCGGGGGAGCCTCAGGGATACAAGCGATGAATCTGGCGGGGAAAGGCGATCGCCTCCCGGATGTGCGGTATACCGCAGATCCAGGCCACCGTCCGCTCGATCCCCAGCCCGAATCCCGAGTGGACGAACGTCCCGTACCGCCTGAGGTCGAGGTACCAGCGGTAGGCCTCGGCATCGAGCCCCTGGGCGTCGATCCGCGCGAGGAGCCGGTCGTAGTCGTCTTCCCGCTGTGATCCGCCGATGATCTCGCCGTAGCCCTCGGGCGCGAGGCAATCGTTGTTGAGTACCGTCCGGGGATCCTCGGGGTTTTCCTTCATGTAGAACGCCTTCACCTGCTTGGGATAGTTGTAGACGAAGACCGGCCGGTCGTACTCCCGGGCCAGGAGGGTCTCGTCGTCCGCGCCCAGATCCGAGCCCCAGCTGATGTCGGAGCCGAGCTGGTTGAGTCTCGCGACGGCGTCGGAGTAGGACGATCCGGGGAAAGGGGGCCGTCACCCGCTCCAGCGGCGCGGTGTCGCGCTCCAGCTCCTTCAGCTCCTCCTGGCGGCGGTCGAGCGCCCGGGCGACGATGTAGCTGACGAACGACTCCTGCAGCCGCATGTTAGCGTCGGAATCGTTGAACGCCACTTCGGGCTCCACCATCCAGAACTCGGTCAGGTGCCGGCGGGTCTTGGATTTCTCGGCTCGGAAAGTGGGGCCGAAGCAGTAGACCTTGCCCAGCGCGGCCGCCGCGGCCTCGACGTAGAGCTGTCCGGTCTGCGCCAGGTACGCCTTGCCGAGATCGAAATAGTCGGTCGCGAAGAGATTGCCCGCCTCCTCACCGATCGCTCCGGTCAGGATCGGGGTATCCACCAGGGTGAACCCCTCCTGGTAGAAGAAGTCGCGGATGGCCTGCTCGACCTCGTGCCGCACCCGGGCGACGGCCGCCTGCCGCCGGCTGCGCAGCCACAGGTGTCTATGCTCGAAGAGGAAAGTCGTCCCATGTTCTTTAGGGGTGATCGGATACTCGTGGCTCGGGCCGAGGACCTCCAGGCCGGTCACCGTCAGCTCGTGCCCCCCCGGAGAGCGCGGCTCCTCCCGTCACCAGCCCGGTCAGCGCGACGCTGGTCTCCTGCGTGAGGCTGCCGAACGCCGCCCAGACCGACTCCGGCACCTCTTTCTTGGACAGGACCCCTTGCACCAGGCCCGACCCGTCCCGCAGCACGACAAACGCGATCTTGCCGCTCGACCGGGTCGTGACGACCCAGCCGCGCAGAGTGACCGTTTGGCCGGCATGGGCGCGCAGCTCGCTGATCTGGACCGCCGACATGCCTCGTCCGTGTGCAGGGGAAGTGTGATGCGCGGAGCGTTGAGTCTAGTCCTGCTCTTCGGGAGCGTCAACGCGGCCTGCACCGGATATCGGCCGCCTCCGGCGGTGCCGCTCCAGGAAGGCGCCGTCTCCGGCGCGGCGCCCACCCAGGTATGGGCCACCCGGGCGGGGCGGCGGCTGACGGGCCGCATGGTCGTCCGGGACGGCATCATTTACGGCGCCGGAGTGGACCGGAAGGTCTACGCGGTGGACCTCGAGACCGGTGCGGTGCTCTGGTCCAGCCGGCTCTCGGGCCTCGTCGCGGGCGGCGTGCTCGTCTCGGGCGACACGGTTTACGCGGCCAGCTCCCGGCCGGAGGGCCGGGTCTACGCCCTGGAACGCGGCACCGGCAAGCGGATCTGGCGCAGCAAGACGGGTCCGGTGGCCGCCCCGCTGGCCCTCCTGGCCGGAACGCTGGTGGCATCCACCCAGCGTGGCGCAGCTTCTGGGCCTCGATCCCGCCCACGGCTCGATCCGCTGGCGCCAGCGCATGGGCATGGCACGGATCGCGCCGGTGGAAGCGGGAGACGGATCCCTCGTGGTGGCCACGGTGGACTCGATCTACCGGGTGGGAGCCGCCGACGGGATCGTGTCCCACCGCGTGCGATCTCCCGGGACCATCGTGTCCCCCTGGGTGTCGCTATCGCGGCGGCCTGGTGGCCGGCACCACCGACTCTCAGGTCGTCGCGATCGACCCCGGCAGATCTCCACGTTCGGTGGGCGGTGAAGGTGGACGCCCCGGTGCTGGGCTCGCCCGCGGCGTTCGGAGACACCCTCTATGTCGCGAGTCGCAGGGGAACCTTGTACCGCCTCGCTCCGCGGGACTCCCCCCAGGCCCGAGCGCGTGGTGGAGCTGGATTGGCCGGTCACCGCGCCCCTGAGCGTGGTGGATGACGAGATTCTGCTGGGTGGCGCCGACGGAGCGCTGCGCGCGCTGCGGCCCGACGGCACCGAGGTGTGGCGGGTCCAGCTCTGGCGCCCGATCGAGCTGGGGCCGGTGGTACTGGAGGACGGGCTCCTGGCCATCGGCGGCAACGGCGACCTCCACCGGTACCGGCAATGAGGCGCCTGCTCTCGGCCCTGGTGGCGCTGACCGTGACGCTGACGCGCCCGGCCGCCGCGCAAGACACCGGACCGCTCGTCCGCTACGGCAAGTGGGCTCTGGCCGCCGGGGCCGTCGGAATGAATCTGCTCGCGGCGAAGGCACATAACCGCGCGGATGACGCCTTCAATGCGATCGAGGAGGCCTGCTTTGCCGATTCGATCCGCTGCCTCCTGGGCCCCGACGGCGGCTATGCCGATCGCCGCATCGAGGGACTCTACCAGAGCTCGCTCCACTACGACCGGAGCGCCCGCCGGTGGCTCATCGCCGGCGAGACCGCGCTCCTCGGCGCGGCCGTGATGTTCGTCTGGGAGTTGACCCGGAAGACCCACAAGCCCGACAACATCCCGTTCGAGCCGGAGGTGCGCACTCTGCGGAATGCGACCGGCGTAGGCATACGGGTGGGGTGGTAGGACCGATACCGCCCTATCCCACCCTGAACAGCTCCACCGCTCTGGGATACCTCGACACCGCCCGCTCCCTGACCGCCTGGTGCTCCCCGCGTTGCAGTGCCGGGTCGGCCGCGATGAGCCGGGTGGCCAGGTCTCTGGCCCGCGACAGCAGATCCTCGTCCACCGGGAGCCGGGCGTGGCGGAGCTCGAAGCCTCCGGACTGGCGGGCTCCGATGAGATCCCCCATGCCCCGTTCCGCCAGGTCAAGCTCCGCGATGCTGGAAACCGTCCTGCGTCGCCGCGAAGGCCCTGCAGCCGGTCCATGGCCGGCCCTTCCGCCAGCAGAATGCAGTAGCTCTCGTCCGACCCCCGCCCGATCCTGCCCCGAAGCTGGTGCAGCTGCGCCAGACCGAACCGCTCGGGGTGCTCGATGACCATCACGGTGGCGTTGGAGACGTCGATGCCCACCTCGATCACGGTGGTCGCCACCAGAACCTGGATCTCGCCGGCACGAAACCGGCGCATGGTCTCGTCGCGCTCGTCGGCCTTGAGCCGCCCGTGGACCAGGCCGACCTCCAGGTCGGGCCACCGCGCGGCCAATGACTGCGCCATCGTGGTGGCCGCCCGCAGATCGGCCCGCTCCGACTCTTCGATCACCGGCAGCACGACGTACGCCTGACGCCCGCGGCCGCACTCCTGCCGCACGAACTCGAGCACTCCCTCGCGCTGGTTCGCCATCCGAAGACCGGTCCGCACCGAGCCCCGGCCCGGCGGCCGCTCCTTCAAGGTGGAGACGTCGAGGTCCCCGTAGAGCGTCAGCGCGAGGGAGCGGGGGATCGGAGTCGCCGTGAGGAGCAGGACGTCCGGTGCCGCGCCCTTCCCGATCAGGGCGGCCCGCTGCTCCACTCCGAAGCGATGCTGCTCGTCGATCACCACCAGCCCCAGCCGGCGGAACGACACGCTCTCCTGCATGAGCGCATGCGTGCCCAGCGCGATCCGGGCCTGCCCCGTGGCGAGGCGGCCGCGGATCGCGGTCTTCTCGGCCGCCGTCTGGCGGCCCAGGAGCAGCTCGGGGCGGATGTCCAGCGGCTCGAGGAGCCGGCCGAGCGTGGCGGCGTGCTGCTCCGCCAGCAGCTCGGTGGGCGCCATCAGCGCGGCCTGAAAATCGTTCTCGACCGCGAGGAGCATGGCGAACAGCGCGACGACGGTCTTGCCGGTTCCCACATCGCCCATCAGCAGGCGGTGCATCCGCTCGGAAGCGGTCATGTCTCCGGTGATCTCACGAACGGCGCGCTGCTGGTCGGCGGTGAGCTCCCATGGAAGACTCTGCTTGAGGCGGGTGGTGAGGTCGCGCTTCACCTCGAAGGCGACCCCCACACGGTGGCGCTTGGCGACGGTCCGGGCGCGGATGAGCATGAGCTGCAGGTCGAGCAGCTCGTCGAACGCGAGGCGGCGCCTCCCCTGCTCCGCCTCCGTCGAGGGAGGCCGGCCGGTGAACGGCGCGGAGCGCCTCCGCCAGCGGCGGAAGCCCCGCCGCCTGCCGGAGCGGCTCCGGAAGCGGGTCGGTGGAGAGGGCGATGAGCGAGTCGAGGTGCCGCTCGACCAGCGCGCGAATGATGCGATGGCTGAGCCCCTCGGTGGCGGGATAGACCGGCAGCACCTGGCCGGTCGCGAGCGGATCGGCCTCGCCCTCCGCGTCCGCCAGCACGACGTATTCCCGGGGGGCGAGCTGCCGTCCGTGATAGAACCGCACCGGCCCCGAGACCAGCAGCGTCTGCCCGACGGTGATGGTCCGGTCGAGGAACGCCTGCCCGGGCCACACGCACTCCAGCAGGCCGCTGTCGTCGCGGAGCACCGCGTGGAAGATTCGGAGCCCCCGCCGGGTCGGCAGCACGCCTTTGGCGACCACTCGTCCGACGCACGCGACCTCCTGGCCGATTTCCGCCCGGGCGAGAGGAGTGACCGACGACGCGTCGACGTAGCGATGGGGGAGATGCCAGAGGAGATCGCGCGCCGTGCGGATGCCGAGCCGCTCCAGCTGGTCAGCCCGCCGCTCGCCGATCCCCTTGAGAAACTTGACCGGCATGTCGAGCCGCACGGCGCCCGAATCGCGGCTACTCGGCTGGGGCGGGCGAGTGTCTGGGCATCGGCGGTGGGGGCGTGACCTCGGCGGGGAAAGACTCAGGCCGATCCGGCCAGAAGATGTTCCGCGAACCGCCGCGAGTCGAACGGTTCCAGATCGTCGAGCGATTCGCCGACACCGAGGAACCGGATCGGGAGGCCGAGCTCGCGCCGGAGCGCCGTCACGGCTCCTCCACGGGCGCTACCGTCCAGCTTGGTGACGACGACCCCGGTGGGTGCCACCGCCTGGGTGAACAGCCGCCCCTGCTGGATGGCGTTCTGGCCGACGGTACCGTCGAGCACCAGCAGGGTTTCGTGCGGCGCGCCAGGCAGACGCCGGCCGAGAACCCGCACCACCTTTCGCAGCTCCTCCATGAGCCCTTCCTGGGTATGGAGCCGCCCGGCGGTATCTACGATGACCGTATCCAGCCCCCGGGACACGGCGGCATCGATGGCGTCGAATGCGACCGCGGCGGGATCGCCGCCGGGGCTGCCCGCGACGCAGGGGACGCCCAGGCGCTCGGCCCAGACCTGCAGCTGGGTGATGGCGCCGGCGCGGTAGGTGTCGGCGGCGGCGAGCAGCACCTTCCGGCCCTCGCGTTGGAGCCGGCGGGCGAGCTTGGCCGCGGTGGTGGTCTTGCCGGTGCCGTTGACGCCGATCAGCAGAATGACGGTCGGGCCGCCCTCGCCTCGTGCCAGGGTACCGGGGTTTTCTACGCCGTCGAGCAGCGCGGCGAGACGGCTCTCCAGGGCCTGTCCGGAGATCGTCTTCCGTCTTGAGCTTGCCCTTGCGAACCTCGTCCTCGAGAGCCTGCGTCAGCTCCATCGTGGCCTGCACGCCGAAATCGGCCTCGATGAGCACCCGCTCCATGTTCTCCAGGTCCTCGGCGTTGAGCCCCCGCATGAGCGCGCCGACGTCGGTGAGCGCGAAGCGCTTGAGCCGGGACCACAGGCCCTCGTTCCGGTTCTTCATTCTGCCTTCAGCCATGCCGAATCCTAACACCCCCTCAGCGCAGTCCCATGCGCCGTCGCGCGAGCCATTCGACCGACAGCGCGGCGACGCAGATGCCGAAGAGCCAGAGCCAGTCCCGCGCGGAGGTGCGTCCCTCCGGCCGGGGAACGCGCGCTGTCCGCGCCGTCAGAGTGACAGGCGACGGGATCAGCTCGTCCGAGTACTCCTCCACCGCCACGGTCCCGCCACCACCGCCGGCGAAGCGGTAGCGGTACTCCCCCGGCGGCAAGCGGACCGTCGCCCTGCCCGCCCCGTCGAAGCGCAGCGTGTCGGGACGAGGGCCCTCGGGTCCGGTCCAGACGACCGGTGACGCCACGGCGCCACCGGAGCCCGACCATTCGAACACCAGCGGCCGGCCATTCTGCACCACGGGGCGGACCGGCGACGCGATGCCGCGGGCCGAGTCGGCGCCGCCCAACAGCCAGCTCGCCGTGGAGGCGACCCAGGTGCGATAGCTCTGCTCGCTGGATCCTCCTCGGAACGCCCAGCGCCAGAGCCCATCGGCCGCCACCGACACCGATCGCACCCGGCCCTGCTGGCGGCCGGTCACTGCGGGCCGGGCGGCGCCCCGGCGCCCGAGCTGCGCGGTGAGCCCGATCCAGTCCGACGGCCCCGGTTCGAGCGAAGCCAGCTGCGTCGCAGGCGGGAAGGAGTCCACCGGCTGGCCGAGAAACGCCCCGGCGATCGGTGAGACCTCGGCGGCGGAGAGGTACCAGTCGCCGGGAACCGGCGAGGCGCCGGTCTCCCCACTCGGCCAGCGCCAGATCCCTCGCGCGGCGGAACCGTCAGCCACCGAGCCGGGGTCCCCCTTCAGGATCAGCAGGTCTGCGCCCCGGGCTGCCTGCCGGACCCGCTCGGCGCCGACGGCGGACAGGTCGTCATCGAGCGCCAGCGGTCGCCGTCGAGCCGCGCGTATCCCCGGACCGGGAGCTGGGCCACGTCGCGGAGCGCGTGGTAGAGGAAACGGCTGTCCCAATCGGCCGGAGCGGCCAGGAGCACGACCCCCGGTGTCGGCGCGACGGTCACCAGATGCAGCCGGGTGTCGGTGCGAGGCTCCTCGTCTCCGGTGTCCGCCAACCTGACCCGCAGGATGTGGTTCCCCGGTCCGATCGCACCGGACGAAACGGCGAGACGGGATCTGACCACGGCGCCGTCGCTCAGACTGGAGGGCGCGGCTGGCCACGGTCTTGGTACCGGAGAGGACTTCCACCGCCACGCTCCTGGCGGCGGCTCCGGCGACGGCTTCCGCCTCGACCTCGAGCACGATGGAGTCGCCCGCCGTGACCCGCGAGGGCCCCGTGACGTTCACCAGGGCGATGTCGGCGCGCGGTTGCCTGGGGAAAGACCTCCACCGTGGCCCGGCCGAGCAGCTCGGGCGGAATGTCGCTGCGTCCTCGACCTCCCCATCGGTCACCACGATGACCGGCCGGTTCGAGGCCGCGGCGGCCGTGAGCGCCGGCCGGAGCAGCGAGCGACCCAGTGTAGGGAGGGTATCGGTGGACGCGTTCTCGTCCCCGAACGTTCGTACTTCCCCCGCCCGCCGGGCGGAATCCCGTGCCTCGGCCCATCTCCCTCCCGGCGCATCCATGCTGAGGGAGCCGTCGAGCAGAACGAGGGGCCGCTCCGGGCGTCCGGCTATGGGGCAACCGACGTTGAGCAGGAGGAGGCCGATGGCCGACCAGGCGATCGCGCGAGCGACCAGCGGCAACCAGCCCCGTGGCCCGAGGCGCTCCAGCCAGAGATATGTGAACGCGGCCAGTCCAGCCGAGAGCAGGACCACGAGTCCGGCGGCGAGCATCAGCCGGATGCGGAGGGTAAGGCGACGGCGGCGAGAGCTTCGGGAAGGGCGAACCGGCCTTCGTACAGGGCCCGGCCCACGATCGCCCCCGCGAGGCCGGCGCCGGCGATCCGCCGCAGGTCGTCGAGCGACGAGACGCCGCCGCTGGCGATCACCTGGGCGCCCGGGCGCTGTAGCGCCAGGGCACCCGGGACGTCCGGCCCCTGCAGCATGCCGTCTCGGGAGACATCGGTATAGATGAGCGTCGAGATGCCGCCGTCGAGGGCGCGGGTCGCCAGCGTCGGCGGCCGTGAGCGAGGAGGTCTCGGTCCATCCCCGCACCGCCACCCGCCCGTCCCGCGCGTCCACACCGACCGCCAGCAGCTCGCCGGGTATCTCCGCCGTCACCGTGGCCAGGAACCCCGGGTCCATCGCCGCCGCGGTACCGATCACGACGCGATCGACTCCGAGCTCGACCCCGCGAGCCACCCGCTCGAGCGACCGGTACCCGCCGCCGACCTGGATTCGCATCCGGCCGCCCACCCGCTCGAGGATCCGCCGCACCGACGGCTCGTTGTCCCCCTGGTCGAAGGCGCGGTCCAGGTCCACGACGTGAATCCAGCGCGCACCCTGGTCGGCGAATCCTTCGGCGACGGCGGCCGGGTCCGACCCATAAACGGTTTGCCGCGTCGCCTCGCCCTGGCTCAGGCGGACGACGCGGCCGTTTCGAATGTCGATGGCGGGAAAGAGCTCCACTAGCAGGGCACTACGGGAGCCACCGATCGCTGGTGTCGGCCGCCGCACGGGCGATGGTCCCGGGCGGAGGAGCGTCGAGCAGCTCGCGAAGGCGATCCCGCTCGCGCTCGAACGCTGCCCGGTCTCGCTCTCCGATCGGCGCGCCGTTGCCGAGCTCCACCCTGCGGGGATCCTTGGCGACTCCGTTCACCCGGAACTCGTAGTGCAGGTGCGGTCCGCTGGCCAGGCCGGTGGAGCCCACGTAGCCGATGGTCTGGCCCTGCGACACCCGAGCCCCGCCTCGAACGCCTCGGGCGAAGCCGCGCAGGTGGCCGTACCGCGTGGTGATGCCGTTCCGGTGGCGCAGCTCGATGAGGTTGCCGTAGCCTCCGGCGTGACCCGCGCGCAACACGACCCCGTCGCCCGCGGCCATCACCGGGGTCCCCGGCGAGGCGGCATAGTCGGTGCCCTGGTGCCGCCGAGTGATGCCCAGCACGGGATGCCTCCGCGCGCGGGCGAAGGTCGAGGAGATCCGTCGGAACTGAACCGGCGCCCGGAGAAAGGCCCGGCGGAGCGACTTCCCGTCCGTGTCGTAGAACGTCGGCCGCTCGCCGCCCTCGAACCGGAAGGCCGTCAGGCTCTTTCCCGACATCGTGAGGTCGCTGGCCAGCACCCGGCCGAAGCGGATCTCGCCGTCCTCCGAGATCAACCGGTCCATCACCACGCGGAACCGGTCGCCGGTCTGGATGTCGCGGGTGAAGTCCACCTGCCAGGCGTAGATGTCGGCGAGATCCCAGGCGAGCCGCTGCCGTTGGGCGGCGTCCAGCTGGTCCTCACTGACCTGGGCGTCGATCGCCTCGTACAACGAGTTGTCGATCGCCCCCTCGATACGGAACGGCTCGGGGCGCCAGTGAATGGAGTCGACCGCGGTGTCCCACCGATCCGAGGACCGCTGGAAGATCACCCGTCGCTCTGGCGTGGCGCGCACGGTGATCCGGGTGATCAGCGACTCCGGCGCCGGCCGCCGGAAGGCGAAGACGAGGCCGGCGCGCAGGCGACGGGGGTCGAGGGCAATGGAGGGATCGAGCCGGGTAAGGTCGAGGTCGACAATTCCCTGCCGGCCCAGCAGCTCGGAGAATGTTTCACCCCGCCGGAGGGTGTCGAGCACCTCGGTGGACCTATCCGCCATCACTTCGATCGGCTCGGCCGTCAGCAGCTCGACCTTCTGCCACGGCCGCCGCACTCCCAAGGCCGCGGCCGAGGCCAGGACGAACAACCCTCCGGCCAGCCGCAGCCCCCGCATCAGTCCATCTGCCTGCGGATGAACGTGGGAATCTCCATCTCCGGCGTCTCCGGGGTGCCAGCGGCCGGAGCCTGCGGGGCCCGCGGCTGGGGCCGCTGCGGCGCCGGCTGGGCGGCGGGAGGCTGAGCCACGGGGCTCGAGGGCCGGCCCCGCGTGGTCGGGAAGCTCAGCACCCCGGCCGCGCCGGACGGACGCCCCACCGGGACCGGATGCTCGACCGGCAGGGCGCGGTCGAAGCCGGTCGCGATGACCGTCACGCGGATCTCGCCCTGCATCGCGGCTCGTTGCCGGCGCCGAAGATGATCTCGGCGTCGTCGCCGACCGCGTCGTGGATGATCTCGTTGATCTGGTGGTCTCGCCGAGCGTCAGGTCGTCGCCGCCGGTGATGTTGATGAGCACGCCGGTGGCGCCGGCGATCGAGACGTTGTCGAGCAGCGGGCTGGAGATGGCCTGCTGCGCCGCCTCGATCGCGCGGTTCTCGCCGCGGCCGATGCCGGTGCCCATGAGCGCCGAGCCGCCGTTCTGCATCACGGTGCGGACGTCGGCGAAGTCGACGTTGACGAGGCCGGTGACGCTGATGAGGCTGGCGATGCCCTGCGTGGCGTGCAGCAGGACTTCGTCGGCCTTCTTGAGCGCGTCCTGGAACGGGATCCCCTTGCCGACGACGGCGAGCAGCCGCTCGTTCGGCACGACGATCATCGTGTCGACGTTCTTGCGCATCTCGGCGATGCCCTGCTCCGCCTGCCGCATGCGCTTGCGCCCCTCGAAGAGGAACGGCTTGGTGACGATGCCGACGGTGAGCGCGCCCGCCTCGCGCGCCAGCTGCGCCACGATCGGCGCCGCGCCGGTGCCGGTGCCGCCGCCCATGCCGCAGGTGACGAACACGAGGTCGGCGCCCTGCACCGCCACGGCCACCTCGTCGCGGTTCTCCTCGATCGCCTGGCGTCCGATCTCGGGCCGCGCGCCGGCCCCGAGACCGCGCGTCAGCTTCTTCCCGATCTGGATCTTGACGTCGGACTTGGATAGCGCGAGCGCCTGCGCGTCGGTGTTGACCGAGATGAACTCGACGCCGTCGAGCTGCTCGTCGATCATCCGGTTGACGGCGTTGCCGCCGCCGCCGCCGACGCCGACGACCTTCATCCGCGCGTTCTGGACTGCGCTCTCTTCGAGCTCGAAGATCATGGTTGGTTACCCCCCGGGCGCTGCCTAGAAGAAGTCTTGGAGCCACCGCTTGACCGGAGCGAGCACCTTCTCGACCGCCGGTGACTTACGGGTACCGGTTCCGAACCCACCGCTCATCGCTACCTGCCTGGCGCCGTACAGGACCAGCCCCGCCGGCACAGCCATCCGCGGCGATTCCACGCTGTCCGCCAGCCCGCGCAGCCGCTGGCCCGGCACGCCGGTTCGGGCCGGCATCGCGAACACCTCGCGAGCCAGCTCCACGATCCCGGGCGTCAACGCTCCACCACCGGTCAGCACGACTCCTGCGGGTAAGCGCTGATGATAGCCTGCACGCGTCACTTCATCCAGCGCGTACTCCAGGACTTCCTGGAGCCGCATGTGCATGATGTGCGCCAGCACCCGCCGTTGCGCGTTCCGGGCCCCCTGGCCCGGGGTGCTGGGCAGGTCGATTACGTCGCTCTCGGGCACCAGGGGCTCGAATCCCGCCCCGTGGCGCTCCTTCAGCCGCTCCGCGTCGAGCTGGGTCACCTGGAGCCCGTGCACGATATCGGCGGTGACGTGGCCGCCGGCGCAGAGCAGCGACCCGGTGTGGCGGATCTTGCCGTTGTGGAAGATCGAGACGTTGGTGGAGCCCCCGCCCAGCTCGACGACGGCGCAGCCCAATTCGATCTCGTCGGGCGTGAGCACCGCCAGCGACGCCGCCAGCGGCTCCAGCACGAACTCGGCCACGTGATACCCCGCCCGCTCCACGCACTTCCGCAGGTTCTGCAGTACGCTGGAGAGCACGGTTACGAGGTAGACCTCCGCCTCGAGCCGGGAGCCGGTCATACCGATCGGCTCGTTGATGCCCCCCTGCTGGTCGATCAGGTAATCCTGGGGAATGGCGTGCAGCAGCTCGTGGTCGCGCCCGAAGCTGATGTTGCTCGCCATGTCGTTCACCCGGGCGACGTCGCTGGTCCGGATCTCGTCGCCGGTGACGGAGACCATGCCGTGGGAGCTTCGCCCCGCGACGTGCTCGCCCGCGATCCCGCAATAGACGGAGCCCGACCTGCACGCCGGCCATCCGCTGGGCGCTCTTCATCGCCTTGTCGATGGCCCGGGTGGTCTCCTCGATGTCGCGGACCACCCCGCGGCGGATGCCGGCGCTGCGCTCCACGCCGACACCCAGAATCCGGCACCCCGCGTCACGAATGTCTCCGGTCACTTCCGCGATGAGGGCTACCGCTTTGCTCGAGCCAAGGTCGAGGCCGGAGACCAGCCGTTGGGGCTGGGCGCTCACGCCCGCGCCCTTCGGACGACCACCTGGCCGGCGAATCGCCCGTCGAGCTCCTGATACACGCGCCCGTTCCGGGCGAGGGCCTGCTCCACCGCCGTCACCGCTCGAATGTCCTCCGCCGTAAGTCCGGAGCTGAACCAGAACCACCGACCACCGACCTCGAAGACCACGTCGGGACCGACCCGCCACGCGGCGTCGATGCGGGCGAACAGCCCGGGATCGAACTCCTTGGCCCGCGCCAGCGCCCGCGCCACCAGCTCACCCCCGCCGATCAGCACCGGAAGGTCGGGCGCCGAGGCCAGCGGATCGAAGGGGAGGACCTCGCCACGTTCGTTGACGATCGCCAGCCGGTCGCCCTTCGGCGTGAGCGCCACCGGCTGCGACCTCGCTCAGCGTCGATCCGCAGGGTTCCCGGCGCGCCGGCTGCTCACTTCGGCGCCGGCCACACCGCGCAGCGCCCGCAACCGCGTCTCCATCGGTTCGAGATCGTCGAATACGCTCGCGCGCGGGGGGATCTTCGGCGGCAGCCATGACTTTCGCCGCATCAAGATACTGCAATCCGACGATCTCCACCCGCCGAACCCGGAAAAACTCGAGATGCCTGAGGCCGAACGGAACCACGAACCAGACTGCCGCCGCGACCAGGCACCCACCGACCACCCAGAGGAGCCGTCTCAGGCCGCGCTCAGCCACCGAACCAGCTCGGGCGCGACGCGGGTGATGTCGCCGGCGCCGAGCGTCAGCACGACGTCACCCGGCCTCAGCGCCTCACCCACCCGGCGGCCGACATCGGCCCGCACCGGTTCGAAGCGGGCATCGGCGCCGGCGCGGACGCGCCGCATCGGCCACCTGTCGTCCGCTGACGCCGGCCACCGGCTGCCTCGCGCGCGGCGTAGATTTCCGTCACGAAGACCAGATCGGCCGCCGCGAGCGCCCGCCCCATCGCTTCGCCGTGCGCGAGGGTGCGGGAGAAGAGATGCGGCTGAAAGACGGCGACCAGCCGGCGGCCCGGGAAGGCCTGCCGGGCGGCGGCAAGCGTGGCCACCAGTTCCGACGGATGGTGCGCGTAGTCGTCCACGACCGCGACGCCGCCATGCTCCCCCAGCCGCTCGAACCGGCGCCCCACGCCCGTGAACGCCGCCAGTGCCTCCGCCGCCGGCTCGAGAGCCCCACCCAGCGCCTCCACCGCGCCGAGCGCGGCCACGGCGTTCCGCAGGTTGTGGATGCCCGGCACCCGCAGCGTGAGCCGAACGGACCGTCCGCCACGCCAGCTGCACGGTGGCCTCGGTGCCCTCGGCGCCCTGCACCACGTCGGAGATCCTGACCTCCGCGTCGGCGGCGAAGCCGAACCGGCGGGCGTCCCTCACCCGCGCGGCCACCCGCAGCGCGCCGGGATCGTCCGCGCTCAGCAGCGCCACCCGAGCCCGCCCGGCGAACTCCACGAACGCACTCTCGAGCGCGTCCACCGAGCCGTAGCATTCCAGGTGGTCGGCCTCGACGTTGTTGACGATCGCGACAGTCGGATGAAGTGTCAGAAACGCCTGGTCGTACTCGTCGGCCTCGACCACGAACAGCGCGTCCCCGTCGATCCTGGCGTTGCCGCCCCAGGCAGCCACCCGGCCGCCGGCGAGGCCCGTAGGTGCTCAGCCCGGCCGAGGCCAGTGCTTCGGTGGTCATGACTGTGGTGGTGGTCTTCCCGTGGGTGCCTGACACGCCGACCGACCTGGCATCACCCACGAGCGCGGCCAGGGCGACCTTCCTTGGAATTACCGGCAGGTCCAACTCTCGCGCCCGTCGCAGCTCGGGATGATCGGCCGGGACCGCGGCCGTGACCACGACTGCTCGGGCGCCCTCCAGATGGGAAGGATCATGGCCCGCGTGAACCGTCACACCGAGCGAGCTCAGGTCGGCCGCGCCCGACGGATCGGCATCGCAGCCGGTGAGCGCTACCCCCCGCCGACGTGCGATCAGCGCCAGCGCGCTCATGCCGGCCCCGCCGATTCCCAGGAAGTGGACAGGGCGCGGATCAGCGGGGTTGAACAGGTCCATGGTGACTGAAGCCAATGTAAGTTGTCGCTGCGAGTTCTGAAAGTGGAACCGATCACTGGACCAGCGTCAATAAATTAGACACTATCTCGGCGGCGGCATGGGGCTTTCCGCGGGCCAGCGCGTTGGCCGCCATGGTGTCGCGCGCGTCGTTGTCCGACAGGAGCCGATTCACGGCCTGAGCCAACCGCTCCGGCGTCAGCTCCGACTGCGGCAGCATGAGGGCGGCGCCGGCCTCCGCGAGGACCCGCGCGTTGTGGGTCTGATGGTCGGCGGCGGCCGTCGGGAGCGGAATCAGGATGCTCGGCAGTCCCCAGGCGGAGAGCTCCGCCACCGTGATCATTCCCGCCCGCGACACGACCAGGTCGGCCACGGCGTAGCCGTCGGCCATCGGATCGAGAAAGTCCACCAGACGGACCCGCGGCGGACGATGGAACCGGGAAAACTCCTCGTACGTTGCCCGCCCGGTAACCCAGATGAGCGCGGCGTTCCCCGGGCCACCCGCCTCGAGCCACCCCGCCACCGCGCGGTTGATGGCCAGCGCGCCCTGGCTCCCCCCGGTCACCAGGATCACCGGAATGCCGGGCTCCAGGCCGAAGAGCCGCCAGGCCTCGAGCCGCCGCTCGGGCGCCGGCGGCACGATCGGATTGCCGGTGTCGAACACCTCGGTCCGGGTCCCGAACCGCAGCAGCTTTCTCGACTCCGGCAGCCCCAGATAGACGTGTCGCACTCGGCGGCTGAGCCACCGGGTGGCGAGGCCGGGATAGGCGTTCTGCTCCTGGATCGCGGTGGGAAATCCGCCGTGGGCGGCGCGCCAGACCACGGGCGCAGAGGCATACCCGCCGGTGCCCAGCACCGCGGCCGGACGCTCCGCCTTCAGCAGCTCGTCCACGCCATGGAGCAGGCGGCCGGCGAGGAGAGGCCACCGGAGGTTCTTCCACCAGGCACGGCGGTAGATCGGCTCGGAGGGCAGCAGGTGGTAGCGGAAGTCACGGGTCGGGAGAATCCTGGCCTCGACCCCGCGCATCGCGCCCACCAGCACCGGCTCGAACCCGTCGCCCCGTGCTTCGATCGCCGACGCGATCGCGAGCGCCGGCGTCAGGTGCCCCCCGGTGCCGCCCCCGGCGATGAGAATGGTTCGTTTCGGGCTCACGTCCGGTCTCTGGTCTCGGGCTCGCGCGCGCGCAAAGCCGCCCTCGGCTTCCCCCGCGAGCGCCCGATGTTGATCAGGATGCCCGTCGCCAGCAGGGAGATCACCTGGCTCGAGCGACCGTAGGACATGAACGGGAGGGTGATCCCGGTGGTCGGCATCAGTCCCAGCGAGACGGCCATGTGCATGAACGCCGTCAGGCCGATCGCCGCCGTGAGACCCGACGGCCAGGTACTGGCCGAACGGGTCGGCCGCGGTGCGCGCGATCCGGAATCCCAGCCAGCAGAACAGCGCGAAGAGCGACACGACGGTGAGCACGCCGAGGAATCCCCATTCTTCCCCGATCGTGCTGAAGAGAAAGTCGGAATAGGCGTACGGCAGGTAGCCCAGCTTCTGCTGGCCCTGCCCGAACCCGGTCCCGAGGATGCCCCCCGACCCGATGCCCACGAGCGACTGGTGAATCTGAAAGCCGGCCTCGGTCGTCGCGTCCCCCGGGTTGAGAAAGGTCACCAGCCGCGCCAGCCGGTACTGGGCATCGCGAATCTGGTGGAACACCAGGAGAACCGCGGCACCGGACAGCAGGATGAAGTGGCCGATCTTGGCGCCGGACGCGAACAGCACGAGCCCGCCCAGCAGCGCCACCAGGGTCGCCATGGACAGGTTCGGCTGGAGCATGATCAGAAACGAGACCAGGCCCAGCACGAGGATGAAGGGCAGCATCCCCTTCTTGAACTCGCGGATCTGCTTGCCCTTCTTGGCCGCGAGCATGGCGCACCAGACCACCACGGCCACCCGCGCCAGCTCCGAGGGCTGGAAGCCGAGTGGCCCGAGCTCGATCCACCGGCGCGCGCCGTTCACCGACGGAGCGATCCCGGTGGTGAACGGCAGAATCGGTATCAGCAGCAGCACCAGCGTCACCAGCAGGAGGGGCCAGGCCAGGGTCCGCCACCGAGTAGTAATCCTGCCTCGACGCCAGGAGGAGCAGAAGGCCACCGAGCAGCGCCCCGCTGAGCTGCCGCATCGCGAACTCGAGGCCGACGCTCTGTCCCCGCACCGTGACCAGGCCCGCGGCCCCGTAGGTGGCGGCGATGCCGAACCCCAGCAGCAGGACGGTCACGGTGCCCAGGAGCCGGGTCTCCCACCGCATCTCGCCGGGGTGGCGGATCGATCGCGAGGTCACAGCGCTTCGACTGCCTGCCGGAAGCAGCGCGCCCCGTTCCTCGTAGTTCTTGAACATGTCGTAGCTGGAACAGGCCGGGGACAGGAGCACCGCGTCACCGGGCCGCGCGAGGCGCCGCGCCGTCGCCAGCACTTCCTCGAACGAACCGGCGGGAACCACCTGCAGCGCGTCGCCCAGGTCCGCAATCACCAGCGGCCCCGCCTCGCCGTAGGCCACCACCGCGCGGCACCGATTCCGCAGCGACTCCGCCAGCCGGGTGTACGGCTCTCCCTTGTGCCTGCCGCCCAGCAGGAGCACGAAGGGCCGGTCGAGCGCCGCCACCGCCACCTCGGTCGATGTGATGTTGGTGGACTTGGAGTCGTTGATCCACAGCACGCCCCCCACCTCGCGCACCGGCTCCACCCGGTGAGGTATCGCCTCGAAGCTTCGGAGCCCGGCGGCGATCCCGGCCGGGGAACCGCCGGCGGCGGTGGCCGCGAGCGCCGCGGTGAGCGCGTTGGCCACGTTGTGGTCCCCCAGCAGCGGCAGCGCTACCCTGGGGAGCAGCGGCTCCGCCCCCAGCATGAGACGGCCCGATGCTCGGTCGAACCAGGCATCGCTTCGCCCGCGCACCGAGAACCGGAGATGCCTGCCCGGCACTTCGCGCACCATCTCCTGCACCGCCGAATCGTCGGCGTTGCTCACCGTGGTCGAGCCGGCGTCGGCGTTCCGAAAGAGCAGCGCCTTGTCGCCGTAATACTCCTCGAGGGTGTGATACCGGTCGAGGTGGTTGGGAGCGAGGTTGGTCAGCACGCCGATGGCGGGCCGCAGGTTCGGGGCGTCGTGCAGCTGGAACGACGAGAGCTCCAGCGCCAGCCAGTCGGGCGGCGAATTCGCTCGCGCGACATCGCACAACGGGCGGCCGATGTTCCCCGCCGACTCGGCCCGGAAGCCGGCGGCGGCGAGCACGTGCGCGACGAGGGAGGTGGTCGTGGTCTTCCCGTTGGTGCCGGTGATCCCGATACACCGGGTGCCGCGCAGCGCCAGGAACCCGATGTCCACTTCGGCATGGATCGGAAGGCCCGCCTTCCGCGCGATCTCCAGGGGGGGCACTTCGGGCGGGACACCTGGCGCGACGACCACGGCGGCCGACCGCGCGATCCGGTCGAGATCGTGGGCGCCGAGATGGACCATGGCGCCGGCCTGGCTGAGGGTCGCGGCCCACTGATCGAAGGCCGGGCCGGTGCCGATGTCCGAAGCATAGACTGGGATCCGGTGATCCCGAAGCAGCAGCGTCGCGGCGACGCCGCTCTTGCCGAGTCCCACGACCGCTACCTCGCGTCCGCCGGCACGCCACGTCTCCAGCAGCGGGATGGTGGCCATGCTCAGCGCACCTTCAACGTGGAGAGCGCCACCAGCGCGCAGAACAGGCCGAGAATGTAGAACCGCGTCACCACGGTCGTCTCGGCCCAGCCCAGTTTCTCGAAGTGATGGTGCAGCGGAGCCATCCGGAACACCCGGTGAGCGTCGGCATATTCCTTTCCCCGGGTGCGCTTGTGCCACTTGTAGGTGCCGGTCTGAATCAGGACCGAGATGGCCTCGGCGGCGAATACGCCCCCGATGAGCAACAGGAGGAACTCGGCCTTGAGCAGGATTGCGACGGTGCCCAGCGCCCCGCCGATGGCCAGGCTGCCGGTGTCGCCCATGAAGACCTGGGCGGGGTGGGCATTGAACCAGAGGAAGCCGATGGTCGCTCCCATGAGCGCGGCGCAGAAGATGGCCAGCTCGCCAGCGCCGGGCAGATAGAACAGGTTGAGATAGCTGGTCACGTCGGTCCGCCCGAACAGGTAGGCGAAGCCCGCGAACGCCGCCGCTGAGATTCCGGCGAGGCCGGTCGCCAGCCCGTCGAGCCCGTCCGTCAGGTTGACGGCGTTGCTGCTACCGGTGATCACTACCGTCACGAAGAGCACGTACAACAGCGGCGCGAAGTTGACGACCAGATACTTGAAGAAGGGTAGCGTGGTGGCCGTGGCCGGGATGGTTTCGGGCGGGACCACCGGGTTGAAGGCCAGGAAGAGGCCCAGCAGCACCCCGAAGCTCACCTGCCCCGCCAGCTTCCATTTGGCCACCAGGCCTCGCGGCTTGCCCTGGACGATCTTCAGGTAGTCGTCGAGGAACCCGATGCACCCCATCCAGAGGATGGAGAGCATCGCGACCACCACGAACCGGTTGGTGAGGGGAGCCCACAGCAGCGTGGGGACGATCGTGGCCAGCAGGATGATGAGGCCGCCCATGGTCGGCGTGCCCCGCTTGCTCTGGTGACTGGCCGGCCCCTCGGCCCGGATCACCTGCCCCACCTTGCGCGCCCGCAGCCGCCGGATCACCGGCGGGCCCACCACGAAGGCGAGCAGCAGCGCCGTCACCGTGGCCCCCGCGGCCCTGAAACTGATGTAGTTGAAAAGATTGAAGATGATGTACTTCTGGCCGAGTGGCGCGAGCCAATGATAGAACATCCGACCTCAGCCGAGTGAATTGGCGCGAGCGGTGAGCGCCGGAAGTATACGTTCGAGCGCTACCCCGCGGGATGCCTTGAGCACCACCACCTCGTCCCCCCGCAGGCGGCCGCTCAGGATCTCCCCGAGCGCGAGGGGATCGGCCGCGGTGACCAGGCGATCGCCGAGCCGCGCGGCGTGCGGTTCCAGGGCGGGCACGAAGTCCCCCACCGCCGCCAGCAGCTCGGGCTCGAGGTCGACCAGCTCGCGCGCGACCGCCGCGTGGAGCGCGGCGGCCTGGGCACCCAGCTCCCGCATCGTGCCCGCGACGAATACCAGCCTCCGGCCCCGCCGCAGGCCCCTGGCGGTAGCCATCGCCGCGCGGAACGATTGGGGGTTCGCGTTGTAGCAGTCGTTCAGGATAGTGAGGCTGCCGACCTGAACCAGCTCCCCCCTCCCGCTGGGCAGCGTGAAGCGCTCCAGCGCGCCGGCCACCCGCCGGGGGTCGAGCTTCAGCTCCTGGGCGACCGCCCAGACCCTCACGGCATTGTCCGCCTGATGGAGCCCGCGCGCCGCCAGCGTGAACGTGGTCCCTCCGATCGTCAGCACCGGCCGTGCGTCCGCATCGAGCTCCACGCGGTCGGGCACCAGGTCGGCGCG
Organism: uncultured Gemmatimonadales bacterium; assembly: GCA_963729985.1. GTDB lineage: Bacteria > Gemmatimonadota > Gemmatimonadetes > Gemmatimonadales > GWC2-71-9 > CAVVWJ01. Next base: position 173,548 of record CAVSPJ010000006.1, read on the forward strand.
CTCCAGCGCGGCGGTGCGGGTGCGACGTGCCCGCCGCCGCGCGCCGGCGGCGAGCGCCGGCGGGTCCACGCCTACCACCGCCAGCTCGACGTCCTCGGTGAGGGAGAGCTTCTCTTCCATCACATTGTCGAGCGAGCCGAAGCCTTCCAGGTGTCCGGCGACGGCGTTGGTGATCACGACGATGCGAGGCGCGATGATCTCCCGGTACCGGGCGATCTCGCCCGGCAGATTGGCCCCCGCTTCGACCACCAAGGCCTCGGTATCGGCGGGCGCCTCCAAAATCGTGAGCGGGACGCCGACCAGGTTGTTGAGATTGGCCCGGGTGGCATAGGTGGTGTACCGGGTGCTCAGCACCGCCGCCAGCATCTCTTTGGTGCTGGTCTTTCCGTTGGTGCCCGTGATCGCGACGACGGGTCCGGCAATCGCCGTCCTCCGGGCATGCGCGAGCGCGCCGAAGGCGCGGAGGGTGTCGGGCACCTCGAGCAGCGACAGCCCCGGAACCGCGGGGGTGCCGGCGCGTACCACGGCCGCCGTGGCCCCTGCCGCCGCCGCGGCGGCGAGGAAGTCGTGCGCGTCGAATCGCTCGCCGGCGAGCGCGACGAAGAGCGCGCCCGGCGCGATGGCCCGGGTGTCGGTCGAGATGGCGGTGAAGGTACGGCCCTTTCCCTCGCCCACCAGCCCGAGTGCCTTCCGGACCGCGCCCTCCGGCCAGGGCGGTGTCGGTCGCGACCCGTCACTCGTCACCGCTCCCCCTGGATCGCCCGTTCCACGATCTCCCGCTCGTCGAACGGCACCTTCTCCGTGCCGAGCACCTGATAGGTCTCGTGCCCCTTGCCGGCCAGCAGGAGCGTGTCGCCGGGCCGCGCCTGCGCCAGCGCCGTGTGGATCGCGGTGAGCCGATCCGGGATCCGAAGGTGCGCGACGCCACCCATGCCTCGCTCGATGTCGTCGATGATCGCTCCCGGATCCTCGGTCCGGGGATTGTCCGAAGTCACCACCGCCACGTCCGACCCCTCGGCGGCGATCCGCCCCATGAGCGGCCGTTTTCCCTTGTCCCGGTCGCCACCGCAGCCGAACACCACCACGAGCCGGCCGGCCGTCAGCGGCCGCAGCGTCGCCAGGGCCCGCTCCAGGGCATCGGGCGTATGGGCGTAGTCCCGGAGGACGACGCACGGCGTCTCGCTCAGCCGCTCCATGCGGCCCGGCACCTGGGGCGACGAGGAGAGCCGCCCGGCCACCTCGGGAAACGGGACACCGAGACTCAACGCGGATGCCGCCGCGGCCAGCGCGTTCGCCACGTTGAAGTCACCGAGAAGCGGGAGGGAAATCTCCGCGCTGCCGAAACACCCGGCCAGACGGAAGCGGCTGCCCGCCGCATCGAGCACGACCCCGTCGGCGCGGACGTCCGCCGCCGGATGCGAGCCGAACGTCACCCGCCGGGAGCGCGCGGGCAGCGCGCGCCAGGCGGCGTCGTCGAGATTCACGACTTCCGTCCCCGAGTCGGTCAGCATGCTGCCGAGCTTGAGCTTGGCGGCGAGGTACGACTCCATCGTCTCGTGGTAATCGAGGTGGTCCCGGCTGAGGTTGGTGAACACCCCGGCGGCGAACCGGAGACCGTCGAGTCGGCCCTGGTCCAGGCTGTGCGACGAGGCCTCCATCGTCACCCGATCCACCCCCCGCTCGACCAGCGCCGCCAGGGTCGCCTGGAGATCGATCGGCCCCGGCGTGGTCAGGGTGCCCGCGGTAGAGTCGACCGGCGTGCCGCGTCCGTCGAACGCGCCGAGGGTTCCGATGCTGCCCGAGTTGCCGGCCGCGTTCATCAGATGCTGGATCAGGCCGGTCGTGGTGGTCTTTCCATTGGTACCGGTGACCCCGACGAGGGTGAGCCGTCGGGAAGGATGACCGAACCACCCAGCGCCCAGCACCAGCGCGGCCCGCCGGCCATCGCGGACCACTATTTCCGGCACGCTGGTGCCCGACGCGGTCTCGACCACGACGGCGCTCGCTCCTCGGCGTACGGCGTCGGGGACGAAGCGGTGTCCGTCAGCCTGCGACCCTCGCACCGCGATATAGACCCGGCCAGGTCCGACGGATCGGCTGTCTACGGTCAGGGCTTCGGGTTCCGGTCCCGCGGGGGGGGCCTCGACCAGCAAATCGGATTTCAGGAGCTCGGCCAGCAGCTCCTGCCAGGTCAGCGCCATCGGCTCAGCGTCTCCCGTTTCATTCGGCCCAGACCGTGACCGCCGCACCGGGACGGGCCGATTCGCCGGCCACCGGCTGGGTCCGCACCACCCGGCCAAGCCCACGGAGGCTCATCCGAAAGCCCCGGCGGTGCAGCGCGAGCGCGGCTTCCCGCACCGAACGGCCGCTCACGCTCGGGACGGGGACCGGGCGGGCTTGTGGATCGGATCGCTGGTACGGCCAATTCAACACCACGACCGGCCTTCTCGCGGAACCGGCCGTTGGTGACTCCGGGGTCGGCGCGGCCAGGACCTCCGGCGGCGCGAGCCTTCCCCGATCGATCGCGACCCGGCGGGAAGCAAGCGACTGCTGCAGCATGGTTCGGGTCACCGGCGCGGCCGTGCGTCCGCCGTAGTAGCTCCCTTTGGGGTTGTCGATCTTCACGATCACCACGAGTTGGGGATCGTCGGCGGGAAAGATTGCCGCGAACGTGGAGGTGTACTTTCCGACCGCATAGTGCCCGTCCTCGAAGCGCCGAGCGGTCCCGGTCTTGCCCAGCACCGTGTAATTCACCAGCTGCGCCTCGCCGCCGGTCCCGCCCTCGCCCACCGCGTCCCGCAGATACCGGCGGAGGCGCTCGGCCAGGCCCGAATCCAGAACCCGCCGGACCGGCTCCGGCTCGCGCCGGAACAGGACCGCGCCCGAAGGGTCCCGGATCTCGCGGATTAGGGTGGGCGCCATCAGCACTCCGTCGTTGGCGATCGCACCGTAGGCCGCCGCGAGCTGAACCGGCGTCACGCCGATCTCGTATCCCATGGCCATGCTGGCGCGAGTATACATCGGTTGCCAGCGGTCGGGCCGGGCCAGCAGCCCTCGCGACTCCGAGGGAAACTCGGCCCCGGTGGGTGTCCCGAACCCGAAGTCGCGCAACATGTCATACTGCTGGCCGGGGGTGAGCCGAAGGCTGAACTTGGCCATGGCGATGTTGCTGGAGGTTTGGATGGCTTCCGCCAGCGTCAGGTTGCCCTTGTGGGCGTGCACGTCCCGGATCAAGCGCGTCTTCTGGCCGGCCCGGGCCACCGGCATGTGCCACACGCCACTTTCGCCGAAGACCTGGTCGGTGCTGTCCACCAAGTGGTGGCGCAGGAGAGCCGCGGCGGTAAAGAGCTTCGCGGTGGAGCCCGGCTCGAACGGATCGGTGAACGTCGAGGCCCGGGGAACCGGACCGGGATGCACCTGGCGCGAGGCGAGCGCGAGCAGCTCCCCCGTCTTCGGGTCCAGGAAAACGACGTCGCCGCCTTCCGCCTCCATCTCCTTCAGGGCGTCGGCGAGGCCCCGCTCGGCGATCTCCTGAAGCTCGGCGTCGATGGTGAGCACGACGTCGTTGCCAGGCACGGGGTCGCGCACCAACCGCGAGGGGGACGCGTAGCGGCGTCCCGCCCGATCCTTCAGCAGCACCGCCTCACCCGGCCGGCCGGTGAGAATCGAGTCCAGAGCCAGCTCTAGGCCGGCTCCGCCATGGGCGCGGTCGGGCTCGAGACCCCCGATGATGGGACGGGCGAGGTCGCGCGAGGGGTAGAAGCGCTGGAACGCGCCCTCGAGGTGGATTCCCCTGATCGGGCGCAGCGGCTGGACCTGCGTCGCATTGAACGGGCCGTGCAGGTAGATCCATCGCTTCCGCGCCCGAAACTCCCGATCGAGCGGGGGCCCCGGAATGCCGAGGCTCCGGACGATGAGCCGGAACGCGATACGAGGGTCGTCCAGCTCGTTGGGGGCGATCCCAACGTGATAGAACTCCTGGGTGATGGCGAGCGGAACGCCGTTGCGATCGTACAGCGCGCCCCGCCGGGCCTCGAGGACTCTCCGCTCGGTTCGCTTGCTCTCCGCCTCCTTCGCCCATTTCTCGCCCTCGACGACCTGCAGCTCGACCGCCCGCGCGAGGATGGCGACGATCCCGAGGGCGAAGCCGAATTGGATCGCCGCGATGCGCGCGGTGGGCTTGGCCATCAGGGCCTGCTCGGGGGCGTCGGGGTGACGGGGAGCAGGGTGAACTCGGAATCCGAAGGCTCGTGCAGACCCAGGGTCCGTTCCGCCAGAGGGACCAGTACCTGGCGACTCGACGCCTCGCGAATCTGCCGCTCCAGCTCGGCGCGGCGCGCTTCCAGGGCCATCCGCTCCTCTCGCAGCTCACCCAGGCGGCGAGCGGTACGGAACCCGGAGCTCTGCCGGGTGGCGATGGCGAGGAGGACGCAGACGAAGACGACCAGCCAAAGCATCAGCCAGTGTCGGCCCTTAAGCCGCATGATCCACTCGGAAGATCCTCAGTTTGGCGCTCCGGGCACGCGGGTTCGAGGCGATTTCCTCGGCGGGAGGAACGATCGGCTTGCGCGGCTCGAGCCGGCCCAATGGCCGGCCGCGGCAGGTGCAAATCGGCATCCGAGGTGGGCAGACGCAGGCGCTGGCCCATTCCCGGAAGGCGAGCTTCACCAGCCGGTCTTCGCCCGAGTGATAGGTGATCACGCCTAGCCCGCCTCCCTGCTCCAGCGCGTCCCGAAACGCCGGCAACGCGCGTGCGAGACCCGACAACTCGTCGTTGACGGCGATGCGTACCGCTTGAAAGAGACGGGCGAACTCGGATGGACCGGCCCGAGGGCCGAGCGTGGCGCGGATCGCGTTCACCAAGTCGTCGCTCACGGTGAAGCTGGCCCGCTCGCGCCGGCGGACGATCTCGCGGGCCAGACGCCGGGCCCGCCGCTCGTCGCCGTAGTCGGCGAACATCCGCTCCAGACACCCCTTCGTCAGCCTGGTTCAACAGGTCGGCCGCCGAAGTCCCCTGCCCCTCCATCCGCATGTCGAGTGGAGCGCCCGGTCGGAAGGTAAATCCACGGCCCGCCTCGTCCAATTGCCGGGACGAGACACCCAGATCCAGCAGGATGAACCCCGGTCGAAAGCCGACGACTGCCTCGAGCGCCTCGGGCGAATCGTAGGCGGTCTCGAGGTACCGGATTCCGGTGCCGCCGAGGCGCGCCTGGCTGAAGGTGATCGCCTCGGGATCCCGGTCGATCGCGAGGACCTCGAGTCCCGCCCGGCGGAGCGCTTCCGCGTGGCCGCCGCCGCCCACCGTCGCGTCCACCGCGCGACGGGCGCCCGCCGCGGCCGCGACGACCGGGTCGAGCAACACGGGAACGTGATACGAAGCGTCCGGATCGGTCATCGAGGACTCGGAGAGTTGAAATGACAACACCCCGTCCACCGGGACGGGGTGCAGCCTCGAATACTGGAGCGGGGCTGACGGGGCTCGAACCCGCGACCTCCGCAGTGACAGTGCGGCACTCTAACCAAGCTGAGCTACAGCCCCCAGCAAACGCGGGCGGAATATAGGGGAAGGTCGGGGCTCGTGGTAGGCCCGAAACACGACGGCCCCAATCGCGGATGCGATGCAGGGCCGTCCGGAAGCGGCGAGCAGGCCGCTACTTACAGTATGCCTTAAGCATGGAAGCCACCCTCGGCTTGTACTGCTTGATGATGCCGAGGTTCTTGTCCACGGCTTCCTGATTCACGGCGCGGCCGGCGGTCAGCGCGGTTTCGGCCTCGGTCAGGAGCGTCTCCTCCTGCTTGGCAAGGTCGCAGGACTTCTGCTTCTCCGCCTGAGGGTCGATCTGGGGGACCTGGAACAGGGTGGCCAGACCCAGCAGATAGTTGGACGCCGGTCCCACCTTCCCGGCCGGATTCGCCGACTGGACCGCGAGCCGGAGCAGCTCCGCGGCACCCTGGAGATCCTGGGGTTGCTGGAGGAGCTTGGCGCCCGCCGTGTACAGCAGGGCGGCGGCGTTTTCCTTGGCCTGCGGGTCGCCGTACTTGATCACGAATTCGAGGAACGGCAGCGCTTCCTTGGCTCGGGAGGTGCTTGCCGCCGTGGAGTCAGTCCCGGTGGCCGGAGGAGCTCCGGTGGCCGCGACCGGAGGGGCGTTGATCAGCGCCTGGGCCGCCTCGAGGGCAGGCACCATGGCGGTCGTGTCCTTGGCGATCAGCTTGGTCGTCACGGCGACAACGCTGTCCACCTGCCCCGTCATCGAATAGGCCCGGTTCAGATACCCCAGCAGGGTCGGATTATCGGGATACTTGCGCACCCCGATCTGCGACCACTTGAGGAGTCTGGTCGTGTCCGGCTTCTCACCCTCGGCGGCGGCCGCGGAGATCTTGGTGAAGAACAGCGTGTCCGCCTTGGTGGAGTCGGTGGCGTACATCGTCTCCAACGCGTCCACGGCGCACTTGAAATTGCTCAGGAACAGGCAGGCGTTGCTCTTGAGGTCGTACAGATCGGCATTGTAGGGGTCGATCTTGAGGCCCTCATCGGCCACTTCCAGCGCCGTCTCCGGGTGGCCGGTCTGGAGGAAGTACTTGAACAGCTCCTCGCGCAGCTTCTGATTCGTGGGCGCGACCCGGAGCATCTGCTTGAACGCGACCAGGGTGTTGACCGTGTCGTTGGCCTGCTGATACTGGGTGGCGAGCGCGGTCCATACCTGCAGGCTCAGGGGATCACCCTTGGCCGAGGCCTGGAGATGCTTCACGACCTCGGCGCGCGGCGCCTTCTTGTCCTGGGCGAGCAGCGCCAGGCAGTAGTGCGCGAGCCCGTGATCGGGCAAGACCTTGATCGCCTTGTTGGCCGCTTCGACGGCTTTGTCGGGCTTGCTGGTGCGCTGCTCGATGCAGGCCTTGGCGTCGGGCAGCGACTTCACGGCCGGACTGAGCAACTCCGCGAGCCGCTTGCCGAACGCTTGCGGGGTCTCACCCTGATTCTGGGCCAGCCCGATCACGTTGCCGGCATCGTCGTTCACGCCCAGCACACGGGCGGTCACGGTGTACCGTCCGTTCTGCGCTTTTGCCAGAGTGGAGCGACACGAGGTAGCGTGCCTGGATGTTCTTGGCCAGGGTGGTGGCAAGCGCCGGACTCAGGATGGCATCCTTGGGGTAGCCGTATTGGGTCAGCGCGTCGTTCATCTGCTGCTGCTCGACCACCTGGAAGTCGCGCCCGACGACGTCCTTCATCTCTTCGCGGATTCCCGAGCCGATCCCCACCGCGGGAGCCGAATCGGCTGAAGCGAAGGCGAACGGATTCGCGACCATGAACCGGGGGGCGACATTCACCGTGCTCGTGCGAGAGTTGCGAGGGATGCCCTGAGCCGTCAGCGGCGCGGACAGCGCCCCACCCACGGCCACGAGGGTGACAAGACGGAACAGATACATGCGAAAGCCTCCCCAAAGGAACGGTCCCGCGGGACCGACGACATCCGCGCTCACGACGCGAGTACAAAATGGGCGAAGAGGGATTCGAACCCCCGACATCCTGCGTGTAAGGCAGGCGCTCTGAACCAGCTGAGCTATTCGCCCGTGGGCTGGCTCGGGCCCATTCCAGGAACGTATGCGTACCGCATGCGCAGGGACCGTGCCGTGATGACCAACACCCTTATCAGAGAGCGATGCCGAGCGGAAAGAGGACGCAGTAGCCAACGACCAGGATGACTGCGGCGGCGCTCGCATGCCCGGCCATGAGCGTGAGATACCCGGCCACGAGCACCAACACCGCCGCCGCTAGAATAAGGAGGTTTCGCCGGGCGAGCAGAAACCGCCGGGCGCCTGGGGCGGACGCGGGGGCTGATGGCCGAGCGCTGGACATAGGGGTTGAGGCTACCACCGTTATCGGGTCGGGTCAAGTTCAGGTCCGTCTACAGCTTCCGGCTCCACGTCCCACCCGTGATCGAGTGCCTCGCGCCGCTCCCGATCGGCCCGCCGGCGAAAGTGTACCAATCCGAGGACGGCCGCCGCGATGACTGCCCACCCACCCCCGGCCAGGAGCCAGGTTGCAAGTCCATAGCGCCGCCGGACCGCGCGCTGCCATTCCTCGTCGAATCGATCCGCGGTGAGCCCGGTCGTGGCGAGGACCGCGGCCTCGAATTCCTCACCGGCGTTGAGCCGTCGCGAGCAGCGGGCCCAGCGTTCCGGAAGGATTTCTCCGGGCCAGTTCGGTGACGGCCGAGACGGCCAGTCCGTAGGCCGCGTCGGCGCTCGTTTCGGTGCCCCGGAGCGCGCCGTCGAGCGTGCGCAGGCCGGGGAGCGCGCCGCGCGCCACCGCCAGATTGAGCTCCAGAGCGCCCAGTCGGTCCCATTCCCCCGCCGCCCATCCGGCATAGCCCTCGTCGAACCAGAGTGGGACCCGGACGTCCACCTGTTGGTGCAGGGCGAGATGGGCCAGCTCGTGTCGGAGGGTTCGGGAGAGATTGGCCCCGTCGGCGCGGAGCACGATGGTACGAAGCGCGGGCAGCGCCACCGCCACGCCCCACCGCGGCGCGCGCCCGAGTGTGAGCGAGTCGAGCCGGCGGGCATCGGGCACCACGACCAGGCGCAGCGGTTGGGGCGGCAATCGGCCGAGGCCGGGCCAGTCGGTCGGCCGGCTCGGCCAGCTTGGCCAGTTCGAGGGCCAGGCCCATCTGGTCCGGCCAAGCCACGGCGGTGACCTGTCCGACCTGCACCGATGTGGGAGCGCCTTGCAGGATGAAGAGGAGCGCGGCCTCGAATATTCTCGTGGCGAGCGGCGTCAGGAAGGCGGAACTGCGCGGAACCTCACCTCCGGCGGCGACCAGGTCGAGCATCTCCCGGCACCGTTTGGCCCAGGGGTTGAACTTGTTGGCCTTGTGGCCCTGGGCCCAGCTCTGGCGCGCGCCGTCCTTGTCGCCCGAGAACCACTGAGCCCGGCCCATGTCGTAGTAGGCCTCGATCAGATTCGGTCCGAGCGTGAGCGTCTTGCCGAAGAAGCTCTGGGCGTCCTCGTACATCTCGCGCTCCAGGTACACCAATCCAAGATAATAGTGTGCGTACAGGGTCGCCTTGCGGTCGTTGTCCAGCCGGATGGCCTTGGAGAGATGCTCGATGGCCTCCCCGAAGATCCGCTTCTTGAGGCAGATGTACCCCACGTTGATCCGGGCGAGCGCGTTGGCCGGCTCCTTCATCAGGACCTTCGAGAAGGTCGTCAGCGCGTCGTCGTAGTCCTCGTGCAGCATCTGCGCCCAACCCAGCAGCGACTGCGCCTGGACCTCTCCTGGCGCCAGGCGCGAGCGCCTTCTCCAGCGCCTGAATGGCGCCGGCGTGGTCACCGAGCGAGATCAGGCTCCATCCCTTCTCGATGAAGGTCGACGCCCCGAGATGGTCGGCCTGCACCGCCGGTCTGGCCCCGGTGAACTGGGGCGCGGGTGCCGGGCCGGCGGGCGCGGTGCCGGCCGCGTGGTTCATCTGCTTGTAGCGCTCCGCCAGCCCGCGGATCCCGTCCTTGAGCTGGCCCAGCTCGGTCAGCGCGCCGTCGACTCGCTTGAAGAGCGCGATGATCTCGCGCTTCACCTCCTCGCGCGCGCCGTGATCCTGCGCGGCGTCGAGGCGGCCCTCGATCTCCCGGAGCTGGCCTTTCAGGCCGGCGACCAGCGATTCGCTCATCTCAGCCGCTCCCGATCGCGCTGAGCGCCAGACGCTCGGTGGAGGACAGGAGCTTCCGGGCGTTCAGTATGATGATCGTGCGTCCCGGCCTGGTGACGAGCCCGGAGATGTAGGCCGCCGCGAGACCACTCACCACCGGGCCCGGCGCGGTGATGGTCCGGCTGTCCACCCGCAAGCACCTCGCGGACCTCGTCCACCAGGACGCCGACCCGCTGCTCGCCCGAGGTCCACGATCATGAGGCGGGTCTCGTCCCGGATCGGGGCATCCAGCTCGAAGCGCTTGCGCAGATCCACCACCGGGACCGCGCCACCCCCGTACTGCACCACGCCTTCCAGGAATTCCGGAGCCTGCGGGCAGGCGGGCGGGCTGCTCGTATCGCAGGATCCGCTGGATCTGCAGGATGTCGAAGGCGAACTCCTGGAAGCCCACCCGGAAGGTCACGATCTGGATGTCGTCAGCCTCATTCATGAGGTCGCTGTCTCCGAGAAGCGAGCGCCGACCGCGGTCAGGTCGAGCAGGGGAATGATGCCGGTCCGCTTGCCGCACCACGGCCACGGCGAAGGGCAGTGAAACGTCCGGCGGTACCGGCAAGCCCGGGCTCATGCAGCACCTCGTCCGCGTCGTCCACCTCCAGACAGAGGCGCCGCCCGCCCAGCTCCAGCATGACCGCGGTACCGCCACCCGAAGGCGCCGCCCCGCTGCCGTCGAGCAGGGAGGCGAGGTGGACCAGTGGCACGATTCGACCCCGGCAGGTGGTGACGCCGCGGACGGCAGGCTCGCTGCTCGGGACGGGATACACGGGGCCAAGGTCCAGCACCTCGACCACCTGGTCCAGCGCGATCCCCACCGTCCGTCCGCCCGCGCGGACCAACAGCCAGCCTCCCGCGCTCACGACGGCTCCATCTGGTTGAGCTCGGCAGCCACGCGCTCCGCGATTCGGCCCACCGGAAGCACGTGTCGCGCGCCACCGGCCTGGAGCGCGGCGTTGGGCATGCCGTAGATCGTCGAGGTCTCCCGGTCCTGGGCGATGCCGATGCCTCCGGCGTCGTGGATCCGCCGAAGCCCGTCGGCGCCGTCGCGGCCCAGCCCGGTGAGGACCACGCCGATGGCCCGCGCCCGGTACAGTTCCGCGACGCTGCGAAAGAGCGGATCGGCCGCGGGTCGCACACCCCAGACGCTCGGGTCCTGGCTCAGCTCGATCCGCGGCCCGTCGGCGGCCGGCGACGACGCGCATGTGATAGTCGCCCGGGGCCACGTATGCCGTATCGGCCAGGAACGGCGTATCGTGGGCCGCCTCGACCACGCCGAGACGGCTCTGCGCCGCCAGCCGCTCGGCGAGGCTGTGGGTGAACCGGGGCGGCATGTGCTGCACGATCACGACGCCGGCCTTTAGGCCCACCGGCAGGCTCGGCACCAGCTCCGCCAGCGCGCGAGGACCGCCGGTGGACGCCGCGATGGCCACGCACGAGCGGGCCCGGCCCGGCAAGGCGAAGAGCGCCGGCGGGGGCGCCGCGCGGGAGGGCCGGGCGAGCACCGGCATCCGATGGATGTCGGCGGAGCGCGCGGCGCGAAGCGCCACCAGCAGTCGTGCCGCCAGCCGCAGGGACGCCTCCTCGGTGCGCTCCTCCTCCTTGGCCACGAGATCGACCGCGCCGAGCTCGAGGGCCCGGATCGCGGCGGCGGTCCCTGGGCCCGCGTAGGCGCTCACCACCACGATCGGCCGGGGCGACTCCGACATGATGTAGCCGATGGCGCCCAGACCGTCGAGCTCGGGCATCTCCAGATCCATCAGCACGACGTCCGGCGTGTGGGTGTGGACCTTCCGCAGCGCGTCCATGCCGTTCCGCGCCGTCGCCACCACGGAGAATTCCCCGGTGCCGTCGACCACGTCGCGTGAGCAGGCGGCGAAAGAACGGACTGTCGTCCACCACCAGGACGGTGGCCATGTCGGATCGTGTGGCCCGTCAGATCGTATGGATACCATGCGCCACCGAGCTGACCTCCAGGCTTCCCTCCGACACGTCGAGCCGGACTGTCCGCCCGAAGTCACCCCCCACCGATTCGCCGACCAGGGGGATACCGTGGGCGTGCAGCACCTGCCGGGACGCGACCACGTTGCGCTCGCCCATCTGGATCGTGCCCGGGCGGCGCCAGGGCGGCGAACATGCTCGCTCCTCCGGCGAGCCGGGCGGTGACGCGCCGGGGGCTGGCGCCGAGCGCGGACATCAGCTCCAGCAGCCGCGGCACCGCGGTGTGCGGCGACTTGGCCGGGTTGCCGTCCTGCTTGGTCAGCGCGGGCGACGGGAGCAGGACGTGCGCCAGACCACCCACGCAGGCCACCGAATCGTGCAGCGCGATCGCGATGCAGCTGCCCAGACCGATGGTCACGAGGAGATCCCCCGACCCGCCGACCTGGAGATCCGCGACCCGGACGACGATCTCACGCCGGCTCATGCGGGCCGCCGGTAGACCCGCTCGCGCGGATCCACGAGAAGCAACCGGTCGCGTACGCTCCCGAGCAGCGTCTCCACCTTTCCCAGCACCAGATAGCCGCCCGGCGCCAAGCTGTCGGTAAACACTTGGAACAGACGCTCCTGCATGGGCCGGTCGAAGTAGATCAGCACGTTCCGGCATACGACCATGTGATAGTCACGGCTCGGGGGTTGCCCGGCGCTGAGATCCACCCGGTGCACGAACACCCGGGCGCGGACCCGGGGCACGACCTGGAGCTCCGTCTCGACCGGGGTCAGGTAGCGATCGACCAACTCGGGCGGCATCTCCATCAGGTTCTCGCGGCGATAGCGCGCGGCCCTGGCCCGATCCAGGCTCTGCCGGTCGACATCCGTCGCGTCCACCACCAGCCGGCCCAGCTCGCCGGAGCGCCCGGCCTGGTCGAGGTGCTCCGCGGCGAGAATGGCGATGGTGTAGGCCTCCTCGCCGGAGGAGCAGCCGGCGCTCCAGATCCGGATCTCGACCCGCTCCGGGCGCGCAGAGGCGCGGCACCAGATCCCGGCGCAGGAGGTTCCACGTGTCCGCGTTCCGGTAGAATCGGGTCACGTTGATGGTCAGGGCGTCACGCAGCCGCTCGTACTCCGAGGGGGATTCGGTCGAGAATCGCCTGGTAATCGGCGTACGAATGCACACCGCAGGCCCGCATGCGCACCGCGATCCTCCGCCGCACGCACTTGTCCTTATACGCCTCGACCGGGAGTCCGGCGCCCTTGGAGATCTTGCGGGCCAGCGCGGCGAAGCCGGGATCGTCGGCGTGGGTCACTGTTTGAGGTCCAGCATGTCGAGGTTGGCCCGGGCCAGCTCGTGACCGGGATTCAGCTCGGTCGCGCGGCGCCAGCTCGCGCGCGCGCGCTCGTGGTCCCGGCGCTTGTAGGCGATGTTGCCGAGCTTGAAGTAGAGGTCGTCACCCAGGTCGGGCGCCAGCTTCGCGGCCCGGTCGTAGGCCTCCCGCGCCTCGTCGAACCGCCCGTTCCGATACAGGATGTCGGCGAGGTTCTTGGAGATCTGGGGCAGCGACGGGTCCTCGGCCAGCGCGGCGCGCAGCATGGACTCCGCCCCCACGACGTCCCCCGCGAGCTCGCGCAGCACCGCGAGGTTGTTCTGCAGCACGGCGCTGCCCGGATAGGCCGCCGCTCCCTCCTCGGCCGCCTTGAGGGCCCCCTCGGGATCGTCGAGGCCGGCGCTCGCCAGGGTGGCCGCCCAGTACCAGAGGGGCGGCGGGGGCTTCGCGCCGGCCAGCTCCCGGGCCCGGGCCAGCCGTCCCTGCGCCACCTGATACTCGCCCCGCCGCAGCGCGTTGACACCCCAGCCGAGCATCACTCGCGCGTCGTCGCGGGCCCGGCCGGCGGCATCGCCGTATGCGGTGTCGGCGTCGTCCAGCCGGCCCAACCGCTCGAGGGCCAGACCCAGGTTGTGGAGTGCCGGTGCACGCGGCCCGCCCTTCTCGACTGCCTGCCGAAAGGCGGTGACCGCGTCCTCCCAGCGGGCCTGCTTCAAGGCGATCAGGCCGAGGAAAAACGGGGCGCTGCTGTCCGCGGGACGGAGGTCGGCCACCCGGCGAAACTCCCGTAACGCTTCATCCAGCATCGCCGCCTTGTAGAAGGCGATGCCGAGATTGCGGTGCTCGTCCACCCTGCTGTCGGTGACCGGCGGCGTGCTGGCCGCGGAGGTGCCCACCCGGTGCGCGAACCCGGCGGTGATGAGGCCGAACAGCGCCTTGCCCACCTCGAACTCGACCAGGCCGCTTTCCTCGGCGACCCGGGCCACGTCGCGGGAGCCATCCAACAGGGGGACCAACCGGCGCTGCTCCTCCGACAGCGTCGGGGCCGACTCGCCGATGTGGGTGCTGTCCACGGCGAAGATCAGGTCGAACGACGGGATCTTCTTCTCGATGAGGCTCCATTCGTCCACCCGCCGGGCGCCCTCCAGCAGCAGATATTCCGGATTGATGCGGACCAGGAAATCCTCGCGCTCCGGCCGCACACCGGCCTCGAAGTTGAAGGTTCCCGAGGTCCAGGTGAACAGGTAGTACACCGCCTCCTCGATCTGGACCCGGATGTATCGATGCAGCTCCTCGCGCGAGAGGTAGCCGAGCTGGACCAGAATCTCCCCCAGCTTGCGCTCGCGGTCGCCCCCCTGCCGTTCGACCGCCTCGCCAAGCTGGTGGGCGGTGATGCGGCCGCTCCGCAGCAGGATGTCGCCCAGGCGGTCCCGCCGATTGACGATCGCGGCGTAGACGATCTGGCCCTCGTCGAAGTGGATGGTTCCGAAGTTGTGCCGGTCCGCGAGTGCCAGGCATCCCGTCCGCCGCCCGAGGAAGAGCAGTTGAATGACGTCGGGGAGGCTGGCCTCCTTGAGGCTTCCCTTGATCGCCATCAGCGCCAGTCCTCCAGCACGCGGTCGCCCAGCTCCGGCCATTCCCACACCATCTTTTCGCGGCTGCGGGCGCCGCCGGCGGTCGGCGCGACGATCCCGCTCGATCGCTGGCCCGACGGCCGGCGTGCCCGCCCGCCGGCGGCCTCGGCCGGGGGACCGGGGGCCACGCCGTCCAGCACCTCACGCGCCAGCCCCACCGAAGGGGCTGCGCTCCTGGCCTCCGCGGCATTGAGCACCCGTTGCACCTGCGCGACGAGCAGGCGCACGGAATCCACCGGCCGGGCCGCCAGGTGATCCACCAGTGTCGGCTCGGCGGCGCCGGTCCTGGTTTCGAGCTCGCGGGCGACGATGCGCTCGCGGACCTCCCGGTCGGGTGCCGCCAGCTCCACCACCAGGCCGCCCTCGAGGCGGGTCCGGAGCCTCGGCTCCAGGCCTCGGAGCTGGGCCAGCGGCACCACGGAAGTGAAGATCATCTGCCGGCCCGACTCCAGCAGAACGTTGAAGAGCAGAAAGAGCTCGTCCTGGGTGCGATCGGTGTCGGCGATGAGGTGCACGTCGTCGAGCAGGAACGCGGAGATCCGGCGGTAGCGCGACCGCCAGATGCCCACCGCGTCATGATCGATCGCTTCGATCAGCTCGCCGGTGTACTCCGGCGCGCTCAGGCATGCGACGGTCGGCTGGTCCCGCTCGGCCAGCGCGTTGCCGATGGCGTGCAGGAGGTGGGTCTTTCCCGAGCCGCCGCCGCCGATGATAACCAGCGGGTTGTAGCGCGATCCCGGCTCCAGCGTGACGCTCCGCGCGGCCTCGAGGGCCATCTTCGCCGAGTGTCCTTCCACCCAGTCGTCCATGCGCCACAGGGGCGACGGCGCCGCGGGGGCCACCGCTCCCTCCCGCGCGCGCTCCAGCAGGAGCTCCGCGGCCGGGAGGGCGGCCGGGTCACGAAACGCTGCCGATCCGACCAGATCGGCGGCCAACTCCGCGGTCTCCGCTTCCAACTCCCGAAGCCGCTGCACGTCGCACTCGAAGTCCCGAAGCGCCTGCTCCGGATCGGGAGCGCTGTCCTGATCCAGCAGCGCCTGGAGCCGGCCGGTCCGGTAGCCCTCGCCTTCCCATCGGAGAATTGCGGCGCTGATCTGGGTGCGCCAGGCGTCCACCTGCTGCGCCACCGTGGCCGAGATCTCGGTGAGGAAGTCGGAGAATTCATCCGGCGGAGCCGCGCGGGCGGGGGCCGGGGCGGCCGGAACCGGCGGCGCGTCGGCCGGGGCGCCCGCGGCCCCCCCGACCATCGCCTTCGCCTGGTCAGGGTCGATCGGCCGGTCGCTCACCGCCTGAAACGCCACCAGACGATTGAGCGCGCCGAGCAGCTCCCGCACGTTGTCGATCTCGAGACCCGCGATCGCTTCGAGGACCCCCTGGGCGAACGAGGCGCGCCGCTCCTCCGCCTTCCGGCGGAGAATGGCCACCCGGGTCTCGTAATCCGGCGCCGACACGTCGATGATGAGCCCGCCGGCGAACCGCCGGATGAGCCGCTCGTCCAGCGCCTCGATCTCGGCCGGGGGCCGGTCGCTGGTGAGCACGATCTGGCGGTTGGTGGTCTGGAGGGCGTCGGTGAGCCGCAGCAGCTCCGCCTGCATCTCGCGGCGGTGGGTCAGAAACTGGACATCGTCCACCAGCAGCAGGTCCACGTCGAGAAACCGCTTCCGATACGCCTCTCCGTGCCCGGCCGCGATGGCGGCGTGGAAGGCCTCGACGAACTCGTCGAGCGTGAGGTACTCGACCTGGAGATTAGGATCGATCGCCCGGGCCGCGTGGCCCAGGCCCATCAACAGGTGGGTCTTGCCCAGCCCCGGGCGGGCATAAATGAACAGCGGGTTGTACACCGTCCCGGGCGACTCCGCGACCGCCTTCGCCGCCGTGACGGCCAGACGGTTCGCCGACCCCACGACGAAGGTGTCGAAGCGGTAGAGCGGATTGAGGGTGACGGTCATCCGGCCACCGCGCCGGCGGCGAGCCGCTTGAGGACCAGTTCGGAGATGCCGCGGAGCGTCTCGAACACGCCGGTGCCCCGCAGGGCATCGCCGCCGAAGCTGTGGACCGAGCGGAAATTCAACGCGTCGTCCATTTCATCGTGGGTCAGGATGAGGTCGCGCGGGAGGTCCTGTTTGTTGTATTGGAAGACCACCGGGAGCTGCCGCACGTCGACACCCTGGGCCAGCAGGTTGTCCTGCAGATTCTGGAGGCTCTCCAAATTGTCGTCGAAACGACGGGCCTGGCTGTCGGCCACGAACACGACCCCGTCGGCGCCCTGAAGCACCAGCTTGCGGGTGGCGTTGTAGTAGCTCTGGCCCGGCACGGTGTAGAGCTGGAACTTGGTGGCGAACCCCGAGATCGAGCCGAGCTCCAGCGGCAGGAAGTCGAAGAACAGCGTCCGGTCGGTCTGGGTCGCGAGCGACACCATCCGTCCCCGGCGGCTCTCCGGCACGCGGCCATACACGTACTGCAGGTTCGTGGTCTTGCCGGACCGCCCTGGCCCGTAGTACACGATCTTGCAGGTGATTTCGCGCGCCGTGAAATTGACCAGTGACATATCGCTACCGCCCGAAGAGGGCTTTGAGGCTGGCGTCGAGGTCGTGCTCGAAATTTTCCGCCAGCGGCGGGCTCGCGGACGGCTCCCGCGGCGCCGCCGAGGCCAGCTGCTGCACCATCTGATCGAAGAAGAGCTGCACGATTCCCACCGAGGTTTCCGGACCGAAGACGACGAGACCGAGCCAGCGGCCACGGGGGGTGGTGAAGCCGGCGAGCAGGCAGCTTTGCCGGGCGCCATGATGCACCAGCGCTTCGAACCGCGGGGAGCCCATAAGCCGGGCGAGCTCCTCGGTCGAGGCGCCGATCCCCGCCCCCAGCGCGGCGGCGGTCATGACGTCGAGCGAGCGACTGAAGCCGTGCTGCGCCACCACCTGACCCGACGAGGTCATGAGCAGGGTGAGCCGCGCGGACGACTCGTCGAGGAAGGTCTGCAGCGGTGCCTCGACCCAGGGTTCGAGCGCGCGCATCAGTCCAGCCGGCTCGCGGCGTCGAGCATCTCCAGACGCGCGAGCCCGATGTTGGCATCGGGGCCGACGACGGCGATCAGGACCAGGTCGTTAGGACCCGGGGCAGCGAGGATCGAGCCCCCCTCCGCGCGAAGCTGCAGGAATGCGGGCGCCCCGCGGCCGGCCCCTTCGGCGGTTCGGACCAGACGGCCGACCAGGCTGCCCGCCAGCGCGGCCGCCGCGCGACCGTCCACCCCGTGCATCAGCTGCTCGGCGACCACCAGGCCGTCGCCAGTGGAGGCGACCAGCGCCCCGCGCACACCGGACACCCGGGTGACTCGATCCAGCAGCATCTGGGTGTTCGTCACTGGACCCGCTCGAGCCAGTGTTTCGCGGCGCGGGCCGCGCGCTCGGCCACCAGCGCGATGCGGGCCATCGGGAGCGACGGCTCCCGCACCGCGAGCAGCACGGTCTCGCCGGTGGGACGGACCAGGACGAAATGCGCGTCCGCCGATTCGACCGTGATCGTCTGCCAGGTCCCCAGGCCCAGGAGTCGGGTGGCGCGACCGGCCTCGCGCGAGACGCCCGCCAGCTGCGCCGCCACGCGGTCGCCGGTCTCGTCGCCGTCCGGCGCCGGGAGGCTCCCAGCCAGGCGAAGCCCGTTCCCGTCCACCAGGACCAGCGAGTGGCCGCCCTCCAGGTCCGTGAACGGTGAGCCGGATTCGGCCCGCTCGGCGGGCGGGGGCGCGACGGCGCCGGCCGGCGGCGTGCCGGCCTCGAACGGCCGCGGGTGGTGGACCGCGCCCGGCTCGGAGTCGGATGCCGCGACCGGGGCCGGCACGGTGCGGTGCGGCATTCCCCGCGACTCGCGCCGCACCCGGGCCAAGGCCTGGGCGATAGAGGAGTCGTCCGGATCGGCCTCGGCGGCGCGCTGGAGGTGGTCGATGGCCGCCGCTGAATCGCCGGCGCGAAAGTACAGGAAGGCAATCCCCTTGAGCGCGCTGGTCCGCATCGGGTCGAGCCGGAGCGCATCGGCCCACGCGTCGAACGCGCCGGCGAGGTCGCCTTGATCGCTGAGGATACGAGCCATGAGGTCGTGCGCGTCGGCCAGGGCCGGATACCGGCCGAGACCGCCGCGAGCCACCTTGCACGCGGCCTCGAGCTGGCCCCGGCGCCGCAAGGCCTCGGCGAGCTCGAGGAAGGCCAGGCTGGTCGGCTCCTCCGCCAGCCGCGTGGTCAGGGTACGGATGTCGTCACTCACCGTGTCGCTCCAGCTCCTTCACGAGGGTGTCCACCGCGCGGCGCATCCGTTCCACCGACTGCGCCTCGGCCTCCTCCCCCGGGGTCCGCGGCCCGAGGCGGCTCCAGGCGCGCCAGGTCTCCAGGGCCCGCGAGAATTGTCCCATCGCCGCCTGGCAGACGCCGAGCAAGCGCCGCGCCTCGGGCAGGAGCGGATCGTGCCGCAGCAGCTCCTCCAGGGCCCCGGCGGCGATGTCGTACTCTCCCTGTGCCAGTGCCTCGCGCGCCGGCACCAGTAGCGGGGCCAGATCCCGCCCCGGCTCCGGCTCCTGGCCGGGGCGCGCGGGATCGTCCAGGGCCACCACTCCGGCGGTGGTGAGACCGTAGACCGTCCGGGCGATCTCGAACTCCGAGCGGCCGAGCACTTCGGCCAGCGCACGCAGGTCGCGCTGGCCGTCGACCGCGGCCAACACTTCCCATTCGAACGGGATGAGGTCGAGCGGCGCGGCGGCCCCGTTCTGGTCCGGCAGTCTGGGAACCAGCCCCAGATGGGAGACCTTGGAGCCGATGCGCGACCACTCGTCCAGCCGGCGGGCTCCCTCCATCAGCAGCGCCTCAGTCGGTGAGCGCACCGGGGCGTCCACCGCCGCTTGGCAGGGCGCGCCTTCCTCGAATCGGAAATAGCCCTCGGTCCATGCGAGCAGGTCGAACACCGCCTCCTCGATCTGTGCCTTGAGCTGGCGATCGAGCTCCCGTCGCGAGATCGCGCCCAGGCTTACCAGCACATCGCCCAGCCGCCGGGTGTCGCCGCCGCTCTGGAGGGCCCGCCCGCGATGCAGCTGCTCGGCGGTGAGCTTCCCGACCCGCACCAGCCGCGCGCCGATCGGCTGCGGGTCGCTCCCGAGCGAGGCGGCGACGACGCCGCCGCGATCGAAACAGACCGTGGCCGCGGTCTGCCGGAGCTCGGAGGTCACCCGAAGCACTCCGCTCTTCCGGCCCAGATCGAGCAGCTGGAAGACGTCCTGGATATGCAGATCCTTGAGGGGTCCCTCGAGCGCCACCGGTCACCCCGCCGAGGTTGCGAAGATGTGCTGCAGATCGCGGGCGGATCGCGCCCGGCTGCGGGCCTCGGCGGCGTACGGCCCCGAAGGGTCGAGCTGCACCACCCGCTCCCACGCCTCCACCGCCCGGTCGAAACGGCGCTGGCGGGCCAGGGCGGCGCCCAGGTGGTACAGCGCCCGCGCGTGCTCCGGATCGAAGCGGAGCACGCGCTCAAGCGCCTCGAGCGCCTGGGCCGTCCGGCCATCGTCGAGCAGCGCGCGCCCCAGCGCGGCAAGCGCCTCGAGTTCGTACGGATCGGTCTCCAGCAGCCGGATCAGCACCGCGATCGCCGCTCGGGGCGACTCCAGGCGCCCCAGCAGGTCGGCGAGGGCGAGCGCGGCCGCGCTGTAGGTGGGCAGCAGGTCGAGCGCGCGCTCGTAGGCGGCGCGGGCGGCGGTCCAGTTGCCGCGCTCCTCTTCCAGCCCGCCGAGCTCGTACCACACCCGCACCAGCGAGGGATCGAGCTGGAGCGCCGCGTTGAAGGCCGCGAGTGCTGCGGAGCGGTCGCCCAATCGGGCGGAGACCTGGGCCTGGAGATGGAGCAGATCCGGCCGGCCGGGAGCAAGCGATTGGGCCTCCCGGATGCAGTCGAGCGCGCCCAGCGCGTCGTGGACCGCCAGGCGGACCCGAGTCCGGGCCACCAGCACCTCGACATCGCCGCGCTGCCGTGCAGCCAACTCGTCGGCCAGCGGCGCGGCCTCGGAGGCCCAGCCCAGGGCGAGCAAGGCCCGGATTTCGCCCAGCGTGGCGTCCGGATCGTCCGGCGTCGCCGCGCGCGCCTCCCGATACCGCTCCAGGGCCTCGCCGTAGAGGCCGCGCTTGGCGAAGACGTCACCCAGCAGCACGGCGGCCGCGGCGACCGGAGCGCCGCGCGCGGTGGCACGGGACACTTCCGCCAGGGCGAGATCGAGCAGCCCTTTGCCGATGTAGTCCCGGGCCAGATCGAGCGCGTCGGCCGGCGCCACCGCGGCGTGGGATGGCGGGGCGTCGGGGGTCAGCTCCTCGAAGAGCCGGTCGAGCAGTGGCGCGTCGAACTCGAACTCGTCACCCAGCTCCTCGCCCCCGGTCTCGGCGGCGAGCTCCGGGGCGATCGCGATCGTCGGATCCTCGTACTGGAGGTCGATCGTCAGGGAGAACTTCTGGGGGACGTACAGCGGCTCGAGCTCCAGGGCGCGCCGGGTCTCGCGAAGCGCGCCGTCGAAGTCGCCGAGCTGGCTCAGCACGAAGCTGAGGTTGTAGTGCGCCGCGGCGAACGCGGCATCGGCGTCCACCGCCCGGCCGAAGGCGTTGCGCGCGTCCTCGTAGCGTCTGAGCTCCATCAGCACCAGCCCGACGCCGTTCCAGGCGACCGCGCTGGCCGGCTCCTCCGCCAGCGCCTGCTGATACTCCTCCAGCGCGGCCCGGAGCTGCCGGCGCTGGAACCAGAGCAGGCCCAGATTCAGTCGCGCGGCGAGGAGCGGACGATCGGCGCCCAGGGCCTGGCGGAACGCCGCCATCGCCGCATCGGGCTTGGCCTCGTGGGCGCGGACGACGCCAAGGTTGTTCCACGCGAGTTGATAGGCGGAGTCGATGCCGACCGCTCGCTCGTAGGAGACCACCGCCTCGGCCCGCCGGCCGGCCTGGTGGAGGCAGACGCCCCGCTCGTTCCACAGTTTCGGCGAATCGGGATAGTCCCGGACCAGCCCGTCGTACAACTCCAGCGCGGCGCCCAGCTCCCGTCGGAGCAGGTGGACCTCGGCCATCGCCTGGAGGTTGAGCCGCCGATCCTCACCCGCCTCGATGGCCAGCTGGTACTCGCGCAGCGCCTCCGGGTGGTAGCCTTTCTGCCGCAGCGCGAGGCCGAGGTTGAAGTGGGCCAGCGCGGCCCCGGCCACCGGCTGAGGCACCGGGCCGCCGTGACGCCGTGGGGCCGGCCGCCCGGTGCCGTTGACCTCGGCGACTCCGTCTCCCGGTCCCACGGCTCCGTTGTTTCGCCGTCCCTCGTCGACGCGCTCCAGCGAGAGGTTCGCCTGGGCCTTGGCGAGCGTGGGGTTGAGCGCAATGGCGCGCCTGGTCGCCTCGCGAGCCGCTTCGTGCTGGCCCATATCGCCGTAGACGAACGCGAGGAGGTAATGGGCTTCGGCGTAGTCGGGGTTGCGGGCGATCGCCTCGCTGAGCGCCGCGAGGGCGGCGTCGTTGAGCCCGCGGTTGTAGAAGATTTCCCCGCTGTAGAAGCGGCCCACCGCGCTGGACGGATCCGCGGCACAGGCGCGCTCCAGCCACGCGCTGGCAGCGTCCAGGTCGCCGCGCGCCTTCTCGGCCAGGCCCAGCTGGAGCATGGCGGGCACGTCGTGGGGGTGCCAGGCGAGCAGGGTCTCGAATTCGGCGATGGCTTCCACGAACCGGCCCAGCGCCGCGTAGGCGCGCGCCAGCTCCCAACGGTTGTCCCGGTCCTCGGGACGCCGGCGCACCCGCTCCCGCAGGTCGGTGATCCGACGATCGTAGTGACCGCTCTCCCGATAGGCGATGTCCAGGTTGTCCTGGGCCACCTGCATCTTGGGGTCGAGCTCGAGTGCCTTCACGAACTCGGCGATAGACTCCTCCACCAGGCCTTTCTGGTGGTAGAGCACACCGAGGTTGTTGTGCGCGCCCGCGTCCGACGGATCGATGCGGCCGGCGAAGGACCGCAGAACGGCGAGATCGCGCTCGGAGAGCACGGGACCCGGCATCGAATCAGGGCAGGCGGATGGCGTCGAAGATCGCCCGAAGCGACGGCAAGTCGGGCAGGAGCAGGAAGTGTCCGCGCAGGGGTTCGGTTCCCTCCACCCGGAAGGAGGTGTCGACGCAGAAGACGAAATCGCGATCGTGGCCGAAGTTCAGGTAGGCGGTGGTGAGCACGGCCGCGCTGAGGTCCACCACCAGGCTCGGCACCGACGGCACCAGCATCATGCCCATGAAATCACTCAACGCGTTGAGATAGGCGCTGGCGAGGATGTTGCCGGCCTCCTTGATGCCCGACTGCTCCATCGTGCCGAACTCCCGGGTCGTCCCGGACTCGCGCCGGAGCAGTATATCGCAGAGGGTCCGGGCCGAGCCTTCGGGAAACAGGACCAGGGTGCGGCCGGTGAGATCACCCATCATGTGCATCATGACCGCGGCGATGACGGTGTCCGGGGAGCCGACCAGGTCGGTCACCTCCTCGAGCGCGCGGATATTGACCTCCGGCACGGCGATCATGATCGTGCGGTTGGTCATCTGCGACAGCGCGGTCGCCGCGTGGCCGGCGCCGATGTTGGCCACCTCGCGCAGCGCGTCGAGCTGAAGCGACTTGAGGTCCCGCACGTCTTCCATGCCCCCTCCTACACCAGCGCCGCGGCGTCGAGAATGAGCGCCGGTGACCCGTCCGCGAGAATGGTCGCGCCACCCACGTACGGCGGCATTCCGCGGGGCGCATCGAACGGCTCGACCACGATGTCCTGCTGCCCCAACAGGCTGTCCACCACCAGCGCCGCGCGGCGGTCACCGATCTCGAGAATGACCGTCGGCGCGCGCGGCGGCGCGGGCCGGGGCTGGTTGTGGACCAGCTCGCGCAGATGGACGGTCGGGATCACCTTGTCGCGTACCAGCAGCGCTTCTCGATCCCGCACCGTCGTCACCGAGCGGGGATCGAACTCGACCGTCTCCGCCACGTAGGCGAGCGGCACCGCGTACCGCTCGCCGGCGGCGCTCGCCAACAGGGCGCGCACGATGGCGAGCGTAAGTGGCACCCGGATGGTGAACGTGGTGCCCCGGCCCGACTCGCTTCGGACCTCGATGGTCCCGCCCAGGGCCCGCACCCGCGTCACCACCACGTCCACCCCGACACCCCGGCCGGACACGTCGCTCACCGCGTTGGCGGTGCTGAACCCCGGCCGGGCCAGCACCCGCAGCAGCAGGTCGTCGCCGAGGGCGTCAGCGCCGGCGTCGATCAGTCCGTCGCGCCGAGCCCTCGCCAGGATCGCCTCCCGGTCGACGCCCCGGCCGTCGTCGCTCAACCGGAGCGCGACGTTGTTCCGCTCCCGGCTGGCGGAAAGCAGGATCCGGCCTTCCGGGGGCTTCCCCACCGCCACCCGCTGCGCCGGCGTCTCGATCCCGTGATCGGCCGCGTTTCGGATCAGGTGCAGCAGCGGCTGCCCGATCTCGTCCAGGATCGATCGATCGAGCTCGATTTCGTCGCCCTCGACATCGAACCGGATCTGTTTGTCGAGGTCCCGGGCCAGGTCGCGGACCAGCCGTGGGAAGCGCTCCAGCACCTCGCCCACCGGCGTCATCCGCGCCGCGATGACTTCAGCCTGCATCTCGGACACCAGGCGCGCGATGTGGCCGCTTACCTCGCTCAACGCCGGCTCGGCGGAGCCGGACGCCAGCACGGCGAGGCGGTTCCTCGCCACCACCAGCTCACCGACCTGCTTCATCAGCGCGTCCAGCCGGCCGAGCTCCACGCGGATCTGCCGGGCCTGTCCGGGCGACGGCTCGCCGCTCCGATCGTCCTCGAACCCGACCGCCTCCACGTCCCCGGCGGTCCGGAGGGCGACGGTGACCTGCTCGTCGCTCACCGCGCTGGACAGCCGGAACGAGAACCGGCCGTCGAAGTCGTGATCGTCGAACTGGGCCAGGGACGGACGCAGCGCGCTCACCTCGCCGAGTGACTCGGCCCGCCGGACGACCAGCGCGGCCCTGGCGCCCCGCATCACCGCGTCGCGCCGGAGCGCCACCTGCACCGCCCGCACTCGGCGGGCCTCCGCGGCCGGCCCGTCATGGCTCGCGGTCGGCGTGGCCTCGGGCACCCGCGGCATCGCGGGGCCGGCACTTGCCGCGACGGCCTCGAGATCGGCGGCCAGGTGCCGATCGGCCGGTGCCTCCGAGCCTGCGACAGCGGCCTCGACCAGGGCGGAGAGGGCGTCCACCGACCGGAAAAGCAGCTGGAACACCGCGGGCGACGGAGCGATGACGCGCTGCCGCAGCGCGTCGAGCAGGTTTTCCAGCCGGTGGGCCAGGTCGGCCACGCCGGCATAGCCCATCGTCGCGCCCATCCCCTTGACGGTGTGGATGGCGCGGAAGAGCCCGCCGACCTGCCGGGTTGCGGCGGGCTCGCGCTCCCACTCGAGCAGCAACTGGTTGCAGACGCTCAGATGCTCCCGGCTCTCGGCCAGGAACAGCGCGGCGTACTTCGAGACGTCCATCCGTCAGCCCAGGACGCGCTGCACGGCCTCGAGCACGCGGGAGGGCTGGAAGGGTTTGACCACGAAGTCCTTGGCTCCCGCCTGGATCGCCTCGACCACCAGGGCCTGCTGTCCCATCGCGCTGCACATCAGTATCTTCGCGTCCGGATCGGTCTTGCAGATCTCACGCACCGCCTCGATGCCGCCCATGTCGGGCATCACGATGTCCATGGTCACGAGATCGGGTTTGAGCTGGCGGTACTTGTCGACCGCCTGGACGCCCGACTCGGCCTCGCCCACGACCTCGAACCCGGCCTGGGTGAGGATGTCGGTGATCATGGTGCGCATGAAGATGGCATCGTCGCAGACGAGGACGGTGTGGCTCACGACAAGACCTCCGGGCAGCGGGGCAGCGGGACGGCGGGGAGGGATGCGCTCATGGCATCACGAGGCCGCGCGACTCTGCCGCCCCGCTCACCCGCCGACGATCGTCTCGAACAACCTGTCGATGTCCAACAGAATGAAGTGCTGCTCGTCTCGGAGCCCCACGGCACGCACCAGGCGCGGGTCGACTCCGGGCAGATCCGCTCGCTCGGCCACCGCGTGGGCCGGGACCTCGAGGAAGTCCAGCACCTGGCCGACCGCGAGCCCGTACCGTCGGCCTCCGACCTCCACCACCACGATCGCGCCCTCGTCATCGGGCCGCCGCTCCTGATTGAGGAGTACGTGGCCGTCGAGCACGGTGAGCAGCGTGCCCCGGACGTTGACCAGACCCTCGATTGCTTGAGCGACACCCGGGATCCGGGTGGCCGGCAGGCGCGGCAGGATCTCCCGCACGATCCCTGCCGGGGCCGCGCAAATAAGCGCACCGATCCGAAAGATGACGGCGTGGAGCGTCTTCGAATTAGCCATCTCTATTATAGAAAAGAAGATAGCTAAGGGGTTTCGGGTGAGCAACAACTTCCCTCCCCCCTGCCGCGAGCAGCGCCGCGGCCAGATCCGCGGGCCATTCGGCCCGGAATTCCAGCGGCTCACCGGTTGCCGGGTGGCGGAATGCCAGACCGGCCGCGTGAAGCGCCTGCCTCGGCGTCGCCCGCTCGAGCGCTTCCGCGTCGCGGCGAGCGGCTCCCGAGATTCGGCGGCTTCCCCCGCCACCGTACACGGGATCACCGACGACGGGGTGGCCGATGTGCTCCAGGTGCACCCGGATCTGGTGTGTCCGCCCGGAGTGCAGCTCCAGCCGCAGGAGATCGACCATGCCGAATCGGGCGACCAGGTGCGCGTCGGTGCGGGCGCGTCTTCCGGCGGAGGAGACCGCCATGCGCTTGCGGTCGACCGGATGCCGGGCGATCGGCGCCTCGATGACGGTCGGACTCGTCCTCAGATGGCCCCAGGCGAGCGCCGCGTAGATGCGGCGCACCCGGCGCGCCGCGATCGCCGCCCCCAGGCGGCGATGCGCCAGATCGGTCTTGGCGATCACCATGAGGCCGGAGGTGTGCCGATCCAGGCGGTGCACCACGCCGGGGCGGCCCTCCGCCCCGCCGGCCAGCGTCGTGCCGCGGGCGACCAGGGCATTGACCAGGGTGTCGTCCCAGTGCCCCGGCGCGGGGTGCACCACGAGCCCGGCGGGCTTGTCGATGATGGCAAGATGCTCGTCCTCGTAGACGACGACCAGCGGGATGGAGGCGGGGCGGAGGGTGCGGGGCGGCTCATGCTCGGGAAACCGGACGGTGAGCCGTTCCCCCCGGGTGAGGGTTCGCGAGGCCCGGGCGAGCTTGCCGTCCACGGACACGGCCTTCTCGGCGACGAGCCGGGCGGCCTGGGTGCGGGAGAGGCCGAGCTGATCGGCAAGAAATCGGTCGAGGCGCTCGGTCTGGAGCGGGAGGACGGTGAACTCCAGCGGCCCCCCGTCGGTCACGCCGCCGACGCCGACTCCGGTTCCGCCCGTCGGCTGTCCTCCCGCCACATCGAGATCACCAGGGCGATGGCGCCGCAGCTCACGGCGATGTCGGCCAGGTTGAACGTCGGCCAGCGCAGCGCGCCGATCCCCACATCCAGGAAATCCACCACCCCGCGCTCGCTGCGGATGCGGTCGATCAGGTTGCCCGCGGCGCCGCCCGCGACCAGGCCCAGGGCCAGCTGGCGGAACGAATCACCCAGCGGACTGCTGCGAGACATCCGGTGCAGGACGAAGACGGCCACGACCGCGACAGTCAGGAAGATCCAGCGGGAATAGGGGCCGAGATGCAGCCCGAACGCGGCGCCCTGATTGTAGACCAGGCGCAGCTGGAACCAGTCCCCCAGCACGGCGATGCCGGGTGTGCGCAGGAGGGTGGCCTCGGCGATGACTTTGGTCACCAGGTCGAGCCCGACCACGACGCCCGCCGCCGCCCAGAAGATCCAGCGCTCCGCGCCGGCCAGAGGCTCAGCGGCGCTTCCCATCTTCCTCTTTCTCCTTGCAGGTGATGCACAGGCGCGCGTGGGGGAGCGCGTCGAGGCGCTCGAAATTGATCTCCTGGCCGCACTGGTGGCAGTGCCCGAACTTCTCGGGCGTGCCGTAGAGGCGGCGAAGCGCCTCGTTCACGTGCCAGAGGTAGCGCCCCTCCTGCGAGGCGAAGAGGAACTGTTTCTCCCGCTCCATGGCGTCCGTACCCTGATCCGCCATGTGGAACGAGTAGGAGGACAGGTCGCCATCGGATGACTGCAGAGTGGCGTTGAAGGACTCGTCGTAGTACCCCAGCTCCTTCATCACCCGCGCCCGTTCTTCGAGCAGGCGCTTCTCGAGATGTGTCAGCTGCTTCTTGTTCATTCCCTGTCCCTGAGTTGCGGACCGGCCCCATTGGGGCCGTCCAGGTATCGTTGCACTCCCACCATCACGTCGTGTCCGTCGATATCCACCTGCTGCTCCAGGTCGGGCGCCGGGGCCCGAGCACCGAGCTCCAGCCGGCGGGCGAGCGTTTCGCCCTGGATGAACGGCGCGTGCCCGCGAACGGCCTCGAGCACGGGCCCGTCGCCCGAGATCCAGAGGCCGATCCGGTCGGTGTACACGTACCCGGCCTCTTTGCGGAGTCGCTGCACCCGGTTCACGACTTCGCGCGCGAGCCCCTCCAGCCGGAGGGTCTCGTCGAGCCGGGGATCCAGCGCGGCGACGTACGGGCCGTCGCTCGCCACCAGCCAATCGCTGGCGACGTCCCGCTCCACCACGACATCTTCGGGCAGGATGGTCACCGGCTCGCCGTCCAGACTCAGCGTGGCCGCCTCGCCCTGCTCCAGCGCCCGCAACTGCTCGGCGTCCAGGCCCTCGGCCGCCGCCGCGACGGCCGGTGTCCGTTTGCCGTAGCGCTTGCCGAGGGAGCGGAAGTTCGGCCTGGCCCTGAGCCGGACGAGATCCGCATCCGACGCGACCACGTCCACCGCCTTGACGTTCACCTCCACTCGAAGCAGCTCGAGCAGCTGGTCGAGCGACGACCCCCGCGCCGCGGCGGGCACCGCGACCTGCATGCGGGCGAGCGGTTGCCGGACGCGCAGCCCGCGCTCCTCGCGAGCGGCCCGCGCCAGCGAGGCCAGGCGCCGGACCGCCTCCATGGCGGCCTCCAGCGACTCGTCCCGGTGGCCGGAAGACTGCGGAAACCGCGCGAGGTGGACCGAAGTTCCCACCAGGGCCCGGTGCAGCCAGTCACTGAGGATCGGCGCCGCCGGCGCCAGCATCCGACTCACCGCCACCAGCGCCTCATGCAGGGTGGCGAGCGCGGCGCAGTCGGCCACGGCATCCACCGCCCAGAATCGCGGCCGGTTCACCCGGACGTACCAGTTGGACAACTCCTCCACGAAGCCCATCAGGGTGCGCAGGCCCGCGGTCGGGTCGTAGCCGCTCCACCCGGCATGCACCGCCTCGATGGTGGCGTCGAGGCGGCTGAGGAGCCAGCGGTCCACCAGCGGGCGCTCCGCCGGGGCGGGCGCGCCCGCCGGCGACCAATCCTCGGCGTAGTCGGCGAAGAACTTATACGTATTGCGCAGCTGGTTCAGGAAGCCGCGCGCGACCTCCCCGATCGCCTCGGGATCGAACCGCTTGGGCAGCCACACCTGACTCGAGGCGAGAAGATACAGCCGCACGGTGTCGGCCCCGAAGGTCCCGATCATTTCCCACGGGTCCACGACGTTGCCGCGCGACTTGGACATCTTCTGGCCCGCGGCGTCGAGGACCAGGCCGTTGACGATGACGTGCCGGTAGGCCGGGCCGTCGAACACGCCGGCGGCGATGGCGAGCAGGGAGTAGAACCAGCCGCGGGTCTGATCCAGCCCCTCGCAGATGAATTCCGCCGGGAAATGGCTGGCGAACTCGTCCTGGTGCTCGAACGGATAGTGCCACTGCGCGTACGGCATCGCTCCGGAGTCGAACCAGGCGTCGATCACCTCCGGCGTACGCCGCATGGTGCCGCCGCAGTCGCAGGCCCAGCGGAAGTCATCGATGAACGGCTTGTGCGGATCGAAGTCGGGCGGCAGGGGCCGGCCCGATCGCTCCGCCAGTCGGGCGTAACCGCCCACGACCTCGACGTGGCTCGCGTCGCGGTCGCACACCCAGACCGGCAGCGGCGTGCCCCAGTAGCGGTCGCGGGACAGCGCCCAATCCACGTTGTTCTCCAGCCACTCACCGAATCGCCCGGCGCCGACCTCGGGCGGATGCCACTCCACCCCGCGGTTGATCTCCAGCATCCGCTGCTTGACCGCCGAGGTGCGCACGAACCAGGAGTCGCGGGCGTAGTAGATCAGCGGGCTGGAGCAGCGCCAGCAGTGGGGATAGCTGTGGCTGTACGGCTGGGTGAGGTGCCAGCGTCCGTCCCGCTTGAGCCGCTGGATGATGCGATCGTTGGTTTCCTTGTCGGTGACCAGCCGCCCCTCGATCTCCGGCCACGTGGTGCCGACGAAGGTGCCATCCGCGCCCACCGGGCGGGCCAGCGCCAGCCCGTGCTCCACGCCGGCCTGATAGTCGTCGGCGCCGAAGGCGGGCGCCATGTGGACCAACCCGGTGCCGTCGGCCGCGGTGACGAACTCGCCCGGCACCACGATCCGCGCCGCGCGGTCGCTGGGCAGCGCCACCACCTCGAGCGGCCGGAGGTAGCGCAACCCGACCAGCTCCCGCCCCGGGAAGACCCGGCTGGCGCCGCGCTCGGCGAAGCTCGGCGCACCCTTCTCCGAGCCGCTCGGCAGCCCGGCCCGGGCGGTCGCCAGGATCAGCCGGCGGCCCTCCACCTCGTACTCCCCGTACTCGAGATCGGGATGCACCGCGACGGCCACGTTGGAGACCAGGGTCCAGGGCGTCGTGGTCCACACCAGGAGCTCCCGGCCGGAGCCGTCCTCGAGCGCAAAGGTGACGTAGACCGAGTTGGTGGTGACGTCCTCGTAGCCTTGCGCCAGCTCGTGACTGGAGAGCACCGTGCCGCAGCGGGGGCAGTAGGGCAGCACCCGGTGCCCGCGGTAGAGCAGATCGCGCTGATGAAGCTGGGCCAGCAGCCACCAGACCGTCTCCACGTAGTCGTTGCTGCAGGTGACGTACGGGTGCTCGTAGTCCAGCCAGTAGGCGATCCGGTCGGAGAGCGATTCCCACTCTTCCTGGTACTTGAACACGCTCTGCCGGGCCCGGGCGTTGAACTCCCGCACCCCGAATGCCTCGATCGCCTTCTTCCCGTTGAGCTGCAGGTCCCGCTCGACCTCGATCTCGACCGGAAGCCCGTGGGTGTCCCATCCGGCGATGCGGGTCACCGATTTCCCCTGCATCGCGTGAAAGCGGCAGACCAGATCCTTGATGGTGCGGGCGAAGACGTGGTGGATCCCCGGCCGTCCGTTGGCGGTGGGCGGGCCCTCGTAGAAAACGAACGGGGGCCCCTCGCGGTTGGCCTCGAGCGTCCGGTGAAAGAGATCCTCCTCCTTCCAGAGGGCGATCTGCCGGCGCTCCAGCTCGTCCGCGCCGATCTCGGGCAAGGAAGGAAAAGCCATCAGGGGAGTCGCTCCACCAGGGCCGTGATCAGCCGGGTCAGTTGCGGCTCGGCCCGGGCGGCGGTCGCGATGATGCGTCCGATGTCGGCCGGCTCGAGCGCGTCCGGGAGGCACTGATCGGTGATGATGGAGACCCCCACCACGCGCATGCCCTGGTGCACCGCGACGATCACTTCGGGCACGGTGGACATTCCCACTACGTCGGCCCCGATTGACCGCAGCATCCGGTACTCGGCGCGGGTTTCCAGGTTGGGGCCGGGCACCGCGACATAGACCCCCTCCCGAAGCACGATGCCCAGCTCCAGCGCCGCGGCCAGGGCCAGCCCCCTGAGCTCCGCGTCGTACGGCGCGGACATGTCCGGGAATCGCGGCCCCAGGCGGTCGTCGTTGGGGCCGGTCAGGGGGTTATCGCCCAGAAGATTGATGTGGTCGCTCAGCAGCACGAGGTCGCCGGGCCCCCACAATGGATTCATGCCGCCGCAGGCGTTGGAGACCACCAGCGTCCGAACACCGAGCGCGTGCAGCACGCGCACGGGAAAGGTGACCTGCTGCAGGTCGTATCCCTCGTAGCGGTGGAACCGTCCCTGCATCGCCACGATGGGACGACCGGCCAGGCGTCCGGCCAGCAGCTTTCCGGCATGGGTTTCCACCGTCGAGAGCGGGAACCCCGGTATGTCGGCGTATGGAATCTCCGCCTCGAGCTCGATCTCCCGGGCGAGGCCTGCCCAGCCCGGTCCCCAGCACGATCGCGACCTCCGGGCGCACCCGGGTCCGGGCCCGCACGATAGCGGCCGCGTCCGCGGCCCGATCGTGAAGTGACGGCGACACGGTCATCCCGCGCGCGCCCCGAAGAGAATCGTTCCGAGCCGTATCATCGTGGCACCCTCCTCCACCGCGACCGGGTAATCGCCCGACATGCCCATGGACAGCTCGGGCAGCCGGTGCCCGTCCCGCTCCGCGGCATCGCGCAGCTCACGCAGCTGGCGAAAGGCCCGGCGCTGTTCTTCGGCGTCGTCGGTCAGGGCGCTCATGGTCATCAGTCCGATCACTTCGAGCCGGGACAGCGCCCGGAGCCCATCCAGCAGCGCGGGAAGCCCCTGAGGCTCCACCCCACCCTTTTGCGGCTCGCCGGAGCAGTTCACCTGCACCAGCACCCGCTGGCGGGACCCGGGAGCCGAGCGGCGGTCCAATTCGGCGCCGAGGTCGTTCCGGTCAACCGAATGGATGAGCGTGAACCGCCCGACGGCATGCCGGACCTTGTTGCGCTGGAGCGTTCCGATTAGATGCCACACCACCTGGATGTCCCGGAGGTGCTCCTGCTTCTCCAGCGCCTCCTGCACCCGATTCTCCCCCACGTCGGTCAAGCCCGCATCCACGGCGGCACGCACCGCCTCGGGCCCATGACCCTTGGTGACTGCCACGATGCTCACCGGATGCGCCCACCCCGCGAGCGCCTGCTGCCGGGCCACCGTCTCGCGAACCCGGGCGAGACTGCCGGGCAGGTCCGGGTATACCATAGCCTTGCAATTTAAGTGGATAGGCCGCCCGGTTGTAGATGGCGGCGTGGACGGGACGGCTATTCCGGGGGAGCCCCGGGGGCCGGAAGAAGGCTGGAGTCGGCCGGCGCAGCCAGAAGCTCCAGCAAGGCGTCTCGCAGCGCGGGGTTGGGGGAAAGCTTCATGGCCTGCTGCAGCGCCCGCTCCATGCCCTCGCGGTCGCCGCGAGCCTGGTGGGCATAGACCAGCTGAACCAGCGGGAGCGCGAGGCTCGCGGCCGCGCTCGAGGAGGTGGGCTCGAGGTCGGCCGCTCCACGCTCCAGCAGGCCCGCGTAGCGGTAGGTCTGGTAGACCAGCACCTCGGTATCGGGCACGTCCAGGGGAGCGCCCGCCAGGCGGTGGAGGTCGAGGTCGGGGTCGGTGGTATCGGGGACGGTGGTCTGGAGCTGCCGACCGAGCCCACGCTGGACCACGTAGTCGCGCAACCCGGCGACGCCGTTGCCGGCGGTGACCGACCATACGATCGGGCGGCGGCCGACGTTGGTCTGGACCACGCTCAGCGACATGATCTCGCTGGGATACAGCAGGGTCCCTTCCTGGAGCGTGCGAGTCAGAGGGCCCAGCTTCACCTGCTGTGTCTCGTTCACCATGTAGCCGGTCATCGCCGTGGCGATCATCGAGTCGGTCATTCCGTGCAGCGGCCACCCTGGCGGGGGTGGAATCGAGTCACGCCACAGCGACGGGATCTGGGCCGGATCCGCCTGCCGGGCGGGGTGGTCCCGCAGCTGCCGCATGTACCAGTCGGTATTGGCCAGGGCCAGGCACACCACGGTCACGTCCTGGCGGATACCCTCCACTTCCTGCGCCCACCAGAGCGGAAACGTGTCGTTGTCGCCGTAGGTGAACAGGATGCCGTACGGCGGCGCGCTGTTGAGGAGGTCGTACGCGAAATCGGCGGCGAGACGGGCGTCCGGGCCGTGCCGGCGGGACGCTTTGGTCCAGTTGAGCGCTACGGGCACCAGCGTGGCGAGAAGCAGCGCCGGCGCCAGCCGCCGCCCCCACGCCTCGCGCGCCAGGTCGGCGGCGAACGCAACGGCGCCGATCCCCGACCAGAGACCCCAGACGATGAAGCTGACGACGAAGAAGTAGTCGCGCTCCCTGACCTCGTGATCGTCCAGATTCGGCCACTGCTCGAGCGCGAGGCTGAAGCCGGGTCGAAAGTTCATGTACCCGACGAGCCCGAGGCCGGTCACCAGGAACACGCCGAGCAGGAGCCACCAGGCCGCTCGGTCGGAGCGGCGCTGTTCCCAGAGTCCTCGCAGGCCCAGCGTCAGGAACAGAATCGTGATCGGCTTCCTGGCCACTTCCGTCAGGGAGCGGGCCCACTGCCAGTCGAAATACTGGAAGTAGTTG
The DNA here is from genome assembly GCA_963729985.1 of uncultured Gemmatimonadales bacterium. Lineage (GTDB taxonomy): Bacteria > Gemmatimonadota > Gemmatimonadetes > Gemmatimonadales > GWC2-71-9 > CAVVWJ01. The sequence continues at coordinate 207,557 of CAVSPJ010000006.1, forward strand.
AGGACCTGCCACCCCACCAGCGTGAGCGTCCGGCCGGGATTGTCGGGCCCGTGCGGCACCGTGGGGTCGTCCAGCGGCGTCCGCGGGGGATACTGAGCGCGACGGATTACCGCGAGCAGCGCGTCGAACGTGGACGGCGCCGCCTCGTTGATGATCGGGTCCTGGGCCGACCGGAGATAAATGAAGGCATAGGGCGTCACCCCCACCGCGGCGATCGCCAGCGCCGTCAACGCGAATGTTCCGGCACCCCCCGTGGCGGCGAACAGCGCGGCCGCCAGGAAGCAGGCGGCGCCGACCGCGGTGAGCGACGCGCTCCCGAGCCCCGTGCCGACCAACAGCGCCCAGACCCCGGCGAGCACGGCGACCTGTCCCCATTCGGCACGGCGGCGAGCCGGGTCTGGGGCAGGCTCGTCCCGCAGCGTGACCGCCAGAAAGAGCAGGACGCCCGGCACCGCCAGCAGCGCGAGCAGGTGGTTCCCGATCGATATGCCCGCCAGGTAGACGATGAGCAGGAGGAGACGCGGCCCGCGCTCGGTGTCCCGCCGGCTCCGCCAGAGCATCGCCGCCCACGACATGGCCGCGGTGGTGAAGGTCGCGACCGTGTAGACCTCGGTCTCGTTGGAGTTCTGCCAGTTGGTGAAGCTGAACGCGCCCAGCATCGCGGCGGAGGCGGCACCACCGACCCGGAGCCACCGCGCGGTGCTCTCGGGAAACTCCTCCACCACGCCGCGCAGGGACTGGTGCACCACCAGGAAGAAGAGGCCGGCCGCGGAAGCGCTGAGAAGCGCGCTGAGCACATTGGTCCGGTACGCCCACTCTCCGATCGGCACCGCGAGGCCCCACACGTGGGCGATCATCACGAAGAGTGGCGTACCCGGCGGATGGGGGATCCCCAGAGTCCGCGCGGCGGCGATGAACTCCCCCGCGTCCCAGAAGGTCACCGTCGGGGCGAGAGTCAGCAGGTAGACCGCCAGCACCGTGGCGGCGGTGGCCACCGCGGCACCGATCGGCGCGCGCTCCGCGGGTCGGATCATGCGGGAGCGGAGTTCTCGAGAGCCTGGGCGAGCGCGAGGGCTTCGCGGGCCGCGGCGACGGCGTGCACCCGGAACAGCCGGGCGCCGCGCTCCCAGGCCAGGGCGCACGCGGCCGCCGTGGCCCGGTCCCGTTCGTCGACCGGCAGGCCGGTGATCGCGCCGAGGAATCGCTTGCGCGAGGGTCCCACCAGGAGTGGGCGGCCGAGCGCCTGGAGCGCGCCGAGCTGGTCGAAGAGCGCGACGTTCTGCTCGACGGTTTTGGAGAACCCGAAGCCCGGGTCGAGCACGATGGCGTCCGCCGGGACTCCCGCCTCGAGGGCAGCGGACAACCGTTCCCGAAGCTCCACCAGCACGCCACCAACAACGTCCCCATCGTAATCGGCATGCTGGTACGACGCGATGTCGAGCAGGCCACCCCGGGAATGCATGAGAATCGCCCCGGCGCCGGCGGCGGCGACAATCCGGCCCATGGAGGCATCGAACCGAAACGCGCTGACGTCATTGACGATGGCGGCGCCCCGGTCGAGCGCCGCCTCGGCGACCGCCGCCTTCACGGTATCGATCGAGACCGGGAGCTGCGGGTGGGCCCGAACCAGCGCCTCGACGACCGGCGCGACCCGTCGCAGCTCCTCCTCGGCGGGGATGAGGTCGGTTCGGCCCGGCCTGGTGGATTCGCCACCGACGTCGATGACCATGGCCCCGTCCCGCAGCAACGAGTCGGCGTGCGCCAGCGCCCGGTCGGCGCCGGTGAAGCGCCCGCCGTCGCTGAAGCTGTCCGGGGTGACGTTGAGAATACCGACCAGGATCGGCTGATCCAGCTGAAGCGTTCCACGGGCGGTGCGCCACCCGAGCCCGGGATCGGCCGGCATCGCGAGCCCTACCTGCACGGCGACCTCCACCAGCGGCTCGGGCGCGGTCCACGGGCGGGCGAACGCGCTCATTCGGGAGCGGCTGCCGGCGACGATGGCCCAGTCGTCGCCGGTGACCACCTCGAGTCCGAGGCCGCCACCGAAACGCACCAGGGCCTCGAGGGCACCCTGGCTCAGGCCGGTCAGATGGAAGGCGACGGGATGAATGCCGCCGGCGGAGGCGCGGGCGAGCCCGTCCTCCCACCCGTGGGAGCGCAACGCACCGCGCACGGCCCCCGGTGAGTGGACCGCCAGCGGCGTGACATTCACGCGCCGGCGGGTTCGGCCGGTGGCGCTCCCAGAATCGGTGCCCGGCTGGGCGTCACGCCCGGCTTGGCGGCGGGGGGGGTGGCCGCCGCGGCCGGGTCGGGCGAGGGAGTCCTCGGCGGGAGCGGAAGATTTTTGACCAGGCGGTCCAGATCCTCGCGGTCGATCGTCTCCCGGTCGAGCAGCGCCACCGCGATCCGGTCGAGCAGGTCGCGGTTCTCGGAGATGATCTGCGTGGCGCGGGCGTAGGCTTCGTCGATCAGGCGCTTGACCTCGTCGTCCACCTTCTGGGCCGTGCGCTCGGAAATCTCCCGCCGCTGGGCGAACTCGCGGCCGAGGAAGATTTCCTGCTCCTTGTCGCCGACCGCCAGCGGGCCGATCACTTCGCTCATTCCGAACTGGGTGACCATCCGGCGGGCGAGACCGGTGGCGCGCTCGATGTCGTTCCCCGCCCCGGTGGTGATCTTGTCCGCCCCGAAGATGATCTCCTCGGCCACCCGCCCGCCGAAGAACATCGCCAGGCTGCCGATGAGCCAGTCCTTGCTGTAATTGTGGCGATCGACCTCGGGCAGCGAGGCGGTGAGGCCGAGGGCGCGCCCGCGGGGCACGATGGTGACTTTGTGGACCGGATCGCTGCCCGGAATCTTGAGCGCGACGATGGCGTGGCCGGCCTCGTGGTAGGCGGTGAGCTTGCGCTCGTCCTCGGTGAGCACCAGGCTCCGGCGCTCCACGCCGAGCATCACCTTGTCCTTCGCGTCCTCGAAATCGCTCATGTCCACCAGGGTCTTGTTGCGCCGAGCGGCGAGAACGGCTGCCTCGTTGACCAGATTCGCGAGGTCCGCGCCGGCCATGCCCGGCGTGCCCTTGGCGATGGTCTCCAGCCGCACGTCCGACGCCAGCGGAATCTTCCGGGTGTGCACCCGCAGGATGCCCTCCCGGCCGCGCACGTCGGGGGCGTCCACCACGATCTGCCGGTCGAACCGGCCGGGCCGGAGCAGCGCCGGATCGAGCACGTCGGGCCGGTTGGTGGCCGCGACCAGAATGACCCCGTCATTCGACTCGAACCCGTCCATTTCCACCAGCAGCTGGTTGAGGGTCTGCTCCCGCTCGTCGTGGCCCCCACCCAGGCCGGCGCCGCGATGGCGGCCGACCGCGTCGATCTCGTCGATGAAGATGATGCAAGGCGCGTGAGACTTGCCCTGCTCGAAGAGGTCGCGGACCCGGCTGGCGCCCACGCCCACGAACATCTCCACGAAGTCCGACCCCGACATCGAGAAGAAGGGACGGCCGGCCTCACCGGCCACGGCCTTGGCCAGGAGGGTCTTGCCGGTGCCCGGGGGGCCCACCAGCAGCGCGCCTTTCGGCAGCCGGCCGCCGAGCCGGGTGAACTTCTGGGGGTCCTTCAGGAATTCGATGATCTCCTGGAGCTCGACCTTGGCTTCGTCGGCGCCCGCAACGTCGGCGAAGGTGACCTTCGGCGTGTCGCCCGCGAGGAGCTTGGCTTTGGACTTCCCGAAGGCGAAGGCCCGACTGCCGCCCGCCTGGAGCTGGCGCAACAGGAAGAACCAGAGACCCAGGATGACGATCCAGGGAAGCGCCGCGATGATGATGGCGGTGATCCCGCCTTTGGGCTCCTTGGCCAGGATCGGGACCCCGGCATCCTCCAGCCGCTTGATAAACACTTCGCTGTTCGCCACGGGCAGCAACACCGTGAAGCTCTTGGCGGTCCGGCCGTCCTGGGTCACCGGAGCGCGGAAGTCGCCCTCCAGCCGCTTGCCGTCGAACACCTCGACCCGGGCGACGTTCCCTTGATCGAGCTGCCGGCTGAACTCGGTGTAGGAGAACTCCTGGGTCGGGTTCCGCTGGCGACTCATCATCTGGAACAGCGCCAGCGCGAGCAACCCCACCAGCAACCACAGAGCGAGGTTCTTACTCAGATTGCCCCAGTTGGTGCGGGGGGGCCGGGATGGGAGTCGGTCTGCCATTTATTCCAAGTCCGCGATGAACGGGAGATGACGATAGTTCTCGGCGTGGTCGAGTCCATATCCGACCAGAAACGCCGGCGGGGCCTGGAAGCCTACAAACCTGAGCTCCGGCCGGGCTTCGTCCGACAGTTGCTTGTCCAGAAGGGCGCAGATGGCCAGGCTTTCGGGTTTCCGGTCGGCCAGCAACGCCATCAGGCGCTTCAGCGTCTTGCCCGTATCAATAATATCCTCGACCAGGAGGATATGTTTGCCCTCCAGGCGGGTTTCGGGATCGTAGAGCAACCTGACCGTCCCGCTGGACACCTTCCCATCTCCGTACGAGCTCGCCACCAGGAAATCGACCTGGATCGGCCGCTCGATGGTGCGGACCAAGTCGCTCAGGAAGATAAAGCTGCCCTTGAGCAGTCCGAGAATGAGCAGCTCGCCCTGGGGATAGGCCCGGGTGATCTCCGCTCCGAGCTCTCCGACCCGAGCCGCGATGGTGGCCTGATCGTACACAATGGATTTGACCGGCTTGCCGCCGGTCCGGCGCAGCACCTCAGGCGTGCGCAACATCGACACGAAGGGCCTCCGCTCCAGCGGGTGGTAGCAAGGCATCCGACCGGCACACGCCGGGGATCCAGACCACGAGGTCCTGCGCGGCGAGGACCGGCCACTCTCCGCGACTCCGCCGCGGCACTCGCGCGTCCTGGAAGCACCGGACCACCGGCCTGCGGCCAGCACCGGCCAAGGGCCGAAGCTTGTCGCCGGGGGCCCAGGATCGGACCAGCAGCGTACCGGGGCCGAACCAGGCGGTGCGGGCGGCGCGCTCCTGCCGCTCCGGCGCGGCCTCGGGCCGCCATCCGATCCGCCATTCGCCCCACAGCAGTTCCCCTGCCCGGCCCTCGAGAACCAGCGATCCCGCGACCGCGGCGTCCCCTCCTCTGACGATCCGCAACCGGTCGAACGCCAGCTCGGCCTGCCACCCACTCCCCAGGGGCACCTCCCGGCCGCTGGCCCCCGCTCGGGCGAGCCGTAGCACGCTCGCAGCCCGCCCCGACCCCATGGTGAAGCCGCCGCGCCTGGCGACGGCGATCACGACGGTTTGGGCCAGGGCTGAATCATAGGCGCCGAGGGGGGCCGCAGCAACGGAAATTCCTCTCTCCTCGGCCCGCACATCCAGCCCGGGAAGAAGGTCGATCGCATGGCTCCACGCCTCCCGCTCGCGGGCCGCGTGAGAGCCCAACCGTCGCAGCTTCGCGTCCACCTCGGGCAGTCTCTTCCGGATCGACGGCAACAGATCGCAGCGGATCCAGGATCGCAGGTGCGCCGCATCGCTGTTGGAGGGATCGACCCAGACGGGAAGCCCTCGCTCCCGGGCGTACCGGGCCAGCTCCACCCGGCGAAAGCGCAGGAGCGGCCGGACCAGCGAGCCGCTCACCGTGCGCATTCCGGCCAGACCGCCCGGGCCGGAGCCCTCGAGAGCGCGCATCAGCACCGTCTCGGTCTGATCGTCGGCATGGTGCGCGGTGAAGACGAGCGCCGCGTCGAGGTGCCCGCGCAGCCCGTGGAGCCAGACGTAGCGGGCCGCGCGGGCGGACGTCTCCCCGGCCCCAGCGCCCAGCCCGAGCCGGGCGATCTCGCAGCGCAGCCCCAGGCGCCCGGCCAGGGTAGCCACGCGCTCCGCCACCGCGGCGCTGTCGGGATGAATTCCGTGATCGGCGTGGGCCACGACCAGCTCGAAGCGTCGGTCCGCGGCACGATGGAGCAGATCCAGGAGGACGACGGAGTCGAGGCCGCCGGAGGTCGCGACTAGCGCCCGACCGCCCGGCAGGGCCAGCGACGCGAGATGGGCCCGGAATTCGTCGAGGAGATCCATCGCGGGAAAGTTAACCCGTTGACACGCTTGCGGGACGGCGGATGTTTGGCAAATGAGCGATTCGCAGGAGTTTCTCCGCAATCTGGCGCTGGTGTTGGGAACGGCCGCCGCCGCGACCATCATCTTCCGGCGGCTGCGGCAGCCGGTCGTCTTCGGCTACATCGTGGCCGGGATCATCGTCGGACCGCACGTGCCCATCCCCCTCAGTGCCGACGAGGGGATGGTTCGGATCCTCTCCGAGCTGGGCGTCATCCTGCTCATGTTTGCTCTCGGCCTCGAGTTCAGCCTGCGGAAGCTGCTGGCCGTCGGGGCGACCTCGGCGGTGATCGCCGTGCTGGAGACCAGCGCCATGATGGCGATCGGCTACCTCGTGGCCCGGCTCTTCGGGTGGACGGTCATCGAGAGCGTATACGCCGGCGCGATCGTCGCGATCTCGAGCACGACGATCATCGTGAAGGCGTTTGCCGAGCAGCGCATACGGGAGCGATTCACCCAGATCGTCTTCGGTGTGCTGATCATGGAAGATCTCATCGTGATCTTCCTGCTCACCGTCCTCACCGCCGTCTCCGCCAGCGGAGGCATCTCCGCCGGTGAGCTCCTCGGCGTGGCGAGCCGGCTGGGCGCGTTTCTCATGGTCCTGCTCGTGGTCGGGCTGCTCACGGTGCCCCGGCTGATGCGAGCCGTGGTCCGGCTGAACCGGCCCGAGACGACGATCGTCACCGCGATGGGCGTGTGTTTCGCGGTGGCCTACCTCTCGCTGACGTTCAACTACTCGGTGGCACTGGGCGCGTTCCTGGCCGGCGCGCTGGTGGCCGAGTCGGGCGAGGAGCGAGCCATCGAGCACCTGGTGCAGCCGGTCCGAGACATGTTCGCGGCGATCTTCTTCGTCGCCATCGGCATGCTGCTGGATCCCCGGCTCATCGCCCAGTATTGGGTCGCCGTGGTGACCTTCACGGTGCTCGTCATTGTCGGCAAGATCGCCTTCGTCACCGTCGGGGTGTTTCTCACGGGCTACGGCACCCGCACCTCGGTGCAGACCGCAATGAGCATGACCCAGATCGGGGAGTTCTCGTTCATCATCGCCGGCATCGGGCTGGCCTCGGGCGCGACGCGAGAGTTCCTCTATCCGGTCGCGGTCGCGGTCTCGGGAATCACTACCCTCACTACTCCCTGGATGATTCGGGCCGGAGGGCCGTTCGCCTCGTGGGTGGATCGGAAGCTCCCCCGGCCGATCCAGACGTTCGCCGGGCTGTACGGTTCCTGGATGGCGAGTCTCCGGAGCAGCCCGCGCGATCAGAGCCGTCTGTCCCGGGAGCGGCGGCTGGCGGGCTTGATGGTGCTCGACGCGGTCCTCCTCGGCGCGACCGGCCTGGCGGTCGCGCTCCAGCTCGACGCTGCCGCCGCGGCCCTGGAAATGCGAACCGAACTCGCCGCCGAGACCGCCCACGTGGCGGTGCTGGCCATCGCGGCCGCGGTGGCGGCGCCCCTGGCGTTCGGGCTGTTTCGGACGGCAGGTGCCCTGGGTCAGGCCGTCGCGCTGCGGGCGCTGCCGGCACCGGCTCGCGGCGTTGACCTCGGCGCCGCGCCCCGGCGCGCGTTTCTGGTGACCTGGCAGCTGGTGATGGTGGCGATGGTGGGTGTCCCGCTCCTGGCGCTGACGCAGGCATTCCTGCCCCGCTATCTCGGGACGGTGATCCTTATCGGGGCGCTGGTCGTGCTCGCGATCGCCTTCTGGCGCAGCGCCACCAACCTCCGGGGCCACACCATGGCAGGAGCAGAGGTGATCGTGGCGGCCCTCGCGAGGCAGATGGCGGGACGCGGCGTGCAGCCGGAGGAACCCATGTCACACCGGCGCCGCGCCAGCGACAGCGGCGCCGGACCCGTGGTCCTGGCCGCCGTACCGGAACACGCCCGCACCCTGGCGGGCATCTACGACCTGATCCCAGGCCTCGGGCAACCGGTCTCGGTGGAAATTCACCCGGAGGACTACGCGGCCGGCCGTTCGCTCGCCCAGCTCGACCTCCGCGATACGACCGACGCCACGGTGCTGGTGATCGTCCGGCCCGGCGAGTCCGTTCTGCTTCCCGTGGGTCGAGAGGTCCTCAAGCCGGGAGACATGCTCGCGCTCGCGGGCGCGGAAGAGGCGGTGAACAAGGCGAGAGACCTGTTGCGGTTGGGCCCGCCGGAGGCGACGGATCCCGAGCCGGCGTGACTCGAGCCGCCAGGACTCAAGGCGCGTCCCGAACCTCCACGTCTCCCCGCTGTACTCGGGTGATCCCGTGCGAGGTCTCCAGCCACAGGTAGACCGGATGATTTCCATCAGCGGTATGCAAGGGATACCACTTGTCGGGGAGAATGGTTGGGTAGAACCCGAGCCAGCCGGGGCGTAGGCGGGCCTCCGGCGCCACCCGCGATGCCCGGCGGTCGGGGCCTACTCTCGAGGTTTTCCCCATCTCCACCTTTCCACCTGCCGAACCTGCGGTCATCCGTCACATTTCCTGCGGCCAAGGCGCCTCGAACCCGGCTCCACAGGTCAACGGGCAACCGGCGGTCGTGGTGATTCGATGAGCGCACCGGCGGGCAGGCCCGCGGCGATCCACGAGGCGATGAGTTCCCCGGCCGCGAGATGCCCGTCCCGGTTCCAGTGTCCGATGCCCAAGCTGTCCCGGTAGGCGTGAAAATAGATCTGACGTTTCTCGGCCTGCTCCGCCATGACCGGCGCGAGGTTAAGCACCGGCATACCCTCCCGCTTCCCGAATGCGGCCAGCCGCCGTTCGGGATAGTACAGATCCTTGGCGCCAAGCTGGGCCAGGAACCTCGCCTTTTTCTCCCGCACCGGGGTGACCTGGATGCCCCGGGTCAGGGTAACGAGCGCGCAGGGTGTGTGATGCCTCCGGCAGTCGTCGCGCACCAGGCGAAACACTCCTTCGGTGACTCTCCATGCCTCTCGCCATTCCGGCGTGGAGGGCGGGAGCTCAACCTCGTCGCGCAGGCCCAGCTCATCCCCGGGCGCGCCTTTGACATTGTCTCGTTGGCGTTCGCTCTTCCGGCGGGTATGGCGGACGCGATTGACCAGCTGAGCCACCCGTGAGTTCTGGACCACGGCCAACAGCCTCCGGGTCCATGTCGCCCGCCCGCGATAATCATCCGCTTTCCTGAAGCTGGTGTCCAGCACCAGATCGGAACCGCGGAAGACATGGTAGGGCACGTAGTTCACGCGCTTGAGCGGGCGGTAGTTGTCGGAAATGTCGTTTCCGGTAGTCACGGCCAACAGAACCAGATCGGGTGAGTATTTCCATACCCAGTGCTGCAGCGTGAGCAGCTCCTGGGTCGTGCCATAGCCCCCGACCCCGAAGTTCAAGACCTCGACCGGGGCACCGCGCAAGGCCGAGAGACGGCGTGAGAGGACTTCGCCCACCGTCTCTTCGAAGGGAACCTCGAAGGCTTCGATAAAGGAGTCGCCGAGCAAGGCGATGCGGAACGTACCGGCGGGAGGTTCCAGCGAGACGTCGGGTCCCCTCATCCCGTCCCGGTTGATCTCGATCCAGCTGCGTCCGTCGCTCTGCCGCCGGCTCCTCATGCCTGGAATGTGCCCCACACCTCGCACCGGATCGGTCCACACGTACACCGGGTAGCTCACACCGAGGGCGCGCAGCAGCAGCTCGCAAAGCAGGAGTGCGGCCAGGGCCCCCGCGCCCGTCATGACGAGATTCCAGGCCCACCGTGACCGCTCTCGCGGTCGTTTCGAGGCCGGGGACGCGCGATCTCCGCTCATCGGTTCCTCCAGAACCTGCGCAGCCGCTTTGTCAGGACGGATCAGCCGGGCAATGCGACTGGGGGCTTGTCAAAGGGGGAACGCCGGCCCCACGCGGGTCGACCAGTACCAGCCGTCCCGGAGGAGCGCGTCAGGTGGGAATGGTGCTCACGGCATGCGCGAGCTGGCTCGGGCCAACCGACGCCCGGGTGCCGCCGTCGGAGATCGGCGGGACCGCGGGAGGCCGATCGGCGGTTACCCCATCCGGTCGGCGAGGCGTCGCCGGCGGCCCCCGGGCTCGATGTGAGCGGGCAGCTGTCCACGATACTCGAAATGCTCCGGAGGCAACACTCGCCGCCGGAGGCCGACGTAACCACGCTGGGCAACGATCCGCTCGGCAACTTGTTCGGCGATCAACGCCGCCGGGTGCCATCCGGGCGAGACGCCCGGATACTGTAGAGCAAATTCCGGCTTCAGCCGAACTTCACGTGCTCCGTCCATCGTCTCCTGCCCGGTGCCGCCGCCCGCACCTACGAGGTTCGAATGATGTGCGTACCTCCCTTCTAAGCTAACTCGATAGGGCCTGCCGGCAGCAACCCGCGCCGCCCGGCCAGGTCAGGCGCCACGTCGCAGCCTCTGGCCGGGGTCACGTATGGCCCGAGCATCGGATTGCCCGGGCCATGCGTGGTTTCTCCTGGTCGGCGACTCACCACCCCAGCGTGAAGCTGAAGAAGTTGGTCGGACCGAGGATGCCCAGGTACTTGTAGGCGTAGTCCAGCCCCAGGCTGAACCCGCCGTTGCCGGTGCCGTACAGCAGGCCCCCGCCGAAGGCGAGCCCGTGCAGCTTCTCCTCGTCGTTCAGCCCGGTGTCGAGGCTCACCGGGTCCAGGTCGTTGGCCCCGGTGTAGCTGTAGCTGCCCCGCAGCGCGAACCCGAAGTTGGAGCCCCCGATCCGGTTCGACATCCACTCGCTGCCGAACGCGAAGCCCGGGGTGTTGTTGTTGGGCTGGTTGAAGTCGCCCAGCACCGTCAGCCGGTTGTTGTCCCCCGCGATCACGTCGTAGGCCAGCCCTACCCGAAACATCGTGGGCAGCGGGAAGTCCTTGGTCAACAGGTTGGCCGTCTGCGGCAGGGTCGGCACCGGATCCTCGCCCGGCAGCGGGTCCCGGTCCACGTTGCCCTGCAGCCCGGTGCCCTCGTAGGTCAGGTTGGACCCCAGGTTGGCCAGCACGAAGGAAAACTTCACCGGGTGGTTGTTCAGCGTCGCGTGGAAGTTGGTCCCGAAGTCCACCGCGAAGGCGCTGCCGCTCACCGTGCCCAGCCGGTCGTCCACGTACTTCGCGGTGAGCCCGGCGCTGAAGCGGTCGGAGAAGTTCTGCGCGAAGGTCATGCCCACGAAGGTCTGGTTCACCGAGTAGGTGGCCCCGGTCCCGTCGGGCTGGTCTTCGGTGAACACCGGCTGGTCGCGGAACCCGAACGTCCCCAGCTGGAAGCCGATGGTCCGGCTCCCGCCCGAGAAGGGGAAGGCCACCCCGCCCCAGGAATACCGGGTCTCGGCGACGTAGTCGTAGGTCCCGATGGTGAGCCCCGCCTTGTCGATCAGGGCCGCGCCCGCCGGGTTGTAGTACAGGGCGCTGATATCGGTGGCGATGGCGGCGAACGACCCGCCCAGCGCCGTGCCCCGGGCCCCCGCGCCCAGCAGCAGGAACTCGGCCGAGGTCGTGCCGTACGAGGTATTGTCTTCCTGTCCCACCGGCTGCCCGGTGTCGTTCTGGGCCACCGCGGCCGCCGGCACGGCGGTAAGGAGGCCGAACGCGAACAGCCATCCAGGTGCAGCGAGGTTCCTCATGATGTGTATCTCCCGGAGGTTGGGACGGGCGAAGAATCGCCCGCCCCGTCGTAAGCCTATTGCGCGAAGTTGACGACCGTGAAGCGGCCCACCCGTCGGGCGTCGCCGGCTTCGACGTGATAGAAGTACACCCCGCTGGCGACCACCTGGTTGTTGCGGTTCCGGAGGTCCCAGTCGAACTCACTGCCCTGCGCCCGGCTGGTCGGGTCGTACCGGGTAGCGTCGTGCTCCAGCATCCGCACCAGCACGCCGCTCACCGAGTAGATCCGGATGATGGCCCGCTGGGGCAGCCCGACGAACTTCAACACCTTCTGCTCCGTGCTGGCCTCGTACGCGCTCCGCACATAGTACGGGTCGGGCACGGTGTGGACCTGCTCGAGATCGTTCTTCGACGCCGCCACCAGCGTGCCCTCGATCGAGAAGGCCGACCGGAGCTCGGCACCCACCGCGGTAAACGGCAGGATGCCCTCGGGATTGCTGAACTGGTACGGCCCGAGATCCCCGCCCGCCCCCTGGCCCCCGACGATCGCTCCCGACGTACGCGCGGAGCGCCCACACGGTGCCGGCAGGCGGCAGGGCCCCGCCCTCCAGCTCGAAGGTGAACATGTCGCCCACGATATACATTGCAAACCCCGCGGTGACCCCGTTGGTGATGGGCACCGCCGGCGGGTACCCGCCGCCGCTGAAGAAACCGACCGTCCCCGGCACCGCCGTGGTGCTCAGCGCGTAGGCCGGGGTCCCATCGGGGCAGACGAAGCCGCCGGCCGCGTAGGTCCGGAACGGCTCGACGCACGCGAAGTCCATGTTCGTCAGGGTCGCACTGGCGTCGGGGCTCCCGGCCGCCGCCGTCGCCGGGTTCAGAATGCCCCACGAGGCGTTCGCCGAGGCATTGAACGGCACCACGACATTGTGGGTCACGTCCATCACCGAGTCCACCACCCCGGCTTCACCCCAGTACACATTGTAGTCGGCGGCCCGCTTGACCGCGGAGGCAATCCCGGTCGACTCCCGGCAGCCGCCGCCGCCGGCCGACTGATAGCATTGGGTCTGATGGATGGTCGTCACGCCCGGCAGCGCCCCCGCATTGTTGAAGCAGGGCATCGGCACGCCGCTGAAGTTGCCGGTGTTGCAGGCGATCGGATCGTCCTGGGTCTCGTTGTTCTGGGGCGACGGCCCCGCGAACCAGCGCGACCCATTGTAGGCACAGGCCCCGGTGGTGCCGAAGCCCGGGCGATTGTTGACACAGCCGCGCCCCGGGAGCGTCTGGTAATCCGGGCCGGGCAGATTGTATTGCAGGTCGCCCGGCAGGACGTAGCTCCCGTTGCCGCCGAAGCGGGTCGCCTTCTTGGCGTCGACCGGTTGGGCCTGGAAGCTGCTCGCCGCCGAGGTCGCGCCCACTTCCTGCGTCTGCAGGATGGACAGGGTGATGGTCGTGCTCGTGGCCGGGGGCAGCCCCAGCCCGCCCGCGGTGAACCAGTACTGGTGCGCCACGCCCTGGTAGGCCGATCCCAGCACGATGCTGTCCAGCCGGGCCGCCGCCGCGCCTTCGGCCCCGGCGATCTCCGCCACCAGCGCCCCCAGCGTCACCGCCGCTCCGTCCGCTGCCGGGAACGGCCCGCTGAACGTCCCCCGCGCCGGATCCAGCGTGGGGATCGTCCCGGACGGGATCAGCGAATCCCGGCCGAACACCCCCTGGACCTGCGACACCACGCTCTTGTCGTTGGAGACCGCCGGGACCGGCACGGTCGCCTTGGTCACCCGGGCCGACTCCAGGCTCGAGGGCCCCGACACCAGCGAGTTCACGTCGAACGCGGTGACCGAATAGAAGTAGCGCAGGCTGTTCCGGACGCCCCGGTCGATGAACACGAACGGCACCCCGGTGTTGGCCAGCGTGAAGCTCGCCCCCTGGGCCACCCGGCCCTGGGCCAGGTCGGTGAACGCCGTGTCCAGCACGCCCGGCAGGACCTGGGCCTCGCCGCTGGCCAGCAGCACCCGGCTGCCCGGCGTGATCTGGGTGAGCGTGCCGGTGAGGTCCACCGCGGTCGAGCCGGTGAACGGCGTGCCCGGCGCCGGCGGCGGCTGCAGCGCCGGATCGCAGGCGATGAACACGCCCAGCTCCGGCGCGCACTGCGCCGTGGGGTTCAGCATGCCGCGGAAGTCGTTGAAGATGCCCCGCCCGCTGGCCGGGTCCGGCCCGTAGTCGAACTGGGCCAGCAGCTGCAACTCCGCCGGGTTGTCGGTCCGGCCCCGGTAGATCCGGTACCCCTCGACGTCGTTGGCCCGGAAGTTGGGATCGTACAGCGGCTGCGACACGTCGCTGGCCACCGCGAAGAACGGATCGGGATTGGCCGGATCCTCGGTCGGCGAGCGGGCCCACAGCACGCTCACCTGGTTGTTGCCCGGCACCAGGAAGAACTCCGGCCGCTCCGGCGCGAACGGCAGCAGGAACTTGTTGTCGAACACCGACTGAGCGGTCTGCGCCTTGCGCAGCAGCGAGCCCGGCACGGTGAGGAACTCGTCCTGGGTCACCACGCTGGGATCCGGGTCCGGCTCCGAGGGCGTGCCCCGCGGCTGGCCGTTGATGTGCCCCACGTACCCCATCATGGTGTCGAGCTTGTTCACCCCGTTCGCCATCCGGGCCGGATCGCCGAGGATGGTGAGGTCGGCGTTGGTGGCGGCCGGCTTCACGTCGCAGCTGGCCCCCGGGCACCCGCCCGAGGCGACCGGGGCGGCGAAGATGTACGCCACCACGACGGTCCCGAACCCGCCCGGCGGCAGGCTGATCGGCCCCGAGGACTGGAAGAACCGCATGTCGGCCGGGCTGCTGATGTTGACGAAGCAGATCTTGCTCTGCAGCGGATTCGGCAGCGAGCAGGCGCCGTCGGTCGGCAGCAGGCCGCCGGTGATGTAGCGGTACAGCTGCTTCTCGTCGGTCGGGTCCTGCAGCGAGCCCGACGAGCGCGAGAAGGTGCCAAACAGAGTCAGGCCCACCGGCTCGCCGGTGTCGGGATCGTTCGGGCTGCCGAGGTACTTGACCCCGATGAAGCCGACGCCGGGGAAGAACGGCGCCGAGCCGAAGATCGCCGGCGGGAAGGTCCAGCCCAGGGAGGCGCCGTCGCTGAACGTGTTCTCGTAGGTGACGCCCAGCGCGAACGGCACGTTGACCGCCGCGTAGTTGGCGTCGGCCTGCGCCACGTCCATGTCGGCCACGAAAGAGGCGAACAGGTCGTTGATGGCGTAGCCGCCGGCCGGCAGGTTGATGCCGAACCGGGCGGTGTTGGTCGCCTGGAAGGTGCGGGCCTGCTCCAGCAGGATGGGCCGCAGCGACGGCCGCACTCCGGCGTAGTCGGCCTCGTTGGTGCTGGTGACGTTATACAAGGTGTACAGGAAGTAGATGATGTCTTCGTTGCCCTGGGGAAAGTTCCAGCCCAGCGCCCGGGTCTCCACCAGCACCCCCATCGGGTGCGAGCGGGACTCGAGGCGGGTCGGGTTCCCCTCCCAGTTCAGGAACCAGAGGTCGCCCTGCGACGCCGCGATGCTGCCCTGGAGCGCGGGGTCGAACAGGTCCCCCGAGGCGTCGCCGCCCAGGCCGTTCGCCACGCAGGCGGGCGAGGTCGAGCCCACCGCGCAGGGCACCCGGGCCGCATCGGGCCACACCGCCGCGTCGGCCGCGTCGTTGGAGTCGAAGATCGGCCGGACTTCCTCGCCGTTGTTGCCGCCGCCGGTGTTGTTGAAGAAGGCGCCCGCGGTGTCACCCGCGAAGCCGTTGACCGACCGGTCGCCCGGCTCGATGATGCCCGCGATGTTGACGCCGGAGCCGAAGATGTATTGGTCCGCCGAGCCGCGCGGCCAGAGGCCGCCGCCGACCGTGGACGAACCCGTGGCGCAGATCGGCCCGTCGGAAAAGACCCGGCACTGCACCCGGTTCACTTGAAAGACGTTGACCGCACTGGCGAAAAGCCGGAACCCGGGTCGCCCGGGCTTCGGCTTCGCCGCCGCCGCGTCGGACGCGGGAGCGCAGAGCGCTAGAGCCACCAGGGCGGCGGCCGTGCGTCGCAAGACTCGGACAAGGTTCTGCTGCATGCGTTCTCCTCCGTTGGAGTGGAGCTGCAGGGATTTCATCGACGGGTGGTTGTTCGACGAACCATCGCCGAGGCGCCACCTGCTCCGTCTCCCGTAGGCGACGGTTCAAAACGGCACGGCGTGGAGTCACGAGCATCACGAACAAGACGGGGTCGACCGACGATAGAGGGCGGTTCAGAAAAAGACGGCGAGGTGATGCAGGAGACGTGTCGGCGGATCGTTCCAAGTGCCAATCTGAAAAGTTGGCCTGCGTAGGGCCGGTCAGGAACGGCATGCTCACCATTCGTCCCCCCGGCAGTGGAATCCGTCCCCCGGTGCATGAAGTAGCGGTCGGCTCGTCACTCAATGTCGGGGACGCCGGTAATGTCGCCATCACCAATCGGCAGGTTATTGGCATGACCACTTTGCATCTTCCCATCGACCGCGCCGCCGGCACGCCGCTCCACCGCCAGGTCTATGAGGGGCTCCGGCGGGCCATCCTCGACGGTCTGCTGCGCGCCGGCCAGCGGCTCCCGTCGACTCGGGCCCTGGCCCTGGAGCTCGGGGTGTCGCGCCTGCCGGTGCTCACGGCGTATGAGCACCTGCTGCACGAGGGCTACCTCGATGGCCGAGTCGGGTCGGGCACGTTCGTCAGCGCGACGCCTCCCGACGACCTCCTGCAGTCCCCGGCACCGCCGGTCGCTCCGCGGGTCGGGCGCGGCGCGGGCGACTCGTCGCTCCGGGCCCGGAACGAAGGAGAGCTGAGCCCGTTCCGCATCAGCCTGCCCGCGCTGGACCAGTTTCCCCACGACGCCTGGGCCAGGCTGGTGGCGCGGCACGCGCACGGGTCTGACCCATGCCCAGATGGCCTACGGCGATCCGGCGGGGCTGTTCCCGCTGCGCCTGGCGATCGCGGAGCATCTCCGCGCCGCGCGCGCCGTCCGATGCGAAGCCGACCAGGTGTTCATCGTCTCCGGTTCCCAGGCGGCGCTCCGCCTGGCCACCGCGGTGCTGCTGGCGCGCGGCGACCGCGTGGCGGTGGAGGAGCCGGGCTACCCCCTGGCGCGGGCCGCGCTCAGCGCGGGCGGCGCCGAGCTGGTGCTGGTGCCGGTGGACGAGGAAGGCCTGAGCGTGACGTCGCTCCCGGAGCGCGGCGGCCGGGTGCGCGCGGTGTACGTCACTCCGTCGCACCAGTTTCCCCTGGGACCACGATGTCCGCCGCCCGGCGCCTGGCACTGCTGGACTACGCCTCCCGCCGAGACGCCTGGGTGCTGGAGGATGACTACGACAGCGAGTTTCGCTACGTGAACCGCCCGCTCGGCGCGCTGCAGGGTATGGATGCGCACGAGCGGGTGGTCTACATCGGCACCTTCAGCAACGTGCTCTTCCCCGCCCTGCGGGTGGGATATCTGGTCGCGCCGCCGTCGCTCTGGCAGCGATTCGTGGACGCGCGGGAGGCATTCGACCTTCGCTGCTCCCACCCTGTACCAGCTGGCGCTCGCGGAGTTTCTGCGGGAGGGGCACCATACCCGGCACGTTCGTCGCATGCGCGGCATCTACCGGGCCCGCCGCGATGCGCTGCTCACCGGCCTGGCCCGACACTGCGGTGACCTGCTCACCGTCCACAACGCCGACGCGGGGCTCCACGTGGCCGCGCTCCTGCCGCACGGAGCTCGACGATCGCGACGTGGTGCGGCGCCTGGCCGCTCGCGGCTTGAAGGCGCTGCCGCTCTCCGACTGCTATGGAGGACCCGAGCGCCGGAGCGGATTGCTGCTGGGGTTCGGTGGGTCGATCGAGGCCCGGCTGTTTCAGGCCACCCGGGTGTTGGGAGAGGTGCTGTAGGATGCGGCGCGGTGCGGGGCGTCGCAGGGAGCAGGCGCACGCGCAGCCGCGCGCGCTCGGTGAAACTACATGAGATAAGCCCAGCCAACCCGTTGGGTCAGCTGGGCTTCGGATGATAGCAGGGGCGGGACTCGAACCCGCGACCCCGGCATTATGAGTGCCGTGCTCTAACCACCTGAGCTACCCTGCCAGAGAGCGGACAACCTAACGCCGCCCCAACCCCTCCTCAAGCGGACCGCTGGTGTCGCCGGGCACGATCCGAAAGAGATACTCCCCCCGGCGAATCATCCCGAAGGACTCGCGCGCCACCCGCTCCTGCACCCGCGGATCGGTCAGGATGGCCTTCGCGCCGCGCTCGAGCGAGTCCACCACCAGCTTCAAGCCGCTCGACCTGCGCCTGCTCCCGCTCCACGTCGTCCCGGAGCTCGAGCAGGTGCGTGGTTCCGTACTCGCCCCCCTGAATCGCGAAGTAGAGCGCGAAGGCGAGAGCCGCCACCGCCGCCCACCGCGCCGGGGTCACAGCGGGTAGAGGTCCCGTCCGGGATAGTGGGCCAGCTCGCCCAGCTCCTCCGCGATGCGGAGCAGCTGATTGTACTTGGCGGTGCGGTCGGTGCGGCTCGCGCTGCCCGTCTTGATCTGCCCCGCGCCGGTCGCCACCGCGAGGTCGGCGATGAAGGTGTCCTCGGTCTCGCCCGACCGATGGGAGATGACCACGCCGTAGGCGCTGCCCTTCGCCAGCTCGATGCACTGGAGCGTCTCGGTCAGCGTCCCGATCTGGTTCACCTTCACCAGGACGGCGTTGGCCACGCCCTCCTCGATGCCCTTCCCCAGCCGGTCCACGTTGGTCACGAACAGGTCGTCGCCCACCAGCTGCACCCGGTCGTGCAGCCGCTCGGTGAAATGCGCCCAGCCCGCCCAGTCGTTCTCCGCCAGCCCGTCCTCGATCGAGACGATGGGATAGCGGTCCACCCAGCCGGCGTAGAGGTCCACCATGGCCTGCGCCGAGCGGCGGCTCTTGTCGCCCTTCTTGAAGACGTACTCTCCGTCCTGCAACAGCTCCGACGCGGCCACGTCGAGCGCGATGGCCACGTCCCGGCCCGGCTCGTAGCCCGCGGCCTCGATCGCCTGCATCACCACGTCGAGCGCCGCCTCGTTCGACGGCAGCATCGGCGCGAAGCCGCCCTCGTCGCCCACCGCGGTGGAGAGCCCCATCTTGCCCAGCACCTTCTTGAGCGCGTGGAACACCTCGACCCCGATGCGGAGCCCCTCGGGGAACGTCTCCGCCCCGATCGGCACGACCATGAACTCCTGCGCATCCACGTTGTTGGAGGCGTGGGCGCCGCCGTTGAGGATGTTCATCATCGGCACCGGCAGCACCCGCGCCATCGGCCCGCCGAGATAGCGATACAGCGGCAGACCGCAGTCCTGGGCCGCGGCCCGCGCCACGGCGAGCGACACGCTGAGGATCGCGTTGGCGCCCAGCTTGCCCTTGTTGGGCGTGCCGTCGGCGTCCATCATCTCGGCGTCGACCGCGATCTGGTCGGTGGCCGCCATGCCCTCGAGCCGCGGGCCGAGCACCTCGTTCACGTTGCGCACCGCCTCGGTGACGCCCTTGCCGACGAAGCGCTTGGGGTCGCCGTCCCGCAGCTCGACGGCCTCGTGCTCGCCGGTGGAGGCGCCGCTCGGCACCGCGGCCCGCCCCTGCGCCCCGCTCGACAGCACGACGTCGGCCTCGACGGTCGGATTGCCGCGGCTGTCGAGGATCTCGCGGGCGTGAACTTCGATGATGGTGCTCATGGTCGCTCTGGAATGGGAACGGGGGGCAACCTAGCCGTGGCCCCGGATCAACGGAAGTGGTCGTAACCGTGCAGCGTCAGCGCGCCGGCCGGCGAGCTCGGCGTGCACCCCGCTCCCGCGCGTGACCGTGCCCACGCGCGTGAGCGCGATCCGGCAGGCGGCCTCGAATTCGCGCAGCGGCATCGGCGCCGAAGTCCTGGGGCAGCGCCACCAGCAGCTCGTAGTCCTCGCCCCCTTCGGCGGCGAACTGCTGGACCGGGACGCCGAGCCGCTTCGCCTCCGCGATCGCGGCGGCGGCCACCGGCACCGCCTCGAGGGCGAGCTCGATCTTCACGTCCGAGGCGGCCGCGAGATGGCCGGCGTCGCCGGCGAGACCGTCGCTGAGATCGAGCATCGCTCGCGCGCCGTGCAGCGGACAGCCACCGCCCCGCCGCGATCCTCGGCTCGGGATGGGCGAAGGCCCGCCGGGCGTCCGCCGCCGGCGACTCGCCTCGCCGCCAGGCCTCGAGCGCCGCCCGCGCGCCGCCCAGCGCGCCGGTGACCCAGAGACCGTCGCCCGGCGTCGCGCCGGCGCGCGCCACCGGACGCTCGGCACGCCCGATCACCGTGACGCGTCATGCTCCACCCCGGGCCCGCGGACAGGTCGCCTCCGACCACGACGGCGCCCGCCGCCGCCGCCGCCGCACCGATGCCGCCGGCGAGCGCCACGAGATCCTCGTCCCGCCCGCCGGCGGGGACGATAACGGCGGAGAGCACGCCGATCGGGTGCGCGCCCACCGCGGCGAGGTCCGACAGCGCCGCCGGCGACGGCGCGCCATCCGGCCTCGGCCGGTTCGATCCACTCCAGCCGGAAGTGCACCCCCTCGACGCTCAGGTCGGTGGAGACGGCCAGAGCGCCACCGTCATCGGGAAGGAGCGCGCAGTCGTCGCCCAGGCCGCGGGCCCGGTCGCCGAGGGCGCGGGCGATGCGGCGAATGCGATCGAACTCCGCGCCGGGCCCGAGCGCTGAGCCCCGGTCGGACCAGGAGCCGCGACTCACGGACGGATGGCGTCGAGCCGGAAGCGGACCAGTCCGTCCTCGGTCGCGACCCAGAGGTGGTCGCGATCCACCGCGAGGTCGTTCGCGGGACCCGGGGAGATCGCCCTCGCGCAGAGTGCGGGCCGGCGCCCCGTCGAGGCGGGCGAATCCGACGCCCCGCTCACCCGCGACCCAGAAGCCCGGCCCGTCCGGCGCGAACCGGCGGAGCCGGCCGAGCAGGCCCGAGAGGTTGGGGCCGATGGACCAAGCCGGCGCTCGCGGGTCGCGCCACATCATGTGGTCGCGAGTGAGCGCGACCAGGGTGTCGCCCAGCGTGGAGAACCCGAACACCGGGACCTGGAGGCTGGCAGAGGCGAGTCCCTCGGGCCGCACCAGGTCCTGGTCCCCGGGCACGGCGACAAACACGCCGCGCGGGGTGCCGACCCAGATGGAGTCGCCCGCGGGAAAGACCGCGTAGGCCGCGTCGGCGAACAGCGGTGCGACTCGAGTCAGGCTGAGCGAGTCGTCCATCCGCGCCAGGCCGCGCGCGGTGCCGACGACGATCCGCCCCTGGCGCCCGGCGACGGCGTAGACCCGGCTGTCCGGCAGGCCGCGGCCTTCGTCGAACAGCTCGATCCGATCCTCGGCGGGCTGCATGCGCACGAGGCCGAAGTCGGTCGCGGCCCACAACGACCGGTCCTGGCCCGCCAGCTCCAGCACCCGGGTGAACGGCGTGCCCGTGGCGCGGAGCCCTCGGACCGTGCGGAACTCGCGAAGCGCCGACTCCACGAACGTGAAGGCGGCATCGGCCTGCGCCGTGCGGTTGGTCGCCACCCACACACCTCCCGGCCAGCTCATCACCGCGGCCACGAACTGCGACGGCAATCCGAACGGCACGCGCTCGGGAATCGCCGTGGCGTCCTGCAGATAGAACAGTCCGAGCCCCGAGGTGCCGAGATACCAGCCCTGGTTGTCGAACGAGCGCGCGGCCGCCGTGAACCGCACCGGCCGCATCCGGGAGTCGAGGAGGAACTGCGCGGCGTTGGTCTGCAGCGTCGGGGCCTGCCGAAGCACTTCCTCCACGCTGGTCGGGTCTGATCGGCCGCGCCGGGGGCCGTCCGGGCATCGGCACGATGCCGCCGCGCGGAAGGACGAGCCATCCGCCCCGGGTGCGGATGTAGAGACCGCCCACCGGGTCGTTCTCGTCGAAGGCGATGGTGACGACCGCGTCGGGCACCCGGCCCTCGTCCCAGATCTGAAGGTCCGGCTGGTAGTGGATCCAGCCGTTCGGACGCGCCAGCCAGAGCGAGTGATCGAGCGGGTCGATCAGCGCGGCGAACACGCCCGAGAGGGCACCGCGGGTGGATGGCTCGAAGGGTCCGGCCCAGGTGTGGAGCTGCGGCTGCCAGAGCACCACCGAGGTGGGCGACGTCACGTACACCCGGTCGATCGAGCTGGCCACCGAGGTGATGCGGCTGAAGTCGCCGATCACGGTGCGATCCTCCGGCCGCCAGTCGCGGCTGGGAGATTGCGCCGCCGCTGTCGCCGTGGCCGCCACCGAGATCACCATCGCGCCAAGGGTGCGCATCAGGGGAATGTACACCTCAATGAATGGGTGATTCCGACGGTTCAGACGGACTGCGGACGGAGGAGCTCGAGCAGGGCCGGCGGGTGAGGCGGAGGTGGCGAGCGGCGCAGTCCGTCCCATTCCCGCCACAAGTCGGGCAGCGCCGCGATCACGTCCATGGGTCGGAGGCTCCGCGCCGAGACTCGACGCGCCGCGATGTCAGCGCCCCGGCCCAGCGCCTGTGCCCCCCACGCCGCGGCCAACACGGGGTCCACCTTCTGGGCCAGCGCGGTGCCGATGATGCCGCTCAGGACGTCGCCGCTGCCTCCGGTGGCGAGACCGGGATTTCCCGACGCGACGGTGAGGCAGGCGCGACCCCGCGAGGCCACCACCGTGGGCACGCCCTTCAGCAGCACGACCGCGCCGGTTTGCTCGGCGGCGGCAGCGGCGGCCCCCCACGGATCCAGCTCCCGGTGCGCGGCGAGGTCGGGAAACAGCGTGCGGAACTCCCCCGGGTGCGGCGTGAGCACCATCGCGCGACCATCGGCCAGCCCGGCGAGCTCGTCGACGGCTCCTTGAAACGCCACCAAGCGCGTCGGCGTCGAGTACGACCGCGGCCGCGGAGCGCGCCAGAACCCCGACCAGCTCGCGCCTCCCGGGGGCGCGGCCCAGGCCCGGACCGATGACGACGACGTCGGCGCGGGTCAGGAGGGCCTCCAGCGCCGGGCTCGGATCTCCATCGAACGACTGCGCCAGCGTCTGGAGGTCGGGCTCGGCCGCCACCAGCGCCGCGACTGTCTCCGCCGGCGCGACCGCGTGCACCAGCCCGGCGCCGGCGGCGAAGGCGGCGCGGGCGGCCATGCGCACCGCGCCCGTCATCCCGGCGTCTCCGCCGACCACCACCACGCGGCCGCGGGTGCCCTTGTGATCGCGGGCCTGGAGCGGCGGCAGCCATTCCGCCGCATCCCGGTCGCCCACCAGCGACCGGCCAGTCGGGCTCGGCCGGCGGATGACCGATGTCCACCACGACGACGGTCCCCACCTCGTCGCGGGCGAGGAGATGGCCGCGGCGTACTCCGCCGAAGGTCACGGTGAGGTCGGCGCGGGGCGCGCCGTGGACGGTGCCGCTCAGGAGGTCCACACCGGTCGGACCGTCCACCGCGACGACCGGGACCTCCAGGTCGAGCAGCCGGTCGAGCAAGGCACCTACCGGCGGGCGTGGCGGTCCGCTGGCCCCGGTGCCGAGCAGGGCATCGACCGCGAGCCCCACCTGCGGCCAGGGACCATCGGGCGCGACCTCGCGGACCCCTTCGGCCCGAGCCAGGGCGGCCATTCGCTCGCGGAGCGCCGCGCCAGAACCGCCCGGCGATGCGACCCACACCGGCACGTCGAGCCGGTGCAGCGCGCGGGCCACCACCCAGCCGTCGCCCCCGTTGTGGCCCGGTCCAGCCGCGACCAGCACGCCTTCGCCGAGCCGGGTCGCGAACCGTGGAGCCAGCACGGCGAGCACGGCCCGGCCGGCACATTCCATCAGCGCGGCCTGCTCGATGCCGGCGCCGGCGGCCTTGCGATCCCAGGCGGACGACTGGTCGGGTGTGAGGACGGGAAGCATGGGCGGGCCGTCGAAGCGGGCGGCGGCGTCAGCGAGTCACGCCGTCCCGCCGATGGCTTACTTGTAACTCTGCCCTATCGCGCGGCCGAAGGAGATCTCTCCGTTGTCGATCCGGAGATTGAACCCGCAGTCGGGATTGGTGCAGACCCAGGCTTTGTACGTGATGGGGGCCCCTTCGCGGCCGTAGTCCGAAAGGGGGATCAAGGTTCCATGCGAGCACTTCTGGCACGCCGGCCACTCGGTCTTCTCCATGTTCCCCTCCGCTGTCGATCCACCCCGCTCAGGCGCCTCGCACTCCCTGCCACTCGTAGGCATCGCCGAACGCGTCGGCGAACTGGTAGACCGCCTCGAAGTCGGCCTCGTGATCACCGGGCTGAGTGACCAGCAGCCCCACATCCACCAGCGTGAACACCATGCGGCCGAAATCCTCGGTCCGGGTGACTCCCCAATGACTGAGCACGTGGGGCGCCAGAAGGCCGAACTGCTCCCGGGCGAAGTCGCGGCAGCCCCAGGCCAGCTCCGCGCCGGTCACGTGCCGGCGGGCCTGGAGGCGGGATTGGAGATATTCGATCGTCGCCAGGACGAAGAGATACGCCCGCTCATGGTAGGCCCCGCCCCGAGCTCGGATGCGGGCCATCACGTCGTCGGCGAATTGCAGATCGTTCACCGGATCGCCTCGGCGAAGGGGAGCGCCGCCACTCACGCGCTCCGGCGAACCCGGCCGGCGGCCGACTTCGGTTGATACAGTGGAAAAGCCGAGCTGAGCTCGCCGACCTCCCCCCGGACCCGGGTGAGGGTGGCTTCGTCGGGGTGGGTCAGCGCCTCATCGATCAGCTCCGCGACCCGCTTCATTTCGGCCGGCCCCATGCCCCGGGTGGTGAGGGCAGGCGTGCCGAGCCGGATGCCGCTGGTCACGAAGGGCGACTGCGGATCGTCCGGGATCGTGTTCTTGTTGACCGTGATGCCGGCCTGGTCGAGGGTCTTCTCCGCCGCCTTGCCCGGTCAGGTTCTTCGGGCGGAGGTCCACCAGCATCAGGTGGGTGTCGGTTCCACCCGAGACGATGGCGAAGCCACGGTCGATCAGCGCGGCGGCGAGCGTCTTCGCGTTTTCCACCACCCGCCGGCTGTACTCCTTGAACTCGCCGGTGAGGGCTTCGCCGAACGCCACCGCCTTGGCCGCGATCACGTGCTCCAGCGGGCCGCCCTGGGTGCCGGGGAAGACCGACTTGTCGATGGCCTTCTGATGCTCGGCGGTGCTGAGGATGAGCCCGGCGCGGGGGCCGCGAAGGGTCTTGTGCGTCGTGCTGGTGACGATCGGCGCGTGGGGCACCGGCGAGGGATAGACCCCGCCCGCCACCAGTCCCGCGAAGTGGGCCATGTCCACCAGGAAGATGGCGCCGACCTCGTCGGCGATGGAGCGGAAGGCGGCGAAGTCGATGATCCGGGCGTACGCGCTGCCGCCAGCGATGATGAGCCGCGGCCGCTCCCGGCGGGCCTGGTCGCGAACAGCGTCGTGGTCGATCCGGCCGGTGGACGGGTCTACGCCGTAGTGGACCGCGCTCCAGATCACGCCGCTGTGGTTCACCTTGGCGCCGTGACTCAGGTGGCCGCCATGGGGGAGCGACATCCCCATGATCTTCTCGCCGGGAGGAATCACCGCCATGAAGGCGGCGAAGTTGGCCTGGGCCCCGGAGTGCGGCTGGACGTTGGCGTGCTCGGCGCCGAAGATCTGCTTGAGCCGGTCGATGGCCAGCTGCTCGACCTCGTCGATGACCTCACACCCGCCGTAGTAGCGGCGGCCGGGATAGCCCTCGGCGTACTTGTTGGTGAGCGGGGTGCCCATCGCGTCGATCACCGCACGGCTGGCGAAGTTCTCGCTGGCGATCAGCTCCAGACCGTGGCGCTGCCGTGCCAGCTCCCGGTCGATGAGGTGCGCGACCAGGGGATCCGCGTCCCTGAGGCCGGCGTTGTGGTCTAAGGTCATCCCTGCTCCTGGTCGATTTTCGCGACCCGGCGACTGTGCCGGCCGCCGGCGAATTCGGTGTGCAGCCAGGTCGTCAGGATCTCCACCCCTTCCGCCTCACTCAGGAAGCGCGCGGGAAGGATGAGCACGTTGGCGTCGTTGTGCTCCCGGGCGAGGCGTGCGATCTCGGGAGCCCAGGCGACCGCGGCACGAACCCCCGGATGGCGGTTGGCCGCGTACGACATTCCCAGTCCGGTGCCGCAGAGCAGCACGCCACGGCGGGCATCGTGGCGCGCTACCCGGGACGCGACCTGGTGGGCATAGTCGGGATAGTCGGTCGATTCGGGGCCGTCGGTGCCCAGATCGAGCGGCGCATACCCCAGCGCCCGCAATTCCTCGACCAGCCGCCGCTTCATCTCGAACCCGGCGTGGTCGGCGCCGATGGGAATGACTTCGGGCATCCAGTACCTAATGTATAAGGATTCGCGTGGGCGGTAGAGAGGGCTGGTTTCCTGTCGCTGGGGAAGGTCCCTAGCGACGTCCCCCCATCCACATCCGGTCCAGCCCCGCCACCGCGCCGATGCGCTGCTCCGCCAGTCGATCGGCGGCCCGATAGGTCGGGATTCGCTCGGCCCGGGCGATGTCGAAGATACGCAGCAATGTGTCGAAGATCTCCCCCGCCTTCCGGAGCGAGCGCTCCGCGGGCCAGCGGTTGAGCTCGCCGTAGACGTTGATCACCCCGCCGCCGTTGATGACGTAGTCCGGCGCGTAGAGCACCCCGCGCCGCTCCAGCTCGTCGCCGTGTCGGTCCTCGGCGAGCTGGTTGTTCGCCGCGCCGGCGATGACCTGGACCTTGAGTCGTGGAATGGTCTCGTCGTTGACGGTGGCGCCCAGGGCGCATGGGGCGTAGATGTCGGCCGCCTGGTCGTAGATCGCATCCGGCGCGACGGTGTGGGCGCCGAACTGGTCCACCACCCGCTTCACCTTCTCGGGATGGATGTCGGTCACAATGAGCCGGACACCCTCCGCGTGCAGATGGCGGCAGAGTGCGTACGCCACCTTCCCCACCCCCTGAACCGCGACCGTCTTGCCCTTCCAGCGTATCGCTGCCCCACCGGACCTTGGCTGCGGCCTTCATCCCGACGTACACGCCGTACGCGGTCACCGGCGAAGGATCCCCCGAGAGGCCGAGGAGCCCGGCGACGTGATCCGTCTCCAGCTTGATGTACTCCATGTCCGCCGGGCTGGTCCCGATGTCCTCCGCCGTGATGTAGCGGCCGTTCAGGGTCTCCACGAATCGCCCATGGGCCCGGAACAGGGCCTCCCGGTCCGGCCGCCGGTTGTCGCCCACGATGACCGCCTTGCCACCGCCGAGGTTGATCCCGGCGACCGCCGCCTTGTAGGTCATGCCCCGCGCGAGACGCAACGCATCGGTGACCGCTTCGTCGGTGTCGGCGTATTGCCAGAACCGGGTGCCGCCCAACGCCGGGCCGAGCGTCGTATCGTGGATCGCGATGATTCCGAAATACCCGCACGACGGGTCGTGGGACAGCACCAGCTGCTCGTGGCCGAATTCCTCCATGGAGGCGAAGATGTCCACTTATTTGCCGCCTTTGACGCCGCTGTAGTCGTAGAACCCCCGTCCCGTCTTCTTCCCCAGGTCGCCCGCCGCCACCATCCGGCGCAGCAGCGGGCAGGCACGGTACTTGTCGTCGCCCAGCCCGCGCTGCAGCACCTCGAGGATGGCGAGGCAGACGTCGAGCCCGATGAAGTCGGCCAGCGCGAGCGGCCCCATGGGGTGCGCCATGCCGAGCTTCATCACCGTGTCGATCGCCTCGGGGGTGGCGACGCCCTCCATCACGCAGTAGATCGCCTCGTTGATCATCGGCATGAGGACCCGGTTGGAGACGAAGCCCGGGTAGTCGTGCACCTCCACCGGCATCTTGCCGAGCGCCCGGGCCGTGTCCATCACCGACCGGGTCGTCGCGTCGCTGGTCGCGTGCCCGCGGATGACCTCGACCAGCTCCATCACCGGCACCGGGTTCATGAAGTGCATGCCGATCACCCGGTCGGGACGCCGGGTGCGCGCGGCGATCTCGGTGATCGAGATGGAGCTGGTGTTGGTCGCGAGGATGGCGCCGGGTGTCGCGATCCGGTCGAGCTGCTCGAACAGGGAGAACTTCACCGCGGGGTTCTCGCTCGCCGCCTCCACCACCAGGTCGGCGGGGGCGGCGGCCTCGAGCGAGGTACCGGTCGTTACCCGGGCCAGCATCTGGGCCGGGGCGTCGGCGGGAATCGTGCCCTTCTTCACCTGCCGCTCCAGATTTGCGCGAATGGTCGCGCTGGCCTGGTCCAGCGCGGCGGGCGCGCTGTCCACCAGCGACACCTCCCAGCCGTGCTGCGCGAAGACGTGGGCGATGCCGTTGCCCATGGTGCCGGCGCCGATGACGGCGGCTCGGGTCATGTGGTGTCCTTTGCACCGGCCCATCGTCTCGCGACGAGGACCGCGATGGTGAGCGCGAGGGTGCAGGAGAGGCCGCCCTCCGGCCCGAACGCGCCGCCGGTGAGCCACGCCGGATCGCCCGGCTCGTAGTCGAGATATGGAATCTGGAATGGAACGCCGCTCACCGGTGTGTCCAGCGCGGCGAGTACCGCGTTCCAGCCCAGGTGCGACACCCCACGCCGTCCACATGACCCCCAGGAGCGTAGAACGCCAGTCCCAGGAAGATCCCCGCGAGCGCGATGTTCCCGATTCCCAGCATGGTGACGTTGGGATTGACGAAATGGGCGAGGGCGAACGCGATCGACACCACCACCACCGCCGTCCCCCGCCCCAGCGCGCCCGCCAGCAGCACCAGCGGGACGCCGCGGAACAGCGCCTCTTCGCTGAGCGCGGCCGGCGCGAGGACCAGAACGGTGGTGCCCACGGCCACGCAGGTAGTCCAGCCACGGTGCCCTGATCCGGTGTCCACTCGGCGCCGCCGGCGAACGCGGCGATCGCGAGCGCCACGCCGGCGGCCAGGCCACCCGCGATGCCGCCGGCGGCGAGTCCGGCGCCGCGGTGGGCCACCGCGATACCGGAGGTCGACCAGCGTGAGCCCCAGCGCTCGCATCCCGATCAGCCAGGTGAAGAGCCCGGTGGCCGCGAGCGTCACCACCGACTGGAGCAGGATCGGGCCGGGCCCGGCACTCTCCAGCCACGCGACGCGCGCCGGTGACGGAGCCGGCGATGAGCATCGCGATCCCGAACGCGAGGAGGCCGGCCAGGAGGAGCGTGAGGACGACGAAGGCGATCGACCATCCGATCGCCTTCGGGAGAGAGTACCGGTCGGGCATCGGGGGCCCGTTCAGAGGAGCGTGCGGAGCTTCGGCCCCAGTCCCAGAATCACGGCGGCGGCGATGCCGACCTTGAGCAGGTCGCCGGTGAGGAACGGTACGAACCCCGCCCGAAGCGCGAACGCCGGGTCGCCGCCGAGGATCGCGAGCTGCGCGGCGCCGCCGGCGTGGATCACCAGCATCGCGAGGGCGCAGCCGAGCAGGACGGGGCCTAGCCGCGGCGGCGCTCCCGGCGAACCGTCCCGGCGACCGCCGCGGCCGCCGGAAAGGCGAGGAGGTAGCCCGCCGGTGGGACCGAGCACATGGCCGATTCCTGCGCCACCCGCGAAGAAGACCGGTAAGCCGAGCAGTCCAAGCCCCAGATAGAGCAGCAGCGCGGCGCTGCCCAGCCGCGCGCCGAGCAGGCCGCCGACGGCGAGCACGGCGAGCGGCTGCAACGTCATCGGCACCGGACTCAGCGGCACCGGCACCGAGACCTGCGCCGAGGCCGCCACCACCAGCGCCGCCGCGCCGACGGCGAAGGCGCGCCGCCCGGTCGTGGCACGATCCGCGGGCGCCAGGGTGTCGAGCCGTTGGCCCCAGTCCATCAGAGCATCTCCACGCTGAGCGCCACGGCGTTGCCGCCGCCCAGACACAGGGTGGCGAGTCCGGTCGAGCCGCCCCGGTCACGCAAGGCGTACAGGAGAGTGGTGAGCACCCGGGCCCCGCTGGCGCCGATCGGATGGCCCAGCGCGACGGCGCCGCCGTGCACGTTCACCCGGTCCCAGTCCCAACCCAGCTCCCGCCCGTCGGCGAGCGCCTGGACCGCGAAGGCCTCGTTGGCCTCGATGAGGTCGTAGTCGTCGATCGTGGTGCCGGCGCGACCCATCAGGCTCCGCACCGCCTGGACCGGCGCGAAGAAGATCTCGCGGGGCTCGCCGCCGCCGGTGGCATAGCCGGTCACCCGGGCCAGCGGCGCGATGCCGTGGGCCTTGGCGAACGCGAGCGACGCGACCACCAGCGCGCTGGAGCCGTCGTTGAGTCCGGGAGCGTTCCCCGCGGTCACCGTGCCGCCGTCCTTCCGGAAGGCCGGCTTGAGCCGGGCGAGCGACTCGGCGCTGGTGTCCTTGCGCGGCGCCTCGTCGGCCGCGACGGTGGTGGGCCCACCCTTGCCCGGCACCGACACCGGGAGAATCTCGGCCTTGAACTTCCCGGCCTCCGCCGCCTGAACCGCCTTCCGGTGGCTCTGGTAGGCGAACCGGTCCTGGTCCTCGCGCGTCACGCCGGCCTTCTCCGCCGTGTACTCCGCGTACTCCCCCATGTGGCAGCAGCCGAAGGAATCCCACAGCCCGTCGTGGATCATGCCGTCCACCATCGTCTGGTTGCCGGCCTTGATGCCGCTCCGCATGCCGTACACGTAGTGCGGCGCGCCGGACATCGATTCCTGACCACCGGCGACGATGCATTCCGCGTCGCCGGCCTTGATGGCCTGGGCGGCGAGCATCACGGCCTTCAGGCCGGAGCCGCAGACCTTGTTGATGGTGAGGGCGGGAATGGCGGCAGGGAGGCCGGCATGGATCAGGGCCTGGCGCGCCGGGGCCTGTCCCGACCCGCCCTGCACCACCTGCCCCATGATCACTTCCTCGACCGCCGACGGCGTCCACCCTGGCCCGGGCCACCGCTTCGCGGATGACCATGGCGCCGAGCTGGGGCGCGGAAAACCCGGACAGACCCGCCGAGATACCGGCCTATCGGGGTGCGGACTGCCGACAGAATGACTGGTGTGGTCGCGTCGCTCACGTAATCCTCAGGGTACGAATCGTGAGCAAGATAGCCGGGGTCGGAGGGGGTGGAAAGGCGAGTCGGGTCCGCGCTACAGCGCCAGGGCGCGGCTCCGGACTTCCTCGCCGACACGGGTCAGGAACGCGTCGACCGTCATGACCTCCTGCTTCTTCCCCGCCCCGCGGACCCGCAGGGCGAGGCTGTCGCTCTCGGCCTCCCGCTGGCCGATGACCGCCATGTAGGGCACCTTCTGCATCTCGCCCTCGCGGATCCGGTAGTTGAGCGTCTCGCTGCGGTCGTCCACGTGCACCCGGAGGCCCGCGGCCTTGAGCCGCCCGGCCACGGCGCGCGCGGCCGCGGCCTGGGCGTCCGAGATCGGGATCACCCGCACCTGCTCCGGCGCAAGCCAGACCGGGAAAGGCGCCGGCGAAATGCTCGATCAGGTTGCCGGTGAAGCGCTCCAGCGTGCCGTAGATGGCACGATGGATCATCACCGGCCGGTGCGGCCGGTTGTCCGGGCCGGTGTACTCCAGCTCGAACCGCTCCGGCAGGTTGAAGTCGAGCTGGATGGTCGGCCCCTGCCAGACCCGGCCGATCGCGTCGCGGAACTTGATGTCGATCTTGGGGCCGTAGAACGCCCCCCCGCCCTCGTCGATCCGGTACCCGATCCGCTTGCGATCGAGCGCCTGCTTGAGCGTCGCCTCGGCCCGATCCCAGATCTCGTCGCCGCCCAGGCGCTCCTCCGGCCTGGTGGAGACCTCGAAGTCCAGCTCGAACCCGAAGGTGACGCGCACCAGCCGATCCACCTGGTCGAGACAGAGGAAGATCTCGTCCTCGATCTGATCCATGGTGCAGAAGATGTGCGCGTCGTCCATGCTGAGCCCGCGGACCCGCAGCAGCCCGTGGAGCGTGCCCGACTTCTCGTTCCGGTACACGTTGGCGACTTCGCTCAGCCGGATCGGCAGGTCCCGGTAGCTCCGCTGCTGGCTCTTGTAGATGAGCGCGTGCATGGGACAGTTCATCGGCTTGACCCGATAGCGTACGTCCTCCGCCTCCCCGGCGCCCGCCGCCATGGGCGGATACTGGTTGGCGGCGTAGAGCGGCAGATGCCCCGAGATCTCGAACAGCTCCTCCTTGGTGACGTTGGGCGTGTAGACCAGGTCATAGCCGCTGGCGACGTTGTCGTCCTCGACGGCCCGGGAGAGCAGCCACTTGATCATGGCGCCCTTGGGATGCCAGAGCACCAGGCCCGGCCCCACCAGATCCGAGATGGAGAAGAGGTCGAGCTGGCGCCCGAGCACCCGGTGGTCGCGCTTCCGGGCCTCCTCCAGGCGGTGGAGGTAGGCCTCGAGGTCTTCCTTCTTGAACCAGGCGGTGCCGTAGATCCGCTGCAGCATCTGCCGCTTCTCGTCGCCGCGCCAATAGGCGCCGGCGGCGTGCAGCAGCTTGAAATGCTTCAGGCGGCCGGTGCCCGGGATGTGCGGGCCGCGGCAGAGATCGGTGAAGGGACCGTCGGTGTAGACCGTGATCGTTTCGTCGTCGCCCAGCTCGCTGATTCGCTCGAGCTTGAGCGGGTCGTCGGCGAACCGCCGGTTGGCGGCCTCGCCGGTCCACCACCTCGCGCACGAACGGGTAGTCCGCCTGCGCCACCTGGCCCATGCGGGCCTCGATCCGCTCGAGGTCCTCGGGAGTGAACGGGCGGGGCACCTCGAAGTCGTAGTAGAAGCCGTCCTCGATCGGCGGGCCGAAGCCGATGCCGGCTCCGGGAAAGAGCTCGCGGACCGCGGTGGCGAGCACGTGGGCGGCCGAATGGCGCAGCACCTCGAGCGCCTCGGGGTCACGGTCGGTGAGGATCGCGAGCGACACGTCGCGCTCGATGGGCCGGTCGAGGTCCCAGATGCGCGCCGTCCACCCGGGCGGCCACCGCGGCCCGGGCGAGCCCCGCGCCGATGCTCTCGGCGACGCCGCGCGCCGTGGTGCCGGAGGCGATCTCTCGCACGCTGCCGTCGGGCAGCGTCACCCGCACCCGGTCGCTCACTCCGCCTCGGCGGCGGGCGGGGCCGCGGGCCGGCTCGAGGGGGCGAACCGGAAGTACAGCACGATCCCCAGAATGATCAGCACGGCGACCAGAGCCCAGCGGCCCCGGTCGGGGCCGCGGGCGGGGAGGACGGGTTGTTCGTTCATTTTGAGCAGCCCTTGGCGACCGAGGATTCCCTGCGCATCCATCGCGACGCGGTTAACTTAACTGCATCGAGAATTCTTCCGTAAGAGGACTTCGCGTGCGCCACGACGACGAGCTGAGTGGAGGAGAAGTAGTGTGGTGGACGGCGCTCGGCGTCGGCAGCGGGTTGCTCGCGGCCGTCGCGCTGAGCGGGTGGGTGGGTGACGTGAATCGCAGCCGTGTCCGGCGGGTGGCCGGCCGGCTTCGCGAGTCCGCCCCGACCCGGCTCACGGCTTCCGCGTCGGTCCGCGCGGTGGAGACGGCGTTACGCGCCGATCCCCGGCTGGCGGGGCTCACCATCGAGGCCAGGGCGGTGAGTCGCGGCGCGGTGGAGCTGCGGGGCTGGGTGCCCAGCCGCAGTCGTCCGCACCGCCGCCGGGCGGTCCGCGCTCGCGGTGCCCGGCATCGAAAGCGTCATCAACAGCATTCTCGTGCGGGGGGAGGACGACACGCCCTCGCCGGATCAATCTCGGGCGGCCGACCAGAGCGCATGACCGCGCCGCTCGCTCCCCAATACGACCCATCCCAGATCGAGGCCCCGCTCTACGCCTGGTGGCGGGAGCGGGGCCTGTTCGATCCCGACGCCGTCCAGCGGGCTCGCGGCGGCGCCCCGGGAGAGCCCTACGTCATCCAGATGCCGCCGCCGAACGTCACGGCGGAGCTCCACGCCGGTCACGGACTCAACAACACGGTCCAGGACGTCCTCATCCGGTTCGAGCGGATGCGCGGCCGCCGCGCGCTCTGGGTGCCCGGCACCGATCACGCCGGCATCGCGACGCAGAACGTGGTCGAGCGGCTCCTCGCCAAGGAGGGCCTGACCCGCTTCGACCTGGGCCGGGAGGCGTTCGTCGAGCGGGTGTGGGCCTACGTGCGCCAGACCGGCGCCCGGATCCTGGAGCAGCTCCAGGCCATCGGCTGCTCGGCCGACTGGTCCCGCACCTACTTCACGCTGGACGAGGACCTCTCCCGCGCGGTGCGCGAGGTGTTCGTCGCCTGTACGAGAAGGGCCTGGTCTACCGCGGCCACTACATCATCAACTGGTGCCCGCGCTGTCTCACGGCCCTCTCCAACGAGGAGGCGGAGAAGGAGGAGATCGACGGGAAGATCTGGCACATCCGCTATCCGCTGGCGGACGGCGAGCGGCCACGTCACCGTCGCGACCACCCGGCCCGAGACGATGCTGGGCGACACCGCCGTCGCGGTGCATCCGGACGACGAGCGCTACCGCCGGCTCGTGGGGAAGGAGCTGCGGCTGCCCCTGACCGACCGGCTGATCCCGGTCGTGGCCGACGAGGCGGTGGACCCCGCCTTCGGCTCCGGGGCCGTCAAGGTGACGCCGGCCCACGACCCCACCGACTTCGAGATCGGCCGGCGGCACGAGCTTCCGACGGTGGACGTGATGACGCCCGAGGCGCGGATGAGCCTGGCGGTGCCGGACGCGATTCCAGGGGCAGGACCGCTTCGAGGCCCGGCGGCGGTCGTCGACCGAGCTGGAGCAGCTGGGCCTGCTGGAGAAGGTGGAGACGCCACCGCCACGCCGTCGGCCACTGCTACCGCTGCGACACCGTGATCGAGCCGCGGCTCTCGGAGCAGTGGTTCGTGCGCATGGAGCCGCTGGCGCGCCCCGCGCTCGAGCGCTACCGCGACGGCACCATCCGGTTCATCCCCGAGCGGCGAGGCGACGACTACGAGCACTGGCTGGACGGAATTCGCGACTGGACCATCTCCCGGCAGCTCTGGTGGGGCCACCGCATCCCGGTGTGGTACTGCGAGCGACGAGGGCTGCGCCCGGGTCAGCGTGAGCCGCGCCGACCTGACCGCCTGCCCCGCGTGCGGCGGCGCCGTGCGCCAGGACGAGGACGTGCTCGACACCTGGTTCTCGTCCTGGCTGGTGCCCTTCACCAGCCTGGGCTGGCCGGCGCGAACCGCCGACCTCGCCACCTACTACCCGGGTCACACCCTGGTCTCCTCGCCCGACATCATCTTCTTCTGGGTGGCGAGGATGATCATGTCCGGCCTGGAGTTCATGGGCCAGCCGCCGTACACCCGCATCTATCTCCACGGCGTGGTGCGCGACACCCAGCACCGCAAGATGTCCAAGTCGCTGGGCAACGGGATCGACCCGCTCGAGGTGGTGGACCGCTACGGCGCCGACGCGCTGCGCTACTCGCTGGTCTCGGGAATGTCGGTCGGCACCGACCTCATCCTCGATCCGGCCGATCTCGACTCGTCGTTCGCCCCCGGCCGCAACTTCGCCAACAAGCTGTGGAACGCGGGCCGGTTCATCCTCTCGAACCTCGAGGGGCCAACCCGGCCCCTCGCGGGCGCTCGGCCAGCGTCGTGCGCCGCGAGGAGCTGGCCCTGGCCGACCGCTGGATCATCGCGCGGTGCGAGGCCACGGTGCGCGAGGCGACCGAGGCCTACGAGCGGTTCCGCCTCAACGAGGCCGCCGCCGCGGCGTATCGCTTCATCTGGAGCGACCTGGCCGACTGGTACATCGAGCAGATCAAGCCGCGCCTCTACGGCGACGCCCCCGGCGGCGACGTGGCCCGCGCCGTGGCGGTGCAGACCTTCGACGTGCCGCTCCGGCTGCTGCACCCGGTGATGCCGTTCATCACCGAGACCCTCTGGCGGCGGTTCCCGGGCCGGCCGGAGAACGCGTCGATCTCGATCGCGCCCTGGCCTCGGTCGGACCCGCGGGCGGAGGATCCCGAGGCGCTGCGCGAGTTCGGCCTGGTGCAGGAGGTGGTCGGAGCGATTCGGGCGATTCGGGCGGAGTACGGCGTGCAGCCCGGCCAGCCGGTCCGGGCCGTGGTGACCCGGTCCGAGTCGGGCGACGGGGCCATTCGCCGGGAACAGGCCACCGTGACCCGGCTGGCCAAGGTGTCGGAGCTGACGTTCGGCGAGCCGCGCGAGCGGGTCGGCGGGCACGCCGTCCTCTCCGACGGCACCGCCGTCTTCGTCCCCCTGGGCGACGCGATCGACGTCGAGCGCGAGTGCGGCCGGCTCGCCGCGGAGGTGGACGCGGCTGGGTCGGCTGGTGGAGACGCAGGAGAAGAAGCTCGGCAACCAGCAGTTCGTGTCGCGCGCACCGGCGGACGTGGTGCAGCGGGAGCGGGAGAAGGCGTCGACCTGGAGGGAACAGCGGGACGTGCTCGCCAGGAAGCTGGAGCTGCTCGGCTGCGGGGCGGCCCAGGCGTGAGCGCGGCCCTCCGGCGGTCCGGCGGCGCTCTGCTGTCGCTGTTGCTCCTCGGCGTGCGCCCGCATGGAGCCGCCACCGGGCGGGCCGCCCGATGCCGCGCCGCCTCAGCTGGTCGGTATCAACCCGGATTCCTTCGCGAGCATCCCGGATTTCCGCGGCGAGGTCGAGTTCCTCTTCGACGAGGTCATCTCGGAGGGCTCCTCCCCCAACCAGGGCACCGGGAGCGGGGACATCGAGAAGCTCGTCATCCTGTCGCCCACCACGAACGTCCCCCAGGTGCGGTGGCGGCGCAATCGCATCACGGTCCGGCCCAACGAGGGCTGGCAGCCGGACCGGGTCTACCGGGTGGAGCTGCTCCCCGGCGTCACCGATCTGCGGAGGAATCGCTCCGACCGTGGCGGCGCTGGTCACCTTCAGCACCGGCGCGCCGCGCCCCCAGACGACGTTCACGGGCACCGTGGTGGATTGGAGCTCGGGACGGCCGGCCGCCGTCGGCGCTGGTCGTCGCGACCCAGCTGCCCGACAGTCTTCCGTACCGGGGTCTGGCCGATTCGTCGGGTCGCTTCAGCCTCGGGCCGCTGCCGGCGGGCGAGTACGTCGTCCGCGGGGTGCTCGACGAAAACCGGAACCACCTCGCCGACCCACGCGAGGCGTTCGACAGCCTCCGAGTACCGCCCGGACGCGACAGCGCGCTGGAGCTGTGGGCCTTCGTGCACGACACCATCCCGCCCCGGATTCGCACGGTCACTCCGATCGACAGCGCGTCGGCCACGGTCGAGTTCACCCAGTCGCTCGATCCGGGCCGGCGGATCCCGCTGTCCGCGGTGCGGGTCTCGCTGCTTCCCGATTCCACGCGCGGTCCGGATCGTCGTCGGTGCTCCCACGGCCGGTGGACGACAGCCTCAACGCCAAGCGTCCAGCCCCGCCGGACTCCGCGCCGGGCGGACACGACGCCGGCGCCGCGGCAGCCGCCGGCGCCGGGTGCCCGTCCTCGCGCCGGACGCCCGACCGCGGAGCCGCTGACCAGCAGGCCCCCGCTCACCGATCAGCTGGTGATCCGGCCGGCGCAGCCCTGGCGGCCGGGCGCGCGCTACACCGTCGAGATCAGCGGCGTGCGCAACGTGACCGGCGTCGCAGGCGACGTGGTCGGCACGCTCGTTGTTCCGGAACGCCGCGCCGTCGCGATACTCTCGCGACGCCGGGTGACTCGCTCGGAGCCGGCGCCGACACGACCCGCGCCGGAGCCGACTCGGTTCCCCCAGCCCGCCGCCAAGCCGGCCCCGGCGAAGCCCCAGCCCACGAAGCCCCGACCCACCAAGCCGGCGCCGACCAAGCCCACAGTGAGCGACCGCCGCCGCGAGCTGCCCTCGGTGGACCGGCTGCTGCTCGAGCCGGAGATCCGGGAGCTGCTGCTCACCGTGCCGCGCATCGCGGTGGTGGACGCCGTCCGCGAATCCCTCGCGGCCGCCCGCTCGCGCCGGGCCGGTCCTCCGGAGAGCTGGGCGGCCGACGTTCGCGAGCGGCTGTCCGATCGCAGCCGGTCGAGCCTCCGTCCGGTGCTCAACGCCACCGGGGTGGTGTTGCACACCAACCTCGGCCGCGCGCCGCTCGCGCCCGCGGCGGTCGCCGCCATGGCGGCGGTCGCGGCGGGATACAGCAACCTGGAGCTCGATCTCGACACCGGCACGCGGGGCAGCCGCAGCGACCACTGCCGCGAGCCGCTTCGCGCCGTGACCGGGGCCGAGGACGCGCTGGCGGTCAACAACGCGGCGGGCGCGCTGCTGCTGGCGCTGGGCGCGCTCGCGGCCGGACGCGAGGTGATCATCTCGCGCGGCGAGCTGATCGAGATCGGCGGGTCCTTCCGGATTCCCGACATCCTGGTCCGGAGCGGCGCCCGGCTTCGCGAAGTCGGTACCACCAACCGCACCCACCTCGACGATTATCGGAAGGCGCTCGACGCCGGGCGTCGCCGCCGTGCTCACCGTGCATCGCTCCAACTTCGAGCAGCGTGGATTCGTCGCCACGCCCGGACCCCGCCGAGCTCGCGGCGCTCTGTCGCGACGCCGGCGTGCCCGTACCTGGTCGACGTGGGCAGCGGCCTGCTGGCCGATCTCTCGCCGTGGGGACTGCGCGGTGAGCCCCGGGTGGTGGAGGCCCTGGCCGCCGGCGCCGACCTCGTGCTCTTCAGCGGCGACAAGCTGCTCGGCGGCCCGCAGGCGGGCTGCATCGTCGGGCGCCGGGAGACCGGTGGCCCGCTGCCGCGAGCATCCGGTGGCCCGGGCGGTCCGGGCCGACAAGATGACCCTCGCCGGACTCGAGGCGACGCTCGCGCTGTACCGCGAGCCCGAGCTGGCGGTCCGCGAGATCCCGGTGCTGCGCATGCTGACGCTGGAGCCGGACGAGCTCGAGCGGCGTGCCGCCCGGCTCGCCGCGGCCTGTCCGGAAGCTCTGCGGCCGGTGCCTGAGCCGGGCGAATCCGCCGTCGGTGGCGGCTCGTTTCCGGGCGCGGCCCTCCCGACGACGCTGGTCTCGCTCGACGCCGGCGCGCTCGGTCCCGATGGTCTGGCCCTCCGGCTCCGGCTGGGCGATCCCGCGATCGTGGCCCGGGTCGGCGGCGGCCGCGTGCTGCTCGACCCGCGCACCCTCCCGGATGAGAGCTTCCCGGCCGTCGGCGCGGCGCTGGCCGAGGCGCTGCGGGAGTGAGCGACCGGCGCGCGGTCTTCCTCGACCGCGACGGCACGCTGATCGAGGATACCGGCGTATCTCGCCGACCCCGGCGCCGTGCGGCTCCTGCCCGGCGCCGCCGAGGCGATCCTCCGGCTCAACCGGGCGGGGCTTGCCGCGATCGTGGTGACGAATCAGTCGGGAATCGCGCGCGGGCTGCTGGACGAGGCGGCCTATGCCGCGACGGCCCGGCGGCTGGCGGAGCTGCTGGCCGGCGGCCGGGGCGCGGCTGGACGGCGACTACCACTGTCCCCACCATCCGGACTTCACCGGACCCTGCGAGTGCCGGAAGCCGGGGCCGCTGCTCTACCGGCGCGCCGCCGCGGATCATGGCCTCCACCTGGCCCAGTAGCTGGTGGGTCGGCGATCGGCTCCGCGACGTGCTGCCGGCGGAGCACTTCGCGGACGAGGGCTGCTGATCGAGCGGCCCGGCCCCGACGACCTTTCCACCGCTGCCGCGGGCCGTTTCCCGGTGGTCCGCGATCTCGCGGCGGCGGTCGGGATTCATCCTCCAATAGCCCCGCCGCCCCGGCCCCGATTAGCTTCTCCCCCCATGCCAATGCGTGTGGCCGTGGCCGTCTCGGGACGCGGCAGCAATCTCGAGGCGTTGCTGCGGGCGCTCGGTCCCGATGGGCCGGCGCGGGTGGTCCTGGTGCTGAGCAGCCGGCCGGACGCGCCGGCGCTGGAGCGCGCGGCCGCGGGCGGGAATCCCCGGCATCGCGCTCCGGGATCCCGCGGACGCCGCCGAGTGGCTCGCGGCGCTGGATCGCCACGCGGTGGATCTCGTCGTCCTCGCGGGCTACCTCAGGCTGGTGCCCGCCGAGGTCATCGCCCGCTTTCGCGGCCGGATCATCAACGTCCATCCCGCGCTGCTGCCCGCCTTCGGTGGCCGGGGGATGTACGGCCGCCGGGTGCACGAGGCCGTTCTGGCCAGCGGCGCGAGGGAGAGCGGCGCCACGGTCCACCTGGTGGACGAGGTCTACGATCGCGGGGCCATCCTCGGCCAGGCCCGGGTGCCCGTGCTCCCCGGGGACGACCCCGAGCGGTTGGCCGCGCGCGTGCTCGAGGTCGAGCACCGCCTGCTGCCCGCCGCCGTGCTCGCCGCCGCCGCCGCCGGACGCCCCGTACCGATCAATGAACCCGTGGAGTCTCATCAGTGACCGGTCCGTCATGCCCCGCGCGCTGATCTCCGTCAGCGACAAGCGCGGGATCGTCGCCTTCGCGCAGGGTCTGTGCCGAGCTCGGATGGGAGATCGTCTCGACCGGCGGCACGGCGGCCACGCTCCGCGGCGCGGGCGTGGACGTCATCCCGGTGGACGAGGTGACCGGCTTCGCCGAGCTGCTCGACGGCCGGGTCAAGACGCTGCACCCGGCGATCCACGGCGCCGCTGCTCGCGCGCCGCGACCTGCCCGCGCATCTCACCGCGATCGCCGAGCGGGGCATCGTCCCGATCGACCTGGTGGCGGTCAACCTCTACCCGTTCCAGATGACCATCTCGCGGCCCGGCGTGGCCTTCGAGGACGCGGTGGAGAACATCGACATCGGCGGCCCCTCGATGCTCCGCTCCGCGGCCAAGAACCACGAATTCGTGCTGCCGGTGGTCGATCCGACCGACTATCCCAAGGTGCTCGACCTGCTGCGGCAAGGGCGCGGTGGATGCGGCGGTTCGCCGGGAGTTCGCGGCCAAGGTGTTCGCCCACACCGGCGACTACGACGCCGCGATCGCGGCGTATCTGACGCCGAAGGAGGAGGGCGCTGCCCCAGCGGCTGGGTCTCGCCATCGAGCGGCTCCAGACCCTGCGCTACGGCGAGAACCCGGCCCAGCGGGCCGCGCTCTACGTGACCGAGGAGCCGCGCGGCATGCGGGACCTCGCCCAGCGCCAGGGCAAGGAGCTGTCCTTCAACAACCTGCTCGATCTGGACGCGGCGATGTGGGCGGTGGCGAGCTGGGCCAACCGGCCGGCGTGCTGCATCGTCAAGCACACCACGCCGTGCGGCATCGCGGTGGCGGCCTCGGCGACCGAGGCCTTCCGCAAGGCCCGGGCGACCGATCCGATCTCGGCCTTCGGCTCGGTGATCGCCTTCAACACCGTGGTGGACCGCGCCACCGCCCAGGCGATGAGCGACCTCTTCGTCGAAGTCGTCGTCGCGCCGTCGTTCCACGACGAGGCGATGGCGGTGTTCGCCGCCAAGAAGCAGCTCCGGGTGGTCGAGCTCCCGGTGAGCCGCGGCGCCGGCACGCTCGATTTCAAGCGGGTGCGCGGGCGGCTTCCTGGTGCAGGACCAGTTCGAGTTCGACGGGTCGGACCAGGACTGGAGCGTCGCCACCGATCGCCAGCCCACCGAGCGGGAGTGGAACGATCTCCGGTTCGCCTGGGCCGCCGTCGCCACCGTGAAGTCGAACGCGATCCTGCTGGCGCGCGACGAGATGGCGATCGGTATCGGCGCCGGCCAGACCAGCCGGGTGGACAGCGCCTTCCTGGCGGTCCACAAGGCCCGCGCGCTGGGCCACGACCCGGCCGGCGCGGTGCTCGCTTCCGACGGCTTCTTTCCCTTCGCCGACGGTGTCGAGCAGGCGGCCGTCGGCCGGGGTGAGCGCGATCATTCAGCCCGGCGGCTCGGTCCGCGACGCCGAAGTGATCGAAGCGGCGAACCGCCACGGCATGGCCATGGTGATGACCGGCCACCGACAGTTCCGCCACTGACCCCGACTCCATGACCGCCACTTCTCCGGAACGCCCCCCCTACGCCTGGGCGCTGGTCACGTTCGCGCTCGTGCTGCTCATCTACGTGCTGACGCTGGCTCCGACCACCGCGTTCTGGGACGCCTCGGAGTACATCGCGGCCGCCCGGGTGCTGGGCATTCCCCACCCGCCGGGAAACCCGCTGTTCGTCATCCTGGCGCACGTGTTCGGCCTGCTGCCCGCTGGCCGAGTCCTATGCGGTGCGGATCAACCTCTTCGCGGCGGTCACGCAGCGCGGGGGCCGCGGGGTTCTGGTTCCTGGTGGCGGAGCGCTGGCTCCGGGGAATCGTGCCCAACGGCTGGGCCCGAACCGCGGCCGCGACGGCGGGCGCGCTGGTCGGCGCCACCTCCTGGACGGTGTGGAACCAGTCGGTGGTGAACGAGAAGGTCTACACCGTGTCGTTGCTCTCGATCGCGGTGGTCATGTGGCTGGTGGTCCGGTGGGGCGACGACGAGCCGGGCCCGCACCGCGACCGCTGGCTGGTGCTGATCGCCTACGTGCTGGCGCTGACGGCCACCAATCACCTGATGGGGTTTCTCGCGCTCCCGGCGCTCGGCATTTACGTCCTGTGGACCGATTGGCGGGTGGCGGTGCAGCCATGGGCGATCGTGACGTTCTATGCCCTGCTCCTCGCGGTGACCGGAAAGTGGCTCGACCTGTTCACCGGCGACGGCGTCACCGGACCGGTGCTTGATCGTGCTGACGCTCGGCGTGGTGGGCTATGCCCTCTGGCGCTCACCCAAGGACCCGCTGGTCTACCTCGGGGTGCTCGCGGTCGTGGTCGGGATCTCCCTCAACTATCTCTGGCTCCCCCTTCGCGCGGCCCAGTATCCGGCGATCAACGAGGGCGAGCCGGTCGGGCTCTTCAGCCAGGCCCTGCAGGACGTGCTCAACCGGGTGCAATACGGGAAGCCCGCGCTCACCGAGCGGCAGGCCAGCTTCACCGGGCAGCTGGCCAACTTCTGGCAGTACTACAACTGGCAGTTCGCCCGCGGGTGGGGGCGCTTCGCCGGCGTGGCCACCGCGCTGTTCACCGTGCTGGGACTGAGCGGTCTGTGGACCCTGTGGAAGTCCGACCGCCGAGCCGGACTCGCCGCGGCGGCGCTGCTGGGCGTGCTGACGGTGGGGCTGGTCTTCTATATGAACTTCAAGTACGGCTTCTCGCAGTATCCCGACCAGCCGTCGCTGGCCCGGGAGGTCCGCCAGCGGGACTACTTCTTCATGGGATCGTTCTCGGCATTCGGCGTGTTCGTCGCGCTGGGACTCGGCGCCATGATGGGGGGCGTGGTGGATTTCCTGCGTGACCGCGGCACGCCCAAGGGGCGGTGGACCGCGGCGAGCGGGGTGCTCGCCCTGGCGCTGATCCCGCTGCTGGCCAATCGCGCGTCGGCCGGCCGGGCGGGCGAGACCATGGCCCGCGACTTCGCGCACGACATCCTCCAGTCGGTGGAGCCTTACGGAATCCTGATCACGGCCGGCGACAACGACACCTTTCCCCTCTGGTACGCCCAGGAAGTCGAGGGTATCCGGCGGGACGTGACCCTGGCGAATCTCTCGCTGATGAACACCGAGTGGCACCTGCGTCAGCTCCATCGCCGGGTGACCCCGGAATTCGATCCGGCCGGGGCGGCGGCACTCTGGCGCGAGCTCCAAACCCCGCCGCGGCCCAGCCAGCCGGCGCTGAGCCTGCCGATCGAGGCCATCGACAGCCTCCCCGAGGCGATGCGAGTGCCGCCTGAGGGGGGCGTCGTATTCGACAGCCTGCGACTCGAATTCGGCCAGGACGTTCTGCTGCGCCAGGATCTCGCCACGATCTTCCTCATCCGCGACAACATGGGCCGTCGCCCGGTCTTCTTCAGCTGGAGCGATGGCGGCTATCCCGACCAGACGTTCGGCCTCAGCCCCTACCTCGTCTCCCAGGGCTTCGTCCGAAAGCTGATGCCGACGCCGGTGACTGCGAGCGACTCGATCGTGCTGAGCCCGGGGCTCGGATACGTGGATCTGCCTCGCACCAGGAAGCTGTTGTGGGACGTGTATCACTGGAAAACGGCTGCC
Organism: uncultured Gemmatimonadales bacterium; assembly: GCA_963729985.1. Classification (GTDB taxonomy): domain Bacteria; phylum Gemmatimonadota; class Gemmatimonadetes; order Gemmatimonadales; family GWC2-71-9; genus CAVVWJ01. Next base: position 251,119 of record CAVSPJ010000006.1, read on the forward strand.
AGGAGACCGCCCCGTCGGCTGGGTGGACCCCCCCTCGGGCTCGATCCTCCAGCTCTATTCGGTGGTCTACGGTGGCTCGGCGGCGACGCTGAGAGAGGCCGGCGACAGCACCATGGCCGCCCGGGCGGACTCGGTGGCTCGCGAGGTGAGCGAGGTGCTGCGGAGAGGCACTGAGTTCTAGCATCTAGAAATCACCTGATGTACACACTGCAACACATTGTTATTTAATCAGATACGATATTGGTGCTGCGAAGATTTCATTCTGGCTGGGTGGGGGCTTCGGGCGTGGCGAGCGGGGATGCGGGGCTTTCGGGTGTCGAAATGAGTATGCTTCGGGTTGCTCCTCGATGCCATCCTAGCGGTCGCACCTGGGTGGGCTATCTTCTGACCGCCCCCGTCCTCCTACAGGATTCGACTGTGACTGACAATCCGCCAGGCCGCGAGCGCACGACGACGATCCTGATCGCGGAGGACGACGACGCCCTGCGCGGCATCGTGACGCGGGTGTTCTGGGACCAGGGGTATCGAACGCTGGAAGCCCGCCACGGAAATGAGGCGCTGCACCTGGCCGAGCTGGCGGCGCCCTATCTGGACCTGGTGGTGACCGACGTCATCATGCCGGAGCTCGGGGGCCTGGAGCTGGGCCGGGAGCTGGCCCGCCGCTGGTCGTCGATTCCCGTCCTCTACATCTCCGCCTATCCCGCCAACGACATCTTCAGCCGCGGCGGCCCGCCCGATTCGACTCCCTTCCTGCAGAAGCCGTTCACCCCGGACGTGTTGCTCGAGCGGGTCCGTGAGCTGCTCGCCAAGTCCAAGGGCGGGCTCACCTCGAGCGGCACGGCCTCCTAGCCATTCGGGCGGTGGGCACCGCCCGCTCCCCGGGCGGCTTGCGCCCGAGAATCGGTCAGCAGAGCTTTCGCGCTCCAGGCGTGGTGGCCGAGTGGTTGAAGGCAGCGGTCTTGAAAACCGCCAAGGGCGAAAGTCCTTCGTGAGTTCGAATCTCACCCACGCCGCTCCGCAGGGCTCAGGACCCGCTCCGCGCCAGTACCGACTCCCCTGACGCCCGCCCGCCCGCATCGGTCAGCTCCGCCTCCAGATCCCCCGCCGATTTCCGCCCTATGAAGTGGCGGTACCACACCTCCGCCGTCAGCAGCAGCCAGATCCGGTTCCCGTGGTCGCGCCGGCCCTCGAGATGCTCGCGCACCAGCTCGCGCACCCGCTCGGTCCGAAGGTACCCGTCACGGGCCAGCTCGCTTTCCAGCAGCAGCCGGGGAGCTAGCCTCCGCACCTCCTCGTTCAGGATGTACATGAGCGGCGAGGCGAAGCCCTGCTTCTTCCGCCGGAGCACCTCGCGGGGCAGGTAGCGCTCGGCGAGCTTCCGCTCCAGGTACCGTAGCCGGCGTCCCCGCACCTTGAGGTCCACCGGCACCCGCGCCATGAATTCGGCGAACCTCACGTCGAGAAACGGCGACCGCGATTCGAGGCTGTAGGCCATGGTGGCCCGGTCGAGGATCATCAGCGACTGGCCCGGCAGCCGCGACGCCACGTCCACGTACATCATCCGGTCCACCGGATCCTCCGCTGGCGCATTCGCGAAGAGATCGAGGATGCAGGCGTCGGGACGGGCCCCGTCGAGCTTCCGATGGAACTCGGGCGTGTACAGCTCCCTCCGGTGGGCCTCGTTGAACCAGAAGAACTGCATGCTCTCCGAGTAGCGCTCTCCCCCGCTCTTCCGCGCCATCTGGTCCACCCAGCGGAGCTTGTGGGTGAAGCTCTTGAAGGTGAACTGATCCGGAAGTCGTCCGAGCACCTGGCTGGAGACCAGGTCTCGCACCACGGAGGGGACGTTGCCGTAGAGGTCCAGCCAGCGGTCGGCGGAGTACCGGTCGTAGCCGCCGAACAGCTCGTCCCCGCCGTCCCCGCCGAGCACGACCTTCACCTCACGCGCCGTCATCCGGGCCAGGTGCAGCAGGCACATGGACAGCGGATCCGCCGGCTCGTCCAGCGCGGCGATGAGGCGCGGGAGGTCGTGCACGACGGTGGGAGTGACCTCCTCGGCGAAGTGCCGGGTCCCGTACCGCGCGGCGACCGCCGCGGCCGCCGGCAGCTCGTTGAGATCGCGGTAGGGGATCCCCATGGAGAAGGTGCGAAGCTCCGACCCCAGCTCCCGGGCGGCGTACGACGCGATGAGCGTCGAATCGAGCCCCCCGCTCAGGAACGCGCCCACCGGGACGTCGCTCAGCAGGTGCGCCGACACCGCTTCGCCGAGGAGCGCGTCGATCCGCTCCAGCAGCTCGGTCTCGCCCTCGGTCCACTTGGGGCCGTATGCGAGCTGCCAATAGCGCTCGACGCGGGCAGTGCCGTCCTCCCAGACCATGTAGTGGGCCGGTGGCAGCGCGCGCACCCGCGGGAAAAACGTTTCGGGGGGCTGGACGAACCGCAGCGTGAGGTACTGATCGAGCGCGCGGGGCGACAGCTCGGCGAGACTCGGGTCATCCGCGAGCAGCGCCTTGACCTCCGAGGCGAAGGTGAGCCGGCCCGCGGAGACGGTGTAGAAGAGCGGCTTCTGCCCGAAGTGGTCCCGCCCCAGGAGCAGCCGGCGGCGGGTCCGGTCCCAGAGGGCGAAGGCGAACATGCCCCGCAGCCGCGGCAGCATCGCCTCGCCGTGCTGCTCGTACAGGTGCAGCAACACTTCGGTGTCGGTGCGGGTCCGGAAGCGGTGGCCCGCCGCCTCCAGCTCGGGGCGCAGCTCGGGATAGTTGTAGATCTCCCCGTTCATCACCACGACGACGGTGCCGTCCTCGTTGGCGATCGGCTGGTGGCCCCCGGCGATGTCGATGATGCTGAGCCGCCGCGAGCCGAGCCCGGTGCCGCCTTCGACGAAGACGCCCCAGTCGTCGGGTCCGCGGTGCTGGATCGCGTCGCACATGCAACGGATCTCGCGCTCCGATACCGGCACCGGACCCACCCGCCCCACGATGCCGCACATCTCAGCCGGCCTTTCGGGCACGGGCCACCATCATGTATCCTGGCGAGAACGGAATCAGCCGGTCGAGCATGGTCCATCCGCGCAGCGCGGGATAGATGGCTGAGTACACCTTGTAGGCCGTCCCCACCTTGTCGAGCGCCTCGGCCGACATGGGAGCGGTGTCCCCGTGGAAGTCCTGTTCCGCCGGCTGCTTCCCCTGCATCGCCTTGCGGTGGTAGGCGTAGTTGAGCAGGTCTTCCAGGGACTCGGTGAAGATCCGGCAGTAGTCGTCCACACTCTGCACAGTGAGACCGTGGCGCTGCATCAGCTCCCGGGCTCGGGCCGGCGGGTATCCGTCCCGCGCGTGGCCGAAGCCCTCCTGGTCCGCGGTGAAGCCGAGCACCCGCTTGAGAGCGAACCCGGGCCGCCCGTGCTCCCCCTTCGGCGCCATGAAGAGGAAATCGCCTCCCGGTCTCAAGACCCGCACCATCTCGGCGAAGAAGGTGTCGTCGTCCTCGATGTGCTCCAGGAAGTTGATCGCGGCGACCACGTCGAACGACGCCGCGGGAAAGGGCAGCGTTCGATCGTCGATATGCACCACGCGCTTACCGACGAGCTGCCGGGCGGAGTGCACGTGGTCCCGCTCGAAATCGCAGCTGGTCCAGGTGCCCCCCCGCCGGCGCAGAAAGTAGGACGTGAGACCGGTGCCGCAGCCCACCTCCAGGCACTCCCGCCCCTCCACCGGAGGCAGGTGATCGAGCAGGGCCTTCATCGTCTCCTTCTTCTTCAGGGAGCGATGGAACAGCCGGATCTGCCAGGGCTCGGTCAACGGTCCGCCTTTCGTCACGACGCCAGCGCGCCCGAGCGCCGGTAGTCTTCCAGGGTGCGCCGGATCCCCTCCGGCAGCTCCACCAGCGGCGCCCAGTCTAGTCCCTTCCGCGCGTGGGTGGTGTCGAACTCCGAATCGCTCCAGAAGAAGTCCATCCGCCGGCGGTAGATCGGCGGCTCCACGCCGAGCACCCGGGAGGCGTCTTCCACGATCGCCGCCAGGCCCAGCATCGGCCGGAGCGGGAGCCGAATGCCGTAGCGCTTGCTCCCGGTGGCGGCCTGCACCTCGGCCACCAGCTCCCGCAGCGTGCAGGGGCGCGGGCCGGCGAGAATGAAACTCTCGCCGAGCGCGGCGTCCCGCTCGCAGGCGCGGAAGAAGCCGGAGACGACGTCGTCCACGTAGATCATGTGCCGCCGGCCGTCGCCGCGCCCGAAGAACGGGAACCGGCCGGCGCTCACGCCCTTGAAGAGCTTGAGCAGCCGATGATCCCGGGGACCGTAGACGTCGGCGGGCCGGAGGATCGTGTACGGCAACGAGCGCCGGTCCCCGAGCTCCCGCACCAGCCGCTCGGCCGAGACCTTGGTGCGCTCGTAGATGTTGCCCGGCGCGAGCGGCGAGTCTTCGCGGGTGATGCCGGCAGCCCGGTGGCCGTAGATCCCGATGGTGCTGCAGTACACGAAGCGCCGCACGCCCGCGTCCGCCGACGCCTCGAGCAACCAGCGGGTGCCATCGAGGTTCACTGACGCGAAGAACTGGTCGCTCTTCGCGCCCTCGCGCATGGCCACCGCCAGGTGGAACACGTGGGTAGCGCCCCGGACCGCTCGTCCGCAGAGCTCCGGGTCGGTGATGCTGCCGGGCACCACCTCGACCCCCTGCCCCCGGAGCAACTCGACGTTGGCCCGCTCCTCGGGCCGATCGGTCAGGCCCAGCACCACGACCTCCGCGCCCAGCCGCCGTCCCTGCTCGGCCAGGTGAGATCCTATGAATCCGGTCCCGCCCGTCACCAGCAGCCTCATCCGTAGCGCTGCTCCAGGGCCTCGACGATGCGCTCGCTGGCCCGCCCGTCACCGTAGGGGCTCACCGCGGTGGCCATGCGCTGGTACGCCTCGGGGGACGAGAGCAGATTGCCGGCCGTCGCGACGATGCGCTCGCGGTCGGTACCCACCACCACGGCGGTCCCCGCATCCACTCCCTCCGGCCGCTCCGTCGTATCGCGGAGGACCAGCACCGGCTTGCCGAGGCTCGGGGCCTCCTCCTGGACGCCGCCGCTGTCGGTGAGAATCAGGTGCGACCGCGCCATGAGGTGCACGAACTCCACGTAGTCCACCGGCGGAATCAACCGCACCCGAGGCGTGTCGCAGAGCATGCCCTCTACCGTGCCCTTCACCTGCGGATTCGGGTGGACCGGCAGAACCACCTCGATATCGGGGAACCCGGCGACGAGATCGGCGATCGCCGCGCAGGTCGCCCTGAGGGGAGCGCCGAAGCTCTCGCGCCGGTGCGTCGTCACCAGCACGATGCGGGACCCCCGATCGAGCGTCGCGAGCGCCGGCGTGGTGAACTGATAGTCCGGCCGCACCGTCGCCAGCAGGGCGTCGATCACGGTGTTCCCGGTGAGGAACACCGTGTCGGGCGGCACACCCTCGGCCAACAGACGGTCGCGCGCGGTGCTGGTGGGAGCGAAGTGGAGGTCGGCGAGGCGGCTGGTGAGCACCCGGTTCATTTCCTCCGGAAACGGATGGTAGCGGTTTCCGGTCCGCAGCCCGGCCTCGACATGACAGCTCGGAATCCGCTCCAGGTACGCGGCGAAGGAGGCGGCGAAGGTGGTCATCGTGTCGCCCTGCACCAGCAGCACGTCGGGACGCACCTCGCGCAGGAGCGGCGGCAGGCGGTCCAGCACCCGCGCCGCGACACCGGCCGGCGACTGACCCGGGGTCATGATCTCCAGATCGTGATCGGCCGTCAGCGCGAAGACCTCGAGCACCTGGTCCAGCATGTCCCGGTGCTGGGCCGAGACGCAGACCAGGCTCTCGAAGCGATCGGGTCGCGCCTGCAGCCGGTGCACCACGGGCGCCATCTTGATCGCCTCCGGCCTGGTGCCGAAGACGCTGAGGACCCGGATCATCGCACCGGCACGCCAGCCTGGAGCCGCGCCGCGAGCGACTGCATGGTGACGAATCGGAAGCCGCGCTCCACCACGCGGGCGAAGACCTTGCGAAGGATCTGCTCCCGGACCCCTTCGTAGCAGGGATGGCCGTAAAGCACCACCAGATCGCGGCCCTCGAGGTGCCGGTCGAGCTCCCCCAGCATCTGTTCCTCCGGGGTGCCGCGAGCGCCGTGGTATTCGAGGAAGGGGATGGTCCGGGGGCCGGAGAGGGTCACCGGGATGGTCCAGTGCCGGAGCTCCTTCCCGTCCGCGGTGGCGCGCCGCGGCTCACCCCCGATGGCATCGCCGTCGTAGGCGAAGCCCATCCGGTCGAGCATCCGCATCACGCGGCCGTCGGAATAGAAGCCCGGCGATGAGAAGCCGGCCGGCTTCCCCAGGTGACGGGTGAAGTGCCCGGAGGACTCCTGCACGTCGGCTTCCAGGACGGTGTCGGGCAGCTCGTGGAAGCGGCGGCTCCAGATGACGTGGTCCATTCCGCCGTGGAGCCCCAGCTCGTGTCCTTCTTCCTGCAGCGCGTGGAGCTCCGGCACGAACTTGAGCCCGACCGGACGCGCCAGCGCGGTTTCGAGCAGAAATCGGGGCCACCCGGTCTTCTGGATGAGGTGCACTCCGTCCCGGTCGGCCAACTTGGCTCTGGAACGGACCATCCCCTTCCCCAGCCATTCGCGGAGGTTGGTGGACCGGCCCATGTTGACGAAGAAGGTGTTGGGCACCGCGAAGTCGCGGCATACCGAACGGATCCGGGGCAGGCCGTCGGTGACGCAGACCCGGTGATCGACGTCCCACCGGAAAACGAAGAGCCGGTCGCTCACCGGGTCACCGGGGCGGCGCCGACCTCGACGTACAAGTGCTCGAACTGCTCGGCGGAGCGGTCCCAGTCGAAGAGTCGGAGCGCGCGCTCCCGGCCGGCGGCGCCCATCCTGCGGCGCCGATCCGGATCGGTGAGGAGCTCGGCCATCGCGTTGGCCAGGGCCGCCGGGTCGCCGCGCGGGCACGACCAGGCCGGTGACGCCGTGCTCCACGACCTCGGGCAGTCCGCCCGCGTCGCTCGCCACCACGGGGACCTCGCAACCCATCGCCTCCGCCGCGGGAATACCGAATCCTTCTTCCAGCGACGGGATTACGGAGAGCGCGGCCGCGCGATAGTAGTCCGGGAGGATCGCGTTGGGGATCCAACCGAGAAAGGTCACGTCGTCGGCGATACCGAGCTCCTCGGTGAGCTGCACCAGCGCCGGCCGCTCGAAGCCATCTCCGGCGAGCACCAGCTTCAGCTGCGGGAACCGGGGCTTCAACTGGGCCACGGCCTCGACCAGAAACCGGATCCCCTTCCGGGGAAACAGCTGGCGACAGGCGAAGATCATCTGGGGACCGAAGCGGGGATCGACCCGGTTCCCGCCGGGCGACGGGCTGAAGCGGCGGAGGTCGGTCCCGTTGAAGATGAGCCGGATACGGCGCTCGGGCGCGCCGGCTCGAAGGGCGTGCTGGCGACAGTCCTCGGTGATGGCGGTCAGCGCGTCTACGTGGCCGAGGGTCCAGCGGAGCGGCGGCCGCACGTACCAGCGGGTGGGAAAGTCGTATCCCTGCTCGGGGTTCACGTACACGTCGCCGCCGTGCATCGTGATCACGCTCGGAATCTTGAGACGCCGGGCGGCGAGCACCGCCGCCGGCCCGGTCGGGATGGCCCAATGAGCGTGAAGCACGTCCGCGCCGCGCTCCCGGGCCGCCGCCACCGTCGCCCGGTACTGCGCTTCCATGTAGTGGGTCATGACCGCGAGACGCGCGAATCGCCCCAGCATGCTGACCTTACCCTGCGCGACCCGGCCGTAGGTCAGGTCGGAGGGCAGCTCCATCGGGAAACGGACGACATCCACGCCGTCAAAGCGGTCGGCGGCGGGCAGGGAGCGATCGCCCGGCGTCACCACGGTGACCTGATTGCCCACGGCGCACCAGGTGGCGGTTGATGTCGTGGACGTAGGTCGCCTGGGTGTCGTTGGCGTGCTGAGGATACCAATACGTGGGACAGACGATGCGCAAAGGCGCTCCCGACCGTCGTCTGGCTCGCCCAGGGGCACGTCCGGCGTTGCGACCTCCAGCCCACCTCTGGTCATCGATGTTCCCCGAAAAGATCCCTGTGATCCGGAGCGGACGAACACCGCCGTAAGTTCAACATCCATGCCACGTCAGAGCATGGAGGGGACCGCCCCACCAAAGGACCCGAACCAGGCCCTGGGGACCTCCAGGGTCTTTCCGCGACCCGTTACCGCTCCCGAAGGCGTGTCTCGCCCCCGAAAAGCGCCGCGGGGCCGGGGACTCTGACCGCCGTCCCTGGCCCCGGATTCTAATCAATTTGCAACACAGTGCGGTGATGGGGCTTACCGTAGGACAGACGGGCGGCCTCGACCGATCCGTTCCCAGCAGGTCCCGCACCTTCGCGGCCAGGTCGTCCTGAGTGAAGGGCTTGGCGAGAAACGGCGCCCCCGGCTCCAAGCAGGCCACCGCGAAAGACCTCTGAGGCGAAACCGGACATGTACAGGATCGGCTTTCCCGGCCATCGCTCCTCCACGTGCCGTCCCAGCTCTCGCCCGTTCATTCCAGGCATCTTGATATCGGTGAGGACGAGGTGAATCGGACCGTTGTGCTCTTCGATCGTGGCCAGTGCCTCGCGACCGTGCCGGGCCTCGAGGGCCTGGTACCCGGTCCAGGTCAGCATCCGGCACGCGAGCAGCCGCACCGCCTCTTCGTCGTCGACGACCAGAACGGTATAGCCGCCGGGGGGCCGTTCCGGCCGGTGCGCGGAGGCAGATCGAGCCTCGCGGGTCGGAGCTGGGGTCTTCGCGATGGAAGCATGGGGTGAGTGCGAAGGTACCAGACCTACGGTGAACGCCGCAAGCTCCATTCCCGTGGCGGACGGGCGGCTCGATCAGGGGTTGCAAACGCTCGCCCTCAGGGCGAATTTCCGCCCTCATTCCGAGCGCTGGAGTGGTGGCCGAGTGGCTGAAGGCACCGGTTTGCTAAACCGGCATAGGGGGTCAACCTCTATCGAGGGTTCGAATCCCTCCCGCTCCGTGAGATCCGGTCCGACCGCACCGCTGAAAGGCGAAGGGATGCCCCCTCCCCGCGTCCGCTTCGCACCGTCCCCCACCGGCTACCTCCACGTCGGCGGCGCCCGCACCGCGCTCTTCAACTGGCTCTTCGCCCGCCACACCGGCGGCACGCTCGTTCTCCGGATCGAGGACACCGACCGCGAGCGGAGCACCGAGGCCCACACCCAGGTCATCCTGGACGGCCTCGGCTGGCTCGGTATCCAGTGGGACGAGGGGCCGCTGCTTTCAGGGGGAGTACGGACCCCGCCATACCGGGCCGACGCCGAGCGGCTGGTCGCCGAGGGAAAGGCCTATCGCTGCTTCTGCACCCGCGAGGAGCTCGACGCGCAGCGGAAGCAGGCCGAGAGCGCCGGGCAGGCCTTTCGCTACGACCGCCGCTGCTATCGCCTCCCCGCTGAGGAGGTGGAGCGCCGGAGGACCGCGGGGATGCCGTCGACCATCCGCTTCCTGGTGGGTGACGACGAGATCGCCTGGGACGACGCGGTGCACGGACGGATCAGCTTTCAGGGTCGCGATCTCGACGACTTCGTGATCCTCCGCAGCGACGACAGCGCCATCTACAACATGGCCGTGGTGAGCGACGACATCGCGATGGCGATCACCCACGTGATTCGCGGCGACGACCACATCTCCAACACGCCGAAGCAGATCGCGCTCTATCGGGCGCTGGGCCACCGAGCCGCCGGTCTTCGCCCACGTCCCGATGATCCTGGGTCCCGACGGCAAGAAGCTGTCCAAGCGGCACGGCGCCACGGCGGTCGGCGACTACCAGGACCAGGGCATTCTGGCTCCCGCGATGCGGAACTTTCTCGCTCTGCTCGGCTGGTCTCCCGGCGGCGACCGGGAGATCGTGTCCGAGGAGGAGATGATCGCGCTCTTCGACCTGGACGGCATCCAGAAGAAGGCGGCCGTCTTCGACGCCGGCCAAGCTCGAGTGGATGAACGGCCAGTACCTGAGCGCGCTCCCGGCGGACGAGCTGCTTCCGGCGGTCAGGCGGAGGCTGGACCAGATGGGCCTGTCCGATGGGCGGGCGCGACCTCCGTCCGCTGATCGATTCCGTGAAGTCGCGCTCGCGGACCATCCTCCACGTCGCCGAGCGGGTCGCGGTCCGGCTCGATCCGTCGCGGTCCAGCCTCGATGAGAAGGGCGAGGCGCTGATCCGGAAGATGGGCCCGGCCTTCGCCGCCAACCTGGAGCGGGCGGCCGACGCCCTCGAGCCGCTCCGAAACGGCGCCTGGACCGCCGAGCGGCTGCTCGCCTCGCTGAAGGAGCTGGCGGAGTCCAACGGCCTCAAGCTGGGCGACGCGATGCAGCCGATCCGGGTCGCGCTGACCGGCTCGACCGTCTCGGAGCCGGTGAACGAGCTGCTCGAGGTGGTGGGACCGGATCGGAGCCTTGCGCGCCTGCGCGAGGTCGCGCGTCGGGAGCGAGGCTCCGGGCCCTCCGCGTGAACGCTCGGGCCGCGACTGGTTCTCGCGGACCGCGATTGCTCGCTGCCTGCTCCAAGTCCCCACCCCCGCCGCCCGCGCCAGTGCCGGCTCCCGACAGCGCTCCGCCGACCATTGCGCGCCCGCTACCGACCCCCGCCCCGCTGCCGGGGGAACCCCAGCCCCCGCCCCGCCGAATGCTCGCTCCGGTCCGCCTGGCCTTCGTGGGCGACATCAACCTCGGAACGCTCACCGTTCCCGGCGGGAGTGCCGCCGGAGCAGGGCGTGGGGCTTGCTGGATGCCGCGCGACCCGCCCTTCAGGGCGACCTGGTCGTCGGGAACTTCGAGGGGGTGCTGGGCGACAGCGGCACCACGTACAAGTGCGGGCGCAAGGGAAAGCATGTGACGCTCGCCGACACGGCACCGCCGCCGCCGGAGCCGGCGCCCGTGGCGCGACGGCGCAAGCCCGTTGCGCCGCCCAAGACCTGCTATGCGTTTCTCACGCCGACCGCGCTCGCCCCCCGTCTGGCCGAGGGCGGATTCACCCACCTCAATCTGGCCAATAATCACGCCAACGATTTCGGCGACGATGCCAGGGCGACGACCGAGCGACTCCTCGACTCACTCGGTCTCCGGACCTACGGACCTCTGGGACGGATCGCGGTGGACACGGTTCGGCGGGGGGACAGTGTCACTACCGTGGGCCTGGTGGGCTTCACCACCTATCCCTACGCCTACGACCTTCTGGATATCGCGCGTAGCGTCACCGTCGTGGACTCGGTGCGGGGCCTGGTGGATCTCCTGGTGGTGACCTTTCACGGCGGCGCCGAGGGCACGCAACGCGCTGCATGTGCCCGAGACCGCGGAGTCGCTCGGCCGCGAGCCTCGCGGCGAGCTGAGAGCATGGGCTCGGGCGGTGATCGACGCCGGCGCCGATGCGGTCGTGGGCCACGGACCCGCACGTGCTCCGGGGCATCGAATACTATCGGGGCAAGCCGATCGCCTATTCCCTGGGCAACTTTCTCACCTATCGAGGCTTCAATCTCGCCGGCCCGCTCGGGCTCACCGGTGTGCTCCAGCTCGAGGCCGGCCCGGACCGGTCCTGGATCGGGGCTCGATTCGTTCCCCTGGTGCAGCGGCCGCGGGGCCGGTCCCGCGCCCGATTCCGAGCGAGCGGCGCTCGATCTCGTTCGGGCGCTCTCCAGCGAGGACTTCGGAGAGTCGGCCGCGCGCTTCGGCGGCGACGGCGAGATCCAGCCGCCCGAGTGAGACCGCCCTCAAGTTACTTGCCCCTCGCGCCCAACCTCCCTACTGATTCTGCATGACGACCGAACCCAGCGAACCCGAATCGGGCGGCGGCGCGCCGGTCCCGGCGACGATCGCGGCCACCGAGGATCCGGTGCAGCTCACCGTCGGTCTGGTCGACGACCAGCGTGTTCCCGATGGGATGGTATGCATGGGGAGCTACCGCAACGGCCGCCTGGTGGCGCGCTCGGTCATGCCGCCCGAAGCCTGGGCGCAGATCGACCGGTACGGGATCTTCGACGAACCGGTCCAGGTCGTGCTGGTCGCGCGGGCGGCCCCTCCAGGAGTGCAGTGCCAGCTCTACGCCATGGTGCCACTGCCGGACGAAGAGGAGGACGAGCCCGAGGAGCCCTGGGCGGCCAGCGTGCCGGGATCGTCGTACGAGGCGTCGCTGGAGGAGTCGGAGGAGGAGGAGGAAGAAGACGAGGACGAGCCCCGGGTGGCGCCGATCCCGCTGGGACACATCATCCGCTACCAGCGCGACCGGGTGCACCCCGACAGCTTGCCGCTGGAGGCGGTGGACCTGCTGCGGAAGATCATCGATGGGAAGACCTCGGAGGTGGTGGACCGGGCGCTGGCGGATCTGCTGGGGCTGTGAGCCCGTTCGGCGAGGACAGCGTTTCGCGGCTACACGAACACCCCCGACCGGAATCGCCAGATCTTCCCCAGCAGATCGTCCAGCATACCCTGCGTCGCGAAGACCTCGACCGCCGACGCCGTCGCGGCGGCATTGGCGCCCCACAGCGCCGCTCGCTTGAGGTCTCCCTCGAAGTCCGCCTGGATGAACACCTGGTCGTCGCCGTTGTAGACCGTGGGCAGGATCTCCGAGAGCTCCTGCGCCACCCCGTTGGCGCCCGGGCCGCCGATGGCGATCGTCGGGTTGAGCTGCAAGATCCGGTTCTCCAGGTACCACATGTCCGCCACGACCACCGCGCGGCGGTAGGCGTGGCCCGCGCCGCGCCGGTCGATCTCGGCCTTCAGCAGATAGGCCAGCGGTCGATCCCGCTCCTCCGCGGTGAGGGACGCGCCGGTCACCAGCACGACGGTCTCCTCGGTGTCCACCAGTTTCATGCCGTCATGGGGTGGGTGGCTGCTCCGGCGGCGGCGCGGTGCGCTGGTTCCGCTCGAACTCTTCCTCCCGCTCCTTCCGCAGCCGCATGTCGCGGATCATGTCCTTGAACTCCTGGAGATTCTGCGACCGCTGCGCGGCGTACTGCAGGTCGGCCCGCATCGCCATCAGGTGATTGTACGCCCGGTTCTGATCGATGTTCCCGGCGGGAATCGGCAGCAGCGCCAGCACCGCGGCCGGGATCTTGAGCCCGGCGATGTAGATGTTCGAGGAGTCGAGGCCGAACTTCGTCCCCGCGACGTTGGTCGTCCAGCTCGGCAGCCCGGTCTTCCGGGATGCCGGATCGGCGGCGATGGAGTCGAGATAGCCCTGCACGATCGCGGTGACGGCGCTGTCCACCAGCTCGACGTGTTTCTTCCGGGTCAGCCGCTCGGCCAGCTCCTTGGGCGGCAGGGGCAGCGGCCGCACCCACAGCCGGCCCTCGGCCAGGTCGGGTCCGATCCGGCCGATGACCGCCGGGCGCCGAGGCGCCAGCGGCGTGGTGCCCGTGTCCACCGGCTCCGGCTCCGGCGACCGCGGCTGCCGCACCACGACCGGGGACTCGGGCTCGGGACGCGGCGGCGCCGGGTGTCGGCACCGCTCCCTCGCCCGCCTGCCCGTCGGTCCGCCTGCCCTCGCGGTACGGCAACGGCACCTCCCGCGGCCCTTCGGCCGGGGGGGCCAGCACGACCAGCAGCGCGGGCCGCCTCGGCATCTCCGGCCTCCGTCCGTCGATCGAGCCGAACACGAGCAGCGCCGCGTGCGCGGCCACCGCGACCGCGGATGGCGGGCCACGGCCATCCGCTCCGCCGGCGGAGCCGTCCCAGGTCAAGCGGTGGTCGCAAGCTCTTCCCTTCGGGTGGCCTCGAGGAAGCGGCCCAGCCGCTCGGCCGCTTCCGTCAGTCGGTCCGGCCCCGCGATCAGCGCGATCCGGAAGTAGCCCTCGCCCGCCGGGCCGAACGCGCTGCCCGGGCAGGACCAGCGCGCCGGTCTCCTCCAACGCCCGGCGCGCGAACGCGGCGGAAGAGAGTCCGGCGGGGAGCGCGATCCACAGATACATCGCGGCCTTGGGCGACTCCAGGGCGAAACCGGCGCCCGCGGAGCACCGGCACCGCCGCATCCCTCCGCCGCTTCAGCTCCTCGCGGATCGGCGCGACCACTTCCTCGGCCCGGTCGAGCACCGCCGCACCGGCCCGCTGCACCGCGAGAAACGGCCCCGTGTCCACGTAGGACTTCACCTGGGTCAGCGCGCCGATCAGCTCCGCCCGTCCGGCGACGAATCCGAGCCGCCAGCCGGTCATCGAGAAGCTCTTGGAGAGCGAGAAGAACTCCAGCGCGACGTCCGACGCGCCCGGGATCTCGAAGATGCTGGGCGCCCGGTACCCGTCGAAGGTGAGATCGCAGTAGGCGTTGTCGTAGGCCAGGAGGATGCCGTGACGGCGGCAGACCGCGACGTGCGCTCCAGGTACTCAGGGGTGGCGACGGCGCCGGTCGGGTTGTTGGGATAGTTGACGAACGCCAGCTTGGCCCGCTGCAGCACGCGCCTGCGGGATCCTCTCCAGCTCCAGCAGGAAGCTCTGCTCCCGGCGGAGCGGGGCCACGTAGCGGCTCCGCGCCGGCGAGGAGCGAGCCGCCGAGATAGGCCTGATACCCCGGCTCGGGAACGATGGTCACGTCGCCGGGATTCACCACCGCGAACGGCAGGTGGGCCAGCCCGTCCTTCGAGCCGATCAGCGGAAGAATCTCTGTGACCGGGTCGAACCGCTTGCCGAAGCGCTGCTCGACCCAGCGGCTGGCCGCCTGCCGGAACGCCGGCAGCCCCTGCTGGAATCCGTACTTGCTGTACGCCGGATCGGCGAGCGCCTCGGTCATCGCGTCGACCGCGATCGCGGGCGGCGGCGTGTCGTTGTCACCCGCGCCCAGGTCGATCACGTCCATGCCCGACTCGATGAGCCGCCGCTTGATGCCCGGGATCTCGGCGAGCGGATAGCCGGGCAGCGACTTTACGAGTGCGCTGATCTCGATCATTGGTGATCGCCTCTGACTGGATTGGAGAGCACGCCGACCCCGGGGATCTCGACTTCGACCCGGTCGCCATCGCTCAGCGGCGCCGTGCCCGCCGGCGTGCCGGTCGCGATGAGGTCGCCGGGCTCGAGGGTCATGATGCCGCTCAGGAACGACACCAGATCGGGTATCGGGAAAGTGCATGTCCGTGGCTCGGGCGCGCTGGCGCTCCACCCCGTTGACCCGGCAGATCAGCTCCAGGTCGCGCCAGTCGAGACCCTGCGCCACCCGGGGGCCCGTCGGGCAGAAGGTGTCGAATCCCTTGGCCCGGCCCCACTGGCCATCCTCCTTCTGGAGGTCGCGGCAGGTGACGTCGTTCACGCAGGTGTACCCCCGATGGCGCGCACCGCCTCCGCCGGCCCCAGGTTCCGGGCCCGGGACCCGATGACCACGCCGATCTCCGCCTCGAACTCCACTCTCCGGGAGACGCTCGGCAGCACGATCGTGTCACCGTCGCCGATCAGGGAGGTGGGCGGCTTGAAGAAGACGATGGGGACCGGCGGCATCTCGTTCCCCAGCTCCTTCGCGTGGGCGAGGTAGTTTCGGCCGATCCCGATGATCTTCGACGGGCGACGTGGGGTCATACGACGGCTCCGATCCCGTGTCGGGCGAAGAAGTCCTCGCACTTGGTGCGGACCTGGGTCCAGGTACCGACGACCCGTTCCGCCGCGGGGCAATCCGTCGAGCAGCATCGGCCCGTACCGCTTGGTGACCGCCCGACTGTCGAGCAGCACCACCACGCCGAGGTCCCTCCGGCCGCGGATCAACCGGCCGAACCCCTGCTTGAGCTTGAGCGCGGCATGCGGGAGCAGGTAGTGGAAGAATCCGTCCTGCCCCTCCTCGGCCAGCCGCTCCAGCCGGGCCGCGGTGAGCGGCTCCGAAGGGACCTTGAAAGGTAGCTTGTTGATCACCAGGGCGCGGAGCGCGCGGCCGGGCACGTCCACGCCTTCCCAGAACGAGTCGGTGCCGAGCAGAATGGCGTTCTCCGCCTCGCGGAACCGGCGGAGCAGGACGTCCCGGGGCGCCTCGCCCTGCACCAGCAGCGGCCACCGGGTCTCCAGCCCCGTGCGGAGCTCGGTCGCGGCCCGCCGGAGCGACGCATGGCTGGTGAAGAGGACGAACATGCCCCCATCCGAGGCGTACGCCAGATCCGACACGATCTGGACCACCGCGGCCCCGTGCGCGACCTCGTCCTGGCGAGGCTCCGGCAGGTCGGTCGGGATCCCGAAGAGGCACTGCGACGGGTAGTCGAACGGCGAGGAGAAGATCTGTCGCTCGGTCACCGGAGAGTCGTCGCCGCCGAGCCCCAGGCGCGCCTCCAGGAAGTCGAACTCGCCGCTCGCGGCCAGCGTCGCGCTGGTGAGCACCACGGTGTCCAGGCGGTCGAACAGCAGCTCCCGCAACACCGGGCGCGAGGTCCAGGGGCACCACCGAGAGCTGGACGCTCTGCCCCCGCGTCGTCCGCTCCATCCACCGCACCGTGGGCGACGCCGCCCCCGGCGGGCCGCAGGGTGCGGTTGAGCCCGTCCGACACGCCGTCGAGCCGCCGGAGGGCGCCGCGCAGCTCCAGCAGGATCTGTCCCCGCCGCTCGGTGTCGTCGGCCTGGGCGAGGCGGTCGGCGATCGTCTCCACGCTCTCCCGAAGCGCCCGGAAGGCGGTGAGCGATGCGTCCAGGTCGAACGCGAGGCCCTCCTCCCAGATCGCGTCCTCGGCGAACTCGTCGGACAGCCGGAGCTGCCCGCCGGGCGCCTCGGCCAGCCGCTCGTACAGACCGGTGGAACAGGGCGTCGCCGGCGCGCCGCGCGTCGGCCAGCGCGGGGTAGAGCCGCTGCTGCAGGATCTCGAGACACTCCCGGCTCGGCGGGTCGCCCCTCGCCGCCAGCTCGTGCGACAGCGTCGGGGCGAGCCCGCGGCCGTTCCGCTCGAACCGCGACAGCAGCCGGCGGACCGAGCGGCTGGTGACCTGCACCCCGAGGTGCCCCGCGGCGACCTCCTCGAGGTGGTGGGCCTCGTCGAGCACCAGACGCCGGTAGGGCGGCAGGACCGCCGCCTCTTCCCAGTTGTCCTGCGCTCGGCGGACCGAGAGGTCGGCCGCGAGCAGGTGATGGTTCACCACCACGACGTCGGCCTCCGCCGCCCGCCGGCGGGCCCGGAACAGGAAGCAGCGGTCGAAGTGCGGGCACTTGAGCCGGGGGCACAGGTCCGCCTCGGCGCTCACCTCGTCCCACACCTCGGGCGTCGGCATCACCGGCAGGTCGCTCAGGGTGCCGTCGGCGGTGTGACCGGCCCACTCCGACAGCGCGGATGAGCTCGTCCAGCTTGTCCTGCTCCAGCAGGGTGCGCTGGGCCCCGACGGCCTGGTGCAGCCGGGCGAGGCAGAGGTAGTTCCGCCAGCCCTTGAGCAGCGCGAAGCTCGGGACGTAGTCCCCGGTCGAGAGCGCCTCCCGCAGGAGCGGGAGGTCCTTGCCGACCAGCTGCTCCTGGAGGTTGATCGTGTTGGTGCTGACGACCGTCCGCTCCTGGTTGGTCCGCGCCCAGGCCAGCGCCGGCACCAGGTAGGCGAACGACTTCCCCACGCCGGTGCCCGCCTCCATCAGCTGCACACCGCCGTCGTTGTACCCGTCGGCGATGTAGGCGGCCATGTCCCGCTGGCTGCGCCGGTCCTCGTATTGGCCGAGGTGCGAGGCGATGGGGCCGCGCTCGCTCAGCGTGTCGATCACCTCGAAGGGATCGATCCGTGCCGTCTCGCCGGTCGCGCGGCACCTCGACCACGACGTAGAGCTCGGTCACGCCGTTGTCGATGATGCCGAAGCCCACGCCGCCGTCGTGCAGCCGGGCCGCGACGTTGAGATCGGCGGGCGAGGGTGACAGGAGGCCGCTGGGATGGTTGTGCAGCAGCATCTCGCCCCGGCGGGCCGACCCCGGCAAGCGCGAGGACCATGTCCACCGTGCCGCGGGCCACGACCCGCGCCGCGGTCACGACTCCGTCGCGGTCCACCGTCGCGAGGAACGAGACCTCCCGTCCCCCCGCGGCGGCGATCTCGCCGGCGAGGTAGGCCCGGATGCCCGGGGCGATGCGCTCGCTCAAGTCTTGAGTTCTTTCTTCTTCGCGGCCGGAAACAGCACGTTGTTGAGGATCAGCCGGTACCCCGGCGAGTGTGGATGCAGGGAGAGATCGGTCGGGCGCGTCGCCGATCTGGTGTTGCGGATCCTCCGGGTCGTGTCCGCCGAAGAAGGTCCAGGTGCCCTGCCCCCGCTCGCCGTGGATGTACTTGACCCAGGGCGCGCCGGCCTCCTCCGCCAGCACGGTCACACCCGGCTTGAGCCGGTTGCGGGCGAAGCTGGTGGTGAGTCCGTAGAAGTCGGGGATCACCTGGCGGTGGTTCTGCACCAGCATCGTGGCCACCGGGTCGATCTTGGCGCTGAAATTGAACAGGGTGAACGATCCCAGCGGCTGGCGCCGGTCGGGCGAATTCACCTGGTGGCCGTCGATGTCGGAGTAGACCGGCATCGTCGGGCTGAGCTCGAGCCGGGCGTCCCGAAACGCCAGCGACCGATCCCACCGCATTCCGGCCGTGGCGTCGGGGTCCATCGGACGTGCCGTCGGCGTACGCGGCGGCGATGTCCACGCCTCCGGCCGCCAGCGCCAGGTCGAGCGTCTCGGTCGCGGTGCACATCGCGAACAGGAATCCGCCGCGCTCCACGTACTGGCCGATCGCGAGCGGCGACCGCGCGCTTCTCCGCGGGCACCGAGGGATAGCCGAGCGAGCGCGTGCCATGGTCGCGGTTCTGCTCCACCATCTCCATCAGCCAGGGTGCCCCGGCGTAGTTGAGGAAGAACTTGGAATACTGGCCGGTGAAGTCCTCGTGGTGGAGATGCAGCCAGTCGTACTTGCGGAGCCCGTCCCTCGCGACCTCGGGGTCCCAGATCTTCTCGAACTTGATCCCGGCGTAGTTGAGCGCCATGGTCACGGCGTCATCCCACGGCGCGGCGTTGGGCGGCGCGTACACCGCGACCTCCGGCGCTTTCTCCAGCGGGACGGCGTCCATGTTCCCGTTCTGGATCTCGCCCCGCACCTCGACCAGCCGCCCGTCGTCCAGCGGCTCGGTGGTGACGCCCGCCAGCGCCGCGTCGCGGCTGGTCGCCCCGTCCGCCGGCAGCAGAAACGCCCCGCCGCGATAGTTCAGAAACCACTCCGCCTTTCCGCCGCGCGCGACCAGCCGGAACGCCAGGCCGTAGGCCTTGAGATGGTCCGACTGGGAATCGTCCATCGGGACCAGCAGCCAGGGCGCGGCCCGGCCGCGCACCGGCCACCGCGGAAGTCCCGGCGCGACAGCCACCAGGCCCGCGGAAACCCGGGTGACGAACTCCCGGCGTTTCATGTCTGAGGCACCGCGCCGCGCGCCACGTCGAGCGCGCGGCGGGCCTGCGGCACGAGCGCGCTTTCGGGATAGGTCAGAATCAGATGCTCCAGCTGGGTGACGGCCTCCGCGGTGCGCCGGGCGTCCAGCATGAGCTCGGCCAGCGCCAGCTCCGCCGCCGGCGCCGTGGCGGGGGCCTCTCTCGACGCGGCCTCGCGGTAGAGCCGCTCGGCCAGCGCCGGATCGTTGCTGGCCGCCGCCAGCCGTCCCGCCAGGAGCCGCAGCTCCGCGCCACCCTTGGCGGCCGGTAGATCGCCGCGCGACCGCTTCCAGCTCGGCCATGGCGCGCGCGGTGTCGCCCTGCTCCAGCCGGAGGAGCGCCGCGCCCAGCGCCGGGAGGGTGTCGGCCTCGATCGGCTGCAGCAGCGCCAGCAGCACCGTCCGGCGGGTGGCGTCGGCGCGGTCGCCGGCATACGGGCCAGCCTGCTTGAAGCGCTCCACCGCGCCGTCGAGATCCCCCCGGTAGAGCCTGATGCGCCCGGCGAGCGCGAACCCCTCGATCGTGCTGTCCCGGCCCAGCGCGGAGTCGGCCCGGTCGAGCTCGCCCCGTCGGACGTAGGCTGACGACCAGCGCGCGGGTGAGCTGGGCATGATCCTCACCGCTCAGCTGCGGCCGCAGCTCCGTGAGCCGACGGCTCGCCTCGCTCAGCTTGCCCTCCCCGATGAGCACGGTGACCAGCGCCGTCGCCGCGCCGGCCGTCACCGCTCCGGGCGCGGAGCGGTCGTCGGCGAGGCCGGACAGCATGCGGCGCGCGGCCTCCCGATCGCCGGCGGCGGAGTAGGCCTGCGCCGCATCGAGCCGGATCCGCGCCGCCTGACTGTCGGGAACCCGCGAAGCGATCGCCTCGAGGGCGCGGCCCTGCGCCAGCAACGCGTCCGGGGTGCGCTGCTGGCGCAGCTGCTCGACCAGGCCGCGCAGAGCCTCCACCCCCTGCCCCCGGGCCTGCGTGAGGCCGGCCTCGAGCGCCGCCAAGCCCCCCAGCGGATCGCCCCATCTCACCCGCAGCTCGGACTCCACCCGGCGGGCCGTGAAGTCCGGGTCGGTCGAAAGAATCCGCAGGATCTCCGGACGCTTGGACACCGGCGCATGGCCCAGGGTGGCCACGGCGGTGACGCGATAGCCGGGCAGCCGGCGGACCGCGGGAAGCCACTCGCGCGCCGCGGTGGCGTAGTCGCCGTCCGAGACGGCGAGCTGGGCCAACTCGGCCGCCAGGACGTCGCCGCGTCCCAGGCGTTCGCGCCCCAGCCGGTATGCCTCCAGTGCCGCGTCGCGCTGGCGGGCCGCCAGGGCGGCCGCGCCCCACTCCCGGTACGGCGCCTCGTCCCGGGGCGCGATCCGCGCCCAGCGCTCGGCCACCGCGCGCATGCTGTCCGGCTGGTCGGCCGCACCCCAGGCCCGCAAGCGCGACGCCATACAGGGCCGCGCTCGATCGGCCGGGCCGCCAGCGCCGCGCGGACCTCGGGCACGATCTCGACGCTCTGGTTCAGGGGCAGCAGCACCCGCTCCAGCCCGAGCAGCGCGGAGACGTCGCCGGGGTTGCGGGAGAGAATGCCGCGATAGGCCTCGGCCGCCGCCTCGTAGTTGCCGCGCCGTTCCAGCTCGAAGGCCCGCGGCATCGTGGCCTGTTGCGCCTCGGCGCCGGTGGCGGACCAGAGCGGGAGCAGGAGGAGACAGAGGCGGACGAGGCGGGACGCTGGCATCGACTTACCTCGCGGGAGGCTCGGAGAGGCGGCGGAAGTAATCTACCACCAGCCTGCGCTCCTCCGGCGAGAGGCGCTGGAGCTCGTCCCACGATGGCACCCGGAGCCGTCCGTCGGAGGCCGTCAGCCGGGCGCGCAGCGCGGGCGGCAGCCTGACGGTGTCGTCGACCGCGGTGGTGCTCTCCCGCTGCTTCTCCTCGTCCTGCTCTTTCCCCTGCAGGGTCCGGCCGGCGTCGAGCATCCGCCGGAAAAGACGCTCCTGGCGTTCCACGACCTGGCGATCGAGTCGGCCGGCATCGAGCCGGCGCGCCAGCTCCCGGGCTTCGTCGGCCAGCTCTCCAGCGCCCGGCAGGTGCCCCTGACCTTTCATGCGCTGCAGCTCCTCGGCCAAGGCGCTGCTGACGATCGGCGAGCCGCCGCAACTCCTGCTGGATGCCCGCCGACCCCATCATCGGCAACATGCCGGCGGCCTGCTGGCCGAGTCCGCCTTGCTGTTTCGCCAATTCCGCCATCCGCTCCATCGCTTCGGCGAGTCCCGACCCGGAAGACGATCCCGACACGTCCCCCCGCGCCCGGAGCAGTTGGTGCGCCGCGGCGTTGAGCGCGTCCACCGCTCCACCGGCCTGCTCGGCACCCTCGCGCACGTTGGGCACCGAAGAGGCGATCGCCTCGCGCGCCTTCTGCATCTGCACCTGCGCGGCGCCCAGCGCACTGCCGATCTGGGCCGGCACCAGCGCATTCTTGCCGGCCGTCTTCCGGACCTGCTCCAGCAGGCGCTGCACACCCTCCTCGATCGCTCCCTGTTCCGCCCGCAGGTCTGCTCCCGCTTCGGCCCCGCTCCGGAGCGCTCCCTGGACGGCCAACTGGCGCTCGGCCAGCCGCCCGGTCTCGGCCAAGGCCTGGTCCATGGCCTGCAGCACCTCCTGCCGCCACTGCTGCTGCATCTGTTCGCGCTCGCGCTGGAGCTGATCGCCGAGCGGCTCGAGCGATTTCGCCGCCTTCTCCCCCTGCTCCTTCGCCGGCGCCCGCCGGCCCTGCTGGGCCGACCGGGCCGCCTGGCTCATCTCGCCAGCCGCCTGCCGCGCCTGCCGAGCGGCGGAGTCGAGCCGCTCCTGCCTCGCCTCCCCCTCCATCTGCTGCCCGAGGCGTTGGAGGCCGTTGGACAGCGAGTCGGTACGGGCGGCGAGGTCGCGCTCCGCCGCGGCAGCGAGCGAGCTGTCGGCGGTGCGAACCTGCTCGTTCCAACTGCGCTGTTCCTGCGACAGTTCGCGGGATTCCTGGGTGAGATTGGCCAGGTCGCCTTCCAGCGCGGCCCGCCTGAACAGTTCCCGGCTGCGCTCCAGCGCCTCGCGCATCTCGCGCTGCGCCTTCGGCCAGGCGCTCGAGCGCTTCCCTCGCCTGATCGGCGTCCAGGTCCTTGAGCGCGCGCTGCAGCGCGGCGAGCCGCTCGCGCAGCTCGGGTGACAGCGCCCGTTCCAACTGGTCCCGGATTTCCTGGAGCTGGCGTTGCCACGCCGAATCGCCTATCCCGGCCGCCTCGGCACTCTGACGCAGCGCCTCCAGCGACCGCTTCAACTCTTCCGCCTGGCGAAAGAGCTCCTGTTGTCCCTTGGCGATCGCCTCGGCTCGCTTCGACCGCTCGAAGGAAAGCGATTCCTCGCCGCGATCGCCGGTTGCGCCGGCCCGCGGCCGCTCCCGCGCGAGATCCTCGGTCTGCCGCTCGAGCCGGCGGCTCCCCGCGGCGATCGAGTCGAGCTGACTGCCCACATCCTCCGAGGCCACCCGCTGCGCGGCGCGAATCTCGCTCATCGTGGGAAGCCGCAGGACGAACTCGCGCGAGCGGCCGGTCTGCCGTTGCGGCGTGTTGTCGGCGGCCACGGCGTAATACCGCACCGTGTCGCCGGGCAGGAGGCTGCGCCGGTTGAGGTCGAGCGTGTGGGTGAGAATCGCGCGGTCGGGTCGTTCCTCCGGCACCGCCAACGTATCGCGGACGGCGGAATCCACCGTGCCCAGCCGGGAGATGCGGCGACTCACCACGGCGACCGAGGTGATGCCATAGTCGTCCCGCGCGTCCACCACGAGCGGCACCTTGAGGCTCAGTGGCGCCATGGTATCCGCGCCAGGCACCGGGATCTCGACGGCCGGGGCGCTGTCGGCCACGACCCGCACCCGGAGCCGGACGGTATCGCCGGCGAGCGGTGCGCCCCCGGCCCCGGCGAGCGCGAGGTGGTACTCGCCGGAGGCGCGCGGGACGAAGACGCCGGAGAATGCCCCTCCGCTCACGGCCAGGCTCTCGCTGCGGGTACCGGTCTCCCAGGCGGCGGACGAAAGGGGTGCGGTGGCCTCGCCCCTGGTCTCGAGTCGGGTGCCGGCCGGCAGGAGCAGTGTGTCACCATCGGTGGGGACCGGCTCGGCCTCGAGATCGAGATAGGCGGGATAGCGGGCGGTGACCGTGAGCTCGCCGAGGAACACCGGGAGCCGGACCTTGACCAGCACGGTATCGGAGGCGCGGCTACCGCTGGTCACTCTGGCATACACGTCGCTCGCCAGGGGTCCGCTCGACAGGGTCGCCGTGCCCAGCGAATCCAGCCGCACCGCTTGCGGGTGCCATTGCTCGCCCGGGGCTCGCAGCCAGAGCGTCGCGGTACGGCGCCCGATGGCCTCGACCTTGAACCCGACCGAGTCTCCGCGATCCACTACCTCCCGATCGGCGGCGATCCGCACCGGCGCGACCGTTGCCCTCCACGCCTTCGCCGGATGCCATAGCGCGGAGGCGGCCCCGTTCAGCGGCCCGGCGGAGGTGAACGCCACCAGTCCAGCCAGGAGGACGCCGAGACCCGCGAGCGCGATGGCCCGAACCGGTCGGGCCAGCGGCTCGACCGCGGCGTCGCCGCGCTGCTCGACCTCGCGCGCCTGTGCCGCGTCGGCCTCCGCCAGAAGCGCATCGCTGGTGCCGCGTGCGGGCCGGTCGAGCAGGGCCGTGAGCGCGCCCCGGCGCCAGGCGCCGAGTTCCTCCAACCGGTTCGCGACACTCGCCCCGGAGAGCGCCCGTACCCTGGACCAGGCCAGGACGACGACCAGCACCCAGCGCGACGACCACGGCGGCCCAGGCCAGGAGAACCCACTGCGGCGCCGAGACCCAGCCCAGGCGCACCGCCCACGCCGACGCTCCCAGGACCAGCGCCGCCGAGCCGAGCCCCAGGCCAGCCACCCGGCCCGGGCGCGGATCCGGAGCGGCCGCGAAAGCCGCTGCAGCGCTCGGCTGGTCGCGACCCCGCTCACTCGCCGTACCCCACCGCGTAAGCGAACAGGTTCACCCCCATGCGAAGCGCCGCTTCACGCTTCTCGGGCGGATCGCGATGCACCTCGGGATCCTCCCAGCCGTCGCCGAGGTCGGTCTGGTAGGAGTAGAAGACCACCAGCCGGCCATCCAGAAAGATGCCGAACCCCTGCGCCGGCTTCTTGTCGTGGTCGTGGATCTTGGGAATGCCCTTGGGGAAGTCGTAGACCAGGCGATACACCGGGTGGTCGAGCGGCACCTCGACCAGCTTCTGGCCGGGGAACAGCCGGCCCAGCTCGCGCCGCAGGGACGCATCCATCCCGTAGTTGTCGTCGGCGTGGAGGAAGCCGCCCTGCCGGAAGTACCGGCGCAGGGTCGCGAGGTCGCCGTCGCTCCAGTGCACGTTTCCGTGCCCGGTCATATAGAGATAGGGAAGGTTCCAGAGCTCGTCGTCGTCCAGGCTGACGACCCGCTCCTGGGATGCGACGGGCAGCCGGGTCCGGGAGCGGATGGCCTCGAGGAGATTGGGAAGGCTGGAGGGGTTGGCGTACCAGTCGCCCCCACCATCGTAGTGCAAGCGGCCGATCGTCATGCGCGCCCCGGCCGTCGTCACCGCGGCGGGCCCCTGGGCGGCGGCCGAAGCGGTGACGACCAGACCCGACAGGAGCAAGGCGGCGGCACGCGGCATCTAGGGCAATCCCATCACCAGGCGGTAAGCGTCGTTGCGCGACATCCCCATGGTCTCGGTGAGCCGGCGGGCCACCTCGCGTCGCGAGAGGCCTTCGGCCAGGAGCGCCACGGCCTCCACCGCCGCTTCGTCGGAGCGATCCGGCGGCGGCGCGGGGGCGCCGGTTCCTTCCACTACGATGGTGAGCTCACCCCTCGGAGCGGTCTCCGAATAATAATCCGCCAGCTCCGCGAGAGTCCCGGCCCGCAGCTCCTCGTGCAGCTTGGTGAGCTCTCGGGCGACCAGGGCCCGCCGGTCGGATCCGGCCACGGCCGCCAGGTCCTTGAGCAGCGCCACCAGCCTCGGCGGCGCCTCGAACAAGACGATGCTCCATTCCTCTGCCGCTGCACGCGCCAGCAGCCGGGCACGCTCCGTGCCTTTCCGGGGGACGAAGCCGAGGAAGAGGTACCGGTCGCCCGACATCCCCGCGACGGAGAGGGCGGTCGCGACCGCGGAGGGGCCCGGAATGGGTACCACCGTGCATCCGGCCTCGCGGGCCGCCGCGACAAGGTCGGCTCCGGGATCGCTGACCCCGGGCGTGCCGGCGTCGGTGACCAGCGCGACATCTCGTCCATCGGCGAGGATCTCGAGAAGGGTTTCCAGCCGCCGCTCGCCGGAATGGGCGTGGAAGCTCATCAGCGTGGAGGACGTGCCCAGATGGCTGAGCAGTCCCCGGGTGCGCCGGGTGTCTTCGGCGGCGACCACGGCCGCTCGGCGTAACGCCTCTGCCGCGCGGGGCGCCAGGTCGCCGAGATTTCCCAGCGGGGTGGCTACAACGTAGAGGGTGCCGGGCATGGCTGGGCGGGGCGGCGGTGCCGCCCCGCTGTTCGCATCAGGTGAGGTGCTGCTTGATCTTCCCTTCCAGTGTCGCCTTGGGCACCGCGCCGATCACGGTGTCCACGTGCTGCCCGTTCTTGAAGAACAGGATGCTGGGAATGGAGCGGACGTTGAACCGCATGGCGGTGCGCTGGTTCGCGTCCACGTCGACCTTGGTGACCTTGGCCCGGCCGACATACTCCCCGGCAAGCTGCTCGAGGATCGGCGCGACGATCTGGCACGGCCCGCACCACGTCGCCCAGAAGTCGACCAGAACGAGGCCGTTCTCCTGCTCGATCTCGCTGGCGAACGAGGCGTCGGTGACGTGAACGGCAGGCTGGTTGGTCGCGGCCATGATGTTATTCTCCTAGGGTTAAACGACTTCGCTCATTCGCTTGGAGGGCCCGCGTGGCGGATCTCCCCCGAATCGCTCATGTCGGAATCGCCGTGCCGGACATCGGCGCGGCGCTTGCCTTCTATCGTGACGTGCTCGGCCTCGACCCCCGTCCTGCCGAAAGCGCGGACGGAGCGACCATTGTGTCCCTGCCCTTCGGCGAGTCCGAGGTGGAGCTCCTGACCCCACGAGACGCCGACGGTCCGATCGCCCGGTTTCTGGCTAAACGAGGCGCGGGAATTCACCACGTCTGCTATCGGGTGGCCGACCTCGACGCCGCCCTCGACGCCTGCCGTGCTGCCGGGTATCGCCTGGTCGACGAGAGCACCGCGAATCGGGGCCGGGGGCCGCCGGATCGCCTTCGTGCATCCGAAGGCGACCGCGGGGATTCTGCTCGAGCTGACCGAATAAGATAACAACTGGCGGTTCTGAAGGTTCCCGCAGCTCACTCCGCCACGGTGGTGTCAGGAGCCGCCCCCGGAGTGCAGGGCCGAGCCGGGTTTCCGGCCGCGGTCACGTCCACCTGGCTGACGATCCAGTTCCCGTCTCCGAGTCGGATGGCCGTGAATGGAATGACCCAGGAACAGAGCTGCCGCCGGATCTCGACCTGCAGCGCGTGGCGCGCGCCGGTGCCGTCGGGGGTGTCGGAGACGATACGGTGGGATTCGTTGCGGAGGTAGGCATGCATGACCGCGATGCGCCGCTCGTAGTCCGGCGGCTGTCCGGTGCGACCGGCGGGGCCCGCGGCGGTGCCCCAGAGATTCGCCATCGCGGTGAGATTGCTGTCGGCGACCGCCAGCATGAAGGCCTCGACCGCGCCTTTGGCCGAATTGGTCGGTCCTACGGGTCCCGGGACTGGAGCTCCCGCCGCACGCGGCGAGGACGACGGCGAAGAGGAAGCAGCGCGGCTTGATCACAAGTATCTCACCTGGCATATGTTAGCGCAGCGAAGTTAATCCCTTGCGAAACCCCCGGCAATGACGGCGACGACGCGACTCTACATCAACGTGGATCACGTGGCGACGGTGCGGCAGGCCCGGCGCACCGACGAGCCCGACCCCACCGAGGCGGCGGTCCTCTGCGAAGCGGCGGGGGCCGACGGAATCACCGCTCACCTTCGGGAGGACCGCCGCCACATCCAGGATTTCGACCTCGAGCGGATGCGACCCGCGGTGCGGGTGCTCAACGTCGAGCTCGCCACGAGTGAGGAGATCCTCGGTATCACGTGCCGGCTCCGGCCCTATCAGGCCACCCTGGTTCCGGAGCGCCGCGAGGAGATCACCACCGAAGGCGGCCTCGACCTCCGGCATCAGGGATCGAGGCTGCGGGAGACCATCCGCCGGCTCGACGAGGCGGGGATCCGGATCAGTCTCTTCGTGGATCCCGACCTGGCCACGCTGGACAGCGCCAAGGACCTCGGCGTCCCTGCTGTCGAGCTGCACACCGGCCGGTATTCCAACACCTGGCGCCAGAGCGAGCAGGCGCTGGAGGAGTTGCGCCGCGCCGCCCGGCACGCCGCCGACATGGGACTCTTCGTGCACGCCGGCCATGGCCTGACTTACGCGAACGTGATGCCGGTGGCGGCCATCGCCGAAATCGAAGAGCTCAACATCGGGCACAGTGTGGTAAGCCGGGCCGTGATGGTCGGAATGCGAGCCGCGGTCGAGGAGATGCACCGCTTGGTGAAGGGCGCCCGGGGTTGATAGCTTACCGGGGTCCCGGGTCACCCGACCGTCCACCCTCATCGCTCGAGCCATGAACAATCCCCTCGCGGCCGCGGATTTCTTCGCGCTCGAAGCCGGCGAGTGCCTCGACCGGCTCGAGACGCTCGCCGGGCGCGACGACGCGCCGCCCGCGGAGGATTTCCTGCGCGCGAGCCGGGTGCTCCGTGGCGCCGCGCTGATGGCCTCCCAGCAGGCGATCGCGCGTGCGGCCGGCGGGATGGAGTCGGTGGCCCGCGCGCTGCGCGAGGGACGGCGCCTGTGGGACCAGGAGTGCAAGGAGCAGGTGGCACAGGCGATCGAAGAGTTTCGGGCGCTGGTCCGTCGGGTGCGGGAGTGGGACGACGGCGACACGGTGCGCGCGGGCCGGCTCGCGCTGTCGCTCGAGACGCTGGCCGGACGGACGGCGCCGGAACCCGTCGAGCGCCGTGGCGAAGGCGGTGAACTCAACCCTGGCGTGCGGGCCTTCGTGGGCCGGGAAGGAGCCCTGATCGCCAGCGCGCTGGATCGCGCGGCCCGGGCGCTGCAGGCCGCTCCGGGTGAGCGGGAGCCGCTCTACACCGTGATCCGGCGAATGCAATCACTTCGCGGACTCGCCGAACTCGGCGACCTGGTGCCCCTCCCGGAGATCCTCGACGGCATCGAGCTGGCGGTGGGCGACCTGACCCGACTCTTCGCCCCCCCACCCGGCGTCCATGAAGTGATGGCCGCCGGCGCCATGGCGCTCACCCGGCTCTCCCGCGACGTCGCCGAGCGCGGGCGACCGGATCCCGAGGCCGAGGAAGCACGGCTCTTCACCGATCTGCTGCTCCGCGCCTTCGCCACGGAGCGCGACGTCGTCCCGATCGAAACGCTGTACCACGAAAACGATCCCGCTCCCCTCTCCCCCCCGTCAGGACAACCCCAGTTCGAGGCCCCCGCCCCGCTGGGCCCGCTGGAGCTGGTGAGCCACGGCGAGCACCTCTGCCAGATCGCCGATCTCATCGCCCGGTCCGGCTCGACGACCGAGCGCGACCTCCGGCTCTACCGCCTGGTCGGCGCCCTGCGGACGGCCAGTGCGCCCGGTCCCGATCCTGTCGCGGGAGCCCTCGCCGTTTTCGCGCGCTCGACTCGCGACGCACTGGCGGAGGGCATGGCGAGCCGGCCGACCGGAGAGCTGGTCGCCAATCTCAAGGCCGCGGGTGAGCTGCTGCGATCGGTGGCCGACGCGGGCGACCGCATGCAGGTGTCCCGCCGGATTCTCGATGTGGCGCACCGGATCGACCAGGCAGGCTCTCGCCCGGCCGCGGATGAGCCGGCCGCCGCATCCGATGCCGGGGTTGTGCCGATCGAGTCTCTGGAATTCGATGCCATCGCCGACCCGCAAGGCGACGTGGTTGCCATCGCGAGCCTCGGGCCTGACCCCGAGCCGCTCCCCTCGGAGGGCGGAGCGCTGGAGCGGAGCTTCCGTACCCTGGAACGGCTGCAGGGCGAGCGGGGATCGGCCCCCGCGACGCTCGAGGCGTTTCTCGGCAGGGTCGAGCCCGCCGGGGACGCCGTGGCGGTCGAGTCCCTGTGCTACCGGGGTCGCGCCGCCCTAGAGCGCGCGGCCGCGGTCCGCCAGACCCTCACCGCCGAGCTCGCCGGGGGGCCCGACCTGGCCGCGATCCGGCCCCTCCTGCAGGAGCTGCTCGACCTGGTCCCGCTCGCGCTTGACGAATCCTGAGGCAGTGCCCGTCCGCATGGGCGGGCGACGAATCCTGGCAGGCATCGTCGGGCTCGCGCTTGCCGTCGCGCTGCTGCTCTGGGCGATTCGCGGGGTGCACCTCGAAGAGGTGGTCCGGCAGATCCGGAACTCCGACCCCTGGCCCCTGGCCCTGGGCGTGGTGCTCGCCACGCTCACGTTTCCGATGCGATTGGTGCGTTGGCGACTGTTGCTCCGCCGCGAATCGGGCGGCCCCCTCCCCGCCGGCCCGCTGTGGCACGCCATCGCTATCGGATTCATGGCCAATAATCTTCTGCCCTTCCGCGCCGGGGAACTGGTGCGGATGTTCGCGGCGACGAAGCTCTCGGGCGTGAGATTTCCCACCGTCATGTCCTCGATCGCCGTCGAGCGGGTGTTCGACGGGCTGGCGTGCGTGGGCCTGCTGGGCATCGGACTGCTGGCCTCCGACCTGGCGCCCGACGTGGTGGTCGGTGGCGTCTCCATCGCCCGCGCCGCGCAAGTTGCCGGAGTCATCTCCCTGGGGGCGCTGGCGGCCGCGGGCGTCGTGGTCGCGTTTCCCCTCGCGGCCGAGCGATTGATTCGGGGACTGTTACCGGCGGGCAGGATGACCGACCGCCTGGTCTCGATCATCGAGGGTCTCAGGCAGGGGCTGGCGTCACTCAGATCGCCCGCCCTGCTCGCGGGGGTGATCGTCTGGTCGCTGGCGCTCTGGCTGGTGAATGCGCTCGGGCTGTTCGTAACCTTTGCGGCTTTCGACATCCCGGTGGGCTTCGGGGGAGCGCTGGTGCTGCAGGGCGTGCTGGTGATCGGGATCTCAGTCCAGCTGACGCCGGGGTTCGTGGGCCAGTTCGAGGCGGCGATCGTCGCGGCGCTGGCGCTATACGGCATCTCGAACGACGTGGCGTCTTCCTATGCCATCGCCTATCACGGCGCCACCTTCCTTCCGATCACGCTGGCGGGCGCCTGGTCGCTCGCACGGACGCCGGTGGCCCTCAGCGACCTGCGTACCGCCCCGGGCCCATGACCGACGCCGCGGTGCAGCTGCCGGCCCACGCGAAGCTCAACCTGTTCCTCCGAGTCCTGGCGCGCGAGGCTGATGGCTACCACGGTCTGGAGACACTCTTCTGCCTCGTAGACCTGGCCGACGAGCTGCGGGCGGAGCGGCGCGAGGGGCATGGGGTCACCATCGAGCTGCGCGGCGGAGAGGTGGGTCCCCCAGCCGACAACCTGGCCGTCCGGGGTGCGGCCGCGGTGCTTGCGGCGACCGGAGACCGCTTCGCGGTTCACCTCGGTCTGACCAAGCGGATTCCGGTGCGCGCGGGTCTGGGAGGCGGCTCGAGCGACGCGGCGGCCGCGCTGCTCGCGGTGAACCGGCTCGCCGGCAATGCCATTCCCCGCCACGAGCTGCTGCAGTTCGCGGCCAAGCTCGGCAGCGACGTTCCGTTCTTTCTCGGGGGTGCGACGCTCGCGCTCGCCTGGGCGCACGGCGACCGGTTGCTGCGGCTTCCTCCGCTCCCTTCCGCGCCGGCGCTGCTGCTCACGCCGCCGGTCTCGATCTCCACCGCCGAGGCGTACGCCTGGGTGGACGAGGGCCGGGCGTCGGGCGCGCGGCGCGGCGCGGTGGTGTTGGATCTCGACGCGCTCTCCACCTGGGGAGACATCGGCCGGATGGCCGGCAATGATTTCGAATCGGTGGTCTTTGCGCGCCACCCCCCGATCCGGGCCGCGTTCGAGGCGCTGGTCGGCACCCGTCCGCTGGTCTGCCGAATGTCGGGGTCGGGGTCGACACTCTTCGCCATTTATCGCTCCGCCGCAGACCGCGAGGATGCCCGCATGATGCTCGGGCGAAAGCACGGGACGGTCGTGGCGGCGGAGACCCTCGCGGGGCCGCCGCGAGGACCGGAGCCGATATAGATTCTCTGAGGCGCTGGCCCTTCGTCCAATGGCAGGACAGCGGACTTTGGATCCGTTAATGGTGGTTCGAATCCACCAGGGCCAATCCCCTCCCCATTCCCCTCCAACAGGAATGCGCCCGGCACCGAGCCGGGCGCTTCGTGTCCGCTGCGTACCCGAAGCCTGCCTAGTTAGCAGGTGGATCGTCTTCTCCGCCGAGCAGACGCTGCTCCTCGCCAGGCAGACCTTCAGCTTCCAGGTCGCTGATCCACCGAACTTGTGTGCGGTGGTGTGGCGACCGTCGTTGGGCGTGTTGTGCAGGAAGGCGCTGTTGAGGTGCGTGATGTAATCCACGCAGAGCGGGACGTTACGAACTCAGCGAGGGCAGTGCCGATCCGGCAAACGACAAAGGCCGAACGCCATGTGCCTGCGGCACCCGGCTGGCGTTCAGCTCTATGCGGTAGTTTACTAAGTTTTTATCAAAGAGGAGCTTATAGTGGCACGCCTAATGTGATGCCGTAGATTGCGACGCGGCCTCGGCGCTGCCGGCTGGATCAGTCGCGGCGGGAACGCCAACAACAGTTCCGAACCATCTAGAACCTCAGATCGAACCGGGAGCCGGCACGGCCTCGACCGAATGGCCCCAGACTCGGCGCGCCGCGTACGCCACCAGCAACAAACACCCGAACAAGCAGACCACCACCGGCCCGGTCGGCAGGTCGTAATGGAACGAAACCCACAGCCCACCGGCGGAGGCGAGCGCGCCGGCCATCCAGGAGATCGCCGCCAGTGCTCCCTGGCGCCGGGTGAACTGGAAAGCGATGGCCGCCGGCACTACCAGAAACGAGAAGACCAGGAGCACTCCCGCGATCGGCACGGAGAAGGTAATAACGATTCCGAACGACAGGTAGAACAGGAAATCCCACCACCGGATGCGCCAGCCCTTCCCAAGGGCGACGTCGGGGTGGAAGGAGATGGTGAGGAAGCGCTGTCGCAAGACCCAGTGGAAGACCCCGAGCACCGCGTAGATGGCCGCCAGCCGGATGATGGTCGGCCAGGTCACCCACAGCAGGCTCCCGACCAGAATGTCCTTGATGGCCTCCCCGCCGCGCGGGGTGCGGTCGGCCACCAGAATGGCCGCGGCGGAGGCCACGACATACACGATCCCGATGATCGCTTCCTGCGGAACCAGCCCCTTCTGCTCGCTCCTGGTCAGCGCGAACAGTGCCGCGCCGAGCGTGGTGAAGCCGAGAGCATAGACGAACGATGCCGCCGACTCCGGCTGGCTCCCGGCGAGAATGGCGACCGTCGACCCCAGGGCCGCCATCTGCGCCAACGAGAGGTCCACGAAAATCACCTCCCGCGCGATGACGTGCAGTCCGAGGTAGGAATGGATCGCGACGATAACCAGGCAGGCTGCCAGCGGCGGCAGGAAGAGGCTCAAGTCCATCAGGATGCCCTCCCGTTGAAGGCCGCGGCCAGGCTCGTGACCCAGGTATTCACCAGATCGAAGTAGGTTTTCACCCCCGGGGCACCGTCGGTACTCTCCGGTACGACGACCGGCGCGGCGCCGGTGCGGTCGGCGACCGTCGCGATCTGCCGGCGGTCGAAGTAGTTGGCCGCGAACAGCGCGGGAATCCGTCGTT
The DNA here is from genome assembly GCA_963729985.1 of uncultured Gemmatimonadales bacterium. Classification (GTDB taxonomy): domain Bacteria; phylum Gemmatimonadota; class Gemmatimonadetes; order Gemmatimonadales; family GWC2-71-9; genus CAVVWJ01. Next base: position 284,399 of record CAVSPJ010000006.1, read on the forward strand.
CCTTCATCAGGGCGATGACCTCCTGCACGTGTCGCGGCGTCGGCGGTATCCCGGGCTTGGCTTCGATGTAACTGGGCGCAGGTCACGCCGAAACGACGACTGAAATAGGCCCACTCCTTGTGGTAGCAGGCGATCTCCTTTCCCCGGAACACGGTGCCCTGCTTGAGCCAGCCGCCCAGGAGGTCCGACAGCGGCTTGCCCTGGTACTGTTGCCGGCCCAGGAAATCGTACAGCCGGTCGCTCTGCAACAGGCTGAATGCGGTGCCTGGAGTCAGAATCCGTACCAGCTCGGGGCCCATGGTGGCCTCCAGCACCCGCCGCTCGAAGTCCTGTTGACGGGCACTGAAATACCCGGCGTTCTCCGGTGAGACCCGCTGCAGCCCCGCCAGGATGTTTCGCCCGATCAGGATCCCGTTGAGCGGATCGGTGTGGATGTGCGGGTTGCCCGCCACATGAATGTCGCCCGCGGCCCGGCTGATCGACGTGGGCACCTCGAGCAGGGCGATGCCGGTGTAGGCCGCGACGTAACCCGGCCCGCCCTCCGAGACTTTGCGGTTGCCCGCGCGATCGAGCAGCGCCGGGACCCACAGTTCCAGGTCCAATCCAGTGGTGACGAACAGGTCCGCGTCGCGCAGGAGCGCCACGAAGCTCGGCTTGGGCTGGACGAAGTGGGGGTCCTCGTCTCCCTGCGCGATGGCCGTGACGGTGCCCTTGTCGCCCAGAATCTCGCGGGCGATGGCGCCGTAGGTCGGAAGGCTGGCGACCACCTTGAGCGATGGGGCCTGTCGCTCGACGACGGCCGGCGTGCTGCCCGGCGGTACCCATGGCCAGAAGCAGCGTGAAGACCAGCATCCTGGTGAATCCTTTCGCGCCCATGGCGCTCAGTACGTCTCGTGTTTGTGCGGGCCCATGGACCATACCGCCTGGAGGCTGACCAGGTTTCGACCGCCTGCCGTTTCGCTGTGGCGGTGCTCGCCCTGCGAGACGCAGGTAGACGAATTCGCTCTGCCACCACGTGATGGCAGGCGTGATTCGCCACTCGGTATCCTCCAGCCCGCGGGGCGCCTCCACCCAGTCGTAGCGCGCTCCGAGAATCCACCGCCGGCTGGTGCGCGCCTGAAGGTCGAGAAAGAGGCCGTACCGGTTGGTCGTTGCGGCCAGCTCCGAGGCGTGGAGCCGGTAGCCCTCGGCGCGGAACGTGATATCGCGCCGGGTCGCGGCCTCGGGCGGCCGGTAGGTCAGCCGGAAATCGAGCCCGACCAGCCGGCTCCGAAGCGCCGCATCGCTGTTGTTGCCGCCGGTGGCGGTGAAGCCGACTGCGCGTAGGTGGCTCGGGACAGTTGCCAGAAATTCTGCAGCCGACCGAGCAGCGTCGGCTGGCGGCCCCCGGCGTAGAGCGGGTCGCTCGCCGCGGTGGTGGCCTGCAGCGTCACTTCATGGGTCCCGCGGCCGAGGGACATCGGCAGCGCGGTGTACAGCGACACGCCCACCCCGCTCAGCCCGTCGGCCCCGAGAAATCGCTGATAGACCAGCGGGTATTCCCCCTCGGGAAGCGCGTGGAGGTGCCATCGGTTGAGATCCCCGACCTGCTGGCGGAACAGGCCCAGGTCGGCGCGGATCCTTCCCGGCAGTCCGCTCCAGTAGATGTAGCCCTCCTCCACGCCGAACACTTCGTCCTCGAAGGTGAGGAAAATCTTGGTCTTCGAGTAAGGATCCAGGGCCGACTGGAAGGAGAATTCGAACTCCCGAGCGACCCCGTTGTCGCGCTGGGGGCTCTCGTCTCGCGCTACCAGACGGATGTCGCCGGTGGCGCTGATCTCGGGGTTGAGCAGGTTGGCGTTCTTGGCCCCGGGGGTCGTGGCCGGCGGCACCGGGGAGGCACTGTCACCGGCGGCCACCTGCGGGTGTGGTTGGGGGACGCCCGCCGCCGCCTGGGCGGCGGCCCGAACACCGGCAAGCTCGTCCGTCGTGTCCTGCGCCTGGACGGCGGCGGCCCCGGCCGCCGCCGGGCACCGGGAGCCGCGGAGGGCCTCGAGGCGCAGGGTGAGGCGGTGAAGCTCCGCGGTCAGGCTGTCGCCCGCGATCTCGCCGGTCGGCTCGGGAGGCGCAGGGATCGGCCCGGTCGGACAGAGTCCCGCCTCGAGCGAATCGAGCCGGCCCGAGATCCGCCCGACCGCCGCCGAGAGGGAATCGGACGGTCCGCCTGGCGCTCCTGGGTCCGGGCAGTTGCCGGGAGCACGACGAGCGTGACGGCCGCGCACCGAGGCCGCACACATCTGACGCATACACGTCTCCGGTCACGGGGATGTCGGCTGAGGTCGTGACGGTCCTCAACCGGAAAAGCCGCGGTGTCAGCGAGTGATCAGGAGCGAACGGCGGGAGGAGCGCGTGGCCGGGGAAGGAGTCCGAGATCGTCGGTGAGGGGTGCCGCCTCGGGGTCTCCGAGGCGGACGCAGAAGCTGATGGCGACGACTCGGACCGAGGCATCGAACCGCACTGACCCGGGGGCGTATGGCGGGGCGGTGCCTTGCCGGCAGAAATCGCCGTGCCCGTCGGGAATGCTGCTCGATTCGAAGTGCGGATGGGAGGAAAAGGAGGCGCCACTGGCGTGAAAGAGCGCGACGTCGAGCAATGGCATCCCACCCCCGCCGCTGAGCAGCAGGATGGCGAGAGCGCCCGCTTTGAGTCGCACCAGCCAGCTGCTGGGCATGGCTCAAGATACCTGCACTCGGCCCGAAGAACCCAGGGAGGTCGCCCTGGGCTCGAATGCACCCGTTGCCCGGGATCGAAAGCTCGCGCTCCATCCGGATGCGGTGGAGGCAGCCAGGGTGGGCCGGCCAAGTATATACAACAGCAAGGCTTACGGGTAAATTGCAGACTCTTGCAGTGGCGGGGAGCCAGGTCTTCCGATTGCGTTGGCCCCGGCCGGACTTCAATATTCGCAACGAGCTGGCCAGTCCTTCGACCAAGCGATGGATACGACTCCTACCTGTTTGAACTGTGGCGAAAGCGTCCGTCCCGACGACCGGTTCTGCGCCCGGTGCGGGGACGAGCTTGCGCTCGGTTCCCACTCGACGGCCCTCCTCGACCGCGAAGCGTACCCCGACGATGAGCCGGAGTCCCCCTGGGCCGAAGTGGTGCAACGCCTGCGGCGGGCCACTCTGGGGGAATTCGAGATCGGCCGAGAGCTCGGCCGCGGGGGCATGGCGGCGGTTTTCCTGGCACGCGAGATCTCGCTCGACCGGAGAGTCGCGATCAAGGTGATGTCGCCCGGGCTCCTCATGGGCGACGGGATGATCGATCGCTTCAAGCGCGAGGCGATCACCATCGCGCATCTCAACCATCCCAACATCGTCTCCTGCTATTCCGTTCGGCAGGCGGAGGGCCTCCACTTCTTCGTGATGCGGTACATCCGCGGCCGGTCGCTGGAGCAGCTGATCCAGGAGGCCGGAAAGCTGCCGCTTCCCATCGTGCGGTCGATCTTCTGCCAGGTCGGATCGGCGCTGACCTACGCCCATCGGTCCCGTGTGGTTCACCGCGACGTCAAGCCCGCCAACATTCTCATCGACGAAGAGGGCAACGCGGTCGTCACCGATTTCGGCATCGCCAAGGTGGCGGAGCTTCCCGGCCACACCCACACCGGCGCCTTGGTTGGGACCCCGGCGTACATGAGTCCCGAGCAGTGCAGCGACGGAGACGTCTCGGGCGCGTCCGACCAATACTCGTTGGGCGCCGTAACCTACGAAATGGTCACCGGGGTCGCCCCGTTCACCGGCTCGACCTTGACCGTCATGCAGGCACAGGTCGAGCAGGTGCCCCCGTCGATCCGGCACCATGCCCCCGACTGTCCGCCCGAGATCGAGGACGCGATTCTCCGGATGCTGGCGAAGGACCCCGCCGGGCGCTTCTCCAGTATCGCGGAGGCGAAGGCGGCCCTCGGGGCGACTCCCTTGATGGAGGATGATCCGCTCCTGGGTGAGCTCTGCCGGCTCGCCGCGGCCGGCGCCCTGGAGCCTGCCACCGGCGGGCTGACTCCGGCCCGCCCGACACCCTTCGCCAGGGGATCCTCGGCGAGCGTTCGGGGCTCCCAGGCACCCCAGGCAGCTCCCGCGGGGCAGGCCCGCGCCATCACCGTCCTCCCCCCGCCCGCGGAGCTCGCGGTCGGCGATGGCTTCGCGCTGGTTGCGCTGGTTCGCGGGGAGCGGGGCGTCCCGCTGCCCGGCCGGATCGTGGAGTGGACCACCGACGCCCCGGCCGTGCTTCACATCGATCAGGCACGGAAGGTGGCGACCGCGGTAGCCGCTGGCTCCGCCATGCTGACCGCGAGCTGCGAGGGCGTTCACAGCCGGGTCCGGATCCAGGTCCCGGCCATGGCACTGGAGTCGCTGGAGCTCGAGCCGGACGAACCTGCCGCCACGGTTCAGATCTCGGCCCCGCCGAAATCGGTGAGGACCGGTGACTCGTTCGTGCTGACGGCGACTCCTCTCGACCTCGCGGGGCGGCCCCTGAATCAGCCCAACGTGCTGTGGAACACCAGTGACGTGCGAATCGCCGTGGTCACCGCGGAAGGATGGGTTGCAGCTCTGGGCCCTGGCCAGGTCGTGCTGACCGCGACACGCGGTGACGCCAGCGCTTCGGTCACCATCCAGGTCGAAACCGCCATTGCGAGGGCAATGGCCGCCAGGCCGCCTAGACGTCGGGCGCCCCCAGGCAATCCGGTTCCACTCTCGCGTTCCGGCTGGCGCCGGCGCGGATCTCGATTTCGGAGAGCCTTGTTCAACGGGGGAGTCGGGGTCCTCACGGTGGGAGCATCGGTGTGGCTCGTCGGCGGGCTGCGCGACTTCCGGTCGAATCCCGGCCCTCCCGCCGTGGCGGGCCCGGACACGCGCGGGCTGACGGCGGACTCCACCCTCCGGGCAGAATCCACCGGGGCGATCGAACCGGGCGACTCCGAGGCCGCCACGAAACCCGCCGTGAAGCCGCGGCCGAGACGACCCGCCTCGCCCGAGCCGTCGCCGGCCTCGGTCTCCATCGCACCTCACGCGCCGGTTCGGGCCGGCGACACGATCACATTGACCGCGGTCGTGGTCGATGATTCGAGCCAGCCTTTGACCGGGGCCGACGTGGCCTGGGCCTCGCGGGAGCCCGCGCTCGCTACAGTTGACAGCGCCACGGGCAAGGTCCTTGCGAAGGCTTCCGGCACCGCCCGCATCATCGCGCAGAGCGGGCAGGACACCGCGACCCTGGAGTTGACGGTCTTGCCCGCGCACCCGAGTCTGCCGGATACCTCGGGCTACGTGCCCTTGGGTGCGGAGCCAAGCCGCGAGGAAACAGCACTGGAAACCACTGCGGTGCCCCCCGCCTCGCCCCCCGTTGGGCCACGGCCGGACGACCGTCACCCGGGCGGGCATTCCCCGCGCGACTCAGCGAGGGACCATCGTCAGCTCGAGTCCAGCGTTCGCGACGGGGTGAGCCGCTGCTACGACGCGGTGCGATCCAAGAACCTCGAGCGATTGGCGAGCACGTACCATCCCGAGACCGCGGCTGACGAGGAAAAGCTGAAGCGGCTGAGCCGGATCTTGCGAACCGTGCCGTGGCAGGCAGCCGTAGGCAAGCGGGTGGACGGGGCCCGGGAGCTGGGAAGCCGGACGGCGGCGGCGGAGTTCAGTTTCCGCCTGACCTGGCGGGACGCCCTAGGCGGGCGGCTCGTCAGTCAGCCGATCTTTCGGGCGGAATTTGCCCGCAGTGAAGAGGGATGGACGCTGTCGAGCTGCCGGATCGTGGGATCTCCCAAGCTCTGACCGCCCTCGCGGACCTGGATCATCCCGGTCCGCTCGTACACCACGAGTTGTAGCGTAGCCTGGAGCAGTCGCCAATCGGTGAGCGACAAGACCAGCCGACGCCTCGGAGCGTTTCCCCGTACTTCATACGCCACGCGCCCCCCACCTACCCGGCTCCCGTCGACCGTTTCGAGCGCAAGGCAGGCGCCGACGCCGCCGGGGTACAAGCCGCTCCCGAACTCGATGAATCCGTCGGTGGAGAGGTCGAAATGGTCGTACCGCGCCCCAAAGTGCTCGAACTCGAAACCGACCGGCAGTAGACCGGTGGTCTGGTGCTCGCCCAGAACCAGCGTGTTGGCCGTCGCGTCGGGCTCGGGGACCGAGGTGGTCAAGGACTGATTCAGCGGAATCATTGGTATGCTCGTGTCGTGAACGGTCTGGAATCGTACCTGCCCGTAAGCTGGCACATTCCGATCAAGCCGAAGTCAAGTGAGGCTCGCGTGATCCTCTGCCGCACACTGGGGCCGGTGGATGTAAGCGTCGACGGCGGACCGGCACCCCCCGATCTCCTCTGGCGGAAGCACCTGGCGCTTCTGGTCTACCTCGCGCGCTCGCCGCGCCGGGTCCGGACCCGGGACCACCTCGTGGGCCTGCTCTGGGGAGATCGGACCGAGGCCGCGGCGCGGCATTCCCTGAGCGAGGCCTTGCGAGTCATCCGGCGTACCGCAGGCGACAGCTCGGTAGACACGACCAGCGGGCAGGTGCGCCTCGCTCCGGGATTCGTGGAGGTGGACGTGGACCAGCTGGAGGAACTGGTCGCCGGGGAGAATTGGGAGGCGGCGTCCGAGCTGATCGCGGGAGAGTTCCTGGAAGGATTCGCGGTTCCCGAGGCCTCACAGTTCGAGGACTGGCTCGCCTCGGAGCGGGAGCACTGGAGGCGCCAGGGGGTCGAAGTCCTGGTGCGGGCTTCCGAGGCGCTGGCCCAGACCGGCCGGACCCAGGATGCGTCGGCGCTGGCCGCGCGCTCGCTCGCCCTCGAGCCGAGCTCCGAGCGAGCGCTGGGCGCGGCACTCCGGAGCATGTCCCTCGCCGGGGACCGGGCCGGCGCGCTGGAGCTGTTCGACCGGTTTCGGGCCCGCCTGGCTGAGACACTGGGCACCCAACCCGGCCATGAGATCCGAGCCTTGGTGGAACGGGTGCGACGCGAGCGGGGCGTGCGTCCGGAGGTCACCACGGCCTGGCCCGACGGCGAGCCTGTCGTCAGGGCCCCGTTGGAAGGTCGAGACCGGGAGCTGGGACGGCTGCTCGAGGGCGTGGCTCGCTCCGCGCGCGAGCGGCGTCCGACCCTGCTGGTGCTGGAGGGCGATTCGGGGGTAGGAAAAACCCGGCTGCTGGAAGAGGCGCTGACACGGCTTCGGCTGGACGGCATCTCGATCACATCCGCCCGGGCGGTGGAGGCGGATTCCACCCAGCCCTGGAGCGGCGTGATGGCGATCGCTCGGGGAGGCCTCCTGGATGCACCGGGCATCGGAGCGGCCTCCCCCGAGTCGTTGGCCTCTCTCGCGGCCGTCCTGTCCGAATGGAGGGACCGATTCCCGGGAGTGCCGCTGGGCGCCGAGGTGCCACTGAGCCGGGCCCTGGGCGAGTCGCTCCGGGCGGCGGCGGAAGAGCGTCCGGTCGTGCTCGCGGTGGATGACGTGCAATGGCTGGACCCCGACTCCGCTTCGGCGCTCGGCCTGATCCTGCGCGACCTGTCCGGCAGTCCCCTGACGGTGCTGCTGGCGGTCGTGCCCCATCCGCCCCGCGCCGAATTGGATGAGCTCCGGTCCCGAATCGGCCGGGACCTCGGCGGAGAGGCGGTCCGGCTGCGTCCGCTCGACCGGGCGGCACTGCGCCGCCTGGCGGAGCGCATGCTCCCGGGCTACCAGCCCGTGGCGATCGATCGGGTCACTCGACGGGTCGCCACCGATTCCGCGGGGATGCCGCTGCTTGCGGTCGAGCTCCTGCGGGCCGTGGCCCTCGGCCTCGACCTGGGGACCACCTCGGAGGCCTGGCCGGAGCCGCTCCGCACCCTGGATCAGACCCTACCGGGCGAGTTGCCTGACGCCGTGGTGGCCGCCATCCGCATCGGCTTCAGACGCCTGAGCCCGTCGGCCCAGCGGGTGCTGGCGGCCGCCTCGGTGCTGGGCGATCTCGTTCCGGCCGCCTTGCTGGAGCGGGCCGTGTCGCTGGGTCCCGACGAGACGGCGGTCGCGCTGGACGAGCTGGAGTGGCATCGCTGGCTCGTGGCCGAGCCGCGGGGATACTCGTTCGTCGCCCGAATCGTGCGGCGCGTGGTGGAGGGCGACATGCTCACCGAGGGCCAGCGGCGCCGCGTCTTGACCGCGGCCCGAGCCTCCGCCGGCGATTCGCCTATTTGACCTGCACGACTTTCGCCACCGATGGCACGCCGGCGCCGTTCAGAATGAACAACAAGTAGTGCCCTGGCGGGGCCCGCTTCCGGCTGGTCGGCGCGGTCACCGTCAGCCCGGTGGCGTTACTGGTGAAAGCCAGCGCATGATAGCGCTGATTCATGTCGAATCCGTGCGTCACCGAGCCCAGGCGGACCAGGCTCACCTTGGCAATGGCCGATGGGGTGGGCGTGGGCACCTGGAACGTGGTGTTGTACCGCGCCACCGTCGGCGCGCTGGAGATGGCGGGCCGGGGTCCCAGAAACAGATACGGCGGCGAGAACAGCTCCGCGTTCCGCTCCGCTGGGAGCCCAGCGCCGTCGCCGCTACCCGCGAGCAGGACCTTGCCGTCCGGCATCAGAATCGCCGTCCCGTGGTAGCCCCGCACCACCGCGTTGCCGGCGAGTGTCTTCCACGCCCCGGTTGCGGGGTTCCAGAGCTCGGCCGCGCGCACCGGCTGGGTTAGATCGTTGAACTCGGTGCCCGCGACGCCCCCCGTCGCCAGGACTTCCCCGGTGGGCAGCACCGTCAGATTGTGCTGCCGGCGCGCGTACGCCATCGACCCGGTCCACCGCCACACCGGCTTGGCCTGGTCGAGGTCGATCACCTCGGCCGTGTTGGTGGTCCGCCCGCCGCCCGCGTACAGCACCTTGCCTGGCTCGTACATGACCGCCGAGCCGTACTCCCGATTGGCGAACAGGCGCTGACCAACCGTGGTCCACTTCCCACTCCCCGCGATATCGAGGTAGCGGGTGGTACGCTGCTCGCCGGCGTAGAACAGTTTTCCATTCGGCGCCAGGAAGGCCCGGGGATAGTAAGGCAGGTTGAGGCTCGCCCCGGTCAGGACCCGGAGGTTGCCGGAGGTCCACACCTCGGGAAGCGGGACGTTCAATCCCGCCTCGTCCCGCCCCGCGGTGATCACCACCTCCCCGTTCGCCATCGTGGTATTGGTCGGATACCAGCGTCCCCGCTGCATCGAGGTCGCCGTGCTCCAGCCGCCGGCGGTGCTGTACAGGTTGATATCCGGTAGGCCGCGATCGTCATCGATATGGCCGCCGGCGACGTGGAGCCGGCCGTCCTTGAGGAACGAATGGCCGCTGCAGAAGAGCAAGTCGGGGCTGGGCGAGGGGGTGAAGCCACCGGTCGACGGGTTCCAGATCTGGGGCACCCCGGTCTTGCCCCAGGAGAGCACCCGGCCGTTGGGGAGCAAGTGCAGGTGGACCGCGACGATGGGCCAATCGAATGGGGCACTCCAGGCACCCGTTTCGGAGCTCACGGCGGCGACGAGCGAGGGCCCCGGCGTGGATGGGGTGCAAGGGACCGCGCCGTTCTCCCGCCCGCGCACTCGTCTGCCCTCCAGGAAGATCTCCAGCGTCCCCCGGCGCCGAGTCTCCACCATCGCCTCGCTGAACGCAGGATCCTCGGCCGGCGCCGCGGCCAAGCTCGCCGAGCCCTCTTCCTCGGTTCCGACGACCCGATAGGTGACCGTGATCGGCACCGAATAGGCGTTGGTAATCAGGAAGCGGTTCCCACAGACATAGGCCAGCCGGACCGGCTGATCGCTGTCGTCGTCCGGCACCGAGAAACCCGGTGAATCCGGGCGGGGACCCGCGCCGCCGGAGCCGGGGCCGTCCGCACAGGCCTGGAAGAGAGCCGCGGCGACGAGAACGCCGGCCCAGGGGGCACGGGACGGGAGCCATCGCCCTCGCATGTTGCACCTCGAGCCCGGAAGGGCCGGTATGGATGAGACCGCCTGGGGCGCCGGCGCAGAAGGCATGGACCTCCCCCGTTGCCGCTCACGGCGAGAGTAGGGGACCGGCACCCGGCCGTCAACCAGGTGAACGAAAGCACTCGGCCCCGCCGGTGGATCGGCGGGGCCGAGTCGTGAGTCGTCCCCTTCAGGTGTTATGGGACCGGCGTCGCCCTGATCTTGATGACGAGGTCGTTGAAGTCCGGCTCGGGCGGCGTGGCATCCTCGCCGTCGTCGAACTCGAGGGTCCATTCGGGGTACGCGCCCAGTACTCGCAGCGCCGGCGCGATCTCCTGCTTGAGCGAGCCCGAGATCACCTCGGCGTTGAGATCGGTCCCCGCGGCATATGCATTGCCACCGTTCAGATCCCAGGTGGTTCCCACCGCCGGGACTGTAGCACCCGTCGGTGATCAGCACCTCCTCCGCCGGCTCGGTGATCCGGAAGGTGTTGTTCCGGGCGGTGCATTCGCGGCTCTCGAGCGTCACGGTGACGACGGCGTCGTCCACCAGGGTCAGGACACAGTCCACACCGTCGCAGGTGAGGTGCGCCGACGGAGAAACCGTGAAGGTGGCGGTCTTGGTGCTGGTGAGCCCGTCGTTGTCGGTCACCGTCAGCCGCGCCTGGAACTGGCTGAGGGCCGTCACGTCGTAGTGATGGGTCGGCGGATTCTGCGCGGTGCTGGTCTCGCCATCCCCGAATTGCCAGGCCCAGGACACGATCGTCCCGCCGTCCGAATCCTGGCTGTCGTCCAGGAAGGTGCAGTCGAGGGAGAAGCAGGTGACGGTGAAGGCGGCCACCGGCGCACCCGGAGCCGGCTCGGTGACGGTCACGGTCTTGGTGACCGTGCCTTCGTCGCCGGCGTCGTCGGTGACGGTGAGCCGCACCTGGAAATCGGCCGGCCGCTGGCGTAGGTGTGCGTCGGGTTGCTGTTGTTCGACGAGGCCGCGTCACCGAAATCCCACGCGGAAGCCGTCACCGTGCCGTCGCTGTCGCTCGACAGGTTGGAGAAGGTGCACTCGAGGTCGGTGCACTCGAACGTGAAGTTCGCCGTGGGCGGGGTGTTCCCCGGGTTCGGGTTCGGTCCGTTCGAGTCGTTGCAGCCGGCGGCGGCAAGGCCGAGCAGCAACATCGCCGCGTACTTCCAAGGCGTCGCGATCATAAGCTCCTGCCAAGGTTGCGAGTGATCCACCGGCCTGCAGTCGTACACCGGGGGTGTCCGCCGGGCCACCAAGGCCCGGCGGTGGGGTACTTCCCCAGGGGGTAGTGCCTTATTCGGTAGCGGTGACCGTCATGATGATGTCGTTGAAGTCCGGCTCGCCGGGCCCGGTCGGGTCTTCACCATCGTCGAATTCGAGGGTCCAGCTGGGATACGCGCCGGTCACGCGCAGCTGCGGCGCGATGCGGTTCGGGATCGTTCGACCCGGAGATCATCTGGGCGCGGAGCTCGGTGCCGGCCGCGTACTGCGCGCCGCCATTGAGGTCGAAGAAGTCGCCGGCGGTGAGGCTGCAGCCGTCGTCGAACACGACGGTGTCCGGATCGTCGGGCTCGGTGATGACGAGCGTGTTGCCGCTCGCGGTGCAGTCCCGGCTGGTGATAGTCACTCGCACGCTTGCGGCGTTGGTCAAGCGTCAACCCGCACTCCACGAAGGTGCCGCTGCCGTTGTCGCACACGGTCTGCGCGGGCGGAGCCACGGCGACCGTCTTGGTGACCACATCGGTGCCGCCGTCGTCATCGGTGACGGTGAGCTCCACGTCGAAATCGGTGAGCTCGGTGATGCCGGTGTAGGTGTGCACCGGGTCGGCCTCGGTCGAGGTGTTCCCGTCGCCGAAGTCCCAGGCATACGACGCGATGGTGCCGTCGCTGTCGGTGCTGGCATCGGTGAAGGTGCACTCCTGGGCGTTGCAGACGAAATTGAAGTCCGCCGTCGGAGTCGACGTTCGGGGTGGTGGTGACCGTCACATTCTGGCGTGACGGTGTTGGTGGCGCCGGCCGCGTCCGTCACGGTGAGGGCCACCGCGTAGGTGTTCGCGGCGCTGAAGGTGTGGCTCGGGCTCTGGACGGTCGAGGTTCCGTCGCCGCCGAAGTCCCAGCTCCACGACGTCGATATCGGCATTGCCGTCCGGATCGGTGCTGCCGTCGGTGAACGTGCACGCGAGCGCGTTACAGTTGAAGGTGAAGGCGGCCACTGGATCTTCGTTGCCCGGAGGGTTGCCTCCGTTGTCGTCGCCACAGCCCGCGCCCAGCAGCGCAAGCGCGGCCATGAGACCCAGATTCCGATGGAACGATCGCATAGTCGTGATCCAGCCTCGCATGAGAGTGCAGAAGTATGGACCGGCCGTCGGGCCGACCCCGGGACACTACGGGTGCGAGAGACGTGCCACCCGGAGTTCGTCAATTCCTGCGACAGTGCAGGAAATTGCAATGATGTGCGTCACAATGTCATAGCCGGCGTGTGTGACGAGAACAGTAACATGTGCGGCGTCTCCACAGTGTAGCGGCTCAACCATACCCCGCCCGGGAGTCGAGAGCGCTCTTCCGGCACCGGATCCCGCCGGTTGACGTAACCCCGTGGTGGTGGCTAGGTTTGCCGGCTCGGATATGACGGACCTGTCGCTGTCGCGCAGCCAGATGCTGCTCCTGAGCGGGTCGGCCAACCGCCCGCTAGCCGAAGAGGTGGCCGCTCATCTGGGGCAGCCTCTGTGCCAGGTCACGCTCCGGCGCTTCGCCGACGGCGAGTTGTTCGTCAAGATCGACGAGAACGTCCGGGGGCGGGATGTCTACATCATCCAGCCCACCAACCCGCCGGCGGAGAACATGATGGAGCTGCTGCTCCTCATGGACGCGGCCAAGCGGGCCAGCGCGGCGCGGGTCACGGCGGTCATTCCCTATTTCGGGTATGCCCGGCAGGACCGGAAGGACCAGCCGCGGGTGGCGATCAGCGCCAAGCTGATGGCGAACATGGTCTCGATGGCGGGCGCCGACCGGGTGCTGGCGATGGATTTCCATCAGCACCAGCTCCAGGGGTTCTTCGACCTGCCGGTCGACCACCTGTACGCGGCGCCGGTCTTCGCCAACCACTACCGGCAGAAGGCGCTGCGCGATCTGGTGATCGTCGCGCCCGACGTCGGCTCGGCCAAGATGGCGCGCGGGTTCGCCAAGCGGCTCAACGCGTCGCTCGCGATCATCGACAAGCGGCGGCCGTCCGCCAACGTCGCGGAAGTGCTCAACGTGGTGGGTGAGGTCCGGGGCAAGGATTGCCTGATCCCGGACGACATGATCGACACCGCCGGCACCATGGCGGAGGCGGTCACGGCGCTCAAGCGGCTGGGCGCGGAGGACGTCTACTGCTGCGCCACCCATGCCCTGCTGTCGGGGCCCGCGGTGGACCGGCTGATGGCCTCGCCGGTGAAGGAGGTGGCGGTGACCAACACGATCGCCATTCCCAAGGAGCGCCGCTTCGACCGGCTCAAGGTGCTCTCGATCGCCGGGCTGCTGTCCAAGGCCATCGGGTACACCCACAGCGATCAGTCGGTGAGCTCGTTGTTCGACTAGAGCAGCCATCAGCTAAGGGGAGTCGTCGTCATGGCCCAGCAAGCGAATCTCCAGGTCGCCACCCGGAGCGATACCGGGAAAGGCGCCGCCCGCGCGCTCCGCCGCGCACGGCAAGGTGCCCGGCGTCATCTACGGGCACGACCGCGCCGCCCGAGGCGCTCGTGGTCGAAACCGCCGCGCTCAACAAGATGCTGATCGGCATCAGCGCGGCGACCACCATCGTGGACGTCGCCGTCGACGGCCGCGCGCCGGTCAAGGCGCTGATCCGCGAGATCCAGCGCGACGCCCTCCGGCCCGCGCAGATCCTCCACCTCGACCTCTACGAGGTGCGGGCGGACGAGGAGATCACCCTGGAGGTGCCGGTCCACCTGGTGGGCATTCCCGACGGCGTCCGCAACTTCGGCGGCGTGCTCGACCACTCGCTCCGCGACCTGGAGATCGAAGTGCTGCCGGCCGACATCCCGGAGCACGTCGAGCTCGACGTGACCGCGCTCGCCATCGGGCACTCGCTCTTCGTCCGCGACATCACCATCCCCAAGGCCCGGATCCTCAACGATCCCGACACGCCGGTCTGCACCGTCGTGGCGCCGCGGACCGAGGAGGCCCCGGCGCCGGTCGAGGAGGTCGCGCCGACCGAGCCGGAACTGATCCGGAAGCCGAAGCCCGAGGACGAAGAGGACGAGGGCGAGACCAAACCGAAAGCCTGAGCCCTGCGCGCCATCGTGGGGCTGGGCAACCCCGGCCCGGAGTACCTCGAGACCCGGCACAACGCCGGGTTTCGCCTGGCCGACCATCTGGTCGTCCGCTGGCGGCTGGGCCCGCTGCGCCGCGGCGACCGCGCCCGGGTGGCCGAAGGCAGCTGGAACGGGCACCCGGTCCGCGTGCTCCAGCCGCAGACCTACATGAACCGGAGCGGCGCCGCGGTGGCGCCGCTCCTGGCGTCTTCCCGACTTCGACCCCAGCCGCGACCTGCTCGTCCTGGTGGACGACGTGGCCCTGCCCCTGGGCCGCTTTCGCCTCCGCGGCGCCGGCTCGGCCGGCGGCCACAACGGGCTCAAGAGCGTCGAAGGCGTGCTTCGGCGGCAGGACTACGCCCGGCTCCGGATCGGCGTCGGGCCCGTCCCACCGGACCTCGATGGCCTCACCGACTTCGTTCTCGATGTGTTCCCGGCCGAGGACCGCGAGATCCTCGAGGCCTGCTCGATCCGATGGCGGACGCGGTCGAGACCTGGCTGGACGAGGGCATCGAGCAGGCGATGGCCAAGCACAATCGGTGACCATGCTACGACTCGGCATCGTCGGCCTTCCCAACGTCGGCAAGAGCACCCTCTTCAACGCGCTCACCTCGGCCGGAGCGCTGGTGGCGAACTATCCGTTCGCCACCATCGAGCCCAATACCGGCATCGTCCAGGTGCCCGATCCGCGGCTCGACGTGCTCGCGGGCATCGTGTCGCCCGAGCGGACGGTGCCGGCGGTGGTGGAGTTCGTGGACATCGCGGGGCTGGTGAAGGGCGCGAGCGAGGGCGAAGGACTCGGCAATCAGTTCCTGGCGAACATCCGCGAAGTGGACGCCATCGTGCACGTGGTGCGCTGCTTCGAGGACCCCGACGTGCAGCACGTCATGGGAGCGGTGGATCCCGCGCGCGACCGCGAGATCATCAACATCGAGCTGGGCCTCGCCGATCTGGCGAGCGTCGAGAAGCGGCTGGACAAGACCACCCGGACCGCCCGCTCGGGCGATCCCCAGGCCAGGCTGGAGCAGCGGCTGCTCGAGGCGCTGCGGGACGCCCTGGCCGCCGGACGGCCGGCCCGGTCGGTCGTCTCCGACCGACGAGGAGGCCCCCGCCTTTCGCTGCTTCAATCTGCTGACCGCCAAGCCGGTGCTCTACGCCGCCAACGTGGGCGAGGACGAGATCGCGGCCGGCAATCGCTTCGTGGACGCGCTCCGCTCCACCATCGAGCGCGAGGCCGAAAGCGCCGAGGTGGTGATCTTCTCCGCCAAGGTCGAGGCGGAGCTGGCGGAGCTCGCGCCGGAGGACCGCCAGGACTTCCTCGCCTCGCTCGGCGTGAGCGAGTCGGGGCTCGACCGCCTGGCCCACGCCGCGTACCACCTGCTCGGCCTGCAGAGCTACTTCACGGCCGGCGAGAAGGAAGTCCGGGCCTGGACCATCCATCGCGGTGACAAGGCGCCGGTCGCCGCCGGCGTGATCCACTCCGATTTCGAGAAGGGATTCATCCGGGCGGAGACGGTGGCCTACGACGATTTCGTCCGGGTCGGCGGCTGGAAGCCTGCCCGGGAGCAGGGCCTGTCCCGCGCCGAGGGGAAGGAATACGTGGTGCAGGATGGCGACGTGCTGCTGTTCCGGTTCAGCTCCTGATGCGCCTCGTCTCGGTCCAGGTCGGCACGCCGCGCACCGTCGGCACTCCCGCAGGCGGAGAACCCGCTGGAGCGCGCGTTCACCAGCGCCATCTGGAAGTCGCCCGTGACCGGTCCGGTCTTCGCCGGCGCGCTCGGCCTGTCCGGCGACGCCGTGGCGGACACCAAGGAGCACGGCGGCGTGGACCAGGCGCTACTCATGTACGCCGTCTCGCACTATCCCCTCTGGGAGTCCGAGCTGGGACGGCCGATGGAGCCCGGGCGCGTTCGGCGAGAACCTGAGCGTGGAGGGGCTCGACGAGGACTCGGCCTGCATCGGCGACGTGCTCACGATCGGAGCCGTCCGGCTGGAGGTCTCCCAGCCCCGGCAGCCCTGTGCCACGCTGGCGCGCCGGCATCAGGTGCCGCGACATGATCGCGTTGGTGCACGCGAATGGCCGAAGCGGTTGGTACCTCAGAGTCCTGACCGAGGGACCGGTGGAGGCCGGACAATCGATCCAGGTCGTCGAGCGGCCCAACCCCGCCTGGCCCGTCCGGCGCGCCGCCGTGGTGATGCGGGCCGGCGGGAGCAGCCGGCCGCGGCCGCGGAGCTGGCGCATGCCCCGGGCTGTCCCCGGAGTGGCGATCGCGACTCACCCCACGGTGAACGCGCCGGCGAGCGCCCTACCGCCCCATCCGATTCCCGCCTATACTACGCCCCTCACAAACCATCCTCCCCGGCGCCCACACCAGGCCTGGGGCGACTCAGACCGAAGGAAGGTGTCATGACCCGTCAGTACGAGGTCGTCTATATCTTCGATAGTGCGCTCGAAGAGACGGCCATCAACGAGCGCCTCGCGCGCTTCCACGCCCTCATCCAGCAGCCGGACCTCGAAGCCCCCCAGGTCAGTCATTGGGGCAAGCGCAGCCTCGCCTATCCCATCAAGAAGCACGAGACCGGCTACTACGTGGTGGCCAAGTTCGACGCCGCCGCCACCGCGCTCCCCGAGTTCGAGCGGGCGATCAAGCTCGACGAGGGCGTGCTCCGGTTCCTGGTGGTGGTGAACGAGGGCGCCCAGCCGGTGCCGGTCACGGCGGGCAAGAGCGACGAGGAGGACGACGAATGAGGCGGCCACAGAAGACCTGCGCCATCTGCGAGTCCGGTGTGCGGGTCGTGGACTACAAGGACGAGCGCACGCTGTCCCGGTTCCTGACCGAGCGGGGCAAGATCCTGCCCAGCCGGCTGTCGGGCACCTGCGCCCGCCACCAGCGGCAGCTCAGCACCGCGATCAAGCGGGCTCGGCAACTCGCGCTCCTGCCCTACATCAAGGGGTTCACGGGCTGACCATGGCCGCGCGGGTGGACCGACCGGTGGGCGGCGGCTGGGGCCAGGTCCTGGCCCTGGCCGGGTTTCTTCTGCTCGCGCCACCGATGTTTCTGTTCGGGCCCCTGGCCGCGCTGCTCATCGTCTCGCGCCCCGCCACCATGCGGGAGTGGGTCTGGCTGCTGGCGGCGCTCGCGTGGTCGGCCCTCTGGCTCGCAGCAGGCCGGCGGGCTCGGGGCCCAGTTCGCCCGCGCCGCGGCGGTGCTGGTATCGGGGAGCTTCCTGGCCCTGACGCTGTGGCGACCCTCGAACCGGTTGTCGCAGGCGCTGGCCGCCACCGGCGGCGCCGCGGTGGGGCTCGCGGTCTGGATGTACGGGCTGGGCCTGAAGTGGAGCGCGCTGCGCGCCGCGGTCGAGATCGAGCTGGCGTCGTTGCAAAGAGGAATGCGAACCGGATGGACCGGGGCCGCCGGATCGTCCGAAATGGCGCGCCCAGATGTCCGCGATGGCGGACACGGTGTCCATCCTGTACCCCGGTCTGCTCGCGCTCGCGGCGATCGCCGGACTTCGGCTGGCCTGGGCCTGGTACCACCGGATCGCGGACCGGCCGGTCGGCGCTCCCCCTGCCCCGTTCTCCGCGTTCGGCTTCAGCGACCAGCTGGTCTGGGGGTGGGTCATCGGCCTCGCGACCGCCCTCGCCCCGGAGCCCGCATGGTTCCGCCTGATCGGGGCGAACATCCTGCTGGTCTGGAGCGCGCTCTACGCCACGCGGGGATTGGCCGTGTTTGTCACCGGGGCGCGACGCACGCCGAAGTCCGTGTTGACGGTCCTGGCACTGGTCACAGTGGTACTGCTGCCGTTCGTGGTCTGCGGGCTCACGATGGTCGGGCTCGCCGACACCTGGCTAGATTTCCGGCGTCGGCTGACGCCGGCTACCTGAGGGTACGACCGATGATCGAAGTGATCCTGCGGGAAGACATCAAGACCCTCGGCAAGGCCGGGGAGATGGTCCGCGTGAAGCCGGGCTACGCCCGCAACTACCTGCTGCCCCACGGCCTGGCCTACGAGGCCACGGAGGGCAACAAGAAGCGGATCGCCGCCGAGACCAAGGCCCGCGGCGTCCGGAACGCGGCCGAGAAGACCGAGGCGGAAAAGGTCGCGGCCCGGCTCTCCGCCGTGAGCCTGACCATCCCCGGCAAGGCCGGTGAGGAGGGCAAGCTCTTCGGCTCGGTCACCGCGCAGGACGTAGCCGACGCGCTCGGCCGGCAGGGTCACACGGTCGACCGCCGGCGGATCGAGCTGGAACACCCGATCAAGTCGCTGGGCGAGCACCTCGTGAGTGTCCGGCTGCATCCCGAAGTTCACGCGGAGGTGCGCGTCTCGGTCGTCGCGGAGTGATGCCCCGCGCATGAGCGTCGGGATCGCGTACGTCGACGGTCCCCGGCTGGCGCGATCGGTCTTCGCCGCCGCCGACTGGGTCGCCGCCGATCGGGAGGAGATCAACCGGATCAACGTCTTCCCGGTCCCCGACGGCGATACCGGCACCAACTTCACCTTGACGCTACGGTCCGTCGCCGACGCCCTCCGGGCGCTCGGCGACGCCTCGCTTTCCGGAGACGGCCCGCACCATGGCGCGCGCGGCGGTGCTCGGCGCCCGGGGCAACTCCGGCATGCTGCTGGCCCATTTCCTCCTGGGCTTCAGCGAGTCGCTCGGCGACCGGGCCGCGGCCTCGGCCGCCGACGTCGCCTCGGCGATTCGGGCCGGTAGCGACCGCCTCTACGCGTCGCTGGACGACCCGCGGGAAGGCACCATCCTGACGGTGGCGCGCGAGGCGGCCGAGGCGGCGGAGCGCGCGGCCGCCGATTCGCCCGACATCGCTCGGCTTCATGCACCGGCTCCTGGAAGAGGGCGAGGCGGCGCTCGCGCGCACGCCCGAGCTGATGGCGGCGCTGCGGGAGGCCGGGGTCGTCGATGCCGGCGGCAAGGGCTTCGTGCGGATGCTGGAGGGGGTGGTTCGCTACATCGAGGGCGACCCGATCCTGGCCGTGACCGACGTCGACCTGGGCCGCACCGAGGTGCCGGCCGCGATGGTCGAGGTCGCGGCCGAACGCGACTTCCAGTTCTGCACCGAGGTGCTGGTGCGGGGCGAGCAGCTGCCGCCGGGCAACGAGGTCCGGGCGGCGATGCACGCGTTCGGAGGGTCGGTCGTGGTCGCCGCGGCGGGCGATATCCTCAAGATCCATGTGCACACCGACAGCCCCGAGGCCGTCTTTACCTGTGCGGCACGGTGGGGCCGGGTGGAGACCACCAAGGCCGACGACATGCGGGCCCAGCACCGCCGCCTCGCGCACGCCGAGCGGCGTCCGGTGGCGGTGGTGGCCGACTCCTCGGCCGACCTGGCGGACGACGTGCTCGACCGGCACCGCATCGCCCTGGTCCCGCTGCAGGTCGTCTTCGGCAAAGAGACGTTCCGGGACCGGGTCGAGCTCAAGCCCGTGAAGACTTCTACCGCCGGCTGCGCAGCGCCCGGGAGCTCCCGACCACCTCCCAGCCGACGCCCGCGGACTTCGTGCGCGTGCTGCGCGACGCCCGGAGAGAAGCCGAGGAGGTCGTCGCCGTCCTCCTCTCGGCCGCCCTGTCGGGCACCTTCGCCTCGGCCCAGGCCGCGGTGAAGGCGGCGGGGATCAGCGGTGTCCATGTAGTGGACAGCCGGTCCGCCTCGCTGGGACTCGGCATGCTGGCCCTGAGAGGGGCCGAGCTGGCCGGGTCGGGGTGGCGCGCGGCGGACATCGCCCGCGAGCTCGAGCGGCTGCGCGGCCAGGCCGGCATGCTGCTCACGGTGGACCGGTACGACAACCTGCTCCGCTCCGGCCGGGTCTCGCGCGGCAAGGCGTGGATCGCCGGAATGCTGGACGTCAAGCCGATCCTGTCACTGGACGCCTCCGGACGAGTCCTTCCAGTGGACCGGGTGCGGGGCAAGGAGCATGTGGTTCCGAGAATGCTGGCGCTGCTGGAGAACCGTCTCACGCCGCGCCCCAAGGTGGTACGATTCGGGGTAGCGCACGCCGAGGCGCCGGACGTGGCCGAGCGGGTCCGCGACGCCCTCGTGGCCGCCTACCGGCCGCGAGACTGCTTCGTCACGCTGGCCACCGGGGTGCTCGCCACGCACGTGGGACCCGGGGCCTGGGCGATATTCTATCAGGTCGAGGACGGCCCGGCCGGCGGACCTCGGCGGCCAGGACGAAGGACCGAAGGCATGACCAAGAAACCACCCGAGGCGCTGCGCCTCGCGTTGGACGCCATACTGGATCTGAAGGCCAACGAGCTCGTGGTACTCGATTTGCGGGGGCTCACGGACGCCACCGACTATTTCGTGATCGCGTCGGGCACGTCCGACGCCCACGTCCGCGGCATCGCGGAGTCGGTCATCGAGAAACTCGACCGCCGGGGGCACCGCACGCATCATGTGGAAGGGCTCACCGGCGGCCGATGGGTACTCCTCGATTTCGTGGATTTCGTGATCCATCTCTTCCACCCCGAGACCCGATCCTTTTACCAGCTCGAGCGTCTCTGGGATGATGCACCGGAGCTGCTGATCAGCTCCACCTAGCTGAGGTCGCCATGCTTCGACGCACCGCTCCGGCGCTGTTCCTCCTGCTGCTCTGTCTGCCTGGGGTTCTCTCCGCCCAGTACTTCGGCCGGAATAAAGTCCAGTACACGAACTTCAAGTTCAAGGTCATTCAGACCGAGCATTTCGACGTCTACTTCTACGAGCGTGAGCGGGTCGCGGCCATGGACGCGGCCCGGATGGCGGAGCGCTCGTATGCCCGGCTCTCGAAGGTGCTCAACCACGAGTTCAAGGAGCGCAAGCCCATCATCCTGTACGCGTCGCATTCGGACTTCATGCAGACCAACGCGACCCAGGTGGGCGGTGAGGGCACCGGAGGCGTCACCGACTTCGCCCGGAATCGGGCGGTGATGCCGTTCACCGGCTCCTACTCCGATTTCGAGCACGTGCTGATGCACGAGATGGCGCACCAGTTCCAGTACGACATCTGGTCCCGAGGCCGGGCCGGCGCGGGCTTCGCGACCCTGGTGGCGATCGCCCCGCCGCTCTGGTTCGCCGAGGGCATGGCCGAGTACCTGTCCACCGGCCCGATCAACGCGGAGACCGCCATGTGGCTCCGTGACGCGTCGCTGGAGGGGAAGCTGCCCACCATCGACCAGATGACCGTGGACCCCTACGAGTTCTTCCCCTACCGGTTCGGCCACGCGCTGTGGTCCTATGTCGCCGAACGATGGGGTGACGAGGCGGTCGGAGCGATCCTCAAGGCGACGCTGGCGGGCGGTGTCGAACCCGCCTTCCGGCGCACCATCGGCCTCACCCTCGACCAGCTCTCCGAGCAGTGGCGCGATGCCGTGCAGAAACGCTACCTCCCGGAGATCGGCGCCCGGGCACGCGCCCGGGCCGTGGCCGACGAGCTGCTCACCGAGAAGCGGTCCGACGGCATCTACCATCTGGCGCCCGCGCTGTCGCCCGATGGCTCCCAGGTGGCCTATTTCAGTGAGAAGGATTTCTACTCGGTGGACCTGTTCCTCGCCGACGGCGTCACCGGCGAGGTCAAGCGCCGCATTCTGAAGTCGGGCATCAGCAGCAACTACGAGACCTACCGGTTCATCAACTCCCAGGCCAACTGGTCCCCGGACGGGAAGTTCCTGGCGTTCGCCGCCAAACGAGGGCCGCGAGACGACATCCTCATCGTGGACGTGGACCGGAACAAAGAGGTGAAACGGATCGAGCTCAAGCTGAGCGGCGTCACCACCCCGGCGTGGAGCCCCGACGGCACCCGGCTGGTCTTCACCGGCTACGAGGGCGGGCTCAGCGACCTCTACGTGGTGAACCGCGACGGGAGCGGCCTGCGCCAGCTGACCGACGACAAGTACGCCGACCTCCATCCGGTGTGGTCGCCCGACGGGGCCAGCATCGCCTTCGCCACCGACCGCGGGCCGGACACCGACTTCCGGACGCTGGCCTCCGGCAACTGGCGCATCGCCCTGTACGACCTTGCCACCGGGTCGGTGCGAGTGCTGGATCACATGGAAAACGGGAAGAACGTGAGCCCCCAGTGGAGCCCCGATGGCCGCTCCCTGGCCTTCGTGTCCGACCGGAACGGGGTGAGCAACGTTTTCCTCTACGATTTCGAGGACGAGGACGTCTATCAGCTCACCGATTTCTACACCGGGGCCCAGGGCATCACGCCGCTGTCGCCGGTGCTCTCCTGGGCCAGCCAGGCCGATCGTCTCGCATTCGTCTATTTCGAAGCCAGCCAGTACGACGTCTACACCATCACCAATCCGCGGGCGCTGAAGCGGCAGCCCTACCGGCAGCTGGCGCAGGACAGCGTCGGCTTCCTCGCGCGTGCGGTCACCCCGCCGCTCGACACCGCGCGCTCGCTCCAGGTCAGGGAGGACGTCCGGCCCCAGGTCGGCGAGGGCGGGTCGATCTACCGCACTCCATCGGGGTTCCGCTCCTCCAACGAGGTCGTCCGATCAGGCGACACCACCCGCCCGGCGGAGCCGATCTCGATCGTGGCGCTGCTCGATTCGGCGGAATACAGCCTGCCCGATACCAGCGAGTTTACGCTCAAACAGTACCGGACCAAGTTCACCCCCGACTACGTCGCGCGGCCGTCCATCGGCTACGCCCGGGACAACTTCGGTCGCGGCTTCTTCGGGGGCTCGGCGATCTCGCTGAGCGACATCCTGGGCAACCAGCAGCTCATCTTCGCCGGGTACGTCAACGGGCGCATCAGCGAGGCCCAGGTCCTCGCGGCCTACGCCAACCTCAGCCACCGCATCAATTGGGCGGTCGGTGCTCTCCCAGGATCCCTACTACTTCCTGGAACCGAGCGAGATCCTCCCGGGCCGGAGCCCCACGGAGAACATCTTCGTCACCAACATCCGCCGCCTGGTCGTGCGCTCGGCGTTCGGGTCGGCGTACTACCCGCTCAGCCGGTTCCAGCGAATCGAGGCGGGAATGCGGGTCGCCAACGTGGACGACGCCATCCTCCGCATCAACGAGCCGTACAACCCGGCCACCGGCTTCGCGACCGACGACCCGTTCCTGGAGACCGACAACCTGCCGGGCGTCACCTACCTGCAGCCGTCCACCGCCCTGGTGTTCGACAACTCGCTCTTCGGCTACGTGGGCCCGTTCTACGGGCGGCGCTACCGGTTGGAGCTGGCCCAGACGGTGGGCAACTGGAGGTTCTCGCAGGTCACCGCCGACTACCGGCGCTACGACCGGATCCTGGGGCCGATCGTCTTCGCCAGCCGCCTGCTGTACTTCGGACGCATCGGGCGCGACGCCAGGCAGTTTCGGATCTACGCCGGCACGACCGACCTGATTCGCGGCAATACCTCGGGGTCGTACCGGCGCAATGAGTGCCTCAACGCCAACGACCCCGGCTCCGAGACCGGATGCTCCGAGCTGGATCGGCTGGTCGGCACCCAGATCGGCGTGGCCTCGGCCGAGCTTCGCTTCCCGATCCTGAATCCGTCGTTCGGCGTACCGGCGGCATTCCCGCCGCTGGAGGCCGCGATCTTCTACGATATCGGGCTCGCCTGGGACGACCAGAGCACCCTCCGCTGGAAGCGGAAGGCGGGTGACGATCCGGTCCGGGTGCGGACCCCGCTGCACACGCTGGGCGTGTCACTGCGGGCCAACCTGTTCGGCTTCGCCGTGGCACGGCTGGATTACTCGGTCCCCCAGGATCGCCCGCAGGTCAAGGGCCTCTGGACGTTCAGCCTGGGGCCGACGTTTTAGGGCGGGACGGGGAGGCGGGACGGCGAGAGTCTGGAAGGGCTCCGCCCCGAGTAGAGCGAGGGATCGGGTTGGGAATCACACCGAGCCGCGAGCCTCACGCCGCTCGGGATGACATGGGCAGCGGTATCTGGGAACCCTTCCGGCGTACCGCGCCGTCCGGCCGTCCCCCCACCTCGCCCCACCGCCACCCTGCCAACTATGTTTCCCCCGTGAACCTCAGACGCGCGATCGTCGCCGCCGGGCTTGCCGCTCCGCTGGCCGGGTGTGGGAGTGACCCGGATCTCGCCGGAAGCCTGCCGGCCGTAGGCCGGGGGCCGGGAGTGACCACCGTGCTCCGCCTGCCGCACGAGGGCGGCACCGCCCGGCTCTATCGGGTGCCCAGGCTCGAGCCGTCGGCCTGGAAACTCGAGGACAAAGTCCCCCCGCTGCAGCGCACCGTTGGAGCCGACCCCGAGCAGGGCTTCGTCTTCCTGCTCGACAAGAAGCGGAACGTGGTCGCGCTCGACCTGGAGACCCGCCGCCTGCGGCCCTCGCTCGAGCAGGTGCGCCAGGCCACCGTGGGTCCCGACGGCGCCCTGTACGCCGTGGACACCGCGAGCAACGTCACCCAGATCCTGCGCCGGACCCCGGTCCGCTTTCGTTCCAAGCTTCGAGGCTCGGCGATCGAGCTGCACGGCACCATGGGTGGAATGCTGGTCGCCAGCCTCGGAGGCGCCCAGCCCAAGATGGAGGTCCTCGGATCCGACCGGCCTCCGGCGTCGTTCTCGGTTCCCGCGGGCCGGCAGGCCCTGAGCTTCTGGGGCGATCTCGTGGCCGTCGCCGCCGACAGCGCGGTGGTGATCTACGAGACCGAGGGCGACAGTGACGGCGAGCGGGACCGTATTTCGATCCCCGTCTCCGGCGGAGCCAAGGCGGTCATGTTCTCACCCTCGGGTCACCGGATCTACGTGGCCCGCGCCTCCGGGGGCCTGCTGGTCCTCGACCGCGTGAGCGGCGAGGAGCTGCAGAAGATCGAGTTGCCCGGGCCCGCCGTGGGACTGAGCGGTGATCTCTTCGGCCAATGGGTGCTGGTCCGTCCGACCTCGGGCGATAGCGCGTGGGTGGTCGACGTCGGCAAGGGTGGCTTCATCGGCACCGTGGACGTCGAGTGGAACGACGACCTTCCGGTGGTGGTGTCACCCAACACGCTCTTGACGCGCCGGGGTAAGCAGGTCGTGGCCGTGGATCTGGGCGCGGAGGGGTTTCCGGAGCGTGGCAGAGTGGAGGACGGCGCCGGCGACGTCTGGCTCCCGCTCCGATGGCAGCCGCCGCAGGAGGAAGGGGTGCCGGTCAACGCCGACTCGGCGGCTCTCGCCGACGCGGACGCAGCCGGGAAGAGGGCGTCGGTCTACCTGCAGGTGAGCAGCTCGCAGAACCCGGTCTGGGCCGAAGAGCTGTCCCAGAGGTTGCGGGCCGCCGGGTTGCCCGCGACCGTGCTCAAGCCGGCCCGGAGCGACGAGGCCTATCGCGTCGTGCTCGGCCCCTACGCCACCCGTGAGCAGGCAGAAGAGACGGGGCGCGGGATCGGCATGCCGTCTTTCGTGGTGACGACGCAGGATCCTCCATCCAAATAGAGTCCCGGGCCTTCCGGGCTTCGAGTCCACGCTCCACGACAGGAACGCGCTCATGAAGCTCACTAAGCTGGAACTCGCCGGCTTCAAGTCGTTCGCGGACGACGTCACCCTGACCTTCGAAGACGGCGTGACCGCGATCGTGGGCCCCAACGGCTGCGGCAAGTCCAACGTGTCCGACGCCGTCCGCTGGGTGCTGGGCGAACAGTCCGCCCGGCTCCTCCGCGGCGGAAAGATGGAGGACGTGATCTTCCAGGGATCGGCGGCGCGGCGGCCGGTGAACCTCACAGAGGTCTCGCTCTTTCTCGACAACAGCGACGGCGATCTGCCCATCGCGTACCGCGAAGTGGTGGTCACCCGCCGGCTCTCCCGGTCGGGACAGAGCGACTACCTGCTCAACGGCTCGCCGGTCCGGCTTCGCGACATTCAGGACCTGCTCCGTGGCACCGGGCTCGGCAGCGACGCCGGCGTCGTGATCGAGGCGAAGATGATCGACCTTCTCCTCTCGGATCGGGCCGACGAGCGCCGGTCGCTCTTCGAGGAGGCGGCCGGCATCGGGCTCTATCGCGACCGGAAACACAGCACCGAGCGGCGGCTGGAAGAGACCGCGGTGGACCTGCAGCGGGTCGAAGACCTCATCGCCGAAGTCCAGTCCCAGATCCGGAGCCTGGCCCGGCAGCGCGGCAAGGCCGAGCGCCACGCCAAGCTCACCGAGGAGCGGTTCGCCGTCCAGGTCACCCTCGCCCGACGGCTGCTCGAGCGCCTGGCCCGGGATGTCGCCGGAATGGAGGCTCGCTTCGCGGAGTTGACCCGGCTTCTTCCCGCCGCGCGGGCCCGGGTGAGCAGCGCCGAGCAGCGGCGAGAAGAGGTCTCCCGGTCGCGCTCGGCCGCCGAAGGCCAGCGCACGGAGATCGCCCGCCGCCTGGCGACCGTGCGCGTCGATCTCGGCAAGCTCGACGGTGATCTGGCGCTGGCGGCCGAGCGGCTCGGCAATGCGCACACCCGTCGGACCCGGGCCGAGGAGGAGCGGTCCCAGGCACAGCTCCGGGCCCAGCAGGCGGTGGGGGAGCAGGAGGCTGCCACCGCGGATCGTGGTGCCGCGGGCGGCGAGCATGAGCGCATCAGGGCCGAGCTGGCGGGACGGGCTACCGCGGAGGAGGACGTCCGGCGGCGCCTGGCCGAGCAGCGCGCGGCGGTGCGGGAGCAGGAGCAGGAGCTGCAACTGCAGGCCCAGACCCTCCGGTCGCTGGAGGGCGAGCGGACGGCGTTCGAGGGCGAGCTGGCGTCGCTGCGAGACCGGGTCACCCAGGCCGCGGCGCATCGGGCCGCGCTCCAGATCGAGCTCGCCGGCGCGGAGCGCCAGCGCGATCACGCCATCGAGCGTGCCGGCTTTCTCAGCCACCAGGCGAAGCGCGCCGCCGCCGACGCCGAACATGCCCGCCACCTGGTGGCGGAGGCCCGGGAGCGCGAGGCCATGCACCGCGCCGACCGCCGCCAGGCCGAGGAAGGGCTGGCCCAGATGACGGCTCGGCGGCACGCCCTGGAGGAGCTGGAGCGCGATCGGGTCGGCCTTGCACCCGCCGCGGCGGCGCTGCTGGCAGCCCGCGACCGATTCGGGGGCGGCGTGCTCGGACCGCTCAGCGACTACGTGAGCACCCGCCGGGAGGACGCCGAGCTCGCCGAGCGGCTGCTGGGCGACTGGATGCACGCCGTGCTCGTCCGTGACGGTGATACCGTGCGCGCGGTACAGGAGTGGCACGCGGAGCACCAGCCCGGGGCCCTGGTTCTGCTTCCGCTCGAGCCCGGCCCCCAGACCGGAGCGGATGCGCCGCCACTGGACGATCGCCTGCGAGCGGAAGGTCCCGCGGCCGGCTGGGCTCGAGCCGCGCTCGCGGGTTCGGAGGTGCTCGACCCCTCGGGTCGGGTCCTCCGCAGGGCGAGCGGGGCCATCTTCCTGAGCGGGGCCGTCGCCCCATCGGGTCCCCTCCGCCGCCGGGCGGAGCTGGCGTCCCTGGTGCAGGAGGTGGAGCGCGAGGAAGTCGCGGTCGCCGCCGCCGCGGCGGCGCTCGAGGCAGCGGTCGCGGATCTCGCCGATCGGGAGCGCGCCCTCGGCGAGGCCATGGCGACCGCCGAGCAGGCCCGCGAGGCCGAGCGGCAGGCGGGAGCGGCGCGGGAGGACGTGGTACGCCTGGCCGGCAACCTGACCCGCGAGTCGGCCGACTCCGAGTCCCAGCTCGCCCGACTCACCGAGCGCCTCTCCCGGTCGGAGCAGCGGATGACGCAAGTCGGCGCCTCGATGGTCGAGGGCGACCTGGCGCAGGGACGCCTCGAGCAGGAGCTGGGCACCGCCCGGGCGGCCTTGGCCGAGCTCGAAAGCGAGCAGGAGGCGGCCCGGGAGCAGCGGGTCCACTGGCAGGTGCAGGAGGCGCACGTAGCCGGCGGCCTTCGCTCGGCCGAAGAGCGCCTGGCGCGGGCCGCGGCGATGCGCTCGGAGGCTGAGTTGGCGGGCCAGGCGCTCGCGGCCGAGCTGGGCCAGCTCGGCGCCGATGTGGCGGCCCTGCTAGCCCAACAAGGCGACTGGCGCGAGGCGCGGGCCGAGCGCGAGGTCGCACTCCATCAGCTCGAAACCGCCAGCGCGGACGCGGAGGAGGCACTGGCCGGCGCCGAGTCGGCTCTAGCGACCGCGGAACGCGAAGTGGTCGAGGCGCGGAGCACCCTGGAGGCCGGCAACGAGGAGAACCACGTCCTCCAGGTCCGGCTGACCGAGGCCGCCGGCACCCGCCGTGGCATCGCGGAGCGGGTGGAGGCCGAGTGGCACCGCCCCTTCGAACAGTTGATCGACGAGGCGCCTCTGCTCGACCTCGACCTCGAGATCCTGCAGGCGGAGTCGGCCCGCATCACCGAGGCACTGGAGTCGATCGGACCGGTGAACGCCCTCGCGGTGGAGGAGCACGCCGAGGAGGTGAAGCGGCTCCAGTTCCTGACCGCCCAGCGCGACGACCTGGTCGGCGCCCGCCAGTCGCTGATCCAGGCGATCCGGGAGATCGACGGGACGGCCCGTACCATGTTTCTCGAGACCTTCACCGCGGTGCAGGGCAACTTTCTCAAGGTCTTTCAGACCCTGTTCGGCGGCGGCGAGTGCGAGCTCCGGCTGGCCAATCCGGATGACCCGCTCGAGAGCGAGATCGACATTCATGCGGCCCCCCGAGGCAAGCGCACCCAGCGTATCCACCTGCTGTCCTCCGGGGAGCGCACGCTCGTCGCCGTTTCGCTGCTCTTCAGCATCTACCTCACCAAACCCAGTCCGTTCTGCCTCATGGACGAAGTCGACGCCCCGCTCGACGACGCGAACGTGGGTCGGTTCACCCGGCTCCTCGACGAGTTCAAGACCGACACGCAGTTTCTGGTCATTACTCACAATCCGCGGACCATGCAGGCCGCCGACGCCGTGTACGGCGTGACCATGCAGGAGCCGGGGGTGTCCACGATCGTGGGGGTGAAGCTGGGAGAGCGGGAGCACGCCTAGGGGAGGGGACCTGGCCCGGAGCTTGCCAGCAGGTCAGCCCAGGGTGCGATTCTGCCCGGCCAACGGATTCTCGGAGAAGCGTCGATGCTCGTCGTCATGCGCCACGGAGCCCCCCAGGAAGAGGTTGATCGCGTGGTCGCGACCATCGAAGAGATGGGCTACCAGGCGCGGCCGATGCCGGGCAAACAGCGCACCACCGTCGGGCTGGTCGGCAACGACGGGCGGGTAGACGGCTCCCGGCTCGCCGCACTTCCCGGGGTCCAGGAAATCCTTCACGTCACCAAGCCGTACAAGCAGGTATCCCGGGAATGGAAAGCCGAGTCCACCGTGGTACGGCTTCCCGGCGGGCTCAGCATCGGCGGGGACGACGTGGTGGTGATGGCCGGCCCCTGCTCCGTGGAAAGCGAACGGCAGATTCTCGACGCGGCCCATGCCGTGCGCGAGGCCGGGGCCACCGTGCTCCGCGCCGGCGCGTTCAAGCCGCGCAGCTCCCCGTACTCGTTCCAGGGACTGGGCCGTGCCGGCCTGCGGCTGTTGGCACGCGCGCGGGAGGAGACCGGGCTCCTCATCGTGACCGAGGCGATGGACGCCGAAGACCTCGATCACGTGCTCGAGGTGGCCGACATCGTGCAGGTCGGCGCACGCAACATGCAGAACTACTCGCTGCTGAAGCACGTCGGCCGGGCCAGGAAGCCCATTCTCCTGAAGCGGGGTCTCTCCGCGACGATCCAGGAGCTGCTGCTCTCCGCGGAATACATCCTCGCCGAAGGCAACTCCGACGTCATCCTGTGCGAGCGCGGCGTACGCGGCTTCGACACGACCACCCGCAATCTCTTCGACCTGAGCGCCATCCCGGTGGTCCACGGACTGTCGCACTTGCCGATCGTCGCCGATCCGAGTCACGGAACCGGCCACCGCGACATGGTGATCCCGATGGCGCGCGCCGCCGTCGCCGCCGGCGCCGACGGCCTGCTGGTGGAGGTCCATCCCACACCCGACCGCGCGCTGTCCGACGGGGCGCAGAGTCTGTATCCCGCGCAGTTCGAGCGGCTCATGCGGGAGACCAGGCTCATCGTGGAGGCGATCGGCCGCCGCCTGCCGGAGCCGGCCGGGGCGCGGACATGATGGGGACCCCGGCCCGATGCCGGCGTTATCGGGCGCTTCCCTTCACCACCATGGCGGGCCTGCTCCTGCTCGCCGCGGCCGCGTCGGTCGTTCCCGCTCGGTCGATCCAGGCCCAGGACGCGCAGGCCATCGTGGGCCGCTCATCCAGGGTGTACCGGTCCCTCGCCAGCCTCAGCGCCGATTTCGTCCAGATCATCGACAACCCGATGATCGACAGCGCCGAAAGCAAGGGCACGCTGACCCAGGCCGGTCCGGCCAAGCTCGCGATGCGTTTCACCGATCCGCCGGGAGAGGCGGTGATGATCGATGGCGAGCATGTCTGGATCTACACGCCGAGCACCGTTCCAGGCCAGGTCCTGCGGATGGCCGTACCCAGCGGCGGCCCGGTGTATGGCTACAACCTCCTCGCCTGGTTCCTGGACCGGCCGGCCGAGCGATATACGGCGAGATATCTGCGACAGGACAGGGTGGGAAACCGGGCGATGGACGTGGTCGAGCTGATTCCGGCCGTGCCGGATCTCCCATTCGACCGGGCGGTGCTCTGGCTCGATCGCGAGGATGCCCTGCCCCGCCGGCTGGAGATCGCCGAAACGAACGGCACGTTCCGGACGCTCACGCTGTCCAAGCTGCGGGTGAACCGGCAGGTTCCGGACGACACTTTCAGGTTTCAGGTGCCGTCGGGTGTGCGGGTGGTGGATCAGTGAGCTCGGGCCGGCGCCGGATCCGCTAGGCCGAGCAGGGCCTGCGGCGAGGTCGTCCCGCGCACCAGCTCGATGGCCCGCTGGATCTGGACATCGTCCGCCGCCCGTCGGCGTCGCTCCGCCTCGGGCCCGAACTTATAGCGTGCGATCTCGTAGCCCAACTGCTGGTTGACGATTCGCGCCGCCCCGTCGAACACGCTGTCCGCCATCGCCACCCCCCGATCCTGAAGTCTTCGCCGTACCTCCGCGCGCATCACCGTGGTCACCGGAGAGCGCTCGCTCTCCACGGCAGGGGCCTTCCGAAGCTCCAGTGCATACCCGGTCAGCACATCGCGAAAGACCGACATCTGGCCCGCCAACGACTGGGCGAACGTGGATTCGGCGGTGGTGAGGGTATCCACCCCCAGCACGACGTCGGGCACCAGGCCGTTGCTCGTGAGCAATTTCCGGCCGCCCCGGGAAAGCGCGTCCATCGGCGGAGCGGGCTGGGCTCCCATGGCGGAATCGAGCGCGGCCCCCTGGATGGATCGTCCGCTCGGCGTGTACCAGCGGGCCGTCGTCAACCGCAGGGCCAGGTCCCGCGACAGCGTGAAGACGGTTTGCACGATGCCCTTGCCGTACGTGGTGTCTCCCGCGATCAGCGCTCGATCGTGGTCCTGCAGGGCACCGGCGATGATCTCGGCCGCGCTGGCGGTGCCCGCGCTCACCAGGACCACCACCGGCAAATGGGGCCAGCGCTGGGGCCGATAGGCGCTCCACCGCTGAGTGTCACCCGGCGCACGGCCGCGGCTCCGCAGAATCTCCTGGCCGGGGTCGAGGAACAGATCCGAAGCTTTTACCGCCTCGTCTCGCAGACCGCCGGGATTCGATCTGAGATCCAGCAGGAGGACCCGCATCCCCTGCTGGACCAAGCCCGCGATCTCGGTCTCCAGCTCCCTGGCGGCGTGCTCCCGCACCATCGTCAGGCTGAGGTAGCCGATTCCGTCGGGCAGGAGCAGCCCTGGCGGTACCGCGCGCTGATGTATCCGTTCCCGCACCAGGCGAAATCCGAGCGGTTCCGCGTTGCCCTCCCGCTTGATCCTGAGGTCGACCGGGGTGCCGGCCTTCCCGCGCATCGCCTGGACCGCCTGGTCGAGAGTCCAGCTCGCGGCGGCGAGCCCGTCTACCCCCAGGAGTTGGTCTCCGGTCCGGATGCCGGCTCGATCCGCTGGCGAATCCGGCATCGGGGTTACCACGGTCACCCACCCGTTCCTGGCGTCCACTAGCAGCCCGATGCCGGCATAGTCGCCGGTGGTGCGCTCGACGTGCCGCTCGAGGTCCTTCCCCGACAGCAGCGCGGCGTACGGATCGCGCAGCTGCGCGAGCATGCCGACGGTCGCGCTGCGGTAGAGCTCGGACTCGCCGATCGAATCCACGTGGTGATCCCGGATGTGCGCGAGCACGTTCTCGAACAACCTGGCCTGCTGGTAGACCTCACCGCCGGCCGAGAGCTGCTGGAGAAACCACCCGCTGGTAAAGCAGGAGACCATCGCGGCCGCCGCGAGGACTTTCCACCGTCTGGACATGGGAACCTCGGTGCGGGGACTGCTCCGAAGGACACCGGCCGGGGGCGCTGCGTGTCAGTGCTACCTGTCAGTAAGGAAGCCGGGGGCGGAAAGTTTCGGCCTTCGAGCGCTCATCCCCCGGCGGGCGGCTCTGCCAGCGCCTTGGCCATCCGCTCCGCGTCCTCGGAGGCGAGTCCCGCGTCCCGTGCCAATCGGAGCGCCTCCCGGGCGAGCAGGAGATAGAGCTGACGGTCATCGGGCCCCAGCGCCGCGAGATGGGCCCTGACGGTTTCGACGTCGCCCCGCCGGACCGGCCCAGTCAGGGCGGCGGCCGGGCCGGCCTCGAGGTTGGCGGCTGCGCCCCGAATCAGCGGCAGAAAGAGCCGGCGCGCCACGGCGGGAGCGATCCCCGCCGAAAGGGCCAGCCGCTCGGCCACCGCGACGAGCGCGGTCGTGTAATTGGCAGCGAAGGCAGCGCCGGCGTGGTATGCGGGCTTCGCCCCCGCAGGAATGCGTACCGGGACCATGCCCAGCGACCGGGCCAGCCCTTTGGCGGCGGAGAGCGCGCGATCGTCGCCCTCCACGCCGGCATAGGCGCCCGCGAAGCGGGCGGCGGCCACGGCCGGATCGGAAACGGTCTGAAGCGGATGCAGCGAGCCCAGCCCCGCGCCGGTCGAGCCTAGCGGGTCCAGCGCCCCGCGGTCCCGCAAGCCCGACAGGTGCAGGACGACATGGCGCGATGCGACGACGCCTTCGGCGGCGAGATCCGCGGCCAGCGTGGTGATCGCCCCATCGGGAACGGCCAGAACGACGATCGAGGCGTCTCGCAACGCCTCGGCTCGAGGCCCGACATGGAGCTGCAGGGGAAGCACGACGGGATGGGGCGACCGGGAGACCAGGATGACCTCATGACCCGACTCGGCGAGCGCGAGCGCGAGGCCCTGTCCCATCCGGCCCGCGCCCAGAATCACGACTGTCGGTTGGGCCACCCGGTGACTCCGCTGAAAACCGTGCCGAAACCATCGGGCCCGGCCACCCCTTCGGGGCGGGCCGGGCCCGGGTTACCTGGACCGTGCCGGTCGCGCTCAGTGCTGCGCCGATTCGGCCTTGCGCGCAGCCACCGCGAGACCGAGCAGCTCCTTCGGGCTTTGCGCCTGGCGGAGCAGCCCGAGCGCGGTCTGGACCTGGCGGTCGTCCCCCACGCGGCGCCGGATCTCGGCCGGACGTCCGAAAACGTACCGGGCGATCTCGTAGCCCAGTTGTTCGTCGATCAGCCGGGCCCCCTGATCGAACTCCTGCAGCGTGAGCTTGACTCCCTTATCGTTGAGCCGCTGGAAGACCTGTCGGCGCATTTCGGGCGTGACGGTGAAGGCCTCCGACGAGAGCTTCTTGCCGGATTTCTGCTCCAGCGCGAATCCTGTCAGAACATCGCGATACTGCGGCAGATTGGCGCCCAGCGCCTTGGCGAAGTCGCGCTCCGTTTCGGTAAGCGTGTCCGATCGGATCACGATGTCCGGCACGATTCCCCCACCGCCGCGCACGATCCGGCCGGCACCGGTGCGGAACACCGGACGATCCCGGATGGCCGAGTCGCTCGCGGAGGGAGTGGGCTCTCCGAGCACCGTGTCGGTCGCCTGGAGCGCCGCTTGCTCCATCTGGGTGGCCTCACTCTCCACAGTGCGCTGGATCGTGCGGCCGCTGGGGGTGAACCAGCGCGCGGTGGTCAGCTTGAGCGCGACCCCTTCTCCCAGCGGAAAGAGCGTCTGCACCAGTCCCTTGCCGAACGTCGGCGTTCCGACCACGACCGCGCGGTCATGATCCTGGAGCGCCCCGGCGATGATCTCGGCCGCGCTGGCCGTGCCTTCGTTCACCAGCACGACGATGGGAAGCTCGGGCCAGGTCTGGCGCGCGGCGTCGAAGAACTGCTTCGTCGAGCCTCGGGCCCGACCACGGGTGGACACGATTTCCTGCTTGGCGTCGAGGAAAAGGTCCGACACTTCGACGCCCTGGTCGAGCAGGCCGCCCGGGTTGAAGCGGAGGTCGAGGACGAGCGACTTCATCCCCTTCCGCTTCATGGCGGTGATCTCCTGACGCATCTCCCCCGCTGAGGTCTCGCTGACCGGGTTGAGGGAGATGTAGCCCACGCTGCCGTCGAACATGGTGCCGGCCGGGACCGAACGCACGTGAATCTGGGCCCGGGTGAGCGGATACTTCAGCGGCTCGGGCATGCCCGACCGGCGGATGGTCAGGGTCACCTTGCTCCCGGCCACGCCCCGCAGCGCCTTCACCGCCTCCTCGTTCTTCCAGCCCTCGGTGGACTTGCCGTCCACCTCGACGATCTGGTCGCCGGTCTGCACGCCGGCCCGCTCCGCCGGTGTCTCCGGCAGCGGGGCCACGACGGTGATCCACCCGTCGCGGACATCGATCTGAATGCCGAGGCCGGCGTAGTTCCCCGACGTCTGTTCGGTGAGCGCCTTGTAGTCGTCGCCGGTCAACAGGACGGAATAGGGATCCTTGAGCTGCTCGAGCATCCCCTGGGTGGCCTTCTGGTAGAGATCGGTTTCGCCGAGGGAGTCGACGTAATAGGCGCTCACGTGACCGAGCACGTCGTCGAACAGGCGAGCTTGCTGGTACACGTTGCCGCCCGCGGCGGTCCCGCGTTGCAGCAGCCAGCCGCCGCTCAGAAACGAGATGACCGATACCGTCGCGATCACGCCCCAGCGCTGCTTCATACCGTCCTCCGCTCCCGCGAAAATGACCGGCGCCGGCCCTCGCCGGCGCCCGACAGTCAACTTAACTCCTAACGGCGCCAAACCTCTCGGGCGCCGCATCCACGATCTCCGACCATGCGGCTTGCAAGAGCCGGTCCGGCGCAAGCCGCCCGTCCAAATGTCGCACCCCATCCCCACGCACCGCCAGGTAGTACGCCGAGACGCGGCGATGGAATTCGACGCTTTCCCGGTCCAGGCGATCGAGCGACTTGCCACCCGCAACCTGCCGTGCCTGGCCTACTTCGGGAGCCAGGTCGAGAATCAGCGTGAGGTCCGGGACCAGTCCGTCGGCGGCGGCCCGGTTGGCCGGTAGCACGACCTCGGGCGGAAGCCCGCGTCCGGCCATCTGGTAGGCTTCTGTGGACAGCGCGAAACGGTCCGAAAGCACCACCCGGCCTTCGGCGAGACCCGGACGGATCAAGGTTTGCACCAAATCGGCACGGGCGGCGAGGTAGAAGAACAGCTCCGAAACGGGGCCGACCGGGTGGGCGGGATCGAGGAGGGCCGAGCGGGCGATCTCCGCGGCGTGAGTGCCGCCCGGCTCCCGGACGATCAATGGATCGTGCCCCCCCTGACGCATCCGCTCGGCCAGGGCGACGCCGAGGGTGGACTTCCCCGAGCCTTCCGGCCCTTCGAGGACGATGAACAGTCCGCGCCGGTTCATCCCAGCGTGATGATGCTGCTGGTCGCGCCCTTCTCCATGCCTTCGCTGATCTGCTGGTTCACCCGTGCCATCAGCTTCTCGAAATTCGCGCGGGCCACCACGTACGCCTGGCCGACGGGGCTGGTCTCCAGGTCTCGGACGGCGCTCTCGTAGGCGTCCGCCGTCGGCTGGTCGGGCATCTGGCCCTGGGCGATCGCCTGGTCGACCTGGCGGGCCAGCGTCTGGATCTGATCCAGCTTGGTGACCGTTTCCTTGTCCTCGCGGAGCGTGGATTCGGCGCGCTTGAGCGCCTGGTACTCCGCGGATTGGCCGATCTGACGGCCCAGGTCTTGTGCCTTTTCCCAAATCACGGTTGTGCGCTCCTCCGAGCGAGCAGGTAGCGCTCGCGTCCGAAAAGGTCGGCATGAATGACGACGTCCATCCAGCCCAGCGACCCCGCCTGGGCGGCGACCTTCGCCGCCCGGGTGGTATCCAACTCCAGCGCGAGCCATCCCGCCGGAACGGAGGACGGCACGCGCGTCACGAAGCAGTCGGCTGGTGGCCAGCAGTCCATCGGGACCACTCACCAACGCCGCCGCCGGCTCCCACAGCTTCACCGACGGGTCGAGAGCGGCGTACTCCCCGTTCGGTAAGATAGGGGGGATTGGACACCACCGCGTCGAGCGAGCCGGGGCGGAGCGGTTCGCAAAGATCCCCGCGGATCAGATGCACGGCGGTCGCCGATGCCGCGCGGTTCTCCTCGGCTTGGGTCAGGGCCTCGGCGGAGATGTCCACCCCCGAGATCTGCCGAAACCCACCCTCGCGGGCCAGGCTGAGCGCCAGACATCCGCTGCCGGTGCCGACGTCGGCCACACACCCGGTTCGGACCCGCGCGAGCAGCAGGTCCACCAGTCCTTCGGTCTCGGGCCGGGGGATGAGCGCGCGGCGGTCGCTCGTGAGCAGCAGATCACGAAAGCCCGGCGCGCCCCGTCACGTGCGCCAGCGGTTCTCCACCCGCCCGGCGCCTGACGGCGTGGCGGAGCGCGGCCGCGGCCTCCTGGTCGACTGCGACCTGGCCTTCCAGGAGGAGCTCCGCCGACGAGGCGCCGACCAGCTCCGACCAGAGGCGCAGGGCCTCTCGCCTCGGCTGGCTCACGCCGGCGGCCGCCAGCGCCGCGGCGGCTTCGGCCAACAGGCTCCGCCGGGAACGCATGACCTCAGTCCGCATCTTGTTCCTGACGGCTCGCCATGCGGAGTGCGTCCACCAGCTCGTCGAGATGCCCGTCGATCACGTCGGGGAGATTGTGAATCGAAAGATTGATGCGATGATCGGTGACGCGGCTTTGGGGAAAGTTGTACGTCCGGATCTTGGCCGAGCGGTCCCCGGTGCCGACCATGGCGCGGCGGTCACGCGACCGCGCCGCCTCCTGCTCCGCGATCATCCGGTCCAGCAGGCGCGCGCGCAGGACTTCCATCGCCTTGAGCTTGTTCTGCTGTTGGGATTTCTGGTCCTGCTGGCTGACCACGAGTCCGGACGGCAGGTGGGTGATCCGCACCGCGCTGTCGGTGGTGTTCACGCTCTGGCCCCCCGGACCCGACGAGCGGAACACGTCCACCCGAATATCCTTTTCCTCGATCTTCACGTCCACCTCCTCGGCCTCGGGAAGCACCGCGACCGTCGCGGCCGACGTGTGAATGCGCCCCTGGGTTTCGGTGGCGGGAACCCGCTGCACCCGGTGCACTCCGGACTCCCGTCTCAGTAGACCCGAACGCGCCCTCGCCCCGGACAGCGACGATCGCTTCCTTGAGCCCGCCGAGGGTGCCCTCGCTGAGAGACATCGGCTCCCATCGCAAACCGCTGCGCTCGCTGAAGCGCTGGTACATGCGGTAGAGATCGGCCGCGAAGAGCGCGGCCTCGTCTCCGCCGGTGCCGGCCCGGATCTCGACGATCGCGTCGCGGGCGTCGTGCGGATCCTGCGGGAGCAGCAGCTCGTGCAGCTGGTCGGTGATGGCGGCGATTTCGGACGGGAGGCGGGCCACGTCGGCCCGGGCCATGGCGGCCAGCTCGGGATCGGATTCGTCGGCCAGCTCGCGGGCCTGGGCCAGTTCGTTCTCGAGGCGGACAAGCCGATCGGCCAGACGCACCACGGGCGCGAGCCGCGTGTGCTCGCGCCCGAGCGACTTGAGCTGCGCGGGGTCCCGGGCGACGAGCGGGTCGGCGAGGGCCTTGCCGACCTCCTCCGCCCGCAGCAGTGCCTGGCGGAGCCTGCCCTCCACCGACTAGGCCTTGGGCGCCGTGGCCGCCGGCTCGGTCTGGTACCTGCGCCGGAAACGGTCGACTCGACCCGCGGTGTCGACCAGGCGCTGCTTGCCGGTGAAATAGGGGTGGCACTGCGCGCAGACTTCCACGTGAATGGAGGTCGAGGTCGAACGGGTCTCGAACGAGTTCCCGCAGGCGCACACGGCGGTGAGCTTGCGATAGACGGGGTGTAGATCGGCCTTCACTGCGAACTCCTGTTCCAGGTTAGCCGTGAAATCTATCGGGCAAGGCGCCGGGACGGTAGGTCCCACCACGCCCGAGCGTTGACATGCCCACACGCGCAAGTAAGCTATCGCCAACCACTTCCGCTTCCGAGAGGCCCCCGTGCCGCTGTCTCCGACCGAGGTCTTACGCAAGGTCCCCCTGTTTTCCGGCCTCGGGGAGGCCGACCTGGCGGCCTTCGCTGAGCTGACCCGCGAGCGCAGTTACCCCAAGGGAAGCGTGATCGTCTTCGAGGACGATCCGGGCGACGCGCTCTTTCTCGTCGCCGCCGGCCAGGTCAAGGTCGTGCTGATCGCCGAGGACGGCCGCGAGGTGATCCTGTCGGTCCTCGGCGAAGGCAGCTTCTTCGGCGAGATGGCGGTGATCGACGAGGAGCCGCGATCGGCCCACGTGATCGCCATGGAAGACTCGAGCCTCCTGGTGCTGCGGCGGGAGGACTTTCACGCCCGGCTGCGCCACTCGCCCGAGGTGGCGATCTCGCTCCTCAAGGAGATCTCCCGCCGGCTGCGCCGCGCGGACGAGAAGATCGGCAGCCTGGTGCTGCTCGACGTCAACGGGCGGGTGGCCCATCTGCTGCTCCGGATGGCCGACGACGAGGGCGGCGACCACATCACCCGCAAGCTCACCCACCATACCATCGCGCAGATGATCGGCTCCAGCCGCGAGACGGTCTCGCGCACCATGCGGAACCTGGTGGAGCGCGGCATCATCACGGTCACCCGCAAGGACATAACGCTTCGGGACCGCCGCTCGCTCATGCTCGCGGCCCGACGAGCGTGAGCGCCGTCACGAGCCATCGGTGATTGTGGCCGTAGCCGGAGGCGCGCGGCGACGGCCGACGTTCGAGGATGTCCCTTCCCGTTCCAGGGCGCCCTTCGTGAGCTACACCGTGAGTTTCTGGGGCACCCGCGGCTCCATCCCTACCCCGGGACCGCAGACCGCCCGCTACGGCGGCAACACCGC
Organism: uncultured Gemmatimonadales bacterium; assembly: GCA_963729985.1. Lineage (GTDB taxonomy): Bacteria > Gemmatimonadota > Gemmatimonadetes > Gemmatimonadales > GWC2-71-9 > CAVVWJ01. The sequence goes on from CAVSPJ010000006.1 coordinate 323,866, forward strand.
GTGCGTGAGCGTGTCCGGCCCCGACGGCCGACTGGTGATTCTCGACGCCGGAAGCGGGCTGCGCCCCCTGGGACACCAGCTCATGGCCGGACGGAACGGGACGATCTCGGCGGACATCCTGCTGTCCCACACGCACTGGGATCACATTCAGGGCCTGCCCTTCTTCAAGCCGCTGAGCGCGCCGGGCAACTCCTTCTGCATCTACGGCGCCGCACAGGAAGGCGTGGCGCTCGAGGAGATTCTGCGACGCCAGATGGACCCGATGGTCTTTCCCGTCCCTCTCACGGCCCTGGCCGCGGCCATCCACGTGAGGGAGATCGCCGAGGGCGACGTGCGGCTGCCCGACTTCGTGGTCCGCGCCTTCCGGCTGCGCCATCCCGGCACGACCCTGGGCTATCGGCTGGCCCCCGCGTCGGGCGGGCGGGACATCGCCTACCTGACCGATAATGAGCTGGGCGAGGGCGCCGGCTACCCGGTGCGGCCCGACTGGCGCAGCCAGCTGGTGCGATTCCTCTCCGGAACCGACACGCTGATTCACGACGCGATGTACGCCGAGCAGATCATTCAGGCCCGTTGCGGGTGGGGCCATTCCACGCCGCGGCAGGCGGTCGCGCTCGCGGCGGAGGCCGGATGCCGAAGGTTGATCCTCTTCCATCACGAGCCCGAGCATGACGACGATGCACTCGACCGTCTGCTCGAGGACACTCGGGGCTTCGCGTCGCGGACGGCGGGATCGCTGCAGGTTGACGCGGCCGCGGAGGGGATGGAGCTGCCGCTGTGAGGAGGCGCGCGATGCGAAAGGCCTGGGGCTCGGCTGCGGTGCTGGCGGCGCTCTGCGCGGGGCGACCCGTCATGGCGCAGCAGGGCACCACGGGCTTCGCCATTCTGGCCTTCGAGAACACCGGCTCCTACGGCCAGGACAAGGAGGTCTTCGAGGCGTTGGAGCTCGGTCTCCCGGCCATGATCGCCCGCGCGATCGCCCGGCACCCCGGCGCGGGCGTCGTGCCCCAGGCCCGGCTGGAAGCGGTCGCCCGGAGCCTCGGCCTCGGACCGGCGCAGCGGGTGGACGCGGCCAGTGCCGCGCAGGTCGGCAAGCGGGCCGGGGCCCGATTCACCGTGACCGGCAGCTTCGCGGATTTCTACGGAAAGTTCCGGATCAACGCCCGGCTGGTGGATGCGGAGAGCGGCGAGATCGTGAGGGTCGTCTCCAACGATGACCCCAAGCTTCAGGACCGGGCGCAGCTCTCCGCCATCATTCAGACCGTGGGCGAGAAGGTCACCGCGACCGCCGGACTGCCGCCCTACCCTGCCGGCTCCGCCCCCCCGGCCGTGCCCACCGACGCGATCACCGCGTTCAGCCGAGGCCTGCTGCACGAGAGCCGAGGCGAGCGGGCCAAGGCCATCGAGTTCTATCAGGGCGCGTTGACCGCGTTCCCGGAATTCGAGGAAGCCAAGGACGGGCTGCGACGGGTTCGTGGTCCCTAGGGGGGTCGCCAGCAGGGTCACGCCGAAGACGGGAACGCGTACCTCAATCCCAGGGCCATACCGGCGTGGATGGGTAGCGCCAGGGCGATCACCTCGCCGTTCACCTGGTCGAAGCCGGGCAGCAGCTTGAACGACCAGTCCGACGAGGGACACGCCCCAGAGCACCAGGGCGAGCGCACGCAGCCCATCGTCCGGCGCGGCTCGCTCCGGCCAGTGCCCAGGGCACCAGCACGGCCAGCGCCAGGATGAGCGGATTCACCTGGAAGAGATTCTCGTTTCGGTAGGCCATTACGTGATCGGTGAAGGCCCAGAGCCCGGTGAGCACGAGGCCTCCCAATCCCGCGACCGACCCCCACAGCACCGCCAGCAGCCCCAGCCCGACCCTGCCCGCCCTGCGGCGCCTGGCCAATCCTCCCGAGCGCGGTCGCCAGCGCCCCGATGAGCCGCGCCGAGCAGCAGGTACCGGAGCAGCCACCCGGGCGGCGCCTCGGGCGGCGGGGCCGCGGTGGACTGGAAGAGGGTCCGCTCGCTCGGCCACCAACGGCAGCCGCGTGCCGTTCGGGCCGGGCAGCGTCACCCGCCGCACGTGGTCGCGCAGGGCCTCCGGCAGGAACGTCTCCTCCCGCGCCGAGATCGGGCCGGTCCACCCGCTGGCCGAGCGCGAGGAGCAGGCCGGTGAAGACCAGCGGATCGTTCGCGGTGAGCCGCTGGGTGTGAAAACGGTAGGTCTTGCCCGGTGGGAAGCGAGGCGGTCTGCGCCGTGATGGCGCCGCCGATCACGTGGTCGATGGCGTCGCGCACCCGGGTCGAACAGTTGTCCCGGTAGTAGTCGTAGTGGTAGAACCGGTTCTCCGGCCGCTCGTTCCAGCGAGGTACTGCTGGAGCTCGACTCGGGCGCCGGGCGGAAGGTTCAGCTCCTGCAGCCAGACCGAGCGGTTGTCGCGCAGGTACGTCCGGATGTAGGCCTTCGCCGGAAAGCCCGCCATCCAGTACCACATCTGCCCCCGAATGAAGCGCAGCAGGAAGTTCTCCTGCCGGAAGTCGAAGAGCCCGTAGTTGTACGCCGTGTCGGGCTCGGCCGTGGGATCGTCGATCCAGATCGCGTTGTGTCCGAATCGCTCCCAGACGGCGGCCCCCGGCCCCATGGTCACCAGGTAGACTCGCAGCTCGGAGCCCGGGACAGGGGCCACCGGTCGCGGGCGCGGCGGCGCGGCCTGTGGGTATCCGCGATTCGGCGCCAGGAGCGAGACCAGAGCCGCCAGGAGCAGCGTCGGCCGGACCGCAGCCGCCTCCCGCCCCGCCTCACAGCTCCACGTCTCGCCCGTCCTGCGCCGACTGGTAGATCGCGTCCACCACTCGGTGCAGCACCAGGTGGTCCTGCAGCGATGGGACCTTCGCCTCGCCGGCGATCGCGGCCTCGAAGTGGGCCCACTCCGCCCGGTACGAGGCGGTGAAGGCGTTCTCCCGGCTGCCCGACCCGGTGGGCGAGACGTCCACCGGCACACCGTGCAGCTCCTTCCACACGGTGAGCGGGTTGATCGCGGCGCTGCCCTTGCTGCCACGCAGGCCGACCCCGAAGCGCTCGCCTTCCCCGAGATGGTGCCAGGTTACGTCGACGAAGAGCGACATCCCGTTGTCGCAGACGACGAAGGCGCTGCCCGACTGCTCGACCGCCCGGTCCTTGCCGCTCGCCTCCAGGCTGGCGCTCACCCGGACCGGCGCGGGATTGCCCCCCAGCCAGAGCCCGAGGTCCAGGATCGACAGCCCGAGATCGAGCATCGCGCCCCCGCCCGACTGGTCGCGCTTCTGGCGCCAGCCGAGCTGGGCGCGACTGGGCCGGAAGATGTGCCAGCTCCCGCGAATGCTCTCGATCGTGCCCAGCTCGCCGCTCTGGACGAAACTGCGAACGATCTGCACGTCGGGCCGGTAGCGGTGGTTCACCCCGACCATGACGACGCGGTCCCGCTTCTCGGCCGCGCGGATGATCCGGGTGGCGCTCGCCGCCGACATGGACAGCGGCTTCTCCACCAGGACGTGCAGGTTGGCCGAGAGCGCCGCGAGGATGTGGGACTCGTGCAGGTGATTGGGCGAGCAGATCACCACGGCGTCGAGCGACTCGAAGCGCAGCAGGTCCTCGATGTCGTCGAAGGCGTCCTTGACCCCGAATCGATCGGCCAGCGCCCGGGCCTTCGGCAGGTCGGTGTCGCAGATGGCCTGCACCTCGATGGTCTTGAGCTTCTTGAGCACCGGCAGGTGGGCGACCTGGGTGATCGCTCCTCCGCCGATGATCCCGAGCCTGAGCCGCTCGGTACCGGACCGGCTGGCGGTCATGCGATCCTCCTCAGTAGAGGCGCTGGAGCGCGGCGCCGGGGTAGTACGCCGCGAGGATGCGCTGGAAGTCCTGGCCGGCGCGGGAGCGCCCGACGGCGCCCCACTGGCAGAGGCCGACGCCGTGTCCCGCGCCCCGGCCCGTCCGCCACCAGCCGGGTGACTCCCCGGCCCGCGCCGGTCGCGGTGAGCGTGAACGCGGCGCTCCGGAGCAGATCGCCCGACGCGGGACGGAGCACCTGCCGGACGGCGGGGCCGTCCACCATGACCTGGTTCGACCGGAGCGTGATCGCCAGGCGGCCCACCCGTCCCGAGCCGGTCCGCTCGCGCTACCCAGACGTCGCGAACCTCGCCGCACCTGATCGACCGGGACCCCGGCCGTCAGCCGGGAGCGTGCGGCGGAGCGTGGTCCGGAGCACGTCCCCGGTCCACTCCTCCCGCCAGCGATAGCGGGGCGAGATGCTGCAGTAGGCGGCGCCGTTCTCGTCCACGTCGGGAACGACCTGCAGGTACGGCCGCGACGCCGCGCGAAAGGCCTCGACCCCCTCGGCGGTTTGCCCGCCGCAGGTCGAGAAGTAGAAGGCGTCGATCGGAGCGCCCTGGTACGTGAGGGCCATGCCGCGGGTGGATCGGACGGCCTCGAGTCCCTCCGGTGTCTCCGACCCGCTCCCGGCGTAGACCTGATCGGCCACGCTGGCATGCAGGTCGAATCCCAGCGCCGCGCGCCGCCGGAGATTGCGAAGCGCGTAGGTGCGCGAGACGACGGCCTGCGCCTTGAGCGCCTCGAATTCCGCCAGGCTCCGCCGCCCCATCTCCGCGGACACCACGCCGAGCAGATACGACTCGAGCAGGACCCGGTTCACCAGCGTGAGACCGGCGGCGTCCCGCACGATCTCCACGATCCCGCGGTAGGTCCGTCCGTTCACCCGCACCAGCTCCGACGGATCGGTGGTGCTCACCGCGATCATCTCGGAGGGCGTGGAGCCGATCCGCCCCGGGAGCTGGACCGATACCCCGATTCCCGACGGGACCACCCGCCACGGCTCGCCCGCCGGAATCGCCGCGAGGCGGGCGCCGCCCGGGTCGGTCACCACCAGGTCGCCGCCGCCACCCACGGTCGCCGACGGGGCGCCGACCGCCAGACCGATCCGCAGCTGCGGCTCGGCGGATTCCGTGTCTCGTCCGGGCTCTCGGTCCGCCCGCCGGCGCGGGCGGCTGCACCGGGGCAGGCTCGGCGGGGCGGGCTGGCTCGCGCGGCGGGCCGGCGGGGGTGCAGCTGCCCAGCGCCGCCAGCACCGCCGCGGCGACCGCCAGCCCGCCGCGCCCGCGAGGAGGCGACGCTCAGCCGCGGTAATTACCAAACTTGAGCTCGATCCCGAAGTCGCCGGCCCGCAGCATGGCGATGACCGACTGCAGCTCGTCCTTGGACGGGCTGGTCACCCGGATCTCGTCGCCCTGGATCGAGGCCTGCGTCTTCTTGAAGCCGCCGTCCTTGACCGCCTTGACGATCTTCTTCGCGACGTCCTGCGAAATGCCCTGGGTGAGGTTCACGGTCCGGCGCACCGACTGCCCGGTCGCCTGGACCAGATCGCCGATCGCGAGGTTCTTCACCGGCACGCCCCGCTTGATCATCCGGGTCTGGAGCACGTCGAGGAGCGCGTCCATCCGGAACTCGTCGTCCGCCGCGAGCCGGATCTCGGCCTTGGGCCGATCGAACTCGACGGTGCAGTGGGTGCCCTTGAAGTCGTATCGCTGGGCGATCTCCTTCAAGGCCTGGTTGACGGCGTTGTCGACCTCCTGGAGGTCGGCGCCGGTGGAAATATCGAAGGAGGCGTTGCTGGCCATGGTCGGTGGTGGATCGGGTGTGAGGAACGGCGTCGCGGGAGAAGGATTACCCCGCGGCCGCGGGTGGGGCAAGGCGCGCCGGCCCGGTCGCGATCGCCTTGACTTCGACCACGGTGCAGCCGTAGAGTAGCGTCATGACCCACGCCGCCCCGCGCTCCACCTGCGTCTGTCCCTGTCCGGGCCGTGGTCCGGAGGCGCGGCGGGCTTAGTCCATCACGTCGTGGCGTCCCGAGGCCCGGCCCGCCCTTCCGCGGTCCGGGCCTCGCTCGTTTGCGGGGCGGCCCTTACCCATCCAGGAGGCATCATGGCGGTCATCGATGAGCTGTTGGAGGCCAACCAGGCCTATGCCAAGACCTTCGACCGAGGCGATCTGCCGCTCCCACCGGCACGCCGGGTGGCCATCGTCACCTGCATGGATGCCCGAATCCTGCCGTCGAAGGTGCTGGGGCTGCAGGAGGGCGACGCCCACGTGATCCGGAACGCCGGCGGCCGCGCCCGCGACTCGCTCCGGTCCATCATCATCTCGCAGCGGCTGCTCGGCACCCGGGAGCTGGCGATCATCCATCACACCGACTGCGGGATGCTCACCTTCACCAACCGCGACCTGCGGGAGAAGGTGCGGGAGGACCTGGGTCAGGACACCGGAGAGTTCGATTTCCTGCCGTTCCAGGACCTGGATGAGAGTATCCGGCAGGACATCGAGTTCCTGCAGGCGACCCAGCTGCTCAACCCGGACACGCTGATCCGGGGATTCGTGTACGACGTGCGGACCGGGAAGCTGCGGGAAGTGAGCGTGGAGGCCGAGGCGGAAACCGGCTGACGGCCGGGGTCTAGGCGAGGAAACTTTCCAGGGCTCTCGCCCGGCTGACGTGCCGCAGCCGGCTGAGGGCCTTTTCCTTGATCTGCCGGACGCGCTCCCGGGTGATGCCCAGCAGGCTGCCGATCTCCTCCAGCGTCATCGGCTCCGGTCCGTCCAGGCCGAAGTAGAGCCGCAGGATCTTGGCCTCGCGCTCCTTGAGGGTCGAGAGCACCTCCTCGATGGACTCGGTGAGCGCGTGCTCGAAGGTCTCCGAATCGGGGCCCGGATTCTGGGTGTCGGGCAGGTAGTCGAGGAGCTTGTTGTCCTCGCCCGGGGTGAGCGGGGCGTCGAGCGAGAGATGGTTCTGGGAGATGGAGAGGGTCTTCTGCACCTCTTCCATCGAGATGTCCATCCCCTCGGCGATTTCCGAGGGCGTCGGCTCCCGCCCCAGCTCCTGGAGCAGGGCGGAGGAGCGCTTGCCGATCCGGTGCAGCGTGCCCGCCCGGTTGAGCGGGCACCCGCACGATCCGGCTCTGCTCGGCCAGCGCCTGGAGGATCGCCTGCCGGATCCACCAGACGGCGTACGAGATGAACTTGATCCCCTTGGTCTCGTCGAACTTGTGGGCCGCGCGGATGAGACCGAGGTTGCCCTCGTTGATCAGGTCCGCGAGCGATACACCCTGGTTCTGGTATTTCTTGGCGACCGACACCACGAAGCGGAGATTGCTGCGGACCAGCTTGTCCAGCGCCTCGGCCTCCCCGGTGCGGATGCGCTGGGCGAGGTTGACCTCTTCTTCCTGGGGGATCAGGGGGTACTTGCTGATCTCACGAAGGTACTGGTCGAGCGATCCCTCGTCGAACGACGGACCTCGCCTGCCGGAACCGACCTGCATTGGGCGCATGCGACTCGACCTCGTACTGGACATGGGGAGCGACTCGACAAGCGGCGCGACTACGAACAGAAGGTCCCCATGGATGACATCCGGCGGACCACGATTGGGATTCTTGAGGGAACCTTACTCGCGCGATTGGGAGAGCGCAATGGAGCGGAGCGGCAGCGGCGGCGTGACTCGGCATCACATTCCCTGTTCGCCGCGACCGCCCCGCTCCGCTCAGAGCGACGACCGCGTCGATCTGGGCCCGCTGCAGCTTCCCGGAGTAGTCCACGTAGCACACCTTGGTCTCGGAATAGAAGTCGTACACCTCCCAGCCTCCCTCGCGGTGCCCGTTGCCGGTCGCCTTCACGCCGCCGAACGGAAGATGGGCCTCGGCGCCGATGGTCGGCGCGTTGACGTAGGTGATGCCGTTGTCGAGGTCCTGCATGGCCCGGAAGGCCAGGTTGACGTCGCCGGTGTAGACCGAGCTGGAGAGCCCGTAGCGCACGTCGTTGTTGACCTTCACCGCCTCGTCGAACGAGCTCACCCGGATCACGCTCAGCACCGGGCCGAAGATCTCCTCCTGCTCCAACCGGCTCCCCGGGCGCACGCCGGCGAAGATCGTGGGCCGGTAGAACCAGCCGTCCGCCAGCCGGCCGCCGGGCGTCTTTCCGCCCAGCACCAGTTCCGCCCCCTCCTCCCGCCCGATCTCCACGTATCGCTCCACCTTGTCGCGGGACGCCTCGTGAATCAGCGGGCCGACGTCGGTCTTGTCCTGTCGCCCATCGCCCAGACGCAGCCCTTCGGCCGCCTCTCCCGAGCCGGCGCAGGAACCGGTCGTGGATCTTGCGGTGCAGGATCAGCCGGCTGGTGGCCGTGCAGCGCTGGCCGGTGGTGCCGAACGCCCCCCACAGAATGCCTTCGAGCGCGAGGTCGAGGTCGGCGTCGTCCATCACGATCATGGCGTTCTTCCCGCCCATCTCGAGCGAGAGCCGCTTGTGCATCCGCCCGCAGGTCTCGCCGATCAGCGATCCGGTCTCGGTGGAGCCGGTGAACGAGATGACCGGCACCTCCGGGTGCTCGACCAGCGCCTTGCCCACCGTCTCGCCCCGGCCGTGCACCAGCTGGATCACCTCGGGCGGCAGCCCCGCCTCGAGCAGGATCTCCACCAGCAGGTGGACCGTATGGGGCACGTCCTCCGACGGCTTGATGATCACCGCGTTTCCGCAGAGCAGCGCGGGGAACATCTTCCAGGTCGGAATCGCCATCGGGAAGTTGAACGGCGTGATCAGGCCGACGACGCCGATCGGCCGCCGATAGCTCATGGCCCACTTGGACCGGAGCTCCGACGGCACCACGTGTCCGAAGAGCCGTCGCCCTTCGGTCGCCGCGTAGTACGCGGTGTCGATGCCCTCCTGCACGTCGCCCCGGGTTTCGGCCAGGACCTTGCCCATCTCGCGGGTCATCGCGTCCGCGATTACGTCCTTCCGCTCGACCAGCAGGTCGCCGACCCGTCGCAGCACGTCACCCCGAACCGGCGCGGGCGTGCGGGACCAGCTCGCGAACCCGCGCCTGGCCGACCGGACGGCGGCGTTGACGTCGCGCCGGTCGGAGTCGGGAAACCGGCCGATCAGGTCGCCGGTGTTCGCCGGGTTGCGGTTCTCGAAGTGTGCGCCGGTCGCGGGTGCGACCCAGTCGCCGCCGATGAAATTCTTGAAGGTCTTGGCCATGGAAGGCGTGAAGGGTGAAGGGTGAGCGTGAAGAAGGCCGATGAGACTTCCGCCTCAGGGCACGCCGGCCGGCGGCGTGGCGGGCGCGGAGGTCGGCGGCGCTGGCGGGCGGCGTAGGCCGGTGACGGCGGCTGGACGGCGCGGGCTCCGGTGTAGCCGGGCAGAGCCAGGCCTTCGCCTCCCCCGTGTAGCCGATCCGGGGCAGCACCTCGCGCGCCCCCATCACCCCCGCCCAGATCACCACGAGCGAGCGCCAGCAGGTGCGCCAGCCCACGATGGGTCGACCAGCTCGAGACCGCGCCGGCCACCCCCGCGAGCAGCGCGAGTGCGGCCGCACCGAGATAGAAAAAGAGCTGAAGGCCGCATTCCTTGCCGTAGGGCCAGAACGGCAGCGCCACCGCGAGCAGCACGGCCAGCAGGACCCAGAACCAGGTCATCGCCACGGAGCCCTTCGCGCCCGGAGGCGCGGGTCGCCGGCCACCGCTGCCGGTGCCGGGGGCCGGCCGCCGCACTCGGAGGCGTGCCCTCCTTGTCGATCACGCGGTCGATGTCCGACAGCTCCCTGTCCCAGTCCCGCGGTCGTTCGGTCATGCCGGCTCCCGGCTCAGGCCGTATCGCTCGATCTTCTTGTAGAGATTGGAGCGCGGCATCTTGAGGGCACGCGCCGTCTCCGAGACGTTCCAGTCGTGTTCCCGCAGCTTCTGGCTGAGGAAGTTCTTCTCGGCGTCCTGCTTGAATGTCTCGAACGTCTGGGCGCCACCCGGTTCCCCGGAACCGCCGCCGCCGCCGTCGGCACCGGGGAGCAGGCGGTCGATGTCGCTCGGCGCCACCACTTTTCCCGAAGCCAGGATCAGGGCGCGCTCGACCGCATTTCGCAGCTCGCGGATATTGCCGGGCCAGGGCCGCGACTGGAGCCGCCGCACGGCCTCCTCGGAGAATTTCCTGCCCGGGACCCCGGCGCTGGAGGCCAGCTGCTCGGCGAAGTGCGCCACCAGCGCCGGCACGTCCTCCAGCCGCTCGCGCAGCGCCGGCACCTCGATCGGCACCACGTTCAGCCGGTACAGCAGGTCTTCCCGGAACCGGCCTTCGGCGATCTCCGACTCCAGATCCTTGTTGGTCGCGGCGAGCACTCGCACGTCCACCTGAATCGACTTGGCGCCGCCGATGCGGGTGACCACCCCCTCCTGGAGTACGCGAAGCAGCTTGGCCTGGGCGGAGAGCGACATGTCGCCCACCTCGTCGAGGAACAGCGTCCCGCCGTCGGCCTGCTCGAACTTCCCCGCCCGGTCGGCGAAGGCCCCGGTGAAGCTGCCCTTCATGTGGCCGAACAGCTCGCTCTCGATCAGCTCGGACGGAATCGCCGCGCAATTCACCTCCACGAAAGGGCGGTCCCGGCGGGGCGAGGCTTCGTGCAGCGCGCGCGCCACCAGCTCTTTGCCGGTCCCGTTGTCGCCGGTGATGAGCACCCGCGCGGCCGTCGGCCCGACCTTCGCCACCAGCTGACGCACCTCCTCGAGCGCGGCACTGGTGCCTACCATCTCGTACCGGCTCTCGGTCGCTTCCCGCAGCCGGGCGTTCTCCCCCACCAGCTTCGCGTGGGCGAGCGCGTTGCGGACGGTGAGCAGCAGGCGATCGGTGTCGAGCGGCTTCTCCAGAAAGTCGAACGCGCCGCGCTGCGTGGCCTCGACCGCGGTGGCGATGGTGCCGTGGCCGGAGATCATCACGATCTGCGGGCCCGAGTCGAGGCCGCGCAGGCGGCTGAGGGTCTCCAGGCCGTCGAGGCCGGCCATCTTGACGTCGAGGAATACCAGATGGGGCCGAAACTCAGTGTACAGGCTGATGGCCTCGCCGCCCGAGGCGGCGACCCGCACGTCGAGATCCTCGTACTCCAGGACCTGCTTGAGCGCCTGCCGGATCCCTTGTTCGTCGTCCACGATCAGCACCCGGTGACTCATGTGCGCGTCGCTCCATAGAGAGTGGCGCCGCCGGGCCGGACCCGGATCGCCCGGATCCCCAGGGGCACCTTCACCGGCACCGAGGTGCGCGCGGGATCGCCCAGCGCGCGTCCCACCAGCTGCGGGATCAGCTCCTCCGGCACCGGGATGTCGCCGATGCGGAACGAGCGAACCCGCCACTCGCCGGCGCCGGGTCGAAGCACCCGCACCGGGCCCGCCGCGCGCACCGGCTCGGTGGGCCGCAGCGCCCCGGCCAGGGGGCCGAGGACCTCGCGCGGGAGCCGCCCCGTGTGGAGCCGGGCGCTGACCTGGATCTCGCCGTCCAGCAGCTCGACCTGCAGCGAGTCGAGCTGAGACCGGAGCTCGCGATCCATTCCGTTTCCCACCAGCGAGGCGAACTCCGACGCCGAGAGCACCACCGAATCCGCCCCCCACCCGTTGAGCGAGTCGACTTTGGCCTCGGCGGACTGCAGCGACCTCACGCCGGGCCGCCCGGTCGAGGACGGCACGACCCCCTGCACCCGCTCGATGAGCCGGCGTGCTTCGGCTTCGAGGCGGTCGCGATAGATATAGCCCATGCCGAGGGCCAGGATCAGTCCCAGGCAGCCGAGCAGCTTGAAGGGAGCGGTGAGGCATCCCATCATGAGGCCAGCTCCATCGTGAGCCGGGGCTCATAGCGCGGCCCCGCGCGGCCGAGTACGCTCTCGTAGAGAACCAGCTCGGAGGCGAGGAACGACACCGGCTCGTACTGGCCCGCGAGGCTCTCCAGCGCGCCGGGCGGAAGCCGCTGGCCCTCGCGCACCCGGGCGAGCGTCACGTGGGGGCGGAACGGTATGCCCTCCGGCGGGAAGCCGATCGCCTCGGCCCGACGCTCCAGCCGGTCCTGCAGCAGCTCCAGCGCCGGCGGCGCCTCGAGCCCGACCCAGATGACTCTCGGCCGCCGGAAATTCGGGAATGCGCCGATCTCCGCCAGCTGCAGCGAGAACGCACCGGTTCCCGGCACGGCCGCCCGCACCGCCTCCTCGATCACCTCGAGTCTCCCTGGCGGCACCTCACCGAAATACTTCACCGTCAGATGCAGGCCGTGCTCATGAACCAGTCGGAGCGGCCATCCCGGCTCGCGCAATCGCGCGAGCAGTCCGGCGATCTCTCCTCGCCCGGGCTCGGGGATCGGCACCGCCGCGAACAGGCGCATCACGACTCGCCATCGGGAGCCAGGGCGAGGAGCCGTCCCCGGCGGTACCCTCGAGCATCGAGCTCCACCTGGTCGAGCCCCAGGCCGGCGAAGAAGCGCTCCACCGCTTCCCATCGGGAACGCAGGAGTGTCATCTCGCTCGCCGTCACCTCCACGCTCGCGCGCGTCCCGAGGTGGCGGACCCGCAGGTCCCCCATCACCCCCAGGGAACGAAGGAACGCCTCGCCCTGCTCCACCTGCCGCAGGCGCTCGGCGGTAATCGCCAGGCCGTAGCGGACTCGGCTGGACAGGCAGGGCGCGGCCGGCGCATCCCAGGTGGGCAGACCGAGCTCCCGCGAGGCCGCCCGTACGGCGTCCTTGGTCCATCCCAGGTCCGCCAAGGGTGACCGGATGCTCGTCTCGCGACCGGCCCGGAGGCCGGGCCGGTGCTCGCTCAGATCGTCGGCGTTGGTGCCGTCGATGATGGTGTCGAATGCCTGCCGCCGAGCGACCTGCCCCAGCCGGGCCCACAGCTCGGACTTACAGAAGTAGCAGCGGTCGGTGTCGTTGCGGAGATACCGCGGATCGTCGAGCTCGCGCGTGTCCAGCTCGAGCAGCGGCACCCGGAAGCGCGCCGCGAGCTCCACGGCCGCGCGCCACTGGACCTCCGGGTACGACGGGCTTCGCCCGATCACCGCCAGAAACCGTTCGGGGCCGAGCGCCTCGCTCGCCACCACGGCCAACAGCGCGGAATCGACCCCACCGGAGTACCCGAGGACCACTTTGCCGAGCCCCAGCAGGTGCCGCCGCAGGAGATCGAGGTCTGTCATGGTGGAGAAACGTAAACGGCTCGTCACTCTTAGCGAAGCGAAGCGGCCCCAAGTCGGCTAGTTTCTCGGGGTGCCGGACGGCCTCCTCGAGATCACTGCCGACCTCGCTCTACCCCTGTCCGAACTGGACTACCGGGCCACCCGCTCCGGCGGTCCGGGCGGCCAGCACGTCAACACCTCGTCCACCCGCATCGAGGTGTGGTGGGACATCGGCGCCTCCCCTGCCCTGACCGAGGAACAACGGACGCGGTTGCTCCAGCAACTGGCTACCCGACTGGACGGCGAGGGTCGCCTGCGGATCGTGGCTTCGGAATCCAGAAGCCAGCTTCGGAACCGGGAAGCAGCCACCGCGCGCCTGCGGGAGCTGGTCGCCGCGGCGCTGGCGGTTGCCAAGCCGCGCAAACGAACCCGGCCCAGCCGCGCGGCAAAGGCGGCCCGCCTGGAGGCCAAGCGCCGCCGCTCGGCCACCAAGCGCGACCGACGTTCCCCCCCCGCTGACGATTAGCGGGAAACCGAGTGTCGCGACGCGTCGTAAAGTCTCCATGCCTGCCTGCCGGCTCTGCTGGAATGCTCTCGCGGCCGTCGCGTCTCTCCCGACCCTCCTCGTCGCACAGGGAAACGTCGATCGCGGAGGTTTCGTCGTCTGTCTTGGCGCTGACACACTCGCCGTCGAGCGCTACAGCCGGTCGGCCACGAAGCTGGAGGGGGAAATCATTACCAGCGTTCCCGCCGCCCGGCGCGTCACCTTCACGGCCGACCTGGACTCCCAGGGGCACCTCCAGAGCTTCGATCTCGCCATGGACCCGCTGCTCCCCGAACCGGGTTTCCGTCATCGGAGCCGTGGCACGCTCTGGTTCCGGGGTGACACGGCCGATGTCTCGCTGACCTTGGACGACAGCACCCGTACCATCAAGGTCGCCGCGCGGCCCGGGTCCATGCCGCTGGCGGCCTTCTCGCACGCCTTGGTGGAACAGGCGATTCTTCAGGCGAGGCTGCAGGGAGAGGACAGTCTGGAGTTCGACTGGGTCGGGGTCGGGGCCTCGAAGGCGTATCCCGCGTACGTGAAGCGGAGGCAGGATGGCTCGGTGGTGGTGGGGTTCTTCGACGCGCCCGCGGTGGCCACAATGGACGAGCAGGGTCGCATGCTCACGCTGGACGGGCGAGCCACTACGGCCAAGGTTGAAGTTCAGCGGGTGACGTCGCCCGACCTCGAGCATTTCGCCCGATCCTTCGCGGCGGCGGAGGCAGCCTGGGGACCAGTGGGACAGCTTTCGCCCCGCGATACGGTTCGGGCCGACCTCGGGGCGGCCCACCTCATGGTGGACTACGGCCGGCCCCACAAGCGCGGCCGGGTCATCTTCGGGCAGGTGGTGCCTTGGAACCGGGTCTGGCGCACCGGAGCCAACGCGGCCACCCAGCTCAGCACCGATCGGGCGCTGGTGATCGACGGGCGCACGATTCCCGCGGGGCGCTACAGCCTCTGGAGCATTCCTGCCACCGGGGGAGGGACCCTGATCCTGAACACCCGGACCGGACAATGGGGCACCGAACACGATGCGAGCCTGGATCTGGCGCGCCTGCCGCTGATTCGCGAGTCTCTGCCGGAGCCAGTGGAGCAATTCACCATCGCGATCGAGCCCGCGGGCGGAGGCGGCGTTCTCCGCCTCAGCTGGGATACGACGAGCTACCTCGTCCCCTTCACCGTCGCGACACCTCGATGACCGCCTCCCTGCCGTTCTTCACCGCGGACGTCTTCACCAGTCAGATGTTCGGCGGCAACCCGCTCGCCGTCTTTCCCTTCGGCAACGGGCTCGATGCCCGGCTGATGCAGGCGATCGCCCGTGAGCTCAATCTGTCCGAGACGGTGTTCGTGCTCCCCCCGGGAGATTCCCGGAACACCAGGAAGCTCAGGATCTTCACGCCGAGCAGGGAGCTGCCTTTTGCCGGGCACCCGACGCTGGGCACCGCGTTCGTGCTCGCGTCCATCGGAGAGGTGACGCTCGATGGCGGGAGCGTGGCGATCGTCTTCGAGGAAGGCGTCGGCCCCGTGCCGGTGACCATCAAAGGCGAGGGTGCCCTCCCGAGCTACTGCGAGCTCACTGCCGCCCGCCTCCCGGAATTCGGACCGCCGCCGCCACCGCTCGACGAGATCGCAGCCGTCCTCTCGCTGCGGATGGACGAGATCCGAACCGACGGCCTGAGCCCGCGCGCGGCCTCCTGCGGCGTCCCGTATTTCTTCGTGCCGCTTCGAGACGCTGGGGCCCTGGCCCGCGCGCGCCCCGATCTCCCGGTGTGGGAGCGGTGCTTTGCTGGGTGGTGGGCTCCGCATCTGTTTCCTTTCATCGAGACGCCGGGCCGGGGGGAGGCGGACATCCAGGCCCGGATGTTTGCTCCTGAGCTGGGAATCGCGGAGGATCCCGCTACCGGGTCCGCCGTCGCGGCCCTCGCGGGATACCTGGCCGCCTCGCGCCCGAGGACACCCGGCTCGCTCCGCTGGGTCGTCGATCAAGGCATCGAGATGGGCCGCCCGAGCCGGCTGTTCGTCGAATGCGACTGGGACGGGGAGGCCATTCTCCGCGTTCGGGTCGGGGGCGCGTCCGTGATGGTGGCGGAGGCCAGGTTGGCGGTTTCTGCCGTCAGTTGAGGCGCCCTGCACGACCCCGGCCTACCGGTTGTGCCCGGTGGGTCCATGGTGCAAATTCCAGCATACCATTCACTCCTGACTCGACTCGACCCTTACGCCGCCGGCCGCCGGCGGTCCAGACTCCGGTACTGCACGGCCTCGCTGACATGACGGGTGCTCAGCTCGGCGGCGGCGTCCAGGTCGGCGATCGTGCGCGCGATCTTGAGGACCCGGTGGTAAGCGCGGGCCGATAAGCCGAGCCGATCGACCGCGTCCCGCAGCAGCGACTCCACCGGCCCGGTGAGGCGGCAGTGGCGCCGGAGGTCGCGGGCCCCCATGTGGGCATTGGCGTGGACGCCCGCCTGACTGCGAAAGCGTTGTCGCTGCACCGCGCGTGCTTGCTCGACCCGGGCCCGGATGGCGGCGCTCGACTCGTCGTCGAGGCTGCCGGCGAGATCACGATGGGGAACGGCAGGTACTTCAAGATGGAGGTCGATCCGGTCGAGGAGCGGCCCCGAGACCCGGGAGCGGTAGCGCTCGATATCGCTCGGTGCGCAGCGGCAGGATCGGACCGTGTCGCCCAGGTAGCCGCAGGGACAGGGGTTCATCGCCGCAGCCAGCATCATACGTGCGGGATAGGTCAGGCTCATGGCCGCCCGGCTGAGGGTGACCGTCCCATCTTCCATTGGCTGGCGCAGTACTTCCAGCACGTTTCGCCGGAACTCCGGCAACTCGTCGAGGAACAGGACCCCGCCGTGGGCGAGACTGACCTCGCCCGGCCGAGGCGAGGATCCGCCGCCGATCAGGCCGGCATCGCTCACGGTGTGGTGGGGGGCCCGGAAGGGGCGCACGGCGCAGAGCGAGCGGCCCGGGGGCAGGATGCCAGCCACGCTATGCACCCTGGTGGTCTCCAGCGCTTCCTCCAGGGTCATGGACGGCAGGATGGTGGGGAGCCGCCTGGCGAGCATGGTTTTTCCGGCTCCCGGCGGCCCGATCAGCAAAATGTTGTGGGCGCCGGCCGCGGCGACCTCCAAGCCTCGTTTGGCGGCGGCTTGTCCCCGGACATCCGCGAAGTCTACCGGGTCCGGAACCCGGTCCGACAAGAGGGCGTTGAAATCAATGCGGGCGGCGGCGATCGGTTGTTGTCCAGTGAGGTGGGCGCAGACCTCAGCCAGGGTTCTGGCACCCCGCACTTCGAGATCCTGGACGACCGCCGCTTCGGACAGGTTGTCCGCCGGGAGTAGCAATCCTGAACACCCGGAGGCCCTTGCGGCGAGCGCAATGGACAGGGCTCCTCGAATAGGGCGCAGGTCGCCCTCCAGGCCGACCTCCCCCAAGACCATGGTATCTTTAAGGTTACGTTCAGGAACCTGGCCGCTGGCCACCAGCAGCCCCAAAGCGATCGGCAAATCCAGCGCGGAACCATCCTTGCGTATGTCCGCGGGAGCCAGATTCACCGTGATCCGCCTCAGGGGGAACTGAAACCCGGCGTTGGCGAGGGCCGCGGACACCCGCTCCCGCCCCTCCTTGACCGCCCCGTTCGGGAGCCCGACTGTCGAGAACGACGGCAGCCCGCTGCTGATGTCGACCTCGACCTCGACCGGGAACGCGTCGATACCCAGAACGGCGGCGGATCGGATACGCGAGAGCATGGCCGGTCGGCAGTGAAAGTCTCGCCAACATGGAGTGCATAGTCCGCTGGTTAGGTACCGGCGGCTCGATGTCAGAACCCGAAAACCGCGACTCTGTTCCGGAGCCCGATAATGCGTCTCGCCCGCTGGCATTTCTTGCCGTTCCTCGTCGCCGCCTGCGCCATGCCGAAGGCCGGCGCGGCTCCGGTGGCGCCGATCGAGCGCGCCTGGGCCGTCCCGACGCTGGAGCTGTATCAGGCGTGGTGGACCAAGACCGAAGAGTGCTCCGGGATCCGGGGTGACATGTCGCAGGTGACCTTCTACGCGGTGGATTCACCTTCCGGCGCTATCTCGCTCGGGACCGAGGTCGCCCATGGCTGGTGGATGCGGCGAGGAAATCGGGTCTATCTCCCCGCCAACGCCCTGGGCGAGGAAT
The DNA here is from genome assembly GCA_963729985.1 of uncultured Gemmatimonadales bacterium. GTDB lineage: Bacteria > Gemmatimonadota > Gemmatimonadetes > Gemmatimonadales > GWC2-71-9 > CAVVWJ01. The sequence continues at coordinate 341,577 of CAVSPJ010000006.1, forward strand.
GGCTGGTGCGCCACGAAATGTTGCACGCCCTCATTCAGCGGGGCTCGCATCCGCCGGAGAAGTTCGTGAAGGCCTGTCATCTCGCCTCGCTCAAGACGTGGCGCGACTCGAGCCTGACAGCCGATCCGCTCAATCCCGAGGGCCGCTGAGGGCGGACGTGGCGGCCCCCGTCTTGCTGCCAGACTTGGGGGTTCGCACGGCCGTTTCACAGTCCCTTCCACAGGGATTGCATGCGGCAGTCCGCGTGGCAATCTGCAGGAGCCTATGCCGATGAAGTCCTTCCCCCGGGCGCGGTGGGTCGCGCTGACATCTGTGGTGGCGATCTCTTTCGTCAGCGGCGCGTGGCTCACCCGAGCCAAACCGTCGGTCGGGGGGAGCGTGTATCAGCAGGCCCGCCTGTTCGAGAACGTGGTCGGCGCGATCAATCGCCATTACATCGACTCGCTGGGTGAGGGCGATCTCTACCAGCGAGCCGCCGCCGCACTGGTTACCTCCCTCAACGATCCCTACGCCGAATTGCTGGTGCGCGAGAACTATCGGGAGTACCAGCGGCAGATGACCGGGACTCAGCTGGACCTGGGCGTACAGGAGCGGCCCACGGAGTCCGGCTCCGCGCCGGGCGAGGCGGCCGGAGTGAAACCCGGCGATGAGGTGCTGAGCATCGACGGCAAGAGGACGAACGGGTGGGACGCGATGAAGATCGAGGATGCGCTCCGGCGGGGACCGAATCGTACCGTGACGGTGGTGGTGCGTCCACTTGGCTCCGACCGACCGGTGGTGCGCCGAATCACCCGGACCTCGGTCCATGTGCCGGCCGCGTCATCGGGCGTGTTGCTGGACGGCGGGGTCGGCTATGTCGTGTTGCACCGGATGAGCGACCACGCGGCCGACGAGCTGCGTGCCGCGGTCGACCGCCTGAAGCAGGCCGGGATGAAGGCCCTGGTGCTCGATCTGCGCTCCAACCCGGGCGGCCTCATCCGCGAGGGCGTGAAGGTAGCCGGCCTGTTCCTCCAGCCGGGCGACACCGTCGCGACCAGCCGTGGCCGATCCAGATCCCCCCGTGTCTACCTGGCCGACGAGTCGGCCGACTGGGATGGGATTCGGCTCGTGGTCCTGGTGAACCGCGGGACGGCCAGCTCCGCCGAAGTGATCGCGGGCGCGCTCCAGGATCACGACCGCGCCGCGCTCGTGGGCACTCCCACCTACGGGAAGGGCGTGCTGCAGACTACCTACCCCCTCGGCGAGGAGGTGGCGCTGAAGCTCACGACCGCCAAGTGGTTCACGCCCAGCGGACGCTGGGTTCAGCGTCCGCCCGCCCAGGCAGCCGGCGCTTCGGGCAATCGCACCCCGGCTCTCGCGCCCAAGGTCTTCCGCACCCAGTCGGGCAGGCCGATTCCGGACCAGAACGGCATTCTTCCCGACCTCACGGTGCGCTCATCGCTGCGCTCGGACGGAGAGCGAGTGCTCTACATGGCCCTGGGTGACGACCTGGAGCGTTTCCGGCGGGTGTTGAGCACCTACGCGGCGGAATTGCGGGCCGACGGCAGCGTGGCGGATGAGACCTTCAAGGTGACGGCGTCGATGCGGGAAGCCCTTTACCGTCGCTTGGTGGAGGAAGGGATCTCGCTGAGCGCGGAGACGTACGAGGACGCTGCGGGGTTCGTGGCCGATCAGCTGGGCTACGAAATCGCCAGGGAGCTCTTCGGCACCGAGTCGGTGGTGCGACGCCAGGCCAAGGCCGATCGCCAGATGCAAGCCGCGCTCCGGCTCCTCAGAGGCGCCGATTCACAGGAGGAGACGATCACCACGGCCGTGGCTGCCCAGGCGGCGGGGCGGATGCGGTAGGGGAGGCGCTTCTGGAGGTGGAAGGCTTCGAAGGCCCCTACACCGGCAAGTGCATGCTGATGGTCGTTCCCCTCCCTACCGTGCTCTCCACCTCGATCCGCCCGTTCCAACTTTCCACCAGCCGCTTGACGATGGCGAGCCCCAGCCCGGAGCCGCTCGTGGTGGTGGAGAATCGTGGCTCGAAGATCCTGGGCAGCAGGTCGGGGGCGATCCCCGACCCATCGTCCGATACCCGGATCCGGCCCGGCCCGACCCGCACTTCGACCCGCGTCGCTCCGGCGATGCGCGCGTTCTCCAGCAGGTTCATCACCGCCTCCTTCACCTCGTCCGTGCGGGCCGCCCCGACGGCATGCGGCTCACTGACCAGCTCCACTTCGCAGCCCTCCTCCGCCAGCCGGTAGAGTTGAACCACTTCGCCGACGACGATGTCCAGGTCGATCCGGTCGAGCGGCTGCTGGTCGCTGGCCGGGGCGCCGAAACGGCTGAAGGCACGCGCGATGGTGTCGAGCCGGTCGATCTCCGCCAGCATCCGGGCCGCGGTGTCCTCCAGCGTCCGGTCGAAATCCTCGCGGCTGTCGCGGTACACCCGCCGCAGGTGTTGCATGCCCAGGCGCATCGGGGTCAGCGGGTTCTTGATCTCGTGCGCTACTTGCCGCGCCATCTCTCCCCATGCCAGCACTCGCTCCGCCCGGGACAAATCCGTCACGTCGTTGATCGCGATCACCACGCCCCGGACGTCGGGGCCCAGAGGCGCGAGCTGAAGCGTCAGCCGGCGGCCGTCCACCTCGAGCTCGGCGGTGGAGTCCCCCAGCGGATCCCGGAGGAACTCGTGGACCACGAGCGGCCAGCGGTGACCACTCCGGGCCCAGCCGATCGAGGAACGATTCCCCCTCGTCCAGACTCGCACCTAGGATGTCCACCGCCTGAGGATTCGCGATCAGCACTCGGCCCTGAGGGTCGAGGCCGACCACACCGGTCGCCACGGTGGCCAGGACCGCCGCCGTCCGCTTCCTCGCCGCCTCCAGTGCGCTCTGGCTCGACCTGATATCGGCCGCCATCCGCTCGAAAGCTCCGAACACCGGCTCGAACTCCAGCGGCTGGTTGTGCGAATGGGACGGCATCATGTCGCCCTTACCCAAGGCGAGCGCCGAGCGGCGCAACTCCGCTACCGGCCGGGACAGGGCCCGTGACGCGCGGCCGGCGCCGGCGAGCGCGGCGGCGACGCCCGCCAGCGTGGCGAGGAGCAATACCAGCGCGAGATCGAGACGCCGGACGGCGAGCGACGGGTCTTCGGCGAGCTGCGGAGTCGCCAGCACTCCCAACTCCGCCGGGAATCCCGGCTGAACCACACGATAGCCGACCCGCTCGCTCAATTGAGGAATGGAACCGTCGCGGGTCGCCTCGAGCTCTCCCTCCAGGGCGAGGGCGGTGAAGGCCCTGGGGTCCATCAGCTGCGGCATGACGCCGAGATCCTCCAGCACCTGGGTGCTCGTTCCCACCAGCAGTCCGCCCTGATACAGGGCCAGGTCCGCGTCGATCCGCCGGCTCAGCTCGCGCAGCCGCTGGTCCACGGCAGGGCCTCTGCCGCTCAGCGACCCACCTGCCGTAATAGCCGCGTCCCGCAGCGTCTGGGTGATCAGCAGGTCCCGGCTCCGCTCCACCTCCTCCGCCAGGCGGGTGAAGCTCCAGGCCGCGAACCCCACGGCGGGCAGGATGAAGAAGGCGCCGAGCGTGGCCGCGAGCCGGATCCGGAACGATCGCGAGAGACTGCGCCACCGCGGCCTCGGCAGCCGCGCCCCCGACACGACCTCGGCAAGGAACCAGAGCGAGCCCAGAACCGCGGCGTCGAGCAGCACGACGAGCACGCCGCGGACGAAGAGCGGCAGCGGCCCCCGCAGATCCACGGCGGCGTGCACGACCCGCGTTCCGCCCGGCAGGAGCAGGGGGTACTCGTTGCGGACGACCCAACCCTCCCGACGCCAGCGCGGGGTGGGAAGCTGGGCGGAAGGGCCGACAGGAGGCGACAGCGTGAGGCGATACAGCGGCGACTCGACCCGGCCCGGCTCCAGCAGCCGGCCGACGCGCCCCGCCGTGACGAGCTGCGAGCGGGGGCCGACGGAGGCTGTCATGACCTCGTCGGGAGCGACCCGCACCAGAAGCACATAGTGGATGCCCGGCACCCGCGAGATCTGGACGACCCGCTCCGCCTGACCGTCACCCAGCTCGCGCACCATGCTGGACAGCAGCGACGGCGGGAGATCGAGGGAGTCGAGCGCCAGCTCGTCCAGCAGCGCACCGGCCCCCGACCAGAGGGCGAGGTGGGACGGGTAGCCCTGCTCTCCCAGCGCCGAGCTGCGCCACAGCGCATACATCTCGGAGCCGGTCGCTGGCGGTGGGCCCGCCAACACCTGGTCTCCGAAACGCTCGAGCAAAGGCACCGCCAGCGGGTCGGGCTCGACACCGAGTCGGGCGATGTCCCTCTGCGCCACCTGGATCTTCCCGGTGAGCTCGGCACCCCAGGTCACCAGGGCCGCCGAGCTGCCCGCCACCAGCGCGATGCCGCTGATGGCGGCCCATCGCGGCGCGGGAAGCGCCACCAGCAGCAGCGCCGGCGTCCAGAGGAAGGTGTACCAGTCGGGCCACCCCCCACGGGGGCTCCACACCAGCACCCCGACCGTCGTGGCGGCTGCGGCGATCGCCACACCGGCCGCGATGCGCCGGGCGGAGGGACGCTCGAGCCCGGAGCCGCGAAAGAGCGCCGCGGTGGGAACGATGAGCGCCGCCGCCGACACCAGGATCGCCAGGTGCCAGCTCAGCCAGAGTCCCACGGAGACGCCGCCGGCCGGCGGGGTGATGCCGCGGCCGAGGCTGCTGATGAGATAGGGCGAGACCAGCAGCATCACGGCGCCCAGCGCCACCCCGTACCAGCGCCGCGGCAGCTGCCGGCGCCACAGCCAGACTCCCGCGATCGTGAGCAGGGCCCCGGCGAGCGCGAGCGCCCCGGCCGAGCCGGAGAGCGGACCCAGCAGCGGGCGGAAGAAGGTCGCTGGTGAGAAATACGGCTGCAGGTTGAGGGCACCGCCGACCGGTGCGCGGACCGCGAGCCAGAGCAACCCGCCGAGCACCGCGAACCGCTCGACCGGGCGTGCCGTGAGCGACAAGGCGATGACCGTGGCGAGCAGGATCAGCCAGGTCGCGATCCGGCTCCCGCCGGCGTAGGCCCGCTGTTTGGCGGTTCCCTGCTCCGGCGGGACGGGCCGCACGCTGAACAGCAGCCGCGGCCCCGCGGTGGTGGGCTCCTCGTAATCGAAGACGTCCACGCTGTCGGGTGCGGATCCTGGCGGATAGACGGTGAGCCCGACTTCGGTTCCTTCACGGAACAACTCCGCCACGCTGCGCGACCGGTCCAGGCACCGCGGGATGGGCCCAGATCAGCACCCCGGCGACCGCGATGCGCCCCTCCGCGGAGTGGCGCCGCGCCTCGAGCACGACGTAATATCCAGTCGCCCGGGAGCCGATAGAGTCTCCTTCGGCGACGGGCGGCAGCCGATGGCGTCCGGCCCAGGCCCAGACGTCGCCTTCGGGATCGAGCAGGGCGACGCTCATTTCGGCACCGCGGGTCGGCACCAGGCGTTGGAGCAGCCGGAGCGCGGCGCGCGCGGTCGTCCTGGGGCGCGGCCAGGGCTGATTGGGCCAGACGGTCCGCGCGGTGAAGCGCGGCATGGAGGTCGCCCGACAGCCGCTCGGACGCGGCCTGCACCCGCCGCTCACGCTGGTCGGCCCAGCGGGTCTCGATCGCGGTCAGCCGCCCTTGAGTGACGGCGATGGTCCCGAGGAGCCCGAGCAGGATCGCCGCGAGTCCGCGACGGCGCCAGTTGCGGTACGGAAAAAGCGCCACCAGGCAGCCGAGAAGGGCAAGCGCACCGACCACCACCCAGGGCAGCGACGGCCGCCGCAGCCATTCGGCCGCGGCCACGCCGGCCGCCAGCGTCAACCCCAGCCACCATGGCGGACGATGACTCAAGCCGGACGCCCCTGGCGGATCAAGGAGATGACCCCCGGCGCGATCGGGGAGCTGTTGCAGCGCCGGCCCACCCTGATCGTCCCGGTCGGCACCACCGAACAGCACGGGCCGCACCTGCCGCTGGGCTGCGACACGATCATCGTCGATCGGCTCTCCGATGACCTGTCAGCCGCCTTCACGGTTCTGCGAGCGCCTACCCTCGAGTTCGGTGTGCACGCCATCTCCCGCCCCTTTCCCGGAGGGGCCGCGCTGCGGCATCGGACCTTGCACCGTGTCATGAACGAACTTATCGAGTCCTGGGAGGAGGGGGCAGGCGTCCGCGAGTTCGTAATCCTCACCGCGCAGGCGAGCGAGGCTCACCTGGAGGCCCTCAGCACCATCCGCACCAAGGAGGCGAAGGTCCGGGTGATGGACGTCTTCGGCCTCGATTTCGGCCCGCTCATCGATCATCCGGGCGCGCCAATCCATGGCGGTGAGCTCGACACCTCCCTGCTCCTCTATCTCGCCCCCGAAGCGGTCCACATGGACCTCGCGCTCGACTTCGCCCTGACGCCTAAAATGCTGGCCAGCTACCGGCCGGGCCACAGCCGCCACCTGCCCGAGGGGTCGCCGGGCTCGGTGGGCTATCCCAGCCTCGCCTCCGCCCACAAGGGGGAGGTACTATATAAATTCATACTGGACCGGATCAGCAGCTACCTCGCGGGGAACTGAGGCGAGCCGAATGGGCCTACACGCTGTCGCTCTGCTCTTGCTGGTGGCACATCAGGCAGCTCCCGCGCCGGCTCAGGCGCCCCATCACCCTGACGGTGACCCAGGGCGGCAAGGAGATCGGCCGGGAAAACTTCAGTCTGACCAAGGGGCGGGCTCGAGGGGCGACCGGAAGCACTCTGAGCGCGACGGCCAGATATCCCGGCACCGCCCCCACCACCCGGCTGACGGCCTCGCTCGAGCGAACGGCGGAATTCGCGATCGCGAAGTTCCAGCTCGATGTCGACAGCCCCAGCGGGACGACGGTGATTCTCGCCGCGGGCACCGGCGCGCGCCTGGTCGTCCGCACGGTGGCGACGGGCTCCGAATCCGGCCGGGAGCTGCCGGGAGGCCCTGACGTCGTGCTGCTCGATGACGAGGTGTTCTCGCTCTATTCCGCGATCGCGGATCTGGCGACACCCGCGGGCAAGCGATTGTCCGCGGTCTTTCCACGCACCGGCAAGCGCGCCTCGTTTACCGCCCGGCTGGAGTCCTCGGGCCCCGGCGAGGCGACACGCATCAGCCTCAGCGGGGAGATCGCCGGAACGCTGCTGACGGACAAGGAGGGACGGCTCCGCCGCCTGGAGCTGCCGGCGCAGAACAAGGTCGTGTCGCGGGCGGAGTAGCTCTCTCTCCTCACAAGTCGTTCACCGACAGTCTCGAATCTCACCTTTGTCGCAACCTGAAACCTCTGCGGCGAGGCTGCCGTATTGGCCCCGGTCACGTCCCCAGCCACAAAGGGCATAGTCCATGAATCGCTGGCTCGGTTTCCTTACGGTCGCCTGCCTTCTCCACACGCCCGGAGCGGCACAGGACACTAGCTCCACCCCCGCTTCCGATACCGCCGCCGTTCGCCCGCCCGCCGCCACCGTCACCCTCTCGCTCGAGGAAGCCCTTCAGCAGGCGCGGGTGAACAGTCCGGCCTACCGCCAGATCCTCAACGACGCGGGACCGGCGAAGTGGGGCGTGAGAAACGCGTACGCGAGTTTTCTGCCGACGGTGAACGTGGCCGGGGACCTGGGCTACATCGGCGCCGGGCAGTCCAATATCGGCGGAGGGTTCATCAGCCCCACGTCGGCCTTCCTCACTTCGGGATACAGTCTCGGGTTGTTCTGGCAGCTGGACGGCCGGGTGCTCTCCGGGCCGGGACAGCAGAAGGCGCTCCGGCGGGCCACCGAGGAAGACATCAGCGGGGCCGGCACCAATCTCCGCGCCGACGTCACCACCCAGTACCTGAGCGTGCTCCAGGCCTCGGCCCAGGTCGGCGTCGCCCGGCAGCAGGTGGTCCGCAACGCGGACTTCCTCTCCCTGGCACAGGCGCGCTATCAGGTCGGGCAGGCGACGCTGCTGGACGTCCGTCAGGCGGAGGTGATCAAGGGGCAGTCCGACGTCGCGCTCCTCCGCGCGACCCAGCTCGAAAACGAGGCAAAGCTGGAGTTGCTCCGCCGGATGGGGGTCGAGCCCCCCGTCGCCATCGACCAGATCGGTCTCAGCGATTCGTTTCCCGTATCCCCGCCCGAGGTCCAGCTCGATGACCTGCTCGCGATGGCGGACGAGCAGAATCCCCTGCTCCGCTCGCTCCGCGCGCGGCAGGACGCGGCCACCTGGAACGTACGGGCGACCCGATCCGAGTTCCTGCCTACCCTGTCGCTGCAGGCCGGCTGGAGCGGCTTCACCCAGGAGTTCACCGATGAGGGCCTGCTGTTGAACACCACGCTCTCCGGAGCCCAGTCCGACGCCGCGCGCTGCCAGTTCGACGACCAGGTGCGAACCGCACTCGACCTCGGGGGACAGGTCGGGAATTGCTTCGGCGCATTCGGACTCAACGGTTCCGGGACGGCGCTCGACCCCCGGGTGTCGCAACAGATTCGCGACGCCAACAACGTGTTTCCGTTCGATTACACGGGCCAGCCGTTCCAGGCGAACCTGAGGGTCTCGCTCCCCATCTTCACCGGTTTCTCGCGCTCCCTGCGGGTCTCCCAGGCCAGGGCGCAGGAGCAGGACGCCGACGAGGACGTGCGGGCCCGGCGGCTGCAGGTTCGGAGTGACGTGCACGGACGGTATCTCGCCATGCAGACATCGTATCAGGCGATCCCGGTGCAGGAGGCCAACCGGGGAGCGGCTCGGGACCAGCTCCGGCTGGCGCAAGACCGCTACCGGCTCGGTGCCGGCACTTCCCTCGAGGTCTCCGATGCCCAGAACGCCGTCCAGCGGGCGGAGGGTGACTATGTGAACGCGGTCTACGACTATCACAAGGCCGTCGCCGCGCTGGAAGCGGCCGTCGGGCGACCCCTTCGCTAACGAGGAACGCACATGTCCCGTGGGATGAAGGTCGGGCTGGTCGTCGGAGTCCTGGCGCTGGCGGCGGGCGGTGGGATCGCCTACACCGTGAACCAGAAAAAGAACGCGGCCACCGAGGTTCGGATGGAGCAGGTGACTCGCCGGGACCTGGTCAGCGCCGTCACCGCGAGCGGCAAGATCCAGCCTCAGACCTCGGTGGACATTTCCGCCGACATCACCGGCCGCATCATCCGGATCGCGGTGGAGGAGGGCGACCTGGTGACCAAGGGCCAGTTCCTGGTGCAGATCGACCCGGCGCAGTACCAAGCGGCGGTCTCCCGGGCGGAGGGCGTGGTCTCGTCCACCCAGGCGACCCTGCTGCAGACCCGGGCCAGCCGCGACCAGGCGGAGCGGGCCTGGAAGCGGGCCCACGAGCTCACTCGCCTGGGCCCCAATCTCATCGCGCCCGCCACGGCGGAGGAGGCCCGGACGGCGCTGGACGTGGCCGAGGCGACCTATCAGGCGACCCGGGCGCAGCTCGACCAGTCCCGGGCCGGCCTTCGGGAGGCCAGGGACAACCTGGCCAAGACGCGCCTGATGTCGCCGATCTCCGGGCGGGTGGTCCGGCTCGCGGTCGAGGAAGGCGAGGTCGCGGTTCCCGGGACCTTCTCGCGCGAGACCGGCCTGCTCCTGACCGTCGCCGATCTCTCGGTGATCCTGGCGAAGGTGCAGGTGGACGAGACCGATGTCGTGCGCCTGGCCCACAACGACTCGGTGGAGGTGACGATCGACGCCTATCCGGACTCCAGCTTTCTCGGCCGGGTGACCCGGGTGAGCCAGAGCGCCAAGCTGACCAGCACCCAGACGGCGTCGGGCTCGAACGACCGGGCGGTGGATTTCGACGTCGAGATCACGTTGGATACCCCACCGCGCGACATCCGCCCGGACCTCAGCTGCACCGCCCGGATCGTGACCGACACCCGGAGCAGCGCCCTCAGCATTCCCATCATCGCGCTGACGGTGCGGGACCACGAGCGGATCCCCAACGAGGACAATCCCGCGCGGGACACGGTGCGATCGCGCCGGAGCGGTCAGCGCGAGGAGGAAGGCGTCTTTCTGGTTCAGGGCGGCATCGCGAGCTTCCGCCCGGTGAAGGTCGGAATCGCCGGTGACGAGTACTTCGAGGTGGTGGATGGCCTCCGCGGAGGCGAGACGATCGTGGCGGGTACCTACCAGGCGATCCGCGACCTCAGGGACGGTGCACGGGTGCGGGCGGCCGACACCACGAAACAGGAGCGCGACAAGGGCCAGGCGGCGTCGTGAGCCCCCTCATCCGGATCCGCGATCTGGCCCGGGAGTACCCGATGGGCTCGGAACGCATCCTCGCCCTCCGCGGGGTGACGCTCGCGATCCAGCGCAACGAGTACGTGGCGATCATGGGCCCATCCGGGTCCGGGAAATCCACCCTGATGAACCTGCTCGGCTGCCTCGACACGCCCACGGCCGGCGAGTATCGGCTCAACGGCGAGGAAGTATCGGGCCTCACCGACGATGCCCTCGCGCGAGTGCGCAACCGCGAGATCGGGTTCGTATTTCAGACGTTCAATCTGTTGCCCCGCGCCACCGCACTCCACAACGTGGAACTGCCGCTGGTGTACGCCGGCCTGCGGGGGCGCCAGCGCCGGGAGCGGGCGGCGGCGGCCCTGGAGCGCGTCGGCCTGGGGAACCGGATGGAACACCGCCCGAGCGAGCTCTCCGGCGGCCAGCGCCAGCGCGTCGCCATCGCCCGTGCGCTGGTGAATCAGCCGAGCATCCTGCTGGCGGACGAGCCGACGGGCAACCTCGACAGCGTCACCAGTGACGAGATCATGGACGTGTTCGCCCAGCTCCACGCCGCAGGACAGACCGTAATCATGGTGACCCATGAGCCGGACATCGCCGCGCGGGCCGAGCGCGTGGTGGTGCTGAGAGACGGGCAGGTGGAGACCGATCGGCTCAACCAGGGAGCGGCGGCCTGACGCATGCCGCTCCTCGAAGCCATCCGCCTCGCGTTCCGCGCCATCCGGGCGCAGAAGCTCAAGAGTTTCTTCTCGCTGGTGGGCGTGCTCATCGGCGTCACCTTCCTGATCGCCGTCGTGTCGATCGTGCAGGGCATGAACCGGTACATGGTGGACCGGTTCGCCAACACTCTGGTCGGCGCCAACACCTTCGAGCTGCGCCAGCGGCCCAGCATCAACATGGGCCACGTCACCCGCGAGACCGCGCTCGCCTGGCGTCGCCGTCCGCGGGTCAGCTACGATGACGCCGACTTCGTCCGCGACCGGATCCGCACCCCCGCCATCTTCGCGAAGTTCTGCGAGGATCGGGTCTCGGTCCACTACGACGGCAAGGTCGCCAAGGACATCGACCTGGTCGGTACCGAGGAGACCTACTTCCGGATCCGCAACTACGAGCTGACGGCCGGCCGGGTGTTCACCGCGCACGAGGTGCGCGCCTCGCAGCCGGTGTTGGTGATCGGGTACGAGCTGGGCGCGAAGCTCTTTCCCGGCCTGGACCCGGTGGGCAAAGTGGTCCAGATCGGCGGACTCCCCTATCGGATCATCGGCGTAGTGGCCGAGCAGGGCACCCTGTTCGGTTTGTCGCTCGACAAGTTCGCGGTGATGCCGTTCAGCGCCCAGGCCCGGCGCCTCATCTGTCCCATCAACATCCTCGACGCGCTCATCGTGCGGACCGACGATCCGTCGCAGATGCAGCTGGCCCTGGCCGAGGCCGAGGCGGCCATGCGAAGCCGGCGGCAGCTGAAGCCCACGGAGGAGAACGACTTCACCTTCCAGACCGCCGAGGGCGCGCTCGGCACCTGGCAGAAGATCTCGCGGATCCTCTTTCTCGCTCTCCCGGGCCTGGTCGCCATCTCGCTGGTGGTGGGCGGCATCGTGATCATGAACATCATGCTGATGGCGGTGAGCGAGCGCACCCGGGAGATCGGGATCCGCAAGGCGCTGGGTGCCCGCCGACGCGACATCCTGGCCCAGTTCGTGGTCGAATCGGCCACGCTCTCGGCCGCCGGCGCCGTGCTGGGGATCGGCCTGGGACTGCTGCTGGCCTTCGTGGTCAAGGCACTGACGCCGTTGCCGGCCGCGGTGGCGCCCTGGTCGGTGGGCGTCGGCGTGCTCCTCGGCGTGAGCGTCGGCATCGTCGCCGGGGTCTACCCGGCCAGCCGCGCCTCCCGGCTGGACCCGATCACCGCCCTGAGGGCCGAGTGAAGGCGGGACTCACCCTGCTCTCCCGGATGCTCGAGGGAGCGGCGATCGCGCTCGATTCCCTGGGCTCCAACAAGGTTCGGGCGGCGCTCACGATCCTGGGCGTGGCTATCGGCGTGACAGTGGTGATCGCGATGGCCGCCGCGATCAACGGGATCAACCGGAGCGTCACCGGCATCCTGGAGTCGGCCGGCCCCAAGACCTTCTACGTGCTGCGGTACTTCTCGGACGGGCTCCAGATCTCCGACGGATCCGACGAGTTGTCGCCCTGGCGCAGGATGCCGGAGATCTCGGTGACCGAGGCGGAGCTGATCCGGAGCCTTCCCGCGGTCCGGGACGTGAATGTCGCCGAGTTCACCGAAGGGCCCGTGATCGCCGGCGGCACCAACTTGAGCAGCGTGAAGATCGCCGGGTTCGGCTCCACCTGGCCGCAGGTCAATGGCGGTGACATCCTGGCCGGACGCAACTTCACGGCCATGGAGTACGCGGCGGGCGCCCGCGTCGCCGTCATCAACGACAAGCTGGCCGAGTCGCTCTTCCCGGGCCTGGATCCCATCGGCAAGCGGATCAGGCTCTACGGCCTCCCGTTCGAGGTGGTTGGCATGCACGCGGAGGCCGCCTCGCTGTTCAGCAGCGCCGCCGATCCACGGCTCGCCATTCCCCACACCACATTCCTGAAGACGGCCGACTTCCGGCCTGGCTGGATGGAGATCGCCGTCGTCCCGACCGAAAGCGCCACCATCGCGGAGGCCCAGGATCAGGTCACCGCCGCTTTGCGGAGCCGGCGGGGCCTCCGGCCCGGAGAGGACAACAACTTCACGTTGCTGACCTCGGACCGGATCCTGGAGGCGTTCAACAAGATCACCGCCGGCTTCTTCGTCGCCATGATCGCCCTGTCGAGCGTCGGATTGATGGTCGGCGGGGTCGGCGTTGTGGCGATCATGATGATCTCCGTGACCGAGCGGACTCGCGAAATCGGCGTCCGGAAGGCGCTGGGAGCGACCCGGGGCGAAATCATGTTCCAGTTCCTGGTGGAGGCGGCGACGCTCACGCTGGTCGGTTGCCTGGTGGGGATGGCCCTGGGCGCGGGGGTCGCCTGGGGGGTCCGCTCGTTCACGCCGGTGCCGGCCTCGGTGCCGTTGATTTCCGTCGTCGCCGCCGTCGCCGCCTCCATCCTCACCGGCGTCCTGTTCGGCCTCTATCCCGCCAGCAAGGCCTCGAAGCTGGATCCGGTGGAGGCACTGCGATACGAGTGAACCCGGGCCGGCCGCTCTTCACCCCGCTGCAACCCCCACCTTATCTTCCGCAATGCACCTCACCGAGGCCCTCCGCCTGGCGGTCCAGGCGATCTGGACCAGCAAGCTGCGGTCGTTCTTCACCCTGCTCGGCATCCTCGTCTCCGTCGCCTTCCTGATCGTCGTCGTGGCCGTGATTCAGGGCATGAACTCGTATGTGAGCGACACGCTCACGGCGAGCATGATCGGCACCAATACGTTTCAGGTCCGACGCGGCCCGATCTCGATCGGCCTGCTCGACGACGAGCAGGTCCGCGCCATCGCCAAGCGTCCGCTGGTCACGGTGGACGATGCCGAAACCGTCGCCCAGGCCGTTCCAGAAGCGGTCGCGGTGGCGCTCCAGTCGGGCTGGCCCACACCCATCGGCGAGGTCGGCTTCCGCGACCGCAACGTCATCAACGTGCTGGTATTCGGGATCACCGCGCCGTACCAACTGGTGCAGGACTACACCTTTCTGGCGGGCTCCCCGCTGACCGAGCAGGACGTGAGCGGCCGGCGGCCGGTCGCGGCGCTGGGCCATGAGATCGCGGAGAAGCTCTTCGACGATCCCCTGACCGCGGTGGGCCGGCGGGTGCGGCTGGATGGGCAGGAGGTGACGGTCAAGGGCGTGATCGCGCCCAAGGGGCGCCTGCTGGGCCAGTCGTTCGATGCGTTCGTCCTGCTTCCCTTCACGACCTTCGAGGCCGCCTACGGCCGCCGCAAGACCACCGTGGTCTCGGTCAAGATGCCGAACGCCGACGCCATCGAGGGTGGCATGGCGCGGGCGGAAGAGGCGATGCGGGTGGCGCACCGGCTCCGCCCCGGCGAGGAGAACGACTTCACGGTGGACAAGGCCGACGCCTTCGTGGCCTTCTGGAGGCAGCTCACCAGCCTGCTCTTTACCGCCATCCCCGCCGTGGTCGCGATCGGCGTGGTCGTCGGCGGCATCGTCATCATGAACATCATGCTGATGACCGTGAACGAGCGCACCCGTGAGATCGGCCTGCGCAAGTCGCTCGGCGCCACGCGGGCCGACATCCGGCGGCAGTTCCTGGTGGAGGCGCTGGTGTTGACCTCCACCGGCGGGGCGCTGGGGGTGCTCAGCGGGTGGGCCCTGGCTTTCGGCGTCTCGACGTTCACCCCGTTGCCCGCCCAGATCACGCTGTGGTCGGTGGTGCTGGCCCTGGCCGTGGGCACCGGCGCGGGGACGCTCTTCGGCGTCTACCCTGCCTCGCGGGCGTCCCGGCTCGACCCGATCACCGCGCTGCGGATGGAGTGACCCGGTGATTCTCCGCAACGCCGCCGAGGGCGTCGGAATCGCCCTGGATGCGATTCGCTCCAACAAGCTCCGCTCGGCGCTGACCATTCTCGGTGTCGTGATCGGGGTGACCACGGTCATGGCGGTGGCCTCGCTGGTGCAAGGGATCCGGCGGCAGATCTTCAACGCGATCGAGGTCGCCGGCCCGACGACGTTCTACGTCATCCGCTATTTCTCCCAGACCCCGGTGAACCCCGACCGGCTGCCGTACGAGGTGCGCATCAGGCCGGTGCTCCAGCGCAGCGACGCGGAAGCGATCCGTCGCCTGCCGGAGATCCGTTACGCCGGGATCTGGGTGCAGGTCTTCCAGAAGGCGGAGTATCAGGGGATCCGGACCCAGCAGGTGGTCGTGTTCGGCGCCGACGACCGCTACATGGACATCCAGGGCGGGACGCTGCTTCGAGGCCGCTTCTTCAGCCGGGCCGAGCTCACCGGGGAGCCCGTCATCGTTCTGGAGAGCGCCGTGGCCGACCGGCTGTTCGGCCGGCTCGATCCCCTCGGCGCCCAGGTTCGAGTCGGGGGGATTTCATTCCGGGTGATCGGCGTCTACGAGAAGCCGTCCAACATCTTCGAGCCCCCGGGCCAGGCCACCGGCGGAGTGGTCCCCTTCGCCACGGCGCGAGAAAGCTTCCGGTACGACGAGACCAACGCGCTCTTCGTCGCCGTCAAGCCGAGAGCCGGGATATCCGTGGACGCGGCGATGGACGCGGTGACCGTGGCCCTTCGCCGCTCCAGAAACCTGCGCCCGGGGGACCCCAACACGTTTGACTTGATCACCCAGGATCAGATTCTCGACGTGGTCGGGAAGTTCACCTCTTACTTCTTCCTGGCGATGGTGGCCCTCTCCAGCGTGGCCCTGCTGGTGGGGGGAATCGGGGTCATGGCGATCATGATGGTCTCGGTGAGCGATCGCACCAAGGAGATCGGCCTGCGCAAGGCGCTCGGCGCCACCCGGCACGAGGTGCTCTGGCAGTTTCTGGTCGAGGCCGCCACCCTGACCCTGGTCGGCGGGGCGCTCGGGATCCTGTTCGGGCTGGGTGCCGGCGAGCTGCTCAAGGCCGCGCTGAGCCTCGATTCCGCGGTGCCGCTGTGGAGCATCGCGCTGGCATGCGGGGTGAGCGTCGTCATCGGACTGGTGTTCGGGCTGATTCCCGCCAATCGCGCCGCACGGATGGACCCGGTCGAGGCGCTGCGGCACGAATAGCGGTCGCCGTGCCATCCGCTGCACTGTGCAATCCTTCCCGCCCTTCGCATCTCCGGTGCTCCCCGAGGAGGTGCCATGCGAGTCCAGACGATGATGGTGGGCGTGCTCCAGGCGGCGCTGCTGATGGCCTGCGAGCGCTCGGTGAGTCCCGCCGGTTCCCCCAG
This sequence comes from uncultured Gemmatimonadales bacterium, assembly GCA_963729985.1. Taxonomy (GTDB): domain Bacteria; phylum Gemmatimonadota; class Gemmatimonadetes; order Gemmatimonadales; family GWC2-71-9; genus CAVVWJ01. The sequence goes on from CAVSPJ010000006.1 coordinate 357,693, forward strand.
CACGCGAGTCGAAACACCCGGTAACGCCCGGAACGAGCCCCAACGCCGTGCCGATGCGGTGGCGCTCGGCTCGGTGGGCGAGCGGGAGGTGGACGCCACCGCTTCCTCGCCCGAAGAGGGCTGGTCCCGCCCTTACGCGCTGGATCCAGACGCCCGGTTGATCCTGCGAACCGGCCAGGCGAGCATCGAGGTGGATTCGCTCGAGCCCGCGATGGCCGAGCTCCGGCGGATCGCCCGGCGCGTCGGGGCGGTCGTGGCCGATGCCTCGATACAGAGCGGCCGGAACCAGCTTCGGCAGGCGACGCTCGAGCTGAAGGTCCCGTCGGCTCGATTCGACGAGCTGACCGAGGGGCTTCAGCCGGTCGGGCGCCTGGAGTTCGTCACCGTCGGCGCGGAAGACGTGAGCGAGGAATTCGTGGACCTGAGCGCCCGGATCGCCAACGGCCACCGGCTCGAGGACCGCCTGGTAGAGCTGCTGCGGACCCGGACGGGCAAGCTGCAGGAGGTGCTCACGGTAGAGCGGGAGCTGGCCCGCGTCCGGGAAGCGATCGAGCGGATGGAGGGGCGGGCGCGCTACCTCAAGACCGGCGCGCAGCTGAGTACGTTGTCGGTCAGCCTGCACGAGCCGGTGCCGATCGTCGCGTCCCGGGGCCAGGGCCCCATCGTCGAGGCGTTCAGAGCGGCGTGGCGTAACTTCGTGGGTGTGCTCGCCGGCGCGATCGCGTCGCTCGGCTTCGCGGTGCCCGTCCTGGGCCTGGCGTGGGGGCTGGTGGTGGTCGCGAAACGGTACGGCAGAAGAGCCGCGGGAGCGTAAAGCACGCCTCGCGCTTACTCTTCATCGTCCTGAATCGGGGCTCCGCCACCATGGCTGTCGATATCCTGGCCATCGCCGCCCATCGCGACGACGTCGAACTCACCTGCGCCGGCACGCTGTTGAAGGCGGTGGATGCCGGCTACCGCGCCGGCATCCTGGACCTGACGGCTGGCGAGACCGGCACCCGCGGCAGCGCGGCGCTGCGGGCGGAGGAGGCGAGCCGCGCCGCCGGGATCCTGGGCGTCGCCGAGCGTCGGAATGCCGGCCTTCCCGACGGCCACCTGCACAATTCCGAAGAGGCGCGGCAAATCGTCATCGCGGAGATCAGGCACTTCGCGCCGCGAGTGGTGATTCTGCCGTTTCCGGTGGGCCGCCACCCCGACCATCGTGTCGCCGCCGAGCTCGGGCGCGACTGCTGCTTTCTGGCGGGCCTCGCCCGATACGACGCGCCGGGTTCACCCCACCGGCCCCATAAGATCCTCTACGCCCTCTCCTACCGGGAGGACCCGATCAAGCCGACCTTCGTGGTGGACATCAGCGGCCAGTTCGACCGCAAGCTGGCCGCGATCCGTTGCTACTCCAGCCAGTTCGATGGCGCCAAGGCGGCAGGAGAGATCTTTCCTACCGGCCAGGACCTCTATTCGCTGGTCGAAATCCAGAACGCGCACTACGGGTCGCTGATCCGGGCCCGGTACGGGGAGCCGTACCACACCAACGAAACCGTCGCCGTCGACGACGTCCTCACCCTGGGCGTGCAAAGCCTGTAGGTCCCCCCAACTTGGAGCCGACCCCGGGGACGGGTATTTTTCAGGCTCCATGACACGCGACCCGGTCTATCTCGACCACGCAGCGACCACCCCGGTCCGCCCCGAGGTTCTCGAGGCGATGCTGCCCTACCTGACCAACCAGGCCTTCGGAAACCCTTCCAGTGCCCACCGGTTCGGGCGGGCCGCGCGTGCCGGCATCGAGCAGGCCCGCCGGGAGGTGGCCCAGGCCGTCGGGGCCGAGCCCAACCAGGTGATTTTCACCTCGGGCGGCACCGAAGCCGACAATCTCGGCATCATCGGCGCGGCGCTCGCGGCGCGGGATCGCGGGGGGCACGCCTGCGCCGTGGTGAGCGCGATCGAGCACAAGGCGGTGCTGGCCGCCGCTCACGCCGTCTGTCACCTGGGCGGCCGTGAGGTGGTGCTCCCGGTGGACCAGGACGGCCAGGTGAGCCTGGACGCCCTGGACGAAGCCCTGGCCGACCGTCCCGCGCTGGTCTCCATCATGTGGGTGAACAACGAGGTCGGGGTGGTCCAGCCGATGGCGGAGATCGCGGCCCGCTGCAAGGCGGCGGGGGTGGTCTTCCATACCGACGCGGTGCAGGCGTTCGGCAAAGTGCCGATGGCGGTCGGCGGCCTGCCCTGCACCCTGCTCACGATCTCGGGTCACAAAATCGGCGCCCCCAAGGGGATCGGGGCGCTCATCGTGCGCGATCGCAAGGCCGTCGAGGCCATCATTCACGGTGGCGGCCAGCAGTACGGCATCCGGCCGGGCACCGAGAACGTGGCCGGGGCCGTGGGGCTCGGACGCGCGGCGTTACTCGCCGCCCGGGAGCAGCCCGAGGAGGCCCCTCGGTTGCGCGCGCTGCGGGACCAGCTGGCCGAGCGTCTCCGGCGGTCGGTGGCGGACCTGGTGGTGAACGGTCCCGGTACCGGTACGGCACCCCACGTCCTCAGCGTGTCGGTGGGCGGTGCCGACAGCGAGGCGCTGTTGATGCACCTCGATCTCGCCGGCGTTGCCGCCTCGAGCGGCTCGGCCTGCTCCACCGGCGCGGTCGAGCCGTCCCACGTCCTCATGGCGATGGGTGTGCCACGCGAGCAGGCGGTGGGCGCGATCCGGTTCAGCTTCGGCCGGGAGAGCTCCATGGCGGACGTCGACCGCGTGGTCGAGGTGATGCCGGCGGTCGTAGCCAAGGTGCGCAAGCTGGCCGGCCTGCTGGGGCGGGCGGCCTCGTGACCGCCCGGGTGCTGGTGGCCATGTCGGGGGGCGTGGACAGCTCGGTCGCCGCGGCCCGCCTGGTGGAGCAGGGTTACGACGTCGTCGGGGCGACCATGAAGCTCTTCTGCTACGGTGACGAGGTGCCCGACCGGCCCTGCTGCTCGCTCGACTCGATCAACGACGCCCGCGACGTCGCGCACGCCCTCGGGATTCCGCACTACGTCCTCAACCTGGAAGACCGGTTCGCCCGGCACGTCATCGAGAACTTCGTCAGCGAGTACAGCCGCGGCCGCACCCCCATCCCGTGCGTGCGCTGCAACTCCTTCACCAAGTTCCGCGACCTCCTGGCCCACGCCGACGCGCTCGACTGCCGGTACATCGCGACGGGCCACTATGCCGTGGCTCGCGACGGGGGGCTCTACCGCGGGCTCGACCGCGGGAAGGACCAGAGCTACTTCCTGTGGGGCGTGGACCGGGAGGTCGTGGCGCGGATGCTGACGCCGGTGGGTGAGATGACCAAGGCCGAGACCCGCGCGTGGGCCCGGAAGCTGGGGCTGGTGACCGCCGAGAAGCCGGAGTCGGTCGAGATCTGTTTCGTGCCCGACGACGACTACGTCGGCGTGCTCCAGCGGCACCTGCCGGCCGACGCGCCCGCGCTCACCCCGGGCCCACTGGTGACGACCGGAGGCGAGGTCGTGGGGGAGCATCGCGGCTACGCCCGGTACACCATCGGCCAGCGGCGCGGCCTGCCGGGCGGCTTCGCCGACGCCCGCTACGTGGTGGCGATTCGGCCCGAGCGGCGCGAGGTGGTGATCGGCACCGTGGACGAGCTCGCGGGGCATCGGGTCCGCCTCGAAGAGCTCAACTGGCTCACCGAGCCGCTGGAGCCGGGGGACGAGTGTCGGGTGCAAGTGCGCTACCGCGCACGTGGTGTCGCGGCCACCGTAGCCGTCCGGGAACCCGGCGCGGTGGACCTGGTGCTTTCCGCACCGGTCCGGGCCATCACGCCGGGCCAGTCCGGGGTGCTCTATTCGGCCGAGGACCAGGTGCTCGGCGGCGGGGTCATCGGCTGAGTATGACGGGGCTCCTGCTTCACTGGCTGCTGAACGCGGCGGCGCTCTGGGCGGCTGCCTGGCTGCTCCCGGGTCTCGCGTTTCAGGGCTCCTTGATTCAGCTGCTGCTGGTCGCGGCGGTATTCGGGCTCGTGAACAGCCTGGTCCGCCCCATTCTCACGGTCCTGACGTGTCCCCTGATCGTGGTGACATTGGGGCTCTTCACGCTGGTGATCAACGCATTGATGCTGCTGCTCACGGGGGCGCTCTCCGAGCGGTGGGGTCTCGGCTTCACCGTCACCGGGTTCTGGGCGGCGTTTTTCGGTGGTTTGGTCGTGGGGCTGGTCAGTGTGGTCCTGTCCTTGTTCCTGCCCCGCCCTGCCCGGAACTGAGCGGGCCGCGTTACCGGCCCGTGACGTCCGCCCTCTCATACCCTGGAGTACATTGGCGGCGTGACCGATCTCCGGCTCTCCGTACCCGTGGCGCCCGCCCTGGATCTGCGGGACCCGTCGCTCTACATCAACCGCGAGCTCTCCTGGCTGGAGTTCAACCGCCGAGTGCTGCACGAGGCGCTCGACCCTCGGACCCCCCTCCTCGAGCGTCTCAAGTTCCTCAGCATCTTCAGCAGCAACCTCGACGAGTTCTATCAGGTGCGGGTCGCCGGCCTCAAGCAGCAGGTGTCCGCCGGCATCGTCGAGCGCACGGCGGACGGTATGACCCCGGAGACCCAGCTGCACTCGATCGCGGGGATCGTGCGCGACCTGGTGCGGCAGGACCGCCGGTCCCTTCATGACGATCTTCTCCCCCAGCTCGCCGCCCGTGGCCTGGTGCTACACGCCAACCTCGCGGAACTCAGCCGGGAGGAGCGGGAGCGGCTCGACACGTACTTTCACGCCAACGTCTTCCCCGTCCTCACGCCGCTCGCGGTGGATCCGGGCCATCCCTTCCCCTACATCTCCAATCTGAGCCTCTCCCTCGCCGTGGTGCTGCGAGGGGCCGACGGCGAGGAGCGCTTCGCCCGGGTCAAGGTGCCGAAGATCCTGCCTCGCTGGGTTCCGCTCATCGCCCCCAACGAGTTCGTGCCCCTGGAGGAGGTGATCGGCACCAATCTCGAGTCGCTGTTTCCCGGCGTGGAGATCCTGGGGTGGTACACCTTTCGCATCACGCGGAACACCGACCTGCAGATCGCCGACGATGACGAGGCCGACGACCTGTTGAGCCTCATCCAGGAGGAGGTCCGAAACCGCCGCTTCGCCGAGGTGGTGCGGATCGAGGTGCATGCGTCCATGCCCGACTCCCTCCGCCAGCTGCTCCTGGCGGAGTTCAGCGAGCAGCAGGAGCCGCCGGCCCGGCCGCTCACGGCGGAGGACCTGTACGAGGTCGCGGGGCTCCTGGACGCGGCGGACCTGCTATCCCTGGCGGCGCTCGACCTGCCCGACCTCAAGGACCCGCCGTTTTACCCCGGTACCCAGCCTCGCCTGGCCACGCCGCGCAACATCATGGACGTGATCCGCGAGGGGGATATCCTGCTGCACCACCCCTATGACAGCTTCGCCACCTCGGTGGAGCGGTTCATCCAGAGCGCGGCGGACGATCCCGACGTCCTCGCGATCAAGCTCACGCTCTACCGTACCGGCGGAGACTCGAGTCTGGCCCGGGTGCTGGCGCACGCCGCCGAGCGGGGCAAGCAGGTGGCGGTGTTGATCGAGCTGCAGGCCCGCTTCGACGAGGAGAACAATATCATCTGGGCCCAGCGCCTGGAGGATGTCGGGGTCCACGTGAGCTACGGCGTCGCGGGGCTCAAGACCCACTCCAAGGTAGCGCTGGTCGTACGGCGGGAGGGGGACACCATGCGCCGGTATCTCCATATCGGCACCGGCAACTACAACCCCAAGACCGCCAAGATCTACGCGGACTTCGGCATCCTCACGGCGAGCCCCGAGCTGGGCGCCGATCTGACCGATCTCTTCAACGTATTGACCGGGTTCGCTTCCCCTACGGGGTATCGGAAGCTCATCGTGGCCCCGCGGGGCATGCGGGAGCGTTTCCTGGCCATGATTCGCCGGGAGGCGGAGCACCACGAGGCGGGCCGTCCGGCGCGGATCCTGGCCAAGATGAACGCGCTGGTGGACCCGGAAATCATCGTCGCCCTGTATCAGGCCTCGCAGGCCGGCGTGGCGATCGACCTGATCGTGCGCGGCATTTGTTGCCTTCGGCCGGGGCTGGCCGGAGTCAGCGAGACGATCCGGGTGATCAGCATCGTGGGGCGGTTCCTGGAGCACAGCCGGGCGTTCTGCTTCCTCAACGGGGGCGAGGAGGAGGTCTACATCGGCTCGGCCGACTGGATGCCTCGCAACCTCGATCGCCGGATCGAAGCGGTGGCGCCGATCACGGACCCGGGTCACCGCCAGGCGCTGCGCGACATCATGCTCCTGATGTGGCAGGACAATCGACAGGCCTGGGAGCTGGCGGCCGACGGCAGCTACCGCCAGCGCCGGCCGGCGCCGGGAGAGCCGGAGCGCGCGATCCACAAATTGTTGGGGGAGCGAGTGGTCCGGGCGGCGGAACCAAGACTAGGCTAGTACCCCATCCCCGCCGAGTCGGCGAATTTCTTCATCAGATCCTGCTGCTCGGCCGTCAGCTCGCCGGGGACGGTGACCTGCACCGCGACCAACTGGTCACCTCGGCGGCCGTTCTTCTCGAGGCCCTGGCCCTTGATGCGGAACTTGCGCCCGGGTTGCGTCCCCGGCGGAATCCGCAACATCACTTTCTTCCCGTCGAGAGTGCGGACCCGGAGCCGGGTGCCGAGGGTGGCCTGAGCGACGTTGAGCGGGACCTCGCAGACCAGGTCGAGCCCGTCTCGGCGAAAGAAGCGATCGGGCTGCACCTGGAACGTGATGATCAGATCGCCCGGCGTGCCTCCGGGGCGGCTCCGCTCACCTTGTCCGCGGAGACGGATGCGCGAGCCGGTCTCGGTGGCCGGAGGGACGGTGATCGCCACCCGTTTCTCGGTCCGCACGTCGCCGGTGCCCCGGCAGGTGGGGCACGGTTGCGACGGGACCTTGCCCCGCCCCCGGCACTGGGGACACGGCCGGTTGACCGCGAACCCTCCCTGTCCGAAGGAGATGGTCCCCCGCCCGTTGCACTCGGGGCAGGTGGACCAGGTCGCGCCGGGCGCGCCGCCACTGCCGCTGCACGTCGGACACGGCTCCGTTACCGGGATCGTCACCGTGATCTTGCCACCCAGCGCCGCCACGCGGAAGGGCACCTCGACCATCGCCTCGAGCGATTCCCCCCTCGTCTCGGCCTGGCGGCCGCCCCGGCCGAAGATAGACGAGAAGATATCGCCCAGCCCGCCGAAGTCCCCAAAATCGAATCCCTCGGCTCCCACGTCGCCCGGGGCTCCCGCCGGGCGCGGGCCGCCGCTGGACCGCCGCGGCCCGCCGTCGAACGCGCCCAGGCGCCGCATTTGATCATACTGCTTGCGCTTCTGCGCGTCGGAGAGGACGCTGTGGGCCTCCGAGATCTCCTTGAAGCGCTCCGCCGCCGCCGCGTTGTCGGGGTTGGCGTCGGGATGGTACTGCTTGGCGAGCCGGCGATACGCCTTCTTGATGTCGTCCTGACTCGCCGAGTCAGCGACGCCCAGGACCTGATAGAAGTCCTTGGCGGCCACCGTCAGGCCTGGCCTTGCGCCGAGTACACCTGGACCCGGGCGGCACGCACCAGCGCCCCCTTGAACCGATAGCCGGTCTGGAACGTGGCGCTCACGGTGTGGTCCAGGTCGGGGCGCGGTGGCGGTAGCGCCGACACCGCTTCGTGGATGCTGGGATCGAACGGCTGGCCTACCGGGTCGATCCGCTCCACGCCCGCTGATTCCAACTCCTTTCGGAGTTTCCGGTCGACCAGCTCGACCGCCTGGCGAATCGATTCGGGCGAGGCCGCTCCGCCTTCGGCGCTCAGGCGGTCGAGATCGTCCAGCACGTCCAGCAGCCGGGTGATCAGGGACGCTTGAGCCCGGTCGCTCTGCTCGACCCGCTCACGGGCCACTCGCTTGCGATAATTGTCGAACTCGGCCGCGAGGCGGAGCTGGCGGTCGCGCGACTCATCGAGCTCCGCTTCCAGCCGGCGGATGGCCTCCGACTGAGGCTCGACCGGAAGCGACCCGCCGCCCTCGCCGAAGTTTGGGTGGGTATCAGGCTCGCGCGAGCTGGGCTCGGCGGACATGTCAGTGGAAGCCAGATCGGCGCCGTCGCTCCTTGATCCAACCTCCGAGGCAGGGTCTTCCATATCGGTCCTAAATCTTCGCTTGTCAGCCACTTGCACTCTCACAGGACAGGTGATGTCCCAAAGATAACAGCAACCTCTGTTCCCGGCGGAGCCGTCACAACGGCAGATCGGTGAAGGCGGTCCGAAGAAGGATGCTCAGTCGGCGGCGAGAAGCCTGCGGTAGAGAAGGAAGAGAGCGGTTTGGGCGGCTCGCTCGCGGATCTCTTCCCGGGAACCGAGAAAAACGGTTCGCTTCGATTCGGTCCCGCCGGACGACGCTACGGCGAACCACACCGTTCCGACCGGCTTCTCCGCGGTGCCGCCGGCGGGGCCGGCGATGCCGGTGACCGAGACCGCCAGGTCGACCCCGATCCGGGTCCTCGCGCCCCCGGCCATCGCGCGGGCCACCGGCTCGCTGACCGCCCCATGCTCCGCGATCAGCTCCGGCGGGACGCCCAGCAACTCGGTCTTGAGGCGGTTGGAGTAGCAGACCACCGCACCCTCGAAGACGTCCGAACTGCCCGGCACGTTGGTCAGACGCCCCCCGACCAGGCCCCCGGTGCACGATTCGGCCGCCCCGAGCGAGAGCCCGGCCTGCCGCGCTCGCTCGAGGACAACCGCCGCGAGATCGACGTCCCGCTCGCCGTAAACGTGGTCGCCGGCCCGGCTCCGCAGGAGGTCCGCGGCGACGCGGAGCTGCCGGTCGGCCGCGGCAGGCTCCACTCCCCAGGCGGTGACCCGCAGGTCCACCCCCTCGATCCCGGGCAGGTATGCCAGCGTGAGGGGCGCGATCTCCCTCTCGATCTCGCCCATCCGCTCCGCCAGGGCGGATTCCGCAATCGCGGTGGTTCGAACGAGCAGCGAGCGGACCACGCCGCCCGAGGTCCGCTTGGCCAGCCGGGGAACCACCTCGGCCTCGAGCAGCTTCCGCATCTCGGCGGGCACGCCCGGGAGCATGACGGTGAGCCCGATGGGGGCCTCGAGCCACAGGCCCGGCGCCGTGCCCCAGGGGTTGCGCAACACCGTCGCGCCGCGCGGCACCTCGGCCTGGCTCCGGTTGCTCGCCGCCGGCGCGCGCTGGACCCGGGCGAAGCGGGCCACGATGTCGGACCAGACGGTGTCGTCGAATTCCAGCGGCAAGCCGTAGAGATCGGCGATGGCCTTCTTGCTCACGTCGTCGCGGGTGGGGCCCAGGCCGCCGGTGGTGACCACCGCGCCGGTGCGCCGCAGCGCTTCCCCGACCGCGACGGTGATCGCCTCGGCCCGGTCCGGAACCGCCGTACGCCGCACCACCTCGATGCCCAGCGCGGACAGGGAGCGCGCGATCTCCGCGCCGTTGGTGTCGACGGTGAATCCGAGCAGCAGCTCGTTGCCGATGGTGACCAGCTCGATGGGCATCGTCCGGCTCACAGCTTGGCGCTGAACAGCCGCCGATTGCGGTACAGATACAGCACGAACGAGTACACCGTGAGCAGCGTCGCGACCGCGAGGGCCACGGCGACGAACCCGCCGTGAAACTGGTTCCAGTAGTCGGCCCAGGCGCTGTGCTCCCAGCCCAGCGGCTTGCGGGCATCGCGGAAGGCGAACCAGAGAATCACCGCGCCGATGAAAATGTTCTGGATCGTCGTCTTCAGCTTGCCCGCGCCCGCCGCGGGAATGACCACGCCGCGCCGCTGGGCCCAGTGGCGGAACCAGGTCATGGCCAGCTCCCGCCCGAGGAGCAGAAGGCAGACCCAGAGCGGGATGCTGCCCCAGATCGGAATGTCGTAGAGGTCGTGCCGCCAGCGGGAGATGAAATAGATCGGAATGAGGGAGGCGAAAAGAAGCAGCTTGTCGGCCACGGGATCCAGCATCTTGCCGAGGTCGGTGACCTCGTTGCGGCTTCGGGCGAGGTGGCCATCGAAGACGTCGCTGATGGCGGCGACCAGGAAGACGAAAAACGCGATGAGCTTGGGCCAGTACCCCTCGATGAACGGCAACAGGGCGATGACCGGGGTAAAGCAGATCCGAACGATCGTAATGACGTTGGCGAGGGTCCACATGGCCGGCGTCTACCCCAGCGTCTTGACGACGCTCTTGCTGATCGCCTTCAGCGTGTCGAACACGCCGTCCCCGGTGACCGCGACGGCCTCGAAGTAGGGGGCGCGCTCGATCCAGTGTCCGTCCTGCTCCCAGACCAGGAACTCCGACTCGTGGTGGGGGTCGGGTACCTGCCGCTGCCGAGCCGGCTCCTCCACGGTCCAACCGGGGTTGACGGCGTCCTGCAGCTCGGCGATCGGCGCGGCGTTGGGGAGATCGCGTTTGTTGTACTGGACCGCGAAGGGAATCTTGGTCAGGTCGTAGCCGTGCTGCGTCATGTTCTCGTAGAGGTTCTGCATCGCCTCGATGTTGGCGTCCATCCGCTCGATCTGGCTGTCGGCCACGAACACGACTCCGTCCACCCCTTTGAGAATCAGCTTCCGCGAGGCGTTGTAGTACACCTGCCCCGGCACGGTGTAGAGATGAAACTTGACCTTGAAGCCGCGGATGGTGCCGAGGTCGACGGGCAGGAAGTCGAAGAACAGGGTGCGCTCGGTCTCGGTGGCGAGGGAGATCATCTTGCCCCGCGAGCCCGGCGCGACCTTGTTGTAGACGAACTCCAGGTTCGTCGTCTTGCCGCCCAGGCCCGGACCGTAGTAGACCAGCTTACAGTTGATCTCGCGGGAGGCGTAGTTGATCATCGACATGCGGTGCGGTTCTCCTCAGGATCCGAACAGTTTGTCGATCTCGTCTTCCGCCTCACCGAGAAAGGCCGATTCCACGCCCGGCCCACCCGCGCCCGCGCGGTCGAACATTTCGGTGAACACCTGGGTCAGCTGGCCGACCGTGGGCTTCACCCGCAGCTTGACCAGTCCCAGGGTGGCGCGATTGTCGAAGAGCACGACCAGGATCACCCGGCGGGCCACGTCCGCCAGATACATGGATTCACGCTCGCCCTGATGGAACAGGGCGCCGAACTCGGCCTCGCCCAGCATGCGGGCGAGCTGATCGTTGGCGCTGAAGTCGGCCGCGGTCAGCGACGCGAACGCGGTGGGATCGAACGCCGGCGCCTCGCCGACCGTGGCGACCAACTGACCGGTGCGATCTACGATCAGCGCGGTTCGGGCGTTGGTTTCACCCAGGAATCCACGCAGAATGTCGTGGATCCGGCGCGAGTCGTCCTCCCGGAAGGACCAGCTGGAGGCCCCCGTCAGCGGCCACCTCTCATACCAGGGTGGTCTCCAACCGCTTGAGGATGCCCTCGGCGCGTCGTCGAAGCATCGGTTGCCGCTCCCATGCCAGATAGTCGCGGAGCAGTCGGGCGGTCTCCACCCCATCCTGACCGGCCAGGTAACCCAGGGCAGCGAGCCGGCGCATGGGCCTGGGACTGAACAGATCGCGACGATGAAACGTGAGGCGTCGCTGAGCCAGGACCCAGCCGGCCGCCGCGCCGAGCACCGCGCCGCCGCCGAAGAGCAGGCCCCGGCTCCGCATTAGCCGACCTCCTGCCGCGCCACCAGCGCGTGGGCCAGGGTGACACCGTCTACGTACTCGAGGTCGCCGCCCATCGGGAGGCCGCGGGCAAGGCGGGTCACCCGCACCGGGTGCCCCGCCAGCAGCTGCTGGATGTAGGTCGCCGTCACCTCACCCTCCATCGATGGGTTGGTGGCGAGGATGACCTCGCGCACCGAGCCTTCCTCGACTCTCCGCACCAGCCGATCGAGCCGGAGGGCCTCCGGACCCACGCCGTCCAGCGGGGACAGGCGGCCGCCGAGCACGTGGTAGCGACCCTTGAAGTCCGTCGCGCGATCCACCAGCCCCACCGCCGAGGCGTCCTCCACCACGCAGAGCACCCCCGGGTCGCGCCGCGGATCCCGGCAGATCCCACAGGGCTGATCTTCGGTCAGGTTGCCGCATTCCTCACAGGGACGAACCCGCTCGCCCACGGCGACCAGCGCCGAGGCCAGCCGGCCGACCAGTTCTGGGGGATGCTGGAGCAGGTGAAAGGTGAGACGCTGTGCCGTCTTGCGGCCTATTCCTGGCAACCGGGCCAGCTCGGTGATCAACTCTTCGATCGCGCTCACCGGTCAAAACGGCGGCGCGAACGGAAGCGAAGGCACCTTCCGCATCTCGGATTGCAGGAGGTCGGCGGCCCGACGCTGCGCCTCGGCTACGGCGGCCAGCACGAGGTCACCCAGAAATTCCGCGTCGTGCTTGTCGAATACGGCGGGATCGATCAGCACCGAGTGGACCGTGCCACGCCCGTCGGCGGTCACCTTGACCAGGCCGCCGCCAGCGGACGTGTCGATGGTCCGACTCGCCAGCTCGGTCGTGCAGTTGCTGCAGCCGGCCCTGCATCTGCTGACCGAGCTGGAACAACTGCTGAAGATCCGCCATGCCTTCCGGTAGTCCTGCCATTGGCGCCAATGCTATTGGGGGGTGGAAAGTATAGCAACCGACTGTCAGTCCACGATCTCCAAATCTAACGCATCCGCCGCCGTGTCGAGGGCCGGATCCTTGGCGCGGAAGGACCGAAGACGGTCGGCCCGAACCGAGGACTCGGTGATGGGGCGCGGCGGCGGCACCGCCACCTCGCCCGCGGCGACGGTGACCCGAATGCGGAGTGCCTGGCCGATGTGCCGCTGCACCACCTCCTCGACCACGCCCGCCTGCGCCTGGATCCGCTCCGCGAACAGGGGATTGGATTCCGAGAGCACCAGCGGGAGCGACGTCCCCTCGACGGTGCCCGGAGCGGTCGCCGCCAGCGCCTCGCCCAGGAAACGGCTGCGGCTCCGCACCTCGGTGAGAATTTCGGGCCAGGCGTCGGCAAGAGCGGACGGGTGGACGTCGGGACGGGCGGACGGGGCTGCCGGGGCCGGCGATGGCTTCATCACCGGGGGGGCGGAGTCACGCAGAACGCGGCCAGTCGGCACATTCTCGGGAGGGGCGGCGGACCCGACTCGGGAGCCGGTTCCTTCGTCCCCCCCCGGTCCGCCCGTCCGGCGGTCCGCGCGTCCGCCCTCGAGCACCTCCCGAAGGTCCACGGTCCGGTCCATCATGGCCCAGCGAAGCAGCAGGGTCTCGACCACGAGGCGGGGATTGGCGCTGCGGCGGATGGAGGCCTCGCTGTCGGTCAGGAGGCGCAACATCCGCACCACGTCACCAGGCTCGAGGCGCTCCCGGTAGAGCATCGAGACCCTGGCGAACCGCCTCGGTCAGGCCCTCGGGCTCATGGCCCAGGCGCAACATGAGGAGGGAACGGAGCAGCTCTCCGGCGGCGCCCATGAACTCGGCCAGGTCGGCGCCGGCATCCACCAGCCGGTCGACCAGGGGAAACACGCCCTCGGGCCGGCGATCCGCGACCAGCGCGAGCAACTCGGCGTAAAGCTCGTCTCCAACCAGGCCGAGGACCTCGCGCACCCGCGTGGCGCTCACGGCGCCCTCGCCGAAGCTCAGACACTGGTCCAGCACGGAGAGGGCGTCCCGCATGCCCCCGTCCGCGTGCCGGGCGATGAGCGTCAGCGCGTCGTCGTCGGCCGCGATCCCTTCGGCGTCGACCACCTGGCGCAGCCGGTCCCTGATGCTGGCCAGGCCGATGCGCCGGAAGTCGAAGCGCTGCAGCCGGGAGAGCACCGGCGCGGCGGTGGCCGCGATCTTCTGGGGCTCGGTCGTGGCGAAGACGAACACCACGTCCGGCGGCGGCTCCTCGAGAATCTTGAGCAGCGCATTCCACGCCTCACGGGTCAACATGTGGGCTTCGTCCACGATGTAGACCTTGTGGTGGCCGGCCTGGGACGGCGCGTACATGGCCCGCTCGCGCAGGTCGCGGGCGTCGTCCACGCCGCGGTTGCTGGCCGCGTCGATCTCGACCACGTCGAGGCTGGCGCCGCCGTTCCAGATGCGAAGGCAGCTCTCGCACTCGCCGCAGGGATCGCCGGAGGGGTCGCGCGCGGCGCAGTTGAGCGCCATCGCGAGAATCCGCGCGGCCGTGGTCTTGCCGACCCCGCGGGGCCCGGTGAGGAGGTAGCCATGCCCGACTCGGCCGCGAGCGACGGCGCCCCGGAGCACGGCGGCGACGTGATCCTGCACCAGCAGGTCGGCGAATCGTTTCGGGCGGTAGCGACGGGCGAGGGCGATCATTGGCGGCCGAGCGGGAGAGGGACGGCGGGCAGCGGGAGGTTCGACGCACACCGGGGCGGCGCTCAGCTCGGGAGCAAGCCGCCCCGCCGACCAGCCGTCCCGCCAGCAAAGAAAGTACCCCAGGCACCCCGAAGCGACACCGGACATCGCTTAGCGCTGCTACCGGCGAGGTCCTGACGCGGTTCACGCGCCGGCGCCCTTCGGACCTGGGGCACCGGCAATATAGTCCTGGCCGACAGGTGGGGGAAGCCTGATGACCGTGCGTCAGGCCAGCTTCGGTCTCTGGCGCTGCTGCATCTTGCGAAGCTCCCAGGTTTCCGCCACGACGCCCCCGAGCAGGAAGACGATCGCCGTGTAGTGGATCCAGAGCACCAGGAGGATGGCCGCGCCGACGTTGGCGTCGCCGCTCGGCCCCTCGAACGAGGCGAAGTTGCCCAGATAGAGCCCGTAGAGCCGCTTGGCGACCTCGAAGAGGACGGCGGTGAACGTCGCCGCCAACAGCACGGTGCGCCAGGGCAGGCGTCGGGGCGACGCGTGGGCGTACGTCAGGTAGAAGAGCGACACCGAGAAGCTGATCGCCAGCAGCTCGGCCAGCAACCGGCCGACCGAGGAAACGAAGAATGCCAGCTCCGGCACCCGAGCAGCGCCCTGGGCCTGCAGCAGCGACAGCCCGGTGGTCAACAGGGTATTGGCCAGGAACAGGACGACGGTGGCGACCACCATCCCGATGTCCCGGAGCTTGGCATACAGCAGGTTCAGCAGGAAATGTCGCGGCGCCGCCGGGCGCGCCGAGATGTCGTAGATCTCGTTGAGCGAGATGCGGATCCCGGCGAAGAGCCGAGTGCTGAACCAGATGAATGCCGGGATGGCGTACAGTGAGATCTGGCCCCGATTCTCCGACACCCGCACCAGCAGCCGCTCGATCGCCCCGAATGGATCCTGCCCCGGGGTGGAGACATGGGGGGGGAAGAACCGGTGGAACAGCGCCGCGGCGTCCACCGCCGAGCTGCCCTCCAGCGCCTGGGCGAGGTGGGTCAGGCCGATGAGCAGGAGGAGCGCGAACGGAATGGCCGCGAGCAGCGCGTCGAAGGTGAGCGCGCTGGCGAGAAACGGCAGGTTGTATTCGTCGGCGGCTTGCAGTGTCCGACGGATGAAGCCGGCGGGAGAGCGGTGCCACCCGCCGCTGCGGACCCGACTCAGGCGGGGGGCTCCTCGACGTCTCCGGACACCCGTCGGCGGGCCCGGGCCTCCGCCAGGCGCCGCTCCAGCTCTTCACGCGCCGAAGGGCCCGACGGCCGCCCGCGGCCGGAGGACACCTCCCGGGGCGCGAATGGCTCCTCGTCGTCCAGGTCCTCGTCGTCCGCGTCGCGCAGCGACTCCCTGGAGCCGCCGAACTGCTGGGCGATCTCGTCGAATTTCTCTTCGGTCATCGCCCGCAGCTTCCAGAGTCTCCGCTGCACCACCCGGCGGGTCTCCTCGCCGCTGCGCGGGGCGTACATCAGTGCCAGCCCCGCTCCGAGGAGCGCGCCCCAGAACAGCCACTTGGCGGAGGAGTCCCCCCGCTCGACGTAGACCACTTCCCTGCCCTTGTGACGCATCTGGTCCTCCTATTCCCCGGCGTCGGGGTCGTCGGCGGCCGCCACGAGCACCGGCTTGAGCGCCGCGTGGTGCTGTATGGGAGCCTGCACGAAGCGGTTGATGTGATCCGCGGTCCCGTTCACGTTGAGCTGCTCGAACAGAAACGCGAAGGTTCGCTCGAGGTCGCCGGCGATCGCGGCGCGCACCTCCTCGGGCAGCGACCACAATTCCCGCTTGAACGGGCCGATCGCCTTCTTGCGGGTCTTGTAATAGAACTGCTCGCTGGTGTCGCCGCTCTTCCGCTCGCCGGCCGCGTTCTCGTCCAACCACGCCCGGATCCGCTCCCGCAGGTCCGCGGGCAGCCTGGGATGATCGAAGACGATGTTCTGGAAGTTGGTGGCGAGGTGGATTTCGCAGGTCTCGATCCGGGGAAAATTGCCGAAGGCGTTGGACGGGAGGGTGCTCGCCCCATGCTGCACCGCGCCAGCGAGGCCGTACTGTTCCCGGGCCACCTGGGACAGCGCGGCCAGCGCCTTGAGATCGAGCTTCACGTCCGCGATGGAGCCGTCCGGCAACACCACGCCGCCGTGCGAGGTCCCGGTCTGCACCGAGATCTTGCTGATCCCGGCGTAGCGGCCCAGCCCCGCGAGACTCCGGTTGTAGCCCTGCATGAAGGCATGCAGCTCCTCCACGGTGCTGTTCTTCATGCCGACTTCGCCGATCTCCGCGCCGACCGACACGGTCACGCCGTCCGGCTCCTGCGCGCGGATGAAGGCGGTGATCTCGGCCGCGCGCTCGTAGTTGGCACGCTGCTGCTCCTCGAGCGTCGGCTGATCCAGGTCCACCAGCGTCGAGGTATCCACGTCCACGTTGTAGAAGCCGGCCCCGATCTCCTCGGCGATCAGCTTTTTCACCTCGCCCACTTCGCCCTCGGGATCGGCCTGGTACTTCTTGTGGTTGACCTGACAGTGGTCGCCCTGGATGAACAGCGGCAAGGTATATCCCTCGCGGAGGGCGGCCGCGATCATGACCGAGATGTATTCCGCGGGGCGCTGCTCGGTGTAGGCGATCTCGGAGCGGGCGATCTCGAGGATGATGGCGCCGGCATTTCCCGCCCTGGCCGCGCGGAAGATCGCGCGGGCGGTGTCGTACGCCATCGCCCGCACATTCATGGCCGGCACCGTGAACCCGCCGACGTCACCCTGCCCCCGGGCCATGTAGAGGGCGTTGATCGACGCGGGGCGGGCCCCGGTGGCCTGGCCCAGCTCCCACAACAGCCAACGGGCCGCCTCGCGCTGGCTCCCGCTCCCGAAGACGGCCTGCCAGACCACCTGGTCGGTCGCGGTGGAGCGGAGCTTCGCGGGATCGCGGACCGTGACGCCCTGGTGCGACGGAGCGACCGCACCGCCGTAAAGATCGAGCACCTGCTGGGTGACATCAGCCATGCTAGGCATTCCTCGCTGAAGCGCCGGAGACCGGTCGGGAACCGACAAAGGTAGGGCGGCCACGGGGGAGCGTCAAACGCCTCAAACCTCGTCGGCGGGCCCTTCGGGCCGCGGCTTCGACTCGTATCCCGGCCCGGCCCATCGCCGCGTAGGTCAATCGCTTGCCCAGCTCCACGCCGGGCTGGTCGAAGGGGTCGATTCCGTACCAGACCCCGGCGTACCCGGTGGCCAGCTGGAAGAACATGATGGCCTCACCGACCGTCTCGGGGGTGAGCGCGGGCAGGTGGAGGGTGCAGTTCATGCGACCCATTTCGGCCAGCGCCGCGGAGGTCGCCTCGTACTCCGCGTTCAAGAGCTCGCTCAGCGTGTGGCCGGGGAGGTAGGCGAGGTCGGCCGGGAGCTCGGCGCCGGTACCCCGGGCGGCCCCGCCAGGCGCGGGGATGGCGATGTCCTCGCCGAAGCGCTCCAGCCGGAGGAACGTAATCACCTTGTCGAAGGGCCCCTCCATGAAGAGCTGCACCTGGCTGTGCTGGTCGGTGGCGCCGACCGCGGCCACGGGCGTGGGCCCGACATGCACGGTCCGGCCCTCGCGGTCGATCCGCTTCCCCAGGCTCTCCGCCCAGAGCTGGCGGTACCACTCGGCGAATTCGCGAAGCCGATCGGTGTAGGGCATGAGGACGTGAACCCGGGCGCCGAGGTCGGCGTCGGCGGCCCAATGGAGCGCCGCGTACAGTCCTGCCGGGTTCTCCAGCAGGTCGTCGGCCTCGGCCCGCTCGATCGCGCGGCCGGCGCCCGCGAGCAGCGCCGCGATGTCGATGCCGACCAGCGCGGCGGGCAGCAACCCCACGGGTGAGAGCACGCTGAATCGCCCGCCTACGTTCGGGGGCACCGGAAGCGTCACGATCCCCTCGCGGGCGGCGAGCTCCCGCAGCGCGCCGCGGGCCGGATCGGTGGTGAAGACGAAGTGCCGGGACGCGGCGTCCCCCAAGGCCTCCTCGAGCCAGGCCCGAACCACCAGATACTGCGCCATCGTCTCCCCGGTGCCGCCCGACTTGCTGATGACGTTGACCAGCACGCGGCGGGGGTCGATGCGTGCCAGCGCGGCGGCGACGGTGGTCGGGTCCACGTTCTCCAGGACCGTCAACCGGGGGTAGAACTCTCGCCCCTCGTCGTCCCATTCGTTCCAGGCCGGCCGGCGCAGGGCGTTGAGCAGGGTCTTGGTGCCGAGCGCCGAGCCGCCGATGCCGAGCACCAGGACGTGGTCGTGCGCCTGTCCCAGTCCCTCCGCGAACCTGGTGATCTCCCGGATGGTCGGCCCTTGGTCCACCAGCCCGTAGAACCCGTACTCGCCCGCGGCCCGGCGGCGGCGGACCTCCTCCTGCACCGCGCCGAAGCGCCCGGCGAGCTCCGCCACGCGGGCCCGCGGCAGCCCGTGGCGCCCGTCTAGTCCGTCCTGCAGCATCCGTCCGTAGGCCAGCCTCATCACGGAATCTCCAGGGTGAGCCCGTCGTAGGCGGGCTTCACGCCGTCGGGCAGCTGCGCCGCGAGCTCGGCGTGCCCTGTCTCGTGCGTGAGGTGCGTTAGGTAGGTCCGCCGCGCGCCCAGCGCGCGAGCGGTCTCGACCGCCTCGCCGATGCTGAGATGGGTCGGGTGCGGCCGCCACCAGAGGGCGTTGACCACCAGCACCTCGAGGCCCTTGAGCCGGTCCCGCTCCGCGTCGGGGATGGACTTCACGTCGGTGAGATAGGCCAGCTTGCCGAAGCGATACCCGAACACCCTCAGGTGCCCGTGCCGGAAGGACAGCGGCAGCGCCTCCAGGCCAGCCATGCTCACCGCGCGCCCCGGCTCGACCTGGTGGATCTCGAGGGTCGGCTTCGACGTCCCCTCGTAGGGAAGGACCGCGTCGTCGAAGATGTAGTCGAAGGAGCGACGAAGCCGATCCAGCGTCTCCCGAGGGCCGTAGACCGGCAGGGGGCGGCGGCGGCGGACCGAGAACATGCGGAGGTCGTCGATGCCGTTGATGTGATCGGCGTGCTCGTGGGTGTACGCCACGGCATCGATGCTGGAGAAGCCCCCGGCGACGAGCTGGAGCCGGAGCTCCGGCGGCGTGTCGATGAGGACGGTGACACCGCCGTCCTGCACCACGGCACCGGAGCGGGTGCGCTTGTCCCTCGGATCGGTCGATCGGCAGACCGGGCAGTCGCAGCCGATCTGCGGCACGCCGAACGACGTGCCCGTCCCGAGGAAGGTGAGCCGCATTCCCCTAAACTGCTTCGATCCTCAGGAGGTTGGTAGTGCCGGACATGTCGAAGGGAACGCCGGCGGTGACCACCAGCCGCTCGCCCTCGCGGGCGAGCCCGCGCTCGAGAATGAGGCGCCGCGCCACCGCCAGCATCTTGTCGTAGTCGGCGGAGTGCTCGATCAGGGCGGAGGTGACGCCCCAGACCAGCGAGAGCTGCCGGAAGGTCTCCGGCTCCGGTGAGCAGGCGAAGATCGGCACGCCCGGCCGGCAGGTGGCGACCTTGCGGGCGGTGAATCCGCTGCTGGTGAAGCAGAGGATCACCGGGGAGTCGAGCATCTCGGTGGCGGCGCACACCGCCACCGCGATCGCGTCCTCGGTGCGGACCGGACCGCTCTGGCCGGACTGGTGGCCCGGGAGCAGCACGCCCTCGCTCGCCCGCCGGCCGAGCGCCGCGTCGAGCGTGACTCCTCGCCCCTGCCGCTGCAGCTCCATCTCCCGCGCGATCCGGTCCATGGCCCGCACCGCCTCGAAGGGATAGCGCCCCACCGCGGTCTCCGCCGACAGCATGACCGCATCGGTGCCGTCGAGGATGGCGTTCGCGACGTCGGAGGCCTCCGCGCGGGTGGGGCGCGGCGCGTGAATCATGGACTCGAGCATCTGGGTCGCGGTGATCACCGGCTTGCCGTGCAGGCCCGCCTCCCGGATGATCTGCTTCTGCATCAGCGGGACTTCCTCGAAGGGCAGCTCCACGCCCAGGTCGCCGCGGGCGACCATGATGGCGTCGGAGGCATCGAGGATGCCGCACAGATTCTTGAGGGCGGTGTCCTTCTCGATCTTCGCGATCAGCTTGGTGCTGCGCGGCACCAGGCGGCGAAGCGCCTCCATGTCCTCCGGGCGGCGCACGAAGGAGAGCGCGATGTAGTCCACCCCCAGCGCCGTCGCCTGCCCCACGTCCTCCAGGTCCTTCTCGGTGAGTGCCGGCGCGCTGACCTCGAGCCCAGGCAGGTTCATGCCCTTGTGAGACCTGAGCTCGCCCCCGTAATGCACCACCGCCTCGACCCGCGCCTTCCGCACTTCGGTCACTTCGAGCGCCAGCAGGCCATCGTCAAGCAGGATCCGGGCGCCGGCTCGCACGTCGGCCGCGAGATCGTCGTAGGTCGTCGGGATCTCCCCGGGAGCGGCCTCCGCCTCCGGCGCGAAGACCACTTTTTGCCCCGCCTCGAGGCTCATGGGCTGGGACAGCGTGCCGACCCGAATGCGGGGACCCTGGAGATCCACCAGGATCGCGCCCGACTCGGTGCGGGCCTTCATGATGGCTTGCAGCTCCTGGATCCACTGGGCCCGGGTCTCGGACGTGGCGTGGGAGGCGTTGATGCGGACGACGTTGACCCCGGCATCGAGCAACGCCGTCATCTGGTGGGTCTCGGCCCAGGAAGGGCCCAGCGTCGCGACGATCTTGGTGCGTCTCACGGAGGCAGGCATGCGGGGATACTAATGTCGCTCGTTCAGCGATGCATCACGACCCTCCCGCCTACGACCGTGAGCACGGCGTGCCCCGCCCGAAATGCCTCCCCATCGCCGCCCACCACCGCGGGGTCCACCGCCCACGCGACGAGATCGGCCTCACGGCCGGGCCCGAGGGTGCCGAGCCGCCGCGCGGTCCCCGAGGCATGGGCGGCCGCGGTGGTGTACCCGCGGACGACGTCCTCGAAGCCGATCTTCTCCTCCGGCCTCCAGCCCGAGCCGGGGAGCGCCATCCAACCCCTTGCGCTCCAACGCGGCATAGACTCCGTCCCGGGGATCGATCGAGGCCACCGGCACGTCGCTGCCGAATACGACGGTGGTCCCACGCTGGAGCAGCGAGCGGAACGCGTACGCACCCCGGCCCCGGCCACCCCAATGCCGGTCCACCAGGGGGATGTCGGTGAGAAGGTGGGATGGCTGCATCGAGGCCACCACGCCGGCGCGCGACGCTCTCGCCAGGTCGGCGGGATGAATGCACTGGAGGTGCTCGATACGATGGGGCAGCGCCACGCGCGGCAGCGAGTCGAGCAGATCGAGCGCCCGGCGAACCGCGGCGTCACCGATGGCGTGCACCGTGACGGCGATGCCGTTCTCGGCGGCGGCACGCATCGCCGCCCCGGCCTCGTGCTCGGCGGTGACCGGCATGCCCCGGTCGTGGCTGCCCTCGTACGGCTCCAGCATCCACGCGGTGCGGCTGCCGAGGCTGCCGTCGAGAAACAGCTTCACGCCTCCCATCCCGATCCAGGGACTTCCGGCCCCGCTCCGGGCGCCGCGCCGAATCAGCTCGGGCAGCGATGCCACCGGCGGGTGAAAGAGCACCCGGAGCCGCAAGTCACCGGAGGTCTCCAGGCGGCGAAAGCACTGGAGGGCACGCTGGTCCTCGACATCGTGGATTCCCGTCACGCCCAGGCGATGCGCCTCAGCCTGCGCGTCGCGCACCGCGTCATCGAGAATCTCCCACGAGGACGAGGGGAGTACCGCCGCGACCAGCTCCACGGCGCGCTCGAACAACAGTCCCGTGGGTTCCCCCGCGGCATCCCGCACGATCCGGCCGCCCGGAGGATCCAGCGTGTCCCGAGTGATTCGGGCGACGGCGAGCGCGGCGCTGTTCACCCACGCGGCATGCACATCGAGCGAATCGAGGTAGACCGGGTTGGCATGGACCAGATCGAGGGCATGGCGGTCGGGAGGCTCGGTCCACCGGTTGGCGTCCCAGCCATGACCGATGACCCACCCTTGCGATGGCGATCCCGCCGCCACCCGCGCCACCGCTTCGGCTCTGGTTCGCGCGCCCGTGAGCTGGACCTGGCGCCGGGCAAGCGCCCACCGGGCGAAGTGGGTGTGACCATCCACGAAGCCCGGCGTCACGAGGGCGTGGGGATAGTCGAATCGAGGCAGGTGCTTCGGCGCCTGGCGCTCGATCGCAGAGGCTCGCCCGACCGCCTGGATCCGGCCGTTCAGCCACCAGAGCGCCTCCCCCGTGATGCCCGGACACAGGGTGAGGACGCGACGGCTCCGCAGGACGCCACCAGACGATGGGCGTTCCATAGTCGGGCCTTACCCGGCGCCCAAAAAAGTGCCTCCCGGGACGCCTGGGCGCGGTTTCCACATGTTGATAAGTCCGCTAAGTGAATATCTGGATGGAGGCGCGCAGGGGGGTGAATCCACCGCTCACACCTGCCACATGACATGAGATATAATGATCTATAACCTTTTGCTACAGCATATTAGATAGTTGACAGAACGTTGCTCATGATGAAGGTGACAGTGTCGCCACCCTGCCTTTATTTATTCAGAGTCATTGATTATGAACATCTTCGACATGGGCGACGTAGGCCGATCCTACGCCGAGGCGCCACGAGGTAAAAACAGGGCTTCAGCGCCCGAAGAGCAGCTCTCCCCCGCCCCCCAGTATCGCCGGCGCCACGAACCGAATTGGCGAGGTCTTGATGGCGTCCGCGAAGGCGTCCTCCCCTTCCACCCGCAGCGAGCCGACCATCGCCTTGGTCCATTCGGGGGTCAGCACGAGACGGGCGCGCATCGGCCCGCGCCGGCGGCTGTCGGCCCGCCACCGGGTGGCGACCGTCCCCTCGGCCCGGGTGCTGTCACTGACCCGGCGCCCGTCCCACGTGACCACGGCCTTCCCCAGCTTGAACTCGTAGCGGGTACCGATCGGCGGGGCGCCGGCATCGTACTCGTTCTCGATTTCACGGACCGTGCTCCGCACCGTTCGGAGGTCGAGCCCGTTCACCTGGGCGGCACGCTCGAGACGGCCGTTGTTGGTGAAGAATTTCAGCACCGCGTCGTTCCGGGCGCCTCCGTCGACATCGGCGGCGGCCAGCGCCCAAACCCCGATCATCGGGAGCTTGGCGGGCTCTCGCTCCTTCACCCGCAGGGCGCCCACGTCCACCGTCTCCATGTAGTAGAGGCAGACGCTGGACGGGGTCCAGGCGGCGAACTGGGGCTGGTTCGCCAGCACCGCCCGCATCGCCGGACTCAGATCGTCGATGGCGTCGGCCCGAAGGGGGCGGGCCGCCTGTGGGATGTTGACATCGAGCTGCGACGGATCGACCAGGAGCTCCATGCAAAACCCGGTACGCAGGCCTTCGATCCGCCACACCTGATCCAGCCGATCATCCTGGTTGTCGTCCTGGGCCGCGAGCGAGGGCGGGAGGAGACTGGTGACGGCCGCGAGCGCGAGCGCGGCAAGTCGGGGGGTGAGAATGCTGTCCTCCGGGGATGAAGTGCCAGCCGCTCAACCGCCGCGTGCCGCCTGGACCGCGGACCCCAGCTCGGAGTAGTGCTTCGGGTCGAGGGCGTTGAAGTGCAGGTTCCGATACTTGACCTTGCCGTCCGGACCGATCACGAAGATCGTCCGGCGGGGCCGGCCGCCTTCGCCGCCGCTGCCGTACGAGCGGGCCACCTTCTGGTCGGGGTCGCTCAGGAGGCGAAACGGCAGGTCGAGACTCGCGGCGAAGCGGCGGTGTGTCTCCAGCGAGTCGGCGTTGATTCCTACGACGACGACGTCCGGTCCGAAGAGCGTATCGTACTGATCGGCGAAGGTCCGCATCTGCGCCGTGCACCCCTGGGTAAAATCCTTGGGGTAGAAAGCGAGGACCACGGTCTTCCCCCGGTCGCGCCAGAGCTCGTAGGGGGCGTCGGAGGGGCCCGCGGCTTCGCGGTTGGCCCAGGGAAGCGAAAACTCGGGTGCCCGGGTACCCTCCTGCGGCCCGCCGATGATGACGGCCCTGGGAGCCGCACCGGCCGCTTGGGCCGACAGCGCCGAGACGTGGGCCGCCAAGAGGCAGCCGGCCAGCCAAAGTGTCTGCATCCGCATGAACCGCGAGCCTCGAAGCCGAAGAGTGGTCATGGCGCGGCCGCCTGGCGGAGCGCGGCCAGGAAGTCCTGGTCTCCACCGGTGCCGGTGTAGGTAACGCGACCGGCGCGGTCCACGATCACGACGTACGAGGTGGTCGGGGCCGCGTAGGCGCGAGTGCTGGTTCCCTCGTCATCGTAGAGCGTGCGGAAGGGCACGTCATGGGATTCGATATAGCGCCGCACCCGGTCGGGAGACTGGTTGACGGCGACGTTGATGCCGATAAACCGGACCCGCTCTCCTACCTCGGCGCGCGCGGCCCGTACCCGGGGCAGCAAGGCATCGCATTGCTCGCACCAGGTGGCCCACCACTCGAGGAAGAGCGGCTGCTTGCCGAGGTATTGCCCGAGGTCCACGGAGTTCCCATCGAGGTCGTGGACCTCGACCGCGGGCGCCCGGCTGCCGACCGCGAGACCCACCTCCTGGGCCTGGACCTCGGCGACGGCCACGGTCGCCAGGAGCCACAGGGTGAAGCCGATGGCCCTCACAGCACGCTCCCCACGCGGACGAAGTAGTACTCGGCCATCAGCAGGAGCAGCATGCCCCCGGCGCGCTTGACCCAGCGGGTCCAGGGGCCGGCCGCGGGCAGCGCCGCCAGGAGGCCGCTCGACAGGCCGACGGCCACCAGCAGCGCGGTGAGACCGAGCGAAAAGACGAACAGGTACAGAAACCCCAGCACGGCGCTGCCGGTGGAGGCGACGAAGGTCAGCACGGCGGCGAAGGCGGGGGCTCCGCACGGCGCGGCCACCAGCCCGCTCGCCGCCCCCATGGCGAAGGCCCCGCCCGGTGAGCCCGCCCCTATCCTGCCGGCCCACGAGGCGACTCGCTGCGGGGCGCCGACAGTAAAGACGTCCAACAGGGCCAGGCCCAACACGAGCAACAGGTTTCCCGTGAAAAGGTAGGCCCACGGACTCGAGGCGACCGAGCCGAAGAGCGAGCCCGTCAGCCCCGCCAGCAGGCCCAGCAGCGCGTAGACCAGCGCGAGTCCGCCGACGTAGGCCGCGGTCAGCGCCGCCGTCCGGCCCCGGGAGATACCGGAGGCCCCCGCCCCACCCAGGATCCCGGCGGTGATCGGGATCATGGGATAGACACAGGGCGTCAGGCTGGTCGCGAGGCCGGCGGCGAAGAGCAGCGGCACTGCCGCGAGCGGCTCGTGGCGAAGGGTCGATTCGAGGGAGGCTTGGAGGGCGAGCGGCACGAGTTGGAGTATAACGTGGAGGCGGGGGGCGAGGTGTGATGGCGGCGCTAGGACGGCGCCGCGGCGGCCTCGGAACCGTAGCGCGAGGCGACGTATTCCTCGAGAATCTCCAGGAACTCGGCCACGATCCCATCGCCCTTGAGCGTCACCAGGAGGCGCCCGTCAACGTAGACCGGCGCCTTCGGCTCCTCGAACGTGCCGGGAAGAGAGATCCCGATGTTGGCGTGCTTGGACTCGCCCGGTCCGTTCACCACGCACCCCATGACCGCGACCCGCATGTCCGCGACGCCGGGACGCTCCAGGCGCCACAGCGGCATCTTCTCGCGCAGGTAGTCCTGAATCTGTTGCGCCATCTCCTGGAAGAAGGTGCTGGTGGTCCGCCCGCATCCGGGGCAGCTGGTCACCTGAGGCGTGAAGCTTCGGAGCCCCAGCGACTGGAGCACCTGCTGGGCGACCTGGACTTCCTCCGTGCGATCGCCGCCCGGGGCGGGCGTCAGCGACACCCGGATGGTGTCACCAATTCCCTCCTGCAGCAGAATGCTGAGCCCGGCGGTGCTGGCGATGATGCCCTTGGCGCCGAGACCGGCCTCGGTCAGGCCAAGGTGGAGGGGATAATCGCAGCGGGTGGCGAGCATCCGGTACACGTCCACCAGATCCTGCACACCCGATACCTTGGCGCTCAGCACGATGCGATCGTGGGGCAAGCCGGCGGATTCGGCCAACTCCGCGGAGCGGAGCGCGCTCTCCACCATCGCCTCCATCGTGACGTCCCGGGCCTCGGCGGGAGTGTCCCGGCGGGCGTTGGCGTCCATCATCTCGGTGAGCAGGCTCTGGTCCAGCGAGCCCCAGTTCACGCCGATCCGGACCGGCTTGCCGTTCTGCAGGGCGACATCGATGATGGAACGGAAATGCTCGTCGGCCCGCTTGCCGCCGACGTTGCCCGGATTGATCCGGTACTTGGCGAGCGTGCGGGCGCAGGCGGGGTGGCGGGCGAGCAGCAGATGGCCGTTGTAATGGAAGTCGCCGATGATCGGCACCGCCACACCCAACCGGTCCAGCCCCTCCGCGATGCGGGGCACGGCCGCGGCGGCCTCGTCGTTGTTGACCGTCACCCGCACCAGCTCGCTGCCGGCCCGCGCCAGCGCCGCGACCTGCCGCACGGTCCCCGCGACGTCGGCCGTGTCGGTGTTGGTCATGGACTGGACCGCGATGGGATGCCCCGACCCGACGGGCACCCCGCCGACACGGACGACGACAGTGGACCGGCGTATGGTGGGCGGCATGGTCGGGAATATAACTTCGTGCATGCCCAACACCTCCCAGGGGAATCCGCGCCGCGCCGCCATTACCGGAGTCGCGACCTATGTCCCCGACCGCGTCGTCACCAATGCCGAGCTGGCCCGCACCCTCGACACTTCCGACGACTGGATCGTGACCCGGACCGGCATCCGGGAGCGCCGGGTCGGCGGGCCGGGAGAGACCACCTCGACCATGGGCGCCGAAGCGGTGCGCCGCCTCCTGGCCGCGCGGGGACTCGGCCCCGAGGACGTGGACGCGCTCATCGTGGCGACGGTCACGCCCGACATGATGTTCCCCGCCACCGCCTGCCTCATTCAGGACCAGGTCGGGATGCCGAACGTCTGGGGCTTCGACCTCTCCGCCGCGTGCTCGGGGTTTCTGTACGCGCTCACCACGGCCTCCCAGTTCGTGGTGTCGGGTACCCACCGGCGCGTCATCGTGGTCGGCGCCGACCTGATGAGCGCGATCATCGACCCGCTGGACCGGACTACCGCGGTCCTGTTCGGCGACGGCGCCGGCGCGGTGCTCCTGGAGGAGGCCGAGCCGGGCTTCGGGGTCCTCGACTTCCTGCATCGGGTGGACGGAAGCGGTCGGGCCGAGCTGTTGATGCCCGCCGGAGGCAGCCTGAAGCCGGCCAGCGCGGCCACCGTGGCGGCCCGGGAGCACTTCCTCCGGCAGAACGGCCGGACCGTGTTCAAGTTCGCCGTCACCCAGATGGCCGAGTGCGTGGAGCGGCTGCTGGAGCGCAACGGACTGAAGCCCGCGGACCTCGCGGTGGTGGTTCCCCACCAGGCGAACCAACGGATCCTCGATGCCACGGCGGACCGTCTCGGCGTGGCCCACGAGCGCATGGCCTCGGTGATCGCGCGCTACGGCAATACCACCGCCGCGACGCTGCCGCTGGCACTCGACGACGTGCTGCGCGCGGGGAAGCTGAAACGAGGTGATCTCGCGGCACTGGTGGCAGTGGGGGCGGGGTTCACGGTGGGAGCGACGCTGGTGCGGTGGGTGTGACCCCGGGAGGTGACTAGGCCCGCGAAAACGTCGCCCGATCGATCGCCGCCAGGTCTTCGGCCGACAGCTCCAGCTTGCCCGCGCCGATGCTGTCGAGCGCGTGCGCGACCTGCCGCGCGCTGGGAATCGGGATCACGGTGAGCCCCTGCGCCAGCACCCAGGCGAGCACCAGAGCGTGGGCCGACACCCCGAGGCGCTCGGCCATCGGCCGGAGCACCGGATGCCCGGGCAGCGTCAGGTTGAGCCGGCCGCCGCCCGCCGGACTGTACGCCAGAAAGCCGATCCCGCGCTCCGCGCAGTACCCTACGACGCCTTCCGCCAGCGACTCCCGGAAAAACGGATTGAGCCGATTCTGCACCGAGGCGACCGGCACGATGGCCTCCGCGGCGCGGATCTGGGCAACGGAGACGTTGGAGAGCCCGATCCATTGGACCTTCCCCTCCCGCCGGAGCTCGGCCAGGGCTCCGACACTTTCGCCGAACGGCACCTCCGGATCGGGCGCGTGGAGCTGGTAGAGGGCGATGCGCTCGACGCCGAGCGCGCGCAAGGACCGTTCGCAGGCGGCACGCAAGTGCCGGGGACTCCCGTCGGGCTCCCAGCGCCCGCCCGGCCGGGTGATCCCCCCCTTGGTTGCCACCAGGACGGCCTCGCGTTCCCCGCTCCAGCCGCGCAGCGCCTCGGCGACCAGTCGCTCGTTGTGGCCCAGTTCGGAATCGTTCAGGCAATAGACGTCGGCGGTGTCGATGAGCCTCACCCCGGCATCGAGCGCGACCCGAATCACCCGCACGCTCTCTGGCTCAGGCGGGCGATCGGCGAGAGACAGGTGCATGCCTCCGTACCCGACGGGCGGAACGGCGGGCGCTCCGGCGCCCATCGCGCGGGTCGTCAAGCCGCGCTCAATCCGGCTCGGAGAAAGTCGATTAGCTCCTGGCGCAGATCGAAGTAGATCGCCATCGCGTGCCCCCGGCCCGCGACGACGTGGGCGCGGGCGTGTCCCAGTCCACGGCTCCAGAGTTCCGCGCTCGCCGCGCCTTCGAACGGGTCGGCCTGGGAGGATGCGAGGAGAAATCGGATCTCGGTGGCGCGCTCGATTGCCGCCCGGATCCGGTCCGGCCCGTCCGGCCCGAACGCGAGTGCGCCGGCGGCGCCGAGGGTGGCCACCGCCCGGACTCCGGGAAGACTCGGCGCCGCGAGGAGGACGCCGCTCCCGCCGACGCTGGCGCCGACCAACGCGAGACGGTCGGCATCGATGAAGTTCTGGGCGACCCCCCAGCCGGTCACCCGTACGACATCGTTCTCGATCCGGTGGAACCCGACCTTGGCGACGCTGCTCACGAATGCCGCCCCGAAGGCCTCCATGGTGACGCCTTCAGGCGTGTCCACCACGATCGGGCCGCGGGGCGAGCCGATGGAATCTCCGTGACCGCGCTGGTCGAAGGCCAGCGTGGCCACGCCAGCCGCGAGCAGGTCGGCGATCAGCGGCGCGTAGCTGTCACGGGTGGCGGGATACTGGTGGGCGAGAACCGCCAGAGGGTAGGTGCGGCCGGTCGCCCCTGGCGGATAGGTCAGCGTGCCCTTCAGGATCAGTCCGTCCGAAGCGGAGACGGACATTCCAAGCGGCGCCAGGCTCACGCCAGTCCGAGCTGGCGGGTGAGCCGCCGCCAATCCTGGGCCGACACGATACCCTGCTCGAACAGCGGCGTCAGGGTGGCGAGGATCTCGGCGCGCGAGCCATCGATTCGCCGGTCGCGCAGCTCGCCGATCATCCGGGCGAATCGATGCTCGTACTCGTCGGCGTCGAGCTGGCCTTCCTGCCGCTGGCTGCTGAGCTTCTTCAACTCCTCCGCCACTCGGGCAGGGGGTATGGGCTTGAGAGCACCTTCCTGCTGGTCAGCCGACATGTCGTGTCCCTCGCGAAGGGCTGAAAATGGAATGACGAACCGCGGGTCGTCTCCATAATGGCCCTACACGGCTTGTCACGTCCAGGGCTGGCCGAAGGCGTCTCTAGTTGCGGGGATGCTGGATGGTAACCAGGACGAAGCGCTAGGCGCCCGAGCCTCGGACCTCCGCCCGGGACAGGACCAGGCCGTTTCGCCGGACCAGGGGTTGGTCGCCGGCATCCAGGGCGACCATGCGGGCGGCTGAGGCCGCCTCGGTGACGCCGAGCCAGGCAGCCGTGGCCAGGACCACCCTGGCGCTGACCTGCATCGTGCCGATGGCCTGAGCCGCAGCGCTGACAGGCAAACCCAGGGCCAGGAGGCCGCAGAACGCCGTGACCCGGAGGATTTTGCCGGTCGGAGCGGACGAATCTTCCCCAGTCGAGGCCCCGGGGCCTCGGTGAACCCGGGACGGCGAGCCCATCTGGGCGCACGCAGTTAACATCTGGCCCTCCTGTGACTTACGGCCAGCGGAGCGGCTTCCTGGCGCGCGAGCTCGCGCCGCGCTTGCACGCCGAGGTGGGCGCGGCCTGGACTCGCGGGCTGGGCACCGGTCTTCTTGTCCACCCAGCTGCCGACGATCCGCGCGACCACGAGCATCACCGCACCGTCGCGCGGGGAGCCGATGGTGAGCCAGTTCGTGCAGGGGTCGGTGCTGTACGATCCCGCGCGGCGGCAGGTCTCCTTCGCCAGCGGGCCGTCGCTCGAGCGCGCGGGAATCAGTGGGCGGGTCTTCCTCGACAGCAACGGCGACGGCCGGTGGCAGCCTGGAGAACAGTCACTCGGCGGCGTGCGGGTGCGCGCCGACTTCGTCACGACGCTCTCAGACTCCTCCGGCCGCTATCGGATCTGGGACCTGCCGGCCTTCGAGCCGGTCCTGGTGGCGATCGACACGACGACGCTGGAGTCGCCGCTCTGGGTGCCGGCGTACGGGTCGGCGAGCGTGGAGACCGGCCCGAACCGGTTCCGGAGTTTCGACATTGCGATCCTGCCGGCGGCGCCATCGAGGGACGCGTGGTACGACCGGCGGTGGACTCGACCGTGGCGATTCCCGGGGCCCGGCTGCTGCTCCGGCGGCACGGATCCAGCCAGACGGTGCGGCTGGTCACCTTCTCGGACGGAGGGTTCTATCTCATCGGGGTGAAGCCGGGGGACTACGAGCTGTCGGTGGACCCGACGGTGCTCGCCCGGCTGGGACTCTCGGCGCAGCCGATCGGGTTCACGGTGCCCTCCTCGGCCGAGGGTGCAACCGTCGATGGCCTCGAGCTGCGTCTGGAGTGACTGCTGGGGACCTAGAAATCCCTGCGACGGAAACCGTGCGCGGCCAGCGCGAGCGGGGCCGTGCACCACGCGACCAACGCCGTGCCGACGAACACCGCCCCACCGGAGGCGCCCATCAAGCGGGTGAGCGCCGCGCCGGTCGGCCCCAGAAGCACGTCGGCGCCGAGGCCGACGAGTCCCAGTGCCCTCATGCCGTCGATGGGATTAGCGGCGAGCAGGACGAGGAGCAGGGCACCCGGCTCGCCGTCGCCGATGAACTGGAGAAGCGCGATGGCGACGAAGTCGAACAGGACGGCGAGCCCCACCCAGGTCACCAACGCCTTCGTCATCGCGCTGAGCCGCCGCCGGGATCGGACGCCAAGCAAGACGCCGATCGCGAGGCCCGCCAACCCGACCGCCGTGCTTCCCAACGCCGTCAGCAGGTAGCCCCCGAGCCCGGCCATTCCCGTCCCTGCCAGGACCACCAGACCCGCCAGTCCGAAGCCGATCGCGGCGACCAGTATCACCGTGGCCGCGAGCCCCGCGACTCGACCCAGCAGGATGGTGGTCCGTCCGATCGGTTGGGCGAGGAGCAGCTCGGTTCCCCCGTCCTCCACCCCGAACGCATGCGCGCCGATCACCAGGCCGACCAGCGGCAGGAGATAGAGCGCGAGGCTCAGGAGCGAGACCGCCGTACGGGTGAAGTCCTGCACCACCATCTGGCCACCGGCCGCGAGGCCCACGACGGCGATGGCGACGGCCATGAGCGCGAAGATCGCGCCGAGGCCCTGGACCAGGCGGCTCGCCAGCGCCACGCGGTACTCCGCCGCAGCCACGACCAGCCCGGCCCTGGCGCCGGAGCGCATGCGGCCGGTCCAGTGACCGGCGCTCACGCCACCCTCACCCGGCACGCGGGAGCGATACCACCCGACAGCCGACGGTACACCGATTCCAGGCCGCGCACGCCGGCCAGATCCTCGAGCTCCGCGATGGTTCCGAGCGCGATCACGCGCCCGGACTCGAAGATGGCCACGCGCGCCGCCAGGGCGCCTACCTCGCCCAGATCATGGGAGGACAGCAACACGGTCGTCCCGTTCGCGGCGACCGCGCCGAGGAGATCCCGCACCAGCAGCGCGCCGGTCGGATCGAGGGCGGCGCTCGGTTCGTCGAGCAGGAGGACGGGCGGCCGTCCAAGCAGCGCCACGGCGAGGCCGAGCCGCTGGCGCATTCCGCCGGAGAAGCCGTCGGTCACCCGGCCAGCGGCCTCCGTGAGTCCCACCCAGCTCAGAAGCTCGTCGGCCTCGACCAGCGGGACCTCGCGCAGCCTGGCGTAGAAGCGCAGAGCCTCACGAGCCGTGACCCCTTCCGGGAAGGAGATCCGTTGTGGCAGGTAGCCGAGCCCGGCCCGGACCCGGGCATCCCGCGCCGCGTCCACGCCATCCACCAGGACCCGCCCCCGAGTCGGCCGCACCAGACCGACAGCGGCCTTGAGCGTGGTGCTCTTCCCGGACCCGTTGGGACCGATCAACGCCAGCGTCTCGCCAGCGCGTGCCTCCAGATCCAGCCCGGCCACCGCCAGCACGCTTCCATAGGCCTTGGCGAATCCCTCGTAGCGGATCATCGGCGCTCACCCTTTCCCTGGCGCCGCGGTGCCAACGGCGCGGAGTCCACCACCCGCCGCATCCCGAACACCGGGAACGCCTCCTCGGCCCAGGACAGGGCCCGGGCGGCGAGCGTGCCGGCGTACAGTTCGAGCGCGGGACGCGAGGCGGCCAGCATCAGGAACGGGTCGCCGGCCCGGTACGGCCGGTCTCCGACGCCGTCGCCGTCCAGATCGAACACCGCAGGATCCCCCCAATCGTTGCCGCGCCCGTCGAGGGTCCAGGCGTTCTCGCCGCTGCCGAGCACCTGGCGCACCGAGGTGCGATTGTGACGGAACACGTTCCCGGTGAACGTGTTCTGCTCGGCGCTCGCGAGCAGGTCGATGCCGATACCGTTCCCGGCGATCAGGTTGCCGCGGAAGGTGTTTCGGACTGCTCCGTCGAGGAACAGAGCGGTGAGGTTACCCTCGAACCGGTTGTCTTCCGCGAGGATATCCTCGCCGGTCTGCAGCAGGAGCCCGTAGGCTCGGTACCCGACGTGCCGCGAGAACTCGTTCTTGCGGAGTACGATCCGCTTGGAGAACATCACCGCCGCCCCCGCCGCGTTTTCGGCAAAGACATTCCCCTCGAATTGGTTGTCGTCGGAGTACATGTAGTGCAGTCCGTAGCGGGCCCCGGTCACCGTGTTGCCCGCCACGAGATTTCCGCCGGCAAAGGAGAAGTAGATCCCGTCCCGGGTAGCGTGTACCCGGTTCCGCAACAGACGGTTCCCGGTCGAGTTGAAGAGGTGGATTCCATTCCCGCGGGCGGACTCGGTGAGGTCGGCGGCGCCGGTAATGTCGTTCTCCTCGAGAGTCACGCCGTGGGACTCCAGCAGGTAGATCCCGTGGAGGGGATCCCGGAGCGTGAGCCTTCGGACCGTGCATCCCGTGCAGTGCTCGAGTTTGATGGCCGCGTCGTCCCGATCCATCATCCGGCCGCTGCCACGGACGGTGAAGCCGTGAAGCGTGACCGAATCGGCGGCCACCGTGATGACCGTCCCGGCGCGGCCGCCATCCACCACCGCACTCGCCGGCCCGGTCAGCGTGATCCCGGCCACCCGCACCCTCAGCAGTCCGCGATGCGTGCCGGGGGTGAGGCGCACGACATCGCCCGGCCGGGCCGCGCCCAGCGCCTGCGCGGCCGTCGCGTATGCCCCGCCGGGTCCCGCCTCCAATACCCGTCCGCTCGGAGCCGCTCCCTGCAACTCCGCGAGCGCCACGGCGAGCGCGAGAAGCGGAGCAGCGGCCGGCAGTCCGACGAGCATCACGCCGTGGCCAGGAGGCGGTCGCCCACCGGCGCCCGGGCGCCCCGCCGGTCGGCCAGAACCACGACCGCCACCAGCAGGCCGGAAACCAGGGGCAGGAAGAGGCCCCAACTGAAGTAGCTGTAGGTGGCGAACTGCGCGATCTGGTTCAGGCCGATCATGGGCGGCGTGAACGGGTCGATGGTGATGGCCGCGCGGGGATCGAGCTGGTGCCCGAATTGCCACAGGCGGTAGCGCATGACCAGCAGCCCTCCGCCCGCCAGCAGCGCCATGCCCCCAAGCGGGAGGACCGCCATCCAGCGCGAGTGCCGGGCCGCGGCCACCGTAAGACCCGCGGCCAATGCGAGCAGCGCCGGCCGCAGGAACTGCAGCTCTTCGAAGAACCCGTCGGTGATGGGCGTCATCCCGATGTAGTGGTTGAGCGCGTTGATCTCCGCGAGGTCACCGACGATCCGGGTCGGATATACCACCATGCGAAGCCCGTCCGGGTATTGGGTGCTCACCAGCGTCATGCCCCAGATCGGCAGCGTCGTGGCGGCGGCCAGGAGCACCGCCGCGAGGAGCAGGAGGGGGCTCCGTCTCCTGCTCACCCAGGCGAAGAATTCGGTAGTGCGCATGCGTGCTCCCGATGAATTGGCTCAGTGCGCGTCGGCGACCTGGTGGCCGGCGCTGGGCTCCGCCCGGGCGTGCACCGGGACGCCGGCCTCGTCCGACGGCCGCATGAGCCCTTCCCCGTTGCGGTACAGCGCCAGCGGCCGGCCCCGTGGCACCACCTCGAGATATCCCTGCATCTCCTGGTGGAGGGCCGAACAGAAGTTGGTGCAGTAGTAGGGGTACACACCCGATTTCCGCGCCACGACCTTGAGCGTCTTCGTCTCGCCCGGATCGACTACGACGTTCTTGTCGAACGCCACCAGGCCGAACCCGTGAATCTCGTCGCGCGCCTGCTCGGCGTTGGTGATGTGGAGGACGACCGTGTCCCCTTCCTGGACCTGGATTCGCCCCGGCTCGAAGTAGCTACGGATGGCGAACACCCTGGCCTCCACCGTGCGCGTCCCCGCGTTCCGAACGACCCTGGCGTCGGCCGCGGTCCAGACCGCGTTCTCGTCGCGATTCTCGGCCTTGGGGTAGAACTCGATCGTGTGCTTGAGCACGTCCTTGTGCACCAGCTGGGCGAAGTGCGGCTCGGGCTCGGTATAGGCCTCGTAGATCATCCGCATCTTGCCGCTGCCGCTGATGTCGATCAGCTGCGAGCTCTCCGGAATCGACGGCCCGGTCTTGATCGAGCGGCCCTTGGACATCTTGTTCATCGCCACCAGCCAGTCGCCCTTGGGATGCCGGGTGTCCCCGTGAGCCGTCACCAGGTGCCCGACGTTGAACTGGACCGGGATCTTGTCCACCACCATGGATTTGGGATCGGCGCCCGCCTCGTACGGGGGCAGTTTCCACTTGGCGATGGCGCTCTCCACATACAGCGAGGTGTAGGCGAAGCCCTTGCCGTCGAACTGGGTGTGCAAAGGGCCGAGTCCGACGGGCACTTCCATCATCAAGGCATCCTCGTACTTGATGACCGGAATGCCGTCTTCCGCGCCGGTGAAGCTCTTCCGGGCGATGGCGTCCATGATCCGCTCGAACGAGTACACGGTCGCGGTCGGCTGCAGCTTGCCGGAGCAGACCACATACGCGCCGCTGGGATCCACGTCCACGCCGTGGGGGCTCTTCCCGCAGGGCAGGAGGTACATCACGCCGGGCACCTTCGCCGGGTCCATCACCCGCACTCCGCCGACCATCAAGGTTCCGGGGCCGGCGGCCTCCGCCGCCTGCGCGGCCTTCTTCCAATTCACCACGGCCACGTAGTCGCGATCCTTCTGACTAGCGGACACCTCCAGCTTGCCCGTCGCACGCTCGCTGTTGTACGAACTCCAGAAGGCCCAGTCCACCGACGGTCCCTTGCCGGTGGCGCCAAGGTCCCAGTTGAAGGGCGGCGTCAGGATCTGCCAGCCGAGCGTCATCGTGCCAGTCGCGGAATCCACCTTGATGCCGGTGACGGCTCCCTTGTACTTCGTTGCGTAGTCCTCGATCGGCGCGTACTCCTGATTGAGCGGCACCGAGAAGCGGGTGGCCACCAGGGCGTACTCGCTGTTGTCGGTGAGCATCGACGAGCCGTGATTGCCCATGGTATTGGGGATCGGCCCCAGGATCTGCTTGGTCTTGAGGTCGCGCAGGTCGATCCGCGCGATGCGGTTGTTGGCATTGTCGTTCACGAAGAGCCAGCGGCCGTCGTAATCGCCGGCGGTCTTGGAGGCGGCCGGGTGATGTACGTCGCCCCAGGTGAAGCCGCCCAGCATGGCCTTCGACTCCTCGTCGTAGCCGTAGCCGGTGCCGGGGTAGGGCGTGAAGACCGGAATCGTGAAGATGTGCCGCATGGACGGGATCCCGGCCACGACCACCTGGCCCGAATGTCCGCCGGAGTAGAAGAGGTAGTATTCGTCCTGGTCGCCCGGCTTCACGTAGCTTGCCAGCGCGGCGGCCTGGACGTCGCCGGTGGCCATCGGGCGGCTGCCGGGCGCTTCCGGCTTCACGCGGTCACAGGCGCCGAGCGCGAGGACGGCGAGGGCGGCGACACCGTAGCTGACTCGAGACATGTCCTGCCTCCGATTACGAAAATAGGGATTCATTCAGTCATCCTCGACTTCCAGCTTGCCGGTCATGCCGAGCGCGGCGTGGGGATCGCACTGAAAGGCGTACTCGCCAGGGCCGAAGGTGATCGGGACATCGTGGGTCTGGCCGGGCAGCTGGAGCATGTCGCTCGGGCCCGGCAGGCCCGAGACGCCGGGGTTCCGCTCGGCCGGGAAGCTGATGTTGTGCACGCCGGTCACCAGCACGAGGCGGAGGACGTCACCGGGTCTGGCGTGGACCTCGTCGGGCTCGAACCTGTTGCCCCGATCATCGGTGATGGCCTTGACCTCGATGACGGTGCCAGTGGGGGCGATCGCCGGGGCCGTCGTGGCGGCCGCTTCCCCCGCGGGGGGGGGCGCAGCGCGCTGGTCGGTGCAGGCGCCAAGTGCTAGCGCGGACAGAAGGAAGGTCCAACGGCTGGCGGCGGTCATGTCGGTTCCTCTCACCGAGCTGCGGTGACATCGTCTTTCGGCGAACCACTCCGCTACCCCAGCCAGTCTAGTTCCCGCGGGTTAAGCCTTCGTGAGCCCTGGGTGAGCCTTTCTTCACGCGGAGGCCCCGTGGTTCGCCCACCGGAGCCCACCCCCCCCCGCGCTTCAGCCTTCATGCGCCGGTCCTGGCTTCAGCGTATCTTCACACAGACTTCAGCCTGTCAGGGCTACGCTGAAGGGCCTGATGGCTTCCTCCGGCCTTCCCTCCCGTCGACCTCTCACCAGCGAGCATGATGACACTCCTGTCCGCCCTGTCGCAGGTCTCCGTCTCGTACGTGGCCCTCGCCCTCGCGGGAGTGGCGGCCCTGGGGCTCCTGGAGCTCGGACGGCGACGCAGGCGTCTCCGGCAACGGGCCCCCGACTCGGCAGCGGCCGCGCTGCGGGAGAGCGACGAGCGGTTCCGCCAGGCGTTCGATTACGCACCCATCGGGATGGCCCTGGTCGGTATCGATGGGCGCTTTCTCAGGGTGAACCGGGCGCTCTGCGATATCGTCGGCTACGAGTCCCAGGAGCTGTTGGTGCGAGACTTTCAGAGCATCACTCACCCGGAGGACCTGGAAGCGGACCTGGCGTATACCAAGCGGCTACTCTCCGGCGAGCTTACCACCTACACGATGGACAAGCGCTACCTGCGCAAAAACGGCCAGGTGGTCTGGGTCCAACTCAATGGTTCCGTGGTCAGAGGGATCGACGGCGAGCCTCGGCTCTTCATCGCTCAGATCCAGGACATCACCGAGCGCCGCCGGGCCGTGGCGGAGCTGCGGACCCATCGGGCGCTGCTGCAACAGGTGCTGGAGGCCCTCCCGGTGGGCGTGTGGATCATGGATGAACAGGGGACCATCAACTACGGCAATCGATCCGCGCAGAGCATCTGGGCGGGAGCGAAGTACGTCGGTCTCGAACAGTTCAACGAATACAAGGCCTGGTGGACCGAGACCGGGGTGCCGATCCAGCCGGAGGAGTGGGCCGGGGCCCGGGCGATCCTCAAGGGAGAGACCTCGATCGGCGAGCTGATCGATATCCAATGCTTCGACGGGTCCAGGAAGACGATCCTCAACTCCGCCATACCACTGCGCAAAGGGGAGGAGGGGGAGACGCGAGGCGCCATAATCGTGAACGAGGACATCACCGGGCGGCGCCAGCTCGAGGCCCAGCTCCGCCAGGCGGGAAAGATGGAGGCGGTGGGCCGGCTGGCCGGCGGCATAGCCCACGACTTCAACAACCTCCTGACGATCATCCGTCAGTCGGCCGAGCTGTTGATGGCGGACCGCGGCGAGGAGGCGGACGAACGGGAGGACCTGGAGGAGATCGTTGGAGCGGCCGATCGGGCCGGGCAACTCACGGCCCAGCTCCTCGCCTTTTCCCGGCGCCAGCCGATGGCGGCTCTCCAACTCGACGTGAACACCGTGGTCCAGAGCATCGAACGGCTCATGGACCGCCTGATGCCGAAATCGGTCCGGATGCGGGTCGAGACCTCGCCGGAGCCGGCGCTGGTGTTCGCCGATCCGATACAAATCGAACAGGTGCTCCTCAACCTCGCCGTCAACGCCCGTGATGCGATGCCTTACGGCGGGAGCCTCGAGGTCGCCGTTCGGGCTACCAGTGTGGCGCAACGCATCACCCACCGACACGGCAGCATCGCGCCGGGGAAGTACGTGACCATTCGGGTGCGGGACACCGGCATCGGGATGGCGCCCGAGGTGTTGGAGCGCATATTCGAGCCGTTCTTCACCACCAAGGGGGTCGAGGGTACGGGGCTGGGGCTCCCGACCGCGTATGGCATCGTGCACCAGAGCGGCGGGCACCTGATCGTCGACAGCGTGGCGGGGGTCTCGACCACGTTCATCGTCTACCTGCCCCGGCTCACCCCGGAGGAAGCGCCAACCCGGGAGCCAGCCCGACCGCTCGCGCTCCCGGGTGGGACCGAGACACTGCTGCTGGTCGACGACGACAGCGGCGTGCGGCGTGCCACCCGGCGATTACTCGAGCGCCAGGGCTACACCGTGCTCGAGGCGGCCAGCGGAGACGAGGCGGTCGAGCTCTATCGGCGGAACGCGGAGAGCATCGCGCTGCTGGTGACCGATATGGTGATGCCGGGGATGAGCGGGCGTGAGCTGGTCGAGCGGCTCGTGCCGCTGCACACGGGGCTCCGGGTGCTGTATATCTCGGGATACACCGACGACGAGCTGGTGCGCCAGGGATTACTTGGCCCCCACGAGCAATTCCTCCGCAAGCCTTTTGCCGGCGCGGACCTCGCCCGAGCGATCCGGCGGCATCTCGCGCACGCCTGAGGGACCCTGCACCTCGTCGCGAGTGGCGACGCGGCAGTAAGGGGGCGAGGCCGCCGCGCTTCGCCGGCGGGTGTCAGGCGCGGACCGCGACCACCTCGAGGAACTCCGACTCGACCCGCGTGGTGTCCGACCCGGCGGTATTGTGCTCGGTCCAGAGCCGCGTGAGATCGGCGAGGAGCGCGCGCTGTCGCACTTCGTCCAGCGCGGCGAAGGCGCGGACGGTGGGCCCGTACCAGCTCCGGAAGTACCGCACCGTTTCCTCGGGGCCGAAGGGGAACGCGAGCACCATCGGGTGCCGCTCGAAGCGCAGCTCTCGCGCTCCGGCGCCGAGACGTTCGCGCACCACGCCCGGATCACCCCAGAACAGCACCGAGGGCACGCCGGCCGGCGGCGGCAGGTAGCTGACGGTGACCTTCAGCATCTGCCCGATGAAGCTGGAGGACGCCGGGCTGGCGGACGTGCTGCGGCAGGGGCTCCTGGTCGTGGAGGGAGAGCGGGCGCTGGCGCGGCGGTTCGAGACGCTGTTCGACTTCGAGGGAGGGTCGGGGTCGTTCACCGGGGTCGAAGCGACGCGGGCGGCGGACGCCTCCACCCGGTCAGCGCGCTGGGAACACGTCGGTGCTGAGGTAACGCAGTCCCGAATCCACCAGAATGGTCGCCACCGTGGCGCCGGGGCCGAGACGCCGACCTAGCCGGATGGCGGCCACGACGTTCGCTCCCGATGACGTGCCGGCGAAGAGACCTTCCTCACTGGCGAGTCGCCGTGTCATGGCCTTGGCGTCCTCGGTCGTCACGGTCAGGATCTCGTCGACTTCATCGGGCTCCCAGAGCGGCGGGACAAAGCCGACGCCGATGCCTTCGATCTTGTGTGCGCCGCTCGCCTGTCCGGACAAGACGGCCGACTCCGCCGGCTCTACGGCTGCGACGTGCAAGGTCGGTTGGTGCCGGCGCAGGCCGCGCCCGACACCGAGAATCGAGTGGCCGGTACTGACCGCGTGCACCAGGGCATCGACTCGGCCGCCGGTCTGCATCCAGATCTCCTCCCCCATCGGGAGGTAGCCATTGATCGCGTCACGGTTGTTGAGTTGATCACACCACCAGTGGTTCGGCCTGGCGCTCAGCCCGCGTGCCCTGGCAAGCATGGTCTTGACGAGCGCTTCCGTGATGTGCCCATCCTCGCTGGGC
Organism: uncultured Gemmatimonadales bacterium; assembly: GCA_963729985.1. GTDB lineage: Bacteria > Gemmatimonadota > Gemmatimonadetes > Gemmatimonadales > GWC2-71-9 > CAVVWJ01. The sequence goes on from CAVSPJ010000006.1 coordinate 398,393, forward strand.
ACTTCCTCGACCGTCGCACCGAAGGCTTGCATGGTACGGCGTTTCTCGTCGCTGAAGGCATCGGAGAACACGATGTGTAGCCCATACCCCTTGGCGGCGCACACCAGCGCCAGGGATATGCCGGTCGTGCCCATGGTGGCCTCGACGACGGTGCCACCCGGCGGCAGGCGTCCGTCGCCCTCGGCCGCCTCGATCGCCGCACGGGCCATCCGGTCCTTCATGCTCCCCGTCGGATTTCCCCACTCCAACTTCGCCACGATGCGGGCGCAGCCGGGCGGAACGACTTTGCGCAGTGCCGCGACCGGCGTGTTGCCGATGGCGTCCAGTACCGTGCCTGACATGGCGGCCAATTCCCCGTCGGGCTACTGCTCCGGGCCCATTCGCCGCGCTTCCGGTCGCTGCGCCAGCAGCCGTTCGGCGAAGTCCAGGCGCTCCTGCGCCTCGCCCAGCTCCTGCCGCAAGTCGCCCACCTCGACCATGAGCGCTTCGAGCCCCTCCCGATCCTCGTCTCCCGCGGAACCCTGCCGCAGGCGCCGGGCCCACAACCCGAACGCCAAGGCGAGCCCCGCGTGAACCGCGGCGTGCAACGGCTCGGTTAATCCAGCCGCGAAGCCGCCTGCCGCCAGGTTGATGGCGCTCAGCGCGATGGCGATCGGGTGCCAGATCGAAGGCTTGAGGGTCATGGTGCAATCCTGTCGAGTCTGCCGATGAGTATACCCAGAAGAAGGCCCGCACACCTGCGTCAGGCGTGCGGGCCGTGCCGCTCTCTACCAGTCGTGCCGAAGGGGCATCGAATGGGGCGAGCCTCCTACCCGAGCTACCCTGTCACCCGCATTCGCTGTACCCACAGACGTGGCACTTTACGCACCCCTCGGCATACTCCAGCTGCGACCCGCAATCGGGACACGCCCCCGACAACGTCTCCTGCATCCCCCCGAACATGATCTGCTCCCCCCCACTTCCTTCCGCTCCCACCGTGCGGCGCCCCGGCGACCACCGGCGCGATCTCCACCACCGGGGCCCCCGCCGATGCCGCCGAGCCCGGGAGCAGCTCCTGCTGGATCCCCTGCTTCTCCAGCATCCACCGCTCGATCGCGATGCCGACCGCGTCGGGCACCGAGAGCACCTTGTTCGGCCCCAGGCCGATGACCTTGTCCGAGCTGATGCCCCGTAGCTGGCGGTAGACCTCGCGCATCGGGATGCCGGAGCGCAGCGCCAGGCTGATCAGCCGGCCCAGCGCCTCGACGTCCGCCATCAGCGCCCCGCCCGCCTTGCCCAGGCTCATGAACACTTCGAACGGCTGTCCCCGCTCGTCCTCGGTGATGTTCACGTACAGGGTGCCGAGCGGGGTCTCGATCCGCCGAGTGGTGCCGCGCAGGGTCTCCGGCCGCGAGCGCTTCTGCCGCCGCTGGAGGTTCTCCGCCTCGAGGTCCTGCACCGCCTTCCTGAGCCGCTGGTTCTCCGCCCGCACCTCCGCCAGCTCGCCGTGGAGGTCGGCGTGCGCCCGGCTGGCCGCCGCCTGTCCCGCCACCAGGTCGGCCCGCGCCTCGGCCTTGCCGCTCGACGTGGCCTGCTCCTGCACCTTCTTCGCCGTGCTGCCGGTGGAGAGCACCTGCATGTCTCGGCTGCCGTCACGATAGACGGTCACGCCCTTGCAGTCGAGGCGGTAGGCCAGCCGGTAGATCTCCTCGACGTACTCCTCGGTGGCGTCGTTGGCGAAGTTGCAGGTCTTGCTGATCGCCGAGTCGTTGTACTCCTGGAACGCCGCCTGCATCCGGATGTGCCACTCCGGCTTGATGTGGTTCGCCGTCACGAACACTCGCCGCCACTGCTCCGGCACCTCGGCGAACTGGATGTGCCCCGCCTCCGCGATCCGCCGCATCAGATCCTCGGAGTACCAGCCCTCCCGCCGGGCGATGGCGACGAAGTCCTCGTTCACGTCCGGCATCAGCACGCCGGCCTGGTTGCGCATGAACGCCACCGCGAACAGCGGCTCGATCCCGGAGCTGCAGTTGGCGATGATCGAGATGGTCCCGGTCGGCGCGACGGTGGTGACGTTGCAGTTACGGAGCCGGCGCATGGGGCGGATGCGCTCGCCCTGGGGCCCGCGGGCGGCGCTGTCGTCCGGACCCCAGATGCTCTGCTCCCACGCGGGAAAGACACCCCGGATCTCCGCCAGCCGCTCCGACTCGATCTTGGCCTCCTGATCCACGAACTGCTGGAGCTTGCGGCCCAGCTCCACGCCCTCGTCGGAGTCGTAGGGGACGCCCAGCCGGACGAAGAGGTCGGCCAGCCCCATGACGCCGAGCCCGATGCGACGGATGTGCTGGGCCAGGTCGGTGATCTCGTCCAGCGGGTACTGGTTGGCGTCGATCACGTTCTCCAGGAAGTGGGTGGAGACGTGGACCACCCGGCGCAGGCCGTCCCAGTCGATCGCGCCGTTCTTCACGAACGCGCCGAGGTTGATCGAGCCGAGGTTGCAGACGTCGTAGGGGAGGAGGGGCTGCTCGCCGCAGGGATTGGTCGCCTCGTAGCTGCCGAGCTGGGGGACCGGATTGTAGTAGTTGGCCTTGTCGACGAAGAACACGCCCGGCTCGCCGGTCTTCCAGGCACCGTGGATGATCCGCTGCCACACCTCCCGCGCCTGGCGCTGGCCGGTCACGGCGCCGGTCTTGGGATGGATCAGGTCGTACGGCGCGTCGGCCTCGACCGCCGCCATGAAGGCGTCGGTGACCGCGACCGAGATGTTGAAGTTGGTGATCTTGCTGGTGTCGTCCTTGCAGGTGACGAACTCCATGATGTCCGGATGGTCCACTCGCAGGATGCCCATGTTGGCGCCGCGCCGGGTCCCGCCCTGCTTGACCACGTCGGTGGAGGCGTCGAACAGGCTCATGAACGACACCGGGCCCGAGGCCACGCCCATGGTGGACCGGACGATGTCGTTCTTGGGCCGGAGCCGGGAGAAGCTGAATCCGGTGCCGCCGCCCGACTGGTGCACCAGCGCCATGGCCCGCAGCGTGTCGTAGATCCCGCTCTTGCCGTTGGAGAGCGCGTCGTCCACCGGCAGCACGAAGCAGGCGGAGAGCTGCCCCAGCGGCCGGCCGGCGTTCATCAGGGTGGGCGAGTTGGGCATGAAGAGCCGGCCGGCCATCATGTCGTAGAAGTCCTGCGCCACCTGCTCCACCGTCTTCGTCCGTCGCCCCATACTTGCGATCGGCCTCCGCGGCGGTGCGCGCCACCCGCCAGAACAGGTCGCTCGGTGTCTCCACCGGCCTCCCGCCGTCGTCCTTCACCAGGTACCGCTTCTCCAGTACCGTGACGGCGTTGGGCGATAGCTGAACCGCGTCCCGTGGGGTGGACGATTTCATGATGCTCCCCGCTTACGAGATGGATGAGACGAGAGTGGAGCGGCGACCCGGCGTTCACTCCTTCACCTTCCGCGAACAGCGGAAGGCCAAGCTAGGCCAAGGGGTCATGGGGCACAATAGTGCCAAAAAGCCGCGTCCTTGCGTGCGATCCTGATTCCCACATCACAAAAGTAATCGGATTTCCGAGCTTGTGCGTGGTGTGGAAAAAGTGGACGAATGTGGATCGGGCCGACGGCCTTACGCCCCGGGCCGCTGGAGCGGAAATCGGCCAGCTCGGTGGGCCCGCGCCTGCCCCACGTAGTGGGCCCAGGTCTCCGCGATCCGCCGGGTCAGTCGCTCGTCCACCGGACGCACGACCCGCGCCGGAACCCCGATAACCAGGGAGCCGGGCGGCACCTGCATGCCCTCGGGGAGCACCGCGCCCGCCGCGACCACGCTCCCGGCACCAATGCTGACCCGGTTGAGGAGGACGCTCCCCATGCCGACCAGGCAGTCGTCCTCCACCAGGCAGCCGTGCAGGATCACCCGGTGCCCCACTCCCACCCGCGAGCCGACGTGGCATGGCACGCCCTCGTCCACGTGGACGACGGTGCCGTCCTGCAGATTGGTCTGCGACCCGATCACGATCGGCGCCATGTCGGCCCGGAGCACGGCGCCGTACCAGACGCTCGATTCCGCCCCCAGGGTCACGTCCCCCATGACGGCGGCGGTCGACGCGATGAACGCGGTGGGATGGATGGCGGCCAGTGGGATCTATTGCGGCTGGAGGGGGAAGAGCATCTGGGTCCAGGCCTCGACCGGCGCCCCGCCCTTCAGCGCCGGATGCCAGGTGACGGTCCAGGCAAAATCGCGGGCGGCGCGCTCGAATGTCGAATCGTTGGAGGGGCGCAGACGCTTGAGGTCCAGGGTCCGCCCGTCGGCCGAGACCTTGACCCACAGCAGCGATGGCCGCGGGGAGCCGGTCATGCCCTCCGGCGGCGGCACGAACGGCGGGTTCACCGGCTTGGGCCGCTCGTCGAAGCAGGAACCGTCCGCGTTGTAGCCCGTGCCCGGTGCGCAGCGGGCGGACCCGTCGGCTGCTGGCCTGGGGCCGTGGCGGGGAAGCGGGCTCCACACGAGCGGGAACCCCGAGAGGCTGGAGCGCGGGGGTCAGCTCCAGGGTATCGCCCGCCCGGATCACGATGGTGTCGGTGAAGAAATTGAACCGCGGGGCAGAGACGGCCAGCACATGCGGGCCGGCGGAAAGCAGGGTCGTCGGATCGACCACGGCCCGCTCGTCGATCAGGACCGTGGAGCCTCGCGGAAGTCCGACCAGGCGGACACCGCCACTGTCGCCGGAGGACGGAGCGCGGGGGCACCGCGCGCGGGACGCGGGCGAGGAACGCCGCGCCGGTTTGGGCGCAGCCGCGGGCCCCGCGGCCACCGGTGGCGGCGCCGGCGGACTTCGACCTGGCGGAATCGGCTGCCGCCACGGCCGCACGGAGGCTGTCCGTCGTACGGCGGCTGTCCGCCGCACGGAGGCTGTCGGCGGCGGCGGCTGCCGCGGCCGCATCGGCGGAATCGGCGGCGGCCGCCGCGGCGAACGGCGCGAAGCCTCGCCGGCTGTAGTAGTAGGCGGCGCCACCCAGCCCGCCGGCGATCGCGAGCACCATCCACAGCCAGCCGAGCCCGGAGCCGGTGCGCCGCATCGCCACGGAGCGGTCGGCCACCCGGCGAGGGTTGTCCCGCCGTTCTCTCGGCGTCATCCGCCGGTTCACCGAGCGGCGAGTCGATCGGGGCCGTCGGCTGGCTCACGATCAGCGCCGGCCCGCCGAGCGCCGGGCTCGGCATGGTGGGACCGGGGCCCGCGCCGACGCCCGCCGTGGCCACCGACGACCGAAGCGCGCACGCTGCCCGCCGCCGCGATCGGCTGGCCCTGGAGCGACGCCACCAGCTCTTCGCAGCTCTGGAAGCGGTCCGCCGGATCCTTCATGAGCATCCGCTTGATGACCTCGAACAGGCGCCGCTCGTCGGCCGTGATGAGCTGAGGAGTCGGTATCGGCTCGGTGATGTGCTTGTAGCCGATCGAGAAGCTGTCCTCCCCGTCGTAGGGCACCGTGCCCGCCAGGGCCTGGTAGGCGACGATCGCCCAGGCTGTAGATGTCGCTGCGGCCGTCGATGGCCTGGGCCCGGGCCTGCTCGGGGCTCATGTAGTGCGGCGTCCCGATGGACATCCCGGTGCCGGTGAGCCGTTGTCCGGAGGCGGCCTTGGCGATTCCGAAGTCGGTGAGGACGCACTGCCCGAACTCGTCGAACATGATGTTGTCGGGCTTGATGTCGCGGTGGACGATGCCGCGCTGCGCGGCGTAGCCCAGCGCGCTGCCGGCCTCGAGCAGCAGCCGGCGGATCTCCGGCGGCAGGAGCCTTCGCCGCTCGCCCAGGACGGTGGCGACCGACCCGCCCCGAAGAAACTTCATGATGAAGTAGATGACCCGCCCGGACCGGCCGACCCGGTAGATCGGGATGATGTTGGGGTGCTCCAGCTGCGCCGCGGTGCGCGCCTCGCGCTGGAATCGCTCGACGAACTCCGAGTCGAAGGCCAGGGAGAACGGCAGGACCTTGATCGCCACCTCGCGCTCGAGGTGGCGGTCGCGCGCCCGGTAGACGATCGCCATCCCGCCCCGCCCCAGCTCCTCGATGATCTCGTATTCGGCCGCCAGGGCCTCGCGAACCAGATCGGTCTCTTCCAGGCCCCCGGTGGCGATGGCGTGGACCGGTGTGGTGGCCATCAGGTCGAGACCGCAGGAGGGACAGAACTTCGATTTTCCGGTGATTTCGCTGCCGCAACGGGAGCAGAACATGGGCGGAAGTCTACCGACCCACCGGGGGGAGTCAAGCGGAATCGGGCGTGGCGTTGTGCGAGACGAAATGCAGAAGACGTGGCACCGGTCCGGCGCTACGGCGGACCGCCTGGATGCGCGGCAAGCCGGTCTCTCCTATGAAATTCCGGCCTGTCGTCCCGTCGACTCACCCTCTGGGGCATATGGCACGCCCCGTGCAACGATTCGCACCCGATCCCTCGCCCAATCCGGAGAGTCACCGTGGTCCCGTACCACACGATCGCCTTCAGCCAGCAGAAACTACGTGCCGCGCTGCGCCGCGCGGCCGGCCAGGAACCGGGGTTCAACTACGGCTTCGTGGTCCACTCGCGGCGGCATAACGAGCGCCCCACGCTCGGGGTGATCACGCTTCAGGGGGAGAGCCTGGCACTGAGCGAGCACCTGCTCAAGGGCCTGGACGGCTTGCCCCTCTGGCTCTTCGGGCACGCGAGAATCACCTTCGGCGCGGGCGAGGCGATCGAGTCTACCGACGCCGACAAGCCCGGCGCGGAGCAGCGCCCATTGTCCTCCCTGGTGATGCACATCTCGACCTTCGACACCAGCGCCGGAGTCACCCAGCATCTGGTACAGGTCGAGGCCCTGGTGAGAGGCCGAGACGCTGGTGCAGCCGCTGCTGGTGCTGACCCACGAGCGGCCGGGGACGTGGCCGCTCTAGGGGCGTGGCCGCTCTAAGGGAGCAGGGCCGCGGCTACTCCTGCACCACCTGGAACGGCTGCATCCGCTTGTCCGACCGGCCCTGCTCGTCCTCCACCGAGACCTCGAGGGTGTAGCTCCCCGGCTTGAGCTTGTCCAGCTTGAGGCTGCGGCTGGTGCTGGTGACCGGGAAGGACGCCCTCTCCTCGAACTTGAGGCTGATCTGCGCCGAGCCCCCGCCGAACACCTTCTTCAGGAGTCCGCCGCCTCCACCTTGCTTCTTCACCGCGATGCGCACCGTATACTCGGTGCCGGCGCTCAGCCCCTCGACCTCGTAATACAGCTCCATGTCCCCTTGCCGCTTGAAGGTCCGGAGCGGGTTGAAGACCACGGTATCCTGCGGAGTGCGTTGCCAGAACAGGTTGGTATTCCGGCTGCCGAGCACGAGGTCGCTGAGCGCCAGCGCGGTTGCAGTGGGCTTCCCCACCCGGAGCGTGTCGCGCGGCAGGAGCGTGCCCGTCTCCTCGCCTTGCTGGATGGCGAGGCGATAGGTGAATCGGCCCGTCGGGACCGGGACCGACACTCGGCCCACCAGGTGCTCACCGTCCGGAACCGGGGCCGGCGCCACGAAGTGGCGGGTGCTGTCGAGTGAGGCCGCCACACGGCCGAACCGGTCGGTGGCCACGAACCGCACCCGGATCGAATAGAGATACCCGCGGGTCACCATGACCGGCTCCAGCGTGGAGCCCGCGACGGCATAGGCGATCTGGACCTGGGTCCCGTTGGAATCGCGGCCGACGGCCAGCACCTCGGAGTTGACCTTCAGCTCTTCCGGAAAGCGCAGCTCGTAGCTGTCGCTGGTGGTGCCGACGGCGATGCTTTCCTGCCCGACCTGCCGCTCCTCGGTCTGGTATCGGCCGGTGCTGATCCGGCCCGCGGCCTGGAGGCGGCCGTAGATCGGGGCGAGCTGCTCCCGGGACAGGAGGAGCTGCTGCGCCATGGGGTCGCCCTCCGACCCGGCCAGCCCGCCGCGAAGCGCCAGGGCGCTGCTGAATCCGAGCACGTCGAACAGGCTCTCGACCAGCTTGAAGTCCTGCACGTCTTCCCGCGCCATGAAGTGGAAGATCATGTCGCCGTCGGGCGGCTGTAGCGCCACGACTCGTTGGGCTCGAGGCCGGGCGCCGCGTAGCTCGCCCGGCTGCTCGGCTCGCCGTGGCGGATATAGATGATGCCCCGGTCGTCGAAGTCGCGGCTGCCGGACCGGTATCGCTCGACGATGTCGTAGTGGCGGTTGAGTGAGGTGAGCTGGAAGTTCTTGCGGGCGTAGAAGAGGCGGCGATAGTGCTCCCGCAAGCCGCTCGCCTTCGGCCCGAAGCTCGACGTGGTCGCGCTCGCTCCAGTACCGCTTCAGGTAGTCCGCCCGCCGCTGGCCGGCAACCGCGGTCGAATTCTCCCAGCACGCTGTCCGACGCGATCGTCGCGAGATCGCCCCGGTAGCCCGCTACCGTGACGGAATCATCGAGGCGGCGCCCTCGAAGTAGGGGGCGACCCCGTCGAACCGTCCCAGAAGGAACAGGGTTCGCGACACCTCCAGCAGCCCCAGACTCCGATGGTTTCCCTTGTCCAGGTATCCCTGAAAGGCGGCGAGCGCCGAGTCGCCGTCGCCCGACCTCTCGCTCGACCCGGCCGCGGGCCAGCAATACCTCGGGATGGGTGGACGCCTCCGTCGAGGCGGCCCGGCGCAGCGCCTCCAGGGCGACGCCGAGCTTGATGTTGACCCGCTGGCGCAGGGCGGTGTTGGCGAGGTCGACGAGGCCGCGGTCGAAGCCCGGGATCCACCTCGGCCGACTTGGCGAAGGCCATGGCCGAGCGGGTGAGCGCGTCCTTGCCCAGCATCGTCTTGATGCCGGTGACGAAGGAGATCTGGGAGTCGCCGACGCCGTATTCGGCGAACCCCATCCCGTACCAGCCATAGGGCCAGGTCGGCTGCAGGTCTATGGCCCACTGGAACTCGGAGGCCGCGTCCTCATAGTGCGACTGCCCGCCCAGGTCGCCGAGCCGGAGCGAGAGGAACCCCAGCCGGAGATGGGTCATCGCGTTGCTGCGGTCGGCTTTCGCCTGATCGATGAGGCGCTTCTCGAGCGCCAGCAGCCCGGACGAATCCGCGGTGGCGGCGATCGAGTCGCGGAACCGCTCCAGTTCGGCGCGATCGGCCGGCTCCTGCGCCCGGAGCGCCGGCGCGGCCGCCAGGGCGACGGCCAACGCCGCGACCAGATGTCGCGGTCGGAAACCGGCTCCGCGATTCGCGGTGGGAAAGGCCAGCGAGGTGAGCATCTGCGGGATCGTCATTTCCGACTCATCCTGAAGCACGACGGAGGGTTGCCGATTCGATGTAGGAGACGCCCCGGCCCGCCCCCGGCCCACACCGCGGGCCTAGGACTCGAGGGCCCGCTCGGCGCAAGAAGCGACGAATGCCCTCGACCACCGCTTCGGCGTACAGCCGCTGGCCGCGGGGCGAGCGCAGCGCCGCCTCCTGCTCGGGGACGATCACGAACAGCCCCTCGGTCAGGATCGATGGCATCCAGGTGGTCCGCACCATCGCCAGATCGCCCCGGCCGATCCCCAGGTCACGGACCCCCAGCCGGCGGACCAGCGCTGCCTGCACCGCCTGGGCGAGCGGCGCGCTTCGCGGCTGGTTGTAGTACACGCTGGTCCCGTTGTTCGTGAGCGGGTTGACTCCGTCGGGGAGCGCGTTGTTGTGAATCGAGACCAGCAGCTCGGCTCCGGCACGTTCCGCCAGATCGACCCGGGGCCAGAGCTCCAGCGGCACGTCCGCGGCTCGGGTCATGAACACCCGCGCGCCCTCCTGCTCGAGCAGGCGCTTCAGCTCCAGGCCGATCCCGAGGTTCGCCTCCGCCTCGCGAAGACCGGTGGGGCCGGTCGCGCCCCCGGGCGGATGGCCCGGGTCGACCGCGATGAATCGGCCCTTCAACGAGCCGCCGCGGTCCAGCGCCGGGGGCCGGCGCACATCGAGGATCAGATCACCCCGTTCCCAGCCCGCATGATAGCCCCAGAGATCTTGGGTGAGCTCGAGCGTCAGTGTGACCTCGTCGCGGGTGTCCTGGGCCCAGGCCACGCGCCGGATCAGAGTGTCGCGCCCGCCGTACTGGATCCAGTTGACGTCGCCCCGGGCATCGTAGAGGCGCAGCGTGAGGCCCCGGTCGGTCTCGGTCACCTTGAAGGGGATCCGCTGACTCAGCGGCACCCGCATTCGCACCCGGTCCTTCAGGGGCGTCAGCCGGACCGATCCCACTACCGCCGGCATCGCCGTGGGCCCGAGGACGGGGCGCGCCTCCGCCGCGGCGATCCACGCCTCCGACTCCGGCGCCAGGCGCACCCTGAGGTCGTCGCCGAACCGCCCGCTCAGCCGCACCCGGGTGCCGGTGGGGAGGAACCAGTGGTACGTGCCGCCCGGCACGGCGCGACCCGGGGTGAGGCGGTCCGTGTCGCCGGTCCCGGCGGTGTCGTCGTCGAGCTCGGCGATGACCGGCAGCGTGTCGAGCAGCCCGACCTGCAGCGGCCAGCGCGCCCGGACGGTGTCGGCGCCACGGATGGCCTCCGCCACACCCCACACCACGGAATCCGGCAGCATTCCCACCGCCACGGGCGGACTCCACGGCGTCGGCAGCACCGGACCGGGGCTGGGTCCTACCGAGCGGCCGCGCAGGACGCCGACGTAGCGGTCCCGCGTGGCCGGGACACCAGTTTCGCGGTGTCGCGCTCAAAGGCGCGGATGCCCTCTGGAATCTCCTCCAGGCGTGACGTGGGGAGCAGAGGCACCACCGTCCCGTCGGGGAGGCGGAGGCGGACTTCGGCGCCCTCGCTCGCTCGGGCGGTGAGCGTCAGGAATTCTCCGGCCGGCCACCACACCCGGCCCCTGGGAGCCAGCGAAGCCGAATCGAGCCACAGTCCGGGTGACGGCAGAGGGGCCCAGCCACCCCGGCGCAGCGCGTACTCGAGCACCGAAGAGTCGGTGGCGGTACGCGCCGCGATGCGAAACTGCATGAGTGAGTCCGGCGGGAGCGGAATCCACGCGAGCCATGCCCCGTTGGGCCAGACGCGCACGGGAGACTGGTTGATCGTGAGCTGAGCCGATCCGTCTCCGACCGAGCCCAGGAGAAAGCTCGAGTCACTGGCACGGACCACCGCGCCGGCCGGAGGATACACCACCCTGATCGCGAGGGGGCCATGCACCGCCGGCACGTCGGGAAGGGCGGCGGAGGTGAGCTCCGTCGAGTCGGTGATAGGGGTATCCGAGCGGATGCGGGTGTCCGGGGGAGCTGCGGTCGGGGAGACGGCGGAGCGGGCGCACGCCGCCAGCCCCAGCAGCAGGGCGAGCGCGCCGGAACAACGAACCAAAACCATGGTTGCAAAATACACATTCGCTATGACTTAGGCCATGCGGAAGTTGACGCTCTCCCGACCTGTCCATAGATTCGGGACACCTCGCAACCAAAGAGAACTTTGGAGGGCCTCACCCGAGTGACTCTCGCCGTCTCCAGCCACACCCCCGCAGACGGTCTCGAGAGGTGTCGCTCTCCGCTGGAGGACGTGTGACCAGTGCACCGGTCCGCGTGTCCGTCTTCGGCAAGACCGACCTGGGTCTCACCCGCGAGCACAACGAGGACACCTTCCTCGTCGCCGATCTCAGCAGCGGCAATGCCAGCCTGCAGCCGGACGTTCGCGACCACGAGGTGGGGCCGCGCGGCTCGCTCTTCATGGTGGCCGACGGCATGGGCGGCGCCGCGGCGGGCGAGGTGGCCAGCGCCATGGCCACCGACATCATCTACCACCATCTCTCCACTGCCTGGGCCGAGGATCCCGAGGTCTCCGCCACCCGCTTCGCGTTCCGCATGAAGGAGGCGGTGGAGCTGGCGAACCAGCAGATCTACGCCTATGCCCGGGAGCATCCCGACGTCCGGGGCATGGGCACCACGGTCACCGCCGCCGGCATCTTCGGGGACGAGCTGTACCTCACCCAGATCGGTGACAGCCGGGGCTACCTGATCCGCAACGGGGCGACCTTTCAGCTCACGCGCGACCAGTCGCTCACCCAGCGGCTGGTGGACGCCGGCGAGCTGACGGAGGAGGAGGCGGAGCAGAGCGAGCGCCGGAACATCATTCTCCAGGCGCTGGGGCCGGATCCACGGGTCAAGGTGGACCTGAGCCGTCAACGGCTCCGGCGGGGAGACACGCTCATCCTCTGTTCCGACGGCCTCTCCGGCGTGGTGAAGCGGGAGGAGTTCGCGCACATGGCGGCCGACAGTCAGGACCTGGCCTCGTTCTGCAGCGCGCTGATCGACCTGGCGAATGAGCGAGGCGGGCCGGACAACGTGACCGTCGTGGCGGCGAGGTTCGATGGCGAGGGCCTGCCGGAGCCGGATTCGGCCGACGGCGCGGGCTACCAGGTCTACCACGTCCCCGATGACGATGTCGCGGAGACCGCACCGGTAGAGGGCCGGTCCCACCGTCCCCGATCCCGACCACGGCGGCAGCCGAACCGCCGGGCCTGGGGAGTCGCCCCAGGGATCTGCTCATCGTCGCCGGGTTGATCATGGTGATCGCCCTGATCCTGACCGCTCTCCTCTGACGCACGCGTGACCGTCGCCGAGCGGGAGAGGTCCGACCCCGCCATGGCCGCGCCGCTGCGAAGCCGGCTCGGGTGGATCGTCATCCTCTCGTTCGCCTCCGGGTTTCCGTTCGGACTGTTCAACGACCTCATCCCGGTTTACCTGCGCTCCAGCGGCGCCAGCCTCACGCACATCGGACTGTTGAGCGCGCTGGCGTTGCCCTGGGCGCTCAAGTTCCTCTGGGCCCCGGCGGTGGATCGGCTGGGCACCCGCCGTCGCTGGATCGCCGGGACCCAGGTCGGGCTCGCGACCGCACTCGTCCTGCTCGCGCTGGGCGGCTCGGTGGATCCCGGCTTCTTCGTGCTGCTGCTGACCCTGGTGGCCTTGTCGGCAACGCAGGACATCGCGGTGGACGGGTACACCATCGAGATCATGGATCGGAACGAGCTGGGGCCCGCCAATGGCACACGGGTGATGGGCTACCGGATCGGCATGATCGTGGCGGGCGGGGTCCTGGTCGCGGCGTCCGCCCGGCTGGGGTGGTCAGCGGTCTTCCTGGCCGGCGCAGCGCTGTACGCGCTGACCGCGGCGCTCACCAGCCTGATGCCGGAGGCTCGACGGGAGCACGACCCCCAGGAGTCGTGGATCGAGCCACTGCGCGAGCTGCTGGCCCGCCCCGGAATCCTGGTCGCGGCGCTCTTCGTCCTCAGCTTCAAGCTGGGCGATCTGGCCCTGACGCCCATGGTGAAGCCGTTCTGGGTGGACAGTGGCTACACCGTCCAGCAGATCGGCTGGGTGCAGACGACGCTGGGCGTCGGCGCGTCCATCGTAGGAGCGTTGCTGGGGGGGGAAGTGATCCGGCGCCTCGGGGCCTTCAAGGCGCTCTGGGTCCTGGGTTTGGTGCAGGCGCTCTCCAACCTGACGTACTGGCTGGCGGCGGTCGCCGGCGCGACCGTGCCGCTGATGTACTCCGCGGCGATCGTCGAGCAGTTCACCGCCGGGCTCGGCACCGCGGCGTTCCTGACGTTCCTGATGACCTTGTCGTCACGCAGCTACGCGGCGACCCAGTTCGCGCTACTTACCGCCCTGTACCGGGTCGGTGGCATCGGCGCAGGCGCGGTGTCGGGCCTCCTGGCCGAGCGGATGGGATACGCGTCCTATTTCCTGCTGACGTTCGGACTGGCACTGCCGGCCTTCGCCCTCCTGCCCTGGATCAAGGACGCGGCGGCGAAGGACTGAGCCGAGCCCGTATCCACCTTGTTACCGCCTCCTGCATCAGGCGCTGGCGGTGCCAGGCGAGGAGAACCGGCGCCTCGCTCGGCAGCTGCTCGGCCAGCCTCGGATGTCCGAAAAGGACGATCAGGTCGGCCTCGGTCGCGTAGTTCGCGAGCGCCTCACGGCACGCAGCGCCGAACCCCGCCCTCCCCTTCCATGCCCGCGGCTCGGCGAACACCAGCACCACGCGAGACCCGCCGGTGTAACGGCTCGCCAACTCCGGGCCCAGGGCCTTGACCGCGTAATCGGTCGGACCCGGCGGGTAGGGTCCACCGAGGTCGTCGTCCACCACAACGAGGTCGAGCGGGGCGGTGAGCCGCGGCGGGTCGCCGCGCAGCATGCCCTGTCTGAGCAGCGCGTCGGCCAGCGCGTCCGCCGAGTCGAACGGACCACGTCGCACCGGCGGGGTCGCGCGACTCGCGGTCGCGACCGCGCGGGTGTAGCGGCGCAATGCCTCCGTGATTCGCTCGCGGGACAGGGCTCCGCTCTCCACCGCGCTCGCCAAGGCGTCGCGTACCCGCCTGGGGTCCTTGGGATACAGCAGCAGGTCCACTCCCGACTGGAGCGCTCCGACCGCCGCGTCGGACTCGCGCCGGCCCACCAGCGCTCCGTCCATGATGAGGGCGTCGGTCACCACCAGGCCGTCGAAGCCGAGGGTGTCGCGGAGCACCTCCAGGATACCGCGGGAAAGGGTCGCCGGAACGCCGGAGGGATCGAGCGCAGGGTAGGCGACGTGGGCCGTCATCATGGCGGCGACGCCGCACTCGGCCGCCGCCACGAAGGGCACCAGGTCGCTCGCCGTCAGACTCTCCCTGCTCGCATTCACGGCGGGAAGGGTGATGTGCGAATCGCCGGTGGTGCGGCCGTGGCCGGGATAGTGCTTGGCGCACGCGATGGCCCCCGCGCCCTGGCACCCTTCGATCCAGTTGCGGACCAGGCTGGCCACCCGCTGAGGATCGTGACCGAACGCGCGAGTCTGAACGATCGGGTTTTCCGGAAGCACGTCCAGATCCGCGACGGGGGCGAAAACCCAGTTGATGCCGACCGCCCTGGCCTCTTGCGCCGTCACGGCCCCGGCCCACCGCACGACGCCGGGGTCTCCCATCGCCGCGAGGGCCAGCGGCGGCGGAAATTCGGTGAGCCCTTCCACCTGCTGGCCCGCGCCGCGCTCGAGATCGGAGGCGAGCAGCATGGGCCGCTCGGCCCGCCGCAGCAGGTCGGCCGTGAGGCGGCGGACGCTTTCCGTGTTGCCGCCGAAGATGATGAACCCGCCCACGCCGAGCTCGAGGGCGTCGGCGATGGTGCCCGCCTCGTGGGCGAACGTACCGCCGGGTCCGGCGCGAAGGGCCGGGAGGATCAGCCGTCCGGGCTCGAGTGCGTCCGCCATCATGCTGGAGTGACGGCGCCGAGGACCCGGGATCCGGCGGCCCCGGTGGCGGCCGGGACGTTGCCCGGCTGGCCGTGCAGAGTGAGATAGCCGAGCAGGGCGAAGGCGACCGCTTCCTTCGCGTCCCCGGGGAAGAAGAGCTCATCGAAGGCGCGGAGCGGGTGGCGGCCCGACAATGCGTCCAGGGCCCGGCGCAGCGCCGCCATGAGACCGGGGTGATGGCAGCCGCCCCCTGACGCGACGACCTCGGCATCACCCGGGATCCAGCGCCCTACCGCGTCGGCCACGCTCCGGGCGGTGAGCTCGACCGCAGTCGCCACGCCGTCGGGGCCGGGGACGCGCTGGTGGAGCGCCCGGGCGTACTGATCGCCGAACCGCTCGCGGCCGGTGCTCTTGGGCGGAGGGGAGGCGAAGAAGGGATCGGCCAGCAGCTCGGCCAGCACCCCCTCGCTCGCGCGGCCCTGGGCGGCGATGAGCCCGTCGCGGTCGTAGGAGCGCCGCCGGTCCACCAGCCGCGCCACGCCATCGATGACGGCGACGCCGGGGCCGGTGTCGAACGCGACCACTCCTTCCTCCTGCGCCCGCCGGGGCACGAAGGTGAGGTTCGCCATCCCGCCCAGGTTGAGCAGGACCCGTGGATGATCGGCGGCGGCGAAGAGCAGCACATCGGCCATGGGTACCAGCGGCGCGCCCTGCCCTCCCGCAGCCACGTCACGCGGCCGGAAGCCGCTCACCACCTTGACCCCGAAACGCTCCGCGAGGATCGCGGGCTCGCCCAGCTGCCAACTGACGGCCGGCGGGTCGTGCCAGACGGTATGGCCGGGGAACGCGATGAACGCCAGCTCGGAGGCCGGAGTCCGTGCCTGGGCAAGCAGGATCTGCACGGCGTCCACCGCCCAGTCGGCGATCCGGACGTGGAGTCGCGCCAGCGCGGCGGGGCCAGCCTGAGAGGCGGGGTCGAGGGCGGCGCGCAGCTCGGCGCACTCCGCGTCGTCGTAGGGGCGGGTGACGAAGTCGAGCAGCGTCGCGTGGGTCGGTCCGTCGAGCCGGACCAGGGCCGCGTCCATCCCGTCGAGCGACGTGCCCGACATGAGGCCGACGCCGAGCGTGGGGCGCTCGCTCACGCGCCCTGCACGGGTGGAGGATCGCCGACGATGTCGCGCAGCCGCCCCATGTGTTCCTCCAGCAGTCGCTCGGCCTCGTCGCGGGACACCCGGCGCCGGGCCATGACGATCGCCGTCTTCACCTTGCCGTCTGCCGCCTGAATCACGTTCCGGGCCTCGTCCCGGCCCAGACCGGTGCTCTCCATGACGATGCGCTGGCTTCGATCGATCAGCTTGTCGTTCCAGGCACGGACATCCACCATCAGGTTGCCGTAGGTCTTGCCCAGCCGGATCATGGCGCCGGTGGTGAGGGTGTTGAGCACCAGCTTGGTCGCGGTCCCCGCCTTCATCCGGGTCGAGCCGGTGACGACCTCGGGTCCGACCGGGACCACGATGCAGACGTCGCAGGTGTCCCGCAGCAGCTTGGGCGGCTCGGAGCAGGAGACGATCGCCGTCCGAGCGCCCAGCGTCTGGGCCCGCGACAGCGCCGCCCGCACGAACGGGGTGGTCCCGCTCGCGGCCACGCCGACCACCACGTCGTCCGGTCCGATGCGGCGCGCGTCCATCTCGCCGAGACCGGCGTTCACGTCGTCCTCGGCACCTTCCACCGACTTCACCAGGGCCGGGTAGCCGCCGGCGATGACGCCGACCACCAACTCCGGCGGAGTACCGAAGGTCGGGGGGCACTCCGCGGCGTCCAGCACGCCGAGCCTTCCGCTGGTACCCGCCCCGACGTAGACCAGCCGGCCGCCGGCCCGAAAGGCGGCCTCGATCAGATCCACCACGCGCGCGATCTCCTCTCGCGCCCGGGCGACTGCCCCGGGCACGGTGGCATCCTCGGCGCCGATAAGATCGACGATCTCCAGCGAGGAGGCGGTATCGATGGTGGAGCTGCGGGGATTGCGCCGCTCGGTCAGGCGCGAGTCGAGGTAGTCGTCAGCCACGCGGAAAGAGGATAATGGTTTCCAAGCGTCAGCCCGGGGCTAAATTAGACCGCGTCGAACATTCGGGGCAACTCCCTGCTCCCTTTCCTTCCCGCCGACGAGGTCTGCGTGCGCTCCCGCCACCCGTTGTCGCTGTTGCTCGCTCTCGGTCTCTCCTTCGGCTGCGCCGGCCACGCGGGCGATGCACCGGCGCCGGCGGCGGGGATCGCCGCGGACTGGCCCTTCACCGCCAAGGCGCGGGTCACTCAGGGCCGGGCCGCGATGGTGGTCTCCGGTCATCCGCTGGCGAGCGAGGTCGGGCGGGACATCCTGCGCGCTGGCGGCAACGCGGTGGACGCGGCAGTGGCGGTCGGGCTGGCGCTCGCGGTGGTCCACCCCGAAGCCGGCAACATCGGCGGCGGCGGGTTCATGGTCATCCGCACCGCCGAGGGCGAGGTGCATGCGCTCGACTACCGCGAGACCGCCCCGGGCCGCGCGACGCGTGACATGTACCTCGATGCGAACGGCGAGCCAACCGAGCGCAGCGTCACGGGGGCCCTGGCCGCGGGCGTACCGGGAGCCGCAGCGGGACTGACGGCGGCGCACCAGCGATTCGGACGGCTGCCGTTCGATTCGGTCATGGCGCCGGCCATCCGGTTGGCTCGCGACGGATTCGTCGTGGACCAGTACCGCAGCGAGTCCATCCGGAGCGACAGCGCCCGCCTCAGCCAGTTTCCCGCTTCGCTCACGAGCTTCCTGCCCGGCGGGCGTCCGCCGGCCCCCGGCTCGCGGCTCACCCAGCCGGATCTCGCCGAGACGCTCGACGCGATCCGGAGAAATGGAGCGGCCGGATTCTACCAGGGCCCGGTCGCGAACCTGATCGTGGCCGAAATGGAGCGTGGGGGCGGGCTCATCAGCCTCGCCGACCTGGCCGGGTACCGGGCAATCTGGCGGGAGCCGATCACGCTCACCTACCGAGGCCACACGATCTATTCGATGCCTCCCGCGTCCTCGGGCGGAGTGACGATGGGAGAGATCCTCAACATCATGGAGGGCTACGATCCCCTGCCACGCTTCGGCACCCCGGCGCTGCTCCATCGGGAGGCGGAGGCGATGCGTCGCGCGTTCAGCGACCGCAACAGATACCTGGGGGATCCGGCGTATGTGCGCAACCCGATCGATCGGCTGCTTTCCAAGGACTACGCGGCGACGTTGCGAGGGCAGATCGGCGAGCGCGCCACGCCGACGCCCCGCTTCGACGCCGGGGCCGCGAGCGGCTCCTCCACCACCCATTACTCGGTGGTCGATGCCGCAGGCAACGCCGTGAGCTGTACCACGACGCTCAACAACAGTTACGGGAGTGCGGTGACGGTGGCGGGCGCAGGGTTCCTCCTGAACGACGAGATGGACGACTTCGCGACCGCGCCGGGCAAGCCGAACCTGTACGGCCTGGTGCAGGGCGAGGCCAATGCCATCGCACCAGGCAAGCGGATGCTCTCCGCGATGACACCGAGCATCGTGCTCGATCCGGCCGGCCGGCTGTACCTGGTCGTGGGGACCCCGGGTGGGCCGCGGATCATCACGATGGTCTACCACGTGATCTCAAACGTCATCGATCACCGGATGCCCCTGCCCGACGCAGTGACGGCCCCTCGGATGCACCATCAGGCACTGCCGGATACGGTCCGGGTCGAAGCCGGCGGCTTCACGGAGGCGACGCTCGACAGTCTGGGCGCGCGGGGCCATGGCATCCTCGCCGACGGCCACTGGGGCGACGTGGAGGCGATCATCCGCACTCCGGACGGCTGGCAGGGAGTGAGCGATCCGCGGAGGGGGGGAGGCGGCGCGGGGTACTGAAGCGAACGAGCGCAGCGAAGGACCGTCAACCGGCCCCTCGCTGCGCTCGGGATGAGGCGTGAACCGCTAGATCAACTCACGACCAGCTTGTCGTCCAGCGTCACCGTCACCGAGGTGCCCGCCGGGAGGACCACGTCGCGGTCCTTGGTCTCCACGGCGCGCTGGGTTCCGACCGCGCCGCCGATGATGCCGCCGATGACCGCGCCCTTGCTGCTGCCACCGAGCACGCGTCCTACGATGGCACCCGCCGCGGTCCCGCCGGCGACCTTCGCCACGTCGTTCGCGTCGGTGCCGCGACCCTCGAGCTTGGTCTTGATCCCGGAAATCGTGGCCAGCATCGGCGTCTCCTTCCCACCCACCTCGACGCCGACCGCATCGAGCGTCAGCGTCCCGGTGGTGTCGCTTTTGCTGTCCGACGGCTTGATGCCGGTGACCTTGAGCACCACCTTGGAGCCCGCCGGAATGACGGTGCGCCCGGTGGCGTCCTTGACGTCACTGCCCACGGTCGCGGTCACCTCGTCGCCCACCTTGTTATTCCGGGAACGGATCTCGGCGTCGGTGGTCGCCGTGATCGCGGTACCGGCGGCGAGCGAGGCGGCGGCGGGGGCCGGCGCGGGGGCCGGCGCGGCTGCCGGCGCCGGGGCCGTCTGCGGCTTGGGCGCCGGCGGGTTCGGTTTCGGCCTGGGGGCCGGGGCCGGTGTCTCCGCGGCCGGCGCAGGCACCGCCGCCGGCTGATCGTTCAGCTCAGCCGAGGAGTCGACCGGCGCCAGTTGGAGATCGCGGCTCAGACTGTCGGCCGTGGCCACGTCCCGGCGCTCACCACCACCGCACGCCGCCACGCCCACGACAGCCAGTACCGTGAGAAGCGTTCTCGTCATCAGGTCCTCCTTAAAGTGTGACTTGCCCGGGTCTCTCAGGGCGGTGACATTGCATTGAAGCTATGCACGAGCTGCGGTCGCTGCTGCCCTTCCTGAGGCCCTACCTCCGAACCTACGCCCTCGGCCTGGCCCTGGTCGTCGTCTCCAACTTTTTCGCCGCCCTCGGCCCCAGGTTCCTGGAGCAGGGGATCGACGCGCTCGATCGTCACGACCCGTTCCACCAAGTGCAAATCGCCGTGGCCCTGCTTCTGGCCGTCGCCCTGCTCGGAGGGGTGGCCCGCTTCGGCATGCGCGAGCTGCTCAACAGCGGCAGCCGGCGAGTCGAGACCGACCTGCGGGACCGGCTGTACCAGCATCTTCAGCGGATGTCGGCCCAATTCTACGACCGCTACCCGACCGGCGATGTGATGGCCCGCACGACCAACGACCTTCTGGCGGTGCGGATGGTGGCCGGGCCGGCGCTCATGTACCTGGTGGATACTAGCATCCGGACCCTCCTGATTGCACCTGCGATGGTGTCCATCAGCCCGCGCCTGACGCTGCTCGCCTTCCTGCCCCTGGCAGGACTCCCGGTGATCATGATCTCCCTGGGCGGCCTGGTGCACCGCAGATCGCAGGCCATCCAGGCCCACTTCAGCGACCTCACCAGCCAGGTGCACGAGAACCTGTCGGGGGTTCGGGTAGTGCGGGCCTATCGCCAGGAGGCGGCCGAGACGGCGCAGTTCCGGGGGCTCAGCGAGGAATACCTGCGGCGGAACCTGAGCCTCGCCCGGGTGCAGGGTCTCTTCTTCCCATTGCTCACCGTGATGGGCGGGCTCAGCGGGGTCACCGTCCTCTATGTCGGCGGCCGGTTGATCATGTCCGGCCAGGTGACGGTGGGCGAGTTCGTGGCGTTCGGGGTCTACCTCGCGATGCTGGTCTGGCCGATGATCGCCCTGGGGTGGGCGGTGAACTTGGTGCAGCGAGGCGCGGCCTCGATGGCTCGCATCAACCAGCTCTTCGGGGAGCAACCGGCCATCACCAGTCCGGCCTCGCCGACAGGCCTCCCGCCATCCATGGGCGGACGCGGCATCGAGCTCGACGGGGTCTGGTTCCGCTATCCCGGGACACAGGAACGAGGCTGGGTGCTCCAGGACGTCAGCTTCAAGGTGGACCCCGGCCGGTCGCTCGCCATCGTCGGGCGCGACCGGGTCGGGCAAGTCCACCCTGGTGGACCTGATCGTCCGCACCCACGATCCCACCAGAGGAGTCGTTCGGCTGGACGGAATCGACATCCGCCGGCTCGACCTCGGTACTCTGCGTCGCGCGGTGGGCTTCGTTCCGCAGGAGACCTTTCTGTTCGGAGAGACGCTGCGCGAGAACGTCCTCCTGGGCTCCCCCGACGACGGTCGCCTGGAGCGAGTGACCGAGGTGAGCCAGCTGTCGGAGGCGCTTCCGTCGCTGCCGGACGGGTTCGATACGATGCTGGGCGAGCGTGGTATCAATCTCTCGGGCGGGCAGAAGCAGCGAGCCGCGATCGCCAGGGCACTGGCGCAGGACCCGCCGGTCTTCGTCCTGGATGACGCCCTGAGCGCGGTGGATGCGCAGACCGAGGCCAAGATCCTGGCGGCCCTGCGGGGCGCCCTCAGCGGGCGGACCAGCATCGTCGTGTCCCACCGGCTGGCCGCGGTGCGGGATGCCGACTGGATTCTGGTGCTGGATGAGGGACGGATCGTCGAGCAGGGCGTCCACGCCGATCTGATCGCGCGCGGCGGCCGTTACTGGGAGCTCCTGCGGCGGCAGCAGCTCGAGGAGGAGCTGGAAGAGGAGAGCGTAGGTGGCGGGTAGGGTGGGAGTGCTCTGCCTGGCGGCCGCGTGTCTCACGGGTTTCGGAGACCCGGGGCCGGCAGGTGTCACGCTGTGGGGTCCCGAGGCCAGGACCGATTGCCACCCCGATACGGCCGCCTGGTCCCGCCTGGCACAGCAGATCCACGCCGAGACCAATGTCCTCCGCCGCGATCCCGCCGCTTATGCCGAGCATCTCGAGCGCATGCTGCCTCGGTTCGAGGGGAGGGTCCTCGAGCGGCCGGGCCGCCCCTATCTCCGGACCGACGAAGGCCCCGGCGCGGTGCGCGAGGCGATCAACACGCTGAGAGTCCGGCACGCGTCGCCGGCGCTCCGCTGGTCCCGCGGCCTGGCGGCCGCCGCGGCGGATCACGTCAGGGATCAGGGGCCCAGCGGCGGCTTCGAGCATCGGGGCACCGACAACAGTGTTCCAGCCGGGCGGGCGAGCCGCTACGGCCGCTGGACCCAGGCAGTGGCGGAGAACATCGCCTATGGCGAGAATCCAGCCCGAGACGTGGTGATCCAGCTTCTGGTGGACGACGGCGTACCCGACCGGGGACACCGGGACAATCTGCTCGACCCGAACTGGGGCGTGGCGGGGATCGCCTGCGGCGCTCACCGCATTTACCGGCAGATGTGCGTGATGGATTACGCGGTGGACTATGTGGAGCGGTGAGGATCAGATCTGGCTGCGGAGGAACTCCGGCGTGAGACTCTGAAGCCAGCCCGCCAGGCGGGTGAACTCGCCGGTGAGGAGCAGTACCCCGACCAACACCAGCAGCGCACCGCTCACCCGCATCACCCACGGGCAGGTACTGCCGGAAGCGCTGGAACCAGTCCAGGAACCGGTCCAACGCCACCGCCGCGAGGAGGAACGGCACGGCGAGTCCCGCGGAGTAGACGGCCAGGAGCAGCATCCCGCGTGACAGGTCGGCCGACGTGGCGGCGAGCCCGAGGATGGCGCCGAGCACCGGTCCGATGCAGGGCGTCCAGCCCGGCCCCGAACGCCATGCCCACCAGCGCCGAGCCCAGGTAGCCGACCGGCTTGTGCTCGACGTGGAGCCGCCGCTCCTGGGTGAGCCATCCCGACTTGAACACGCCGAGACAGACCAGGCCGAAGCCGATGATGAGCACCCCGCCCACCCGCTGCAGCCACACCTGGTAGTAGTTGAGGGCCCGGCCCAGCGCGGTGGCGCTGGCGCCGAGCAGGATGAAGACGAGCGAGAAGCCGGTCACGAACATCAGCGCGTGCAGCAGCGCCACCCGCCGCCGGCTTCCCACCTCCGGCAGCGTCATCCCGGTGAGAAACCCCACGTAGGACGGCACCAGCGGCAGCACGCAGGGCGAGAGGAAGCTCAGCAGCCCCGCCGCGAACGCGACCGCGAACCCCAGCGCCGCGGGCTCGTTCACCCGCCCGCCTCGGCGGCCACGACCAGCTCCCGGCGCCGGCAGTCGCGGCACACGCCGTAGATCTCCACCTTGTGGCGCGAGTGCTGGAAGGCGTGCTCGTCGGCGATGACCGGCAGCATCCGCTCCAGCCGCTCGTTCTGGAACTCGACCACGCTGCCGCAGCGCTCGCAGATGAGGTGCTCGTGATAGGCCTGCGCGGGCATCGGCTCGTACCGCTTGAAGCCTTCGCCGAAGTCGTGCGCCCGCACCAGGCCGCTCTCCACCAGCACCTCGAGGGTCCGGTAGATCGTCGCGGTGCCGACCGCTTCGCCGCGCTCCTTCAGGCGGCGCGATGATCACGTCCACGGAGGGGTGGTCGTCGGAGAGGAACACCACCTGGGCGACGAGATCGCGCTGGCGGGTGACCGGCTGGTGATGATCGCGGAGGTAGCGGCGAAAGCGGTCGAGGAGCGCGGCTCCCTCGGCCCTAGCGAGCCGGGCCATCGGCGGCCCCGGCAGCCGGCGCATCGGGGAACCACGACTCCGGCGGGACCGGCGTCGGCGGCTCCTCGTCGTCGATGCGCTTCTGCGCGTCCTGGAGCAGCCGGGCCAGCGCGGCGACCGGGCCGCTGCCGACCTCCTGAACCGAGGCCTCGAACTTCCCGCGCTCCTTGCCCTTGATGGCGAGCACGTATCGCGCGGTGTAGATCCGGCGGCGATCGCCGTCCCGGCGGGAGAGCACCGCCGTGCCCCACTCGTTTCCGTCGCGGCGCAGCGGGGTGAAGGTCCACACCCCGTCCACCTCGGCCGGGGGAAGCAGATCCGCCACGGCGCCCGCCAGCCGGCTCCAGCCGGACTCGGTACCGTCGGTCACGACGCGGCCTGCTCCCACCGTTCGGCGTAGAACCGGAACACGTGCATGAAATCCTGGGCGTTGGTGACCACGCCGTAGGCCTGATGGGTACCGCGGTCCTTGAGCTTGTTGACCACGAACTCGGTCTGATCCACGCAGATCGTCATCAGCGGCGCCGGCGCGCCGTCGCAGAGGTGGAACGCGGGCAGCATGTTCCCGACCGCGATCGCGTGGAGCGCCGTGGCCACGAAGATCGCCCCCGTCGCCTTGCACCGTGTACTCCCGCATCGCGTCCTGCGCGAGCAGCGTGTCGCTGTAGACGCCGGGAAGCGGTCCGTCGTCGCGAATCGAGCCGGCCAGCACGAAGGGCACTCCCTGGGTGACCAGGGCGTGCATGATGCCGGTCTTGATGAGGCCGGTTTCCACCGCCCGCTCGATCGAGCCGGCCGCCCGCACCCGATTGATGGCCCGCATGTGGAGGCCGTGGCCGCCCTCGGTCGGCTGGCCGGTGTTGGACATGCCCAGGGTGGTGCCGAAGATCGCGGCCTCGATGTCGTGCACCGCGACCGCGTTGCCGGCCAGGACCGCCTGCACGTAGCCGTTGCGGATGAACCACTCGAAGTCGGCTCGGGCCCGGGAGTGCACCAGCGCCGGACCCACCACCCAGACCAGATAGCCGCCTCGCCGCTTCTCCTCGCCCACCCGCGCCGCGAGCTCCTCGTAGTTGACCGGACGCTCGCGGCTCACTTCGGTGGACATGAAGCGGAACTCGTTGGCGCCGTGGGCGCCGCCCAGGAAGCCCTGGGCGTGCACCACGATCCCCTCGGTTCCGTCCTCCGCCAGGCCCATGGCGACCAGGTCGCCCCGGCGGAGCCGGCGTGGCTCGATCGTCTCGAGACCGTGGTCCCGCTTCACGACCACGCAGTCCATCCGGGGGCGGGTTGGCGCCACCCAGCGGCCGTCCACGTGGATGTAGGTCGGCAGATTGGAGGTCGAGAAGAACCCTTCCGGCAGCACGCCGTCGGCCGGCATCGGCTGGAAGCGAGCCTCGGGCGCGCCGGCGAACGGCGGCCGGGTGAAATCGGGCAATGTGCTGGGAGTGTCGGGCATACGCGGGTGGAAGCTAGAGGGGCGATCGGGGGCTTTCAAGCCGCCTGCGCGGTCAGCGGGCAGGGTTAATATCCATGCAACCCTGAGGAGAGGTCCATGCGCCGATTCGTGCCCATGCTCGCCGCGTTCGTCATCGCCGTGCCGGTGTCCGCCCAGGAACCGGTCGCCCGCGACACAGCCGGGCGGGACACCACCGGCATCACCCGGCTCCCCGAGCTCGAGGTGACCGTTACCAGGACCCCCGAGCCGCTGGCGCGGATTCCCTTCGCCGTGGGCGTGCTGGACCGGGGCGACCTGACGCGAGGCCAGCCCACCCTGGGAATCGACGAGGCGCTCAACAACCTGCCGGGCGTGTTCGTCGCCAACCGGTACAACTTTTCG
Source organism: uncultured Gemmatimonadales bacterium (assembly GCA_963729985.1). Classification (GTDB taxonomy): domain Bacteria; phylum Gemmatimonadota; class Gemmatimonadetes; order Gemmatimonadales; family GWC2-71-9; genus CAVVWJ01. The sequence continues at coordinate 423,883 of CAVSPJ010000006.1, forward strand.
CTGGACCAGCGGATCTCGATCCGCGGCTTCGGCAGCCGGTCCAACTTCGGGGTCCGCGGACTCAAGATCCTGGTGGACGGCATCCCGCAGACCCTTCCCGACGGCCAGAGCCAGCTGACCAACGTGGATTTCGCCGACCTCGAGCGCGCGGAGGTGCTGCGCGGCGCGAGCTCGTCGCTGTACGGGAACGCGTCGGGCGGCGTGATCTCCTTCCAGACGCAGCAGGCGGACCCAGGGCCGTTCGCCCAGCGCATCCGGGTCCAGGGCGGCGACGGCAAGCGATCCGGCGACGGCTTCTACAAGTGGCAGAGCTGGACCTCCGGACGCTCCGGCGACGTGAGCGGCACGCTCTCCGTTTCGCAGTTCAAGGCCGACGGCTTCCGGCAGCACAGCGCGGCGGAGTTCCGCCAGCTCAACGCCGGCGGGGATTGGGTCGTGAGCGGCTCCACGATCGCCAGGATGCGTCTGAGCCTCGCCGACAACCCGGAGGCGCAGAACCCCGGGGCGCTCACCCGGGCCGAGTACGCCGCCAACCCCGATTCCGCCGCCGGCAACAACCTGCGCCGCGGCGCCGACAAGGACGTCCAGCAGCACCAGCTCTCCCTGGGCCTGCGGCATTTCGACGCGGGCGGCAACGAGTACGACGTGACGGTGTTCGGCTTGCTGCGGGATCTGGAGAACCCGATCGCGGCGCCGCCCGACGTCGGCGGTGGCCCGACCAACGGGACCTACATCCGGATCGACCGGGCGGTCGGCGGCCTCCGCCTCAGCACGCTGCGCGCCCTCGGCGCCGAGACGCAATCGCCCCGGCTCACCGCGGGCCTCGACCTTCAGCGCATGCGCGACGACCGGCAGAACCTCGTCTCCGACGGGGGGGTGCCGACCAGCGTGCGTCTTTCTCGACCAGCGGGAGCAGGTGACCGAGGTCGGCCCGTTCGCGCAGGTTCAATGGACCCCGAACGAGCGGTTCCTGGTGAGCGGCGGGGCGCGCTTCGACTGGGTGAATTTCGATCTCGCCGACCGCTTCCTGAGCGACGGCGACGACAGCGGGGATCGGTCCATGTCCGCGCTGAGCGGCAACATCGGAGCGAGCTGGTCGTTCGATCAGCGGTTCGTGCCGTACGTCAACGTCTCGACCGTCGTTCGAGACGCCGACCACGACCGAGCTGGTGAACCAGCCCGACGGCTCCGGCGGATTCAACACCGAGCTGGGCCCCCAGCGGGCGGTGAACTACGAGGTGGGCGCGCGGGGACAGCCGGTGCCGGAGGTGACCTACTCGGTGGCCCTGTTCCTGGGCCGGGTGACCGACGCGATCGTGCAGGAGGAGGAGGTCGGCGGGCGGGCGTTCTTCCGCAACGCGCAGAAGACCCACAACGACGGCGCGGAGGTCGGGACTCAGCGTCTCCCCGGTCACGGGGCTCACCCTGAATGGGGCGTACACCTACGCCCGCTACCGGTTCGTCGAGGAGCCGGCCGGGACCGGGCTCGACGGCAACCGGCTCCCGGGCGTTCCCGAGCACTTCTGGCGCTTCGGGCTCCGAACCGGCCTGAGCAATGGGTTGTATCTCGACGCCGACCACACGCTGAGCTCGTCGGTGGCCTCGGACGACGCCAATACGCCCGAAGGCATCGTGGATTCGTGGGGCGCGGGCGTCACCAACCTCAGGGTGGGCTGGCAAGGCGACGTCGGCGCGGTCCAGCTCTCGCCCTTCGTCGGGCGTGAACAACCTGTGGGACCGGCGGTACGTCGGATCGGTGACCTTGAACGGGCTGTTCGGCCGGGTGCTCGAGCCGGCACCTCGGCGGGTGCTGTACCTGGGGACGGAGGTCGGGTACAGGGCGGTAGGGCGGTAGGGCGGAAGGGCGGGAGCGATGAGATTCCATTGGGTCGGCCGTACTACCCTACAGCAGCGACACCGGATCCCGGTCGATCACCACCCGCGTCGTTCCCGCGCTCCGCAGGCGCCGGGCGGCGTAGCGGACGATCCTGCCCAGCACGGCCGACGGCCCCTTCAACAGCACGTGCCAGCGCCACCGGTCCTTGATCCGCGCCAGCGGGCAGGGGGCCGGGCCGAGCACCGTCACCGCGAGCTCGTGCCGCGCCACGAGCGAATTGCACCAGTCGGCCACCTCGGCCGCGCGGGCGGCTGTGTCCGCCTCCACCTCGCCCGAGACGATCAGATTCACCAGATGCAGCTCGGGTGGATAGGGCGGCGCGCGGCGAAGCTCGCGCTCCTGGTGCAGGAATCCCTCCGCGTCGTGCTTCGCGGCCCAGAGGAGCGCGTGGTGCTGCGGATGGCGCGTCTGCACCACGACCCGCCCGCCCTTCGGTCCCCGGCCCGCTCTGCCGGCCACCTGGGCGAGCAGCTGAAAGGTGCGCTCCGCGGACCGGAAATCCGGCAGGTAGAGCCCGGTGTCGGCGTCCACCACCCCGACCAGCGTCACGTTGGGAAAATCGAGCCCCTTCGCGATCATCTGAGTGCCGATCAGGAGGTCCACCTCGCCGCGCTCCACCGCGCCGAGGATCCGCTGGTGCGACCACTTGGTGCTGGTGGTGTCGAGGTCCATCCGCGCGACCCGCGCCTCGGGGTACCGCTCGGCCAGGACCTGCTCCAGCTGCTGGGTCCCCACGCCCCGCATCTGCTGCACCGGGTTGGCGCAGGACCGGCAGGTGTGCGGCAGCGACCTCCTCGTGGCCACAGTAGTGGCAGCGCAGCGCGGGTGGGGCGCGATGCACGGTGAGCGAGATGGTGCATCTGGGGCACTGCCAGACCTCGCCACAGTCCGGGCACTGAAGGAATGCCGCGTAGCCCCGGCGGTTGAGCAGGAGCAGCGCCTGCTCTCCGCGCGCGTGGGTCTCGACGATCGCGGCGTCCAGCGCCGCCGACCAGGCGAGCGACCCGGTGCCGCCGACCTTGGGCGCGACCCGCAGGTCCACCAGCTCGACCGGCGGCAGCGGTCGAGCCCCGATGCGCTCCGGGAGCCGGAGCAGGCGGAGCCCGTCACCGGCGCGCGCCATCGTCTCGAGCGACGGCGTGGCGCTCCCCAGCACCAGCGCTGCGCCCTCGATCCTCGCCCGGACCGCGGCGACGTCGCGGGTGAGATAGCGCGGCGTCTCACCGTTCTTGTAGCTCGCCTCGTGCTCCTCGTCCACCACGATGATGCCGAGATCCTGCACCGGCGCGAACACCGCCGACCGCGCGCCCACGGCCACGCGCCGCTCGCCGCGGCGCAGCAGGCGCCAGGCGTCGGCCCGCTCCCCGTCGGAGAGGGCGCTGTGGAGCACGGCCACCTGGTCGCCGAACGCGCCGCGCAGCCGGCTCACCGTCTGGGGCGTGAGTCCGATCTCCGGCACCAGGACGATCGCGCCCTGTCCCCCGGGCCAGGGCGCGCTTCACCGCCTCGAGATAGACCAGGGTCTTCCCGCTGCCGGTCACGCCGAACAGGAGCGCGCCCTCGCCGGGGGCCAGCGACTCGATCGCGGCGAGCGCGGTCGCCTGCGCCGGTGTGGGAATCGCGGGCGTCGGCGTGCCGGGAGAGTCGCCGAAGGGATCGCGCACCCGCTCCGCCGTGGTGAATCGCGCGAGTCCCTGCTGCACCAGCCCTCGAATCACCGCCTCGCCGAAGCCGAGCTGCTCGACGACATGGCGCACCTGGGCGCTGCCGCCCAGCGCCTCGAGCGCCTCGTAGAGCTCGCGGCGGCGGCGGCGGCGCCTGAACAGCGATGCACGCTCGAGCAGCGTGGGCGCCTCGCCGTGGATCGCCACCACCCGCTCGGTCGCCGTGGAGCCGCGCCGTGTCGGGAGGCTCGACCCTGAGCCCGACCGCGCCGACCGCCTCCAGCCGGTGCAGCGCGTCCCAGACCGGCCGGCGCAGCGCGCGCGCCACCGCCGCGACCGGGGCTTCGCCCCCGCGACCCTCGAGCCAGTCGAGGATCTCGCCCGCGAATCCGCCGAGGCTCCACCTGCCCGGGGCCCGCGTCGCGATCACCTGCGACTCGCCCCAGAGGCCCGCCGGCAGCATGCACTTGAGCGCGAGGCCCGAGCGGCGAGCCGTAATAGCCGGCAATCCAGCGAGCGGTGGCGAGCAGGCCCTCGGGCACGGCCGGATGGGCGTCGGGAGCGGCGAGAATGTCGCGCGCCGCCGCCGCGGGCGCGGTCGCGTCGGCATCCACCACGATGCCGATCAGCTCCCGGCGGCGCACCGGCACCACGACGCGCGCGCCGGGAGCGATCCGATCGCCCAGCGTCTCGGGAATCCGGTAGGTGTACGGGGAGGCGAGCGGGAGCGGGAGGGCGACGGTGGCGAAGCGCTCCGTCATCTCCGCCGAAGGCCGAGGCCGGGACCGGACGGGAGCGAGACCTGGCCGCCGTCGATGCTCGCGCCGACGAAGGGATCGTCGGCGAGGAGGGCGGCGCCGTCCAGGTCCACGATGTCCACCAGGGGCGAGAAGTGCGCCGCGGCGGTGATCCCGATCGAGCTCTCGATCATGCAGCCGACCATCACCATGAGCCCGTGCGCCCGGGCGACGGCGATCATCCGGATCGCCTCCCGCAGGCTCCCGCACTTGGCCAGCTTGATGTTGATCCCGTCCACCTTGCCGACCAGGGGCGGGATGTCGGTCGCGGTCTCGCAGCTCTCGTCCGCGATCACCGGGATCTCCGACCGGCGGGTCACCTCGGCCAGACCCTCGAGCTCGCTGGGCGGGAGCGGCTGCTCCAGCACCGTCACGCCGAATTCCTTCAGCACCGGAAGCATCTGGATGGCGCGCTTCACCGTCCAGCCGCAGTTGGCGTCCACCCGGATCTCCTTGTCGGTGCGTCGCGGATGGTCCGCAGGATCTCCATGTCGCGGTCGGTGCCCAGCTTGATCTTGAGGATGGGATACTGCGTTCGCCTCCAGCACCTTGGCCCGGATCTTCTCGGGCGTGTCGAGGCCGATGGTGAAGGTCGAGCGGGGCGCCTTGGCGGGATCGAGGCCCCAGAGCCGGTAGACCGGCACGCCCAGCCGCTTGCCGACCAGATCGTGCATCGCGGACGAGAGCGCCGCGCGCGCCGCGGGGTTCCGCCGCAGGAGCAGCCCGCATCGCTTCTCGGTCTCCTCGAGGTCGAACGGGTCCGACGGCAGGAGGCCGGCGTAGAGGTCGAGCGCGGCCAGGACCGACTCCGTCGTCTCGCCGTAGAATTTCGTCGGCGCGGCCTCGCCCCATCCCTCGTTGCCGTCGGCGTCCCGCAGCCGCACCCAGACCGTCCGATAGTCGCTCTGTCCGCCCCGGGCGATGATGAACGGATGCCGGGTGCGCAGCTTCAGCACCTCGGTTTCCATGCGGAGTTGGTGGCTCAAGCGGTCCTCGAGGGTTGGGAAGTGTGACCCGGCGCCGCGGGTCCGCCGGGGCTGCCTATGCCAGCGCGCCGATGTGCGCCAGCGCGCCGTCCGCCACACGGGACGGAGTATACCCGCCCTCCAGCACTCCCACGATCGGTGTTCGCGGAAGGCGGTCTCGAAGCCGCCGGGTGAGGTCGGCGTAGTGGCCGGGCTCCAGCGTGAACCCGCCGAGCGGGTCGCCGGTCATGGCGTCGAACCCCGCCGACACGAGCACGAGATCGGGGGCCCAGTCGGTGGTCGCGGCCACGATCGCCGCCCACAGGTCGGCCACGTAGAGCGACGCGGCCAGACCCGGCCCGCGCGGCACGTTGAAGACGTTCCCGACGCCCCGCTCGTCCGCCATCCCGGTCCCCGGATACCAGGGATGCTGGTGCAGCGACACATAGCGCAGGCTGGGATCGGCGTCCATCAGCGCCTGGGTCCCGTTGCCGTGGTGCACGTCCCAATCGATGATGAGCACCCGGGGCCGCCCGGCCCGCTGCGCGTGCCGGGCGCCGACCACCACGTTGTTCACCAGGCAGAACCCCATCCCCTTGCCCGGCCAATGCGTGATGGCCCGGGGGCCGCACCGCGGCGAAGGCGTGCCCGTTCCCCGCGTGGGCATGATCTACGGCCGCGAGCACGGCGCCGGTGGCGCCGAGGACGGCGTCCCAGCTGGCGCCGTTCAGGATGGTGTCGAGAAAGAGCACCCCTCCGCCTCGAGCGCTCATGGATTGGAGACTTCGGAGATAGGCCTCGGCGTGCACCGCGAGGAGCGGCTCCAGCGACGCGGGCGATGCCTCCGTCACCTCCACGCCTTCCGCGGACCGGGCCTGTTCCAGCAATGCCCGGAGCCGTGCTGGGGTCTCCGGATGATCCGATCCCGGATCGTGCCTGAGGCAATCGGGATGGGTGAAGACGGGAATCGCCATCCTACCCCCGCAAGATCCGGCGCAGCTCCTCCGCCTCATCCCGAAGGCCCCGGCGGACCTCGTCGATCTCCTCGAGAAGGCGCAGGTGCCTTCGCCACAGGAGCAGGACCAGGCCGGCGGAGAGGAAGATCGCGGCGCCCGCGACGAGCAACGCCGGGCGACCGGTCCAGATCCCGACCGCCATCAGCGCCACGCCGTCCAGGACGCAGAAAGCCCGCCGCGAGGACCGTCAGCACGCGGAACGCGAGCGGAGAAAGCGGCATGCCGGATCCGGCTACCGCACCGGGCGGCGCCGCCGAGGGAGCACGATCACCGCGTCGTTGGCCGACAGGCCCGCGTCGGCCAGGGAGCGCGACTCGTCGTACAGCTCGGCGCCCCGGAACTTGAGCAGGTACTCGTCGGGATCGCGCACCACCTTGGTGGCCGTCAGCGCCCGGCGCTTGAGCTCGCCCAGCGTCGTGCCGGCCGGAAGGTCGAGCGGGACCTCGTCCCAGGCATCCTGCACCGTGACGCGCAGCCGGAGGTTGGAGGTCACGCGACACCTTCCGCCGCGCGGCGGCAGCGTCGACAGGAAACGGTCGACGGCCTGGTCGAAGAACAGCGTGCCCGCCCGGATCACCGTGCCGCCAGGGCCGGGGCGCACCGCAAACGCGACCTCTTCCCCGCCCTGCCCCCGGAGCGTGAGATAGGTCGGCCCTTCCTTCTCGGGAAACGCGGCCTGCATCGGGAATCCGCTCCCCAAAGAAGGTCTTGGCTCGGCGAAGCACCTCGGCTCCGTCCAGCGCCGTCACGACCTCGAAGACCATCGTGCGCTCACGAGTTGGGGGATCCGGCTGAATCGGGGGAGAAATATACCTCGACCGCCGCGCACGGTGGCCTGGAACAGCGCCCGCGGCCGCAGCAGGATCGCGGAGCCCCGGCTTCCGGCGCAGGACGAGCACCAGATCGCCCGGAGGCGCCTCGGCGATGCCGTTCAGACGTGAGAAAGGCGGGCAGCGTCGCGGCGGCGGGGACCTCGACCCGGTAGGAGCGGCCCCGCCACTGCACGGTCACGACCGGCGGCGGCTCCGTCACGACGCGGTCGAGGAAGACGTCGTCCTCCACCCGGAACGCAGCCTCGCCGGCCGGCTCGCCGTCGAGATAGAAGAGCGGGTCGAACGCCTCGCCGTCCTGCCGGGCGAAGTTCTGCTCGACCGCCCGGTCGAACGCCTCCAGGGCCGGCGCGCGAGCCCGCCACTCGAGGTGGTGCCGCAGCTCGTGGGTCAGCGTTTCCCACGCCTCCTCCCGCCAGTCGAACCCTTCCTGGAGCCGGGCCAGGGCGGCGAAGGAGCCGTGATAGAGCACGATCCGGCTCTGAATGCCCTCGGCGGATGCGGCTTCGGCCTCGGGGAGCGGGATGCACTCGCCCAGGGTGTAGATCTCGGCGCGGTCGGGGTGTGGTACGGTGCGGGGCGAGACGGCGATCTCGGCGACGCCCTGGATGAACTCGGAGGGAACCTCGTCCGCCAGACGCCGGACCATCGCCTCGAAGTCGGAGAGGCGCATGAGACGCTCAGCCCGACCGCTCGACCTCGCTGCCGTCGATCCGCTCGGCCACGAACCCCGCCACCTGGTCCAGGGACACCCGTTCCTGCTGCATCGAGTCCCGGTGGCGCACCGTCACCGTCCGGTCCGACACCGTCTCGCCGTCGACGGTGATGCAGAACGGCGTGCCGACCTCGTCCATGCGCCGGTAGCGCCGGCCGATGGCGCCGCTGTCGTCGTAGAAACCGGGAAAGGCGCGCTGAGATCGTGTAGAGCGACGTGGCCAACTCGGGCATGCCGTCCTTCTTCACCAGCGGGAAGACGCCCGCCTTGATCGGCGCGACGGCCGGATGGAGCCCCAGCACCACCCGCGTCTCGCCTTCGACCGTCTCCTCGCGGTAGGCGTTCACCAGGAGGGTGAGGGTGATCCGGTCCGCGCCGACGGACGTCTCGACGATGTACGGGAGGAAGCGCTCGTTGGCCGCCTGGTCGAAGTACTCGAGCTTCTTGCCGGAGAACTCCTGGTGCCGGCCGAGGTCGAAGTCGCCGCGGTTGTGGATGCCCTCGATCTCCTGCCAGCCGAAGGGAAACTCGAACTGGATGTCGAACGCGGCCCGCGCGTAGTGCGCCAGCTCGTCGGGGCCGTGCTGGTGCAAGCGCAGCCGCTCCGGACGGAGCCCGAGGTCCCGGTGCCACTGCATGCGCCAGCTCTTCCAGTACTCGAACCACTCGGTCGTCGGTCCCCGGCTTCGACGAAGAACTGCATCTCCATCTGCTCGAACTCGCGCGTGCGGAAGATGAAGTTCCCGGGCGTGATCTCGTTGCGGAACGCCTTGCCGATCTGCGCGATGCCGAACGGGATCTTCTGCCGCGCGCTCTGCTGGACGTTCAGGAAGTTCACGTAGATGCCCTGCGCGGTCTCCGGGCGCAGATAGACGACCGCGGCCTGCTCCTCGACCGGCCCCATGAAGGTCTTGAACATGAGGTTGAAGAGCCGCGGCTCGGTGAGCGTGCCCTTGCTGCCGCAGGCCGGGCACTGGGCGTCGGGCTGGCCCGGGGTGCCCTTGATCCGGGGATCGTCGGCGCGGAAGCGCTTCTTGCAGTTCCGGCAGTCGACCAGCGGATCGGTGAAGCCGGCGACGTGGCCGGAGGCCTCCCACACCCGCGGGTGCATCAGGATCGCCGCGTCGAGCCCCTCGATGTCGTCGCGCGCGTGCACCATCGCGCGCCACCAGCGGTCCTTGACGTTCTTCTTGAGCTCGACGCCGAGCGGGCCGTAGTCCCAGACGGAGCCGAGGCCCCCGTAGATCTCCGAGGATTGGAAGACGAAGCCGCGTCGCTTGCAGAGCGAGACGAGCTTGTCCATCAGGGTGGTGTCGGCCATGGTCCGTCGGAAAAGAGGGGTGGGACGCGGTCGGGCGCGGAAACCTAGGCTGAGGCAGACCGGGAAGGAAGACATGACTGCCGATTCTGGCAGGGCTATCCCCCGAGGGCGGTGCGGCCTGCAGTTCGCATCGATCGGATCGTCGGCGGAGCCTTCCCCCGGTTGAGAGTCGGCGCCACGAAGCAGCGCGCCGAGCCGAGCCGACCCCAGGCCCGTGCTCGGGTAACGAAATGGAAGGCGCAGGGATACCGAGCCCGCACATCTTGCAGGGTGTATAAACTCGAGCCAATGGTAGCCATCAGGTAGTCCCTGGAGAGCTAATCAGCACAGATTTTGCCTGCCTTTCCCCCCGGTCACTTCCACCCCATCGACAGGGGTGCCCCTGGTAACCAAGCACGCAGGTTGATGTTCGAAAGTTGGTCACTGCTCGACTTGCAAATGCAGTGGGGCGATGGAGTGTTGGCGTTCGATCGGCGGCGGCTGAGCCGACGCCGCAGGTTCGATGAACGTCGTAACGCCGTAGTCCAGAGGGCGAACCGTCGGCTGGACGGCTCGCCCATTCGAGGTCTGTCGCAGACGACCCGGCCGGAATCTGGAGGCAGTGCGTGATCGCTCCATCGCTTCGTGACCTCACCTCCTCGCCAGCGGCGAGGCACGCTACCGCCTGCGCGGGCTTCACGCTGGTCGAGGCCTTGCTGGTCGTAGTCATCCTCGGGATCGCCACCGGCCTGGCGCTCCCCCGTCTCGGTCTTTCCACGCTATCAGTCCAACGCCGCCGCACGTCAAGTCGTGGCCACCCTGTCGTACGCGCAGCGGATGGCGATCAGCCAGCAGGCCAACATCCAGGTGGCGTTCGATGCCGCACGGGGCGGGATGCGAATCCACGAGGATCGCGACAACGACCGCGTGATCGACGCGGGGGAGCGGGTCACCTTCATTCCGCTTCCCGAGGGGATGACGTTCGGCCGCGGCACCGCCCCGGCCCGTCCCTTCGGAGGCGCGGCGATCCAGTTGGCCGGCACCCAGGACGGCCTGCCCGTGCTCACGTTCCACCGCGACGGCACCGCGAGCGAGGAGGGCGGCGTGTACATCACCACGATCGCGGGGCTGGCCATCGGCCGCGTGACCGACGTGCGGTCGATCGAGTTCTCCCGGGCCACCGGTCGCTCGACCTGGTTCTCGAACGGCTCCGGAATGTGGAAGCGAGGAGATTGATGGATCGACGGGGGTTTACCCTGATCGAGGTCATGCTGGCGATGGTGATCCTCGGCACCGTATTGCTGGGCACGGGCCGCTTCACGGCGCGCTTTCTCCACACCGTCTCGGTGTCCACGGCGGCGACCGTGGCGTCCGAGATCGCCACCGAGCGAATAGAGCTGATCTCGACCGATCCGAGCTATACCACGCTGGCGGCCCGCTGGGCCGGAACGACGACCGGTTTTCCGGGCTACCCGGCGATGAGCCGGGTCACCACCTTGCAGCGGATCACCGGCGCGACCCCGCCTCGCGACTATACCGTCGTCACGGTCCAAGTGACGGAGCCCACCTTCACCACGCCGGTGCGCATGACCACGATCGTGAGCCGGCCGTGAGCGCGCGGATCGCCGAGCGCCGGGCGGGCTTCACCCTGATCGAGCTGATGATCTCCCTGGTGGTGCTCTCCGCCGTCATGGGCGCCACCCTGTCGGTGTTTCGCTCCCAGAACTCCGGATTCCGGCTGTCGGGGGAACGGCTGGAGCTGTACCAGAACATGCGGTACGCGATTACCACCATCGACCGGATGCTGCGCACCTCGGGCGCGGGCGTGGCGAACCAGCAGCCGATGTTCATCTACGGCGGCAACGACATCGTCGCCTTCAACACCAATTACACCCACAACGTGCAGGACAACTGCGCGGTCAACATCAATCCCGACGCGCCGGTGGGCTCGTTCGAGATGCTGCCACTGGCCTCGGCCTACGTGCTGCCGAACACGGCCTGGACCTATCCGGCGATGAACTATCCCGGCGGGCCCCTGCCTCGCCGAGACGGTCGTCTTCTATTTCCGGCCGGACTCGACGACCGCGGACCCGCTCGACTTCATGTTGATCCAGCGGATCAACGCGCGGCCGCCGGAGATGGTCTCACGCAACCTGCTTCCCTATCCGGGCCGGCCGTTCTTCGAATACTTCGTGCACCCGCGGACCCTGATCGTGCCGCCTGCCGCCCGAGACTCTCTGGTGCAGGCCAATCTGCCCGGGAGCGGGGTGCCGCTGCCGATCATTCACCGCGCGGCGGCGCACGGGAGCCCTACCGACACGCTGGGAGATCCGTCCAACTCATACCACGCGGACAGCGTCAAGGCGATGCGCATCAATCTGCGCGTCACCAACGGCCGGGGCGGAGCTGCGTTCCGTACCCGCGACATCTCCACCATCGTGAGCCTTCCGAACAACGGCCTGGTCCAGGCCAAGACCTGCGGGAGTACGCCGCTGCTGGGCGGGGCCTTGACGGTTACCCCGAACGCGGTCGGTGATCCGCCGAGCCTCACGCTCAGCTGGCCCGCCTCCGTCGACGAGGCGACCGGCGAGACCGACGTCACCCAATACAACATCTATCGCCGCCTCTCGACCGAGCCGACGTTCGGGAGCGCCCTGATCACGATTCCGGCGGGTCAACCTTCGCCCTATCTCTTCCAGGATATCGGCGTGAATGTGGGCCAGGCCTATTTCTACGCCGTGGCAGCCCAGGATTGTACGCCGTCCCAGTCCGCCATGCTGGCCAACCCGATGGCGGTCGGTCCGACTTAGATGTTCCCGTGGCACCTCTCGCCGGCCCTGGAGGGATGATGCGCAGCACCGCGATGCGGAACGAGCGTGGCGTCGCCCTGATTCTGGCACTGCTCCTGACATTGGTGGTCGCCGCGCTGGCCGCGGCCGCCATCATGCTCTCGAGCAGCGCGAGCCTGATCGGCCGCTTTCACGTCAAGGACACCGAGATGCGGGCCGCGGCCGAGGCCGGAGTCGAGTGGGCACGGGACACGCTGAACGGGACGACAACGATCCTGCCCGCGAACGGCTTCGTCACCCTGCAGAACGCCCAACCGGTGCGGGACGCGAGCGGCAACGTCATCCCAGGGTATACCCGCTCGATCTTCGCCGGGCGCAGCGGCGCCACGACCGGACAGTTCGGCGTCTTCGCCAGCGTGATCTCCCGGATCGACGACAACGCCGGCCGTGCGGTGGTGGTGCGCCGGGGAGAGTTGACCCAGGAGTCCTTCGCCAAGTTCGCGCGGTTCGACGACACCACCACGTCGAGCGTGCAGTTCCGCAACGGGATCCAGGTCTTCGGCCCGATCCACACCAATGGCGTGCTCTACGTGGGCAGCAGCCCGGGCAATCCGGCCACCTTCCACGGCCCTGCCACGACGGCGAGCACGATCAATGCGGCGGCCAACGGCGTCTGGCAGGTCGGGTACAAGGAGAACGTGGCGCGCATCAACATGCCGACCCCGGCCGACCTGGCTACCCTGCGGACCTATTCCGACCAGGGCAAATACCACCCTGGCCGGGGGCGCGGTCGGGACCACGGTCTACAATCCGAGCACCCGGATCGAGTTCGTCGCCGTCGACGTCAACAACGACGGCGACTTCACCGACGAAAACGAAGGATTCATGCGGGTATACCGTGCCAACGGGGCGACGGCGAACCACCTCAACTACGTGACCGCACGGCGGTGGAACGATGCCTCCGGCACGGATCAGAATCTCGATTCGCCCAACTGCGGCGACCTGGTCGGGGGCCGCTTCCTGTCGGCCCTCCAGCACACCACTCGCGCCCACGCCGGTGAACCACCGGCATCACGCTACCAACCTGACGACCAGCCGGCGCTTCTCGCTCAGCTCCGCCGACAGGAAGTGCTACCTGGGCGGCGATCCGCGGCTGGACAGCCTATGGGTAACCTCGGGGACCTTTAGCCCCGTAACGCCCGCGCCGGCCAATTACGGCGCCTGGATCAAGTGGCCGGGCTACGGCGCGGGCAGCGCGCCGGCTGCGATCAACAACAAGAACATCCATACCGCCCTGGGCGGCGGCACCACCGGCGGTGCCGGCGGCATGGCGGACTACCTCTGGCCGATCAACCGCCCGTTCAACCCCAACTTCAAGGGCGTGATCTACGTGGATGGAAGCGTCGCGGTGAGCGGCATCCTGCGCGGCCAGATTACCGTGGCGACCACCGGTAACATCATGCTGGCGGACGACCTGACCTACGTGACCTCCCCGGGAAGCGTGCCCGACTGCGACCAGAACGGCGCCGTCTACTCCGACATCCTCGGGCTGCTGACGCCCCAGTTCATGATACTGGAGGACAACAGCGTCAACGCGCCGTTCCTGGCGACGCACCCCACCACAGGCACCACGAGCTACTGGAGCCAGTACGACGAGAGCGCCGATGAGACGCTGCACGCCGCGGTGCTGACCCTCAACTCGGTGCTTTCGGAAAACATCTTCGGCGGGGCCAACACGTCCGAGGTCTGCGCCGGCGGGCCCATCGGCCGGGGCTGTTTCAACATGGTGGGCGCCGCGATCCAGGGTAAGAACGCGGGACGCATGGCGAGCTCCGGCGGCGGCTTCACCGGATGGAACCCGCAATGGACCTACGACCGGTGCGACGGCATCAAGCCCCCGCCCTACTTCCCGACTACCGGGCGGTACTACAAGAACCGCTACTACGAGATCGACCCGGTGGGATTCACCGTGGCCGGGTGGTTCGCCGCCAACCAATAGTCCACCGCGGTCACACGTGCCTCAGGTGGCGGACCCGGATGCCGACGGCATCCGGGTCCGTTGTTTCTCCAGGATGTCCCGGACGATCAACGCTCCGTGCCCGCGGGAATTCTCGATGAACAGGCGGTTGGCGTCGTTCCCGCTCGCGATGACGCCGGCCAGATAGACCCCGGCGACCGGCGTGGCCATGGTGGTCTCGTCGTGGGCCGGGAATGCCCGTCGCGGGGTCCACCGGCACGCCCAGCCGCTTCAGCATCGTGGTGTCGGCGTGATACCCCGTCATCGCCAGCACCGCGTCGGTCGGCAGGCACTCGACCTCGCCCGACTCGGACACGATCTCGACCTCGGTCGGCGTGATGGTGCGGACCTGCGAGCGCCACCGGACGGCGATGCTCCCCTCCTTCACCCGGTTCACGATGTCCGGCAGCACCCAGGCCTTGACCGTCTTGTCGAACCCGTCCGCGAAATGCACCAGGGTGACGATCGCCCCGGCACGCCAGCACTCGAGGGCCGCGTCCACGCTGCTGTTCCCCGCCCCGATCACCACCACGCGACGGCGCCAGTAGGGATGGCCCTCGGAGAAGTAGTGCACGACGTGGGGCAGGTCCTCTCCCGGGATGCCGAGAAAATTCGGGTTGTCGTAGTAACCCGTGGCGAAGACGACGGCGCCGGCGCGGTAGGTCTTCTCGTCGTGCGGCCTCCGGACCTCTACCCGGAACCCGCCCGCAGGTTCCCGCGCCACCTCCACCACCTCCTCGCAGGGCCGGACGTCGAGTCCGTAGTGCTCGGCCACCCGGCGGTAGTAGATGAGCCCGTCCCGCCGGGTCGGCTTCTCGTGGCTGGCGATGAACGGGATCTCCCCGATCTCGATCCGCTCGGGAGTCGAGAAGAACGTCATGCTCAGCGGGTACCGCTCGATGGTGGACACGATCGTGCGGCGGTCGAGAAGCACGCAGGAGAGCCCCGCCTGCTTCGCCGCCACGCCCACGGCCAGCCCGCAGGGGCCGGCGCCGACTACCAGCAAATCAGTCTGATCCACGGCGATCTCCCCGCAGGTCACGTCTCGATGATCTGGTCGCGCCGCGTGCCCACGCTCACGTACCGCACCGGCACCCCCGACAGCTCCTCCAGCCGGTCGAGGTAGGCCCGGGCCTCGGACGGCAGATCCCGCAGGGCCCGCGCGCCGCCGGTCGGACGGTTCCAGCCCCGGAGCGCCTCGTAGGTCGGCTCTACCCGGCCGAGCGCCTCGACCTCCGCCGGCATCTCCTCGCAGGCGTCGCCGTCCAGGCGGTAGGCGGTGCAGACCGGGATCTCCTCGAATCCGTCGAGCACGTCGAGCTTGGTCACGGCCAGGCCGGTGAGACCGTTCACCCGGGCGGCGTACCGCACCACGGTGGCGTCGAACCAGCCGCAGCGCCGCGGCCGGCCGGTGACCGCGCCGAACTCCCCCCCGGCCTCCCGCAGCCGGTCGCCGTGGGGACTCGGCGCTTCCGTCGGCAGCGGTCCGTTCCCGACCCGCGTGGTGTAGGCCTTCACCACGCCGAGCACGCCGTGGATCAGCGTCGGCCCGATGCCCGCGCCCACCGCGGCGCCGCCCGCGGTCGTGTTCGACGAGGTGACGAAGGGATAGGTGCCGTGATCCACGTCGAGCAGCGATCCCTGGGCCCCCTCGAGCAGCACCCGCTTGCCCTCGCGCACCGCACGGTGCACCAGGAGTCCGGCGTCCGCCGCGAGCGGCAGGATCCGGGGAGCCAGCCGGTCGAGCAGCTCCGCGTGCCGCTCGAACGAGGCTCGCTCCGGCGAGCCCATCATCTCGAGCAGCCGGTTGGCCCGCTGCACCCGGTCCGCCAGCAGCGTCCGGGCACACTCCAGATGCCGCAGGTCGGTGACCCGGATGCCCCGGCGACCATACTTGTCCTCGTAGGCCGGGCCGATGCCGCGTCCCGTGGTCCCCAGCTTCTGGCTCTTTTCGCTGGCGGCGTCGAGCAGCTTGTGGTACGGCAGCACCAGGTGGGCGCGGTCGGACACGAAGATCCTGCCGGCGGTCGAGACTCCCCGCTCGGCGAGCTGGTCCAGCTCGCCGAAGAAGGTCTCGGGCTCGAGCACCACGCCGTTGCCCACCACGCAGGTGACGCGAGGGTGCAGAATCCCGGAGGGGATCTGCCGCAGGATGAACTGGGTGTCGCCGATGACGACGGTGTGGCCCGGCGTTGGCGCCGCCCTGATAGCGCACCACGAAGTCGACCCGCTCCGCGAGCACGTCCACCAGCTTCCCCTTGCCTTCGTCGCCCCACTGCGCCCCGACGACTACCAGACAGGCCGTCCTGCCGTCGAACATGTGTCCCCCGTGAGCAACGAAAAAGAGCCCCTCGCGGGGCTCCAGCATCCTCGGGCAAACGTATGCGGGACCGCGCCAAACGTCAATTCACGCGAGTCGCCCTGCCGACCCGCTCGGCGGCGTCGAGGGAGAGCGTCTCGGGCACGTCCGCCGGCGTGTGGATCACCCGCAGCGTGCGCCAGGTGAGCCGTCCCACCGTCACGGCCGTCGCCCCGGCCCTGGCGAGCGGAAGGCTGTCCACCAGGATACCGAGGGGGAGCCGCCGGGTGCGCACCGGAAACCCCAGGGAGCCCAGTTTCGCCGCGACCATCGCGGCCGCGGCCGCGCCACGGGGATCGTGGCTCACCACGAACAGCATTCCCGCGTCGTCGATGGTGTCGATGTTGACCACCTCGATGTCCTGCAGGTTTTCCTGCGCACCCGCGAAGATTCTCGCCCCGACCAGGCCGAACTCCTCCCCACCCGTGATCAGGACGCCGGTCTCCTGGTCGACGCACGCCTCGGCGAGCGCCAGCGCGGCGACCACCCCGCTCCCGTTGTCCCGCGCTCCTCGGGAGGTGCCCGCCAGCCGCCCCCTGCCTGTCAGGGCGCCCGCCATCACCGCCAGGCCGGCGCCGGCCGCGCCGACCCACAGGGGAATCGGGCCCCACAGCCGAGCCACGGCCCAGGGCGCCGCCACCGGCGATCGCGCCGCCCAGCACCCAGATCGCCACCAGCCGGCCCGCCATCGACTGCCGCCTGGGCCTTGGTGTCGAGGTGCGCGACGATCCACCGCCGGACCGGCCCGCCGGACCGGACCGCGATCAGGTTGGCGTCCTCCCGCCCTTCACCGAACGTGAGCCACCCGGCGGCCACCCCGGCTGCGAGACACACGCTGGCGGCGAGCACGACGGACCAGACGGCGAGCGCGCCCGGAGCCGGGACCGCGGGAAGCGTGAGCAGCGGCAGGGCGAGGAGCCCGGACGCGCCGATACCGGCTCCGAGGATCGGGAGGCCGAGCAGTGCGGAGGGGTGGAAGCGGAAACGCTGCAGGGATACCCGATAGCCGAGCGCGGTGAGATGGTCGGTGACGACGCCGCGCGCCCGCTCGGCCTCCGGGGTGCCGGCCTCGCGGTGGTGGGCCAGGATCCGTCGTGCCGTCTCGTGCAGCGCCGTCACGGGCTCTCCCGAATCAGCCAGGGCTCTGCTTGCCGCCCCGCTTGCCGCCGGCAGAGGGCGACCGTGGTGAGCGCGAGGGCGGCCTTGGCGGTGTCGGAGGAGATGAGGTTGTCCGTCACCAGCTCGTCCAGGTGCTGCTGGAAGGTCTGGGTGCCGTGCTGCTTCCGCCCGTCGGCCATGAGCTTCCGAACCTCCGCCGTCCGCGCTCCGTCCCGGAGAAGCTCGCGAACCGCCGGGTGTGGCGATCAGCAGCTCCACGGCCGGGATCCGGCCCTTGTCCTTCTTCTCGGGGAGCAGCTGCTGGGAGACGATGGCCCTGAGCGCGTCGGCGAATCGCATCCGGCCCACCTCGCGCTCCCCCGCCGGCAGCGTGGTGATGACGCGCTCCACCGTGGCCGACCACGTCCGCGGTGGGCATGGTGGCGATCACCAGATGCCCCGTTTCCGCGGCCTTGACCGCGATGTCGATGGTCTCGCTGTCTCCCAGGTCTCCCAGCACGACGACGTCGGGGTCCTGCCGCAAGGCGGCCCGGAGCCCCACCGCCAGGCTCTCGGTGTCGACCCCGACTTCGCGCTGCGTGATGGAGCAGCTCAGGTCCCGGTGGAGAAACTCGATCGGGTTCTCGATGGTGACCACGTGCTTGTGCTGGGTGCGATTGATGTGGTGGACCATCGCCGCGACGGTGGAGCTCTTGCCGCTCCCGCTCACGCCGGTCACCAGCACCAGGCCGCGCTCCGACTCCGCCACCTGGACCAGGGCCTCCGGCAGGCGCAACGACTCGAGCGTGGGAACGGTGAACGGGATCACCCGCATCACGATCATGAAGGAGGAGCGCTGGCGGAGGACGTTGACGCGGAAGCGCCCCACCCCCGGCATTCCCCAGGAGCAGTCGAAGTCCCGCAGCCGGTCGATCCGCGCACGGTCCTCGTCGCTGCTGATCAGCTTCATCGCGATGGCGCGGGTCTGGTCCGGGCGTGAGCCGCTGCTTGGTCAGCGCCACCAGCTTCCCGTTGATCCGCGCGCGGAAGACGTCGCCGGCCTTGATGTGGAGGTCCGAGGCACCGCGCTCGACGGCGGCCTTGATGATCTTTTCCATGGGTGTCCGTCAGTCTGGAGAAAGGCCCGATGCCTGCCAGGTCCCCGTTGCTCGCTCAGGATGACGACGCGCCCCGCCACCGGGGCATGAAGCCCATCCGGTCCCTCACCTCTCCCATCGTCTCCCCGGCGATCCGGCGCGCCGAGGCCGCGCCGTCCGCCAGGATTTCGTCCACCATGCCGGGCCGCTCCTGCAGCGACAGCGCCCGTTCCCGGATCGGGGCGAGGGCCCGGATCATGTTGTCGGCCAGCTCCCGCTTGCAGTCGAGGCAGCCCCACTGTGGCGCCGCGGCAGTTGTCGGCCACCGTCTCGATCGTCGCGGGCGGCGAAAAGTACCGGTGGAGGTGGTAGATGTTGCACACCTCCGGATTGCCCGGATCCTTGCGGGTCACCCGTGCCGGGTCGGTCTTGGCCGGCCGCAGCTTCTGCCAGATCTCCTCGGGCGAGTCGAGCAATCCGATGCTGTTGCCCAGACTCTTCGACATCTTGGCCTGCCCATCCAGGCCCATGATCCGCTTCGCCTCGGTCAGCAGCGGCTTGGGCTCCGGGAAGTAGTCCCCGCCGTTGCCGAACTCGGCGTTCCACCGGCGCGCGACTTCCCGGGTCAGCTCGAGGTGCTGGGTCTGGTCCTCGCCCACCGGCACGAGGTCGGCGCGATAGAGCAGGATATCCGCGGCCATCAACACCGGATAGTTCAGCAGTCCCGCTGGCACACTTTCGAATCGCTGGGACTTATCTTTGAATTGCGTCATCCGCTCGAGCTCGCCGATCGGGGTGACGGTGTTCAGCAGCCACTGGAGCTCGCTGTGCTCCGGGACGTGCGACTGCACGAACAGCACGGATCGAGCAGGATCGATGCCGCAGGCGAGCAGTCCGGTCGCCATCTCTCGCGTGCGGGTCGCCAGGCTGGCCCGGTCGTACCGGCCGGTGATGGCGTGCAGATCCACGACGCAGAAAATGCAGTCGTAGCTGCGTTGCAGGTTCACCCAGTTCTGCACCGCCCCGAGCCAGTTGCCGATATGCAACTCGCCCGAGGGCTGGATTCCCGAGAATATGCGTGCCATGCCCGGCAAGTTACCCGGTTCGACCAGAGCCAGCAAGATGGTGTCCTCCTTAGACTTACTGCATCTGGCCCGGACCGCGGCGGAGCGGGCGGCGGAATATCTCCGAGGGGTGGAGCGGCCGGCCGATCCCAGCAGCTGGACCCTGAAGGGAAGCCGGGACTTCGTCACCGATGTGGACCGGACCGCGGAGCGGATCATCGGCGAGGTGTTGCTGGCCGCCGAGCCCGGCAGCCGCATCGTCGGCGAGGAACTCCATCCCGAGCTGGTGACCGAGGGAATGGTGTGGATCGTCGATCCGCTGGACGGCACGACCAACTTCCTGCACGATTTCCCGAGCTATGCCGTATCGATCGCGGCGGCGATGGACGGGACACTGGAGGCCGGCGGCCATCGTCAACGTGCCGCGGGCCGAGACCTACACCGCGTCGCGGGGGGGCGGGGCGTGGCACGGGGACCGGAGGCTCGCGGTGTCCGCCATCGGCGATCCGGCCTTCGCGCTCATCGGTACCGGCTTCCCCTTCAAGGACGTGAGCCGGATCGCCGAGTATTTCGACCAGTTCCGGCGAGTCGCCGGTCAGACCAGCGGCATCCGGCGTCCGGGTGCAGCCTCGCTCGACCTGGCCGACGTCGCCGCCGGGAGGTTCGACGGATTCTGGGAGCAGGAGCTATCCGCCTGGGATATCGCGGCCGGCACGCTGCTCATCCGCGAGGCGGGTGGCATGGTGACGGACTACGCCGGGCGTGACATCGGCATCGAGCACACGCCGGTCGTCGCCGGGAATCCGGCGATCCATGCATGGCTGCTCGAGCAGATGGCCGCGTCGGGGACACTCCACGGTAGCGCCGGCAGCACGGTGACACACCGGCGTGAAACAATGGCAGGAGTCATGGATGTCCGACCATACCGCGCCGACACGCAACACCTCACTGAACGATTGGGCTGCGGGCCATCGCCCGGCCGACCATCTCCCCCGCCGGTGGCTCGGCGGCCGCCCTGGCCGCCGCCGCCGCCGCGGCGCTGGTGGAAATGGTCGCGAGTCTTACCGCGGCGCGGGAGGCCTACGCGGTGGTCCACGAGGAGGCCCGGACGGCGCGGGCCCGGGCGGAGGGACTGCGGCAGGAGTTGCTGACGCTCGCCTCGGCCGACGCCGAGTCGCTTCGGCGATTCGAGCAGGCGCTCGCGCTGCCGCGGGGGAGCGATGCCGAGCGCGAGCTGCGGGAGCGGCGGAAGCACTCCGCCCTGCGGGAGGGCGCCGAGATCCAGCGCGACGTGCTGGCGGGCTGCGGCGAGGTGGCGCTGCTGGGGCTCGCCATGGTCGAACGCGGCCTCGAAGAGCGCGCGGGGCGACGCGGGAGCCGCCGTGTTCCTGGCCGCCGGCGGCGGCCAGGAGCGCGACCGGCGCCATTCGGATGAACCTGAAGGGGGATCCGGCGAGGCGTCGAAGCCCGGTGGAATGGTGCGGGCCGCCGCCCTGGGGCTGGCCGGTGTAGAGGAGGCTGAGCGGTCGGCGGTACGGCTGCTGGAAGCGGCGCCGGGATGAGGCTCAGGCCGCGGTGAGGATCCGCGGTCCGTTGGCGGTGATGGCGACGGTGTGCTCGAAGTGGGCCGCCAGGCTTCCGTCCGCCGTCACCACCGTCCACTTGTCGTTCAGCGTCCGGGTCGTCGGGTTCCCCATCGTGATCATGGGCTCGATCGCCAGCGTCATCCCCTCGAGCAGACGCGGGCCCCGTCGCGGGGCCCCGTAGTTGGGCACCTGCGGCTCCTCGTGGAAGCGGGTCCCGATCCCGTGCCCCACCAGCTCGCGCACCACCCCGAATCCGGCCCCTTCCGCGACCTCCTGCACCGCGTGACCGATGTCGCCCACATGATTCCCGATCGCGGGCCTGGGCGATCGCCGCGGCCAGCGACTGGCGGGTCACCTGCATCAGCCGCTCGGCCTCCGGCGCGACCCGGCCCACGGCGATCGTGGTGGCCGAATCGGCGTGAAGTCCCTCGAGCTGCACCCCCACGTCCACGCTCACGATGCTCCCCTCGGCGAGGACCCGGCGGGGCGAGGGGATACCGTGGACGATTTCCTCGTCGATCGAGATGCAGAGTGTCTTGGGAAAGCCGTACAGGCCCTTGAACGACGGCACCGCGCCGTCGTGGCCCCGGATGAACTTCTCCGCGGCCGCGTCGAGGTCCTCGGTCGTCATGCCGGGCCGCACGATCTGGCGCATCAGGTCGAGCGTGCCGGCGACGATCCGCCCGGCCCGGGCCATGATCTCGATTTCCCGGGAGGACTTGAGCGTGATCATTTGCCCAGCGCGTGCCTCACTCGTGCGGCGATGTCCTCGATGGTGCCCACCGCGGGGATCCGCCGCAGGCCGCCCCGGCGCTCGTACCAGTCCAGCACCGGCGCGGTCTGCTCCCGGTAGGCTCGAAGCCGGGTGGCGACGACCGCGCGGGGTGTCGTCGGCGCGGCCCTCGATCGCCCGCCGCCGCTCCAGCCGGTCGAGGATCTCCTCGTCGCTGACGTCGAAAAACAACACCGCGTCCATCTTGCGGTGCTTCTCCGCCAGGATCCGCTCGAGCCCCTCGGCCTGCGGGATGGTCCGCACGACGCCATCGAAGATCACGCCCTTCGACGCCTCGGGCTTCCCCAGTTCCTCGCGCACCACTCCCAGGATGATGTCGTCGCCGACGAGGTGGCCGGCCTCCATCACCGCCTTGGCCTCGCGGCCCAGCGGGGTATCGCGCTTGACGGCGTCGCGCAGCAGGTCGCCGGTGGCGAACTTGGGGAGACCCAGCGTCTTCCCCAGGATCGACCCCTGCGTGCCCTTCCCCGCGCCCGGCGGACCCAAGAGGAGAATATCCATGCGTTGCCCCAAAGGCGTGCGAAGCGAAAAGTAAAAGGTGAAAAGGGGGCACTCATCCGGACCTTTTCACCTTTCACGCGTCACCTTTCACGCGGTTTTTACATGTACCGCTGTTGCCGGCCCCGGAACTTGACGCGCCCGGTCTTCATGAAGCCGTCGTACTTGCGGAGCGTACGATGCTGCTCCACCTGGGCGATGGTGTCCAGCAGCACGCCGACCACGATGAGGACCGAGGTGCCGCCGAAGCCCGAGTTGGGAATGTTGAACCAGTTCGACACCAGGATCGGGAGGATCGCGATCGACGCCAGGAAGAGCCCGCCGGGAAGCGTGATCCGACCGAGCACCCCATCGATATAGTCCGCGGTGCTCGCCCCGGGCTTCACCCCCGGGATGAACCCGCCCTGCTTCTTCAGGTTCTCGGCCAGGTCGACCGAGTTGAAGATGATCGACGTGTAGAAGTAGCTGAACAGCAGGATCATCGCCCCGAACGTCAGGTTATAGGGCCAGTCACCCGGGCGTGAAGAAGCCGGCCAGGTCCTGGAGCACCGGGCTCTGGGTGAAACTGGCCAGGGTGCCCGGCACGATGATGATGGTCTGTGCGAAGATGATCGGCATCACGCCGGCGGTGATCAGCCGGATCGGGATGAAGGTCTTCTGGCCTTCGCGGATCCGGCCTCGCCCCATCACCTTCCGGGGGATCTGAATGGGAATCCTTCGCGCCGCGATCGTCATCGCCACGACCGCGGCGATCACCAACACCAGGATGCCCAGGAAGGTGACGGCGGCAAGCGCGGTCACCACCCCCGTCCGCACGAACTGGAGCAGCTGAAGGCTGCCCGGCCACAGGCGCTCGAGGATCGAGAAGGTGATGAGGAGGCTCATCCCGTTGCCGATCCCGCGCTCGGTGATCTGTTCGCCCAGCCACATGACGAAGATCGCGCCGGCGGTGAGCATCACCACCATGATGAGTCGCGAGGCGAACCCCGGGGACTCCACGGCGCCGGGAATCGACTCGGTGAACAGGGCGAAGGTGTACGCCTGCGAGAGCGAGATGCCTACGGTGAGATACCGGGTCCACTGGGTGATCTTCTTCTTGCCCTCCTCGTCCTTCTGCATCTTGCCGATGGACGGGGCGATGCCGCCCGCCAGCTGGAAGATGATGGAGGCCGAGATGTAGGGCATGATGCCGAGCGCGAACACCGTGGCCCGGGAGAGCCCGCCGCCCAGCGCGTCGTACAGTCCGAAGAACCCGGCGGCGGCGGAGTTCCGGATGAAATCGGCCAGGGCGGTGACGTTCACGCCCGGCGCGGCGATGTGCGCGCCGATCCGGTAGATCACCAGGATGCCGAGCGTGAAGAGGAGCTTCCGCTTCAGCTCGTCGTCGATGGCCAGACCGGGGACACGGGGTGTGGTCATTACCCCTCGATCGTGCCGCCGGCCGCCTCGATCTTCGCGCGCGCCGACGCGGACAGTGCCACGCCTCGAACGGTATAGGACCGGTCGGCGTCACCGGTGCCCAGGAGCTTCACCGGCCGGTCCAGCTTGCCGATGAGTCCGGCCGAATACAACGTCTCGGGGCTGACATCCGTCGCGCTCACCTTCTTGAGCTGCGACAGATTCACCGCCTGCACCGTCACCTTGAACGGGTTGGTGAATCCGCGCTTCGGCAGCCTGCGGTACATCGGCATCTGACCGCCCTCGAATCCGGGATTGGTCGATCCGCCGGTGCGCGCCTTGTGCCCCTTGTGCCCCTTGCCCGACGTCTTGCCGAGCCCGGAGCCCGGGCCGCGCCCTACCCGCTTGCGCGGCTGGGTCGAGCCCCGGCGGGGGGCCAGCGTGGACAAGGTGATCTTGTCAGCCATGTTGAACGCTCCAGAACATGAACACTGAACGGTAAGCGGTAGGCCAGGTGGCCGGGAACCCGGCCAGCGTCACCGCTGGCCGCTCACGCGGGTCTCACCTCGACGAGGTGCCTCACCTTGAACAGCATGCCCCGCGCCGAGGCAGTGTTGGTCAGGCGGACGGTCTGCTGGTGGTGGCGCAGTCCGAGCGCCTCGAGCGTGCGCCGCATGGTCTCGGGGTGGCCGATGGTGGAGCGGATCTGCTTCACCTCGAGCGCCTTCGCCGTGTCCTCGCCGGGAATGACGGCCGCGTGATGCCGGGGGCCCTGGCGCCCGACCGCTGGATTGCGTCCCATGATCAGGCCCCCTGCCTCGGCTTGTAGGCGATCTGATCGACCTCGACGCCGCGCTCCCGCGCCACCTGCCGCACCGACACCAGGCTGGTGAGCCCGTCCATCGTGGCGCGCACCATGTTGTGCGGGTTGGTGGAGCCGAGGCTCTTGGTCAGGATGTCGGTGATGCCGGCGCACTCCAGCACCGCGCGAACCGGGCCACCCGCGATCACGCCGGTACCGGTCGCGGCGGGCTTGAGCAGCACGCGCCCGGCGCCGTGCCGGCCCACCACCTCGTGCGGGATGGTGGAGCCGGTCTTGGCCAGCTCCACCATCGAGCGCTTGGCGGCCTCCACCGCCTTGCGCACCGCCTCGGAGACCTCGTTGGCCTTGCCGGTGGCGATGCCCACCTTGGTCTTGCCGTCGCCGACGGCCACGAGGGCGTTGAAGGAGAAGCGCCGGCCGCCCTTGACCACCTTGGCGACGCGGTTGATGGCGATGACGTTCTCCACGTGATCGCTGGCGTGATCCCGGTCGCCCCGGTCGCGCCGGGGGCCCCGGCCGCGATCACCGCCACCGCGCCCGCCCCGGCCACGAGGCCGGTCCGTGCCGCTGGGCGCTGCTCGCTCGCCGCGGGCGCCTCGACCGCGGCCCGGCTCGGGGGCCGTCTGCCCGCCGCTTTGCGTTCCTGTCGCCTCGTCCGCCATTAGAACTCCAATCCGCCTTCGCGGGCGCCCTCGGCCACCGCCTGGACGCGACCATGGTAACGGTAGCCGGCGCGGTCGAACACCACCCGGCTGAATCCCGCCGCCTTCGCCTTCTCCGCCAGCAGCTTGCCTACCGCCTTGCCCCGGGCCACCTTGCCCGCGCCGTCCACCGCGATCCCCTCGCTCACGTCGCCGACGCCGAGGAGGGTCACGCCGCGGTCGTCGTCGACCAGCTGGGCGTAGATGTGCTTGAGGGAGCGGAACACCACCAGCCGGGGCCGCTCCGCGCTCCCGGCCACCTTGCTGCGCACCCGGAGGTGGCGGCGGTGGCGCAGCTGGATGCGGGTCTTGGGCGCGTGAATCCGGCGCATGTTTACTTGGCTCCTGTCTTGCCCGCCTTGCGGCGGACCTGCTCGCCCTGGTACCGGATGCCCTTCCCCTTGTAGGGCTCCGGCGGCCGCACGGAGCGGAGCTCCGCCGCGACCTGTCCCACGACTTCCTTGTCGGCGCCCTCGATCTTGACCACGGTGTTGTTCTCCACCGAGATCTTGATCCCCTTCGGCGCCTCGTACTTCACGGGGTGGGAATACCCCACGATCAGGTTCACCCCGTAGGGCTTGGCCTCCGCCTTGTAGCCGACGCCCTGGATCTCGAGGGTCTTGCTGAACCCCTTGGAGACCCCCTCGACCATGTTCTGGACCAGCGTGCGGGTCAGCCCGTGCAGGGACTTGTGGCGCTTGTCCTCGCTGGGGCGCTCGACGGTGAACTGCCCGTCGGCCAGCGCCAGCTTCATCTCGGGGTGGAGGGTGCGGCGCAACTCGCCCCGCGGGCCCTTCACCGCCACGGTGCTCCCCTGGAGGTCGATCGCGACGCCCTTGGGCACCGCCACCGGCTTCCTGCCGATTCGCGACATGGGCGCCTCCCTACCAGACGACGGCGAGCAGCTCGCCGCCCAGGTTGGCGCTCCGGGCCTCACGGTCGCTCATCAACCCCTTCGGGGTCGAGACGATCGCCATGCCCAGGCCGTTCTTCACCCGGGGCAGCTCGCGGCACTTTACGTAGCGGCGGAGGCCCGGGGTCGAGACCCGGCGGAGCTCCCGGATCACCGGCAGCTCGTTGTGGTACTTCAGGTACAACCGCAGCACGCCGTGCGCGCCGTCATCGAGGAGCTTGTAGTCCACGATGTAATGGTTGTCCCGAAGCAGCCGGGCCACTTCGGTCTTCACCTTGGACACCGGGATGTCCACGCGTCGGTGCCCCGCGGAGCACGCGTTGCGGATCCGGGTCAGCATGTCCGCGACGGGATCTGTCAGGCTCATTCCTTCATTCCCCTTACCAGCTGGCCTTGCGCACGCCTGGGATTTCTCCCCTCAGGGCGAGCTCACGGAAACAGATACGGCAGAGGCCGAACTTCCGCAGCACCGCGCGCGACCGCCCGCAACGCTGGCAGCGGCGGACTCCGCGGACCTTGAACTTCGGCGTGCGCTTGGCGCGCTCGATCCAGCAAGTCTTGGCCATCGTTTCTCCACCTACGTGAACAGTGAACCGTGAAGGGTGAATGGGAGGTGACGGAGCGATCCGCTCGCCGTTCCCTTCACCGTTCACGCTACTCTTTCGGTCACGCCACTCGTTGTGGCGTCTCTCCCCGGAACGGCCAGCCCAGCTCGCGCAGCAGCGCCATCGCCAGGTCGTCGCGGTCGGCGGAAGTCACCAGGGTGATGTCCATCCCGTGGATCTTCTCCACCTTGTCGTAATCGATCTCCGGGAAGATCATCTGCTCCTTGATCCCGAAGGTGTAGTTGCCGCGGCCGTCGAAGCTCCGGTTGGGGAGCCCGCGGAAGTCGCGGATGCGCGGGATCGCCAGGTTGATGAAGCGATCCAGGAACTCGTACATCCTGGCGCCCCGAAGCGTCACGAAGGCGCCCACCGGCATACCGGCCCGGAGCCCGAAGTTCGCGATCGCCTTCTTGGCCTTGGTGACCATCGCCTTCTGGCCGGTGATCGCGCTCAGCTCCTCGACCGCGGCCTCGAGCTGCTTCGGGTTCTTGCTGGCGTCGCCCATGCCGACGTTGAGGATGACCTTCACCAGCCGCGGCACCTCGTGCGGGTTGGCCAGACCGAACTCCTTGGCCAGCTTGGCGCGCACGGTCTGCTGGTAGAACGCCTGCAGCCGCGGCATGCCCTCGCGGGCCTTGGGCTCGTGGTCCACCGACCCGCCGGCCCCGCCTTTCTCCTTGCCCTTGCCGCTCTTGGGCGCGCCCGGCTGGCCGGGCTGCCCCTTCGGGGCCTTGGGCGCCTTCTCCTTCGCGTCCGCCATCGTCACCGGCTCCTGGGAATCGGCTGGTCCGACTTCACGGCGATCCGCTCGACCGTCCCGTCGGCGGCGATCCGGCGCCGCACGCGGGTCGGCCCACCGCTCGACGGGTCGAGCAGCATCGCCTTCGAGTGATGAATCGGCGCCTCTCGCTCCACGATGCCGCCCTCTGCGGTCGGGCTGGCGCGCAGATGCCGCTTGACCAGGTTCACGCCCTGGATCTTGATCCGGCCGGTCTTGGGGAAGACCTGGAGCACCTTGCCCTGCTTGCCCTTGTCGTCGCCCGACATCACCTGAACCGTGTCGCCCTTGGTGATGTGCAGCCGCTGCCGCACCGGCGGCTTCCGACGGATCCGCTTGGCCTTCTTGTACACGAGCGGCTTCATGCTACAGCACCTCCGGCGCGAGCGACACGATCTTCATGTAGCGCTTCTCGCGCAGCTCGCGCGCGACCGGGCCGAAGATGCGGGTGGCCCGCGGCTCCCCGGCGTCGTTGATCAGGACCGCCGCATTCTCGTCGAAGCGGATGTAGGAGCCGTCCTTGCGGCGGGTCTCCTTGGCCGTCCGGACGATCACCGCCCTGGCCACGTCGCCCTTCTTCACCTGGCCGGTCGGGATCGCGTCCTTGATGGCCACCACCACGGTGTCGCCCAGGCCGGCGTAGCGGCGCTTGCTCCCGCCGAGCACCCGGATCACCAGCGCCTTGCGGGCGCCCGAGTTGTCGGCGATGCGCAGAATCGATTCCTGTTGCACCATGGCTACTTGGCCCTTTCGACGACTTCCGTCACCCGCCACCGGACCGTCTTGGAGAGGGGTCGCGTCTCCATGATCCGCACGGTGTCGCCCGCCTTCGCGGCGCGTCACCCTCGAGGTTCCGCGCCTTCACCTTCTTGGTGCGGGTGACCTGCTTGCCGTAGACCGGGTGCGCGTAGCGCCGCACCAGCGACCACGGTGACCGTCTTGTCCATCTTGTCGCTGGTCACCCTCCCGGTGCGGAGCTTCCGCCGGGCGCGCGCCGCCTTCGCCTGTTCAGCCATTGGCTTCTCTCTCCCGCAGGATCGTCTGCATCCGGGCGATGTCGCGCCGGAGGTCCCGGAAACGCATCGGGTTGTCGATCGACTCGGTGGCCGAGCGGAAGCGCAGGTTGAACCGCTCCCGGGTCAGCTCGTCGATCTTGCTCTTGAGGTCCTCGACCGACATCTCCCTGATCTCGTTCGGCGTCACGGCTCAGGTCTCCTCGCGCTTCACGAAGCGCGTCTTGACGGGCAGCTTGGCCGCGGCCAGCGCCAGCGCCTTCTTGGCCAGGACCTCGGAGATGCCCTCGATCTCGAACATGACCCGGCCCGGCTTCACCACGGCGACCCACCCCTCCGGGTTGCCCTTGCCCTTCCCCATCCGCGTCTCGGCCGGCTTCTTGGTGATCGGCTTGTCCGGGAAGATCCGGATCCACACCTTGCCGCCGCGCTTCATCTCGCGGGTCATCGCGACGCGCGACGCCTCGATCTGCCGGTTGGTGACCCAGCCGGGATCCAGGCTCATGAGCCCGAACTCGCCGAAGGCCACGGTGTTGCCCCGGGCGGCGATGCCCTTGGTCCGGCCCTTGAACGTCTTGCGGAACTTGATCCGCTTGGGTGCCAGCATCGGACTCAGGCCCCCGTGCTGTAGGTGCGGCCGGAGACGTCTTCGATCACCTCGCCCTTGAAGATCCACACCTTGATGCCGATGGTGCCGTAGGTGGTCTTCGCGGTGCTGGTGGCGTAGTCGATGTCCGCCCGCAGCGTGTGCAGCGGCACCCGCCCCTCGTGGTAGCCCTCGGTGCGCGCGATCTCGGCGCCACCCAGCCGCCCCGCCGCGCGGACCTTGATGCCCTGCGCCCCCATGCGCATGGCGCTCTGCACCGCCCGCTTCATCGCCCGGCGGAAGGAGATCCGCTGGGTCAGCTGGTGGGCGATGTTGTCGCCGACCAGCTGGGCCGAGAGCTCGGGCCGCTTGATCTCCTCGACGTTGATGGCGGCTTCCTTCCCGGTGAGCTGCGCCAGCTCGTCGCGGAGCTTGTCCACCTCGGCGCCGCGCTTGCCGATGACCACGCCCGGCCGCCCGGTGTGCACCGTGATGGTGACCTTGCCCGGCCGCCGCTCGATGTCGATCCGCGCGATCGCCGCGTGCCCCAGCCGCTGCTTCAGGTACTTCCGGATCAGCTCGTCTTCCTTCAGCAGCGCCGGCATCTCCTTGGTGGCGAACCACCGGGACGACGACTGCCGGACGATGCCGAGCCGGAGCCCGATCGGGTGCGTCTTCTGACCCATTACTCGCTCTCCTTGCTGTCCGCGCTGTCCACGTGGATCTCCACGTGGCTGGTGCGCTTGCGGATCGGGGTGGCGCGCCCCTGGGCGGCCGCGGTGAACCGCTTGAGGGGCTGGCCCCCGTTCACGATCGCCCGGGTGACGACGAGCGCGTCGGGATCGAATCGCTCGTTGTCCTTGAGCGCCTTCTGCTCCGCGTTGGCGACCGCCGACTTGAGCGTCTTGGCGATCTGCCGGGCCGCGAGCTTCTTGTTGAACTTGAGGATCGCATAGGCCTCGTTCACGTCCTTGCCGCGAATGAGGTCGATCACGAGCCGCATCTTCCGGGGCGACTGGCGCACCAGCCGCTGAATCGCATAGCCGCTCATGGTTACTCCGGCTTCGCCTTCTTGTCGGCGACCAGCCTGCCGCTGTGGCCGCGGAACAGCCGCGTGGGCGCGAACTCGCCCAGCTTGTGGCCCACCATGTTCTCGGTGACGTAGACCGGGACGAACTTGTTCCCGTTGTGCACCGCGAAGGTGTGGCCCACGAACTCGGGAAGAATCGTGCTCGCCCGGCTCCAGGTCTTCACCACCCGCTTCTCGTTCTTGCTGTTCAGGATCTGCACCTTGAGCATCAGGGCGTCCTGAACGAAGGGCCCCTTCTTTACGCTTCTCGCCATGCCTTACCTCGTCGCCTTTCCGCGCTTGCGCCCGCGGACGATCAGCTTGGTGGACGCCTTCTTCCGATGACGGGTCTTGCGGCCCTCCGGCTTGCCCCAGGGAGACACCGGCGGCCGGCCGCCCGAGCTCTTGCCCTCGCCGCCGCCCAGCGGGTGGTCCACCGGGTTCATCGCCACCCCACGGACCTTGGGCCGCTTGCCCAGCCAGCGGCTCTTGCCGGCCTTGCCCACCGAGAGCAGCTCGTGCTCCGAGTTGCCCACCTCGCCGACGGTGGCGAAGCAGCGGCCGTGAATCAGCCGCATCTCGGTGGAGCGGAGCCGGAGGGTGACGTACTCGCCCTCCTTGGCGACCACCTGGGCGCTGGAGCCGGCGGTCGCGGCACAGCTGGCCGCCCTTGCCGATCTTCAGCTCGATGTTGTGCACCGTGGTGCCGAGCGGGATCTCGCCCGAGCGGAAGCGCGTTGCCGGTCCGGCTGTCCGACCCGGGCCCGGCGATCACCGTGTCACCCTGGTTGAGCCCCTTGGGGTGCAGGATGTAGCGCTTCTCGCCGTCGGCGTAGACGATCAGCGCGATGCGGGCGGTCCGGTTGGGATCGTACTCGATCTCCGCGACCCGGCCCGGGATGCCGACCTTGTTCCGCTTGAAGTCGATCCGCCGGTACTGGCGCTTGTGCCCGCCACCCCGGTGCGCGCGAGGTCAGGTGGCCCTGGTTGTTCCGGCCGCCCGACTTCTTCATCGGCTCGAGCAGCGACTTCTCCGGGGTGTCCCGGGTGATCTCGTCGAACCCGGACACCGAGCGGAACCGGGTGCCGGCCGTCATCGGCCGGAATTGCCTGATGCTCATCTCAGCCCTCGAACACGGCGATCGAGTCGCCGTCCTTGAGCGTGACGATCGCCTTCTTCCACCGCGCGGTGGTGCCGCGCGTGCGACCGCGGGTGACCTCGTGGCGCCGCATCTGCATGGTGCGGACGTCCGTCACGGTGACCCCGAACAGCTTCTGGAGGGCGTCCCGGATCTGGTACTTGTTGGCCTCCGGGGTGCACCTCGAAGGTGTACTCCCGCCGCGTCTGGTAGGCGGCCGAGCTCTTCTCGGTCACCACCGGCCGGACGACGATCTGATGGAGGGCGGGCATCACTTGCTTCCTTTCTTCTTCTTCGGCGCGGCCTTCTTCGCCGGCTTGGCGGCCGCCTTCTTGGCCGGCTTGGCCTTCTTCGCGGCCTTGGCCGCCGACTTCTTGGCGGCCTTGGCGGCCTTGGCGCTCTTGGTCTTCGCCTTGGCCGCCGACTTCACCGCGGCCTTGCCCGGCCCCGGCCGCGGTCGGCTTTCGGCGCGGGCCGGGTCCGCCGCGTGGCCGCCTTGGCCTCTTCCGCCTCGGGCTCCTCCGGCAGCGGCTCCGGCATCACGCCGGTGAGCGCGCCCTCTTCCACCACCACCGCATCGGACCAGAGGATGTCGTACGCCGAGGCCTCGAAGTAGGGCAGGACCTCGACCGCCGGCAGGTTCCGGCCGCTCAGGTAGACGCTCTCGTTCGCCCCGGCGGTCAGGACCAGCACCTTGCGCCCGTCGAGGCCCAGGCTGCCGAGCAGGCCGGCGAGCTGCGCCGTCTTCGGGGCCCGGAAGGCGAAGCGCTCGACCACGTGGAGCGCGCCCTCACGGGCCCGCGCATTGAGCGCCGACTTCCGCGCCAGCTGCTTCACCTTGCGCGGGATCTCGGTGCGGTAGTCGCGCGGCTGCGGCCCGAACACCGTGCCGCCGCCCCGCCAGTGCGGCGCGCGGGTCGAGCCCTGCCGGGCGCGGCCGGTGCCCTTCTGCTTCCAGGGCTTCTGGTTGCCGCCCGAGACGAAGCTCCGGGTCTTGGTGGCGGCCGTGCCCTGACGCTGGTTGTTCAGGAACACCTTGACCGCCTGGTGCAGCACCGGCTCGTTCACGGTGCCGTCGAAGTAGTCGGCCGGGAGGGCGAACGAGGCGTCGCGCTTGGCGCCGGCCGGCGTGTAGTGTGGCGCCTCAATCATGACGGCTCGGCCCTCCCTGCTTCGCCACGGTGACGATCCCGTTTCTGGCGCCGGGAATCGCGCCCCGGACGAACAGCAGATTCCGCTCGGCGTCCACCTTCACCACCGTCAGCCCGAGCTCGGTGTGCCGGGCGGCGCCCATGTGTCCCGGCATCCTCTTGCCCTTGATGACGCGGGACGGGTCCGTGCCCGGGCTGATCGAGCCCGGTTTCCGGTGCCGGGTGTTGCCGTGGGTGGCGGGCCCGCCGCCGAAGCCGTGGCGCTTCACCACGCCCTGGAACCCGCGGCCCTTGGTGGTGCCGGTCACCTTGACCCGCTCGCCCGGCGCGAAGATGTCCACCTTCACCTCGGCGCCCGGGGCCGGCGCGTCGCCGTTCACCGGAAAGACCCTGAGCACCTGGGGCGCCACGTCGAGGCCGGCCTTCTTGGCGTGGCCCAGCTCGGCCCGGGTGGCCCGCTGCTTGCGCCGCGCGCCGAAGCCGAGCTGCACTCCGCCCTCGCGCACCTGCACCACGCGGCAGGGGCCGGCCTCGATGATGGTGACGGGCACCGCGGTGCCGTCCTCGGAGAACACCCGGGTCATCCCGAGCTTCCGCCCGATGAGTCCGCTGGTCATCGCTATTCGACCTTGATCTCGACGTCGACGCCCGCCGGCAGGTCGAGCTTGGTCAGCGCGTCCATGGTCTGCGGGACGGGAGTCGTTGATGTCGAGCAGCCGCTTGTGGGTGCGCAGCTCGAACTGCTCGCGGCTCTTCTTGTCGATGTGCGGGCTCCGGAGCACCGTCCACCGCTCCGTCTTGACCGGCAGCGGGATCGGCCCGGAGACCTGCGCGCCGGTCTTCTCGGCGGTGCGCACGATGTCCGCCGCGGCCTGGTCGAGCACCACGTGGTCGAAGGCCTTGAGTCGGATCCGGATTCTCTGCGCCATTGGAACTCCTCGTTCATGATCGGCGGAACGGCGGAACCACCCCGCCGAGCCTCACCACCCTGGCCCTGCCCCGCTACTTCAGGATCTTGGTGACGACGCCGGCGCCGACCGTGCGGCCGCCCTCGCGGATCGCGAAGCGCAGCCCCTCGTCCATCGCGATCGGCGTGATCAGCTCGATCGTCATCTGCACGTTGTCCCCCGGCATCACCATCTCCACCCCCGCCGGCAGCTCCACCGACCCCGTCACGTCCGTGGTCCGGAAGTAGAACTGCGGCCGATACCCCTTGAAGAACGGCGTGTGCCGCCCCCCCTCTTCCTTCGTCAGCACGTACACCTCGGCCTCGAAGTGGGTGTGCGGCGTGATCGACCCCGGCTTCGCCAGCACCATCCCCCGCTCGATCTCCGCCTTCTCCACCCCCCGCAGCAACAGCCCCACGTTGTCCCCCGCCTCCCCCTGGTCCAGCAGCTTGCGGAACATCTCCACCCCCGTCACCACCGTCTTCTTGGTCGCCCCGAAGCCCACCAGCGCCACCTCCTCCGACACCTTCACCACCCCCCGCTCGATCCGCCCCGTCGCCACCGTCCCCCGCCCCGTGATCGAGAACACGTCCTCCACCGGCATCAGGAACGGCTTGTCGATCTCCCGCTTCGGCTGCGGGATGTAGGTGTCCAGCGCCTCCAGCAGCTCCTGGATCGGCTTCGCCGCCTCGCGTCGCCGGGTCCGCGCTCTCCAGCGCCTTCAGCGCCGACCCCTTGATCATCGGCGTGTCGTCCCCCGGAAAGTCGTAGCTCGACAACAGCTCCCGCACCTCCAGCTCCACCAGCTCCAGCAGCTCCGGGTCGTCCACCATGTCCACCTTGTTCATGAACACCACGATGTACGGCACGTTCACCTGCTTCGCCAGCAGGATGTGCTCCCGGGTCTGCGGCATCGGCCCGTCCGCCGCGCTCACCACCAGGATCGCCCCGTCCATCTGCGCCGCCCCCGTGATCATGTTCTTCACGTAGTCCGCGTGCCCCGGGCAGTCCACGTGCGCGTAGTGCCGCTTGTCCGACTCGTACTCCACGTGCGCCGTCGCGATCGTGATCCCCCGCTCCCGCTCCTCCGGCGCCTTGTCGATCTGGTCGTACGCCGTGTACTGCGCCATCCCCTTCTTCGCCTGGATCGCCGTGATCGCCGCCGTCAACGTCGTCTTCCCGTGGTCCACGTGCCCGATCGTCCCCACGTTCACATGCGGCTTCGTCCGCTCGAATTTGGCCTTGGCCATGTCGGTCTTCCGGTGTCCGGTTGAGTGCCTGTGTCTCGGCGGTACGGCGGTGCCGGTTCCGCCGCCTAGCTCTTCGCCTTGCTGATGATCTGTTCCGCGATGTTCTTCGGAACCTCTTCGTAGTGGTCGAACTGCATCGAGTACACCGCCCGGCCCTGCGTCATGCTGCGCAGGGTGGTGGAGTAGCCGAACATCTCCGCCAGCGGCACGTCGGCCGCGACCACCTGCGCGTCGCCGCGCTGGGTCATGCCGCCGATCTTGCCGCGCCGGGCGGAGAGGTCGCCGATCACGTCGCCCAGGAAGTCGGAGGGCGTCACCACCTCGACCTCCATCACCGGCTCGAGGAGGACGGCGCTGGCCCTGGCGGGCCGCCTCCTTGACCGCCATGGAGCCGGCGATCTTGAACGCCATCTCGGAGCTGTCCACGTCGTGGTAGCTGCCGTAGGTCAGCGTCGCCTTGACGTCCACCATCGGGATAGCCGGCCAGCACGCCGTTCTCCAGCGCCTCCCGGATCCCGGCCTCGACCGGCTTGATGAACTCGCGGGGGATCGCGCCGCCGACGATCTTGTCCTCGAAGATCGAAGCCGGCGCCCGCCTCGGCCGGCTCGAGCGAGATCACCACGTGGCCGTACTGGCCCTTGCCGCCCGACTGCCGGATGAACTTGCCCTCGACGTCGGTGACCTTCTTGCGGATGGTCTCGCGGAAGGCGACCTGCGGCTTGCCGACGTTGGCCTCGACCTTGAACTCCCGCTTCATCCGGTCCACCAGGATCTCGAGGTGCAGCTCGCCCATGCCGGCGATGATCGTCTGCCCCGTCTCGGCGTCGGAGCGCACCCGGAAGGTCGGATCCTCTTCCTGCAGCTTCTGCAGCGCGGTGGAGAGCTTGTCCTGGTCGGCCTTGGTCTTGGGCTCGATGGCGACGTCGATCACCGGGTTGGGGAACTTCATCGCCTCCAGGATGATCGGCTTGTCCTCGTCGGCACAGCGTGTCGCCGGTGCGGGTGTCCTTGAGGCCGATGGCCGCGGCGATGTCGCCGGCGAGCACTTCCTCGATCTCGTCCCGCTTGTTGGCGTGCATCTGGAGCAGACGGCCGATCCGCTCCCGCTTGTCCTTGGTGCTGTTGTAGACGTAGCTGCCCGCTCTTGAGCGACCCCGAGTACACCCGGAAGAAGGTGAGCCGGCCGACGTACGGGTCGGTGGCCACCTTGAACGCGAGCGCGGAGAACGGCTCGGTGTCCGAGGCGCAGCGCTCGATGTGGGTGTCGTCGTGGAGGGGGAGGTGCCCCTTGATGGGCGGGATGTCGATCGGGCTCGGCAGGTAGTCGATCACCGCGTCGAGCAGCGCCTGGACGCCCTTGTTCTTGAAGGAGGCGCCGCAGAGCACCGGCACGATCGAGCCGGAGGTGGTCGCCTTCCGGATGGCTCGCTGGATCTCCTCGATAGGAGAGCTCCCCGCCGGCCAGGTACTTCTCCAGCAGCTCCTCGTCGTGCTCCACCGCCGCCTCGATCACCTCGTGGCGCGCCGCCTCGACCCGCTCGCGGTACGCCTCGGGCACCGGCATCTCGGTGAAGGTCTTGCCCAGCGTCTCGTCGTCGAAGACGGTCTCGACCCGGCGCAGCACGTCGATGTGGCCGGTGAACATCTCGCCGGAGCCCACCGGGAGCTGGATCGGATACGCCTTCTTGGTGAGCCGGTCGCGGATCATCGCGAGACAGCGGTCGAAGTCGGCCCCGACCCGGTCCATCTTGTTGGCGAAGATGAGGCGCGGCACGCCGTACCGGTCGGCCTGGCGCCAGACGGTCTCGGTCTGCGGCTCGACGCCGGCGACCGAGTCGAGCAGGGTCACCGCGCCGTCGAGCACCCGAAGCGAGCGCTCCACCTCGACGGTGAAGTCCACGTGGCCCGGCGTATCGATGATGTTGATCCGGTACTGGGTGCCGTTCCGGACCCAGAAGCAGGTCGTGGCGGCCGAGGTGATCGTGATGCCCCGCTCCTGCTCCTGCTCCATCCAGTCCATGGTGGCGGCGCCCTCATGGACCTCACCGATCTTGTAGTTCTTGCCGGTGTAATACAGGATGCGCTCGGTCGTAGTCGTCTTCCCGGCATCGATGTGGGCCATGATGCCGATGTTGCGATACCGTTCGAGCGAGTTCTTACGGGTCATTGCCGATCAAGTCCTATGTCCTGAGGCCGGGACCCACAGTCAGCGGAAAACCCAGCGAAAAAGCGGGGCGACCGAGCCGGAAGAATCCGGTGGTATCGCTCCGCGCGCATCCAGGGTCGCCCCCGGAGTGAGGAAGCCTCTCGAGGCCTCCACGCGTTGTCGTCGGAGGACCAGAGGTGGCGGGCCAGCCGTCACGTGATCCGATGTCGCTGGGTGCTGCCGAACCACCACAACCACCGCCAAAACCACCCAAGCCCAGAAAAAGTAGCGGGTTACCCCAGCATGTCAACTCCTTTGAGCTGCCCTCTCGTCCTGCCTGCTCCCCCGCCTGGCGCACGGTTCTTGGGATTGGCCGCGCGACGCGAATCGGGCCCGCCCTGAAAGAGGGCGGGCCCGATCCAACGGAGCCGCTCGTCGGTGCGCCCCTTGGCGAGGCCGGCGCCCTACCAACGATAGTGCGCGAACGCCCGGTTGGCCTCGGCCATCCGATGGGTGTCTTCCTTCTTCTTGATCGTGTTCCCCTCGCCCTTGGAGGCGAGGATCAGCTCGGCCGCCAACCGCTCGGACATTGTTTTCTCGGTCCGCGCGCGGGCGAACGAGATGAGCCATCGCATCGCCAGTGCGGTGCGCCGGTCGGGCCGGACTTCCACCGGCACCTGCAGGGAGGCGCCGCCGACCCGCCGGCTCTTCACTTCCAGCGTCGGCTTAGAGTTGTTGACCGCCTGCTTGAACACGGCGACCCCGGGCTGGCCGGTGCGCCCCTCGATCAGATCCATGGCCGAATAGAAGATGCCTTCGGCCACGCTCTTCTTTCCCTCGTACATCAGATTGTTCACGAACTTCG
Source organism: uncultured Gemmatimonadales bacterium (assembly GCA_963729985.1). Taxonomy (GTDB): domain Bacteria; phylum Gemmatimonadota; class Gemmatimonadetes; order Gemmatimonadales; family GWC2-71-9; genus CAVVWJ01. Next base: position 461,753 of record CAVSPJ010000006.1, read on the forward strand.
AGACGGTCTGGCTGTCGTAGCGCGGATCGGGCGGCACCGGACGCTTTACCGCCTTGTTGCGACGGCTCACTTGGTACCTCCCTTGGCCCCGGCTTCTTTGGGCCGCTTCGCGCCGTACTTGGAGCGGCTCTGGCGGCGGTCGTTCACGCCGGCCGAGTCGAGCGTCCCACGCACGATGTGGTACCGGACCCCGGGAAGGTCCTTCACCCGGCCGCCACGAATGAGCACGATCGAGTGCTCCTGGAGGTTGTGCCCTTCGCCCGGGATGTATGCCGTGACCTCGAACCCGTTGACCAGGCGGACACGCGCCACCTTCCGCAGCGCCGAGTTCGGCTTCTTCGGCGTGGTGGTGTAGACCCTGGTGCACACCCCGCGCTTCTGCGGATTGGACCGGAGGGCGGGTGCCTTGTCCTTTGCTTCGACGTCTTTCCGGCCGTGCCGGATGAGCTGATTGATGGTCGGCATAACCCTGGAGCTTGGGAACGATAGCGAGCGAAAGCCCGGTTCGGGCACAGACTGGGAAATGTAGGCGGGGTCGAGGTTTGGGTCAAGCTATGTGATCGGGCGACGCGTTCTGAACGCGGCGCGACAGCCCACCCATGGGCGCCCCGGCAGGGCGCGAACGCCCGGTTGGCCCCGGCTATCCGATGCTCGTCTGCTTTCTTCTTGATCATGATTCCGTCATTTTTCGAACGCGACGCTCCGGTGGGCGGCAAGCCGCCCGGCCAGAGCCTGGTCCGTCGCTTCGACAGCTGTTCCGCCGTGCCGGATGAGCCGATCGTCTTGTCGGCATGGCCCTGGAGTTCGGGAACAATGCCCAGCGAAAACCGATGTCCATCCGCTCGCTCGCCGCGTCCCTGAAGGGGTTCGGCGCGCCCCCGACCGCCGCCGAGGTGGTGGTCGAGCGTTTGACGGCCCGGAAGCGATTCACCCGGGCTGCGTCGGTGGCAGGCCTGGGACTGCTGGCCGCGGCGATTGCCTTGCCGATTCCTCTGGTTCATTTCGTCCTCGTGCCGGGGTCGCTCCTCCTCGGCGGTATTCTCGGCGCGATGCGCCTCGCGCAACGAGAGATCTTCCATGTGGCGGAAGGTTCCTGTCCCTTCTGCGCTACCCAGCAGAGACTTGGCCTCGCCGGCAAGACCTTTCGGCTGCCTCGCCGAGTCAATTGCACCAGCTGCGGCCGGGAGCTGGACTTGGAGGACGGCCGGTAGTCGTCCCGCCTTTTGCACCCCGCTTGGCGTTTTGACAGGCGACTGCCTTACAACCTCGCACCAAGTCTGCGGTTAGCGCTTCGAGATTCGCGGCCCCGTCCTTGCCATTTCCGCCCGGCGTCGGACTACCTCGTCCGGCCGCAACCCCGTCGTGCGGAGTTCCGTCGTGCACCTGTCTCGCCTCCTTGCCATCCTCACCGCCGTCGTTGTCCTGGGTCCCGAGGTCCCGGCCGCCCAGGAGATTCCCTGGAGGCCCTTCGCCGAAGTCACCGGAGGATCCGACGGCCGCCGCCGGCATCTTCTCGGTCTACTATAAGCGCGATCAGGTTCTCCTCGCGCTGACTCCCGGGCAATTCGACCGCGACTACCTGCTGGTGACCCAGCTCTCCCAGGGCATCGGCGAGCTCGGGCTCGACGGCGGCGCCTCGCTCCGGTCCGACCTGGTCCGCTTTCATCGGCAGGGCGACCGGGTCGAGCTCTGGGTGGTCAACCCGCGCTTCGCCGCCGCGCCCGGCTCTCCCATGGCCCGGACGGTGGATCACTCCTTCGGCCATTCCGTCGCCCATTCCTTCCCGATCGCGACGGTTCGCGATCCGGAGGAGAGCGAGGTGCTGCTGGATCTGTCGCCCTTTCTGATCTCGGACTGGGCCGACGTCGGCACCACGCTCCAGAACGCGGCCAACCAGCGCAAGATCGTCGTGACCGTCGCACTGGACGACAAGCGCTCCAGTCTCCAGGAGCTACGCCTCTTCCCGGCCAACCTCGAGGCCGAGGTGCGGCTGACCTTTCAAAGCCCGCGCAATATCGGCCTGGAGACGGTCTCCGACTATCGATCGATCCCCATCGGCGTGCACTACTCGCTGCTCGAGCTGCCCGCTACGCCCATGCGGCCGCGGTACGCCGACCAGCGCGTGGGCTACTTCATCTCCGCCTTCAAGGATTTTTCCCGCGATACCGCGGAAAGCTTCTTCGTCCGCTATGTCAATCGCTGGCGGCTGGAGAAGCGTGAGCCCGGTTCCCGCCTCAGCGAGCCGGTGCGACCCATCACCTTCTACATCGACCATACCGTGCCTTTGGAATGGCGCCCCTTCGTCCGGGCCGGCATCCTGGAATGGAACCGCGCCTTCGAGCAGGCCGGATATCGCGACGCCATTCGGGCGGTCGATGCCCCGGACGATTCCGTCTACAGCGCGGCCGACGCCCGGTACTCGACAGTTCGGTGGACCGCCACCAACCGATCGGTCTACGCCGTGGGGCCCACCAACGTGGATCCGCGGACCGGCGAGATCCTGAACGCCGACATCCTCATCTCGGCAGGGTGGATTCAGACCTGGCGTGGCGAGTCCCGCGAGTACGCCTCGCCGCTCGCCTCGGTGCGATCCGCCTTCGTCCTCGACTCCGCGATGCTGTCGGGCGCCGATCCATCTCTGTTCTGCCGCCTGGGCGAGGGTCTCGACCGCCAGGGGACGGTCGCCCGCGCGCTGCTCGCCGCCCGCGGCGTGATCCCCGGCGGAGGAGCGGCACCGCGGGAGTACGTCGGGCAGGCGCTCAAGGCCCTGGTCATGCACGAGGTGGGGCACACCCTGGGGCTGCGGCACAACTTCCGCGGCTCGGCGGGCATCACGGCGGAAGAGTTGACGGACCGATCCCATACCGCGCGCTACGGCTTTGGGGTGTCGGTGATGGATTACGCGCCCCCGGCGCTGGCGCTCGACCCGCGGCGCCAGGGCGATTTCTACTCCCCGACGATCGGCAGCTACGACAAGTGGGCCATCACCTACGGCTACGCTGAAGCCAGCGGGGAAACGGCGGCGCCTCGGGACGGTAAAGGAGCGGGCGCGGAGGCGGCCGGGTGGACGCCGGACATGGAGATCAACGCCCTTCGGGCCATTGCCTCCCGCGCGGCGGAGCCGGGAAATCTCTATGCCAGCGACGAAGACGCCGGGTTCGGCGCCGCCGGTCTCGATCCCACCGTCTCCCGGTACGACATGACCGACGATCCGCTTCGCTGGGCCCGCGACCGGGTAACGCTGATCGATCGGCTGTTCGAGTCACTGGAGAGCCGGGTCGTCGCGCCGGGCCAGGGATATGGACGCCTTCGCTCGGCGTTCACCGATCTCCTGACGGACCGCTGGTACGCGCTGCTGGTGACCACCAAGTACCTGGGCGGCGCGACGACCGCCCGCGACCATCGCGGCGATCCGGACGCCCGGCCGGCCCTCGCCACGGTGCCCGCTCAGCGCCAGCGTGAGGCGCTCGCCTTTCTGGCGCAGGCCGGCTTCGGGGAACGCACGTTCAGCTTCCGCCCCCAGCTGTTGAGCCGGTTGGCGCCCGAACGGTGGATGCACTGGAGCGCCACCCCGGCGGCGCAGGGCAGAGCGGACTTTCCCCTCCACCAATGGGCGCTGACCCAGCAGGGGTCCTTGCTCAATCAGCTGCTCGACCCGGCGGTGCTCCAGCGCATCCGCGACGCCGAGCTTCGGGCCCCGCCGGGGGAGGAGACGGTCGGCATCCCCGAGCTCTTCGCGACGCTCACCCAGACGATCTGGACGGAGCTGGGGATCCGGGCCGGATCGACGCAGGGTACCGCCCGACCCATCGGGTCGGTCCGCCGCGACCTGCAGCGGGTGCATCTCAACGCCATGGTCGCGATGGTGGTCAATCCACCGGCCGGCACACCCGAGGACGCCCGTGCGCTCGCCCGGGCGACGCTGGCGGATCTCGAAGGCCGGGTGGCGCACGCCCTCGAGGACGACCAAGCCTCCCTGGACGCCTACACTCGCGCCCATCTCGCCGACACGCGCGAGCGTATCTCCGGCGCCCTTCGGGCGCAGATGATCCAGACTCCCACCGCCCTCAGGTAGACGACCATGATGACGATTTCCTCGAGCGACCCTTCGCCCCTGCTGCTGACCGCGCTGTACCTGACGGGAATCATGGGGGGATATGCCCTGCTGACCCGACCCGAGGAGTGGCAGCGCGCCTGGCGGACGGTGCGACAGGTTTGGACCCGGCGGCGCGGGAGATAAGCCGAGATCGGCGGAGGACCCGCTGTTGCACCGCCGGAGCAACCCTGTTGAGCGGGCCTCGCACCAGGGCGCAGACCGCAATCCACTGCACACGACAAGCCCCTGCAAACCGGGGTGTTAGCGCTGCGCGGCTAGCTTGCGGCCCCTGCCATGCCTGGCTCGGATCGTGCGTACGTACGGGCCCCACGGGCGTGTCGCGTGAAGGTTTCCCCCTGGACCCCAGTCCGAGACCCCCACATGTATCTCGTCGAGATCGAGCCTGGCCGGGAAGAGTTGTACGATTCAGTCACCGCCCTCGCGGCGGCCATACAGAGGGGTGCGGTCGGTCCGCAGTCGCGCATCTTCCACCGCTCGTCCTCAAGCTGGGTATCGATCACGGTCCATCCCGAATACAAGAAAGTCGTCGCGGCGAAAGCGAGCGAGCCGCTTCCCCCCCTGACACGCAGCCGGTGGACCTTCTTCGGCCTGGAGTCGAACGGTCGTGAGATCCACGAGCCGGAGGCGACCGCCGGCAAGGCCAAGGGAGAGGGTCCCAAGCAGGCCCGCCGGCGCTCCACTGGCCTGAAAGGCCTCCTCGCCCGCGCCTTCCGTGGCCGCCCGGCCGTGCCCAGCATCTCCAAGACGACCGGCTCCTGAGCGTCGGTGGTATCCGCTGACCCCGCTGCGGGGACGCGTCTTGACAGGCGCGGCCCGGTTTCCAAACATTGGCGTTAGCGTGAAACGCCATTCCAAATCTGCGTCGGTCGGCCACATCGCCGGCACGCAGGCCGTGGTCCGCGCGCTCCGAATTCTGGGCGCCTTCAGTGATGCCCGCCCGGAATGGAGTCTCGCCGATATGTCCCGCCACCTCGGCCTCAGCAAGCCGACCGCCTTCCGACTCCTTCTCGACCTGGAGCATGCGGGCCTGGTGCTCCGGCACGAGCCGGCGGGCGGGTACCGGCTAGGCCCGGCGGCGATCGAGCTGGGCGCCCGGGCGCAGCGGGCCAACAGCGTGGTCATCGCCGCGCGTCCCGAGCTCGAGTCGCTCACCCGCGCGACCGGGGAAACTTCCAGCGTCGAGGTGCTCGCCGGCGACGAGACGCTGGTCCTCGATGAGGTGCAGGGCGGGCACCTGATCGTCACCTCGCCGAGCGTCGGCACGCGCTGGTCGGCCCACGCCACCTCCACCGGCAAGGTGCTGCTCGCGGCGACGGGCGCGCATGATTCCGACCTCGCCCACCGCATGGCGCGTCGCGCTGGAGGACGCCTGCATGGGCGCACGCCTGACACCATCCGGTCCGCCTCACGAGTGGCGGCGGAGCTCGACCGGGTCTCCAAGCAGGGGTACGCGAAGGCGATCGGCGAGCTGGAGGAGGGCTACGTGGCGGTGGGCGCGCCGGTTCGCCGTCACGACGGCCGTGTTGTCGCCGCGATCTCGCTTGGCAGTCCCAGCATCCGGTTTACCGGTGCCCGGATGCCAGGACTCGTAAGGGCGGTCCGGGAGGCCGCCGCTCGGGTCTCCGGGCGACTAGGCTGGGCCGCGAGCGCCGCCACCGCTCGAGGGCGGCGGCCGGCCTCCTAGGTTCCCTCGCCGGGCGACAGCCGCGGCCGAGGTATTGAGGAGTACGTCCCGCGGCGTAGATTGGGCACCAGAGGGACCCCGGGGCGAGCAAACAAGTCGGTCCCTGATCCGATGAGGCTGCATGCGCGAGTATCTCGTCGAGGTGACCCGCGGACGGAAGCTGATCTACCGGACTCCCGCGGCGCTTCGGGCCGCCATGCGGAGCGGGGAGATTTCGCCCGATTCCCGGATCTTCCACCGCACCACGTCGACCTGGGTTTCGATCACGGAACATCCGGAGTACCGGAGGTTTCTCACCGATGCCCACGTCCCGGTACCGGTCGATCCGGCGACACCGGCCGACTCGGCGGAGCCCCCGGACACCTCGCGGACGCACCGATTCTTCCGTGGCCTCGCCGTCATCGGCGGCTCGGTCATGAGGCGGCTCCCGATGCACCTTGATTCCAAGAGCCCGACGCCGGTCGCGCCCGCGAAACCCCCCGCGGCCGGCCGGTCCGTCAGGTCGGCCCGGCCCACCCCACCCGCTCAGCAGCCCGAGCCGGAGAGGTCGAGGTCGGCCAAGGATCGCTCCTGGACCTTCCTTCCCTGATGCCGTGGGCAGGCCGGCGCCAGGACGCCCGGCTCGTGCTGGAGCCGAGACGCCAGATGCGCCAGGGATGTTCCGGGCGCGGAGCATCGGTCGAGCGGTGTGGCGGAGGTAGGCCGGTCTGGCGAGTGGTCGCCCGATCTAGGGAGGATTCCACGTGTTTCTCGTTCAGTTGACGTCGGGCAGCGAGCAGGTCTACCCCACGCGAGCCGACTTCGTGGCAGCGATTCGGAACGGCCAAATCGACGCGGGCTCGCTGATCTTTCACCGCGCCACCGCGCGCTGGATTTCCATCACGGAGCACCCGGAGCATCGGAAGTTCCGGGCCGAGTTGCTTTGCGCGGCCGGTCCCGGTGCCTCGGCCGCGCACGAAGCCGTGACGCCCCCGCCCGACCGCAAGGCGGCCGGACCCCTTCGCCGCCTCGCCGAGATGGGCGCCTGGCTGGGACGGAAAACGGCCACCGCCCGCCATCGCTGGACCCCGTTCCCCTGATCCGCTGAGCTACGCCCGAAGCACCGCGCATTACGCAGGACCGGGTAGTCGGCACGCCCCTTTCCTGCGTGAGAATTCACTCACTGGCAACGACTTAACCCCTATCCCCTGGTGGGCGCGAGTCTTGCTGCCTCAGGGTGGCCCCCCTGGCTCACTGCAGACGTATCGGACCGCCTGAGACCCAAACGTTGACTGGAGTGGGGGAGATGGGGGCTTTCGGCGGACGGGTGTCACCGCTACCAAGGCTCGCACGACTATGTCCTCCTCGGGCTCCTTGCAAACTGGACCCCAGCCTGCACCGCACCTGAGTTCCGGCAGCCGCGTCGCGCTTGCCCGGGACCTCTCGGACTTGTTGGTAGAGTTCTCGCTCGCCCTGGGCCATCAGACTGCGTACCCGGAAGGCCACCCCATTCTGGTCACCGCCGCCGAGCGACTCACCCACGCCATGACCGGCGTGCTCGCCCGACGCGGTTCCCTGACTCTAGGCATCGGGCGGCGCCAGTTCATCATCGACGGGGTCGCCACCGACCCTGGCAATGGCCTCCTCGGGAATCTGGCCCAACGGCTTCACCGACACCGCATCGCCGCGCTGCGCCTGGATCGGGGCCTCACCCAGGCCGAGACGACCAGCCTGCTCGCCGTGCTTGGCAAGGACCCGCGACGGGATCCCGGCCCCATCGGCCTGCAGCCGGAGGAGGCCCGCCGCTGGGTCAACATCGAGCTCTACACGGCCCAGTACAGCAGGCTGGAACTATCCGACAAGGCGCCGTCGGAAGGCGAGAGCGAGGACGCGGCGACGGAGATCCAGGTATGGCTCGAGCTGGCGCGCGCGGCACTGCCCGTCGGCGCGCAAACCGACCTGGCGGGTAGCAGTCATCCGGGCGTGCTCGCGGCCGCCATCAATCGTCGCGGCGGCGAGGTCAGTTACGACCAGACCGTCGTCAGCTACCTGATGCGCGTCGCGGAGGAAGTGGCGGTCGGCGAAACGGTCGAGCAGGCCTGGCTCAGGCGCCGACTGTCGCGGCTCATCGCGTCCCTCGATCCAGCCGCGCTCGAGCGGCTGCTCCAGGTCGGCGGCAGCGAGTCGCATCGGTCGCAGGTTCGTCATTGCCGCCTCCCAGACGCTCGCGGCCGACGCGGTCGTCAAGGTGGTCCAGGCCGCGGGCGAGTCCTCCAAGCAGAAAGTGTCGGACAGCATGATGCTGATGCTGGGGAAGCTCGCTCAGCACGCGGCGTCAGACGGGGGGGACGTCGCGGCGGCCGCGGACTCGGCGCTGCGGGAGAACGTGGAGCGACTGGTATCGGACTGGGATCTGGAGGATCCGAATCCCGAGGCCTACTCCACGGCGTTGCAGCACATGGCCCGCAATCCGAAAGAGCAGGTCTCCCCGGCGCCAGCGAGTCAAGTTGACGAGCTCGGTCCCGAGCAGCTGGTGCGGATCGGATTGGAAGTGGGGGAGATAGGACCTCGGATCCATCTGGCGGTGGACCGCCTCGTTGCCGACGGGCGCACTCGCGTCCTGACGGAGTTGTTGGATGGGGCGGCCCGGGCGGGTATTCCCACCGAGGCGATCTGGGGCCGGGTTGCATCGTCGGAGCTGCTCGCCCGTGAGCTGGGCCAGCAGCCGGTGGACTTCCCGGTGGTCGAGTCCCTGGTAGCCCGGCTGAAAGGCGCCGCAAGCGAGCCTCTCTTGGACGCGCTCGCCGCCTCGGAAGACCGGTCCACCCGCTGGAACCTGTTGCGGATTCTCGGAGACGTCGGCGCGCCGGCCGCACCGGCGGTGGCGGCCCGGTTGCCCGACACGCCATGGTTCGTCCAGCGAAACCTGCTGATCCTGATGGGACGGCTGGGCCCCTGGCCCGAAGGGTTCAGCCCGATGCCCTACGTCTCGCACCGTGAGCCCCGGGTCCGGCGGGAGGCGTACCGCCTGCTGCTGGACTCGCCGGAGACGCGCGAGGCGGCCATCGTGGACGCGCTCTCGGATGGGGACGCGGGTATCCTCACGATGGTGCTCGGGGCAATCCTGGCCGGCGGCCCTTCCTCCACGCTCCCGCTGCTCGACCGAATCGTCCACGACCCCACGCGCGAGCCCGAGGTTCGGCTGCTGGCCGTACGGGCGATGGCCGGCTGCCCGCATCCCCAACGCGTGAGCCGTCTGGTCGCCATTGTGCGGCGTCGGCGATGGTGGGGTGGCGTCCGCCTCGCGTCCAAGTCTCCCATCCTCCTGGCGGTGCTGAAGGCGCTGGCCGACAACCATCGCGGACACTCCGATGCCGCACCAGTGCTGGCCCTGGCGGCGCGCCACCGTGATCCTGAGATCCGCGCCACCGTCGGGCGGCCGGCCGGTGCGGCGGAGGTGAAGTGAGCGAGGCCGTCCGCTTCCTCACCGGTCTCTCCCAGACGCTGGCCGCGTCCACGCTGTATGGCGACAACCATCCCGCCTACCGCCGCGCCGTGGACGCCGCTTTTCGCCAGCTCCAGGACCTCCAGAAAGCGGAGGGGGTCGCACTCCAGTTCTCCCTGCTTCACGGCGAGGTGGTCTTCCGGGAACGCGTGCTGCACGAGCTGCATACCTGGGACTGGACGCCGCGCCTGACCGAGGCCGGCATCCAGCGCATCGAGGTGACTGGCGAGGCGGGCCCGGAGGAATTCGAGGAGTTCCTCGACCTCCTGGCCGATCGGCTGGCCGGGCGCGCATTCGACAGCTCGTCGGTCCGGCACGATGGGCAGGGCAATCTCCGCTTCGGACAAGTTACGGTTCAACGAGCGGAGGGAGAGGCCCGTGCGGCCCCCCCCGTCGCAACCCTGAATTACGGGCTCCAGGAGGAGTATCAGGCCATCCACTGGGTCCACGACGAAGTCAGCCGCTCGGGCCGCCTCCCGCTGCTGGAGGCGGAGGCGATCGTCCAGTCCCTGGCCATCGCGATGCACGCCGAGCGGGCGACGGTGCTACCGCTCCTGCAGCTCAAGGAATTCGATCAGTACACGACCACCCATTCGATGAACGTGGCGGTGCTCGCCATGGCCCTCGCCGAGGCGGCGACGCTGAGTTCCGCCCAGATTCGAGCCGTCGGGATCGCCGGCCTGCTGCACGATCTGGGAAAGGTGCGGGTGGCGAAGGAAGTGCTGCTCAAGCCCGGTAAACTGACCGAGGCGGAACGGGCCGAGATACAGCGCCACCCGACGGAGGGCGCGCGCATCCTGCTGGCGGGAGACCAACCGTTGGACCTGGCGGCGGTGGTGTCCTTCGAGCACCACCTCATGATGGACGGAAGCGGCTATCCCTGCCGCCATTTACCGTGCGACACGCATTATGGCAGCCGCCTGGTTCACGTCTGCGACGTGTACGACGCGCTGCGGACTCGCCGCCCCTACCGGGATGCCTGGGAATCCGAAAAGGCCCTGCAGTACATCGAGCAGCGCGCCGGGATCGAGTTCGATCCGGGGCTGGCCGCGACCTTCGCGGATCTGGTTCGCCGGTGGGACCACCGGATCATCGCGCCGCCCGACCTGTCTGCATTGGCTTCGAGTCTGCCCGCGGCCTGAGCGCCGGCGCCGTTCCGCCGCACACCGCTACCGAGTAACCCGTCGCCGACGCCGACCCCGATCCAGCGCGGCGCCCCGGCCCCCGTCGAAGCGGTACACCGTGACTCCTTCGGTCCAGCGCATCGAGGCGCCGGCATCGAGCGTGAGCGTTCCGGGCCGGGTCGTGGCCGCGCCCTCGGTGAACCTGCTGCGGAACCCGATCGGCGTGTTCATGAGATCCTGACCCGTGGCAGCGGCCGGCGGGCCGGGTCCGAGGTTAGCGGCGCGACTCCGGGTGGCCGCACCGCGGGCAGGTGTGCATCTCCTCGATGTACCCGCCCAGATCGGCGTCCAGGTCCAGGCCGGGATCGGCGGTCACCACCAGCTTCTCGGCGTGGTGGTTCATCGGCGCTTGGCACTCGGGGCAGGTTAGCGGGGTACGTGGGGTGCCGGGCATCGGCGTCTCCAATTACTGGAGTGGAATGTTCTCGCGCCCGTGCCGAAGCGTCCGGGCCATCCAGATCAGCTCGCCCAGGAACTTGTCGGTCCGGCGGATGAGCGCCGGGTCGAGCAGGGTGCCATTCTGGTCGAATACCTTCGCGACGCCTCCGACGTTCACGTCCCAGAAGATCGTCACCAGCCCGAGCTCGCGAAGCACCGGGAGCGAGGACTCGATGACCCGGGTCCCTCCGAAGGGCCCGGCCGATACCGCTACGATCCCGGCGGCCTTGTGAATGTATTCCTTGAGACAGCTGTCGAGCACGTGCTTGAGCAGGCCCGGCATGGCGTGATTGTACTCGGGGGCGACCAGCACCACGGCATCCGCCCGGCTCATGCTCGCCGAGAATTCCGGGCTGGCGGAACCCTCGCCGTTCTCGTCGAGGCGCACCGACAGGCTCCCGACGTCGAGCAGTTCGGTCACGATCCCCTCCCGCTTCTGCAGCTCGCCGTGAACGAACCGGGCCGCGTGGGCGCTCATCCGTCCCCTGCGGGCGGTTCCGAGAATCACGGGAATACTGAGCGGGCGTGGCTCCGTCACTGCGGCGCTCCGACATGGGGTCTGCGGGTGTAAATGCGGCTCCGGCCTAGAAGGTTCCGCCTCGGGGAGAAGCGCGTGGAGGACTTGCGCCCCGTCTCGCGGTCCTTCACCGCGAGAGGTATCCTCGAGGCATGAACCAGCGGCAGAGCCGGTAGCATGTGCCTGGTCCTGGTCGCGCTTGATTGGCATGCGGAGTACTCGCTGATCGTCGCGGCCAACCGCGACGAATTCTACGACCGCCCGGCCATGCGGGCGGATTTCTGGGCCGACACCCCCTCGGTGCTGGCGGGCCGCGACCTCCAGGCCGGGGGGACCTGGCTGGGCGTGAACCGGCGGGGACGGTTCGCCGCCGTCACCAATTATCGCCAGGGCCGGCGCGAGCCCCCCGCGCCCCGGTCCCGGGGCCGGTTGGTCAGCGACTTCCTGACTACCATGGCCCCCCCAGCCGATTATATCGGACGGGTCGCCGGGGATGCCCACCTCTATGCGGGCTTCAACCTGATCGCCGGCGAGCGCGGCGAACTGTACTACTACTCCAACCGGAATGGCCCCCCACGCGCGCTGGCTCCCGGCGTGTACGGCCTCAGCAATCACCTGCTGGACACGCCCTGGCCCAAGGTGACGTCGGCCAAGAACGCCCTCGGCGACCTGTTGGCTCGCCGGGGCCCCGAGCTGACCGCCGACCTCCTCGCCCTGCTGGCCGACCGCACCCGACCCCCCGACGAGTCGTTGCCGCGAACCTCGGTCGGCCGCGACTGGGAGCGGCTCTTGTCATCGGCCTTTATTGTCTCAGGCGAGTACGGGACCCGGTCGTCTACAGTCCTCCTGGTGGGCCGTGACGGCGGCGTCGTCTTCCTGGAGCGCGGGTTCGGGCCGGGGGGCACGCCCGCCGGGATGGCACGCTTTGCGTTCCTGCTCGAGCCGCTGGCCCAGGCCGGCCCGAGCACTTCGCCATTGGCCGCGGATTGAGCCCAGGGTCGCCCCGGGTTCTCCTTCGGGCTACTTGTCCTTGACCTTGGCCCAGGAATCCCGGAGGGCGACGGTCCGGTTGAACACCAGCCCGCCCGCTCGGGAGTCGATCGGATCGCTCATGAAGTAGCCGGTCCGCTCGAACTGGTAGCGCGACCCCGGCGGGTCCGCGGCTACGCTGGGCTCGACCTTGGCGCCGGCCACGGTCGACGAGCGACGCCGGGTTGAGCGCGGCGACGAAGTCCCGCCCCTCGGGCAGCCCGTCGGGATCGGGCACCGCGAAGAGCCGGTCGTAGAGCCGAAGCTCGGCATCGAGCGCGTGCGCGCACCGACACCCAGTGAATGGTGCCCTGGACCCGGCGCCCGTCGGGCGCGTCGCCACCGCGCGTCGCCGGATCGTACGTGGCATGGACCTCGGTGACCTCCCCCGCCGCGTCCTTCACCACCGCCGTGCAGGTCACCAGATACCCGTACCGGAGCCGCACCTCGCGCCCCGGCGCGAGCCGAAAGAATTTCTTCGGCGGATCCTCCATGAAGTCGTCCCGCTCGATCCAGAGCTCGCGTGAGAAGGGGACGGGACGCGAGCCGGTCTTCGGCACGTCATGGGGATAGAGCGGCGCGTCGAGCGTCTCGACCTGTCCCTCGGGGTAGTTGGTGAGCACCAGCCTGACCGGCCGCGCCACGGCCATCACCCGGGGCACCCGCAGGTTGAGATCGTCCCGCACGGCGTGCTCGAAGGTCGCCAGCTCGATCCGCGCGTCGGAGCGGGCCACGCCGATCGTGTCGGCAAAGGCCCGGATGGCCTCCGGGCGTCACGCCGCGACGTCGCAGCCCGGCGATGGTCGGCATACGGGGATCGTTCCACCCCGCGACGTGCCCCTCGGTCACCAGCCGGAGCAGCTTCCGCTTGCTCAGCACGGTATAGTCCAGCTCCAGCCGGGCGAACTCCGTCTGCTCCGGCGGCCGCTCGAATCCCGCCTCGCGCACCAGCCAGTCGTACAGCTCCCGGTTGTCCTTGAACTCGAGAGTGCAGAGCGAGTGGGTGATCCCCTCGAAGGCGTCGGAGAGCCCGTGGGCGAAGTCGTAGAGAGGATACAGGCACCACGCCGTGCCCCGGCGATAGTGGGCCGCGTGCCGGATCCGGAGCAGCAGTGGGTCACGCATCAGCATGTTGGGATGCGCCATGTCGATCCGGGCCCGGAGCACGTGGGCGCCGTCGGGAAACTCGCCGGCACGCATCCGGCGCAGCAGGTCGAGGTTGTCCTCCGCCGTCCGGTCGCGGAACGGACTCGGCCTGCCGGGCGCGGTGACGGTGCCGCGCCCCTCGCGGATCGCCTCCTCGCTTTGCGAGTCCACGTAGGCCTTCCCGGCCTTGATCAGCGCCTCGGCGATCTGGTAGAGGCGCTCGAAGTAGTCGCTGGCGAAGCGCTCCTCGTCCCAGGCGAACCCGAGCCAGCGGACATCGTCCCGGATGGCCTCGACGTAGCGCACGTCTTCCGTGGTGGGATTGGTGTCATCGAATCGCAGGTTGCAGCGCCCCCCGAACTCGCGGGCGATGCCGAAGTTGAGACAGATCGACTTGGCGTGGCCGATGTGCAGGAACCCGTTGGGCTCGGGCGGGAAGCGGGTGTGGATCGGACGGCCGAAGCGGTCACTCGCGGCGTCCTCCGCCACCTTTTCGCGAAGGAAGTCCTTGCGCGCGGAGGCGGCGCGGCCGCTCGCGTCAGGAGAGGTGCTGGACTGGTTGCGGTCGGTCACACTCCAATTTAACCGAATTCGGTCGGGCACACCCAAACCCCTGTGCACTCCCCGCCGCATCCCGTTCACCGCATTCGCCGAGACCGGTGCTCCATCGAAGCGTAGGCGGCGGGGCGCGCCGGGACGGAGGGAGTGTGTGGGATCAGGCGCTGGCCCTCGGCGTACCAGCACTCCCCGGCTGCGTGCGCGCCTGGAAGTTTCGCGCCATAGGGGTGTCCTCCGGATTCTGTGACGAGGTCGGGAGGTTGGGAAACGAGACCTGGACTTCCTGAACCCGGGCCGGTTCCGAGCTCTCCTCGCGGGGAGGAGCGGGGTCGACGACACCGGTGACCGGCGCCGGCGATCGGGCCAACGACTCCTCGCGCCAGGTCGTCACCGTCCCGGGGTCGCGCGACGCGGGCGGCGCCCCGGGCACCGATCGACTCGGCGACGCGCGCCACGACCGCAGGGTCCAGCTGAGGTCCGGCATTCGGAACGTGACGGCTCTTCCCGGCCCCCGTGGGGTCAGGCTGGCATTCGAGCTGGAGGACCGCGGCCGTGTGCGGGTGCAATTCAGCAGGAAGGCGCCTCCATGGGACGATCGGGAAGGCCTCTGGGCCTACCCCGCCGGTTTTGACGGCCCATGGTACGCGAAAGTCGAGTGGCAGCGCGGGGGATAAGAGTACGAGGCGGTCCTGAGATACGATCTGAAACCCGGTGCCCGCTACTACTACCTGATCACGGTAGACGGCACTGAGGCCTCGTCGCCGACGCGCCAGCGGATCGGCAGCTTTACGGCGGCGGTGGCGCCTTGATGGCCGCTTGGCGCGGATCGCCTCGCGGCATCACGCGGTTGGACGCCGTGGCAGGAGGATCGTGGTTACCAAGGCGAGCACCACCTCGCCCCGCTGATTCCGGGTCGTGACCCGCAAACGGGCCGTGCCTCGATCGGCCTTAGACGAGGACGGCCGCACCTCGAGCACCTCCCACTCCACGCTGAGGACGTCGCCCGGAAACACCGGCCGGGGCCACCGCAGCTCGTCCGCGCCGAGTCCGACCAGCCCCCAGAGCGAGCGAAGCTCACCCTCGACCAGAAGCCGCATCGTCAGCGCCATCGTGTGCCAGCCCGACGCCACCAGCCGGCCGAAGATGCTGGCCTTGGCCGCGGCCTCGTCCAGATGGAACGGCTGCGGGTCGAAGGCGGCGGCGAACGCCTTGATGGCCGCAAGATCGACCGAGGCGGTGCCGCCCGTGTAACGTTGGCCGACTGCCAGATCCTCGAGGTAGCAGGGCTGGAGCTGAGGCGACATCGATCACCGGCCCTCGCGGGCGCTGAGCAGTGGGGGCGGCCGACGCACGACTGACCACCCGCGAAAAAACACCGCCGCCAACGGCTGCGGCACCGGCTCCTCCAACCCGCGGCGGCGCCTCGTAGCCCGCCGGCGGTTCGATGTCGATCTCGGCGCTGCAGGGTCAGTCCCCGGGGCCGCCGGTCAGGGCGGCCAGCCGGGCTCGAACGTCGGCAAGCACTCGGCGGAGCGGCGGATCGGACGCCCCCCACAGCCGGAGCAGCCGAGTATAGGTGCGGACCGCGTCCTCCCGGCGGCCCAGGCGTTCCTGCAGCTCCCCCAGCCGGAGGGTCGTCCACCCGAGCTCTGCCGCGTCGGACTCGTAGCGCCACAGCCAGGGCGTCGTGAGATAGTACTCGTACGTCCGGGCCGCCTCCTGCGCCAGGCCCTCCGCCTCGTACGCCCGCCCGAGGTCGGGGTAGACGCAGATGTTGCACGAGTGAGCCTCGGCGGCCTGGCGGAGCTCCTCCAGAGCGCCGGCGCCGCGCCCCTCCGCCACCGCGAGGAGGCTCAGGGCCCAGCCCCGGTCGACGCGCGAGGTACGGCCGAGCACACTGTCGTTCTTTGCCGCCGCGGCAAGCAGCGGTCGAGCTCGCTCGACGCGACCCGCGGCGAGGTAGAACCTCGCCAGATCGTAGTAGTTGCGATCGCCGGGGAGCAGACTGTCGATCGGTGTCATCCGCAGGGCTGAGTCCACCAGGGCCACGGCGCGCGCGGTATCACCTCGGTAGCGGAGTTCAAGAGCACCGAGCTGAACCACGCCGAACAGGTGCCGACCCATCATGCCCGCGCTCCGGCTCAGTGCGAGCTGATGGCGCCACAGCTGTTCGCCTTCCTTCACCTGCCCCCGCGTCATCGCGATTCCCGCCAGCGCCTCGTAGGGATCCACCAGTTGGGAGGTGTCACTCCCGATCTGCGCGATGCGCGTCCGCGCGACCCGCAAAGCTCCTGCCCAGTCCTGTCGAGCCGCCGCGTCCTGGAGCTCCACGGTCAGCCGGACGGGATGATCGGGAAATCGGCGCGCGACGGTATCCAGGGTCCCTCGCGCCCGGGCGAAGTGGCCCTGGAGCGCCTGCGCGCCGTGCATGCCGAAATAGAAGTTGGCGATGGTCGAGTCGGTATCGGCGGCCCGCCTCATGAGGCTTTCGGCTTGGGTGTACTGCCGTGCCTGCCGATAAGCGAGGGCCAGGTTGTTCATCGCCGCCACGTTGTCCGGATACCGCTCCAGCACCCCGGTGTAGATCCTGATGGCGGTCGGATAGTCCTGGTTCCCGTGCGCTGCGCTCGCGACCAGGAAGCCCCGCTCGATGAAGCTGAGCCGGGTCCTATTGGCGAGCGCGTGGTCCCCGGCTGCAAGGGCTCGACCGATGTCGCCCTCCGAACCATAGGCCATGCCGAGTGCCATGTATGCGGTCGCGAAGCCGGTGTCGAGGGCGATCGCCGCCTCGAACCGCTCGATCGCGGCCCGGCGCTGGCCCTGGCGGACCAGCTGCTGGGCTTCGGAGTACATCCGCAACGCGGGAAGCGACGCGGTCGCGACCTGGCCCAGGCTCGGCATCTGTTGCAGGGCCTCGAGCGACTCGCCGATCCGCCGCCGCAGGGTCTTGCTGGCCCGGTCGACGGCGGCTATGAGGCTCACTCGAATCCGGCGCGGTCTCGCGGATCGCCACCAACGCATCGCCCTTTTGGGCGCTCGCCAGCTGCACCGTCACGATGTACGCCTCGGATACTCGTGCCAGGCTGCCGCTGACGAACGCCTTGACGCCCTCCCGCAACGCGATCTCGCGAGCCAGGGTGTCGTCGAGCACAACGTCGGAAGGCCGCTGCATCAGTTCGAGCGAGGCGCGCACCTGCCGCGGGGTAAGGACTCTCACCACCGGTGATTGCGCCAGATCGGTGCGGAAGGCTTCGGTGATGGCGGCGGTCAGCATCGTGTCGCCGGTGAGGTCGGTGAAATCGGCGACGAGGATCCGGTCACGCTCCGCCAGGGCCCGGGTGGACAACAATGACGCCGGCTCGTCCTTGGCCCTCGAGTTCGGCAGCGCGACGGCCGCGAGCACGGTCACGCTCACCGCGGCAAAGCCGGCCACGACGACCGCCGCCCGGTTCCGTCGCACGAACTTCGCGGCGCGATAGAGCACGCCCTCGCTGCGGGCGAGAACCGGCCGGCCATCCAGATGGCGGTGGAGGTCGTCCGCGAAGGCCGCGACGGCGGAGTAGCGACGTGCAGGCTCCTTGCGGAGTGCGGCCAGAATGATGGTGTCGAGGTCCCCGCGGAGTAGGCGGCTCAGGTGGCGCGCGGTCACGGCACCGGAACGGGCAGCGTGGTCGGCGGACTCACGGCGGTGGCGCCGAGTACTGCCCGTGGAGTCCGGTTCGCGGGTCACGGCCGAACTCGGCCGTTCCGGATCGGTGGTGCACACCGTGGCTGACACATCCTGGGGGGCGCGGCTCGGGAACCGGTACGGCAAGCGGCCCGTAAGCAGCTCGTAGAGCACGACGCCGAGGGAGTAGACATCGCTCGCGGCAGTGGCGTGACGGCCCTCGACCTGCTCCGGACTGGCGTAGTCCGGCGTAAGGAGCCGGAGGCCGGTTACGGTGGAAGTCGAGTCGTCGCCTGGATCGAGCAGGACCTTGGCGATTCCGAAGTCGAGCAGCTTGGGAACCCCGGCGGGCGTTACCAGGATGTTGAGCGGCTTGATGTCCCGATGGACGACGCCTTGCTCGTGGGCGTACGATACCGCCTCACACACCTGGAGAAAGAGCCGGAGCCGGTCGGCGACGGAGAGGGTGTGCGCGTCGGCGAACTCGTCGATCGGCTGCCCGTCGACGTAGTCCATCGCGAGGTAGGGGAGGTCGTCGGGAGTGCTGCCGCCGTCGAGCAGCCGGGCGATGTTGGGATGGTCCAGCGAGGCCAGGATCTGGCGCTCCGCCCGGAAGCGCGCGAGAACATGGTCCGTATCCATGCCTCGCTTGATCAGTTTGATCGCGACTCGCTGGTTGAACCCGCCGTCCGCCCGCTCGGCCAGGTAGACGGCGCCCATTCCACCCCGGCCCAGCTCGCGGACCAGGCGGTACGCACCGATCCGCCGTCCGACGACCGGCTCCTCGCGTTCCGTACCCGCGAGTGTGACCGCCGGCGCCTCGATGAAGCCCCCCGCCCGCTCGTGCGCGACGAGCAGCCGCTCGACCTCGGCGCGGAGCGCCGGGTCCTCGCGGCACTCCCGATCGAGCAGCGACGCCCGTGCATCCGGGGGAAGCGGCAGGGCGGCATGGAAGAGCGCCTCGAGCCGCTGCCAGCGGTCTCCGCTCACGCGCCGTCCTTCCCCTCGATGGCCTCGTAGAGCCAGGCGCGCGCGAACGCCCATTCGCGCTCGACGGTGGCGCCCGAGATCTGAAGGACTTCCGCGATCTCCTCGATGGTCAGTCCCCCGAAGAATTTGAGCTCCACCACCTTGCTCTTCCGCTCGTCCAGGGCCGCGAGCCGCTGCAGTGCGTCCTCCAGCGCGATCAACTCGACGTCGGGCTTCCTCGAGGGCGCTTCGACCAGGCTCAGCGACACGGCGCGAGCCCCGCCGCCGCGCTTCTTGGCCGCCCGGTCCCGCGCGTGGTTCACCAGGATCCGGCGCATCAAGTTGGCAGCCAGGCCCAGGAACTGAGCCCGGTTGCGCCAGTCGACCCGCCGCTGGTCGACCAGCCTGAGGTAGGCCTCATGGACCAGCGCCGTGGGCTGGAGGGTGTGGCCGGTGGCCTCCCGGCTCAGATAGAGGCTGGCCAGCCGGTGGAGCTCCTCGTAGAGCACCGGCAGCATCTGATCGAGGCCGCGCTTGTCGTTCCGCCCCCAGTCCAGCAGCCACTGGGTGACGGCGCCCGGGGTGGAAGCAGAATCGTCGGTCATGCCTGATAGGAAGCGGGATGGCCAGGCCGGCTGGCGCAGGCGGATGAGGGATTGTACGCCGGAAACCGGCGTTCATCAACGTCCCCGTCGTGTCAGGACCGGTCGGGGCCGTCCGGCGGACCGGCGGTGCCGACACCCGACCAGGCCGGGCGGATGAGGGATTGCACGGCCGAACCGGGCGTTCCTCACAACCCCACGAGGAGCTTACCCATGGACACGACCGTGCCTCCCTCCCAAGCCGCCGTCGCAGACGTCATCACCGAGGACAGGACCGTCGCCATCCTCTGCTACGTCACGATCCTCGGCTTCATCGCCGCGATCTTCGTGCACCAGAGCCGCAAGACCAGCTCGGCGCCTTTCACCTGCGGCAGGTGCTCGGCCTGGTCCTGACCGGGGTTGTCGGCGGCGTCATCGCGGTGGTTCCGATACTCGGCTGGATCGTCTGGTTCCTGGTGGTCATCGGCCTGTTCGTGCTCTGGCTCCTGGGCCTGATCTCGGCGCTCAGGGGGGACATGCGACCGGTTCCGCTGGTGGGCGAGCACTACCAGCGCTGGTTCGCGGGCGGGTTCGCCTGACAACGGGCCGCGACGATTTGCGGCCGTCGGTCTGAAGCCGGTCCACTGGAGCGGAGGGAGATATGAGCAAGCTCGCGATCGGGTGCGTGGGGCTGCTGGCAGTCGGCGTGGCAGGCGCCGCCGGTGCTTCGTACTACGCCTACCAGAAGGTGACCTCCGCCGTCGCCCCAATCTCCGGGCTCGCCTCGCTCCCCGAGATCGAGGCGTCGATCCGTAAGCAGGGCCCCCACACCCCGCCGGTCTCCGGGGAACCGAGCCCGGCGCAGATCGAACGATTACTGGAGGTCCAGCAGGCGGTGCGGGCCCGGCTCGGCACCCGGGCCGACGAGTTCTACCACCGCTACCGCCGGTACTTCGAGCCGGTAAACGGCGCGACCGCCCCGGTCGGTGGGGCTGTCGACAGCGCGATGCTGGGCTTCCGCATGTCCCTCGACCTCGCCGGCATTTACGTGGACGGCAAGCGGGCCCAGGTGGACGCACTCAACAGTGCCGGCCTGTCGCTGGACGAGTACCGCTGGACGCGCTCCAGGGTGTACGCGGCGCTCGACGTGCCGATTTTGGCGATCGACATCCCCGGCATCGTCGCGGATGTAAAGGAGGGCCGCCAGCCGGCCATGCCGGCCTACCCGATGACCGAGATCCCGACCGGGTCGCCGGCCGTGCGGAGGCTGGTCGAGCCGCATCGGAAGCTGCTGGAGGAAAACGTGGGACTGGCGTTCTTCGACCTCTAGAGGCGGCCACACAAGGTAGCAGAAAATGATCCATCAGCATCGTGAGCGAGCACCGAAGGGGGATGCATGACGCTACGGCTGCCATCCCGCCCGCCCGAATCCTGGTTGCGATGACCAGCGCCATGCCCGAAAGCCTGACCCAGCGCTGGACCTTCACGCAGGGCACCCCGGTCGTCGACGCGAGCTGGGAGCTGACCCCGGAGGGTCTCCAAGTACTCACCGGCGACCGGATGCTGGAGGTCGCCTATCTCACTTCGTCCACCGACATCGCCGGCGCGATCCGACTTCCCGGACATCGTGCCGTTCCCGCGGATGGCAGCCCTCCTTCGTTCCTCTGGCCAGCCGATGAGGGGTTTCATCGCCAACCGGGGCGTTCTGGGTACTCCCTACTCAGTGAGGATCTATGCCTTCGGCTCCAGGACCGGTACCGCCGATGCTCGCTTCCGAGTTCAGTGGCGGGCGTGACGCTCAGTCAGATCCTTCCCGCCCCACCAGGAGTTCTCCTATGAAACGCACTCTTCTCGGCGCTGTGGCCATCACCGGCCTGGTCGCCTGCGAGGATCCAACCCGACATACGGAGCCGTCTGCCACCCCTTCCGCCCATGCGGCTGCGGCGGCTTCGCAACGGTTCATCGTACAGAGTCTTGGCACGCTCGGCGGCGTCGGCAGTTGGGCAAGAGACGTCAACAAGCACGCCGATGTGGTCGGCGTTGCCTGCTGTCCCGGTAATGAGAGACGCTCGTTTCTCTGGAGGCGGGGCCACGGCATGATTGACCTTGGCTCGCTGGGTGGAGAGCTCACCACTGCCACCGGCATCAACGACCGCCGTGAGATCGTCGGGTGGGGCGAGAGTGTCCCCGGTTCCTTTAGCTTCCGGGCATGGCTCTGGAGCAGGGCCGGCGGCATGGTGGACCTCGGGACCCTGGGAGGTGCGCAGGCCTTTGCCTACGCCATCAACAATCAGCGGAAAGTGGTTGGGTCCAGCGAGACCGACACGGGTGATCTTCCGGCTTTCCTCTGGCGTCCAGGTCGCGGGATGCAGAGCCTGGGCACTCTGGGCGGCTTTTTCAGCGAAGGCTTCGATGTGAACGACGCCACCGAGGTCGTCGGGTACAGCGAGACCGCTGATGGGAATGTGCATGCCTTCCTCTGGACCGCCGCCCGCGGAATGGAGGATCTCGGGACACTGGGCGGTGCATTCAGTGTGGCTTTGGGCATCAGCGAGTCAGGCGACGTCGTCGGATCCAGCGAGACCGCCACAGGCACCCTCGAGGCGTTTCTGTGGACCCGGGAGGGTAGCATGCGCAGCCTGGGCACGCTGGGCGGGGACTTCTCCGAGGCTTTCCGCGTTAACACAGATCGGACGGTGGTGGGATATAGCGGCGATGCGACCGGCATAGCTCGACCTTTCTTCTGGACCCCGGACGAGGGCATCCAGGCTTTACCGACACTCGGTGCCACGTTCGGCTTTGCCTATTCCGTGAACGAGTTCGGCCACATCGTCGGGGAGTTGATCACGCCGGAAAGCCATGAGGCCACGCTCTGGACGCCCACCAGGAGGCCGCCGCATGCGCACGAGGCCATGGAGCAGACCGCAGCAGCCAGCAAAGTGAGCAGACCGTCGGCTCCAGGTGGCGGCAGGGCGGCATGGTGCGGCCTCAGGCGGCAGCTACGCGACCGCTTACACACTCCGACAGTCGTCAGCAAGGTCTGCCAGGGCCGATGAGCTTGATAGGCGGTTAGGGAGGCCGAAGCGCCAATCAGACTTCGGCTACCAGCCGGACGTGGTGACATTGACGGCGGGCGCCGAGGCGATCCGCTCGGTGAGCCCCGATGGCCTCGTCTGGACCCTCGACCCCGATTCGAAGGGCGCCGGCCACATCGACGCCGGCAAGGTGCTGCCGCTGACGAGTCGCGCCGCCGGCCGGGTGCTCGCCGTCCGCGGGCGAGTGACGGTCTTCACGTAGTCCTGGGGCCCGTGGAGATCACCGAGGTGATTCGGGACGGGCGGCTCACCTTCGATCAGGCGGTGGACTTCGACCAAGCCCTGTCCTTCGCGGCACCGGAGGTGTTCGACCCCGTGGTGAAGGTGGCCCCCGTCATCATCAGCTCGGCGCCCACGCCTCGAGGCCCCTTCGATTGGCGGTCGCCATGCGGTGCGGCGCCCGGCGGGCTGTTCACATCGCTTCAGCATGACTCCGCTGACCAGTCGGAGGATCGGCGTGGAAATTGAGTCGAATGCGGGTGGGGTCCGATTCTTCGGGCAAGCGGTGCTCTACCTCAACGCCCCGAGGCTGCATTTCGATCTCGACATCCGCGGGGGCACAATCGCCGTCTGCGAAGTGCAGCTGAACGGCGCGGCCGGCCTCATGATGACGTTCGAGTCGGGCATGCCCACCCCCGACCGACGCCAACATCAACGAACGGCGCTACGCCCCGGTCGTGTTCTCCATCCCGTGACGGGCCTTGGCGTCCCCTTTGCCGTCACCGTGCGGCAGATCTTCGAGCTGAAGACGGTATTCACCTCCACCGGCGCCCTGAAGGCGCGCGCCTACTACACCCTGAAAGGGGGTTGCGGGCGGGGTACCGTGACGGCCAATGGAGTCTGGGCGGCCCTACGGGCGTCAGTCCCGTGGTGAGCCTCGACAACCTGCTGCGGTCCACCGAGGGGGGTCGCCATCGGTGTGACCGGGATGGTCATGACCCACTAGGCGAAGATCATGGTCGGGATCGGCGCCTTCGGCTTCGCGACCGGTCCGTACGGCTATGTGAACTCTTCAGTCACGGTGACCAACGGCTCGAGCATCGGGATCATCAAGTGCAGACGGCCCCCGCGTCGTGCAGCTCACGCTCGGCGCGAACGGCAACGAGCAGATCGCCGCCACGCGGCCGAGGCTCGAGCAACTCGCCAGGCTGGTGCTGCCGCGGCTTCCGTGAGCGATCAACGGAGGCCGCGGATGAGCTGAGTGCTGCGATGCCTAGCCGGGCTGCGGGTCGAAGTCAGCGGCAAATGCTTTGATGGCCGCGAGATCGATCGATGCGGTGCCGCCCGTGTGACCGCCAGATCCTCGAGGTAGCAGCGCTGGGGCTTAGGCGACATGTCGATCACCGGCCCTCGCGAGCGCTGAGCAGTGCAGAGGCGGCCGACGCCCGACTGACCACACACGAAAACACGAAGCGCCCGCGAGCGTGGGCTCCCGGGCGCTTCGCGTGTCCTGCAGCGGCGTCGCCTACTCCTCGTCGCCCACCAGCGCCACCGCCGCCAACGGCTGCGGCACCGGCTCCTCCACCCGCGGCGGCGGCACCTCGTAGCCCTCCGGCGGCTCGATGTCGATCTCGGCGTACCGGTAGATGCCCGAGCCCGCCGGGATCAGGTGCCCGATGATGATGTTCTCCTTGAGGCCCAGGAGGTCGTCCTTGGCCCCCCGGATCGCCGCGTCGGTCAGCACCCGCGTGGT
The DNA here is from genome assembly GCA_963729985.1 of uncultured Gemmatimonadales bacterium. Classification (GTDB taxonomy): domain Bacteria; phylum Gemmatimonadota; class Gemmatimonadetes; order Gemmatimonadales; family GWC2-71-9; genus CAVVWJ01. The sequence goes on from CAVSPJ010000006.1 coordinate 485,915, forward strand.
CTCCTGGAACGACGCCGCCGAGATGAACGACTGGGTCGTGAGACTCGCCTTGGTGATGCCCAGCAGCACCGGCTCGGCCTGCGGCCGGGGTGCCCTTCCGCTTGATGCACCCGCTCGTTCTCGTCGCGGAAGGACTGCTTGTCCACCGTCTCCCCCTCGAGGAAGTCGGTGTCGCCCGGATCGGTCACGCGCACCTTCTGCAGCATCTGGCGCACGATGACGCCGATGTGCTTGTCGCTGATCCGCACGCCCTGCAGCCGGTAGACCTCCTGCACCTCGTTGAGCAGGTACTCCTGCACCGCCCGCGGGCCCTTGATGAGCAGGATGTCGTGCGGGTTCACCGGGCCCTCGGTCAGACGGTCGCCCGCCCGCACCCGGTCGCCCTCGTGCACCCGGAGGTGCTTGCCGGCCGGAACCTCGTACAGCTGAGGCTCCACGGCCTCTTCCGCCACGCCGGGCACGGTCTCGGGATAGACGTAGATCTCGCGCTTGCCGCGCTTGATCTCGCCGAACTTGACGACGCCGTCCACCTCGGAGATCGTCGCCGGATCCTTCGGCCGCCGGGCCTCGAACAGCTCCGCGATACGGGGCAGGCCGCCCGTGATGTCCCGGGTCTTGTACGCCTGCCGCGGGATCTTGGTGACCGTGATGCCCTTGCTCACCTTCACCGGAGTGGAGAGGAAGACCGTCTTGTCCTTGCTCTCCTTCTTGGTCTTGCTGGGCCATGCCTCGTTGATCGGGCGCTCGTCGACGTGGAACTTGGTGCTCCACGGATTGGCGGCGTCGGTCACGTCCATCGCCCGGCTCACCTGGTCGGTGGGCGAGCCCAGGATGACCCGGCTTCCCTCGGCCAGGGTGTACTCCTGCGGATCCTTGCGGTTGGCGATGTACACCAGCACGCTCGGGTGGAGCTCCCGGTCCGGATCCGCCATCACCACCAGTGACCGCAGACCGGTCCCCTCGTCCAGCTCCTCGCGAAGCGTGACACCGGGCACCAGGTCCTTCCAGCGGAGCTGGCCGTCGGCCTTGATGATGCTCGGGTCGTTGTACGGGTCCCAGGTGTACAGGATGGTCGCCCGCCGCTCGTTGTCGCCCTTGGTGACCATATCGCCTTCCTTGACCGCCAGGAGGGCGCCCTCGGGCACCGGGTACCGGTTGAGCACCCGCTTCGGGATCCTTGGGATCGACCACCAGGATCCCTTCCTTGCTCTCGTCCGAGGCCGACTCGTCCTCGCGGGTGAGCACCACCCGGTTGGTGCCCTTGGTGCCGTCCTCGAACTCGACCGGCACGTCGGCCCATTCCAGCCCCTCGGTGTACTGCACCTTGCCGTCCGACCGGGCCCGGCGCTCCGCCTCTTCCGCGATACGGCTGGACGTGCCGCCGATGTGGAAGGTCCGGAGGGTGAGCTGGGTACCCGGCTCGCCGATGGACTGGGCGGCCAGGATGCCCACCGCCTCGCCCATGTCCACCATGTCCATGGTGGCCAGGTTGCGGCCGTAGCACATCCGGCAGATGCCCCGCCGGGCCTCGCAGGTCAGCACCGACCGGATCTTGACCTTCTCGATCCCGGAGTCGTCGATCGCGTTGGACACCTCCTCGTCGATCAGCTTGCCGGCCTCGACCAGGAGCTGCGGATCGCCGTCCTCGTCCAGCTCGTGCGGATCGAAGACGTCCTCGCTCGCGACGCTGCCGAGGATGCGCTCCCGGAGCGGCTCGATGATGTCCTCGCCCTCCTTGAGCGAGGTGACCTCGAGGCCGAGGATGGTGCCGCAGTCCTCCTCGGTGACGGTGACGTCCTGCGCCACGTCCACCAGCCGGCGGGTCAGGTAGCCCGCGTCGGCGGTCTTGAGCGCCGTGTCGGCCAGGCCCTTCCGGGCGCCGTGGGTCGAGATGAAGTACTCGAGCACCGTGAGCCCCTCGCGGAAGTTCGACTTGATCGGGCTCTCGATGATCTCGCCGATGCCGCCGGTCAGCTTCTTCTGCGGCTTGGCCATCAGGCCGCGCATGCCGGCCAGCTGCCGGATCTGGTCCCGGCTGCCGCGGGAGCCGGAGTCGAACATCATGAACACCGGATTGAACCCGCCGCGGGACACCCGCATCGAGTTGATCATCGCCTCGGCCACGTCGTTGTTGGCGTGGGTCCAGGCGTCGATCACCTTGTTGTAGCGCTCGCCGAAGGTGATCTGGCCGGTGTTGTAGGCCCGCTGGAACCGCTTGACCCGGGCATCGGCCTCCGAGAGCAGCTCCGCCTTCTCGGTCGGGATCTCGAGGTCCTCGACGCCGATGGACACGCCGCCCATCGTGGCGAAGCGGAACCCGAAGTCCTTGAGCCGGTCGAGGAAGGTGACCGTGTCGGCCAGCCCCGCGCGCCGGTAGCTCTGGAGCACCAGCTCCGAGAGGTTCTTCTTCTTCATCAGGTCGTCGCGGAAGCCCAGCTCCGCCACCACCCGCCGCGGCAGAATGCTGTTGAACAGCACCCGGCCCACGGTGGTGCGCAGCCAGCGGGGCCGGCGCGCCTCCTCGTCGGCGGTCTCCGCCGGCGGGATGTACCAGAAGTGGATCGCGGTGTGATAGCCGATGCTCCCGTTGAGCAGCGCCATCTCGATCTCGGCCAGGCTGCCGAAGTACTTCGCCTCCTGCCAGAGCCGCGCCTTGACGTCCTCGCTCTTCCCCACCCCGGCGCGCCGCAGCTCCTCCTCGAAGCCCGGCGGCAGCTTGGTCAGGAAGTAGCTGCCCAGCACCATGTCCTGCGACGGCTCGGCCACCGGACGGCCGTCCGACGGCTTGAGCACGTTGTTCGAGGAGATCATCAGGAGGCGGGCCTCCAGCTGGGCCTCGAACGACAGCGGGACGTGCACCGCCATCTGGTCGCCGTCGAAGTCGGCGTTGAACGCCGCGCAGACCAGCGGGTGGATCCGGATGGCCTTGCCTTCGACCAGCACCGGCTCGAACGCCTGGATGCCCAGGCGGTGGAGGGTCGGCGCCCGGTTGAGCAGCACCGGGTGGTCCTGGATGATCTCCTCCAGGATCTCGTACACCTCCGGGCTCTCGCGCTCCACGATCTTCTTGGCCCGCTTGACCGTCTCGGCGATGCCCTTCTCCACCAGCTTGTGGATGATGAACGGCTTGAACAGCTCGACCGCCATCGCCTTCGGCAGGCCGCACTGGTGCAGCCGCAGCTCCGGGCCGACGACGATGACCGACCGGCCGGAGTAGTCCACCCGCTTGCCGAGCAGGTTCTGGCGGAACCGGCCCTGCTTGCCCTTGAGCATGTCGCTGAGGCTCTTGAGCGGACGCTTGCCCCGGCCCCGGATCGCCTTGGAGCGGCGGCCGTTGTCGAACAGGGCGTCCACCGCCTCCTGGAGCATCCGCTTCTCGTTCCGGAGGATGACCTCCGGCGCCTTGTGCTGGATCAGCTTGGTGAGCCGGTTGTTCCGGTTGATCACCCGCCGGTACAGGTCGTTCAGGTCGGACGTGGCGAAGCGCCCGCCGTCGAGCGGCACCAGCGGCCGCAGGTCGGGCGGGATCACCGGGATCACGTCCAGGATCATCCACGCCGGGTTGTTGGGGAGGTCGCCCGAGTCGCCCGACGAGAGGAACGCGTCGACGATCTTGAGCCGCTTGAGCATCTGCTTCTTGCGGTGCTGGCTGGTCTCGGTGGCGACCCCGGCCCGCAGCTCCTCGGCGAGCTGCCGGATGTCGAGCCGCTCGAGCAGCTTGCGCACCGCCGGCGCGCCGATGTCGGCCTGGAAGGCGCTGTCGCCCTCCTCCCGCGCCTTGGCGCGGAGGGTGAGGTACTCGTCCTCGTCGAGCAGCTGGTTGGCGTCGACCTCCTGCTGCCCCGGCTCGATGACGATGTAGCTGGAGTAGTAGATGACCCGCTCGAGGTCACGCAGCGTGATGTCGATCAGGTTGCCCATCGGGCGACGGCAGCGTCTTGAAGAACCAGATGTGCGCCACCGGCACGCTGAGCTCGATGTGGCCCATGCGCTCGCGCCGGACCTTGCTCAGGCGTGACCTCGACGCCGCAGCGGTCGCAGATCACGCCGCGATAGCGGATCCGCTTGTACTTGCCGCAGTGGCACTCCCAGTCCTTGACCGGACCGAAGATGCGCTCGCAGAAGAGGCCGTCCTTCTCCGGCTTGAACGACCGGTAGTTGATCGTCTCCGGCTTGGTGACCTCGCCCCACGACCACCAGGCGCGCTGCCCCTGAAGCTCCAGGCGCTCGCGCTCCTTCGGATCGCGCGGGCCCCGGATCTCCTCGGGGCTCGCGATGCGGATGCTGATATAGTCGAAGCTCGAGCTCTTGGGCTCGCGCCCGCTGCGAAAATCAATCATGAGTCCCTCTTTATTCGTCGCCGGCTTCGGTGGTCCCGAGCGTGACCTTCAGGCCCAGCGCCTGCAGCTCCTTCACGAGCACGTTGAACGACTCCGGGATGCCCGGCTCGGGCAGGTTCTGCCCCTTCACGATCGCCTCGTACACCTGGCTGCGGCCGTTCACGTCGTCCGACTTGACCGTGAGGATCTCCTGCAGCACGTGCGCGGCGCCGTACGCCTCCAGCGCCCACACCTCCATCTCGCCGAACCGCTGGCCGCCGAACTGCGCCTTGCCGGCGAGCGGCTGCTGCGTCACCAGCGAGTACGGCCCGATGGACCGCGCGTGGATCTTGTCGTCCACCAGGTGGGACAGCTTCAGCATGTAGATCGCTCCGACCGTGACCTCGCTCTCGAACAGCTGGCCGGTGCGGCCGTCCCGCAGCCGGACCTTGCCGCCGGCGTGAGCCCGGCGCTGCGGAGCAGCTCGTCGGCCGCGGCGTCCACGTCGCCCTCGTTCTTGCCGCCGAGCAGCGCCGCCAGCTCCGGCTTGCCCGCCGCCAGCAGCGCCTCGGCGGGGGTCGCCCCGGCCGCCTTCTCCAGCTCCTTCTGGCCGCCTTGGCGATGGCCTTGGCGTCCTTGCCGTCGTCCTCCTCCGCCTTGACCAGGTGGAACGCCGACTCCTGCCGCCGCTGGGCCAGCTCGCGCTCGGCCAGCTCCTTCGCGGCCTCGACCAGGAAGTCGCGCACCTGCTGGAACAGCTCCTTGGTCTCGGCCGAGGCGCCCTTCGCGCCCAGCAGGCCGACGCCCGCCGCCAGCACGGTGGCGTGCTCGCCCTCGGGCACCACCTTCTTCAGATCCGTCACCATCCGGGTGATCGCCGGCGCCGCCGGCGTCGGCGCCGGCGTTCCGGAGCTGGAGGCTCTCCGCCGCCCACCGGAACCCGGCCAGCTGGAGCAGCACGCCGATCTCGGCCTCGTCCGCGCCCTGGAACACCGGCGTCTTGGCCTCGAAGCCGAGGATCCGCGCGGCCCAGCCGAGGTGGGTCTCGAGGATCTGCCCCACGTTCATGCGGCTCGGCACGCCGAGCGGGTTGAGCACGATGTCCACCGGCGTGCCGTCCGGCAGGAACGGCATGTCCTCCTCCGGCACGATGCGGGCGACGATGCCCTTGTTGCCGTGGCGGCCGGCCATCTTGTCGCCGACCGAGATCTTGCGCTTCTCGGCGAGGTAGACCTTCACCAGCTGGATGACGCCCGGCGGCAGCTCGTCGGGCTGGAGGATCTGGTCGATCTGCTCCTCGGCCTTCTCCTCCACCTTGGCCCGCTCGCGCGCGGCCTGTCGATGATGGGGCGGATCCGCTCGTTGGCGGTCTTGTTCTCCACGCGGAACGTCTTGAGGTCGACGTCGCCGAGGTCGAGGTCCTGCACCGCCGCGGCGGTGAGCTTCGTGCCCGCCGGCAGGTGCTCCTCGACGGTGCCGGCCTTCAGCATCAGGGCGACGGCCTGCCCCTCGAGCAGGTCGCCCAGCTCGTCCGCATGACGTCGTTGACCCGGACCTTCTCCTCGCTCTCGATCCGGCGCACCTCGCCGATCCGCTCGCCGCGGTCCTTCTCGACGACCTGGTCCTCGATGCGGCTGAAGATCTTGACGTCGATGACCACGCCCTCCATGCCCGGCGGCACCTTGAGCGAGCAGTCCTTCACGTCCTTCGCCTTCTCGCCGAAGATGGCGGTGAGCAGCTTCTCTTCCGGCGAGAGCTCGGTCTCGCCCTTCGGCGTGATCTTGCCGACGAGGATGTCGCCCGGCTTCACGTGCGCGCCGATGCGGACGATGCCGCGCTCGTCGAGGTCCACCAGCGCTCTCCTCGGAGACGTTCGGGATCTCGCGCGTGATCTCCTCCTGGCCGCGCTTGGTGTCGCGGACGTGCAGCTCGAGCTCCTGGATGTGGATCGACGAGTAGACGTCGTCCTTCACCAGCCGCTCGCAGAGCACGATGGCGTCCTCGAAGTTGTGCCCGTACCACGGCATGAACGCCACGATCACGTTGCGCCGAGCGCGAGCTCGCCGCCGTCGGTGGCCGCGCCGTCGGCGAGCACCTCGCCGGCCTCGACCTGCTGGCCGAGCCGCACGAGCGGCCGCTGGTTGATCGCCGTGTCCTGGTTGGTGCGCCAGTACTTCTTCACCCGGTAGCGGTCGTGCTGGTGAGCCGCGCCAGCGGCTGCGTCGCCGCGGCGCGCCGCCGTGCCGCCGGCGTCGACGATGATCTCGTCGGCGGTGACCCGGGTGACCACGCCGGCGCGCCGGGCGATGATGACCGCGCCCGAGTCGCGGGCCACCTTCTCCTCGAGCCCGGTGCCGACGAGCGGCGCCTGCGGGGTTGAGGAGCGGCACGCCCTGGCGCTGCATGTTCGAGCCCATGAGCGCGCGGTTGGCGTCGTCGTGCTCGAGGAACGGGATGAGCGCCGCGGCGATCGAGACCAGCTGCTCCGGCGCCACGTCCATGTAGTCGATGCGGTCGGGCGGCAGCAGCGGGAAGTCGTCGCCCTTGCGGCACAGCACGAGCTCCTCGGCGAAGGTGCCGTCCGTGTTGAGCGGCGCGTTCGCCTGCGCGACCGCGTGTCTTCCTCGTCGCTGGCCGCGAGCCAGCCGATGTCGTCGGTCACCTTGCCGTTCTTCACCACGCGGTACGGCGTCTCGATGAAGCCGAGGTCGTTGACCCGCGCGTAGGTCGAGCGACGTGATGAGGCCGATGTTCGGGACCTTCCGGCGTCTCGATCGGGCACATGCGGCCGTACTGCGAGTAGTGCACGTCGCGCACCTCGAAGCCGGCGCGCTCGCGCGTCAGGCCGCCCGGGCCGAGCGCCGAGAGGCGACGCTTGTGCGTCAGCTCGGCCAGCGGGTTGGTCTGGTCCATGAACTGCGACAGCTGCGACGAGCCGAAGAACGCCTGGATGACCGCGCTCACCGTGCGCGCGTTGACGAGGTCGTCGAGCGAGATCTTCTCGGGGTCGGTGTTGATCGACATGCGCTCCTTGACCAGGCGCGCCATGCGCGAGAGGCCGACCGAGAACTGGTTGGCGATCAGCTCGCCCACCGAGCGGATGCGGCGGTTGCCGAGGTGGTCGATGTCGTCGGTGAAGCCGCGGCCCTCGTGCAGCTCGACGAGGTAGCGGATGATCGCGACGAAGTCGTCCTTCGTCAGCACCGTGTGGTTCGGGTCGGTCTTGAGCTCGAGCCGCTGGTTGATCTTGTAGCGGCCGACGCGGCCGAGGTCGTAGCGCTTCGGGCTGAAGAACAGCCGCTCGAGCGCCTGCTTCGCCGTCTCGATGTTCGGCGCGTCGCCCGGACGGAGCAGCGCGTAGATCTGCTCCAGCGCCTCGTCCTCGCTGTGGGTCGGGTCCTTGGCGAGCGTGTTCTTGATCAGCGGCGACTCGGCGCGGCCGCGCGCCAGAAGCACCTGCACCTTGTGGACCTCGGCCTTGCTCAGCTTCTTGCGCAGCGCGTCGGTCAGCTCCTGCCCGCCCTCGGCGACCACCTCGCCGGTCTCGGGGTCGACGACGTCGAGCGCGAGCACGTAGCTGCGCCGGTCGCGCGGCGCTGGTCGGCTGCTCCTCGTCGCGCAGGTCGACCGTCGTGTAGCCGGCGAACACCTTGACCGTCTTCACGCCCTGGCGGCGCATCTCGTTGAACCGCTCCGCCGTGAGCTCGTCGCCCACGGCCGCGCCAGCGGCTCGCCCTTGGCGGATCCTCGGGGTTCGGCCTCGTCCACCGACACCAGCGAGCGCCGATGACCTCGCGCTTCTCCTGCCGGCCTTCGCGCTTGCCGGTGAGGTCGAGCTCCCGCGCGGCGAAGAAGAGCCGCAGGATGTCGGCGTTGTCCCCGTAGCCGAACGCGCGCAGCAGCGCGGTGGCCGGGAACTTCTTCTTCTTGTCGATGTGGACGTAGATGACGTCGTGGATGTCGACGGTGAACTCGACCCACGACCCGCGGAACGGGATGATGCGCGCGGAGATCAGGCGCTGGCCGTTCGGGTGCGTGGACTCCTCGAACACGACGCCCGGCGAGCGGTGCAGCTGGCTGACGATGACGCGCTCGGCGCCGTTGATGACGAAGGTGCCGAGCGGCGGTGAGGAGCGGCAGCTCACCGAGATAGACTTCCTTCTCGATGATGTTTGCGGGCGCTTCTGCCCCTCGACCTCCTCGTAGATGACGAGCTGCAGCGTCGCCTTGAGCGGCGCCGAGTAGGTCATGTCGCGCTCGATGCACTCCTCGACGGAGTACTTCGGCTCGCCGAGCGTGTAGCGGACGAACTCCAGCGAGAAGTTCTCGTGGACGTCCGTGATCGGGAACAGGTCCTTGAAGACGCGCTCGAGGCCGACGTCCTCGCGCTCGCCGTGGCGGCGTCGGGCGCAGCAGCGCCTCGAACGCGCGCGTCTGGATGTCGAGGAGGTGGGGCATCTCCATGCCGTCCTCGCGCTTGCGAACGAGATTCGATCAGGTCTCAGGCATCAGTCACTCACTCTCGCGCCAGGCGCGCAACACAAATGGCCCCAATCGCGGATCCCCCGCCCGAGAGCGGGGTGACCTACGGGGCTCGGCAGAATTCGGGAACGTCCGGAAAGCTTCGAGCGTGCATTCGTCTCACTGAAGTAGGTTGAAGCCGTCGATGCCTCGCCGAGCCGGGCCGCGCGCGGCCCCGGCTCGGGACAGCGCTTCGCGCCTACTTCACCTCGACGACCGCGCCCTGCTCTTCGAGCTTCGCCTTGATCTCGGCGGCCTCGTCCTTCGAGACGCCGGCCTTCACGGTGCTCGGCGCGCCGTCCACGGGATCCTTGGCTTCCTTCAGGCCCAGGCCGGTGATCTCGCGCACGACCTTGATGACCTGGATCTTCTTCGCGCCGGCTTCCTTGAGCACGACGTCGAACTCGGTCTGCTCTTCGACCGCCGCGGCCGCGGCGGCACCGCCGCCCGCCGCCCGCCGCCGCGGCCGGCGCGGCCGCGGCGATCGTGACGTTGAACTTGGTCTTGAACGCCTCGATCAGCTCGGCGAGCTCGAAGACCGACATGTTGCCGATCGCGTCGAGGATCTCGTCGTTGCTCAGCGTGGTGGTTGGCCATGGTCTCGGTCTCTCTCCGTCGGTTAAGAAGCAGCACTACGCTGCGCGCGAAGCGCCTCGAGCGCGCCGACCATCTGAGACAGCAGGCCGTTCATCGCGCCGGCGAACTGCGGCCATCGGCGCCTGCATGTAGCCCGCGAGCTCGGCGAGCAGCTGCTCGCGCGACGGCAGCTCGGCCAGCCGCTTCACCTGCGCCGCGTCGATCGGCTTGCCGTCGAACAGGCCGCCCTTCATGGCCGGCTCTGGTCGTTCTCCTTCGCGAAGTCGGTCAGCACCTTGGCGGCGGCGACCGGGTCCTCGCCCGCGACGACGAGGCCGGTCGGGCCCGCGAGCCGCTCGCCAGCGCGCTGACGCCGTTCCGGCGACCGCGCGCAGCGCGAGCGTGTTCTTGATGACGACGTACTCGACGCCCGCGTCGCGGAGGCGGCGGCGGAGCTCGGTCATCCGCTTCACGTTCAGGCCGGTGAAGTCGGTGTAGTAGAGCGCTTGGCGGCCCTTGATCTTCTCGGTCAGGCTCGTCGACCGTCGTTCCTGCCGCTCGGTCTTGCTCATCGGTACGGCGTGGTGTCGAGCCGGACGCCCGGCCCCATCGTGCTCGACACCGCGCCGTGCGGACGTAGACGCCCTTGGCCGCCGCCGGCTTGGACCGGACGATGTTGTCCATGAACGCGGTGAAGTTGTCCGAGCGCGTCGGCGGCGAACGAGACCTTGCCGATCGGGGCGTGCACGTTGCCGCTCTTGTCGACGCGGAACTCGATCTTGCCGGCCTTGATCTCGCGCACCGCCTGGCCGACGTCGAACGTCACCGTGCCGGCCTTCGGGTTCGGCATGAGGCCGCGCGGACCGAGCACGCGGCCGAGCTGGCCGAGCTGACCCATCTGGTCCGGCGTGGCGATCATGACGTCGAAGTCGAGCCAGCCGTCCTTGATCTTCTGGATGTACTCGATGCCGACGAAATCGGCGCCGGCCTCCTCGGCCTCGCGCGACCTTGTCGCCCTGCGGCGATCACGAGCACGCGCACCGTCTTGCCGGTGCCGGCCGGCAGCACGACCGTGCCGCGCACGACCTGGTCGGCGTGGCGCGGATCGACGCCGAGGCGGACCGCGACCTCGACCGTCTCGTCGAACTTCGCGAACGCGGCGCCCTTCACGAGCTCGAGCGCCTGCGCGGCTGGTACTCCCGTGCGCGAGTCGCGCTTGGCCGCGCGCGGCGCTGTACTTCTTTCCGTGGGCGCGCATCAGTCCACCACCTCCACACCCATCGAGCGCGCGGCGCCGGCGACCATCGCCATCGCGCTCTCGAGGTCTGTCGCAGTTGAGGTCCGGCATCTTGATCTCGGCGATCTTCCGGACCTGCGCCCGCGTGACCTTGCCGACCTTGTTCCGGTTCGGCTGACCCGGACCCCTTCTCGAGCCCGGCCTCCTTCATCAGGAGGTTCGCCGCCGGCGGCGTCTTGAGGATGAAGGTGAACGACTTGTCCGCGAAGATCGTGATCTCGACCGGGATGACCATCTGTTCTGGCCCTGCGTCCGAGCGTTGAACTCCTTCACGAAGGCCATGATGTTGATGCCCTGCGGACCGAGCGCCGTACCGACCGGCGGGGCCGGGGTCGCCTTCCCGGCCGGGATCTGGAGCTTGACGAATCCTGGATTTTCTTTGCCATGCATCTCCTCGTACGTGGGCCCGTGTGCGGGCCTACTCCCACGAATCCGCGCGGTCGCGGTGACGGGCGAACGGCGGAACCCGTCAGCTGTCGCACCCTTTCGGCGCGTGCGGCAACTCCGACCGACTGGTCGCCTGCCGCCGGTCCGCCGCAGGGCCGTCAGTACCCCTTCAGCTGCAGGTAGTCGAGCTCGACCGACGTCGGGCGGCCGAAGAGGCACACCGACACGCGCACCTTGCCCTTGTCGGCCATCACTTCCTCGACGGTGCCGTTGAAGTCGGTGAACGGACCCTCGGTGATCGCGACCGCCTGACCGACCAGGAACGGGATCTCCTCCTTCGGCTCGCTTCGCGTCCGCCTCGGCGATGCCGAGCAGGCGGTTGACCTCGTCCGGGCGCAGCGGCTGCGGCATCTTGCTCGTGCCGACGAACTTGATGACGCCCTGGATGCCGTTGATGATGTGCAGCGTCTCCTGGTTCATGACCATCTCGACGAGCACGTAGCCCGGGTAGATCTTCCGCTCGACGTTCACCTTCTTGCCGTTCTTGATCTCGACGACTTCCTGCGTCGGCACGAGCGCCTGCCGGATCGGGCGATCTCTCCGGCGGGCGCGGATCCTCGTCGATCCGCTGGATCAGCGAGCGCACCTTGTTCTCGTGCCCGGCCGTCGTCTGGATCGCGTACCAGCGGTGTTCCACTGTCAGCGTCCGCGCGAACAGCGACGGAATCCCCTGGACGAGGACGAGCTGCAGCAGCCAGTCATGAGCCCGATGACGATCCCCAGCGCGATCGAAGAGCACGAAGATGATGATCTGGATCGCCGCGACCTGCAGCTGCCGCGGTCGGGCCAGGTGACCTTCTGCAGCTCCTCGCTCACGACGTCGTGATAGAAGTCCCGGGTCCGGCTCGACCCAGACCGACCACTCGGTCGGGCTGCTGCGCTACCTGCGACGCGGTCCATGGTTACTTCGTTTCCTTGTGGAGCTGATGCTTGTTGCAGCGCGGGCAGTACTTCTTCCACTCGACGCGCTCCGGGTGCAGGCGCTTGTTCTTCGTGGTGAAGTAGTTGCGGTTCTTACACTCGGTGCAGGCGAGGATGATCTTGTCGTCTCGGCATCGAGGTCTCGGTCCTCGCTCTTACTTCAGGATCTTGGTGACGACGCCGGCGCCGACGGTGCGGCCGCCCTCGCGGATCGCGAAGCGCAGCCCCTCGTCCATCGCGATCGGCGTGATCAGCTCGATCGTCATCTGCACGTTGTCGCCCGGCATCACCATCTCCATCCCCTCCGGCAGCTCGCACCGACCCCGTCACGTCCGTCGTGCGGAAGTAGAACTGCGGCCGATACCCCTTGAAGAACGGCGTGTGCCGCCCGCCCTCTTCCTTCGTCAGCACGTACACCTCGGCCTGGAACTTCGTGTGCGGCGTGATGGACCCCGGCTTCGCCAGCACCATCCCGCGCTCGATCTCCTCCTTCTCCACCCCGCGCAGCAGCAGCCCGACGTTGTCCCCCGCCTGCCCCTCGTCCAGCAGCTTGCGGAACATCTCGACGCCCGTGACCACCGTCTTCTTGGTCGCGTTGAAGCCGACCAGCGCCACCTCCTCCGCCCACCTTCACCATCCCGCGCTCGATCCGCCCCGTCGCCACCGTCCCGCGCCCCGTGATCGAGAACACGTCCTCGACCGGCATCAGGAACGGCTTGTCGATCTCGCGCTTCGGCTGCGGGATGTAGCTGTCCAGCGCGTCCATCAGCTCCTCGATCTTCTTCCCCACTCCGCTGTCGGGATCCGCCGACTCCAGCGCCTTCAGCGCCGACCCCTTGATGATCGGCGTGTCGTCGCCCGGGAAGTCGTAGCTCGACAGCAGCTCGCGCACCTCGAGCTCCACCAGCTCCAGCAGCTCCGGGTCGTCCACCATGTCCACCTTGTTCATGAACACCACGATGTACGGCACGTTCACCTGCCGCGCCAGCAGGATGTGCTCGCGCGTCTGCGGCATCGGGCCGTCCGCCGCCGACACCACCAGGATCGCCCCGTCCATCTGCGCCGCACCCGTGATCATGTTCTTCACGTAGTCCGCGTGCCCCGGGCAGTCCACGTGCGCGTAGTGCCGCTTGTCCGACTCGTACTCCACGTGCGCCGTCGCGATCGTGATCCCGCGCTCCCGCTCCTCCGGCGCCTTGTCGATCTGGTCGAACGCCATGTACTGCGCCAGCCCCTTCTTCGCCTGGATCGCCGTGATCGCCGCCGTCAACGTCGTCTTCCCGTGGTCCACGTGCCCGATCGTGCCCACGTTCACGTGCGGCTTCGTCCGCTCGAATTTGGCCTTGGCCATGTCGGTCTTCCGGTGTCCGGTTGAGTGCCTGTGTCGCGGCGGTACGGCGGTACCCCGCCGCCACCCATCCGCCGGTCCGCCGGCGGAACCGCGCGGCAGCTCCTCACTGCCACCGGCGGACCGTGCATCCGCATCGTCCGTCACGTCCAGCCGCCCTTCCGCCTTCCGCCTCCCGACTAAGCTCGCGACCGGGATCGAACCGGTGACCTCATCCTTACCAAGGATGCGCTCTACCGACTGAGCTACGCGAGCGACATCACTCCTGGGGTTTCCGCGTCAAGCGGGCGACGGGACTCGAACCCGCGACCCTCAGCTTGGAAGGCTGATGCTCTACCAACTGAGCTACACCCGCGATCAGTCCGTCAGACCCGTCTGCCCGCCTTCATGGTGGGGGTAGGATTCGAACCTACGTAGGGCGTTAGCCCGGCAGATTTACAGTCTGCTACCATTAGCCACTCGGTCACCCCACCCGGCCTGCACCCACCCTCATCTGAGACAGAACCCCGCCGACAAAGAAGCGGGGTCCCGCGAATCGATTCGGGTGTCGGCGCTCACCTTCAGTGCTAACCGAGCTGACGAGGGGAATCGAACCCCTAACCGCCTGTTTACAAAACAGGTGCTCTGCCAGTTGAGCTACGTCAGCCGAAAGAGGCCGAACAAAGACAGACTCGTATGATAGAGGGCAAGTTGGGGCTAGTCAATGGGGTGGATGGTGTTGCGATAGCGTCAATGGCGAAATCAGGCGGCCGGCGACCTGCCGCCGCCGCACCCCCTCCCCGCCGGCCCGCCGCACCACCTCGATCGCCCCGTCCCGGCGGTCCCGGATCTCCCAATCGGCCCTCCGAAGCAGCTCCCGGATGCGGTCGGCCTCGGCGAAGTTCCGTGCCTCGCTTCTCGGTCGCGCGGACCGCCGCCCAGCGCATCGCCCAGGCCTCCGCGTCGGCCGGGTCGACCGGGGGCACCTCCGGCGGGCGAACCGGGATGCCGTCCTCCTCCGCTACGGCCAGGGCATCGGCCGTGATGGTTCGGGCCCGCGCGGTCGGGGCGACCGCCAGCACGTCGTCGGCCAGCGCCCACGCCGCCTGGAACTCGGGCCCAGCCGGCGACCTTCGTCCAGCAACCGGTTGCCCTCCCGCACCAGGACGTGCAGGGCGCCGAGGGCCTCGGGCGCGTTGAGGTCGTCGTCCAGGCCGGCGGCGAACGCGGTCCGGAACCGGTCCGCCGCCGCCGCCGCCTCGGCATCGTCCGTCGGGCCGGCCTCGAGCGCCAGCCGGTCGCGGAACGCGCCCAGCCGGGCCGAGCCTTCGCGGGCCGCGGCCAGGGCCTCATCGCTCCAGTCGAGCTTCTGGCGGTAGTGGGTATTGAAGAGGAGATGCCGCACCGCACCGGGATCCGCCCCCTGCTCCCGGAGGTCCCGCGCCGTGAGGATGTTGCCGTAGCGCTTGGACATCTTGGTTCCGGCGAGGTCGAGGAACTCGCCGTGCACCCAGACCCGGGCGAACTCGTCCTTGCCGGTGTACGCGCAGCTCTGGGCGATCTCGTCCTCGTGGTGCGGGAAAGATCAGGTCCACCGCCCCGGCATGGATGTCCAGCACGTCCACACCCCACTTCCGGCGGATCAGCTCCAGCGCCATCGCCGAGCACTCGATGTGCCAGCCGGGGCGGCCCCGGCCGAACGGCGCGTCCCAGGCGGCGCCCACCGCCTCGTCCGCCGGCTCCGCCGCCTTCCAGAGCGCGAAGTCGCGCCGCGTCCTCCTTGGCGTACTCGTCCGCGCTGACCCGCTGGCTGGCCCCGGTCCGCAGCTCCCGCCGGTCGAGCCGGGAGAGCCGGCCGTAGCCGGGGAACCGGGCGATGCTGAAGTACACCGAGCCGTCCTCCGCCTGGTAGGCGACCCCCCGGTCCAGCAGCCCCTGGATCAGCTCGATCATCGGGGCGATGTACTCGGTGGCCCGCGGCTGGGCGTGCGGCGGCCGGATCCGGAGCCAGTCGCGGTCTTCCTCGAACGCGCGAGCGAACGGGTCCACATGCTGCCGGAGCGACACGCCCTTGGCCGCCGCCGCCGCGATGGTGCGGTCGTCGACGTCCGTCAGGTTCATGATGTGGAAGACCTCGAACCCGCTCGCCTCGAGCCAGCGGCGCAGGAGGTCCTCGAACAGGAAGGTCCGGAAGTTTCCGATGTGGGCGTAGTTGTAGATCGTGGGCCCGCAGGTGTACAGCGACGCCCGCCCCGGGTGAAGGGGCACGAACGGCTCGACCTGGCGGGTGAGGGTGTTGTGGAGCCGGAGAGTCATCCGCCGGCGGCCCCGGCGGCCTTGAGCTGGCGGTCGGATGCGGCGTCGTCCATGCGAACGTGAACCGTCCGCTGGGGAAACGGAATCTCGATCCCCTCCCGGTCGAAGCGGACCTTGAGCCGGCGGCGAAACTCGCGGGCGACGTTCCACTGCGAGCCCGGCTGGGTCCGGATCATGGTGCGGATGACGATCGCGCTGTCGCCCAGCGCCTCCACGCCCGGCACCTCCACCGGCCCATCGAGCTGGATGCGCCCAGTCCCGGTCGGTGGAGAACTGCGCCGCCTCGTCCCGCACCACCTCGAAGGCACGATCCACGTCCTCCTCGTACGCCACCCCCACGTCGACGCACGGCGCGCGACCAGCCCCGGGTCTTGTTGCTGACCACCTTGATCTCGCTGTTGGGGATGACGTGCATCACGCCCTGGAGGTCGCGCAGCACGACCACCCGCATGGTCATCTTTTCCACCACGCCGCTCTTGCCGCCGGCCTCGACCACGTCGCCGATGGCGAACTGATTCTCGAACAGGATGAAGAACCCCGAGATGACGTCCTTCACCAGACTCTGGGCCCCGAACGAGACCGCCAGGCCGAGGATGCCGGCGCCCGCCAGGATCGGCGCGATGTTGATGAAGACGTTGAACGTGAGCAGGAGCGCGACGACGAAAACGACGACTCGTCCCACGCTCCGAAGCAGCTGGGAGATGGTCTGGCCCCGGCGCTCCCGGAGGGTGGTGACGGAGTCGTCGCCGTCGTCCGCCGCGGCCTCGATCCGCGCCGCCGCCAGCCGCACCAGCCGGAAGGCCAGCCAGGCGAGCAGCCAGATCCCGACGACGCGGGCGCCGCTGCGGACGGCCGTCTCGCCGTTGATGTCGAGAATCTGGGCGAGGCGATTGAGGAAATCGGGAAGTGTCACGGCCCTAACCTAGAGGCCTTGGCAGGACGCCGTCAACGCTCCCGGGCCAGGTACCCGATTCGCGTGGCGGTGACCGGGAGACTGCTCGGCGGCGCAGACGGCCAGCGCCTCTTCCGCGGAGCCCAGCCCGAGGGGCAGGGCGACCACGCCCTCGCGCGACCCGAGCGGTGGGAAAGAGCGCGCGGAGCTGGCCCGGCGCCGGCAGGTAGGGCGCGCGCCAGCACGATCTCCAGCACCCTCCAGCCGACCAGGACGCCGGACGGCACCGGCGTGATCCGCTCGCCGTCCCGGACGGCGATCCGGCCACAGCGACGCAGCAGGTAGCCGAGATCTTCGGCGGCGAGCAGGTGCCTGACAGCCGGACGGCCCCGGCACCGGATGGCCACGGGCACCGCGGCAGCCCCGCACCCAGACGCCCAGGACGGCTCCCGGGTGAGCCAGGGCAAGCAGCGGAGCGCAGCGCAACGCCGGGACGGAGCCGCGCGGGAGAGCCCGGAAACATGGAGCATCATGAGCCGGCCCGGCCGGGACTGCGCGCATCATTCGCGGGCGACCCGGCGCCTCCCCGCGCATCGGCCGTTCGATCGACCCGGCGCCCCGAGCGCTAGAGCGCCGTCCGGGTCCTCGCGTAGCGGCTCCGCGCGTCGGAGATGGCGTTCACCAGCGGGGAGGAATCGAACCGGATCGGGTCGGTGGCGGGAAGGCCGGTCTCCTGCTCGGCACGGTCGCACACCCGCCGGGCCTCGAGGTCGCTCAGGTCGTAGGTGTTGAGCGAGATGCCGATCACCTTGGTCGGGTGCACGGCGGCGGCCGATGGACTCGTACAGCCGCACGTATTCCGACAGGGGCGGGATCCGGAGCCAGGCCGGCCTCGCGGTAGTCGCCGATGTATTCCCGGCTGGACTGGTGGCAGAGGATCAGCGCGTCGGGGCAGGAGCCGTGGAGCAACCCCAGGGTGACGCCCGAGTAGCCCGGGTGGTTGATGCTGCCCTGCCCCTCGACCAGCACGACGTCGGCGTCCCTGCTGCCCTCCAGCGTCAGCCGCTCCGCCGCGCCGGCGATGAAGTCCGCCACCACGGCGTCCACCGCGATGCCCCAGCCCTCGATCATGATGCCGGTCTGCCCGGTGGGCACGAACCGGGTGCGAAGCCCGCTCTCGTTCAGCTTGCGGGTCAGTTGGAGCTGCGCGGTCATCTTGCCGACGTTGCAGTCGGTACCCACGGTGAGGACCACGAACGGGTCCACCGACTTGGCGAGCCCCGAGGCGATCGGGAGGTCGGCCGGCGGCGCGCCGGAGATCGTGCAGCGTGCGTCCCGTCGCCCGCGCCTTCGCGGCGAGGGTCGGGATCGTCGGACAGAAAGTTGTGCAGCCCGTTCCAGATGTCGCAGCCGGCGTCGAGCGCCTCGCCGATCCAGGCGCGCCACTCGGCGGGCAGCTGGCCGCCCTTCGGCGCGATGCCGATCAGCACCGCCGTCGGCCCGAGCGCCAGTCCCTCGCGCATCGACGCCACCACCGGGATGGCGCCGCCGAATCCCAGCACGTCCTGCACGGTCCGCCCGGCGTGCTCGCGGTCCAGCACCGCGACGGTGCGCTCGGGATGGTATCGGATGATGGAGTTGGCGGTCTTCGAGGTCATCGGCCCGAAGTCGCCGTCGGCGAGAATCAGGTGGCGCGGAGCGGTCATTTCTGCTTGGGGAAAGGGGCGGTGGAATATAGTGGAAGCCGGCTCGGGTCACCGGGACAAAGGTCGAAGGGGACCACATTCGACATGGCCCCCTCGGTTCGGCTCGAGAGTACGCCGTGGCCTCGCGGATACTGCTCAGGGCTTTCCGCTCTCGCCTTCCTCGATCACCTCGGCGTCGTGGATGTCCTCGGCGCCGCGGTTGAGCTGGCGGCTCTGCCGCCACCGCCGCCCGGCAGCAGGCCCATGCGCTGCTTGAGCGCCAGCAGCTGCTGATCGGAGCTGCCCTTGTACTCCAGGGCGTCGAACTGCCGGACCAGGCGATCGCCCGAGAACTCCTCCTGGATCTCGGCCGCGGCGATCGCCTTGCGCTCGTTGGCCTCGATCTTCTCCGTCATCCGCTCGAACGACTCGAAGGCGCTCTTGTTCGGACATCCCCGACATCGTCTCCTGGATGCGCTGCTGCGCCTCGGCCCGCTTGGCGCGCGCGACCAGGATGTTCTTCTTCCGCTTGGCCTCTTCGATCTTGTCGTTGAGCTGGCGCAGCGAGAGCTTGAGCGTCTCGGTCTCGGCCTTGTGCTTGAGCCAGGTCGTCGTGGAGCTGCTGGGCGCCCTGGAGGTGCTCGTTGTACCGGCCGAGGGCCTGCTTGGCGAGGTCGTCCCGGCCCTCCTGCACCGCCAGCATCGCGCGGCGCTCCCAGTCCTCGGCCTGCTTCTTCATCGCGTCGGCGTCGGACTGGAGCTTCTTCTCGTCGGCGATGGCGGAGGCGACCTGCTGCTTGGCCTTGGCCAGCTGCGGTCTTCATGTCGACGATCAGCTGGTTGAGCATCTTCTCCGGGATTCTCGGCCCGGGAGATCAGGTCGTTGATGTTCGACCGCAGCAGGGCCGAGAAGCGATCAAAGAGTCCCATGGAGGGTCACCTTTCGCGGTAAGTCGCGAGGGCGCCGAGGTGCGAGGCGAGCGCCAGGGTCATGGATTCGAAGCTGGCCTCGAACTCGCTGAAATCGAGGTTCTCCAGCTCCAGCGTGTCGGTCAGCACCACGTGATCGCCCTCCAGACCGTAGGAGCCGTGGACCAGGTCCCGCGCGTTGAACTCCAGCAGCTGGCGGAACAGCTCGCCACGCCGCGGCTCGCTGGCCGGCAGCTCCATGACCCGGACTCGCAGAATCACCACCGGCGGCGCATAGTGGACGACCACCTCGGCATCGTCCGGCGTGCGGACGAGCCAGAGGTTGGGCTCGACCTCCGTCACCGACAGATTGCCGCCCCAAAGCCGGTCGAGGAACGACTGGATGTCCTCTCGGGTGATCATCTATGGACTCCCCCTGTAAGCTGGTCCGCCTCCGCTCCGCGCGCGAGGAGCCGCTCGGCGAAATCTAACCGCTCCTCGACCTCGGCCAATCGAGTCGAGCTCGTCGACCTCGGCGGCCACAGCGAGATCTCGTCCGGCGCACTGCCCCGGCGCCCACGGATCCGGTGGGCGATCGCGACGCGCGATCGGGCCCAGAGGCTTTCACGATCACGACGCGTCACTCTCGAGAGCGATCACTCGGCAAGGTTCACGCTTCCGCCTCCTAACGCTGGAGCCGCGGGCTCGCGCCTGCGCCAGGATCCGCTCGGTGAAGTCGAGCCGCTCCTCGAGCTCGGCCACCCGCTGCTGCAGCACGTCCACCTCGCCCAGCCGGTGCTGCAGCTGCTCGATCTCCGCCTGCAGCGCCGGGTCGGGAGCGGCCTTTCCTTCCAGCCGGCGCCCGAACGCCCGCATGATCGGCCAGAGAATGATGGTCGTGGCGAGCAGGCCCAGGAACACGATCATGACGATCGCCGGCGGACCCCCATCGTTGAGCCAGATGAGGTTCGGGTCGAACGGTGGCGAGGGAATCTGCGGTATCGGAGGTATGGGTCCTGCTGGATCATGACTGCATCCCCTCCCTGGCGACCTGAGGGCGCTCCTGGCCCTGGGACAGCAGGCGCTCGGCGAAGTCCACCCGCTCCTGCAGCTCGCTGACGTCCCGCCGCAGCGCGTCCACCTCCGCCAGCAGCTCGGGATCGGGCATCGGCACGGCCCCCTGCGACCTGATCCGCTCGGCGATCGCCCTGCCGATCGGACTGATCGACAGGAGGAAGAGGGTGCCGCCTCCGAAGATCAAGGTGATCGCTAGTACGCCTTCCATATCCATTCCTGTTGCCTCCCGCCGGCCCCTACGGACGTGGCCCCGATCGTGTTTCAATGCGAAACGAGACTACCTGGGCCGGGGAAGACCTTGGGATGATCGGGATCGGGAGTCAGACCAGCTCCACGGCCTCGATCGCCCCGAGGGACACCGCGATCTCGGTGTCGTCGCTGCCGGCCGGGCGGAGGTAGACCTCGTGAGCGGTGATGTGGGTGTCGACGCTCATCGGGATGCCTACGACCTCGGTCCGGTCGGTCGTGGTGATCCGGACTCTCTGTTCATGCCCACCAGCGTAGCCCAGCAGCGCGACGATGTCTTCGTAGGTCATGGGAAGCTCCGGCGGGAGTGGACTTTCCAATCTAGGGTGCGCCACCCCCGGTCGCCATGCGCCGGCCGTCTACTGCCCCGCGGCGGCCCGCTCCCGCGCCGCGGCCCGGGGCGCCGCCCCCATCAGGGTTCGATCGAGGAACCGGGTGACCAGATCGAAGAGGTGGGCCTGGGTCCCCTTGCCCTGGCAGATGCAGTGGGTGCGGTTGGGATACTCCATCATCTCGAACGGCCGGTTCGCGGCCACCAGGGCGTTGATCAGCATCTCGGTGTTCTGGTAGTGGACGTTGTCGTCGCCCCCGCCGTGGATCAGCAGCAGGTTGCCGCGCATGCCCTTGACGTAGCTGAGCGGGGAGCCGCGGTCGTAGCCCTCGCGATTGTCGGTGATCAGGCCGTTGAACCGCTCGGTGTAGACGTTGTCGTACAAGCGCCCAGTGGGTCACGGGCGAAACGGCCACGGCGGTTCGGTAGAGATCGGCGTGCTGGAAGAGGGCGTTGAGCGCCATGAACCCGCCGTAGCTCCACCCCCAGATCCCGACGCGCTCGGGGTCGACATAGGGCCGTCGAGTCAGGGTTCGCGCCGCCGCCGCCTGGTCCCTGGTCTCCAGCACTCCCATCTGGCCGTAGATCGCCTTCCGGAATCGCCGGCCCAGCGGTGCCGGAGTGCCGCGGTTGTCCACGATCGCCACCAGGTAGCCCTTCTGGGTCAGCATGGTGTGCCAGAGGTAGTACCCGCCCCAGACGTCGTTCACCTCGGTGTGGCCCGGCCCGCCGTACAGGAAGAAGAGCAGCGGGTACTTCCGGGTGGAGTCGAAGTCGGCCGGCTTGAGGAGCACGCCGGGCATCGTCGATCCGTCCTCGGCCTCGATGCTCAGCCACTCGACCGGGCCGCGGCTGAGCGCAGTGACCTTCGACCGGAGCCGCTGGTTGTCCACCAGCGTCCGGATCGGCTGGTGGTTGGGCAGGCGCACCAGCCGGATGATCGGCGGATTGCCCAGGCTGGAGTAGGTCTCGATGGCGTACCGGTAGTTGGGCGCGACGTCGTAGGCGTGAGTGCCGGGCTCGCGTGCCGGGCTCAGTCGCTCCGGCTTTCCCTTGCCGTCCAGCCGGGCTGCGGAAGAGGTAGCGTTGGGTCGGGTTCTCCGGCGAGGCGATGTAGTAGAGCCACCCGCCCTTGGGGTCGATCCCCTTGATCTGGAGCACGTCGAAGTCGCCCTTGGTGACGAGGCGGGTCTGCTTGCCGTCGCGCGAGATCACATAGACGTGGTTCCACCCGTCGCGGTCGCTCACCCAGGTGAACTGCTTGCCCCCATCGAGCCAGACGAAATCGTCCACCAGGTCGACCCAGGTGCTGTCCTGCTCGACCATCACGGTCCGCACCTGCCCGGTCCTGGCGTCGCCCAGGATCACCTCGTTGCGGTTCTGGAGCCGGTTGAGTCGCTGGAGCACCACCTCGCCGGAGGAGGCGGCCCACTCCATCCGGGCGATGTAGTGGTTCCGCGGGTCCCCGTCGATCTCGAGCCACCGGGTGGGCCCGCCGGCCGCGCTCACGACCCCGACGCGGGCGGCCGAATTGGTCTCGCCGACCTTGGGATACTGGATCGGGATGACCCGGGAGTAGACCGAGTCGGTGTTGTTGACCAGGTAGAAGTTCTTCACCGAGTCGGCGTTGAGCTGCCAGAACGCGATGCTGCTGCCGTCGGGGCTCCAGCGCCAGCCGTCGGCGTAGTAGTTCATCAGCTCTTCTTCGTATACCCAGTCGAAGGTGCCGTTGATGAGCGTGCGGGAGCCGTCGGTGGTGAGCGGGGTGATCGTCCCGGTCGCGAGATCCTCGACGTACAGGTTGTTCTCCCGGACGTAGGCCACCCGGCCGCCGTCGGGCGCGAACTTGGCGAACATCAGTGTCGACGGCTTCGCCTCGGTCCCGCCCAGCTTCTTGAGCGCGCCGCTGGCCCGGTCGAGGACCCAGTAGTCGCCTCTGGTGTTGAGTCGCCAGACCGGCTGGGTGTTGGTGAAGACCAGCAGCTTCTTCCCGTCGGGCGACCACGGCGTAGTCCTCGATGTCGAGCGGCGCGCTCTCGCCCTGGGGCACCAGCCGGCTTGCCGCGACCAGGACCTCCCGGCTGCCCCCTTCCACATCGTACCGGACGATGTCCCGGCCGTCCCCCTCGGCGGGAGGCTCCACGGTGGTGTAGGCCGAACCGTCCCCGAGCCAGCGGGAGGGGCCGAACGGCTGGGCGGCGAACTCGCCGGAGCCGTAGATCCGTTGCAGTGGTGAGCCGCGACGGGTCGGTTTGCTGGGCCGCTACGGGGAGGCTGCCGCCGGCGGCGGCGAACAACACCAAAGCGAGGAAACGGTTCACTGGGGAGCTCGGGTCGATGGTGGTGGCGGATAACTGCAGGAAGGATACCCGTTTGTCGGGAATCCGTGTAGCTTTATGGCATGCTCGTTGCTCGACCATGGGCACACCATTCGGACGCGGGGGCCGTGAGGTTTCACGGCCCTCTCGCGTCCGACCCGACCCGAGGACCGTGATGGCTCGATTCGCAGGCTCCATGTCCCTGACCGTGCTCCTGGTGGTCCTGGTGGCGGCCGGTGCGGCGCCGCAGGACTCCCGTTACCTCAAGTGGGACCCCGCCACCAAGACGGTCACGTTCGAGCTGATCGCGGGAGGCGAGGGGGCCAGCAGCCCGTTCAACTTCAACGGCTACGTCGACGGCGAGGCGAACCTCGTGGTGCCGCTCGGGCGTCAACGTGGTGATGAACTTCGTCCAGAAGGACGGCACGCCCCACAGCGCGGAGATCATCGCCGACCAGGACCCGATGCCCAACATGGCGGTCGACGCCGCGATTCCGAGGGCCTACACCAACAAGGTTGCCGAGGGGCTGCCGCAGGAGGCCAAGGACGTCATCCGGTTCACCGCCCCGGACAGCGGGACGCTATCGGATCTTCTGCGGGGTGCCCGGACACGGCCTGAGCGGGATGTGGATCCGGTTCACGGTCGACCCCACCGCCAAAGAGCCGAAGTTCGAGACGCCGTCCTCAAACTGACACGACCGGCAGCACCCGGCGGAGGAAGTGGCCGGTGTGGCTGGCCTCCGAGGCCGCCACCTCCTCCGGCGTGCCCGCCGCCACGAGCGTTCCGCCCGTCTCCCCGCCCTCGGGGCCGAGGTCGACGATCCAGTCGGCGGTCTTGATGACGTCGAGGTTGTGCTCGATCACGAGCACGGTGTTGCCGCGGTCGACGAGGCGGTGCAGCACGTCGAGCAGCAGGCGCACGTCCTCGAAGTGCAGGCCGGTCGTCGGCTCGTCGAGGATGTAGAGCGTGCGGCCGGTGTCGCGCTTGGAGAGCTCGGTCGCGAGCTTCACGCGCTGCGCCTCGCCGCCCGAGAGCGTCGTCGCGCTCTGGCCGAGGTGGATGTAGCCGAGCCCGACGTCGTTCAGCGTCTCGCAGCTTCTGCGCGATGCGCGGCTGGTTCTCGAAGAACTCGAGCGCATCCTCCACGGTCAGGTCGAGCACGTCGGCGATGCTCTTGCCGCGGAAGCGCACCTCGAGCGTCTCGCGGTTGTAGCGCTTGCCCTTGCAGACGTCGCACGGCACGAAGACGTCGGGCAGGAAGTGCATCTCGATCTTCACGAGCCCGTCGCCCTGGCACGCCTCGCAGCGGCCGCCCTTCACGTTGAAGGAGAAGCGCCCCGGCCCGTAGCCGCGGATCTTCGCCTCGGGCAGCTCGGCGAACAGCTCGCGGATCGGCGTGAACAGCCCCGTGTACGTCGCCGGGTTCGAGCGCGGCGTGCGGCCGATCGGGCTCTGGTCGATGTCGATGACCTTGTCGATGTGCTCGAGCCCCGTGATGCGCGTGTGCGCGCCGGGAATGACGCGCGCGCGGTAGAAGTGGCGCGCGCAGCGCGCTGGTGCAGGATGTCCTCGATCAGCGTCGACTTGCCGGAGCCCGACACGCCGGTGACGGCGACGAAGAGGCCGAGCGGGAATCTCGACGGTCAGGTTGCGCAGGTTGTGCTCGCGCGCGCCCTCGACGCGCAGGCGATGTCCGCGCGCCGGCCGGGCGGCGGCCGGGCGGCACCGGGACCCGCAGCTCGCCCGGCAGGTACTGCCCGGTGATCGAGGTCGGATGTGCCGCGGATGTCGTCGACGCGTGCCCTCGGCGATGACCTCGCCGCCGTGCTTCCCCGCGCCCGGCCCGAGGTCGATGACGTGGTCCGCGCCGCGATCGTCTCCTCGTCGTGCTCGACGACGATGACGGTGTTGCCGAGGTCGCGCAGGCCTCGCAGCGTGTCGAGCAGCCGCTCGTTGTCGCGCTGGTGCAGCCCGATCGACGGCTCGTCGAGGATGTACAGCACGCCGACGAGCCGCGAGCCGATCTGCGTCGCGAGCCGGATGCGCTGCGCCTCGCCGCCGGAGAGCGACTCGGCGCGAGCGGCCGAGCGTGAGGTAGTCGAGGCCGACGTCGACGAGGAAGCGCAGGCGCTCGCGCACTTCCTTGAGGATCGGCCCGGCGATCTCGGCATCGAGCCCCGGCCGTGCCGTTCGCCGCGCGACCGGCATCGTCCTCGAAGAACTCCAGCGCGCCGGTCGACCGACAGCTCGACGACGTCGCCGATGTTCCGGCCGTCGATCGTGACGGCGAGCGCACTCCGGCTTGAGGCGGCGTCCCGCCGCAGGTCTGGCAGGGCTGCTCGACCATGAACTCCTCGAGCTCCATGCGCACGGCGTCGCGAGTCGGTCTCGTCGTAGCGGCGCTCGCACGTTGCGCGAGGACGCCCTCCCACTCGCTCTCGTCTCGCCGCGCCGCGCGCGCCTTCGGTCTGGACCTTGAATCGGCCGGGCGCTGCCGTGGAGCAGCGCCTGCCTGGCCGACTCGCTGTGCTCGCCCCACGGCGTGTTGAGGTCGAACTCGAACGCCTTCGCGAGCGCCGGGCAGCACGATCTTGCGCAGGTAGCCCGTCGGCTCGCCCCACGGGAGGATCACGCCCTCGAGGATCGAGATGCTCGGGATCGCCGAGGATCAGCTCCTCGCTCACCTCGCGGCGGGTGCCGAGCCCGCCGCAGTCGGGCAGGCGCCGAACGGCGAGTTGAACGAGAAGTGCCGCGGCTCGAGCTCGGGCAGCGAGATGCCGCAGACCGGGCAGCCGTAGCGCTCGGAGAAGACGTCTCGCCGCTCGCGTCGCCGTCGTGGCGGTCACGACCTCGACGAGCCCGTCGGCCAGGCGCAGCGCCGTCTCGAGCGAGTCGGTGAGCCGGCCGCGGTCCTCCGTCGCGCACGACGAGCCGGTCGACGACGACCGAGATGTCGTGGTTCTGCCGGCGGTTGAGCTTCGGCGGGTCGGCGAGCTCGATCGAGCTCCCCGTCGACCCGGCGCGGACGAAGCCCTGCTTGCGCACGCTCTCGAACAGCTCGCGGAACTCGCCCTTGCGGCCCTGCACGAGCGGCGCGCGGACCTCGATCCGCGTCGCCTCCGGCCAGGCGAGGACGCGTCTCGGCGATCTGCGCCGGGCTCTGCCGCTGACCGGCGCGGCCGCAGTTCGGGCAGTGCGGCGTGCCGGCGCGGGCGTAGAGCAGGCGGAGGTAGTCGTAGATCTCGGTGACCGTGCCGACCGTCGAGCGCGGGTTGTGGCCGGCGGTCTTCTGCTCGATCGAGATCGCCGGCGACAGCCCCTCGATCGCGTCGACGTCGGGCTTCTCCATCAGCCCGAGGAACTGGCGGGCGTACGCGGACAGCGACTCGACGTAGCGCCGCTGCCCCTCGGCGTAGATCGTGTCGAAGGCGAGCGACGACTTGCCCGAGCCGGACAGCCCCGTGATGACCGTGAGCCGGTCGCGGGGGATGGTGACGTCGATGTTCCGGAGGTTGTGCTCGCGGGCGCCGCGCACGATCAGAGCATCTTCAGCCATAGCCCCGAAAGGTACCCGAAAACGAGGCCGAGGGTCAACGGGTTCCGGTTTCGGCGGCCTGCCTCTACCATACACCTGCCCTCATGACCACTTCCCCGGACGAGCTCGCTGGGGCGGCGGCCGGACCGCTGCTCGAGCGGGCCGGCGCCGCCGCCGCGTCCCCGGACCAGGCCGCGGCGCTCTACCGCGAGCTGCTGCGCGGCGAGCCCGGAGCATGTGGAGGCACGCCTCCACCTGGCGCGCCTGCTGGAGCGCGACGGCGAGCTCGAGGAAGCGGTCACCACGCTCTCGACCGGCCTGCGGGCGAGCCCCGACCAGATCGAGCTGCTCCTGCTTCGAGGGAGCCTGCTGGGCCGACTCGCGCCGCTACCGGGAGGCGGAATCCGACCTGCGCGGCGTGCTGCGCTCGCAGCCGTCCCACGGCGCCGGCCCACTTCGAGCTGGGCCAGCTCTTCTGGCGCAAGGGCCTCGCTCCGGAGGCCGCCACGCATTTCACCAGGTCGCTCGAGTACCAGCCCGACCAACGGCCGGCGTCCTCTACCATCTCGCGGAGGCGCTCAACCTGATGGGCGACCTGGCGGGGGCGAACGCGGTGCTGGACCGGGCGATCGAGGCCACTCCGCGCGACGGCAAGGTGTACCACCTGCGCGGACGGGTGCTCGACCGGCTCGGACGGCCGGACGAGGCCCGCGAGATGTATCAGCGGAGCCGAGAGCTGCAAGACCTGTGATCACCGTCGTGGTGGACGATCTCGCGTCGCTCCGGGTGGACGCCGTGCTGCGCCCGGCCGGGGAATCGCTCGAGCCGCTGGCGGCGTCCGCGTCGCGGCTCGACGAGCGTGGCGGGGCCAGCGTTTCGCCGACCAGCACCGGGTGAGCTCGCCGCTGGAGGCGGGGGCGGCGGTGGTCACCGGCGGCGGCGATCTGCGTGGCACCATTCGTGATCCACGTCGTCATCCGGGACGCGGCTGTCCCCGGTCGCGCGAACCACGGTGCGCCGGGCGCTGGTCTCCGCCTGGCAGCGCGCCGGCGAATGGGGGCTCGGCCGGATCGGCACACCGCTGGTCGGGCGCCGACGGACGGGCGCTCAGCCTGGCGGAATCCGCGTCCCTGCTGGTGGAGACTTTTCCGCGGGCCGGTGCGGCGGACACTCCGGCCGAGCTCTGCATCGTGGTCGAGCGACAGGAGGATAGGGACGCGGTGGAAGCCATCGTACGGAGGACGGCGTGATCCGGCTGACGGACCTGACGAAGCGCTACGGCAAGTTCACCGCGGTGGACGGCATCACCCTCGAGGTGCCGCGGGGCGAGCTGCTTCGGCTTGCTGGGCCCGAACGGCGCCGGCAAGACGACCACGATGCGGATGATCGCCGGCATCCTCCAGCCCACCGCGCGGATCGGTCCTGGTCGGGCGGCGTCGACATGCTGGCCCGGCCGCTCGAGGCCAAGGCGCGGCTCGGCTTCATCCCCGACCGGCCCGTTCGTCTACGACAAGCTCACCGGCGGCGAGTTCCTGCGCTTCGCCGCCGCGCTGTACGGCCAGGACGGCCCGGAGGTCGAGCGCCGCGATCGACGAGCTGCTCGAGCTGTTCGACCTCGACCGAATGGAAGCACGAGCTGACCGAGACCTACAGCCACGGCATGCGGCAGAAGCTCATCATCTGCGGCGCGCTGGTGCATCGGCCCGAGCGTGATCGTCGTGGACGAGCCGATGGTCGGGCTCGACCCGAAGAGCGGCGCGCATGCTCAAGGACCTGTTCCGCGCAGTTCGTGGACCGGGGCGGCACCGTCGCTGATGAGCACCCACACGCTCGAGGTCGCCGAGATCATGTGCGACCGGATCGCGATCGTGTACAAGGGGAAAGATCGCGCGCGCGGGGCACGATGGCCGAGCTGCGGCAGCAGACCGAGTCGGGCGACATGAGCCTCGAGGAGCTCTTCCTCAAGCTCACCGGGGGCCACCGGGCCCACCAGCTCGACACCGTGCTCGACCGCTGAAGTGGCGGCGGAACGGTCGCAGCCCGGCGTCTGGACCGTGCTCACGCCCAAGTGGCGGGGCAGCGCTCGCCCGGCTGCGGGAGGAGCGGAGCGGATCCTGGGCCAAGCTGGTCGCTGTTCGTGGTCGCCGGCGGGCTTCTTCTGGGCGGCGATCTTCGGCATCGCGTACCGGGTGCTCAGCTACATCCAGCAGGTGGCCGACATCGGCGACCTCCTCGCCGGCAAGGTGCTCGGCATCATCCTGCTCGCGCTCCTCTCGATCCTGCTGCTCTCCAACGTCATCACCGCGCTCTCGACCTTCTTCCTGGCCAAGGATCTCGATCTGCTGGTGGCGGCGCCGGTCGACTGGCTCCGGCTGTACCTCGCCAAGCTGGGCGAGACGGTGGTGCACTCGTCCTGGATGGTCGCGCTGCTGGCGCTGCCGATCTTCACGGCCTACGGCATCGTGTATTCGGGCGGGGTCCTGTTTCCGCTGGTGGCGCTCGCGGCGTTCGTGCCGTTCCTGGTCCTGCCGGCGGTGCTCGGCACGATCCTTCACCGATGGTGCTGGTGAACGTCTTTCCGGCCCGGCGCACCCGCGAGCTGCTCGGGCTTGATCGCCCTGGGCGCGCTGGCCACGGCGGTGATCCTGCTGCGGTTCATGCGCCCCGAGCAGCTCGCCCGCCCCGAGGGGTTCCGCACCTTCGTGGACTACCTCGCCGAGCTCCGCACGCCGACCAACCCGCTGCTGCCGAGCGAGTGGACGGCCGACATGATCATGAACTGGCTCTTCGGGTGGCGGACCCATGGCCGGTCGCGATGCTCTGGGGCGCCGCGGCGTGGGCGATCGCGGTCGGCGCGCTGGTGCACCGCCGGCTCTTCCACTCGGGGTTCTCCAAGGCGCAGGAGGGCGCCGAGCGCAAGGTACGCCGGCCGCTGCGCGGCCCGCTGGCGCGCGCCTGCTCAAGAGCATGCCCGCCGCCAAGCGGGAGTTCATCTTCAAGGATCTCCGGCTCTTCTTCCGCGACAACACCCAGTGGAGCCAGCTCATCCTGCTCGCCGTGCTGCTGCTGATCTACATCTTCAACATCAAGTCGCTGCCGATCCACTCGGGCGAGCGGATCCCGTTCAGCCTCGTGATCGTCATCTCGTTCCTCAACCTGGGACTCGCCGGGTTCGTGCTGGCCGCGGTCGCGGCCCGGTTCATCTTTCCCGCGGTCTCGCTCGAGGGCCGCCAGATGTGGCTGCTCCGCTCGAGCCCGCTCGATCCCGGGGCGATGCTCTGGAGCAAGTACTGGATCGGCACCGTGCCCGCTGCTGCTGCTCGCCCTGGTGATCACGGTGCTGACCAACTGGCTGCTCCAGGCCGGCCCGTTCATGATGGCGGTGAGCGTCGGCACCATCCTGCTGTACACCCTGGCGGCCAGCGCGCTGGCGCTCACCTTCGGCGTCTTCTACCCCCAGTTCGGGACCGAGAACGCCGCGCAGATCCCCACCAGTTTCGGCGGGGTGGTCTTCATGATGGCGAGCCTGAGCCTGCTCGCGCTGGTGATCATGCTCGAGGCGCGGCCCGTGGCGGCGCAGCTTCGCGCCTATCATCGCGGGGCCGAGGTCGGGCTCACACCGCGGCCTGCTCCTCGCGGGAGGGGCGGTCGTGGTGATCCTGATCGGCGGCCACCATCATCCCGCTCCGCCTCAGCACCCGCCGGATCGAGAGGCTGGAGATCATCTCAGGCGGCGTGGAATGATCGCCGGCGGCCATCGCGGTCGACCTCTTCAGCGACACCGTCACCCGACCGACCGCCGCGATGCGGCGCTTCATGTGCGACGCCGAGGTGGGCGACGAGCAGCAGCTCGAGGACCCGACCGTCAACCGACTCCAGGACATGGTCGCGGAGCTGCTCGGTAAGGAGGCCGCTCTCTTCCTGCCGTCGGGCACGATGTGCAATCAGGTCGCGTTCTCGGTCCACTGCCGCGCCGGCGACGAGATCCTGCTGCACGAGACGGCGCACCCGCTGCTGTACGAGGCGGGCGGCGCGGCAGCGCTGGTCGGCGCGGTGTTTCGGCCGCTGACGGGGCCGCGCGGGATGTTCACCGCCGCGCAGGTGCGCCAGGCGGTGCGGCCCGCGGTCCATTACATGCCGCGGAGCCGCGTGGTCTCGATCGAGCAGACCGCCAACATCGTGGGTGGTGCCTGCTGGCCGATCGGGGATATCGAGGCGGTGTGCGCCGCGGCGCGCGAGGCGGGACTCGCCCGCCATATGGACGGCGCCCGGCTGATGAACGCGGTGGTGGCGAGCGGCACGCCGGCGCGGGCGTTCGCGGCTCCCTTCGACTCGGTCTGGCTGGACCTCACCAAGGGGCTCGGCGCGCCGGTCGGCGCGGTGCTGGCCGGGTCGCGGGCGTTCATCGAGGACGCCTGGGTCTTCAAGCAGCGCCTGGGTGGCGCGATGCGCCAGGCGGGGATCATCGCGGCGGCGGGAGTCTACGCGCTCCACCACCACGTGGACCGCCTGGCCGAGGACCACGAGCGGGCCCGCCGCCTCGCGGCGGGGTTGAACCAGCTGCCCGGGATCGCGGTGGACGCCGAGCGGGTCGAGACCAACATCGTCATCTTCGACGTCCGCGGCACCGGGCTGAGCGGAGACGAGTTCGCCGGACGGACCCTGGCATCGCACGGTGTGCGGTTCAGCGTCATCGGCCCTACGACGGTCCGGGCGGTGACCCATCTGGACATCCCACCCGGCGGGATCGAGCGGGCGCTCGAGGCCGCCAGCGCCGCAACCGCCGGGGTCCCCCGGCGCTGACTTCTCTTCTCCTGGTGGTCCCATGCATCAGTTTGCCCTGCTCGCGCTCCTCCTGACCCTGGCCTGCCGCGCGCAGGAAACGCGTTCGCGGCCGCCCTCCGGCCCCGATCTGTTGCCCACGGGCACCTGGGTGGACCTGTCGCACGAGTTCTCCAGCGAGACCATCTACTGGCCCACCGCGAAGCCGTTCACCCTCGATGTCGTGTCGGCCCAGATGACTCCCGGGGGCTTCTACTACGCCGCGAACGATTTCGCGACCTCGGAGCATGGCGGGACCCACCTGGATGCACCGATCCACTTCGCTGAAGGCGGGCATACGGCGGATCAGATACCGCTGGAGCAGCTGATCGGACCGGCGGTGGTCGTGGACGTGGTCGCGCGCGCGGACGCGAACGCCGACTACCGGCTGGACACCGCGGCCCTGGTCGAATGGGAGCGGCAGAACGGCCGCATTCCCGACGGCACGATCGTCCTGATCCGCACCGGCTGGTCCAGCCGCTGGCCCGACAAGGCCCGCTATCTCGGCACCACCAAGACCGGGCCCGCCGGGGTGGCGGAGCTGCACTTTCCCGGGATCGACTCCTCCGCCGCGCGGTGGCTGGCGGCGGAGCGGCGGGTGAAGGCGGTGGGCATCGATACCCCGAGCATCGACTACGGGCAGTCGGGGACGTACGACACCCACCGGATCCTCCTGGGGCAGAACATTCCCGCATTCGAGAACGTGACCAGCCTCGAGCGCCTGCCCGCCAGCGGCGCATTCGTGGTGGCTCTGCCGATGAAGATCAAAGGAGGCAGCGGTGGGCCGCTCAGAATCGTGGCGCTGGTGCCCGGGGCCGTGGCGCCATGACCGACTGATCACCTCCCGCTCTTTCCGGTTCTCCCCCGCATAAACCCGGTCCCGGACCGCATGAACGCACGGCCTACCTTGGGCGCGCCACTGGCACATCGCGCGGTGTTCCCGCGCGATCCACCCAAGGAGGACCCATGTCTCGCACCACCTGCCTCATGGCGCTCGCCGCGGCGCTCGGTCTCACCGGCTGTACCGATCATGGCGGCCCCGACCTCCCTCCCGAGAGCGCCCAGGCCAGTCGCGAAGCCCCGTCCGCCGCGCGGGAGCGGCTGGCCCGCCGCATCGCCCTCGCCCTCGCCGACGAG
This sequence comes from uncultured Gemmatimonadales bacterium, assembly GCA_963729985.1. GTDB lineage: Bacteria > Gemmatimonadota > Gemmatimonadetes > Gemmatimonadales > GWC2-71-9 > CAVVWJ01. The sequence goes on from CAVSPJ010000006.1 coordinate 518,591, forward strand.
GGGTTCCGGGCCCAGCTCAGGCACGACCTCGACCGCTCTCCGGTCCGCGAGAACAAACTCCATTTCCAGCGCTACCTCTCCTCGTCCGGCGCGCGCGCCGCCAGCCACCTCGCGCGACTCGCCGGAGAAGCCGTCACCGCGGTCGAGCTCGACACGCGCCGGGCGCCTCCGCTCGAGCTGTATCTGCCGGTGCCGGCCCACCGCGCAGGCTGGTCCGGAGACGACCGCATTCTGGTAGCCACCATCGGCGACGAGCGCGACCCGCCGGTCGCCTTTTCGCCCAAGGGCGAGCGCTTCGTGCTCAGCCCCACCAGTCCTCCCGACATCCCGGTACTGGCGCTGGTGCCGGTCGAAACCGACTTCGACCAGCAGCCGCACGCTGCAGGGCGGCCCCTCCGGCGGCGGGAGCACACCGCCACCCGGGCTGTACATGACGAACTCGCATCTGGTCGAGACCTTCGAGAGCTGGGTCAAGGGCGCGCCCGAGATCGAGGTGCACGTGCTGGGCCAGGCCGGCAGCACCGACTCGTTGACCACCTATGCCTGCGCCTCCGGCACCTCCGCGGGTTACTACTACTTCGATCAGAACTCGCTCGACTGGAGCGGCAGCGTGCTGCTCATCAACCAGACCCAGATCACCAACTACAAGATCGCGCACCCCAACCAGAACTTCCGCATCTTCCTGGTGGAAGACGACGACACCTCGTGCCAGATCAAGACCGATCCGGCCCGGTTCTCGAACCTGGTGAAGACGGTCGAGGCCGCCTATCCGATGCTCACCGGCGGGCGCGACAGCACCGGCAGCAGCCTGCAGAAAATCTGGAAGAAGGCCAACGCCATCCAGCGGATCCTCAAGGCGCTGGCGTCCGTGTTCAAGACCAACGACGAGCTGGTGGGCAATGCGGTGGAAAGCATCGTGGTGGGCGAGTCATACGCCAACAGCAACTGGGTCGTCAAGGGCGACAACAACAAGACCAACGGCTGGATCAAGCTCGTGATGAAATAGTACCGCCCGCGGATTGAGGGTCGGTTGATGGTCGTGCGCCACCTTGCGCACACCACCCACCTCGGACCGTCCATGCGGCTCCATCCTGCCCTCCTCACTTCCCTCCTGGTGGCCCCTCCACCCACCGCCGCCCAGGTGCCGGCCGATCACCCCGGCTGGCGCCTGGGTGGCGGGGTCGAGGCCGTGCGGTTCGGACATGTCGCGGTCAGCCGGGCGGTGCCGGGCGTGGCCGCCGAGGTCCGCCCCACCGGACGGCCGGCGGTCCATCTCTCCGCCGGGAAGTCATACGAAGCCTGGAACGTCGAGCTCGAAGCCGGCTGGGCGGGCGGGCACATCGAGGCCGGAAACGATGTCCTGTCGATTCAGGACAAGACCGCCGACGTCACCCGCTACCGGCTCGCGGTCGGCATCGGGCGGCGGCTGGCGCTTGCGGGAAGCGGCGAGGTCTCGGTCGCCGTGGTCCCGACGCTGGACCTGTGGGCGGTCGAGGGCGCCACCCGGGTGCGGGCGGGGCGGAAGGCCGGCTGCTGCTGTGCGTCCCGCTGGGTTCGGTCGAGTTGGAGAACCGGATCGGGCTGGGCTTTTCGGGAAGTCCCATCGACGCCGCGGACATCGGAGAGGTCTCGAACCTGCGGGGACTGCGGACGATTTCGGTGGGCGTCGGACTGCGATTCCGAACCTGAAGGCAGCAGGGCTCAGGTCAGGCGGCCACGCGGTTACCGCATCCTTCGCAGAACCGGCTGTCCGGAAAAAGTGGGCCGCCACACCGCGCGCACGCCGCCGGCGCCGGGAGCATGCCACCGCAGGTCGAGCAGTACGCGGCGTCCGGCTCGGGTCGCGCCCCGCACGTCACACATACCGGGGTGCCCGGCGGCGCCGAGGCCGCAGCGGAGCGAAGGGTCCGCACCCTATCAGCGATCAGTGCCTCGACGTCGCCGGGCACCCCGGGCACTCCCTCTTCCTCATGCCGGAGCACTTCGAGCGCTTCGGCGGTGTACTTGGTCTTGAGATACTGGTAGT
>CAVSPJ010000007.1:0-30039 GCA_963729985.1 uncultured Gemmatimonadales bacterium
CGCACGCTCGGACCTCAGGGGCTCCGAGGTCTCCGCCCTCGGGCTCGGCTGCATGGGCATGAGCCAGTCCTACGGCGCCCCGACGACCAGGAGTCCATCGCCACGCTCCACCGCGCCGTCGAGCTCGGCGTCACCTTCCTCGATACGGCCGAGGTCTACGGGCCCGTACACCAACGAGGAGCTGCTCGGCCGCGCGCTCCAGGGCCGGCGCGAGCAGGTCGTGATCGCGACCAAGTTCGGCTTCCGGATCGAGGGCAACGCAGACGTCGGGACCGACAGCCGGCCCGGAGCACATCCGCGCGGTGGGAGGGCTCGCTGCGCCGGCTCGGCACCGACCGCATCGACCTGCTCTACCAGCACGGGTCGATCCCGCGGTGCCGATCGAGGACGTCGTCGGCACGATGGCCGAGCTGGTCGAGGAGGGGAAGGTGCGCTTCCTCGGCCTGTCCGAGGCGGGCGTCGCGACCATCCGCCGGGCGCACGCCGTGCACCCGATCTCCGCGCTTCAGAGCGAGTACTCCTGTGGGAGCGCAACCTCGAGACGCGACATCATCCCGCTCTCCGCGAGCTGGGCATCGGCCTGGTGCCGTTCAGCCCGCTGGGCCGCGGCTTCCTCACCGGCACGGCCAAGCGGGCCGAGGAGTATCCCGAGGGCGACTACCGGCGGAGCGACCCGCGCTTCCAGGGCGAGAACTTCGACGCCAACGTGCGGGCGGCGCGGTCGGTCCACGACATCGCCGGCGGCTCGGCGCGACGCCGGCGCAGGTGGCGCTGGCGTGGCTGCTGCGCAAGGGCGACGACGTCGTGCCGATCCCCGGCACCAAGCGCCGGCGCTACCTGGAGGAGAACGTCGGCGGAGCGTCGCTGGCGCTGGACGCGCGGGACCTCGACACGCTCGACCGCGCCCTGCCGCCCGAGGCGGTAGCGGGCCGAGATACAACGAACACATGATGACATTCGTTGATCGCTAGCGGTCCGGCAGGAGAGGACTCATGAAGATCGGCATCATCGGCGCGGGCAAATCGGCGGCACCCTCGCCCGACGCCTCGCCGCGCTCGGCCACGAGGTCTCCGTCGCCAACTCACGGGGACCCGAGACGCTCGCCGGCCTGGCCGCGGAGACCGGCGCGAAGGCCGTCACGGTGCGGCGAGGCGGCGCGGGCCGGGGAGGTGGTCGTCGTGACCATCCCCGAGAAGAACGTTCCCGACCTGCCCGCCGGACCTGTTCGCCGGCGTGCCCGCCGACGTCGTCGTCGTGGACACCGGCAACTACTACCCCCGGCAGCGCGACGGCCGGATCGACGCCATCGAGGAGGGCACTGACGGAGAGCCGGTGGGTGTCGAGACGCAGCTCGGCCGCCCGGTGGTCAAGGCGTTCAACAACATCTACGCCCGGCACCTGCTGGAAGCGCGGCAAGCCGGAGGGGACGCCCGGCCGCATCGCCCTGCCGGTGGCGGGCGACGACCCCGCGGGCCAAGGCCGTCGTGCTCGAGCTGATCGACGAGATCGGCTTCGACGGGGTGGACGCCGGCAACCTGGACGAGTCCTGGCGGCAGCAGCCCGGCACGCCGGTCTACGGCACCGACCTCGACGCCGCCGGCGTCAGGCGGGCGCTGGCCGCAGGCGAATCCGGGGCGCCCGGCGGGGTTCCGGGCCGCCGAGGGGCAATCGCAAAAATCCGAGCACTTGACAAACCGTGGCCCCACTACGATCCTCGTCTCGGCGCGAGCACTCTGAAGACGATGAGATGACGCCACCGCGGCGTTCATTCCTTCGCGTCCTGGTCGACTAGTTTCCGCTAGTCTCAGCGGACCCCGCACGACAACACCACACATCAGACGGATCCGGCGGAGCTCCCGCCCTGATCCCACTGCGTCAGGACTCATCGACGATGAGCCACCGCGCCGGCCGCGCCGGGCGTTGGCCCCCGCGCCTGTCCTGCCGCACCCGCTTTGCCCTCCCATCTGTTGCGATGGAGAGAGGAGAAGCTCGCCCATGTCCTACCGTCTTTCCAGCACCTCTCGCCGCATGGTACGCTGGGGTTCGCTTTCCGCGGCCGCCCTGGCGCTCGTTCTCGCCGCGTGCGACCACACCCAGTCCTTCGATCCCGAGGCAGCCGGCTCGCCGGGACGAGGTCCTGGCCGCGCCGGTCGAGGCCGCGACGCCGGCCCTCCGCAGGCGGGCGGCATTCCCGTTCGGTATGACCGCCCAACCGGCCAACGAGTACGGCGACCTGTACAGCGGGGGCAAGTTGACCACGACTCCCGGCTCCATGCTCGGCCAGCTCTCGTCCGTCCGGGCGCGAGGGGGCAGGGTGGCGGTCATGCTCGCCGGCAATCCGCGCTATTACAAGGAGGCAGCGGCCGGTTCAGCCTCAGCAAGTGGAAGTCACGGGTCGACCGGTTTAAGCGTAGCGCAACTTCGCAGTCCTACGTGACGACGGCACCATCATCGGCCACTACATGATCGACGAGCCGAACGACAAGGCCAACTGGAACGGCAGCACCGTGTCCCAATCCACGCTGGACGAGATGGCCCGGTACAGCAAGCAGCTCTGGCCCAAGATGGCGACCATCGTCCGAGTCCATCCCAGCTACTTCAAGAGTTCACCCCGGCACGTGGACGCCGCCTGGGCCCAGTACCTGAGCCGGCGCGGGTCGGTGCAGGATTACATCCGTCAGAGCGTCGCGGACGCGCAAAGGAGAGGCCTGGCACTCATCGTCGGGCTGAACGTGATGCACGGGGGGACCCCCAACCGCACCAAGATGACCCCCAGCCAGGTGGCGTCGTACGGCTCGGCGCTGCTCAGCAGCTCGTACCCTTGCGCCTTCGTGAGCTGGAAGTACAACGACAGCTATCTGTCCGGCAGCAGCATCCGAGGCGCGATGAAGACTCTGCGCCAGAAGGCGGAGGGGCGCTCACGGAAGAGCTGCAGGAGCTAGTCCGAGGAACCCGCCTGACTCGTGTCGTGCCGCAGCTCCACGCGGCGCGCCGCGAGGGGTGGCTTCGTCTCGGGGGTCATCACAGCTTCGCGCCGCACCGCCGGCAGTACACCGCGTCGGGCTCGTGCCCCCCAACCCCGCACGCCGGGCACGCCCGGGTCGAGACCGGCTGCGCGCTGGCCCGGGTGAGCTCGACCGTCACGATCCCGGTCGGCACGGCGAGGATGCCGTAGCCCGTGAGCATCAGGACCGACCGCCAGCGCGCGGCCCAGCGGGGTCTGTCGGCACGATGTCGCCGTAGCCCACCGTGGTCAGCGTGACGATCGCCCAGTAGATGCCCTTGGGAATGCTGGTGAAGCCGTGTTCCGGCCCCTCGATCACGTACATCAGCGTGCCGACGATCGTCACCAGATCGTGCAGGACGGTGACCAGAAACACCACGATCTTCTGCGTGCTGGCGCGCAGCGCCGGCGATCAGGGTCGGTGACTTGCCGCAGGTACTCGGCTGAGCTTGAGCACGCGGAACATCCGCAGCATCCGCAGCAGCGCGGATGACGAGCAGGCGCTGCGCGCCCGGCAGGAACAGCGCAGAGTAGGTCGGCAGGATCGCGAGGCAGGTCGACGACCCCGAAGAAGCTCGGCGCGTAGCGCAGCGGCCGGTCGCACGCTCGCGAGCCGCGAGCACGTACTCGATGCGTGAAGAGGACGGTCAAGCCCCACTCCAGCGCTCGGAGCGCCGGCGCCGTAGCCGCGCCCGGATCGACGCCACGCTGTCGAGCATGACCACGACGACGCTGCATCACGATCGCGACGAGCAGAGCGACGTCGAACGCGCGGCCCCGCGGGGGTGTCGGCCTCGAAGATGATCTCGTGCAGGCGGGCGCGCCGCTCGTTGAAGGACCGGCTCACCGCTTGAAGAACTCCCTTATGGAGTCGCCGCAGCAGCGGGCAGCGAGATCAGCACCGAAACGAGGTTCGGGATCGCCATCAGTCCGTTGAGTGTGTCGGACACGCTCCAGACCAGCTGGAGCGATCCCACCGCGCCGAGATAGATGAATACCAGCCAGAGCAGCCGGTATGGCACCGCGGCGCGGCTGCCGAACAGGTAGACGGCGCCGGTCTCGCCGTAGTAGCTCCATCCGATGAGCGTCGAGAAGGCGAAGAGCACCAGTCCCGACGTCACGATGATGCCGCCCCAGGTGCCGGGAAGCCCGGACGAGAACGCCTGCGCCGATAGGGCGGCACCAGTCACGCCGCCCTGCCAGTCGCCACTGACCAGCACCACGAGGCCGGTCGTCGTGCAGATGAGGATCGTGTCGACGAACACCTCGAAGATGCCGTAGAGTCCCTGCCGCACCGGATGGTCGGTCTCGGCGGCGGCGTGCACCATGGGCGCGCTGCCGAGTCCGGCCTCGTTGGAGAACAGCCCGCGCGCAATGCCGTAGCGCATCGCCATCATGATGGTCGCGCCGGCGAAGCCGCCGGCCGCGGCGGTGCCGTTGAACGCGCCGTCGAAGACGAGCCCGAACGCCGCCGGGATCCGATCGGCGTGCATCGCGAGGAGCACGAGCCCGCCGACGAGGTACAGCACCGCCATGAACGGCACCAGGATCTCGGCGAAGGCGGCGATGCGCTTGATGCCGCCGAGGATTACCGCCGCCGAGATGACGACCAGCACGATGCCCACGATCAGGTGCGACACGCCGAAGCGTCGTCTGGAGACTCTGCGCCACCGAGTTCGCCTGCACCATGTTGCCGATGCCGAAGGCGGCGAGTGCGGTCAGCAGCGCGAAGATCGCCGCCGAGCCAGCCGAGGCCGCGCTTCTTGAGCGTGTACATCGCGCCGCCGCGCATGATGCCGTTCGCGTCCCGCTCGCGGTAGTGCATCGCGATGACGATCTCGGCGTACTTGGTACCCATGCCGAGCAGGCCCGAAACCCAGAGCCAGAAGAGCGCGCCGGGGCCGCCGATCGTGATCGCCGTCGCGACGCCGGCGATGTTGCCGACGCCGACCGTCGAGGCGAGCGCCGTCGCGACGGCCTGGAACGGCGTCACGTTGCCGGCGCTCGGCGGTGCGATCGCGCAGCTTGCCGAGCACTTCGCGCAGCGCGGTGCCGATGTGGCGGAACTGCACGCCGCCGGTGACGAAGAGCGAGCAGGAGGCCCGTGCCCATGAGGAGCGCGAGCATCGGCGAGTCCCCAGACGATTCCGTTCAGCCAGGTGTTGGCGTTCGTGACGGTGTCGATCATGAAGGGTCCGGCATTGGGGATGGAGGCGTCGTAAGTAAACGGGGGACCGGGAGCCGCGCCAGCAGCGGGGATCCGGGCCGATTCGCTACCGACCTCCCGGCTCTATCGCCCGGCGCAGGGCGCATATCCTATCCCACGTTCGTTTCTCCGCGGTCACTCGTCACGGGCCGTCCGGCCGATCAGCTCGAAAGGAGGCACCATGGGAACCATGCGACTCGTGGTCGACTCGCCCGATCGCGGCGCGCCCGCGGAGGTGAGCGCCGACCGTCTGGGGCGAGCTGCTCGCGGCGCGGGAGAACCGCCTCTGGCTCGACATCGGCGACCCGGGCCCGGACGAGGTGGCGCTGCTGCGGCGCACCTTCGGCTTCCACGAGCTGGCGCTGGAGGACATGATCCGGCCGCACGAGCGCCCCCGCGACGGCTACGCCGGGCTATCACTTCGTGGTGGTGTACGCCGTGGAGCCCGAGGGCGACGTCCTCGTGCCGCGGGAGCTCAACCTGTTCTGGGGCGAGAACTACCTGGTCACCTGATCCACCATCGTCCGACGCCGCTGCGGCGGTGCTGGACGAGGCCCGGCGGCGTTGGGAGCATCACGAGGGACGGCGGACGACGGGGTGGCCGCCTGGCGAACACCCTTTTGAGAGCCGGTGGACGCTACTTCTCGGTGCAGGACCGGATGCGCGGCCGGATCGACGGGATCGAGGAGGCGATCTTCACGGGGGCGGAGGGCGCGGCGGCCGATCTGTTCCGGCTCCGCAAGGAGCTGCTCCGGGTGCCCCGGCTGCTGGCGCCGACCAGCCAGGTGCTGGCCGAGGTGCTCCGTCGCGACCGGACCGTGCCCGAGGCGCTGCGGCCGTACTTCGCCGATGTCCAGGACCACGCGGTGCACGTCCTCGCCGAGCTGGACACCTACCGCGACCTGCTCGGCGCGGCCCTGGACGTGCATGTCTTTTCCGCGTTCAACCGCCTGGGGTTGATCACGAAGCGGCTCACCGCGATCACCGTCATCATCATGGTGCCGAACTTCGTGGCCAGCGTGTTCGGGATGAACTTCGCCCACATCCCGGCGAGCGCCTCGCAGTTCGGCTTCGTGGTGGTAGCCGCCTTTCTGCTGATCATGGTGGCCTGGGGCTTCATTCACTCCCGGCTGCTGGGGTGGCTCTAGCGGCCCCGCTCGCGGCGCTTGCGCGCCGGCGCCAGCAGGGCCTGGAGCGCCCCCAGCCGCTCGCCCCACTACTGCTTGACCCGCTCGCCGCCTGCCGGTCGGCCAGCTTGGTGTGTTGGATGCTCACCGCGCTCTTCGCGGCACCCTTGGCCATGAACCACATCTCCACCGACGTGCCGTCCGGCCAGGTGATCCGCATCGATTTCTCGGCACCGCCGTGCGTACGGTAAGCTTCACCTCACGGAGCCACCGGGGTCGCGTGCGCCCGTCGGCGAACATCTGGTAGAGTCGGGAGACCGGCACCGCGACCACCTGACTCTGCCGGCCTCGAACTACCGCCGCGCCGCTGGCCGATGGCGCGGAGTCCCTTGATCCGCTCGTACCCGACCGTGACGGACTGGGTCCACCAGTCGCTGACCTGGTACTTGGTGTGGACGTACGCGGCGATCGCCCGGTGCGGTCCACTCGTGGGCGCCCGCCTTGTCGAGCCCGAAGACCCATTTCTCCCAGCCACAGCCGGTCTTCGCCTTGATGGTCTCGTCGCTCATCCCCGCGAGTTTGGCGTAGTCCGGTGGAGGCGGCAACGGGTCGACCGGCTTCGCGGTGCCCTTGGTCCGCGCCGCGGATGCGGGGGCGCTCACGAGGAGGTACGGCCCGGGCGGTGGTGTAGGCTTCACCGGTGCGTCTGCATGCGCTCGCGAACGAGGCGCTTGAAATCTTTCTGGATGGTCATCGCAGGGTCCTTTGGTCAGAGCCACGGGCTCCCGTTCCCCAGCAACGGCGCCCGTGGCGACGCAAAGGTTTGGATGTCGCAATCCGGGAGTCTGCCCCCCTTTGCCTCCCTGGGGCCCGCGCTGGGGGAGGGCCGACGAGGTTGGGCGTGGATCACCGCCCGAGGCACCAGGATGCAATGAGAGGCCACGAGGCGCAAGATCCCCGCCGACGGGTGACCGGCACGAGACCTGCTTCCTCCGGTGGCTATGTACCGAACCGTCGAGATGGTCTTTGGCGGGATCTTCCTGGTGCTGCTTGCGCTTGCGGCCCTCGGCCGCCGCTATCCCCACATCCCGGTGCTGCGGGCGTTTCGCGACGCCTTTCCGCGGCTGCCCGAGGAGCAGCAGGCCAGGATCCGGCGGCGGGCCAATACCTACGCCGGCATCGAGATGATCCTGATGGGCATCGTGCTGCCCATCGGATACTTCTTCCTCACGATGATGACCTTCAGCGACTTCGATCCCACCGTGACGGCGCTGGTCTTCGCCTTCTCCATCCTCCTCATCGGCCTCGGCATCACGGCCATCTGGCGCAGCCGCCGCTAGGCGCCCGGTCAGGACGCACCCGCGGCGACCAACCGCTGGAACCGGGGATGCTTTCGGAGTGGGTCCCAGGTGGGGTCGATGCGGAGCCACCCGGGCGACAGGTTATGGGGCACCCGGACCAGCGGCTCGAGCTGGTCGAGCGCCTCTTCGTGGCGGCCTGCCATCATGTAGATGCGGGCCAGCTGCTGTTGGATGTAGGGACCGTTGTACGCGTCGCGGGCAATGGGCTGGAGCTCCACGCCGCGCTCTCCCTCGCGTGCCGCCTCTTCATGTCGTCCGGCATAGGCCAGGGACAGACCCAGGAGAACCCGCAGCTGGCCATCGTTGGGCGCCGCGCGGACACTCTCGGAGTATCCCAGCACGGCCGAATCCGCGTGGATCCTGGCTTGCCGCAGGTCGCCCCGGTGGTGATGAGTCTGCGCCAGGACCAGGCCCCAGGCACCGCGGTCGTCATCGAAGGCGCTGGGCGGAAGGGTCAGCAACTGCCGCTGCTGGGCATCGTCCAGCAGCCACCACAGGTCCTCGAAGTTTCCGAAGTAGGCGATCAACTCCTTCCGGTCGATCGCGGCGGGCGCGGCGCGCAGAACTCGCCGAGCGCCGTCGAGGTCTCCCCGCGCCAGCGAGACCATCACCTTCTGCTGAAGGATCGCGATATCGGTGGGGGCAAGGGCGATCGCCCGGTCGAATGCCGCGTCGGCCTCGGCGTACCGGTGCAGGACCAGGAACGCGAAGGCGTATCGCCTGGCTGCATTGGCGGACCGGGGGTCCAGCCCCGCGGCCCGCCGGAATCGGTGCTGCGACGACTCCCAGCGTCCCAGGTACTGCTCTACGAAGCCCGCCCCCGCGAGCAGATCCACGTGGTTGGGGGCGAGGCGGAGCCCGGCTTCGAAGGTGGCAAGGGCACGGGCGTAATCGAGCAGCACCCCGCGATAGTACTCGCCCAGGGCGAGATAGCCCTCCGGCCGATCGGGGGCCAGCGCCCGCGCCCTTTCCGCCGCCTCCAGTGCCTGCTGCGCCAGGGCGGACGTCGGAGCACTGCGGCTGTAGATCTGCGAGTAGGCCTGGGAAACCCGGGCCCAGGCCGGTACGAACGCGGAGTCGAGACCGACGGCGCGGTGGTAGAAGACGACGGCGCGCCGGAGGCTAGGGACGTCCGACGCGGTCAGGCCTTGCGATGCCGCCTCTCCTTGTAGAAACGCGTCGTAGGCGGCCAGGCTCGCGGTCGGCTGGGCCGCGAGCGCGTTGCGGACGCTGTCCGCCAGCGCCACGCCGAGCGCGCTCGCGACCTTCGCCGCAATGCCGGCCTGGACCTCGAAGACGTTGGTGAGGGCCGCGTCGTACGACTCCTGCCACCGGGTGCGGGGCGCCCGCCCGGGGCGCACCTCCACCAGCTCGGGGATGACCCGCACCCGGCTGGTACCGCCGGGAATCTTTTCCCAGCGAACCGTTCCGGTGAGCAGGTAATCGGCGCCCAGCTCCCGGGCGATCTCCTCGGATCCCTTCTCCGAATGCTGGTAGTCATTGGAGCTGCTCCGCGCGATGACCTCGAGCCCCGCCAGGCTCGCCAGCTTGCCGCGGACCTCATCGGTGACGCCGGTGGCGAAGTAGGCGTCGCCGGAGTCGCCCAGGTTCTCGAACGGCAGCACCGCCAGGACCCGGGACCCGCCCGCTTCGCCAGGCAAGTGCGACCGGCGCCAGGCGAAGAGGACGCCGAGACCGATGACGAGGCCGAGGACCAGCGTCACCGCCGCGAGGGGAACCGGCCGGCGCGCCGGTCGGCTTTCGGGTCTGGGACCGCTCACCGCCTCTGCCGCGACGGTGCCGCCGGTCATGCGGGGCAGGTCGAGCGCGGCGGCGAACTGCGCGGCGCTCGCGAACCGGTCGGCTGGCGTCCGTGCCAGCGCCTGCTGCAGCGCCTGTTCCACCGGCTCGGGGACCGCGTCCCGCAGCTGCCGCACCGGCCGCGGGGTCTCGGTGAAGCGGCGCGCGAGCATCGCCTGCGGAGTAGGTGCCGCGAACGGGGTTTCCCCCGCGAGCATCTCATACAGCACAACGGCGAGCGAATAGATGTCGGTCCGGGCGTCCAGCTCCCGATTCCCGGCGGCCTGTTCCGGACTCATGTAGGCCGGCGTCCCTACCGACAGCCCGGTCTGGGTGAGACTCTCTTCGCCATCACCCAGCGCTCGAGCGATCCCGAAGTCCGCCACCAGCGCGTGGGTCCCGGTGAGCAGGATGTTCTCCGGCTTGATGTCCCGGTGGATCACCCCCTCCCCGTGGGCGTAGGCCAGCGCGTCGGCCGCCTCCCGGGTGATCCGGAGCGCGTCCTCTACCGGAAGCTGGGCCTCGTGCTTGAGCCGGTCGCGCAGGCTCTCGCCCCGGATGAACGGCATGGTGAACCAGAGGAACGACGGCGCACCCGGCACCGGGATCTCGCCCGAGTCCAGCACCGTGAGGATGTGGGGATGTTGCAGCCGCGCGGCCAGCCGGATCTCGCGGAGGAACCGATCGGCGCCCAGGCTCACGGCGAGCTCGGGGTGGAGCACCTTGAGCGCCACCGGGCGGTCGTGGCGGAGGTCCTGGGCGAGGTAGACCGTAGCCATCCCCCCGCGCCCCAGCTCCCGCTCCAGCCGGTACCGCCCGGAGAGCGCCGCCTCGAGCAGGGTGCGGGGATCGCCGCTCACGGGGTGCCTTCTACCAGCCGCTGGAATCGGGGGTTCTTCCGCAGGGGATCGAAGTTGGGGTCGATCCGGAGCCAGCCGGGCGAAAGGTAGTAGGGAATCCGGAGCAGCGGCTCCAGGCGGTCCAACGCCTTGTCCGGCTCGCCCACCAGGATGTAGATCCGGACGAGCTGATGCTGGTAATAGGCACCGACGAACGCATCCCGCTCGGTCGGCTGGAGCGCCACCCCTCTCTCCCCGGCGGCGATCGCCTCGGCCTTGCGGCCGAGCAGGGCGAGCGACAGGCCAAGGAAGACGTGGCTCTGGGCGTCGTTTGGAATGCTCCGCACGAGATCCTCATATCCCATCCGCGCCGAGTCGGCAAAGGTTCTGGCCCGGGCCTGGTCCCCCCGCAGATGATAAGCCTCGGCGAGCACGGTGGCCCAGGTACGTCGATTGGGAAACGCGGCCGGAGTCAGCCGGAGCTGGAGCGCCTGGAGATCCTCCGGCAGGACCCATGAGAGTTCGTAGAACTGGCCGAAGTCGGCAGCGAGCGCGGTTGGTTCGAAACCCGCGGGCGCCTCGCGAACCACCCTCTGGGCGCCCTCCAGGTCGCTCTGTCCCAGCAGCGTCATGACCTTGGTCTCGAATAGGCCCAGGTTGTTCGGGTCCAACCCGAGTCCGTAGTCGGACGCGGCCAGCGCCTCCGCGTAGCGGCGCAACCGCAGGAGGGTATAAGCCCGCCGCCGGGCGATCGCGACCGATCGGGGATCGAGCGTCAGGGCCCGGGTGAGCTGCGCCAGCCCCTCCTCCCAGTGGCCGGTGCGGTTCTGGACCAGCGCGCTGCCCTGCAGCAGGTCGGGGTCGTTGGGGGCAAGGCGGAGGCCGGCCGCGTAGGCCTGGACCGCGCTGTTGTTGTCCCGCGGGATCAGCTGGAAATAGTCGCCCCGGGCCAGGTGACCGACGGGATTACTCGGCGACAGGCGTAGCGCCCGCTCGCTCGCCTCCCTGGCGCGCTGCTCGCCCTCCACGCTGGGCAGCCCGTTGGCGTATACCAGCGCATGGGCCCGGGCCAGCTGGGCCCAGGCCAGGGTGAACCCCGAGTCGAGCGCCACCGCCCGCTCGTAAGAGTCGATGGCAGGCCGGAGCCGCTCCGGGTCGCCGGTGCCTAGGTTGAGGGACGCCGCCTCGCCCCGGAGGTAGGCATCGTATGCCGCGGGGTTGGCCGTCGGCTTCTCCGCCAGCACCGCCTGCTGCCGTGAGCCCAGGGCCAGGTCCAGTGCCTTCGCCACCCGCCCGGCCACTTCGGCCTGCACCTGGAACACCTCGGTGAGCGCCGCGTCGAACGGCTCCTGCCACTCGGTGGAGCCGGTCGCCACCCGGATCAGCTCCGGGCTCACCCGCACCCGGCTGCCGCCGGCACCCTTGTCCCAGCGCACCGTGCCGGTGAGGAGATAGTCCACCCCCAGCTCCCGGCCGATCACTTCGGGTTCCTTGGCGGTCTTCTTGTACAGATTGGAGCTGCTCCGCGCGGTGACTCGGAGGCCGGTGAGGCCGGCCAGCTTGCCCCGGATCTCGTCGCTCACCCCGTCGGCGAAGTACTCGTCGGCGGCGCCGCCCAGATTCTCGAACGGCAGCACGGCCAGCAGCTTGGTGGTGCCGGGGCCGGTCCCCGCAGCGCCGCCGTGGGAGCGGAGCCAGCCGAACAGCACGCCGAGGCCGAGCACGAAGCCGACCGCGAGCACCAGCACGGTGGGGACTCGGCGGCGGGCTCGCGCCGAGGGGACCGCCGGCACCGGAGGCGCGGCCGCGACGACCGGGCCAGGCTCGGCGACGACGTTTGAGACCGGGGGCGCCGGCTGCAGCGCCTGGGCGAATTGCGCCACGCTGGAGAACCGGTCCGCCACCACCGGGGCCAGCGCCCGCCGGATAGCCTGGTCCACCGTCTCCGGCACGCTGGGGCGGAGCTGGCGCGCGCTGGGCACCTCGCCCCGGAGCCGCCGGGCGATCATGGCCTGCACCGTGGGCGCCGCGTACGGTGGCTCGCCGGTCAGCATCTCGTAGAGCACCGTGGCCAGCGAGTAGATGTCGGTGCGGGCGTCCAGCTCCCGCTCGCCGGCCGCCTGCTCCGGGCTCATGTAGGCCGGAGTGCCCACCGCCAGTCCGGTTTCGGTCAGCTTCTCGTCGCCCTGCAGCGCCCGGGCGATGCCGAAGTCGGCCACCAGGGCGTGCTCGGCGGTGAGCAGGATGTTCTCTGGCTTGATGTCGCGGTGGATCACGCCGTGCTGGTGCGCGTAGCCCAGCGCGTCGGCCGCCTCGCGGGCGATGCGCAGCGCGTCGTCGACTGGTAGCTGCTTCTCCCGCACCAGCCGGTCGCGCAGGCTCTCGCCCTCCACGAACGGCATGGTGAACCAGAGCCGCCCGGCGGCGTCGCCGGAGTCGAGCACGGTGAGGATGTGGGGATGCTGAAGCCGGGCGGCGAGGCGGATCTCGCGCTGGAAGCGGTCGGGCCCCAAAGTGGCGGCGAGCTCTGGGTGGAGCACTTTGAGCGCCACCGGGCGGTCGTGCCGGAGATCCTGGGCCAGGTACACCGTGGCCATCCCGCCGCGCCCCAGCTCCCGCTCCAGCCGGTACCGCTCGGAGAGCGCCGCCTCGAGCAGGGTGCGGGGGTCGCCGCTCACGGGGTGCCTTCAACCAACTTCTTGAATCGGGGATGCTGCCGCAGGGGGTCGAAGGTTGGGTCGATCCGGAGCCAGCCGGGCGAGAGATAGTACGGCATCCGGAGCAGCGCCTCGAGCTGGTCCAGCGCCTTGTCCGCCTCGCCGGCGAGGATGTAGATCCGCATGAGCTGGTGGTGCAAGTACGGGCCGGTGTAGCCGTCGCCGCTGGCCGGCAGAAGGGAGATGCCGCGCTCGCCTGCCTCGATCGCGGCGGCTTTCTTCCCCAGGTAGGCCAGCGCGAGCCCCCGGATAATTAGGCGCTGCGGGTTATCGGGGTTGTTGGCGAGAGTCTCGTCGAACCCCACACGCGCCGAGTCGGCGTAGATGCGTGCCAGCGCCGTATCGCCTCGGACGAAGTAGGTCTGGGCCCGGACGATTCCCCACGACCCGCGGTCGCCGTCGAAGGCGCTGGGCGGGAGGCGGAGGAGGAGGCGCTGGTGGCCGTCGTCGAGAGCCCAGTACATGTCCCAGTAATTGCCGAAGAACGACACCAGGGCAGTGGGCTCGACATCGGGCGGAGCGTTCGAGATCGCCCGGCGAGCGCCGTCCAGATCTCCCTGGCCCAGGTAGATCATGGCCTTGTTCTCGATGAGATCGAGGTTGTTCGGCGACACCGCCAGGCCGCGATCGACCGCCGCGAGCGCGTCGGGGTAGCGGCGCAGCCGGAGAAGGGTATGAGCCAGGCGCCGAGCCGTCAGCGCCGACCGGGGGTCGAGCTTGCGGGCCCTCTCCAGACTCCGCAGCGCGTCGTCCCAGCGGCCGAGGCCCTGCTCGGAGAGCGCCGCCGCGGTGAGCAGATCGGCGTTCTCCGGGGTCAGCGCGAGTCCCTTGCGGCAGGCGTCGAGGGCGCGCTCATAGTCGATGACGACGGTCTGGTAGTACTCGCACAGCGCCAGCCATCCGTGGGGCCGTCCCGGGGACAGCTCGATGCTTCGGTCGGTAGCGCGCTTCGCGGCTTCTCCGGCCGAGGGGGTTGGCGTGACGTTGAAGTAGAACGATCCCTGCACCCTTCCGAGCTTCGCCCAGGCCGCCGCGAAGGTCGAGTCGAGCGCCACCGCCTGCTCGTAATAGTTGATCGCGTTGCGCAACGAAGGCGCATCCGCGATGGTGAGCCCTTCCGAAGCCTCTCCTTTCAGGAACGCATCGTAGGCCGCGAGATTCGCGGTCGGGCGTTCGGTCAGTGTCTCCTTCTGGCCGGCGCCCAGGGCGAGGTCGAGGGCGCTGGCCACCTGGTCCGCGATGTCGCCCTGCACCGTGAAGACATCCGTGATCTCCGCGTCGAACGGCTGCTGCCATTTCACCTTCGGGGCACCGCCCCGGCTCACGTCCACCAGCTCCGGACTGACCTTCACCCGGCTGCTGCCGTCGCCGGCCTTGGCCCAGCGGATCCGGGCGATGAGGAGGTAGTCCGCCTCCAGCTCCTGCGCGATCACCGGCAGCGACTTGCCGCTCTGCTTGTACTCGTTGGAGCTGGTGCTGGCGATCACCTGGAGCCCCGGCAGCGAGGAAAGCTTGCCGCGCACAGCGTCGGTGACGCCCTCGGCGAAGTAATCGGTGCTGGAGTCGCCAAGGTTCTCGAACGGCAGCACCGCGAGGACCCGCGATCCCCCACCGGCGGCGGTCCCGTGCTCGAGGGAATTCCGCCAGGCGAACAGCACGCCGAGGCCGAGCAGGAAGCCGGCGATCAGGGTGACCGCGAGGACGGGCACGGGCCGGCGGCTTCGCGCACCGGCCGCCGCTGCGGTCTTGGGAGCGGATGACTGCGTGCCTGTCGTGGCGTCGGGGGTCGGGACCGGGGCGCTCTGCGTGATGCTGGTAGCCTGGAGCGCCCGCGCCAGCTCGCCCGCGGTGGCGAAGCGGTCGGCGGCCACCGGGGCCAATGCCCGCTGGATCGCCTGGTCCACACCTTCCGGCACGTTGGGCCGCATCCGCCGCACGCTCGGCGGCGGCTCGCTCAGCCGCTTGGCGATCACCGCCTGCGCCGTGGGGCCGGTGAACGGCGCCTCGCCCGCCAGCATCTCGTACAGCACCGCGCCCAGCGAGTACACGTCGGTCCGGGCGTCCACGCCCTTGTCGCCCGCCGCCTGCTCCGGGCTCATGTAGGCCGGCGTCCCGATGGCGAGCCCGGTCTGGGTCAGCCGGTCGTCCGTCCCGAGCGCCCGGGCGATCCCGAAATCGGCCACCAGGGTGGACCCGTCCCGGGTGAGCAGGATGTTCTCCGGCTTGATGTCGCGGTGGACGATGTCGTGCTGGTGGGCGTAGTCCAGCGCCCGGGCGGCCTCCCGCCCGATCTGGAGGGCGACGTCCACCGCGAGCTGGCGCTCCCGCCGGAGCCGGTCGCGCAGCGACTCGCCTTCCACGAACGGCATGGTGAACCAGAGCTGGCCGGCGGCCTCGCCCGAGTCGAGCACGGTGAGGATGTGGGGATGCTGGAGCCGGGCGGCGAAGCGGATCTCGCGCTGGAACCGCTCGGGCCCCATGGTGGCGGCGAGCTCGGGGTGGAGCACCTTGAGGGCGACCGGGCGGTCGTGGCGGAGGTCCTGCGCCAGGTAGACCGTAGCCATGCCGCCGCGGCCCAGCTCGCGCTGGATGGCGTAGCGGTCCGCGAGGGCGGATCCCAGTGCTGCCCGCGGATCGACCGTCACTGCGCTCCTTCCACCAGCTTCTGGAATCCGGCGTGCTTCCGCAGCGGATCCCAGGTGGGATCCACCCCGAGCCAGGCCCGAGTGACGTTGTTTGGCACCGCTACCACCGGGCCCAGCAGCTCGACCGCCTTGTCAGGGTTCCCCACCATCATATGCACTCTGGCGGCCAACATCTGCACATAGGGACCGAAGTAGGCATCCCGCTCGATCGGAACCAGCTCGGTAGCGCGCTCGGCCGAACGGGTCGCCTCGTCCTTCCGTCCCAGGAAAGCGAGGGAGAGCCCGAGGAACACGTGCCGCTGGGGATCGTTGGGCTCCACCGCGATGTTCGCCTCATACGCCATTCGGGCCGAATCGGCATAGGCACGCGCCGGCGCAGGCTGGCCTCGCATTGCGTGTAGCTGCCACAGCACCGCCGCCCATGGCGCGCGATCGTCTCCGAACGTGTCCGGTCCCAGCGCGAGCACGCTCCGCTGCTGGGCATCGTTCAGCAGCCATCCCAGCTCTTCGTACCGGGCGAAGTAGTACGCCTGCTCGCTCGGGTTCATTCCCGGAGGCGGGTTGCGGGCGATCCGCTCGGCCCGGGCCCGGTCTCCCTGGGCCAATGCCAGCATCGCACCCTGCTGGAGGGTGTTGGGGTCGGTGGGAGAGAGTGCCAACGCCCGGACCTGGGCTGCCTCGGCCTCCGGATACCGATGAAGAGCCATGAGCGTATACACCAGCCGCCGCGCAACTCCGGCGGACCGCGGATCCAACGTCGCGGCCCGCTGCCAGAGCGCCACGGCCCGCTCCCACTGCCCGCGGGCCTGTTCGAGGAAGGCGACGCCACTGATCAACTCGACGTCGTTCGGCACCAACTTGAGCCCGGCCTCGAAGGTCTCCAGGGCGCGCCGGTCATCCTTGCGGACGAAACGATGGTAGGTCCCCTCGGCGGCTATGGTCTCCGGCCGGTTGGGGCCCAGCCGGCGAGCCCGTTCGATCGCCAGCCGCGCCTGCTCGGCCAGTTCCGGCGTAGGGGCAACCCCGTTGTAGACAAGGGAGTACGCCCGTGCCAGCTGGGCCCAGGCGGGCACGAACTCGGAATCCAGCTCCACCGCGCGCTGGTAGTGGACCAAACCCCGTCGGAGGCTCGCCGGGTCTACGCTACTCATCCTCGAGGTGGCTGCTTCGCCCCTGAGAAATGCGTCATAAGCCTCAAGGCTAGCGGTCGGTCGCTCCGTCAGCTCGGCTCTCACGCTGTCAGCCAGCGCCACGTCGAGCGCGTCGGCAACCTTGGTCGCGATCTCGCCCTGGACCTGGAACACGTTGGTGAGCGCTGCGTCGAACTGCTGGCCCCAGCGGGTTCGCGCGGTCTGCCCATCCCGGACCTCCACCAGCTCGGGCGCCACCCGCACCCGGCTCGCCGCGCCGGCGGCCTTCTCCCAGCGCACGGTCCCGGTGAGGAGGTAGTTCGCCCCCAGCTCGCGGGCCACCGTCGTGGGCCGCTTGGATGTGCCGCGGTATTCGATCACGCTGCCCCGGGCGATGACCTCGAGCCCGGCCACCTGGGCCAGCTTGGTGCGGACCTCGTCGGCCACCCCGTCGGCGAAGTAGGCGTCGGCCGAATCCCCCAGGTTCTCGAAGGGCAGGACCGCGATGACTCGGGAGCCGCCGCGGTCGGCGTCGTTGGAGCGGCGCCAGGCGAAGAGCACGCCGAGGCCGATGAAGACGCCGAGCAGCAGCGCAAACGCAGCCACCGGCATTCGGCGACGGGGGCCGGTCGGCGCGGGGGCCGCGCCGGGGGAGGGCGCAGACGGGCCGGCCGCAGCGAGTGCCGGCGCCGCCGGACTTGGAGTGACGATCGGGTCGGCAGCGGTGGTCGCGGGCCCCACCGCCTGGAGCGCCCGGGCCAGCTCGCCCGCGGTGGCGAAGCGGTCGGCGGCCACCGGGGCCAATGCGCGCTGAATCGCCTGGTCCACACCTTCCGGCACGTTGGGCCGCATCCGCCGGACACTCGGCGGCGGCTCGCTCAGCCGCTTGGCGATCACCGCCTGCGCCGTGGGGCCGGTGAACGGCGCCTCGCCCGCCAGCATCTCGTACAGCACCGCGCCCAGCGAGTACACGTCGGTCCGGGCGTCCACGCCCTTGTCGCCCGCCGCCTGCTCCGGGCTCATGTAGGCCGGCGTCCCGATGGCGAGCCCGGTCTGGGTCAGCCGGTCATCGCCGCTCAGCGCCCGGGCGATCCCGAAGTCGGCCACCAGGGTGGAGCCGTCCCGGGTGAGCAGGATGTTCTCCGGCTTGATGTCGCGGTGGACGATGTCGTGCTGGTGGGCGTAGTCCAGCGCCCGGGCGGCCTCCCGCCCGATCTGGAGGGCGACGTCCACCGCGAGCTGGCGCTCCCGCCGGAGCCGGTCGCGCAGCGACTCGCCTTCCACGAACGGCATGGTGAACCAGAGCTGGCCGGCGGCCTCGCCCGAGTCGAGCACGGTGAGGATGTGGGGATGCTGGAGCCGGGCGGCGAAGCGGATCTCGCGCTGGAACCGCTCGGGGCCCATGGTGGCGGCCAGCTCGGGGTGGAGCACCTTGAGGGCGACCGGGCGGTCGTGGCGGAGGTCCTGGGCCAGGTAGACCGTGGCCATGCCGCCGCGGCCCAGCTCGCGCTGGACGGCGTAGCGGTCCGCGAGGGCGGATCCCAGTGCTGCCCGAGGATCGACCGTCACTGCGCTCCTTCCACCAGCTTCTGGAAGCCGGGATGCTTCCGCAGCGGGTCCCAGGTCGGATCCACTCGGAGCCACCCGGCCGAGAGGTTGTTGGGGACCCGGACCAGCTCCTCCAGCCGGGCCACCGCCTCGTCGTGCCGGCCCGCCATCATGTAGACCCTGGCGAGCTGCAGCTGGATGTAGGGGCCGAGATAGGCGTCCTTGGAGATCGGCAGGAGGGTGACCGCGCGGGTTCCTTCCCGGATTGCGTCGGCGTAGCGGCCGAGAAATGCGAGGTTCACTCCGTACAGGGCGTGGACCTGGGCGTCATCGGGCGCTTCGCGAAGTTGGTCTTCGTAGGCCATCCGCGCAGAGTCGGCGTAGGCCCTGGTCTTCGCCACGTCTCCCAGCAGCGCGTACACTTGCGCGCGCACGAATGCCATCGAGGCCGCGTCGTCGAAGGCCTCCTGGGGCTGGCTGAGCAGCAGGTGTAGCTGGTCGTCGCTCAGCAGCCAGGCCAGCTCCTCGAACCGGCTGAACATCACCACCTGCCCGGCGGGGTCCATGCCTGGTACCGGAATGCGGGCCATCCGCTCGGCTGCGGCCCGGTCGCCCTCCGCCAGCTTGAGCATCGCGTGCTGGTGGAGGATGGTCAGGTTGGTGGGCGCCAGGGCACGCGCCCGGGCATGGGCCGCCTCGGCCTCGGGGTATTGGCGCAACGCCATCAGGGCGTAGCCGTAGCGCCGGGCCGCGCTCACCGAGCGGGGATCGAGGGCGGCGGCCCGCTCGTACCGCTTCAGCGCCGATTCCCACCGCCCCAGCGCCTGCTCCCGCTGTCCCACCGCCGTCAGGAGGTCCACGTTGCCCGGCGCCAGCTTGACACCTGCCAGCAACGTCGCCAGCGCCCGGCCAACGTCCCGCAGGACCAGTCCCTGGTAGGTGCCCAGGGCCAGGAACGCGTCCGGTCGGTCGGGAGCCAGAGCCCGGGTCCGCTCGGCGGCGAGCCGGGCCTTTTCCGCCAGCTCCGGGGTGGGGGCGGTGTTCGCGAAGAGAAAGGAATAAGCACGGGCGAGTTGCGCCTGGGCCGGCACGAACGCCGGGTCCAATGACACCGCCTGCTCGTAGTAGGCTATGGCCCGCCTGAGGCTGGGCGGATCCCCCGCGGAGAGCCCGGCGGCTGCTGCCTCGCCCTTGAGGAAGGCGTCGTAGGCCTCGAGGTTCTCCGTCGGCTTGGCCGCCAGCTCCCGCCGGACGCTATCGGCCAGCGCCACGTCGAGCGCGCTCACCACCCGGCCCGCGATCTCGGCCTGGACCTGGAAGACGTCGGTGAGCCCGGCGTCGAACTGCCGGCCCCAGCGGCTTCTTGGCGCCTGGCCCGCGCGCACTTCCACCAGCTCGGGCGTTACGCGCACCCGGCTGCCGCCATCCGGAGTCTTGATCCACCGCACCGTGCCGGTGAGGAGGTAGCCGGCCCCCAGCTCCCGGGCGATCTCCTCGGCGCGCTTGGCCGTGCCCCGATACGCGTTGGAGCTGCCCCGGGCGATCACCTCGAGGCCCGGTACCTGGGCCAGCTTGGTGCGCACTTCGTCGGTGACCCCGTCGGCGAAGTACGCATCCGACGAATCACCCAGGTTCTCGAACGGGAGCACGGCCAGGACCCGCGGCCCGTCGGCATCGGGTGACCCACTGGAGCGGCGCCAGGCGAACAGCACGCCGAGGCCGATGAAGACTCCGAGCAGCAGCGCCAACGCCGCTACCGGTATCGGGCGGCGTGGCTGCCTCGAAGGCGTGGCGTGTGCCGCGGGCGCCTCCGCCGGGGGCGCGGGGGCCGAAACGGTGCTCGGAACGGGCGTCGCCGTGGTAGCCGCCGTCCCGGCCGCCTGCAGCGCCTGGGCGAACTGAGCCACGCTGCTGAACCGGTCCGCCGCGACCGGCGCAAGCGCCTTCCGGATCGCCTCATCCACTCCCGCCGGCACGGTCGGCCGGACACCGCGCACGCTGGGCGCCGGCTCGGTGAGCCGCCTGACCAGGAGCGCCTGGGTGGTCGCGCCGGTGAAGGGCGGCTCCCCCGCCAGCAGCTCGTAGAGCACGGCACCCAGGCTGTAGACGTCGGTCCGCGCGTCCACGCCCTTGTCGCCCGCCGCCTGTTCGGGGCTCATGTAGGCCGGCGTGCCGATGGCGAGGCCCGTCTCGGTGAGCTGCTCGTCGCCCGCGCCGCGGGTGAGCGCGCGGGCGATCCCGAAGTCGGCCACCAGGGTGTCGCCGTCGAGGGTGAGCAGAATGTTCTCCGGCTTGATGTCCCGGTGCACCACGCCCTGCCGGTGGGCGTAGTCGAGAGCGCGGGCGGTCTCGGCCGCGATGCGGAGCGCGTCCTCCACCGGGAGCTGGCGCTCCCGCCGGAGCCGGTCGCGCAGGCTCTCGCCCTCGACGTACGGCATGGTGAACCACAGGATCGGCGACGCCGCCCGGCTGGGCCGCCGAGCCGCTGTCGAGCACCGTGAGGATGTGAGGGTGCTGGAGCCGCGCGGCGAACTCGATCTCCCGTTCGAACCGCCCGGGGCCCAGCCCGGCGGCGAGCTCGGGGTGGAGCACCTTGAGCGCGACCGGGCGCTTGTGCCGGACGTCGCGGGCCAGGTACACCGTGGCCATGCCGCCGCGGCCCAGCTCGCGCTCGATGGCATAACGGTCCGCCAACGCGGCCTCGAGCACGGCGCGCGGATTCCCGCTCACGTGGCGTCTCCCAGCAGCTTCTGGAAGCGGGGATGCTTGCGCAATGGGTCGAAGGTGGGGTCGATGCGCAGCCATCCCGGCGAGACGAAATAAGGATGGGGCAGCAGCGACTCGAGCTCGTCCAGCGCCTGCTCCGGCTCGCCCACCAGGATGTAGATCCGCGCCATCTGGTGCTGGATGTATGTGCCGTTGAAGGCGTTCGCCGAGAGAGGTGACAGCTCCCGCGCGCGTCGGCCCTCGCGGATCGCATCCGCCTTCCGGTCCAGATAGGCCAGCGCGGTGCCGAGCAGCACATGGAGCTGGGCGTTGTCGGGAGCGTCCCGCACCTGGGCTTCCATCGCGGCCCGGGCCGAATCGGCGTACGCTCGGGCGCGGACGCGGCTGCCCTCCAGTGCATGGGCGCCGGCCAGGGCGAGTCCCCAGGCTCCGCGGTCGTCGTCGAAATACCCCGGACGCAGCCGGAACAGCAGTGCCCGCTGAGCGTCGTCCAGCACCCAGAAGAGGTCGTAGTAGGTCGCGAAGTAGGCCGTGACTGCGGCCGGATCGCTATGCCGTAACGCACTCGCGAGGGCAGACCGCGCACCCGGCAGGTCCCCGCGAGCCAGGTAGGTCATGGCCCGGGTCTCGTTGAGCGCCGCGTCGCCGGGAGCGAGCTGCAGCCCGCGGGTGCTCACCGCCAGCGCCTCGTCGTACCGCCGGAGCCAGAGCAGCCCGCGCGAGAGCCGCCACGCGGTGGACACCGAGCGGGGATCGAGCGCTTGCGCCCGGACCAGCAGCTGGGTGGCCTCCTCCCACCGGCCCAACGTCTGCTGGGCCAGGGCGGCCACGACCAGCAGATCCACGTCGGCGGGGGCGAGCTTGCTGCCGAGTGCGGCCTGCTCCAGGACTTTCGCGGATTCGCCGGTGACCAGCCGATGGTAGTCCGCCAGGGCGAGGTACCCGTCCGGGCGGTCGGGGGCGAGGGCGCGTGCCTTCTGGGCCGAGACCAGCGCGGCCTCGGCAGTGGCGGGATCGGGGATGCTGTTGGCGTAGAGCACTGCGTAGGCCCGTGAGCGCCGGGCCCAGGCTGCGGCGAAGCCGGAGTCGAGCGCGATGGCCTGCTCGTAATACACCACGGCGCGCCGCAGGGTGGGCGGATCGCCGACGCTCATACCCCGGGACACCTCGTCGCCCTTGAGGTAGGCGGCGTAGGCCGCCACGTTCGCGGTGGGACGGTCGCCCAGCGCCTGCCGCTCGCCGGATCCCATCGCCACGTCGAGGGCCTGCGCTACTCGGCCGGCGATGTCGGCCTGCACCTGAAACACGTCCGTGAGCTTCGCGTCGAACGGCTGCTGCCACTCGGTCGAGCCGGAAGAGACCCTGATCAGCTCGGGACTGACCCGGACCCGGCTCCGCTCGCCCTCGCCCTTCTCCCAGCGCACCTTGCCGACCAGGAGGTAGTCCACGCCCAGCTCGCGCGCGATCGTCGCCAGGTCCTTGCCGCTCTTCTTGTACTCGGCCGCGCTGCGACTGGCGGTCACCTGCAGTGACGGCAGCGCCGCCAGCTTGCCGCGGATCTCGTCGGTCACGCCGTCGGCGAAGTACTCGTCCTCCGGCGCGCCGAGGTTGTCGAAGGGGAGGACGGCGAGACGCTTCTCGCCCGTCCCCGAGGCATCGCCGTGTCGCCGGAGCCAGCCGAAGAGCACCCCGAGCCCGAGCAGAAAGCCGAGGCCGAGGAGGACCACCGAGCGGTGGCGGTGGGAGGCGGGCTTGGAGGGTTTGCCGGAGCCCGGCGGCGGAGCGCCGGCGGCGGCGGGCACCGGCTGGACGCCGGTCGGCGCCGCCTGGATGGCCTGGGCCAGCTGGGCGATGCTGGAGAACCGGTCCGCGGCCACCGGCGCGAGCGCCTTGCGGATGGCGTCGTCCACGCCGGCCGGCACGTTGGGCCGCACCGCCCGCACGCTCGGCGCCGGCTCGGTCAGCCGCTTGACCAGGAGCGCCTGCGTGGTCGCCCCGGTGTAGGGCGGCTCACCGGCCAGCATCTCGTAGAGCACCGCCGCCAGGCTGTAGACGTCGGTGCGGGCGTCCACCCCCTTGTCGCCCGCCGTCTGTTCGGGACTCATGTAGGCCGGCGTGCCGATGGCGAGCCCGGTCTCGGTCAGCTGCTCGGCGCCGTCACCGCGGGTCAGCGCGCGCGCCACCCCGAAGTCCGCCACCAGCGTGTCGCCGTCGCGGGTGAGCAGGATGTTCTCGGGCTTGATGTCCCGATGCACCACGCCCTGGCGGTGGGCGTAGTCGAGGGCGCGGGCGGTCTCGGCCGCGATCCGGAGCGCGTCCTCCACCGGGAGCTGCCGCTCCCGGCGGAGCCGGTCGCGGAGCGACTCGCCCTCGACGAAGGGCATGGTGAACCAGAGCTGGCCGGCGGTCTCGCCCGAATCGAGCACGGTGAGGATGTGGGGATGCTGGAGCCGGGCGGCGAACTCGATTTCCCGCTCGAACCGGCCCGGGCCGAGGCCGGCGGCCAGCTCGGGGTGGAGCACCTTGAGGGCGACGGGGCGCTTGTGGCGGACGTCGCGGGCCAGGTAGACGGTGGCCATGCCGCCGCGGCCCAGCTCGCGCTCGAGCGCGTACCGCCCCGCTAACGCCTCCTGCAGCTTCTCCAGCGGATCGACCATGGACCTCCAGAGGTGGTAGCGGCCTAAGATACTGCGGGGCGGTCACCCGGACGACCGGATTCGGCTAGTGGATCAGCCACCCCGCGGCCACCAGTGCCAATCCCGCGACCACCGAGCCGACGCATCCCCGCTTGCTCTCGACGACGGTGACGGGCTCGGCGGCCGGGGCCACGACCTCTGGCTTGCGCCCTCCCAACGCCGCGGAGAACGCCTCGGCGGTCGGGAAGCGGTCCTTGGGGTCCCGGGCCAGCGCCTTCAGGATGGCCGCTTCCAACGACTCCGGGATCTGGGCCAGCGGACGCAACGCGCGGGGCGGTCCGGTGAAGCGCCGCATCAGGGTGGCCTGGGGCGTGGGACCGTGGAACGGGGCCTCGCCCGCGAGCAGCTCGTAGAGCACGCAGGCCAGCGCGAAGATGTCGCTCCGGCCGTCGAGCTCCCGCTCGCCGCTGGCCTGCTCCGGGCTCATATAGGTGGGCGTCCCCACCACCATCCCGGTCGCGGTGAGCTTCTCCTGTACCTCGCTGACCGCCCGCGCCACGCCGAAATCGGCGACCAGCACCCGCTCGCCCTCGAGCAGGATGTTGTCGGGCTTGATGTCGCGGTGCACCACGCCATGCTGGTGGGCGTAGTGCAACGCGTCCGCGACGGCACGCCCGATCCGGACCACTTCGTCCACCGCCATCGCGCCGTGCTGCTCGAACCGCTCCCACACGTTCTGCCCGTTCACGTAGGGCATCGTGAACCAGAGCAGCTCCAGCGTGGCGCCACCGGCCGGCACCGTGGCCACGCCGGAGTCGAGCACGCTCAGGATGTTGGGATGCTGGAGACTGGCGGCGACCCGGATCTCCCGGCGAAAGCGGTCGCCGCCGACGGTCGAGCCCAGCTCCGGATTGAGCAGCTTCAAGGCGACGGCCGTTCCCGCGGGGTCGTGGGCCAGAAAGACGGTCGCCATCCCGCCGTGCCCCAGCTCCCGCTCGATGGTGTAGCGGCCGGCGAGGGCGGTCTGCAGCTCGGTAACGAGGCGGGGTCTCACACGCAGCGCTCCGCTCGCCGTTCCCGCAGTGCTGTGAACGGGTGGGTCATGTGTCTCCGTGAGTCGTGGAAGCCAAAGATACGGCCGGTATGAAGGCCGGGAAAGGTCGCCGGCAAAGGCAGTAACCCATCCCCGCCGCTGGATTTAGCGGAGTGGCGCCTGCCGGGCCTCGGGAAGTCCACCTCGAGGCGCTCAGTCCGGCCGGAAGAAGCCCCAGGTCTCGAGCCCCGGCCCGATCCGGCCGTGGCCCAGCAGCCGGTAGCCGAGGTGCTGGTAAAAGGGGACGTTGGCGGCGCTCTCGGTGGTGAGGCTGATCCCGGTGGAGTCCGGGTGCTCCCGGGACATGGTGTGCACCCGCTCCAGTAACAGACGGCCGAGCCCGCGCCCCTGAAACCGCGGTGGTACGCCGAGCATGTTGACGTGGATGTTGGGCTCGGCTACGCCGAACGGCTCCCACACCCGAATCCACTCGCCGAACCGCTCCTTCGCGTCGTTGCCCAGGCTGGCCCAGGTCCACTCGCGGGCTTCTTCCAGGTCCGGCGTACCCGGTAGCCCCGGCAGCGTGCATATGGCGACACCGCTCACCTCGCCGCCGTCGTACGTGGCCAGGATGGGATCGTGGCGCAGGGTCCTCGCGACGAGGAAGAAGCCGACCAGGGTCCGCAGGCGAGCCCGGTAGTCACCGCCGGGCCCGAGGACGTAGCGCATCACCGGGTAGTCGGCGAAGGCGTCGCAGAGCGGATCGACCACCGCGTCGGCGGGGACCCCGGCTCGGGGCTGCGGGTCGGCCATCCGCTGATGCTATCCGCCGCCGCGGGTCCGGGGAAGGCGGAGGCCGGTCCGATGGCAGTAACCCTACGACCCGGCTAGCTTTATCCCTTCCCGTACATCCAGGCGGCGCCCCCGCCGTGCCGTCACCCGCTGCGATGGGCCGATGACCGACATCAGCAAGCCGACCGCCGTTCCCCCCGCCGGAGCTCCGGCCCCCGACGCCTACCATCCCGACGCCGTCGAGGCCAGGTGGCAGGCCCGCTGGGCCGAGCGCCGCACCAACGAGCCCGACCTCGCTGGGGCGGCGCGGCCCTTCTACAACCTGATGATGTTCCCCTACCCGTCGGCCGAGGGGCTGCACGTGGGGAACATGTTCGCCTTCACCGGGGCCGACGTCTACGGCCGGTTCAAGCGGCTCCAGGGGTACGACGTCTTCGAGCCGATCGGGTTCGACGCGTTCGGGATCCACAGCGAGAACTACGCGATCAAGCTGGGCATCAACCCCGCGATCCTGATCCCGCAGAACATCGAGAACTTCCGCCGCCAGCTCAAGCGGATCGGCGGCATGTTCGACTGGCGGCACGAGCTCTCGACCACCGACCCGCGCTACTACAAGTGGACCCAGTGGATCTTCCTCCAGCTCCTGAAGGCGGGGAAGGCGTACAAGAAGGCCGCCGCGGTCAACTGGTGCCCCAACGACAAGACCGTGCTGGCCAACGAGCAGGTCATCAACGGCCACTGCGAGCGCTGCGACACGCTGGTGGAGCAGCGCACCCTGGAGCAGTGGTTCTTCCGGATCACCGAGTACGCCGACCGGCTGCTGGCCGACCTGGACGACAAGTCCAGGATGGACTGGTCGGACAGCACCACGACGGCGCAGCGGAACTGGCTGGGCCGGTCCGAGGGGGCGGAGATCGAGTTCCCGCTGGCCGGGGCGGTGTCCCAGGCCGACGGCGACGGGGAGAACGCGGGCATCCGGGTCTACACCACCCGGCCCGACACGCTGTTCGGCGCGACCTTCATGGTGCTCGCGCCGGAGCACCCGCTGGTGGACGCGCTCACCACCCGGGAGCGGCGGGCGGAGGTCGAGGCGTACCGCAAGGCGGCCGCGTCGAAGGACCTGGTGTCGCGCAAGGTGGGCGACCGGGAGAAGACCGGCGTCTTCACCGGCGGCTACGCCGTCAACCCGGCCACCGAGCAAGCCGATCCCGGTCTGGATCGCCGACTACGTGCTGATGGAGTACGGCACCGGCGCCATCATGGCGGTGCCGGGGCACGACGAGCGGGACTTCGAGTTCGCCCGGAAGTTCGGGCTCGACGTCGTGCGGGTCGTGGCCGAGCCGGGGCAGGGAGGCGACGCCCCGCTCGAGTCGGCGTACACCGACAACGAGACCGGCGTGCTGGTCAACTCCGGCCGGTTCGACGGGCTCCCGGTGCCCGAGGCCAAGCCCGCGATCACCGCGCTGGCTGGAGTCGAGCGGGGCGGGCAAGGGCGTGGTGCAGTACCGGCTGCACGACTGGTGCATCTCCCGCCAGCGCTACTGGGGCCCGCCGATTCCGATCATCTACTGCGACAAGCACGGCGCGGTGCCGGTGCCGGAAAAGGATCTGCCGGTCGAGCTGCCGCTGATCGAGGACTTCCCCCCGGACGACAGCGGCATCTCGCCGCTCGCGCGGCACGAGGAGTGGTACTACGTCCCCTGCCCGGTCTGCGGCAAGCGCGGCCGGCGCGAGACCGACGTGAGCGACACCTTCCTCGACTCGGCGTGGTACCACCTGCGCTACCCGAGCACCGACTTCGACGACCGGCCGTTCGACCCGGCGCTCACCCGCAAGTGGCTGCCGGTGCACAGCTACATCGGCGGCAACGAGCACGCGGTGCTGCACCTGCTGTACGCGCGGTTCATCACCATGGTGCTCCACGAGCTGGGCCATCTCGACTTCGACGAGCCGTACAAGCGGTTCCGGGCCCACGGGCTGATCGTGAAGGACGGCGCCAAGATGTCCAAGTCGCGGGGCAACGTGGTCGTCCCCGACGAGTTCATCGCGCGCTGGGGCGCGGACACCTTCCGGATGTACCTGATGTTCCTGGGGCCGTTCCAGGAGGGCGGCGACTTCCGCGACGAGGGGATCAACGGGCCGCGGCGGTTCCTGGACAAGGTCTGGGCGCTGGTGGGCGACGCCTGCCAGCTCGACGGCGGACGACGAGGTCCGGCACGAGGTGCTGGTCAAGTACCACCAGACGGTGAAGCGGGTGACCGAGGGGATGGAGGAGCTGCGGTACAACACCACCATCGCGGCGCTGATGGAGCTGGTGAACGCGTTCCGGGCCGACAGCTGCACCCAGCGGATGCTGGTGGAGGGGCTGATCATCATGCTGGCCCCGTTCGCGCCGCACTTCGCGGAGGAGTGCTGGGAGCGGCTGGGGCACCAGTGGACGGTGTTCGACGCCACCTGGCCGGTGTGGGACGAGGGGCTGGTGGTGGAGGACCAGGTGGAGGTGGTGGTGCAGGTGAACGGGAAGACGCGGTCGCGGGTGCAGGTGCCGCGGGATGCGGACGAGGAGGCGGTGGTGGCGGCGGCGCATGCGGGATGCGGCGGTGGGGCGGTTTGCGGAGGGGAAGGAGGTGCGGAAGCGGGTGTACGTGCGCGAATCGGCTGCTGAATTTGGTGGTCGGATAGCCGGCACCGCCGTGCCGGAGGGCCGTTCAGTATAGGCTCCTCGGGCAGCCGCCCGCGTGGTCCCAGGAAGGGGCATCCACAATGACAAGGAAGTTGGGTGGAGTGTTCGTGGCGAGCGCCGTCACGTTCCTCGCCGTCGCGTGCGGCGACGCGAAGCGCGCCATCCCACCGGATACCACCACCAATCCCGAGTCCGCGGACGCCGGCTCTCCGGCGATCGGTCCTGGTGAGGCGTACCTGCCTGTGCCCGACGGCCGAATCTGGTTCAAGAAGACCGGTGCGGGTACCGGCACGCCGGTGATTTTTCTCCATGGAGGACCCGGCTACAACAGCTTCTACCTGAAGTCGCTCGAGGCACTCGGTGACCACCGGCCGGTGATCCGGTATGACCAGCTGGGTGGTGGCAGGTCAGGGCCGATGACCGACACCTCGCAGATGACCATCCCGCATTTCGTGCGCGAGCTGGATTCCCTGCGGGCCGCGCTGGGTTACGACCGGGTCCATCTCCTCGGCCATTCGTGGGGCACCATCCTGGGATTCGAGTACTACCGGGCGCACCCCCGGCATGTGGCCAGCTTGACGCTGGCCAGTGCCGCGCTCGACATCCCGACGTGGGAGCGGAACGCGAGACGACTCGTGGGCACCCTGTCCGACTCGGCCCAGCGAGCGATCCGGCTGCGAGAGGCGGAGCGGAACTTCGACGCGCCCGACTACCAGCAGGCGCTCGAGGAGTTCTACGGCAAGTACGTGTGGCGCCACCCGGTCGAGGCGGACCTCGACAGTACGATACGGACGGCCAACATGCAGATCTACAACTACATGCAGGGGCCGAGCGAGTTCACGATCACCGGCACGCTGAAGACCTACGACGCCACGCCCCTGCTCGGGACCATCACGGTTCCCACATTGTACACGGTGGGAGAGTTCGATGAGTCCGATCCGCCGACGATCCGGCGTTTCGGCATCCTTGACGCCCGGAGCCACGGTGGAGGTCATCCGGGCGCGGCGCACATCACTACCTGGGACAACCCGGAAGCGATGCTGGGAGTCGTCCGGCGGTTCCTCCGGAAGGTGGACGCCTCGTAGGCCGACGGATCGAGCCATACGCCTGGCGGCCGATCGCCGCTTGACGGCTCGGTAACAGGGCGCGAGTTTCGGCGTACTCTAACCCGAAGCCCTTTGGAGGAATTCATGCATTCCCGCGTTCTCCGGGTCCCGGTGGCCGTGCTGGCGGGGCTCGCGCTCGCATCCTGTCGCTCGGACAAGCCCCCGGCGGCGGCCGGCGATCCCGACACCGCCGCCGCATCCGCCGCTCCCTCAGCCGTCACCGTCGTCACCACCGATTTCAGCTTCGATGCCCCCGCCGAGCTACCCGCCGGACTCACCACCTTCCGCCTGGTGAACCGGGGGCCGCAGATCCATCACGTCCAGCTGGTGAAGCTGGGTGAAGGGAAGACCATGGACGACTTCATGGCGGCGCTCAAGGCCGGCGGCCCGCCTCCCAAATGGATTTCGATGGAGGGTGGCCCCAACCCGTCGGAGCTGGGTGACACCTCGAGTACCACGGTAATGCTCGAGCCCGGCAATTACGCCATGATCTGCCTGGTTCCGGGGCCCGACGGCATCCCGCATGTGGCCAAGGGGATGGCCCGCCCGCTGACGGTGACGGCAGGCGCCGGCGCCACCGCGGCCGAGCCGGAGGCCGACGTGGTGATGAAGCTGGTGGATTACGACTTCGAGCTGTCGAAGCCCATTTCGGCGGGCCGGCACACGATCCGGATCGACAACGCCG
>CAVSPJ010000008.1:0-940000 GCA_963729985.1 uncultured Gemmatimonadales bacterium
CGCTCATCATCACGAGCCGCCATTCAGCGGACCGATCCGAGGCTGTGTCGTACATAAGCTTTTGGTTTGAAACTTCCGACGCCCTTGGCCTCTGAGCTCAGACGAGCTACCGGCTGGGTCTTCATCGTTTCGCAGTCACCCACTCTACCACAAGAAGTGGAAGCTTGGTTCGTGACCCTCGTCGCGCTCCGTTCCGGTGTTCCCGGCCCGTTCCTCGCTGACATGGAGAAAGTTACACGCACGCCAACGCAGGGTCAAATCGGGGGCAACCCAGCTACCCGCGATTTAGAAACCGCAGGTCAGCAGCCCCGTACAGGACCCATGAACAAGCTATCGCAGGCCCCATCCCGTGCACAGTGTGGCCGCCGTCACATCAGGAAGGGCCGAAGGCCGCCGATCCCAGGTGGGACCGACGGCCTTCGAAGCAGAGAACCTGCAGGTCAGAGCTCCACGCGGATGCCCGCGTTGTTGCGCTTGCCCCGGCGCACCACGAGCCACTTGCCGTGCAGCAGGTCGTCCTTCGCCGGCTTCCACTCCTCGTCGGCGATCTTCGCGTTGTTCACGTAGGCACCGCCCTCCTTCACCGCGCGCCGCGCGGCACCCCGGCTCTCGGCGAGGCCCGGACGCGACCAGCAGGTCGACGATCGTCGGCTCGTCGGCCAGCCGGACCGTGCCGGTCGGCACCTCGGCCATCGCCGCGTCCAGCGTCGCCGCGTCCAGGTCACGCAGCTCGCCGCGGCCGAACAGGGCGCCGGCTCGCGGCGATGACCTGCTGCGTGGCGTGCTCACCGTGCACCAGGTCGGTGAACTCCTGCGGCGAGCCGCTTCTGCGCGGACCGCAGGTGCGGGCTTCTCCGCGGTCTCCTTCTCCAGCTCGTCGATCTCCTCACGCGTGAGGAACGTGAACAGGCGCAGGTAGCGGAGCACGTCGGCGTCGCCGACGTTCACGAAGTACTGGTACCAGGCGTACGGCGAGGTCATCTCCGGGTCGAGCCAGACGTTGCCGCCACCGGTGGACTTGCCGAACTTGCGTCCCTCGGCGTCGGTGACCAGCGGCGCGGTCAGCGCGTGCACGTGCCTGCCCTCGACGCGACGGATCAGGTCGACGCCGCCGACGATGTTGCCCCACTGGTCGGAGCCGCCGACCTGCAGCGCGGCAGCCGTACTGCGGTTCAGCTGCAGGTAGTCGTTCGACTGCAGCAGCAGGTAGCTGAACTCCGTGTAGGACATGCCGTCGACGTCGAGGCGGCGCTTCACCGTCTCCCGCGACGAGCATGACGTTGATCGAGAAGTGCTTGCCGACGTCGCGCAGGAACTCGAGCGCGGCTGACCTGGCCGGTCCAGTTGAGGTTGTTCTCGACGATCGCGCCGGTCGGCGAGTCGTCGAACTCGACGAACCGCTCCAGCTGGCCGCGGATGCGCTCGGCCCACTCGGCGACGGTGTCCAGCGGGTTCAGCGTCCGCTCACCGGTGTCGCGCGGGTCGCCGATCATGCCCGTGGCGCCACCGGCCAGCACGATCGGCCGGTGCCCCGCGCGCTGGAAGCGGGACAGCATGAGCAGCGGCACCAGGTTGCCCGGCGTGCAGGCTGACGGCGCGGTCGGGTCGAAACCCGCAATAGAGCGTGAGCGGGCCGCCGTCCAGGTCCTGCCGCAGTGCGTCGAGGTCGGTGGACGTCGCGATCAGGCCGCGCCAGGACAGTTCGTCAAGGATGTGCTCGCTCACGGATCCATTGTCGCCTACCTGGTCGAACGGGTTTCGACCTGGTAGCCGGGCGGGTACGCCGTCGGCATGACGGACCCACGTGATGCGGAGTTACGCCGGCCGACCGAGCGCATGCCGCGCGTGAACGAGCCGGTTGTCGAGGAGCAGATCGTCGAACGAGACGACTACCGCAAGGTACGGACGGTGCGCACCGTCTGTGCAGTCATCGACATCGTGTGTTGGACGTTCGCCGTCGTGCTGTTGGTGCACATCTTCCTAGTGGTGGCGAGTGCGAACGCAGGTAACGGGTTCTTCCAGTTCGTCGCCGGTTGGGCCAGTGGGATCACCCTCGGCCTGGACGGTCTCTTCACGCCGGACAGCCCCGCTGTGGCCGTGCTCTTCAACGAGGGCCTGGCCGCGGTCCTGTGGTTGCTCATCGGCACGGCGCTGACGAGCCTGATCACCCGCTTCGCGCTGCCGGTCGACGAGCGCCACGCCTGGTACCGCAGGACGGTCCGAACGTAGGAGCGGCCAGAATGGCGGGGTGACCGAGTACGACTTCGACGTCGCCCCGTCGTTCGCCGACGAGGACCGGGACCTCGTCCTGCCGATCGTCCAGCGCCTGAAGGAACTGGGCGTCAACGTCTTCTACGACGAGGACCAAGCGGCCGAGATGTGGGGCCTCGACCTGGTCGAGTACCTGTCGGACGTGTACGGCAAACGCGTCCGGTACGTGCTCATGTTCGCGTCACGGCACTACGTCGCGCACAAGTGGGCACGGCATCAACGCACAACGGCTCAGGCGCGCGCGTTGGAGCAGCAGAGCGAGTACGTGCTCCCGATCAAGATCGACGACACCGCGGTGCCGGGTCTCGCCGCCACCATCGGCTACCTGGACCTGCGCAGACACACCCCGGAAGTGATCGCCCAGGCCGTCACCCAGAAACTCGCGCAGCACCGCGCCGAGTTCACCGCGCAGACACCGATCACCACGCAGGCCGTGCACGCGCTGACCAGCGAGAAACCGAAGGGCTGGGAGTACCTGCTCTACACGGGCGTGGTGTGGCAGGGCCTGCGCGAGCTCAACGGCAAGTACTGGGAGCACTTCCTGCGGTACGCGCCCCGCAACGGCGTCGTCGAGCAGGGCAACGGGCTGGACGCGATCCGCGACCGCAACATCCTGCTCGGCGAGATCATCCAGGTCGCGGTGGACGCGGTTTTCACGGCACAAGCACAGGAAGCGGCGTTCGGCGCACCGGGAACGCCCGGCGATCCGGAGCGGATCATCCACCTCGGTGGCCTGTTCGTTCGGACCTACGACGAGATCCTGGAGTGGGCCCGCAAGATCCACGCCACCAGCTACGCCGACGCGCATGCCCGTGTCGCGGCACGGATCCAGGCGCGGTTCGCGGACCAGCAGTTGAAGGCGATGCACCAGGTCGTCGCGGATCTGCGTGAGGTCGCGGACACGCTGGTCGAACGTCTCACGGCCGGCGAGGAGATCAATATGACGGTGCCGCTGGTGTTCGAGG
Organism: uncultured Gemmatimonadales bacterium; assembly: GCA_963729985.1. GTDB lineage: Bacteria > Gemmatimonadota > Gemmatimonadetes > Gemmatimonadales > GWC2-71-9 > CAVVWJ01. The sequence continues at coordinate 3,237 of CAVSPJ010000008.1, forward strand.
TCGATCCGGTGCTGGAGGCGGAGTTCGTGGCCGCGACCATGCGGCTGTCACGCTGACGCCCGTCCCCTGATCACCTCACGCGGCAGATCCACACCTCGCGCGCCAGCCCAGTCGAGCGCGCGGGCCAGCGACGACTCGCCGGTGAGCGCGGCAGCAGCGGGGGTCAACGAGCACCGCTGCCACTGCTCGGCGTTCATCACGAGGTACTCGACCTGCGGCAACGACTCGACATCCGCATCGGCGTCGGACACGTCGAGCACGCGCAGATTCGGCAACGAGGGCAGTTCGACGCGCGGACCGTGGACCACGAGAGTGGTCAGGGTTTCGCACGCCGGAAGCTCGATCTCGTGCCCGCTCACATGCAGGTATTCCAACGGCAGGTGCGCGAGTTCGCCGAGCCGCACGGACATCCCCCGCAGGATGTGCAGCTGCCGCAGTGAGGTCAACCGGGAGAGCAGGCCGAAGTCGAGGTCGCCCGGCTCGCGCAGGGAGAGCTGCTGGATCGTGGACGGCAGCGCGGCCACGCCGTCCGGCCCCCGGTCGCCACGCCGAAGTGGTCCTGCAGTTCTTCGTGGTGCGGGAAATCAGGCGAACGCAGCCAGTCCGACACCGAGTCGGCGAGATGCACCAAAGGCATCTCTCCCGCGGGCCTGATCAGCTGGCCGACCCGCCCGTTCGGACCGGGCGCGAGGTCGACGCACAGGTGCTCGCCCCAGGGGTCGGTCGCGATCGGCACCCACAGCGGGTCGAACTGGACCATCCGCACCGCCCCGGAGGACCGACGTACAGCACGGGGTGGTGCCACTCCTGAGGGTCGCGGTCAGCGATGTCGGCGAGCATCTCCCGGTAGTCGAGGATTTCCTCGATCGCGAGCAACGTCGCGTCGTCGAAGTCCTCCGCTATGCCACTCGAGAACAGCTCGTGCACCTCCGCGGGCAGCGACGCGCCGATCACGGCCTCGACGTCGGCCAACGACGTGACCACCGGCGTGGCGACGCGCGGACGCGGCTTCCGCACGACGGTGTACGTCGGCGGCAGGTGGCCCGTGGCCTGGATGATCTGTTCGGTGACGACGGCTTCGAACGTGCCGTCCGCCGCGACATGCATCTCGAAGACGACCGGTCGTTTCAGGCCGACCGCGCCCAGCGTCGCCAGATCGTGGAGATGCTTCCCGTCGTATCCGGACGGTTCGACCGTGGTCCGGTGGCTGGAGCCTCCACCGCTGCAGGACGCCCGCAGCGTGATGGACTCGAAGCCCGGTTCCATCGAGGTGACGAGGTCGTGCGCGAGAGCGGCCAGCTCGGCTTGCATGTGATCCCCCAGATCGTCGGGGTTCACACTTTAGATTGCCGTTTCCCGCCGCGTTTGTAGGCCGACACAGCCGGGGAGTCGATCCAGAACCGCCACGGCACGTCCATCGCCACGGCCACCCCGACGCGCGGTCCGGAGTGGACCTCCGTCACCGGCTCCCCCGCATACAACCGGACCGGAGACGAGGCCGAGGTCAGGTCCAGCCCGTTCGAAGAACGGTCCAGCCCAAGGACTTTGCACAACCGTGCGGGCCCCTTGGCCAGTTCAGCCGCGGAACGAGCGGCAGGCCGTCGAGAGAACGCGATGTCCTCACCTTCGACAACCTCACCCGCGCGCAACAGCACCGCACCAGGCACACCGTCGACCAACGACACGACGTTGGCGCAGAAGTGCATGCCGTAGACGAAGTACACGTACAGATGGCCGGCCGGACCGAACATCACCTCGTTGCGCGGTGTCTTGCCGCGGTAGCAGTGTGAGGCCGGGTCGTCGCCGCCCCGGTACGCCTCCACCTCGACGATGCGCACGCGCACGTCGCCCGCCACCAGGAACGAGCCGAGGAGGAGCTTGGCGGCGTCGACCGGGTCGACCGCCAGCTCCTCCTCGGTCAGCAGCCTAGAACTCACGTGCCGCCGATGCCTTGGCCACCAACGCGTCCAGCTGTTCGCGGACACGTTCGGGTGCCGTGCCGCCGTGGGCGTTGCGGGAGGCGATCGAGCCCTCGACGGTGAGCACGGAGCGCACCTCGGGCGTCAGAGAAGGCGAGATCTCGAGCGAACTCGGCGTCGGTCAGGTCTTCGAGGCCCACGCCGCGAGACTCGGCCGCGCGAACGCACGCACCGGCGGCCTCGTGCGCCACGCGGAACGGAACGCCTTGACGCACAAGCCATTCCGCGATGTCCGTGGCCAGTGTGAACCCGGCGGGTGCCAGCGAGGCCATGCGTTCGACGTCGAAACGCAAGGGTCGCCGACCATGCCCGCGAACGCCGGCAGCAGGATCTCCAGCTGCTCGACCGAGTCGAACAGCGGCTCCTTGTCCTCCTGCAGGTCCCGGTTGTAGGCCAACGGCTGCGCCTTCAGGGTCGCCAGCAGCCCGGCCAGGTTGCCGATCAGGCGGCCGGACTTGCCGCGTGCGAGCTCGGCGACGTCCGGGTTCTTCTTCTGCGGCATGATCGAGCTGCCGGTGGACCACGCGTCGTCCAGCACCGCGAACCTGAACTCCGCGGTCGTCCAGATGATGACCTCTTCGGCGATCCGCGACAGGTTCACGCTGATCATCGCCAGCACGAACGCGATCTCGGCGGCGAAGTCGCGGGAGGCGGTGCCGTCGATGGAGTTCTCGACGGGCGCGTAGAAGCCGAGGTCGGCGGCGACCTTGGCCGGGTCCAGCCCCAGGGACGAGCCCGGCCAGCGCACCCGAGCCGTACGGGCGAGAACGCGGCGCGCTTGTCCCAGTCGTGCAGGCGGTCGACGTCACGCAGCAACGCGTGCGCGTGGGCCAGCAGGTGGTGCGCGAGCAGAACCGGCTGTGCGGACTGCAGGTGCGTGCGGCCCGGCATGACCGCGCCGAAGTTCGAGGCGGACTGCGCGGCCAGCGCGTCGACGACGTCGAGCACGCCCGCGGCGACCCGGCGGGCGCCGTCGCGCAGCCACATCCGGAACAGGGTGGCGACCTGGTCGTTGCGGGAACGGCCCGCGCGCAGCTTGCCGCCCAGGTCGACGCCTGCCCGATCGATCAGGCCGCGCTCCAGTGCCGTGTGGACGTCCTCGTCCTCCAGCACCGGCGTGAACGCGCCGGACTCGACGTCGGCCAGCAGCTCGTCCAGCGCCTTCTGCATCCCGGCGAGCTCGTCGTCGGTGAGCAGACCGGCGGCGTGCAGCACGCGGGCGTGCGCGCGCGAGCCCGCGATGTCGTACGGCGCGAGACGCCAGTCGAAGTGCGTCGACAGCGACAGGCGGGCCATCGCCTCGGCGGGCCCCGACTCGAAGCGGCCACCCCACAAAGAACTCATTGCAGATCAACTCTCAGCTAGCGAAGTAAAGGGATTCTTCCGAACGGGCGACCAGCCCCACCACGCGGCCCTCGTGCAACGAGATGTCGACCTCGCCGGAACCGGACGCCAAAGCCATCCGCGCCACCCGCAGCGCCACCGATCCCAGGCTCGACCGAACCACGCCCGCACGGAAGTTGAGCTCGCGCACGGCCTCGGAGAGAGTGACAGTCTCGCCGTCCACCGCGACCGGCACGCCGCCGTCGAACGTCAGGACGGCGTGCACGGGCTCATTCATCGACGTCACCGGACGACAGCGCGGCGATCCGGTCGGCGAGCTCGGAACCCGGTCATCGGCTCGCGGGCCACGACCATGATCGTGTCGTCACCCGCGATCGTGCCGACGACCTCGTGCAACGCCGCCCGGTCCAGCGCGCGAGGCCAGGAACTGCGCGGCACCGGGCGGAGTGCGCAGCACGGCGAGGTTGCCCGACGAGTCGGTGGAGACCAGCAGCTCGCCGAGCACGCGCGCCAGCCGCGTGGTGCCGCCCTGGACGCCACGCACGGGGCTGCCGTCCTCGGGGATCACGTAGACCGGAGCGCCGCCGTCAGGACCGCGCAGCTTCACCGCGCCCAGCTCGTCGAGGTCGCGCGACAACGTGGCCTGCGTGACGTCGATGCCTTCCGCGGCAAGCAGTTTCGCCAGTTCGGACTGGCTGCGGATGACGAGCTGGCTGACCATCTCGATGATGCGGCCCTGGCGTGCGGTGCGGGTCATGACGACTGCTCCAGCAACCACACCAGCAGTGCTTTCTGGGCGTGCAGGCGGTTCTCGGCCTCGTGCCACACCAGCGACTGCGGACCGTCGAGCACCTCGTCGGTGATCTCCCAGCCGCGGTGGGCCGGAAGGCAGTGCAGCACGGTCGAGTCCGGCTTGCCGGTGGCGGCCAGCAGGTCCGCGTTCACCTGGTACGGGCGGAACGGGCCGACCCGGTCCTTGCCGTCGTTCTCCTGGCCCATCGACGTCCACGTGTCGGTGACCAGCACGTCCGCGCCGTCGACCGACGCCACGCGGGTCGGTGATCAACGAGACCGAACCGCCGGTCTCCGCGGCACGCTTCTTGGCGTCCTCCAGGAACTGCGGGTTCGGCACGAACGACGGCCGGCGCGCCGATGCGGACGTGCATGCCCGCCGTGGCACCGCCGAGCAGCAGCGAGTGCGACATGTTGTTGGCGCCGTCGCCCAGGTAGGTCAAGGTCAATCCGGCCAACTTGCCGTAACGGCGGCGAATCGTCTGAAGGTCCGCGAGCACCTGACACGGGTGGAACTCGTCGGTCAGCGCGTTGACGACCGGAATGCGCGACACGCTGGCCATGGCTTCCATGCGCGCCTGTGCGAACGTCCGCCACACCACGGCGTCGACGTACCCGGACAGGATCCGCGAGGTGTCCTCGATGGTCTCCTCGCGGCCGAGCTGCATCGAGCGACCGTCGATGATCACCGGGTTGCCGCCGAGCTGGGCGATGCCGACCTCGAACGACAACCGGGTGCGCGTCGAGTTCTTCTCGAAGATCACCGCGACGGACTTGGGGCCCGCCAACGGCTTCGCGGTGAACCGGTCGGCCTTGTAGGCGTCGGCGAGGTCGAGCACGGCCGACTGCTCGTCGGTCGTCAGGTCGTCGTCCCGCAGGAAGTGCCGCAAGGTCACGACTGCTCCTCAAAGAAGGTCGGCAGCGCGGCGACGAAGGACTGCGCGTCGGATTCGTCCAGGATCAGCGGCGGCGCCAGCCGGATGACGTCGGGCTGGATGGGGTTGATCAGGTATCCGGCCTTCTGCGCGGCCGCCGCGGCCTTCGCCGAGACCGCCTCGCGCAGCATGACGCCGAGCAGCAGACCGGCTCCCCGCACGCCGGAGATCAGCGGGTGGTGCAGCGCCTCGACACCGGCGGCGATCTCCTTGCCCACGGACGAGGCGTGCTCGAGCAGGCCTTCGGCGGCGATCGTGTCGAGCACGGCGAGCGCGGCGGCGCAGCACACCGGGTTGCCGCCGAACGTGGTGCCGTGATGGCCGGGCTTGAACAGGTCGGCCGCCGCACCGAAGCCGATGCACGCGCCGAGCGGCAGGCCGCCGCCGAGCCCCTTGGCCAGGGTGATGATGTCCGGCACGATCCCGGCCTGCTGGAACGCGAACCACGTGCCGAGGCGGCCGACACCGGTCTGCACCTCGTCGAGGATCAGCAGCGCGCCGTGCGTGGCGGTGATCTCGCGGGCCGCCTGCAGGTAGCCCGTCCGGCGGGACGACGACGCCCTGCTCGCCCTGGATCGGCTCGACGATGAACGCGGCCGTCTCGTCGTCGACCGCGGCCTCGAGCGCGCCGACGTCACCGAACGGGATGTGCGTGACCCCAGGGAGCAGCGGCTCGAACGGCGTACGCTTGGCCGGGCTGGCCGGTCAGCGTGAGCGCGCCCATCGTGCGGCCGTGGAAGCCGCCGTCGGTCGACGACGATCTTCGTGCGGCCGGTGCGCCGCGACATCTTCAGCGCCGCCTCGTTCGCCTCGGCGCCGGAGTTGCAGAAGAGCACCTTGCCCGGCATCGCCCGCGACAGGTCGAGCAGTCGCTCGGCCAGCGTCAGCGCGGGCTCGGTTGACGTAGAGGTTCGAGGTGTGGCCGAGCTTGCGCGATCTGCTCCGTCACCGCGTCGACGATCGCCGGGTGCGCGTGGCCGAGCGCGTTGACCGCGATGCCGGCGACCAGGTCGAGGTAGCGGTTGCCGTCGGCGTCCCAGACGTACGCGCCCTCGCCGCGCTCCAGCGTGAGCTGCGGTGTGCCGTAGTTGTCCATCATGGACGGCTTGCCACCGCGCTGGTCGTTCACGTGTCGTCATCCGCCAGGACCATCGTTCCGACACCGTCGGAGGTGAAGACCTCGAGCAGCACCGAGTGCGCCAGCCTGCCGTCGATCACGTGCGCCTGCGGAACACCGCCGCGCACCGCGCGCAGGCAGGCCTCCATCTTCGGGACCATGCCGCTGTCCAGGCGCGGCAGCATCTTCTCCAGCTCGTCGCGCGCTCGATCTGGTTCAGCAGCGACGACTTGTCCGGCCAGTCCGAGTACAGGCCCTCGACGTCGGTCAGCACGACGAGCTTCTCCGCGCCCAGCGCCACGGCGAGCGCGCCCGCCGCGGTGTCCGCGTTCACGTTGTGCACCACGCCGTCGACGTCCGGCGCGACCGACGAGACGACCGGGATGCGGCCCGCGCGCACGATGTCGAGCACCGCGTCCGGGTTGACCTCGATGACGTCGCCGACCAGGCCGATGTCGACCTGCTTCGCCGTCCACGATCGCGCCGCGGCGCGTCGCGGTGAACAGGTGCGCGTCCTCGCCGGAGATGCCGACCGCGTACGGGCCGTGCTGCGTTGATCAGGCCGACGAGCTCGCGGCCGACCTGGCCGACCAGCACCATCCGGACGACGTCCATGGCCTCGGGCGTGGTGACCCGCAGGCCGCCGCGGAACTCGCTGTGGATGCCGAGCTTGTCGAGCATCGACGTTGATCTGCGGGCCGCCGCCGTGCACGACGACCGGGTGCAGGCCGCAGAGCCGCAGGAACACCATGTCCTGCGGCGAAGGCCTGCTTCAGCTCGTCGTCGATCATGGCGTTGCCGCCGTACTTGACGACGACGAGCGCGCCGTGGAACCGCTGCAGCCACGGCAGCGCCTCGACGAGGACCGCCGCCTTCTCCTGCGTGCGTTCATGAGGAGTACGCGCTGTTCTCTTCGACGTAGTCGTGCGACAGGTCGGTGGTCAGGATCGTGGCCTCGGCGTCGCCGACGTTGAGGTCGATGACGATCTCGATCTCCGGCCGGACAGGTCGGCCTCGCGCGGTCGCGGTCGCGGGTTCCGTTGCGGAACAGCGAGACGCCGTTGATCGTGATGCTGCAGCTCGTCCGGGTCGATCTCGGCGTCCGCGCGGCCCAGCGCCATCGCGATCCGGCCCCAGTTGGGGTCGCGAGCCGAACAACGCGGTCTTCACCAGGTTGTCCTCGGCGACGGTCCGTGCCGACCTGCGACGGCCTCGGCCTCGGTCGCGGCGCGCCTGACCGTGATGCTGATTTCCTTGGTCACGCCCTCGGCGTCGCCCTGCAGCTGCTTGACCAGGTCACCCGCGACCTCGGTCAGCAGCGCCGCGAAGTCCTCGACCGAGGGCTCGACCCCGGACGCGCCGGACGCCAGCACGAGCACGGTGTCGTTCGTGGACGTGCCGCCGTCGACGTCGAGACGGTCGAACGTCTTGCGGTGACCGCACGCAGAGCCGCGTCGAGCGTGTCTCGCCGCTGATCACGGCGTCGGTGGTGATGACCGACAGCATCGTGGCCATGTTCGGGGCGAGCATGCCCGCGCCCTTGACGAAGCCGCCGACCGACCAGCCCTGCTCGGATGGCCTTCCACGACTGCTTGGGGCGGTGTCCGTGGTCATCACGGCGGTGGCGGCGTTGAGACCGGCAGCTTCTGCGGCGTCGCCAGCTCCTTCGCGGCCTGTCTCGACGCCGGTGAGGATCTTGTCCATCGGCAGGCGCTCGCCGATCAGGCCGGTGGAGCAGACCGCGACGTCGATCGCGCCGGTGCCGAGCACCTCGGCGACCTTCTCGGCGGTGGCGTGCGTGTCCTGGAAGCCCTCGGGGCCGGTGCACGCGTTGGCGCCGCCGGAGTTGAGCACGACCGCGGTGAGTCGTCGCGACCCGATCACCTGCTGGGACCACAGCACCGGCGCGGCCTTCACCTTGTTCGTGGTGAAGACACCGGCGGCGGCGTCCTGCGGCCCGTCGTTCACGACGAGGGTCAGGTCGAGAGCGCCGGACTCCTTGATGCCCGGCGGCGATCCCGGCGGCCCGGAAGCCCTGAGGTCCGGTGACGCCCTTGTCGCGGTTCACGGTGCGACTCCCACGGTCGACAGGCCGGTGGTCTCCGGCAGGCCGAGCGCGAGGTTCATGCACTGGACGGCGGCACCCGCGGTGCCCTTGGTCGAGGTTGTCGATGGCGGCCACGACCACGAGCCGGTCCAGGTCCTCGTCGACGGTGACCTGCAGCTGGACGGCGTTCGAGCCGAGCACGGCGCCGGTCGTCGGCCAGATGCCCTCGGGCAGCAGGTGGACGAACGGCTCGTCGGCGTAGGCCTTCTCGTAGACCTCGCGCACGTCTTCGCGTCGCCGGCTCGCAGCGTCGCGGTGCAGGTGGCGAGGATGCCGCGCGGCATCGGCGCGAGGACCGGCGTGAACGACTGACCTTGATCGGCCGGCCGCGGCGCTCAGAGGTTCTGCACGATCTCGGGGGTGTGCCGGTGGGCGCCGCCGACGCCGTACGCGCTGGCCGAGCCCATCACCTCCGAGCCCGAGGAGGTTCGTCTTCGAGCGACTTGCCCGCGCCGGACGTGCCGGACACCGCGACGACCACGACCTCGGGCTCGATGAGGTCGGCGGCACGCGGGCGCGAGCGCGAGCGAGGACACCGTCGGGTAGCAGCCGGGGACGGCGATCCGCTTGGCGCCGGCGAGCTGCTCGCGCTGGCCGGGGAGCTCGGGCAGGCCGTACGGCCAGGTGCCCGCGTGCTCGCCGCCGTACCAGCGCTGCCAGTCGTCCGCGTCTGGTCAGCCGGTGGTCCGCGCCGCAGTCGATCACCAGCGGTGTCGTCGCCGAGTTGCGCCGGCGAGCTCGGCCGAGTGACCGTGCGGCAGCGCGAGGAAGACGACGTCGTGGCCCTGCAAGGGTCTCGGCGGTCGTCTCCAGGAGCACGCGGTCGGCCAGCGGCAGCAGGTGCGGCTGGTGCTCGAGCAGCGTGTGCCGGCGTTGCCGCCCGCGGTCAGCGCGCCGATCTCGACGTCGGGGTGGCCCAGCAGCAGGCGCAGCAGCTCGCCCCCCGCGTACCCGCTGGCACCGGCTACCGCGATCCTCACTGTCATACGCATGATTATGCACGGTCATGCAAAACCACTCAACAGGTGGGTAACTCGATCGAAACACAGGAGCTCAGGTAAGGACACCCTTACGTGAGCGTGGCCACCTGGCCATCCGATCCCGGCCGGGTGGCGCTGTGCGACGACCACCGGCCACGGCGAAGATGCTCCGGTGAAGATCCGCGACGTCGTCTGGCCGCTGCTCGCCTTCCTGGTGGGCCTGGTCCCGCTGGTCGCCCCGCTGGCCCCGGTCCCCCACCCGGTGTTCACCGTCGCCTCGGCACTGTGGATCGCGGGACTCGTGTGGCTGGCGCCACGAAGGCCGGAGCTCGCGTTGCTGCTCACCGGTCCGCTCTACGCGGTCAACAACCTCTTCGCGATGGCCACCACGACGTTCGTCGTCTTCACCGCTTCCCGGCGGATCACGAGGCTCGGCAGGCTGTGGGCGCTGCTCGGGCGTGACGGCGGTCCTGCAGACCGCGTTCGGCTTCGTGCAGCCGAGTGTGCGGGCGACCCCTCTGATCGAGACCGCGCTCGGCTCGGTGTTCGGGGCGCTGTTCCTCGTGATCTTCCCGGCCGTCTCGGGGATGCTGCTCGGGCGGCGCAGGCCGATGGTGCGACTTTTGCAGGAGCGCAACGAGTACCTGGAACGAGCACGGGCGTTGACGGCCGGGGCGGCCCGGTCCGAGGAACGGGCGCACATCGCGGGCGAGATGCACGACATGCTCGGCCACCGGCTCAGCCTCATCTCCATCCACGCCGGCGCGCTGGAGCTCGCGACCGCCACGAAGGCCCCGCAGCTGCACGAGCAGGCCGAGCTGATCCGCACCACGTCGTCGGTCGCGATGGCGGAGCTGCGGGACATCCTCGGCGTGCTGCGGACGAACCCCGAGCCGGAGTCGCTCGACGAGGACACCGGCACCCGCACGGACATCTCGAACCTGGTGGAGAGCTCGGTCGACGCCGGGATCACCGTCACGCTCGACTGGTCCGGCGACGACCTGCGCGAGGCCGATCCCAGGGTCCGGCGCGCGGTGCACCGGGTGGTACGGGAAGCGCTGACCAACGTGCACAAGCACGCCCCCAAGGCACGCGCGCGGGTGCAGGTCGGCGTCCACAGTGGACGCGTAAGGATCCAGGTGCGTGAACGGTCCGACGGACACGATGCCCGGCAAGGGCACCCGGCGCGGCCTGATCGGGCTGGAGGAACGGGTCGGCCTGCTCGGCGGTGCGTTCAGCGCGGGGCCCGCCGGTCGAGGGCGGGTTCCGGGTGGCGGCGGACATCCCACTGCACCCGGCCGCGCAGGCGGAGCTGCCCGTCGCCGAGGTCAAGGAGGTACCGCCGCCACTCGCGGCCGAGGTGCTGACGGTGCCCAGGGTCCTCGGCGGCGGGTGCCTCGGCATCCTGTCGTTGCTGCCGATCATCGGAGCGCTGATCGTGCTGCTGACCTTCACCCTGCTGAACCCGGCGCAGATGACCGCGCCGTACTTCGACTCGCTGAAGGTGCAGGTCGCCACCGAGGAAGAGATCATGGACGAGTTCGGGATCGGGCAGCTCGGGGTCGACGGGTGTTCGCGCTACCGCACGTCGCACGACGAGTCGTCGCGCTACAAGTTGTGCTTCCGGAACGGCAAGCTCATCTCGAAAGAGCAGGAGCGACCGTAGGGTGCGTGGTGTGATCCGAGTTCTCATCGCCGACGACGAGACGCTGATGCGCGCCGGCATCCGGCTGATCCTGGAGAACGACCCCGAGATCACCGTGGTGGCCGAGGCGAGCGACGGCAAACAGGCAGTCGAACTGTGCCGCGCGCACACGATCGACGTGGCGTTGCTCGACATCCGTATGCCTGGCGGGGACGGACTCAGTGCGGCGGGGCAGATCGCCGGCAGCACGAACGTCGTCATGCTCACGACGTTCGGCGAGGACTCCTACGTGGCGCAGGCGATGCAGGCGGGCGCGACCGGGTTCCTGCTCAAGGACACCCCGCCGCAGGACCTGATCAACGCCGTCCGCAAGGCGGCGAACGGTGAGCCCATCCTCGCCCCGCAGATCACCAGGCGCCTGATCGAGAAGCACCTGAGCGCGCCGGACAACGGACCGGCGGCGCGCGACAAGATCGACACGCTCACCGAGGCCGAACGCACGGTGCTCCAGCTCGTCGGCGAAGGGCTGTCCAACACCGAGATCGGTGAGCGTCTCTACATGGCGACCGGCACGGTGAAGGCGCACATCAGCCGGATCCTGCCCAAGCTGGGGTGCGCCAACCGCGTGCAAGCCGCCATCGTGGCCCACGAGGCCGGTCTCACCGGCCGCTGAGCCGGTCCACCGCTCGCCACCCCAGCACCCTTGCATCCTGAGCGAAAAGCACGTTCGTACGGCCATTTCGTACGAACGTGCTTTTCGTCCAATAACGATAGTTCGCTGCCCGCCGAACCAGCCTGGGTCGGCGTTGGGAGCGAAAGGCACGTTGGTGCGGCCAGATGGCGCGAACGTGCCTTTCGCTCCAAACCAACCAAGTGTGGGAGAGGGGTTAGAGGACGGTGAAGCGGTCCAACGCGCGCAGCTTGTTCATCACGTCCAGCGCGGCGACCTTGTAGGCCTCGGAGAACGTCGGGTAGTTGAACACCGCGTCGACCAGGTACTCGACGGTGCCGCCGCAGCCCATCACCGCCTGGCCGATGTGCACCATCTCGGTGGCGTTGGTGCCGAAGATGTGCACGCCGAGCAGCTTGCAGGTCCTCGGTGGAGACCAGCAGCTTGAGCATGCCGTAGGAGTCGCCGGCGATCTGGCCGCGGGCCAGCTCGCGGTAGCGCGACACCCCGACCTCGTAGGGGATCGAGTCCTTCGTCAGGTCGACCTCGGTGGCGCCGACGTAGGACACCTCGGGGATCGAGTAGATGCCGATCGGCTGCAGCTCGGTCATGCCCTTGCAGGGCTCGCCGAACGCGTGGTAGGCGGCGAGCCGGCCCTGGTCCATCGACGTCGCGGCCAGCGCGGGGAAGCCGATGACGTCGCCGACGGCGTAGATGTGGTCGACCTTGGTCTGGTAGTTGTCGTCGACGAAGATGCGGCCGCGGTCGTCGGCCTCCAGCCCGGCGGCGGCCAGGTCGAGGTGCTCGGTCTGGCCCTGCCGCCCGGCGGAGTACATCACGGTCTCGGCCGGGATCTGCTTGCCGCTGGCCAGCGTCGTGACGGTGCCGCCGTCGGCCGACGTCGACGGCGGTGACCTCCTCGCCGAAGCGGAACGTCACCGCCAGGTCGCGCAGGTGGAACTTCAGCGCCTCGACGATCTCGGGGTCGCAGAAGTCCAGCATCGTCGTCGCGCTTCTCGACGACGGTGACCTTGGTGCCGAGCGCGGCGAACATCGACGCGTACTCGATGCCGATCACGCCGGCGCCGACGACCACCATCGACGTCGGAATGGTCTTGAGGTCGAGGATGCCGTCGGAGTCGAGCACCCGGTCCTCGTCGAACTCGACGCCCGACGGCCGGGCGGCTTGGTGCCGGTGGCGATGACGATGTATCGCCGCTGACGATCGACTGCGCTCGCCGCGGTGGTTCCTCGACCGCAACGGTGTGCGCGTCGACGAAGCGGGCGTGCCGTGTAGCAGGTCGACGCGGTTGCGCATCAGCTGCGAGCGGACGACGTCGATCTCCTTGCCGATGACGTGCTGGGTGCGGGCCAGCAGGTCGGCGGGCGTGATCTTCTCCTTGACGCGGTAGCTCGCGCCGTACAGCTCGCGCTGGCTCATGCCGGTGAGGTAGACGACCGCCTCGCGCAGCGTCTTGGACGGGATGGTGCCGGTGTTCACGCAGACGCCGCCGAGCATCTGCCCGCGTTCGATGATGGCGACCGCTTGCCCAGCTTGGCCGCGGCGATGGCCGCCTTCTGCCCGCCGGGGCCGGAGCCGATGACGACGAGGTCGTAGTCGTACGACGTCATGTGCGGAAGCCTACCGAGACGAATGCGATTCCACGCGCGAACGAAATATGAACCCCATGTCCCAAAAGTTCGTTCGTTGGGCCATGACCGAACTACGCACCTTCCGTTTGCCCGAGATCATCACCGGCTCGGACGACGACGTCGAGCTCGGCCGCCAGCTCATCGCAGCGTGGCAGGCCGACGGGATTCTGCAGATCGCAACGGACGCTGTGCAGGACCGCACCACCGAAGACGCCATGGCAGCAAGCAGGAGATTCTTCCACGGTTTATCCCTGGAACAGAAGTCACGCCTGGTCAGCGACCTGACGTACGCCGGCTACATCGCGTCGGGCGAGGAGGTCACCGACGGCGTCGCCGACTACTCGGAGATCTTCACCGTCTGCAAGGACGTCTCCCTCGACGACTCGCGGGTCGTCGACAAGTGGCCGTGTCACGGGCCGGTGCCGTGGCCGGACAACCTCTACCGCGACGCCATGCAGGAGTTCATGGCGATGCTCGGCAGTTCCGGTGAGCGGATCCTGCAGCTCACCGCGCTCGGGTTCGGGCTGGAGATCGACACGTTCACGAAGCTGACCGCCGACGGCTGGCACCACATGCGGGTGCTGCGTTTCCCCACCAAGTCCGAGACGGTCGACCGTGGCATCGGCGCCCACACCGACTACGGCATGCTCGTCCTGGCCGCACAGGACGACGTCGGCGGTCTCTACGTCCGCCCGCCGATCGAGGGCGAGGAACGGCCGCGCAACTGGCTGCCGGACGAGTCCGCCGCCGGCTGCTTCCAGGACGCGAAGGGCTGGAACTTCGTCGAGCCCGTCCAGCACGTCTTCACCGTGTTCCCCGGCGACATCCTGCAGTTCCTGACCGGCGGACAGTTGCTGTCCACACCGCACAAGGTGCTGCTGAACAACCGCGAACGGTTCACCATGGCGTACTTCCACGAGCCCAACTTCGAGGCCGTGGTGCGCCCGCTGGACGACCCGCACGGTGACGACGTCATCCACTACGGCACGCACTTCACCAACATGTTCATGCGCTGCTACCCCGACCGGGTCACCACCCGCCGCATCCTCGAGGAGGACCGGCTCACGGTGCTCAGCGAGTTGCGGTCGGGAGTCCGGCACTCCTGAACGGGAGGATCAGATCGAGCAGGCGGGCCGTGGCGCGGTACTCCGCGACACGGTCCGCGAACGGCCGCGTCACGATGCTCCGCACGACCTCCGGGCTCAGCCGCTCGTAGGCGGGCACGGTGTCCTTGCTCAGGAAGTCCCAGCGCGCCTGCTGATCCGCGTAGTTGGACGCGGGTAACGGCCCGCCGAACAACGGCCGGTACCGCGCCGGGGTCTTCCCGCCCGGTACCGGCATCGGCCCGGCGACGGTGATCGCGTAGGTCACCACCTCGCCGGGTGGCAGCAGCCTGGCGCGCATCCGGTTGAACTGCTGGGCCACCACCAGGTTCTGCTCGCGGGAGGAGAACGCCATCACCGCCCGCGCCGGCTCACGCCACGCGGCGGTGACGTCCGCGTCGATCAGCCCGGCGTCGCGCATCTCCTCCACGGCCTGGATTCCCCCGGCGAGGTAGGCGGCGTGCATCGCACCGAGGTCCATGAAGATGTGCTTCTGCATGGACATCAGCATCGAGGCGAAGAACCGGAACTCGGGCAGTGTGCCGAAGTCGAGCATGCCCGCGGCGAACGCGGGCGCGCCGATGTTCGCGAACCCCATCCACCGCAACGTGTCCGGGTGCTGCACGTAGAGCCGGGCGTAGAAGTCGTACACCGCGAAGATGGTCGCGCGGTTGTGCTCGGCGGACCGCTGCGGATCCCAGTCGTCGAGGTTCACGCCCGCGTCGGCCGCGGCGCGCGTCACCCAGTAATGCGACAGCAGCGCCTTGTACCGGTTCGGCGCGACATGGTTGCCACGATGCCTGTCGAGCAACTGCTCGAGTGCGATCCGGTCCGCCGGCAGCCGCGGGTGCACGCCACCGCGCTGCTCGCCGTCCCCGTTGAGTAACGGCAGATCAAGGAAATCCGCCGTTTCCGCCTTGGTGGCGCTCATGCTGCCGAGCACGAGCGCCACCACAACCATCAGCACGCGCATGAACGCGAACTGTAGTGGGATCACCCGGACTTTCCGTTCACCGTCGTGCCGGGGAAAGTGATGTTCTGCGTGTTCGTCAGCTTGTTGCCGTCCTTGGCGATGCCGGTGAACTTCGAGTTCGACACAATGATGTTGCTCACTTTTGAGCCCGAAAGGCCGTCGATCTCCACCGCGTACTCCTTTGAGCCCGCAACGGTAAGCCGTTCGAACGTCATGTTTCGGACAGTCGGGTTAACGACCGGTCCGGAGTTACCGGAACCGCTGTAGTTCAGCGTGATGAACACCGGCGACTTGGTCAGCTTGTTCGCGGTGATGTCGCGGAAGTGGATGTTCTCGATCGTGCCGCCGCGGTACTTGCTGGTCTTGATGAACACCGCGTACCAGAGCTGGTCGGCGCTGTTGGCCGGGTTGACCCGGCAGTTGCGCGCGTAGACGTTGCGCGCGCCGCCGGAAGCCTCGCTGCCGATGCAGATCGCGCCGCGGTTGGAGAAGACGAACGTGTTGTTCTCGATCACGATGTTCTGCGACGGCAGGTTCACCCGGCGACCGTCCACGTCGCGACCGGACTTGATCGCGATGCAGTCGTCGCCGGTGTTGAACGTGGAGTTCCTGATGTGCACGTCGGTGCAGCACTCCGGGTCGACGCCGTCGTTGTTGCCACCGCCGCCACGGCTGTTGACCGTGACACCGTCGACGGTGATGTTGCGCGACCTCACCGGGTGCACGCTCCACATCGGCGGACGTTCGATGGTGATGCCGCTGATCAGGATGTTCTCGCAGGACACGAACTGGATCAGGTTCGGCCGCAGCTTGTGGCCCTCGCCGAGCTTGCGCTGCGCGACCGGGGTGCCCTGCTCGCCCCATTTCTGCAGCTGGCTCCACGAGCTTCCCCCGCTGCCCCACGGCTTCCAGGTCTGGCCCTGGCCGTCGAGCGTGCCACCGCCGGTGACCGCGATGTTCGTCGCCTTGTTCGCGTAGACGAACGCCTGGAAGTTCATGCACTCGATGCCCTGCCAACGGGTCTCGACGAGCGGCAGGTACTTCTTCGGGTCCGGGCTGAAACGAATCGTGGCGCCCTTGTCGACCTGGAGGTTCACGTTGCTCAGCAGCGTGATGCCACCGGTCAGGAAGACACCGCCCTTGGCGACGACCTTGCCGCCGCCCTGCGCGTTCGCCGCCTCGATGGCTTTCTTGAACGCGGCGGTGTTGTCGGTCTTGCCGTCCGCCTTGCCGCCGTACGCGGTGACGTCGAAGGTCCGGTCGGGAAACGTGGGTGGCTTGATGCGCGCGAGGATCTGCGGCACCTCGTCCCACGGATCTGCCGCGTGCGCGGTGCCGTGGACGAGCAGGCCCGCCGCCGCGAGTCCGGACACCTTGAAGAAGTTCCGCCGGGAACCGGCCATGATCAGCCTCCGCACTGAAATCGTTTGCAGCGGCGGCGTGAGCGTCACGCTATACCGTGCCTCCCGTGACCTCCAAGGCTTCGTTCATCGATGCGGTCCGAACCGGGCTCGAGTCCTTGGCCGACTCCCGCAAGGCGCCGGAGATGCAGGCGTACATGAAGTCCGACATGCCGTTCCTCGGCGTGCAGAAGCCGGGGCGGGTGACGTTGCTGCGGTCGTTGCCGCGCCTGGACTCGCGCGAGGTCTGGCTCGACGTCGTGCAGACGTTGTGGCGGGAGGCGGCGTATCGCGAGGAGCGGTACGTGGCGCTGGCGTTGAGCGGGGATCGCCGGTTTCAGGACCTGGAGCTGATGCCGTGGTTCGACGAGATGATCGTGACCGGGGCGTGGTGGGACTACGTGGACGAGATCGCCTCGAAGCGGGTCGGGCCGCTGCTGCGCTCGCACCCGGAGGTGCTGCGGCCGTTGATGCTCGAGTGGTCGGTCGATCCGGACAAGTGGCGCCGTCGGACATCTGTCATCTGCCAGCTGGGGTTCAAGTCGGCCACCGACGACGAGCTGCTGACGGCGTGTGTCGACGCGAACATCGCCGACCCCGACTTCTTCCTGCGCAAGGGGATCGGATGGGCGTTGCGGGAGTACGCGAAGACCGAGCCGGGGTGGGTGCGGACCTTTGTCGACGCACGTCCGGGACTGTCGCCGTTGTCACGGCGTGAGGCGTTGAAGCACCTTTAGTGGAACGGCTCGCTAGCCGTGTTTCGCGCGGCCCGAGTAGGTGAGCGGGAAGACGAGCTCGGCGCACGCGGCCGGAACGTCCTTGGCGACCTCGACCTTCATGACGACCTCGACCGCGCCTCCGGCGGGGATCGCCACGATGTCCTTGAGCGGCACCACGCTCAGCACGCCTGCCGGGCAGTCCGCGACGCGCTGTTGCGTGGCGTCGAGCGGCTGACCGGGCACCGCGGAGAGGCTCTCGACGATGATGTCGCGGCTGTTCGGGTTCGACAGCCGCACGGTGCGCTGGCCGACGGCGCCTGGTGTGAGTTCCACCGGAGCGCCCGAGATGTCGTTGATTTCAAACGGCTTCAGCTGCTGCATGCCGGACTCGCCGCTGCTCACGGAGTACGCCATCGCGGGGAGCTGCTGCTCGGGCCACGTGAGATGCATGGCCGCCACGACGGCCGCGCCGACCATGAGAATCGTCATGGACACGGCGATCTCAAGGCGCGGACCCAGACTACGCATGGCGCAACTCTCCAGAGTTGTTGCTCCCAGGCGGTGGGTTCGCCTCTAGCTCCCCACCGGACCGGCGACCAAACTCGCCCGGTGGTTCATCGCTTCGCCCCTCGGCCCTAGCGGGCCGCGTCGCCAATCTTGGAGAAGCTTCACGTACTGCGCAAGCGTTCGACGGGCGCCGATTTCCCCTTGTAATGAGGGACCTTTGGCACCTTGACAGCTACGCAGGGCTACCACCTGCTGGTTTGATCCCAAATCCCGATCTCCGGGACTCAACCGATCGAGCTAACTTGATGTCGCGAGATCGTGACGAGGGGAGCCTTCCTTCAGCTCAGCTTCAGGAAGGCTCCCCCGCTTGTCAGGCAGGTCAGGTGCGCAGAGCCGCACCCAGACGTTCCGCGGCGGCGGCGACGGCGGCGTCACGGGCCGCGGTCGCCTCCTCGACCGTCAAGGTCCGGTCGGGGGCGCGGAAGCGCAAGGAGTACGCCAGCGACTTCTTGCCCTCGCCGACCTGCTCGCCGGTGTAGACGTCGAACAGGCGGATGTCCTCGAGCAGTTCGCCCGCGGACGCGCCGAGCACCTCGGACACGGACTGCACCGGCACGGAGTCCGGCACGACGAGCGCGACGTCCAGCAGCACCGGCGGGTAGGCCGACACCATCGGGGCCGGGCGGTGGTCGTCCAGCGGGAGTGCGTCGAGGTCGAGCTCGAACGCCACGGTCCGCTTGGGCAGGCCCAGCGCCTCGATCACCTTCGGGTGCAGCTCGCCCGCGTGGCCGACCGGCCAGTCGCCGACGCGGAGCTCCGCGCAACGACCGGGGTGCCACGGCAGCAGGTCCGACGCGACGACCCGCAGCGTGACGCCGTAGGCCTCGACCGGCACGACGGGCGGCCTCGACGGCGTCCGCCCAGTCGGCGATGCGGCCCTTGCCCCACCAGCCCGCGAGCTCGCGGTGACCGGTGAGGACACCCGCGACGTGCAACGGCTGCTGCGGCAGTGCGGCGAGCATCGAGGCGACCTCGGCCTCGGTCGGACGGCCGGTCGACACCCAGTGCAGGCACCGGAATCTGTTGCGCGCGCGGCAGCGTCACCTGCGCGACGTTGTACAGCGCGACGTCCTTGACTCCGCGGGAGAGGTTGCGCTGCAACGTCTCCAGCAGGCCGGGCAGCAGCGTCGTCGCGAGGACGTTCTTGTCCGCCTCCAGCGGGTTCAGCACGCCGACCGCGTTGCGGCGGACGTCGTCAGCCGGCAGCCCGAACGCGTCGAACACCGACGGGTCGATGAACGGGAACGGCTTCACCTCGACGAAGCCGTCCTCGGCCAGCGTGCGCCACACGGTGCGGCGGCGGCGCTGCTGCTCGGTCAGGCCGCGACCGGCGGGAGCGGGCGGCAGCACGGAGGGAATCGTGTCGTAGCCCTCCAGCCGCAGCACCTCCTCCACCAGGTCGGCGGGCTGCACGAGGTCGGAGCGCCACGTCGGCGGCACGGCCGTGACGATCGTCTGGCCGTCGTCGGACGTGGTGACCGAGACCTGGCAGCCGATCTGGCCGAGCCGGCGCGCCGTGACGCCACGCGCGTAGCGGACGCCCGCGATGCGGTCCGGCAGGTCGATCGGCATCGACACCGGCTCGGGCAGCGTGGGCGAACCGACGTCGGTCCGGCCCGGCTTGATGCTGCCCTCGGCGTAGTGGTTGAGCAGCTTCGCGGCCCGCTCCAGCGCGACCGGCGCCAGTGCGGGGTCGACGGCGCGCTCGAACCGCTTCGCGGCCTCGGACGGGCAGCTTGTGGCGGCGGACCGTGCGGGCGATGGACGCCGGGTCCCAGTTCGCGGCCTCGAGCAGGATGTCCGTGGAGCTGTCGCGGACCTCGGTCGACGCGCCGCCCATGACACCGGCCAGCGAGATCACGCCGGAGTCGTCGGCGATCACGATGTCGTCGGGGTCCAGCGCGCGCACGGCGTCGTCCAGCGTCGTGAGCTTCTCGCCCGGCAGCGCGCGACGGACGACCATGCCGCCCTGCAACGCCGAGGCGTCGAACGAGTGCAGCGGCTGGCCGAGTTCGAGCATCACGTAGTTCGTGACGTCGACCGGCAGCGAGATCGACCGGATGCCCGCGAGCATCAGGCGGCGGCGCATCCACCACGGCGTGGGCGCGGTCGGGTCGACACCGGAGACCCGGCGCGCGACGAACCGCGAGCAGCCGGTGCGGTCCTCGATGTGGACAGGCCACGCCTCGCCCTCGGGCTCGGGCACCTCGACCACGCCGGGGTCGCCGAACGGCACCTCAAGCGCGCACGCGATCTCACGGGCGAGACCACGCACCGAGAACGCGTAGCCGCGGTCCGGGGTCGGCGCGACCTCGATGACCGTGTCGTTCAGGCCGAGCAGCTCCAGCGCGTCGTCACCGGGCTGCGAGGTGCCGGTGGGCAGCACGAGGATGCCGGAGTGGTCGTCGCCGATGCCGAGCTCGTCGGCGGCGCAGATCATGCCGTTCGACGTGCGGCCGTACGTCTTGCGCGCGGTGATCGTGAAGCCACCGGGCAGCACGGCGCCCGGCAGCGCGACGACGACCGAGTCGCCCTCGACGAAGTTCGTCGCACCGCAGATGATCTCGTTGACCTGCTCCGGGCCGACCTCGACCCGGCAGAAGCGGATCGGCTTCTTGAACTCGGTGAGCTCTTCGATCTCGACCACGCGGCCCGCCACGATCGGACCGGTGACGGGTCCGAGCGGGCTGACCTCCTCGACCTCGATGCCGATGCGGGTGAAGGCCTCGGCGAGCTCGTCGGGCGTGGGTGTCTCGTCGAACTCCAGGTGCTCGACCAGCCAGGTAACCGGAATACGCACCGGTCAGGCCTCCGTTCCGAATGGCTGGGTGAAGCGGACATCGCCTTCGACCATGTCGCGCATGTCGGGCAGGCCGTTGCGGAACTGCAGTGCCCGCTCGAGGCCCATGCCGAACGCGAAGCCGGAGTAGACGTCCGGGTCGACGCCGCAGGCACGCAGGACGTTGGGGTTGACCATGCCGCAGCCGCCCCACTCGACCCAGCCCGCGCCGCCCTTCTTCTCCGGGAACCAGATGTCGATCTCGGCCGACGGCTCGGTGAAGGGGAAGAAGCTGGGACGCAGGCGGACCTTCGACTCCTCGCCGAACATCGCGCGCACGAACGTGTCGAGCGTGCCCTTGAGGTGGCCCATGGTCAGGCCCTTGTCGACCGCGAGGCCCTCGACCTGGTGGAACACCGGGGTGTGGGTCGCGTCGAGCTCGTCGGTGCGGAACGTGCGGCCGGGGCACACCACGTACACCGGCAGCTCGCGTTCGAGCAGCGTGCGGGCCTGCACCGGCGAGGTGTGCGTGCGCAGGACCAGTGCCGAGTCCGCGGGTGCGACGTAGAACGTGTCCTGCATCGAGCGGGCCGGGTGGTCCTTGCCGAAGTTCAGCGCGTCGAAGTTGAACCACTCGGTCTCGAGCTCGGGGCCTTCGGCGACCTCGTAGCCCATGGCCACGAAGATGTCGCTGACGCGCTCGGCAACGCGTCGTGATCGGGTGGCGCGCGCCGCGCGGGAAGCGGTCCCACGGCAGCGTGACGTCGACGGACTCCTCGCGCAGCACCCGCTCGTCGCGCTCGACCTGCAGCACGGCGTGCCGCTCGTCGAACGCCTTCTTGATCGCGGTCTGCGCCTCGTTCACCCGCTTGCCCGCCTCGGCCTTCGCCTTGGGCGGCAGTGCGCCGATCTCGCGGCGGGCCAGCAGCACGGGCGACCGGTCACCGAGGTGGCCCGGTT
The DNA here is from genome assembly GCA_963729985.1 of uncultured Gemmatimonadales bacterium. Classification (GTDB taxonomy): domain Bacteria; phylum Gemmatimonadota; class Gemmatimonadetes; order Gemmatimonadales; family GWC2-71-9; genus CAVVWJ01. The sequence goes on from CAVSPJ010000008.1 coordinate 24,960, forward strand.
TGACCGCGGCGAGTGCCTCGAGGTCTGCGGCACCGGCGAAGGCTTCGAGCGCCTTCTGCACGGCCGCGTCGAGGTTCTCGGCCGACAGCGCCGCGACCTGCTTCGGGTCGTACGGGTCGTTGGCTCCGGACATGGTTGGTGGACAGCTCCCGTCACGGACTTTCGGTCATCAACAGACCGATCCTAGTGGGTGCGGTCTTGACCGTTCCGGCCCGTTCCGTTAAGGCGCGTGCGCTGCGGCTTCGCGTCCTCGGATAAACGACGGCGTCAGCCCCGCCGGGCTCCCTAGGATGGGCGGCATCATGTCGCACACTTTCCGCGTCGACCTGCGCGGCATCATCGACCTGCTCAGCCACCACCTCTACAGCAGCCCGCGCGTCTACGTGCGGGAGCTGCTGCAGAACGCCGTCGACGCGATCACGGCGCGGCGCGAGCTCGACCCGTCCTGCCCGGCCGAGGTCTCGATCACCTGCGGGCCGGAGCTGAAGATCACCGACACCGGGGTCGGGCTCACCGAGGACGAGGTGCACGAGCTGCTGTCCACGCTCGGCCGCACGCTCAAAGCGAGACGAGCTCGGTTTCGCCCGCGAGGGGTTCCTCGGCCAGTTCGGCGTCGGCATGCTGTCGTGCTTCCTCGTGGCCTCGTCCGTGACGGTGGTCACGCGGTCGGCTCGCGGCGGTCCTGCCGTCCGGTGGCAGGCGGACTCCTCGGGCAACTACTCGGTGTCCGAAGTGGACGCTGCGGACGGTGAGGTGCCCGTGGGCACGACGGTCGTGCTGACGGCGTCGCGTGGCAACGAGCACTGGCTGGAAGCCGATGTCGTGCGGCCGTTGGTGAGCGACTACGGCGATCTGCTCCCGGCGGTCGTGACCGTGGACGGCGACGTGGTGACGCGCGGGCTGCGGCCGTGGGACACCCTGACGACGGGGAGGACGCCGATCTGTCGGCGTACTGCGAGCAGGTGCTGGGGTTCACGCCGTTCGAGGCGATCCCGATCGAGGTCGAGGCGGCGGGGCTGACCGGGGTGGCGTTCGTGCTGCCGTCCGGCGTGCATCCGGGAACGCGGCAGACGCACCGGGTCTACCTGAAGCGGATGCTGGTCGGCGACAACGTCGAGGGGCTGCTGCCGGACTGGGCGTACTTCGTCCGGTGTGTGGTCGACACGTCCGCGATCCGGCCGACGGCGTCACGTGAGTCGCTCTACCAGGACGAGATGCTGCTGGCGGTGCGCGAGGAGCTCGGTGAGCAGATCCGTGGACTGGCTGATCAGGCTGGACGCGATCGAACCGCGCCGCGCGGGCGAACTGCTGCGCGGCGCACCACCTCGGCATCAAGTCGCTGGCCAGGTCCGACGACGAGATGCTGCGGCTGGTCGAGCGCTGGCTGCCGTTCGAGACGACCGAGGGCGCGATCCCGTTGCGGCAGTTCAAGCGCAAGCACGGGGCGATCCTCTACATCCCGGACGTCGACGAGTTCCATCAGCTCGCGCCGGTCGCGGCCGCGCAGGGCCTCGGTCTGGTGAACGCCGGCTACGCCTACGACATGGAGCTGCTGACCCGGCTGAGCGCGCTGGACGGTCCGGCCGTCGCGCGCCGGGTCGCTCCCTCCGAACTTCTGGCGGCGCTGGCCGATCCGGAGCCGGACATCGAGGCGGCGCTTCGGTTGCGGCTCGCCGAGGGTGCGGCGGCGCTGGACCGGCACGACTGCGACGCCGTGATCCGCGACTTCGACCCGGTGTCGTTGCCCGCGTTGCTGATCAGCAACGCGGAGCAGCAGCGCAAGCTCGACACCGAGCAGACGGCGGCGGACGCGGACCCGTTGTGGGCGGAGCTGCTGGGGCAGCTGACCGCGGGCTCGTCGTCGACGCGGCCCGAGCAGCTGGTGCTGAACTGCCGCAACCCGCTCGTGCAGCGGCTGGCGCGGCTCACCGACCCGTCACTGGTGGAGCTGACGCTCGAATCTCTTTACGTGCACGCCGTTCTGCAGGCTCGGCGGGCCATGAGACCGAAGGACACGGCGGCGCTGAACCGTTCGTTCCTGGAACTGCTCGACCGTGCCGTTGGGGGTAAGTGACATGGCCGACTTCACCGCTGAAGACGCCGAGAACGCCTTTCTCGAGGCGTACAACATGCCGACCGGCATGGCGAAGCACGAGGCGCTGGAACGCGCGGCGCGCATGTCCGACGCGCTGGGGCATCTGGCGCTCGGCGTGTCGTGCCGGGTCGCGTTGATCGACTCGGCGTACTACCTGGCGCGCTACGACCTGATGCTGGCGCCGTTCGCGTGGACGCTGGGCGCGCAGGAGAAGGACCCGGAGGCGTTCAACGACTACGAACGCCACTCGCTCGACTGGTCGCACAAGTGGATCGCGACCGGGCTGCGGCGTGACCCGCGGTTCTCGCTGGAGCAGCTGCAGGCGGTGATCGGCCAGCTCGCCGACCGTTATTCCAAGCTCGGCTATTCCGTGCAGCCGGTCCACGGTGCGCGCGCCGAGTACGCCTACCACGTCGGTGACATGACCGGGTTGAGCGAACATCTCGGCCGCTACCTCGCGACGGACTCCGGTCCGATGGCGGACTGCGACGCGTGCGTGGTCGAGGAGCAGGTCTGGATGCTGGCGCGGCTCGAGCAGGCACGAGGAGGCCGCCGCGCATGGCTGGGCGGGGCTGTCCGGGAACACCAACTGCGCCACGCAGCCGCAGGGAATCCTCTCGGCGCTGCTGTGGCCGTTGCTGGAGCTCGGGGACGTGGAGCGGGCTGCGCACGCGCATCTGACCGCGTACCGGTTGATCAAGGACGACGAGATCACGTCGTACGTGCACGAGCACATCAGGTTCTGCGCGTTGACGGGCAACGTTCCGCGCGGTCTCGACATCCTGCGCCGGTCGTTGCACAAGATCGTCTCAGCCCAGCTGCCCGCCGACGAGATGTCGTTCGCCGAGTGTGCTTCCGTTCTGCTGAAACGGGTTCCGGCCGACATCGAGTTCGAGGTGCCTGAGGCGGGCACCGTGACGGCCGCCGCGTTGCTCGACCGGCTCTCGACTCGGGCGAGGGAACTGGCCGCCGCCTTCGACGCGCGCAACAGGACTTCGGCGTGGACCGAGCGGATCGCCCGGTCGCTGGAACAGGCCGACTATCCCGCGGTGCCGCTGGCCGTTCCGGCGGCTCCCGCGCCCGCCGTCCCCGAGGAACCCGTCGTCTTCGGCGACCCGGTGGACATCGCCACCGCGATGGTGACGCTGTACGAGAAGGGCGACTTCGTGCAGGGACGGCGAATGCTCGACTCGCTGCCCGCGGACATGGACTCGCTGCTGCCTCCCGATCTCGCCGCGCACGCCTGCATCCGGCGGATGACGACCGGGCTGATCCCGTTCGACGGAGAGGCGTTCGAGGCCGCGCTGTCGGCGCTTCCCACGGATCTCGCGCTGCGGTACCAGGCACGGCTGGCGGTCGGCCGGGACAACGGCGCCGAGGTGGCCGAGCGATGCCTGGCCGAGGCCGAGTCGGACTACACCCGCACGGTCGCCGCGCTGACGCTGGCCGAGCTGCTCGACCGAGCGCACTCGCACGAGCGCGCCTCCGAGCTGATCGCACTCGCGTCCTCTTTGGACGTCCCGGAGCTGCGCGGCCGGGTCGCGGTCGAGGCGGCCGAACACCGTGCGCGCCAACAGGATCTGGACGGCGCCTACGCCGACGTCGTGACGGTGCTGGCCGGTGACCTGCCGCCGAACGCCCGCTTCGAGGGCTTCCGGCTGCGGTTGCGGCTGGAGTCCATGATGGGCCGGGTCGCCGAGGCGATGTCGACGGCTTCCGCGTTCGTGGCGGCGTTCCCGTTGCCCGAAGGCGCCGAGGCACGCTGGTACCAGGTGGCCGCGATCCAGGAGCTCGACCAGGAGGCCGCGTGCCTGGGCGAACTGCGCGAGGCCGTCGCCATCTCCCGCGTGCACCTCTCCCCCGGCCACACCGCGCACTTCTGCTTCGCGCTGAGCGGCGGCTACGTCCAGACCGACCGGTTCGTCGAGGCCGCCGAGGTGCTGGAGGAGTCGCTGCGGCTGCTCCAGGACAACCAGGACGACCTGCGGCTGCAGGTGGTGTTCCGGCTCGGCCAGGTGTGCCGGACGCTGGGCGAGCTGCCCGCGGCGGTGAAGTACCTGCGCGAGGCCGCTTCCCTGCTGCCGCCCGAGGAGGTCGGCCGGCGGGCGTTCCTGCTGGACGCGCTGGCCTCCGTGCTGCACCGGACGGACGCGCACGAGGAGGCTTCCGCCTCCTACCGCACGGCGGCGGAGCTGTGGCAGCAGGAGGGCAACGTCTCCGAGGCGATCGGTTCGCTGATCGAGCTGGCTTCCGCGCTGCCCGCGGAAGCGGTGAAGGAGACGCGTTCCGCGCTGGACGACGCCGAGGCGTTGTTGCCGTCGCTGGAGGATCTGCCGGAGGTGACGCGGCGGCAGGCGGAGATCGCGGCGATCCGGGCGTTCCTGCACGCCCAGGCAGGCGAGTTCGCGTTGGCCATCAAGTACAACCGGGAGGCCGAGGCACTCGCGGCATCGCTGTCGGAGGAGGGCTGGCGGGCGTTCCTCGTGGTGCGGGCCGCCCGTGTGCTGCTGGACTCCGGGGATCCCGAGGGCGCGGAGGCCGAGGCACGTCGGGCAGCATCACTGCTGCCCGACGACGCGCAGGCCGGCGACGTCATCGCCGTTCTGTCGGAAGCCTTGCAACGCCAGAACAAAACCCCCGGCACCGACCCCCTCGTCCGCGACCTCACCACCCGCCTCGGCTGAAACGATGAAGGGCGCTTTTGTCCACCTGAGGTGGACGAAAGCGCCCTTCATAAAGAATCAGGCCAGGTCGAAGGCGTCGTCGCCGGGGACGTGCGGCAGGGTCCAGAACTGCTCGGTGGTGTCGTCCGGGCGGTTGTAGATGTCGTTGAGGTGCACGCGTTCGTCGAACAGGTAGCTGCAGATCAGGGCGACGGTGTTGGGGTCGCCGCCGCCGTTGGCGCGCAGGTCGATGATGAGCGCGTCGGTGTGCGCGATGAGGTTCATGGCCGCGGTGACGGCGGGCGTGGCGACGTCGGCGTCGTGCAGCAGGCGGAGGTTCAGCAGGCCGACGTTGCCCTTCAGGCGTTCGACCTTGGTGATGCCGAAGGCGTCCAGCTCGGCCTCGACGCGGTAGGCCGCCGGGTCCCAGACGGATTCCTGCCCGGTCTCCGGGACCTCGTCGACGCTGTGCAGCAGGCGGAGGTGCTTGTCGCCGTTGACACTCTGCAGGTCGGCGGTGACGAGTGCGGCGAACGCCTCATCGTCCACATCGGAGTAAGCGCCTTCGGTCAGGCGGGCACGAACTGCCTTGGCGATGTCTTCGGCCACGTCCGGGAAGACGTAGTAGGAGGCCAGCTGGGAGCACAGGAGGTCGATCTCGGCTTCGCGCACGGGCGCACAGTAGCTGTGCGCCCGGCGGTCGTCAGCTCAATTCCGTTGGTCCCGTGCGGAGGCGTAGAGGCACACCGCAGCGGCCGTGGCCAGGTTCAGGCTCTCCGCGGCGCCGTACAGCGGCACCTTCAGCGAGGTGTCCAGTGCCGCGATCACCTCGCCGGGCAGGCCGTGGGCCTCGCTGCCGAACACCCACGCGGTCGGCTGCGCGAGCTCGCCCTTGGCCGATGCCGCTACCAGGTCGTCCTTCGCATAGCCGTCGGCGCCGACCAGACGAAGTCCGGCCTTCCGGCACGCCGCGAAGACATGGTCGCTGTCGCGGGAACGCACGATCGGCAGGTGGAAGAGCGAGCCGGTGGAGGCGCGCACGCACTTGCCGTTGTGCGGGTCGACCGAGTCGCCCGCGAAGATCACCGCGTCCGCGCCGGCCGCGTCGGCCACCCGCGCGACGGTGCCCGCGTTGCCGGGGTCGGAGACGCCGTACAGGACCGCGACCAGACGCGGGGTGCCTGCCAGAGCGACCGGAAGCCCGACGGGAACCTCGTCGCACACGGCGATGAGGCCCTGGGGCGTCACGGTTTCCGAGAGGGACTCCGCGGCCTTGTCCGTCACGAAGCTGATGCGCACGCGACCGGCCAGAGCGGTCTGGAGCAACGGTTGGTTGCGTTCCGCCGCGGTCTCGGTGACGAACACCTCATGGACGGCGCCGCCGGTCCACGCCAGCGCTTCACGGACGGCCTGGGCTCCCTCGACGAGGAAGCGGCCCGCCTTGTCGCGGCCGGAGCGGCGGGTCAGGTGTCGAGCAGCAACGACCCGAGGCGTCCGTTCAGTGAACGGATCTGCCTCGGGTCGGAGTGCACGTGCGTGCTTGCTCAGGCCTTGTCCCCGGCCGGAGCGTTCACGTCGGCCGGGAGAGCGCCGCGAGCGATCTCGACGAGCGCGCTGAACGCGTTCGCGTCGTGGACGGCGAGGTCCGCGAGGATCTTGCGGTCGACCTCGACGCCACCAAGGCGCAGGCCCTGGATGAGGCGGTTGTAGGTCATCCCGTTCGCGCGGGCAGCGGCGTTGATGCGCTGGATCCACAGCTTGCGGAAGTCACCCTTACGCGCACGACGGTCGCGGTACGCGTAGTTGAGCGAGTGGAGCACCTGCTCCTTGGCCTTGCGGTACAGCCTCGAGCGCTGGCCACGGTAACCGCTGGCGAGCTCGAGGACGGTACGGCGCTTCTTCTGGGCGTTCACAGCCCGCTTGACGCGTGCCACGGGTCCATCCTGTCGATCTCATGGGGACGGAAGCGCCATGAACTTGGCGCTCTCGTCCCGAATTAGCTAGGGGGTGTCGAAGCGGGTCAGAGACCGAGCATCTTCTTGATGCGCGGTGCGTCGTTCTCCGACACGACCGCGGTGCCGCTCATACGACGGGTCACCTTGCTCGACTTCTTCTCCAGGATGTGGCGCTTGCCAGCCTTCTCCCGGAGGATCTTGCCGCTGCCGGTGACCTTGAACCGCTTCGAGGTCCCGCTGTGCGTCTTGTTCTTCGGCATTTCCGTCCTCGTCTCGTGCTACCCACCGGGTCGGGGGCGGCCATGCGTCCTACTCAGAAGCGGCGGCTTCGTCACCCTCGACGTCGCCGTCCTGGTCCTCCTGCTTGACCGGACGCGCCTTGATGTTCTTGTGCGGCGCCAACACCATGATCATGTTGCGGCCGTCCTGCTTCGGGTTCGACTCCACGAAGCCCAGCTCCGCGACGTCCTCCGCCAGCTTCTGCAGAAGCCGGTAACCGAGCTCGGGGCGCGACTGCTCGCGACCGCGGAACATGATGGTCACCTTGACCTTGTTCCCGTGCGACAGGAAGCGGGCCACGTGGCCCTTCTTCGTCTGGTAGTCGTGCGGGTCGATCTTCGGGCGGAGCTTCTGCTCCTTGATGACCGTCAGCTGCTGGTTCCGACGAGACTCACGAGCCTTCTGCGCTGTCTCGTACTTGAACTTGCCGTAGTCCATGAGCTTGCAGACCGGCGGGCGAGCCTGAGCGGCGACCTCAACGAGGTCCAGATCCGCTTCCTGCGCGAGTCGGAGTGCGTCCTCGATGCGAACGATCCCGACCTGCTCGCCGTTCGGCCCGACCAGACGAACCTCGGGCACGCGGATGCGGTCGTTGATGCGCGGCTCGGTGCTGACGGGAGCACCTCGGTTCGAGGGACTTGTCATTCACGTCCTTTGCGACTCGTTTGCGCCAAAAGACAAGAGCCCCGTTCGTCGTCACCGACGAAGGGGCCCGCTTCCGACCGATCGCAAACCTGGACGAGGACACCCGTGTGTCCTGATGTTCAGGAGGACCGGACCCGGCCACCTCAAGAAGCGGTGAACGCGGGTGGGAGCGGGGCTCCACTTGCCGCTCCCGCACTAACGGGAGCTGGTCGCGTCGGAAATAGTAGCAGACGACCTTGTCGACCCTCGAATCGCGGCCCTGTGACGTGGGTCGGCTTCGTGGTCTTGCTTGAATGGTGCCCGTGACAGAGCCGCTTGAAGACAGTGTCCGTGACCTCGGTGAGGTGCCCAGCATCGAGGTGATCAGCCGGGCGGCCGTGATGCTGCTGTCCGCCGCCGCGGAACGACTCGGCCTCGCGGACCCGGACCCGGACAACTCCCCGCGCCGCGACCTGGACGAGGCCCGCCGCCTGATCACGGCGCTGGCCGGCCTGATCACCGCGTCGACCGAGTACCTCGGCCCGCACGCCGCGCCGCTGAAGGACGGCCTGCAGTCGGTGCAGCGCGCGTTCCGCGAGGCCTCCGTGGTGCCGGACGAGCCCGGCCAGGGTCCAGGTGAGAAGTACACCGGCCCCGTCTGGTCGTGAGTGCTTTCCGTCGCTCTGGCGTCGGTTTCCACTCACGAGCTCTTCAGTCGGCCCGGACGACCACCGGTTCCCACGGTTCGGCGACCACCGAGAACACCGCCGACGCCCGCTGCCCCGTCGCCGCCCGGAACGCCACGACGGCGCCGTTCGGCAGCGGGCCGACGTCCACCTGCTCGCCGGGCGGCTCGTCGCCGATCGACAGCCCGAGCACCCGCGAGCCGGGCACCACCGCCACCGTGACGTGCTCCAGCACCGCAGGCCCGCCGCGGTAGCTGAGGTGGAACTCGTCCGGCGCGCCCGGATTGATCTCGAACGTCGGCATGCCCCGCCTGCGCCGTTCGACGGCGATGCTCTCCGCCATCTCCTCGACGCGTTCGACGGCGTACTGCGCGGTCCGCTGTGCCTCGTCCGCCAGCGCCCGCGACGCACCCGCCGCGTCCTGTGCCCCGACCGAGGCCTTGCGGGTCTCCTCGGCCGCGGTCTTGGCCTGCAGCGCGCTGCTCATGGCCTGCTCGACCGCCTTACGCGCGGCCACTGCTTCTTCCTGGGCCTGCTTCGCGGCGTTCTGGGCCGTCTTCGCCTCACGCGCCTGCCACAACGCCGCGGCGCAGGCACACATCGCCACCACGGCGGAAAGCACTGCCAGCACGATCACGCCCGCACCCCCAGCGCCGCGAGCTGGCGCCGGGCCAGCTCGTCGATCACGTCCGTGTCCCCGGTCCGCCACGCCACCGCCGGGTCGCCGTCGAACTTCGCGAGCTCACGCGGTGACAACGAGGTAAGCGCTCTCAACGCGAGCAGGTCCGGCTTGTCGCGCAGCTTCATCGTGTTGCCGGCCTTGCGCGCATATCTCAGACGCAACGGCAGCCAGGTGATCAGCAGGAACAACACCGGCACCACGATGAGCGCGAACGCGAGCCAGTAGGCCGAGTCCTGCACGACACCGATCTGCGCGTTGCCCGCGCCGACCAGCGTCTCGCCCGCCTTGGTGCCGTTGCCCAACGCCCCGGACAGGTCGTCCCCGACCAACGGGATGCCGCGAGCCTTGTCGGCGGCATTGGTGAAGACGTCACGGATGTCGCCGCCCGCGTTGACCAGGCCGTCGCCTGGGGCACGGAGCCGGAGCACCCAGTCGTGCACCGTCGTGGCCACCCAGATCCACAGCGCAACCCATGCCACGGCTGATAGATCGGCGATCAATTGACGCGTGAGCCTGACCGGTCTGTCCGCGTACCACTTCATGGGGCGGATGCTGCCACGTGACCCATCAGCCGTCGATGATCACGTCCGTCTCACATGCGCGCGGCCCACTCCGTGCCCGACTGCTGCCCGATCCATCCCCCGTACAGCAGGGAATAACGCCTGTTCCGGTCCTCCCAGAACGCGTTGACCCGCGTCACGGCCTCGTCATCCGGCAGGCCAAGTGAGACAAGCGCGTCCGCCGTGTCCGACATCACCGCGAGCTGCTTGCCGTCGCACGCGTAGAGAAACGTCGTCGGCTCGGTGCTCAGCAGCATCAACGGCTGCGAGGCATCGTCGAACGCCTGCCCGAAAGGCTCATCCAGGAACGTGACGCGCGTGGTCACCGGGATGGCGCCGTCGTGCGGTTCGGAGATGGCGAACAGCGCGGTCAGCGGTCGGTTCACGGCCCGCAGACAGGCCCGCGCATACGCCAGTGACACGCCCAGCAGCTCGGTCAGCGAGTCCGAACGCGGCATCTCCAGGCCGTTCATCCGGGGTTCGTCGCCGACCACCGCGGCCAGCGACGCCGGCAGTTCGGCCTCGGCCGGCCGGATGGCGTGCAGCGCCGCCTGCATCCGGATGTTGGCCCGCTCCGATATCAACCGCTTCCTCCAACGAAAATAGGGGCGCACCCCGAGAGGTGCGCCCCCAGCAAACATCAGTCGACGACGGCCAGCGCGTCGATCTCCACAAGCAGTCCGGCGGGCAGACCGACGTACACGGTCGTGCGCGCGGGCGCCGGGTCGGTGACGAACTCGCCGTACACCGCGTTGAGCTCCGCGAAGTGCGCGGTGTCCGTCAGGTACACGCGGATCATCACGACGTCGTCGATCGACGCGCCACCGGCCTTCAGCACCGCGTGCAGGTTCGCGAACGTCTGGCGGGTCTGCTCGGCGACGGTGCTGCCGACGATCTCGCCGGACGACGGGTCGAATGCGACCTGGCCGGCCACCTGCAGGATGTTGCCCTTGCGGACACCCTGCGAGAAACGGGCCACCGGCTGCGGCGCGTCGGCAGTCTTGATCTCAACCTTGGACAACTGACTTCCCCTTATCTGGATACATAACCGCATTCAACGGATGCCGCCTCGGCGGTGGCGAGCAGGTCGGGCAGGTAGCCGATGAGGCCGTCGAAGTCGAGCAGCACCTTCGGCACGGATATGGACACCGCGGCGATCACCTCGCCCCGCGCGCCCTTGATCGGCGCGGCGATGCAGTGGATGAAGTCCTCGTGCTCGGCGTTGTCGACGGCGTAACCGTTGGCGCGCACGCGGTCCAGCTCGGCGACATAGGCCGTGGGGCCGATGATGGTGTTCGCCGTCAGTCGCGGGAACTCCATGCCCGCCAGCACCTTCTGCAACGTCGCGGCGGGCAGGTCGGCCAGCAGGATCTTCGCCACGGCCGTGCAGTGCAACGGGGCCCGGCGGCCGATGCGCGAGTACATGCGCATCTGGTGCGTGGACTCGTACTTGTCGATGTAGATCACCTCACCGTCCTCATAGGACGCGAGGTGGATCGTGTACCCAAGCCGGGAGTTCAGGTCACGCAGCGCGGGCTCGGCGGAGCGGCGCACGTCGCGTTCCTCCAGGGCGCGGTTGGCGAGGTCGAACAGCGCCGTGCCCAGGCGGTAGTGGTGCACGCCGTCGCGCTGCACGAACCGGTGGGACTCCAGCGTGCGGAGCAGCCTGAGCGTGGTCGACTTGTGCACGCCGATCACTCCGGACAGTTCGTCCAGCGTCTTCGGACCGGTCGCGAGCTGGCTCACCAGCGTGAGCGCGCGGTCGAGGCTCTGGCTCATCTACACCTCCAGGCGGGCGGCGGCCCAGGTCTGCGGTTCGGCGTGCAGCAGGCGCGATGTCACGTCGTCGGGCAAAGGATCGCCGACGTCCTCCGGTGTGAGCAAAGCGGATGCCGCCTGAAGGTGCCCGGCACGCAGCCGAACGGACGCCGAGGCGCCCGTCAGCGACGCGGCCAGGAAGCCCGCGGCGAACGCGTCGCCCGCGCCCACCGGTTCCACGACCTCGACCTTCAACGCCGGTTCGAAGTGCGACGAACCGTCCTGGAGCAGGATCGCGCCCTCCGCGCCCTGCTTCACCACCAGCGCGGACGGGCCGGGCAGCAGGGCTCGCAGCCGGGCCGGATCGCCGGTCCCCCACACGAGCTCGGCCTCGTCGGCGCCGGCGAGCACGATGTCGGCCATGTCGGCGAGCTCGCGCAGCACCCGCGGGTCGCGGTCGCTCCACAGCGCGGGCCGCCAGTTCAGGTCGAACGAGATCTTGAACCCGTGCCGCGGCCTGCGCAGCAGCTCACGCATCATCGCGAGGCACGAGTCGGACAGCGCGGGGGTGATCCCGCTGAGGTGCACGAGTTTCACCTCGCCGAGGCCGAGCCGGTCGATCATCTCCAGGCCCATGCCCGACGCCGCCGAACCGCGCCGGTAGTAGCGCACCGGGCTGCCGTTGGGCGAGGCCTCCTTGACGTAGAGGCCGGTCGGCCTCGTCGGATCGATCCTGACCTGGGAGACGTCGACGCCGAAGCCGCCGACCGTGTCGAGCACGGCGAGCCCGAACGAGTCGTCGCCGACCGCGCCGACCCACGAGGCGGAGACGCCGAGACGCGCGAGATGGCAGGCGACGTTGGACTCCGCACCACCGATCGCGCGATGCCACGTGCGTACCAGGTGCACAGGACCGGGTTCAGCCGGAACCATCATCACCATGGTCTCGCCGAGACACACGACACCGCCAACGTGTTCGAACCGCATGCGTGCTCCAGAGGTGTTCGTTGACGGCGGCGCACCCGAATGCTACACACTCCAGCATCACATCGCGCAATGGGAGTTGCAAAATATGCAACAACTGACGGAGATGAACCTCTCGGCAGTAGCCGACATCCGGTCCGAACGCATCGACTGGCGCTTCAAGGGGCTGCCGTCGAGCACGTTCGGGTCGACCATCGGCGAGGTCGCCGAGCGGCGGCTCGACCTGTTCGCCGACGAGTTCGTCGGCCCGCTCGTGGTGCTCGACGCGGACGCGTTGACGCACAACCTGACGACGATGTCCAAGTGGTGTGACAACCACGGCGTCAAGCTGGCACCGCACGGCAAGACAACGATGGCGCCGCAGCTCTTCCAGCGGCAGATCGAGCACGGCGTCTGGGGCTTCACCGCGGCGAACGCGAGCCAGGCGCGCGTCTACCGGGCGTTCGGCGTCTCGCGGATCCTGCTGGCGAACCAGCTGCTCGACCCGGCCGGTCTGCGGTGGCTGGTCGGCGAGCTCGACCACGACTCGCGCTTCGAGTTCAGCTGCTGGGTGGACTCCGAGGTCGGCGTGGCGCTGATGAGCGAGACGCTGCAGGAGCTCGAACCCTCCCGCCCGATCGACGTGCAGGTGGAGCTCGGCGCGCCCGGCGGCCGTACCGGCGCCCGTGACCTGGAGACCGCACTGGCCGTGGCCCGCGCGGTGGACCAGAGCCCGGTGCTGCGGCTGGTCGGCGCGGGCGGCTACGAGGGCGCGCTCGCGCACGACGCCTCCGAGTCGTCGCAGTCCATTGTGGACCGCTACCTGACGCGACCTGCGCACGCTCGTGATCCGGCTGGCCGACGCGGGTCTGCTCGACGAGCTGGACGAGGTGATCGTCACCGCGGGTGGCAGCGCGTACTTCGACCAGGTCGCCGACGACGATCACGCAGCCGTGGCCGATGCCGGTCGTCGCCGGTGCTGCGCAGCGGTGCGTACATCACGCACGACGACGGGTTCTACCGCGGCATCTCGCCGTTCTCGCGCATCGACGGCGTGGAGCCGTTCCGGAGCGCGCTGCGCGCATGGGCCCAGGTGACCTCACGGCCGCAGCGCGACCTGGCGTTGCTCACGATCGGCAAGCGCGACGCGTCGTTCGACGAGGGCCTGCCCGAACCGCAGCTCGTGCGCCGCCGCGACGGCGCGATCGCCCCGCTCACCCAGGCGAAGGTGACCGCGCTCAACGACCAGCACGCGTTCCTGTCGCTCGGCCCCGAGGCCACGGTCCGGGTCGGCGACTGGGTCGGGCTCGGTCTGTCCCACCCCTGCACGGTGTTCGACAAGTGGCAGCTCATCCCGGTCGTCGAAGGCACGACCGTGGTCGACCTGATCCGCACCTACTTCTGAGAGGAGTGCACTGATGGACGACGTCGTCCTGCGTGGACCACTGATCGCCGATGGCACGGGCACACCCGCCTACCGGGCGGATGTGGCAATCAAGGACGGCGTGATCGCGGCCATCGGCACCGGGCTGAGCGGCACGCGGTCGATCGACGCGGACGGACTGGTGCTCGCGCCGGGGTTCATCGACATGCACTCGCACTCCGACCTGCGAGTACTCGCCGAACCGGACCACCTCGCGAAGGTCTCGCAGGGCGTCACGACCGAGGTGCTCGGTCAGGACGGCCTGTCGTACGCGCCGGTCAACGACGAGGTGCTGGCCACGCTGCGGGGCCAGCTCGCCGGGTGGAACGACGACCCGCCCGGCTTCGACTGGAACTGGCGCTCGGTCGGCGAGTACCTCGACCGGCTCGACCAGGGCATCGCGGTCAACGCCGCGTACCTGGTGCCACAGGGAACGTTGCGGATGCTGGTGGTCGGCTGGGACGACCGGCCGCCGACCGAGGCCGAGATGCACGTCATGAAGGACCGAGCTGGCGCAGGCGCTGGTCGAGGGCGCGGTCGGGATGTCGTCCGGGCTGACCTACACGCCGGGCATGTACGCGGACACGTCCGAGCTGGTGCAGCTGTGCGAGGTCGTCGGGCAGTACGGCGGCTTCTACAGCCCGCACCACCGCAGCTACGGCGCGGGCGCGCTGGAGGCGTACGCCGAGATGGTGGACGTCTCGAAGCGGTCCGGCTGCCCGCTGCACCTCGCGCACGCCACGATGAACTTCCCCGTCAACAAGGGCAAGGCGCCCGAACTGCTCGCGTTGCTCGACGACGCGATCGCCGGGGGCGCGGACATCACGCTGGACACCTACCCGTACCTGCCGGGCGCGACCTACCTGTCGGCGCTGCTGCCGTCGCTGGGCGACGGAGGGCGGACCGGAGAGGGCACTGGCACGATTGTCCGATGTGGACGTTCGCGAGGAGATCCGGGCCGAGATCGAGGAGACCGGTTCGGACGGCTGCCACGGCGTTCCGGTCGACTGGGACTCCATCGAGATCAACGGCGTGCGCAACGACCGCAACGCGCACCTGGTCGGCGCCAGCGTCTACGCCTCCGCCGCGAGACTCGGCCGTACGCCGTCCGACCTGTACTTCGACGTGTTGGTCGACGAACGCCTGGGTACCTCGTGCCTCATGCACGTCGGGCACGAGGAGAACGTGCAGGCGATCATGAAGCACCCGGCGCACACCGGCGGCAGCGACGGGCTGCTCGTCGGCGACCGCCCGCACCCGCGCGCGTGGGGCACGTTCCCCCGCTACTTCGCGCGCTATGTCCGCGAGCTGGGCGTCCTGAGCCTGGAGGAGTGCGTCGCGCACCTCACGGGCCGGGCCGCCAAGCGTTTGCGGCTCACCGACCGTGGTCTGGTCCGCGAGGGTTTCGCGGCCGACCTGGTGCTGTTCGACGCCTCGACGATCGCCGACACGGCGACGTTCGACGAGCCTCGGCAGCAGGCCGCCGGCATCCCGTTCGTGTTCTGCAACGGGGTACCGGTGATCGACGACGGAACCGCCACCGGCGCATTGCCAGGCCATTCACTCAGGAGCCGCCCGTGATCGACTGGTTGCAACACTCAACACCGGGTCTGCTGACCCTCGCGGTAGTCAGCATCGCGGTGCTGCTGCTCCTGATCATCAAGTTCAAGGTCGAGCCGTTCATCGCGCTGATCGTGGTCGCGCTGCTGGTGGCGCTCGCCGCGGGCGTGCCGACGGAGACGCTGGTCGGTTCGGCGCAGAAGGCATCGGACTCGTTGCTGGAGAAGGGCTTCGGCAGCATCCTCGGGCACATCGCCGCGATCATCGGTCTCGGCACCCTGCTCGGCGCGATCCTGGAGGCCTCCGGCGGCGCGCAGGTGCTGATGGACCGGCTGATGCGCGCGTTCGGCGAGAAGCGCGCGCCGGTCGCGATCGGCCTGGCCGGTCTGATCTTCGGTGTGCCGGTGTTCTTCGACATCGGCATCTTCGTGCTGGCGCCGCTCGTGTACGTGGCGGCCAAGCGCAGCGGCAAGTCGATCGTGCTGTTCAGCATGCCGTTGCTCGCGGGTCTCTCGGTGATGCACGCGTTCATGCCGCCTCACCCCGGGCCGGTGGCGGCGGCCGGTCTGCTCAAGGTCGGCCTCGGCTGGATCATCATCATGGGCCTCGCGGTGGGCATCCCCTCGTGGTTCGTCGGCGGTGTCCTGTACTCGTACTGGATCGGCAAGCGCATCAACGTGCCGGTGCCGGAGGAGATGCTGGTCGCCGCGGAGAAGGCGCGGGAGGAGAACGGCGACCGGGAGGCGCCCTCGCTGGGGCTGGTGCTCTCCATCATCGGGCTGCCACTGGTGTTGATCCTCGCGGGCACGTTCGGCTCGATCCTGCTGCAGAAGGGGTCACGGGCGTACTCGATCGCCACGTTCTTCGGCACGCCCGCGGTGGCGTTGACGATCGCGGTGCTGCTGGCGTTCTGGCTGCTCGGGTTCCGGCGCGGCATGACCAGGGAGAAGATCGCGGAGCTCTCCGGCGCCTCGCTGCGGCCGGTCGCGATGATCCTGCTCGTGGTCGGCGCCGGTGGCTTCTTCGGCGCCGTGCTCGCGGCGACCGGCATCGGCAAGACCCTGGCGGGCGAGCTGTCCGACCTCGGCCTGCCGGTGATCGCACTGTCCTACGTGATCAGCTGCGTCATCCGGATCGCGCAGGGTTCGGCGACGGTCGCGATCGTGACGACCGCAGGCATCGTGGCGCCGACGCTCGCGGACATGAACTACTCGCAGCCGCAGCTCGCACTCGTCGTCATGGCCATCGCGGCCGGTTCGATCATCGCCTCGCACGTCAACGACGGCGGGTTCTGGATCGTGTCCCGCTACTTCGGCCTGTCGGTGAAGGAGACGCTGCAGTCGTGGACAGTGCTGGAAACCATCCTGTCCGTGACGGGCTTCGTGGTCGCGGCACTGCTCAGCCTGGTTGTCTAATCGGACATAACTCAACATTATCGAACGCTTGACAACGCGAGCCCCGCGTCACAGGATCGGCGCACTGTTCATTTGTGTTTGATGTGTAGACGGGGCCCTACATGAACAACACGGAGGTCGTGCACCTGCACGACGAGACCTCCAGCGTCGTGATCGACATCCGGGGCACGGGACTCCCGGTCGTGACGCACTGGGGGCGAAAGCTCGGCGACGTCGGCCAGGATGCCTTGCGCACCCTGGCCGACGTCCTGCTGGGACCGATTCCGCACAACACGCCGGATACCGCGGCCGCGCTGTCATTGCTGCCGGACGCGGGGATCGGGCACTCCGGACGCCCTGGCCTGCGCGGCCATCGGGGCGGTGAGCACTTCGCGCCCGCACTGGCCGTCACGACCTTCTCGGTCGAGGGCGGGGTCTTCCACTACTTCGCGACGGATCCGGCCGCCGAGCTGACCGTGACCGGCGAGCTGGAGCTGTGCGAGTCCGGGATGCTCCGGCTGCGGCACACCGTCCGCAACGACGGCTCGACGCCGTATGCGTTGGAGGGACTGGAAACCGCGCTTCCGGTGCCCGCGCACGCCGGTGAGCTGCTCGACTTCACCGGGCGCTGGGCTCGCGAACGTTCTCCTCAGCGGCATGGCTTCGCCCTGGGCACCTGGGTTCGCGAGAACCGGCGTGGTCGCACCGGTCACGACGCGACGATCGGCCTGCTGGCCGGAACCGAAGGCTTCTCGTTCCGTTCCGGCGAGGTGTGGGCGCTGCACGTCGCGTGGAGCGGCAACCACGTCACCTACGCGGAGCGCCTTCCCGACTCGGCGCCGGTGCTGGGCGGCGGCGAGTTGCTGCTACCGGGCGAGATCGTGCTCGGGCCGGGCGAGGAGTACACCTCGCCGTGGATCTACGCGGCGTACTCGTCCGAGGGTGTGGACGGCATCAGCGCGGCGTTCCACCGCCAGCTGCGGGAGAAGTCCCTGCGGCCGCGCCCGGTCGTGCTGAACACGTGGGAGGCCGTCTACTTCGACCACGACCTCGCACGGCTGACGTCGCTGGCCGACACCGCCTCGGCCATCGGCGTGGAACGGTTCGTGCTGGACGACGGCTGGTTCCGCCACCGCCGCGACGACAGCGCCGGCCTCGGCGACTGGTACGTGGACGAGGGCGTGTGGCCGGACGGCCTGACCCCGTTGATCAAGCATGTCCGCGCGCTGGGCATGGAGTTCGGGCTGTGGTTCGAGCCCGAGATGATCAACACCGACTCGGACCTGTACCGGGCGCACCCGGACTGGGTGCTGGGGCCGCGGCCCGGCGTGCTGCCACCGGCGTGGCGCAACCAGCAGGTGCTCGACATCGCGCACCCCGACGCCTACGCGTACATCCTCGACCGGGTGTCGTCGGTGTTGTCGGAGAACGAGATCTCGTTCGTGAAGTGGGACCACAACCGCGACCTGATCGGCTCGCGGGTGCACGAGCAGACCGACGCGTTCTACCGGCTGCTCGACGACCTGCGGCTGCGGCACCCGCAGGTGGAGATCGAGAGCTGCTCGTCCGGCGGCGCGCGGATCGACCTCGGCGTGCTGTCGCGAACGGACCGCGTGTGGACGTCCGACTGCAACGACGCACTGGAACGCCAGTTGATCCAGCGCTGGACCGGAGTGTTCCTGCCGCCGGAGCTGATGGGCGCGCACGTCGGACCGACCCATTCGCACACCACCGGGCGCGTGCACGACCTGTCGTTCCGGGTGGCCGCCGCACTGTTCGGGCACTTCGGCATCGAGTGGGACATCAACTCGGCCACCGAGGAGGAGCGCGCGGGCCTGCAGGCGGCGATCGAGTACTACAAGGACGTGCGTTCGTTGGTGCACACCGGAATTTCGGTGCGCTCCGATCATCCGGACCCGGCCGCGTGGGTGCACGGCATCGTCGCCGCGGATCAGTCGGAGGCGTTGTTCTGCTACGCGCAGATCGCCACCTCGGTGCAGAACAAGCCCGCGCGGGTACGGCTGCCGGGACTCGACCCTGCTCGGACGTATCGCGTGTCGTTCGACGCTCCGGCCGGCCGTCCTCGGCTGAACCAGCGCGGCCGCACGGAGACGTGGGACTCGTTCGAGCTGCCCGGATCGGTGTTGTCCGAGGCGGGGATCCAGCTGCCGGTGATCGAGCCCGAGCAGGCGATCCTGATGCGACTGCGGTAGTTCGTTGAGCGCCGAAGTTGTCGGTGTCGCGTGAGAGAATGAAAGTAGGGGTCCCCCTTCGGGCGCGTGCGAAGTGCGCGCGCGACAGAGGGGGACGCCTGCGTCAGCTTGGCGAAGCCCTGGCGGGAGCGATGCCCGCCGGGGCTTCTGCGTCACTCAGCGGCGCACTTCAGGTCGTGTGCCGGACGCTGCCCACCGAGCAGATAGTCGGTCACCTTGCCGTTGGCGCACTTGTTCGCGCCGAACAGGTACGCACCATGCCCTCCCTGGTCGACAGTCAGCATCGCCGCCCTGTCCCCGAACGCCCGGCGCGTCGACCGGGCACCGGCCAGCGGCGTGGCGGGGTCGCGTTCGTTCTGCACCATGAGCACGTTGCGCGGCCCACGGTCGGAGACCTTCACCGGCGTCTCGACCGGGTCCGGCCAGAACGCGCACGGGTAGATGTTGGCCGCCGCGGCCCCGAACATCGGGTAGCGGACGCGGTCGACGGCGACGTTGCGCTCGTAGGTCCCGACCGACGTCGGCCAGCGCGAGTCGCCGCACACCACGTGGAAACGGCCGGAGATCAGGCTCTCGACGCGCGGCATCGACGGGATCTCCTCCGGCGGCTGCGGCGTGTTCGTGTCGAACGCCTTCCACTTCGCGGCCAGCTTCGGCGAACGCCTTGTCACCGCTGCCGTAGAGCCCGGCGAACGTGCAGCATGCGGAACAGCTGACCGTTGATGCCTTCGACCGACGGCTTCCTGTCCAGCCGACCCGGCGATGTCGAAGTACTTGGCGCGCACCTGTTCCAGACTGCCGCCGAGGCCGTACTCGGGGTGCGCCGAAGCCCACCGCGCGAAGTCCGGGAACGTGTCCTCGAAACCGCGGGCGTACATGCGGCCGCCCTCGACGTCCCAGCCGCCCGCGCCGAGGTTGCTGTCGATCACGACTCGGTCAGTGGTCGCCGGGAACAGCGTGGTGTACACCGAACCCAGGTACGTGCCGTAGGAGTAACCGAGGTACGACACCTTCCGCTCCCCCAGCGCCGCGCGGATCCGGTCCAGGTCGCGGGCGATGTTCGCGGTCGTGTTGTGCGGCAACGTATCCGCGGTCGACGACGCCAGGCACTGTTGTGCGATCTTCCGCGTCTCCTCGGCCCGCGCGCGCACATCGGCCGGCGTCACGGCGTACGGCGGGACGCTGCCCGCGTACATCTGCTCGTCCGTCAGGTCGCACGTCGCCGGCGTGCTGTAGCCGATACCGCGCGGGTCGACGCCGATCACGTCGTACGCGTCCAGCACGTCCTGTGGCAGACCAGCGGCCTTCAGCACGAACGGGAACGTCAGGCCCTCACTCGGCCCACCGGGGTTGGTCAGCAGGATGCCGCGGCGCTTCGCCGGGTTCTTGCCGGCCAGCCGCGAGATCCGCACGTCGATCTTGCGGCCCTCCGGCTTGCGGTAGTCCAGCGGCACCTCGACAGACCCGCACTCAAGACCGGGAAGCGCGACGTCCGCCGGACACGCGGCCCAACGAACAGCAGGGGCGGCCGATGCCACCCCCGGCACCACCACCGTCGCGGCCATGACCGCGACCAGGAACAACTTTCGCATTTGCAAATCACTCTCCCCGACGGCACACCACCAAGGCGCGCCAAAGAAATGTCAGATGTTCATGCGGATCAGAACGTCGATCTGAGCCCGGTTGTAGATGCCCGCACCGCCTGGGAACGCGGACTGCATCTCCTGCACGTACGGGAGCACGCGCAGGCGTTCGGCCAGGCGTTGCCGGGTCTCCTCGTCCGCGTCGACGGGCAACGCGTCGAACTCCACCATCACCGGATCCTTCGCGTGGTCCTTCATCACTCGGCGTACTTGGACAGCGCTTCCGGCGCGAGCAGCTGGGCCAGCACGACGGTGAACGTACGGTCCTGCGCGGACAGATCCGCGGCCTCGATCGTCGCCGCGATGTCCGGAGGCAGATCGGTCGGCGTCTCCTCACGAAGGATCAACGCGAGCTCGGCGCGCGTGCGCTGGAGACGTTCGATCGTCGCGGCCAGTTCGGCGTCCAGCCGACGCAGTGCTTCACCGGGATGCTCAGTCCTCGTCACCCAGATCCGCGATCTCCGTCAGCGACAGACCGAGGCCGGTGAGGCGTTTGATCCGCAGCACCCGTACCAGGTGCGGCACGCCGTAGCTCTTGTAGCCGTTGGCCTGGCGTTCGGGCTCGGCGAGCAGGCCGACCTCGTGGTAGTGCCGGATCGTGCGCAACGTCGTTCCCGCGAGATCGGCCAGCTGATTGGTGCTCCACCCCACGACGTCCCCCTCGGTTCGCATCGCCGACGACACCAAGTTGAAACCATGCCGCTACGGCACGGTCAAGCTCGCCACGAAGGTTCCGACGAAGGTGTGACCAGCGGGTTCACTTTCGTCTACGCGAAGAAGCCCCGGCGGGAACTTCCCGCCGGGGCTTCGGTACCACCGGGTGTTACTGGCCGGCGCGCTTGCCGTCGGCCGTGGTCGCCCACCACTTGCCGCCAACGCCTTGTCCGTTGGCCTCGCCACAGACCTTGTCACCTGAGAAGAGGTACTGCGGCGATCCTGCGATGGTGAGCTGCTTCTTGCCGTCCCGCTCGATCGTTCCCACGAGCGAGGAATCCACGCCCTGCACCTGGAAACCCTCGCTGACGAAGGCGGGCGGCCACTGCACCGCGCACTCGCCGAGACACGTGCTCTTCGACGGGTCCGCGGAGTCGTTGTCGAACCGGTACAGCGTCATGCCGTCCTTGTCGGTGGCGATGACACCGAGGTTCCCGACGGTCGCACTGGTGAGCGCGATCGCCTTGTTCTGCTGCGCCTTCTTGCCGTCGGTCGCGGTCGCGAACCACTTGCCCTGCAGGCCCTGCCCCTTGGCCTCACCGGGTTTGGTGTCCTTGCTGTACGTGTACTGCGGCCAGTTCGCGACCGTGAGCTGCTTCTTGCCGTCCTTGCGGGTGATCGTGCCGAGCAGCTTCGGGTCGACACCCTTCACCCTCGGTGTCTCGCCCTCGACGTAGACCGGCGGCCACAGGGCAGCGCAGTCACCGTCGCATTTGGACACTGGACGGCTGGGCGGTGTCGTTGTCGAAACGGTAGAGCGTCAGGCCGGGCGTCGTTCGTCAGCACCGCGCCGAGGCCGGTGATCACGCCGGTGCGGGCGGCGAGGTTGGTACGTTCGCCGTCCTTGCCGGTGGCGAACCACTTTCCCTGCAGGCCCTGACCCTTGGTCTCGCCAGGCTTGCCGTCCTTGGCGAACCGGTACTGCGGCATCCCGGCGATGGTGAGCTGACGGCTGCCGTCCTTGCGGACGATGGTGCCGACCAGCTCCTTCGCGATGCCGTCGACCGTGAAGTTCTCGTCCTGCACGGTGGCGGGCGGCCACGCGGCGGCGCACTCACCGTCGCAAGTGGACGTTTGGCGGAGTCGTTGTCGAACCGGTAGAGCGTGAATCCCTTGACGTCCGTGGCGACGGGGCCGAGGTCGGCGATCTCGGAAACGTTCAGTGCCACAACGTTTTCCTGCTGCTGTGCGACGGGCTTGCTCTCCGTGGTCGCGGTGCCGCAGGCCGTCAACGCGAACAGCCCTGCAACCGCCGCGAGGACCGCAACGCGTTTCATGGTGAACCTCCTGGCTCGTGCCCTCCAACGCCCATCACACGTAGAGACCGCCAGGTCGGTTCAATCGAATTTCTCAGCTGAACATCGCGCGCTTCAACGCAGGTACGGCGCTTGCGGTCCGCAGCACGGTCTTGAACAACGTCCGCGCGACCGGGCTGCCGTCGGCGAACTGGTTCGCCGCCCGCAACGAGTCCCGTACGGCCTCGAACCCGTAGCCGAACATCTCCGCCTCGTATCGGCCGATGGCCTGAACCACATCGCCGCCCGAAGCAAGTTCACGGGCGAGCAACTGCGCGTCCCGCAACGCCGTGTTCGCGCCGACCCCGCGCATCGGCGTCATCGCGTGGATGGCGTCGCCCAGCAACGTGACGTTCGCCGGCTCCCACCGGTCGATCTGCTTCGACGACCTGATGTGCCACTGACTGATCGTTTCAGCGGGCGAGTCGTCGACGATCCTGCGCAGGTCCGGGCTCCACCTGGAGATCCGGCCCAGCACCGCCTCGCGCAGGTCGAGTCCATCGTGGACGGTCAGGTCCTTCGCCGCGTACGCCCGCATCAGGTACGGGCGGACGTTGTCGAACAACAGGTCGTCCTGATCGGTCACGCCGAGTCCGTCGTGCGCGGCGAGGAACATGCCCGCCCGGCCGGTCGGAATGATCGAGTTCGCTCGCACGACAAGGCTTTCCGGCACCCAGGCATGCTCGTCCAGGAAGAGCTTGCCCGCGATCGCCGTGACGCCGACCTCCTCGGTGCCCGCGTGCGGCAGGTACTGCCCGCGCACCCGCGACCCGATGCCGTCCGCGCCGACCAGCACGTCGCACTCGGCGGTCGTGCCGTCCTCGAAGTGCAGGGTGATCGCATCGTTCTGCTCGTACCGCTCGAACCGCTTGCCGAACCGCACGTCGAGCCCGTCGAGCAGCACCTGCCGCAACGTGATCCGGCTGGCCGAGTAGTGCTTCTCAGCCTCAGGATCAAGCAGCAGCAACGGCTTGAGCTGCTCCGTCAGGAACCCGAACCCGTTGCCGCCCGTTCCCGCACTCCGCTCGAACCGCTCCCAGTTCGCCGCGGGCAGGCACTCCTTCAGCGCGACGGCACCGTGCGGGTTGATATGCACCCGATAGCCCTGCAACCGATCCGTGCGCGAGCGATCACGCTCGTACACCACCACGTCCACGCCTGCCTTGCGTAACCCGTGCGCCAGGCACAGCCCGCCGATTCCCCCACCGACCACCGCGATTCTCATGCCGTCAAGTTTCAACCGGACGGTTGATTAAGTCAACCCGTTGGTTGAAAACAGTCCGGCGGGTACCGTGTCGCCGTGGATCAACGCCGCTCTCCCAACCCCGCGGAACGCAAGCGCGACCCGGAACGCACACGGGCCCGCATCCTCGAGGCGGCCGCGGCGGAGTTCGGCGCGAAGGGCTACGCGGCCACCCGCACCACTGACATCGCCGCGCGTGCGGGCGTGAACAAGCAGCTGATCTCGTACTACTTCGGCGGCAAGGAAGGCCTGTACCGCGAGCTGGCGACCAGCTGGCACAGCTCCGCCGCCGAGATGGCGGGCAAGGACCAGCCGCTGGACGCCGTGCTGGCGGGGTTCGTGATGACCACGCTCACCGACCACGGCAAGCTCTGGGCCTGGTCGAACCTCGCGGGCGACAGCCCACCCACCGACGAGGCGTTCCTGCGCAAGCAGGTCGAACAGATGCGGGCGCGACAGGACGCCGGCGAGCTCCCCGCGGACCTGGACTCCGGGTTCCTGCTGCTGGCATTGATGGCGGTCGCCTCGGCACCGTTGTCTCTGCGGCACACCGCTGCCCAGATCACCGGCGAGGATCCGAGCACGCCCGAGTTCGCCCAGAAGTACGCGGCGCAGCTCTCCCGGTTGGTGCAGCACCTCTCCGGCCGCGCCTGATTTCTTTTCGTTCCAAATCCACCGCGCCTGCCTGGGAGTCCGGCGAGTGGGCCTGCGCATGGCCTTACGAGGACGGTCTCGCCCGCTCCCAGGTCCCGCAGAAGTGCGTGCGCGAGATCGACGACAAGGTCGTCCAGCTCGGCGACTACCGGTAGCTAGGCCTCGGGGCGGCTGGCGGCGTGAGCCTCCAGCTGGTGCTTCAGCCCCTTGAGGCCGCCGCGCATCATCAGGTCGTGATTGCCCCGGAAGAACGGTTTGGCGATCAGCACCAGGCGCCGCAACAGGGCCTTGTGGACCACGACCTCCTGGTCGAACACCAGGTCGGTGCCGCCGTCACGGCCGATGATCTCCCAGCTCGCGAAGCCTTCGAGGTCCCCCGACAACGAGGCGCGCAGAAGCCCGGCCTGCTGGTTCCGGATGCTGTGCCGGACCTGCACGACGATGTCGAAGGGCAGGAAGGAACGGCACCTGAGCTCGCCACACTCGTCGTCCACCTTCGTCGCGGCCCTGATCTCGGGCCACCACAGCGGGTAGTTCGCGATGTCGGAGAGCACGTCGTACACAGCCGTCGGGGACGCGGCAACGTGCCACACACTGCGGAACCGGTAGGAGTTGAGTGACACGGCCGACATCATCCCGGATAGCTCGTTCGAGTGACAGGTTCTCGACAAATCTCACGTCGAGCGCGCAATTCCTCACCACAGTGTAATCCCGCTCCAGCGCGCCTCTAGTTCGGCGCGACCAGAGCCGGGTTCACTTGTCGGCGAGGTGAGGAAGCCGTTCCAGGGTTCGCAACCAGCACACAGCAGCGACGCGACGGAGTGCCTGCTCCGACGAGTCGAGCGCCTCAACGAGGCTGAAGGGGTACGCCACGGGCTCGCCGCGCGACGCCTGAAGGGCGCGCTCGCGGTGGGCCAGCGCATCGAGTGGAATCATCACCCTGCCGCCGACACCTCCTCATTCCCGAGCACCTGCAGCAGGAACTGCCCCGTGTAGCTCTCCTTGACCTCGGAGACCTGTTCGGGTGTGCCCTCTGCTATGACCATACCGCCGCCGGAGCCTCCTTCGGGCCCCATGTCGACGACCCAGTCGGACGTCTTGATGACATCCAGGTTGTGCTCGATGACGATGACGCTGTTTCCCTTGTCCACCAAGCCGTTGATCACGCCGAGCAGCTTGCGGATGTCCTCGAAGTGCAGACCGGTCGTCGGCTCGTCGAGGATGTAGACCGTCTTGCCCGTCGACCGCTTCTGCAGCTCCGACGCGAGCTTCACGCGCTGCGCCTCGCCACCGGACAGCGTCGGGGCCGGCTGGCCCAGCCGCACGTAGCCGAGACCCACTTCGACCAGCGTGCGCAGGTGGCGGTAGATGGCGTTGATCGGCTCGAAGAACGTGGCCGCTTCCTCGATCGGCATGTCGAGGATCTCGGAGATCGTCTTGCCCTTGTAGTGCACTTCCAGGGTCTCGCGGTTGTACCGCGCGCCCTTGCACACCTCGCAGGGGACATAGACGTCCGGGAGGAAGTTCATCTCGATCTTGATCGTGCCGTCGCCCGCGCACGCCTCGCAGCGGCCACCCTTGACGTTGAACGAGAAACGGCCCGGCTGGTAGCCGCGGACCTTCGCCTCGGTCGTCGCCGCGAAGAGCTTGCGGACGTGGTCGAACACGCCGGTGTAGGTGGCCGGGTTCGACCGCGGGGTGCGGCCGATCGGCGACTGGTCGACCCGCACCAGCTTGTCGACCTCGTTCAGGCCGTTGATCCTGGTGTGCCTGCCCGGCACCTGGCGCGCGCCGTTCAGCTTGTTCGCGAGCACCGTGGCCAGGATGTCGTTGACCAGCGTCGACTTGCCCGAGCCGGACACGCCGGTGACCGCGGTGAGCGTGCCGAGCGGGAACGACACGTCGATGCCGCGCAGGTTGTGCTCGCGCGCGCCGACGACGGTCAGCTGGCGCTTCTTGTCGATCTTGCGGCGCTTGGCGGGCATCGGGATCGACTTGCGCCCCGACAGGTAGGCGCCGGTGATCGACTCCTTGTTCGTGAGCAGCTTCTTGTACGGGCCGCTGTGCACGACCTTGCCGCCGTGCTCACCCGCGCCGGGGCCGATGTCGACGACCCAGTCCGAGTTGCGGATCGTGTCCTCGTCGTGCTCGACGACGATCAGCGTGTTGCCCAGGTTCCGCAGCCTGGTCAGTGTCTCGATCAGCCGGTGGTTGTCGCGCTGGTGCAGGCCGATCGACGGCTCGTCCAGCACGTACAGCACGCCGACCAGGCCGGAGCCGATCTGCGTGGCGAGCCGGATGCGCTGCGCCTCACCGCCGGAGAGCGTGCCGGACGCGCGATCCAGCGACAGGTAGTCGAGGCCGACGTCGAGCAGGAAGTGCAGGCGGGCCTGGATCTCCTTGAGCACCGCGCCCGCGATCATCGACTCGCGCTTGCCGAGCTTGAGCCCGTCGAGGAAGTCTGAGCACTCCGAGACGCTCATCGCGCAGACCTCGGCGATGGACCTGTCGCCCTTTTTGCCGTGGTGCAGCGTGACGGCGAGGATCTCGGGTTTGAGGCGGGTACCCGCACACGCGGGGCACGGGACCTCGCGCATGTAGCCCTCGTACTTCTCCCGCATGTACTCGGACTCGGTCTGCTCCTGACGCCGTTCGAGGAACGGGATCACGCCCTCGTAGTTGGCGTAGTAGGAGCGCTCACGGCCGTAGCGGTTCTTGTACTTGACGTGCACCTGCTCGTCGATGCCGTGCAGGATCGCCTTCTGCGCCTTCGCGGGCAGCAGCCGCCACTGCTGGTCCATCCGGAAGCCGATGGTCTCGCCGAGCGACTGCAGCAGACGCGTGAAGTACTCGGCGGTCTGCCCGCCCGCCCACGGCGCGATGGCGCCCTCTTCGAGCGTCATCTCGTCGTCCGGGACGACGAGCTCCGGGTCGACCTCCTTGCGCACGCCGATACCGGTGCAGACCGTGCACGCGCCGTACGGCGAGTTGAAGGAGAACGACCGGGGCTCCAGGTCCTCGATCGCGAGCGGGTGGCCGTTCGGGCAGGCCAGGTTCTCGGAGAAGCCGCGGATCCGCTTCGGGTCGGTCTCCGGGAGATCGACGAACTCGAGCTCGACCAGGCCGTCCGCCAGCCGCAGCGCGGTCTCGACCGAGTCGGTGAGGCGCTGCTTGGACGACGACTTGACGCTGAGCCGGTCGATGACGACCGCGATGTGGTGCTTCTCCTGCTTCTTCAGCTTGGGCACCTCGGCGAGCGCGTAGACGACCCCGTCGACCTTCGCGCGCGAGTAACCCTGCGACTGCAGGTTCTGGAAGAGGTCGAGGTACTCGCCCTTGCGGCCGCGGATGACCGGCGCGAGCACCTGGAACTTGGTGCCCTGCTCCATCGCGAGCACCTGGTCGACGATCTCCTGCGGCGTCTGCTTGCCGATCGCCTCGCCGCACTGCGGGCAGTGCGGCTTGCCGGCGCGGGCGTAGAGCAGGCGCAGGTAGTCGTAGACCTCGGTGATGGTGCCGACGGTCGAGCGCGGGTTGCGGCTCGTGGACTTCTGGTCGATCGAGACCGCGGGCGACAGACCCTCGATGAAGTCGACGTCCGGCTTGTCCATCTGGCCGAGGAACTGGCGCGCGTAGGCCGAGAGCGACTCGACGTAGCGGCGCTGGCCTTCGGCGAAGATCGTGTCGAACGCGAGGCTCGACTTGCCGGAGCCGGACAGCCCCGTGAAGACGATCAGGCTGTCCCGCGGCAGGTCGAGATCCACGCTGCGCAGGTTGTGCTCGCGGGCGCCGCGAACGACAAGACGGTCTGCCACTGGGGTCCCTTCGACTGCGGTTTGGCGGGTCACTCACGCCGACTTCCGAACAAGCGTTCGAAGCGTACTAGCATCTTTTCGGAGGCGGCGAGCGACCCGCCAACCATGCTAGGTGGCACCCCTGACAAAAACGGTTCGGGTCGCTCGCGCATTCCCCTGAACAGGCTCTACCTCCTAGGCTGGGCACTTCGATCAGCCTCAACGTCGGGGAGAGGCAGCACATGACCTACACGCCGTCCACGCAGCACACGTCCGTCCCATCGCCTCGCGGAGTGCCCGACCGGCACATCAACGCGGTGCGACAGGCGACGGAAGTGCTGTACGAGGTCGTCGAGGAGCTGGACCAGGCCGCGATGCGCGGCCAGAGCCTGCTGCCCGGCTGGACCCGCGGACACGTCATCACCCATCTCGCGCGCAACGCCGACGCCCTGGTCAACCTCCTGACCTGGGCCCGGACCGGTGTCGAGCACCAGGCCTACGCCTCGCGGGCGGACCGCGACGCGGACATCGAGGAGGGTTCGCGGCGCATCCTGCAGGTGATCAAGGCCGATCTCGACTCCGCGTGCCAGCGCTTCGAGGCCGCCTGCCGCGAGATGTCGGCGCACTCGTGGCGTTCCGAGGTCAGCCCACCCAGGGGCGGCGTGATTCCGGCGTCCACGGTGCCGTTGTTCCGGCTGCGCGAGGTCTGGATCCACCTCATCGACCTCGACGCCGGGGTCGGGTTCGACGACCTGCCCACCGACTTCGTCGAGGAGTTCCTCGACGACGCGGTCAAGCAGTTCGCGGGCCGCGTCGACCCGTTCACCATCGAGGTCACGCTGCCGGACGGCACTCAGCGCAGCTGGGGACTGAACGGCGAGCCGAGCCGCAGTTCCGTGAGCGGGTCCGCGAGCGCCGTGCTCGGCTGGCTGACCGGCCGGACCGACGGCGCCGGCCTCCACGGTGAGCTGCCGGACCTGCCCGACTGGATCTGAGTCAGCAGCCGGTACGCGGGCCGTTCGACGAACTTCGTCATCGCCCAGCCGAGCACCAGCGCCGAGGTGAGGAACCCGGCGACGAGCCACCAGGACCGCAGCCCGACGAAGTGCATGCGGTCCATCACGACCGTGCCGATCTGCTGGTGGACCAGGTAGACGCCGTACGAGATGCCCGCCAGCCACGTGATGGGCCTGCCCAGCGGCTTGAAGAACAGCCAATCGGGTCCGGCGGCCGCCGCGCACACCATCAGTAGCAGAACGGCGAAGCCCAGCGCCGATCCGTACTCGGTCGTGTGAATCGCCTGGGCGGCGAGCGTGGCTGTCAGCAACGCCACCAGATGTGGCGTGCCCAGGCGGTGCCTCGACCACAGCCAGATCGCGATACCCGCCGCGAAAAGTTGCGCCCGATGCAACGCGAACCCGTTGTAGACCAAGAAGAGCGTGTGCGAGTGGTCAAGGAGCGGGCGCAGCACCAACGGCACCACGATGAGCGCCCACAGGAAGACCCGCAGCTTGTTGCCGCGCAGGTGTTTCACCATGACCGCACCCGCGATGAACGCGCAGATCTGCACCGGCACGGTCCAGTAGGCGAAGTCGACGATGTTCACGTCGGGGAACCACTGGTTGACCAGCAACAGGTTGTAGACGACGTCACGCCCGTCGAGCTGACTCCACCCCTCCGGCGCGACCCAGCGCTGCACGGCGTACGTCAGCAGCACGGCGACCAGGTAGGCGGGCAGCAGCCGCGCGAGTCTTCTCCACAGGAACCGCCCCGGCCTGCCGCTGTTCAGTGACGCGCAGGCGAAGAAGGCCGAGATGACCATCAACGTGCTGGCGCCCATCGACATCGGGAACGTGAACGGCAGCGGCCCGAGATCCGGATGGCTGCTGACGCTCGTGAGCGTGGCGTGATGAAGCAGCACGCACCCGATGGCAAGGACCCTGAGGACGTCCCAACTGACCCGACGGGCCGTGTGGGGCTTCTGTCGCTGGGCTGGAATCACGAGAGGCGGGGACCTGTTCGTCGGTGCTTTCGGCTTACTCGGCGGCGCGTTGTAGATCCTTACTTACCCTATGAGTGAGACCTGTATGCAACCTGAAGGTGTGCGTCCCGCCGCATCGAGCGACTACCGTCTGCCACCGTGGACGTACTCGAGAACTACACCGGTCACGTCGATCCAGGCGGCCCCGCGACCCGCCGCACCCTGGACGCGCTGACCATCACGAAGATCTCCGTCGGACCGATGGACAACAACGCCTACCTGCTCGTATGCCGGTCCACGAACGAGGCGTTGCTGATCGACGCGGCGAACGACTACGAGCGCCTGTCCGACCTGCTCGGCCACATCCCCACCCGCCCCCGCCTGCGCACGATCGTGACCACGCACCAGCACGCCGATCACTGGCAGGCGTTGGGCGCACTCGCCGGCGCCCACGGCTCGAACACCGTCGCCCACGAGCTCGACGCCGCCGTCCTCCCCGTCCCGCCGGACGTCCTCGTCGACCATGGCGACACCGTTGACGTGGGAGAAGTCCCCTTGTCCGTGGTGCATCTGAGGGGCCACACGCCCGGCTCGATCGCGATCTTGTACGACGACCCGGCCGGCCACCCGCACCTCTTCACCGGAGATTCACTCTTTCCGGGGGGTGTGGGAAAGACCACCTCCGCCGACAACTTCGCCTCGCTGATCAACGACATCGAGGACCGGATCTTCGCGGTGCTGCCCGACGACACGTGGTTCTACCCCGGTCACGGCGACGACTCGACGCTCGGCAAGGAACGTCCCTCGCTCCCGGAGTGGCGTTCGCGCGGCTGGTGACCACGTGTGCGTTATGACCACCTTCACAAATGGAACCTGAACGACGAGGTTGAACGTGACGAAGGTGGCCTCAGCGCCGCTCGTGCATGACCGCGCGACGCAGCCGAGTTGTACCGTAGGCCGCGACTGCTGTTGCACGTGAGACCAGTGTTCTTGTGTTGGATCCCAAGACACCCGAATGAACGGACAGAGCACTCGACTGGCCGTACTGCGTCATCGCGCAGACAAGTAGTTTCCTGCCGATGGGGATACTTGGTCTTGGCCGTCGCGGTATATGTCTGGACCAGCAATGACACCAATCTCTTGGTGATCTTGATCCTATCCAGCTTGTCATTTCTTTACATGCTGTTCGCAGCCCCGATGTGGTGCATGGCACCGAACAGCACCGTTGCCGCAGCTGCCGGAATAGCGTGAACGCGACCGGTGACCCGCAAGGACCATGTGTCCACCCTGCGGTCTCGCTACAAATCCAGGGCCAGAACGTGCCGATATCCGATCGCACACCCACCGGGACGCGAGTTGCAGACGTCCTCAACACTCAGATTCCCTGAGCGAAGGGGCTAACCGGAAGACTGGACGGCCTGCACGGGGGTTCCACAGGGCAGGCGTCCAGCTCACCATCGCCATGGCGTCCAGATGACCACCGTAACACCGACCAGATGACCACTCGATCCTGGCCAGATGACCACTGATCTTGCTTGTACGGCACAATGGATCCATGCCTGAAACGTCCCGTCTGGTCCCCCGTCGCGCCGAGTCGCTGGTTCATGAAGCGCTTGAGGACACGCGTGTTGTCCTGGTCAACGGTGCTCGACAGGTGGGCAAGAGCACGCTGACCAGGCTCACCACAGATCGTCAGCCCACAGTGCTACGTCTTCTCGACGACCCGGCGACGCTACGTGCCGCCAAGGACGATCCCACCGGGTTCGTCGAGCACGACAGTCTGATGGTCATCGACGAGATCCAGTTGGTTCCAGAGCTTCTGCAGCCGATCAAGGTCTCCGTGGATCTGGATCCCACTCCCGGCCGCTACCTCTTGACGGGCTCATCACGGATCCTGGCCATGCGAACCCTCCCAGACGCACTGCCCGGACGTATGGAGGTAATCGAGCTATGGCCATTCTCCCAGGGAGAGATGCATGGATCTCCTGACCGATTCGTAGATGCCGCGTTCCGGCATGGCCCTCGGGTCGACCACTCATCAGAACTGCGGCGCCGCGACTACCTCGAACGCCTCGTCGTCGGCGGCTTCCCGGAAGCCACGCGTCGCACTCCACGCCGCCGCACCGCCTTCTTCGACTCCTACCTGTCGACCTTGATCGAACGTGACGTCCTGGAACTGGCGAGCATCGAGCGCCGAGGCGACCTGTTCAAACTGATCGCCCTGCTGGCCGGGCGCGCCGGCGGCCTGCTGGAGCCGACCGTTCTTGCCTCTCAGTCCGGCATCCCGCGAACCACTCTGGTCCGCTATCTAGAGTTGCTGGCGTCGGTGTTTCTCATCAAGAGCGTCCCCGCATGGTCGTCCGGCCAGACACGCCGTGCCGTGGGCACACCCAAACTTGCGTTCGTGGACACCGGGATCGCTTGTCACCTCATCGGTCAAGATCCTGTACGACTCGGTGAGCCGGGCGGAGCCGCAGGATCCATGATGGAGAACTTCGTAGTCATGGAACTCGCTCGCCAACTCACATGGTCCGAGGAGCGCGGACGGCTTTATCACTACCGCACCAAGGAGAAGCAGGAGGTTGACGCTGTCATCGAGACACCAGACGGCCGAGTGATCGGGGTTGAGGTCAAAGCAGGGGCGACGGTGCGCACTGAGGACCTCACCGGCCTGCGAAATCTGGCCAACCACTTGGGAGATCGGTTCATCGCTGGATATGTGCTCTACACCGGCCAGCAAACCCTGCCGTTCGGCGAGAAGATCAGGGCCCTGCCACTTGACGCGCTCTGGCGTCTCACCCCGTAAGGCATGTGCGGTGACACCAGATATTCACCGCTAGCGTGATTCACTCTTTCCGGGGGGTGCGGGAAAGACCACCTCCGCCGACAACAAGGTGGCATTGAGCGACTCATCGTTGAAAGCTCGGCCGCCCTGATCGCCGCGCCCTTGGCCGTCGCCACGCCCTGATGCAACTCGGCCATGATGACCGGCGGTGAGCTCGGCCGATCCGTATTCAGGCCGTTCAGCCACCACTGCGTTCCCTTGGCTCGAAATCGCCCGCACGGCCTTCGTCACCAAAGGACTCGACGGCGCTTCAGGCGATCAGGGATCGACCCTCGCCCGGCAAAGACAGAACTCGTTGCCCTCCGGATCCGCCAGCACATGCCAGCTGACCTCACCCTGACTGACGTCGACCGGTACCGCACCGAGCTCGAGCAGGCGCCCCAACTCGGCCTCCTGATCGCGATCGGTCGGGTTGATGTCGAGGTGCAGCCGGTTCTTCTCCCGTTTCACGTCCGGCACGACCCGGAAGTCGAGCTGGAACGCGCTGCCGGGCTCGCGACCGATCGAGACCCCGTAGCCGCCCCGGTGGACGATCTTCCAGCCGAGCACCTCCGCCCAGAACTCGGCCAGCAGTTCGGCGTCGGCGCAGTCGACGGGTAGCGAGACGATTCGGCTTGCCATCAGATTTCCTCCCCAGGAAGTGCTCTTCAGCTGGGCGTAATGCTTGTCGCTATATTGCGTGGAGTACATGGCGAACTGAAGGCGGGAGCAATCATTTGCCTACGGAGTCACGGCGAAATGGCAGTTCCACCTTCGACGGGGTGCTGGACGACGTGAACCGGCGGCTGCTCGCCGAACTGCACGCCGATCCGAGGATCACCATGTCCGCGCTCGCCAGGCGAGTCGGCATGAGCCCGCCCGCGGTCACCGAGCGCGTGCAGCGGCTGGAACGGGCCGGGGTCATCACCGGCTACCGGATGGACGTCGATCCCGCCGCGCTCGGGCTGCCCATGACCGCGTTCACCAGGGTCCGCCCCGCGGCGGGCCAGCTGCCCAGGATCGCGGAGCTCGCCGCCGGCCTGCCCCAGGTCACCGAGTGCCACCGCGTCACCGGTGAGGACTGTTTCCTGATCAAGGTGCACGCGGGCACGCTGGAGGAGCTCGAGGAGGTGCTCGACCGGTTCCTCCTCTACGGCCAGACCACCACGTCGATCGTGGTCTCCACCCCGGTGCGGCCCCGGCCGCTACCCGTCGACTGAGGCAGTGGCCTTCGCCCTGTCGATGGCCGCGATGGCCAGCAGCGCCACCACCGCGATGCCGAGAATCGCCGCCCACAGCGACGTGTACCGCGCCTCCGGCAGCTGGACCGAAATCTCGTCGTAGGACAGGAACGGCTGCACCAGCTCACGGGTCCCCTGCTGGACCGCGATCAGCAGCAGTCCGAGACCGACCGGCAACGCGCGCAGGTTCGCCAGCACAGGCGCCGCGACCGCGGTGGCCGAGGTCGCCGCGGCCACCCCGAGTGCGATGAGCAACGCGGCCAGGCCGCCCCGCGTGATGTCGGCGTAGGCGCCGGTGACCTCGACGGCCGTCAGCATCAGCACGACCAGTCCGGTGCAGGCCGCGGCCGCGACCAAGGTCGACTGGCCGAAGTGCGCGGCCACCAGCCCGGCCGCCAGTCCGATGATCGCCGCCGATCCGTACGTCGTCAGCTGGCCGGCGCCGAAGTAGAACCCGAGTGTCATCGGCGCGGCCACGGCGAACAGGACCAGGCCCGCGGTCGAGGTCCCCAGCAGCGCGCCCTTGCCCAGCAACGCGGCCAGCACGGCGACGAGGAGCAGCACTGTCGCTCCGGCTCCGGCGGCCGCGATCAACGGGTGCAGTTCCTGCCTGATCAGGTAGCCGGTCACGGCCAGCACCGTCGGCACCAGCGCCGCCACGGTGCCCACGATCGCCGCGCGTCGGCCGATGGGCTCGACGGGCGGGATCTCGCCGGTGCGGGTACCCCAGACCGCCAGGCCTCCGCCGACCACACCGGCGACGACCAGCAGGAGGTCGAACGCCATCGGCCGCAGTGGACTGGACAGCCAGGTGAGCCCGAGGAACACCGCGGCGATCAACTGTGTCCCGACCACCATCGCGGCCATCACCGCGTTACGGGCGGCGGCGAGCGCGCCGATGATGATCAGCACCGACCCGGCGACACCCAAGGACCAGATCAGGAACATGGTGCCGGGCCGCGTGCTGAAGAAGTGCAGGTGCGACTCGGTCGCCGCGACCAGCTTGGCCAGGGTGCCCGCGACGAGCAGCCACGGCCACCTCCTGGTCGACCACACCGCGACGATCACCGCGAGGGCAGGCAACCCCAGCGATCCGACGGCGTACTTGCTCAGTCCGAAGCCCGTGGTGTGGGTGGACAGCAACGAAACGCCGTTGTGCGTGTCGGCCAGGAGAGCGAGCAGGGCCAGCGCGGGCGGTCCCCAGAGCCAGCCGGGCTCAGGACGGGTGGTCAGCACAGCGCGGAACGTAGTCCAGCGGCCACCTGGTCAGGAGCGGAATCGGCTCAGTTGCTCAGGACGGACCGAAGACTCAGTCGGTGCGCGCGTCGAGCAGGTCCAAATAGCCCGTCGTGGTGCGCCACAGCGCGTCGGCGTGCGGGGTGAGCTTGCCGGGACTCCAGCGGCGGTCGGTGTAGACCTGGTTGTCGTGGCGCAGGGCGGCGAGGCTCAGCACGAGCTCGTCGTCCAGGCGTTTGCGCAGCTCGTCCGGCTCCGGCGCGGGCAGGCGGACCAGCTCGCCGGTGCCGTCGCTCACCGCGACCAGCGTCTCCTCCGCGATGCCGTCGGCCTTGCTCCACGCCAGCGCGGGCCGCTCGATGCGGTGGTTCCACACGGGTGCGTCCGCCGACCTCCAGAACGGCATCACCGGGTTGCGCGACAGACGCGAGGCGTTCGCCCAGTGCTCGGCACCCACGGGTTCGGTGAGCCACGGCACCTCGTCGACCGGCAGGTCGATCACGAGCGCGACGTCGATGTGTTCGAGATCGTCACGTGGCACGTCGAGCAGCGCGCCGAACACCCACAGCTCGACCACCTCGAAGCGGAAGTGCGTGCCCGGCATCTCGCTGACCTTTTCGACGAGATCTGTCAGGTGGTGCACGGCGCGTGTCCATTTCACGCGCCCATTGTGGCCGACAATCGTGATCATGCTGACCGCCGGTGAGATCGCCGCCGCCGTGACCGCGCGCGACACGACAGCCGTCGAGCAGGTCTCCGCCGCCCTCGCCCGGCTGGAGCGGGTGGAACCAACGCTCTGCGCGTTCCACTCGGTGTTCCGTGAAACCGCGCTGCGCCAGGCGTTCGAGGTCGACCGGCGCGTCCAGAGCGGAGCGGTGCTGCCGTTGGCGACGGAGATCGTGCACCACCACGACGGCATGACGTTCTTCAGCCTCGGGCCGCACCCCGGCCTCTACGCGGAGGACGGGACGGCGGTGGAGATCTTCAGCGACTACCTGCCGGAGACACCTCAGGGACTCCCGATCGCCGGGTTCCGGATGATCATGGAGGCGGTGCCGCCGGTCCGGAGCGAGCCGGACCGGCTGAACTGAGCCGATCGGGTGTTCTGGCCCCAATCCACCTCGCGCGGCCGGTCAAGTGCGTGGGTCGGGTTCCGCGACCGCCGGGACGCGGGCGAGTTCAAGAAGCTGATCGACGTGCGCGGCACCGGCGACATCACCCCGCTCGGCACGCCGCTGCTCGACCTGGCCGACATCCGCTTCACTGGCCTGCACTACCAATCCCGGCCGGACGGCGGCACCGTGGTGATCGCCGAGGCGGAGACGGCGTCCGGGCACGTCAGCGACGAGGTGCTCGACGCGGTGGCCGACATGGCAAGCTGGCTGCCGCGTTAGCGACACACCATGTCGAGAACCGGCGAACGGCTGCGACACAGGGACATGAACACCGACACGCGCGTTGACGACTACATCGCCAAGCTGCCGGACTGGCAGCAGGACATCTGCCACGAGGTGCGCAGGCTCGTGCACGAGGCCGACCCCGCGGTCGAGGAGACGATCAAGTTCACCGACCGGCCGTACTTCGTGCTGGACGGCAACATCTGCGCGTTGCTCGGCACGAAGGACCACGTGAACGTGTTCCTCTACGACCGGGCGAGCGTGCCCGACCCGCAGGGCATCATCACGAGCGGCCACGGCAACAAGACGGCGCGCATGATCTCCGTGTACCGCGACCAGCCGATCAACGCGCCCGCGCTCGTCGAGATGTTCCGCCACGTCATCGCTGCCAACCGCCGCCGGAAGAGTGTCCGACCTCGTCGGTAGCCTCATCGAGCATGGAGGTCGAGATCTACACCGACGGGGCGTGCAGTCCGAACCCCGGCCCCGGCGGCTGGGGTGCCGTGTTGCGCTACGGCGAGCACGAGAAAGACATATACGGCGGTGACATCGGCCCGACGACGAACAACCGCATGGAACTGATGGCGCCCATCATGGCGTTGGAGGGCCTCACGCGGCCCTCGACGGTGCGGCTCTACACAGACAGCACGTATGTCCGCAACGGCATCACGTCGTGGGTGCACGGCTGGAAGGCCAACGGCTGGCTCACCAAGGCCAGGGAGCCGGTCAAGAACTCGGACCTGTGGCGGCGCCTGGAAGAGGCCGCGGACCGGCACGAGGTCGAATGGCGCTGGGTCAAGGGCCACTCCGGCGACCCCGGCAACGAGCGGGCCGACCGGCTGGCCGTACGCGGGGTCGAGGAGGTGACGGGGCGCGAGATCACGCAGCCCCAGGCGAAACCCAAGAAGGCGCCGCGCCCGAAGACGGAGCTGAGCGGCGAACCGTGCGGGGCGCCGACCAAGAAGGGCACGCCGTGTCCGATCACCGCGGGGCTGAGCGGCCTGTGCCACGTGCACGATCCCGCGATGCAGTGCGGGGCGCTCACGAAGAAGGGCACGCCCTGCTCGACCGCCACCGGCGGCGGTCGCTGCCAGTACCACCAGGACTCGCTCGAACTCTTCACGTGACAGACAGGGAAGCCAGCAGCCGCAAGGCTTCCTCGGACGGACTGCCCGGCGCCGCCACGTAGGTCACCAGCGACTGGCCTGCGTCGGACGTGAGCGTCTCGACGGCCAGTTCGAGCGGGCCGAGCTGCGGGTGGTGCAGGCGCTTGAACATCGGCATCCGTTCCCGCACGGGGTGTTCGGCCCACAACGCGCGGAACATCGGCGAGAGCGCGGACAGTTCGTCGACCAGCGCCAGCAGCTCCGGGTCGTCCGGGTGCATGCCGTGGTCCGCGCGCAGGTAGCCGACGTTCTCGCGCGCGCAGTCCGGCCAGCCGGGGAACAGCGACCGCGCGGCCGGGTCGGTGAACATGAAGCGGACCAGGTTCGGCTGCTCGCGGAAGTCCGTCACGAGCGCGGCGGCGAGCGGGTTCCAGGCCAGCACGTCGAGGCGGCGGCCCAGCACCATGGCGGGCACGGCGTCCAGGGCGTCGAGCAGCCACCGCAGTGCCGGGCGCACCTCCTCCGATGGCGCGTCCACACGCGAGGGGCGCGCCAGTCGGTACAGATGCGTGCGCTCGGCACCGTCCAGGCTCAACGCGGCTGCCAGCGCGTCGAGGATCGAGTCGGACGCGTTCGTGGCGCGCCCCTGCTCCATCCGCGTGTAGTAGTCGACGCTGATGCCCGCCAGCTGCGCCAGCTCCTCGCGCCGCAGTCCCGGCACGCGCCGCCGCGTGGCCCGTTCCGGCGGGTCGAGTGCCGCGCGACGGGCGCGCAGGAAGTCCCCCAGTTCGCTCACCGCTCCCATCATGCCGGGATCGCTCCCACCAGGCCGCCGTCGACGACGAAGTCCTGCCCCGTGACATACGCCGCACGGTCGGACAGCAGGAACGCCACCATGTGCGCCACGTCCTCCGGCGTGCCCAGACGTCCCATCGGCACCTGCGCGCGGAACGGTTCGTCGTCCTCCTCGGTGATCTCGCCGAACGGGTTGAACGCGCCGACGCCCGCGTTCGCGAACACCCCGTCCACCTCGCCGACCTCGTCCATCAACGCCTCGACATCGGCAAGCCTCGACACGTCCGCAGTGAACGTCTCGACTTCGAGTTCCTTGTGCGCCAACGCCAATCGCTCCTGCGAACGCCCGGTCACCACCACCCGAGCGCCCTCCTCGACCAATACCTTCGCGGTCGCCAGACCGATGCCACTACCGCCGCCCGTGATCAGAAACGTCTTCATGGCGACCACGTTCGTCGCTGTGGCGGCGCCGAACCAGACCCGGCGTTTCCTGGGTCTGACAAGACCAGGCTGAGCCGGTGGATCCGGCGTAGCGTTCCCGCCATGCTTCCCGAATCCGCCAGGGCAGTGCTGGAATCGAACGCACTCGGCCACCTCGTGACGCTGGGGCCCGACGGCTCACCGCAGGTCACCATCGTCTGGGTGGAACTCGACGGCGACGAGATCGTGTCCGGTCACCTGGCCAACTACAAAAAGCTGCGCAACATCCGCAACGACGGCCGCGTCGTGCTGTCCTTCGAGACGCCCAACATCAACGAGATCGGGCTGCAGGAGTACCTCGTCATCTACGGCACCGCGCGCGTCACCGATGGCGAGGCACCGGAACTGTTGCAGCGCCTCGCCCACACCTACCTCGGGCCGGACGTGAAGTTTCCGCCGATGAACAACCCGCCGCCCGGTTACGTCACCCGGATCAAGGTCGACCGGGTAGGCGGAGTCGGGCCCTGGGCCTCGTAGTAGGAGTGCACGGCGGGCTGGCCCGTGTAGTTCGGGCCCGCCTGGTCGTTCGCGCCCAGGTAGGTGAAGGGCAGACCGGAGCGGCCGCCCGTGCTGCTCACCCGGTTTTTTCGGCTGTCATAAACGAATCCGGCGTCGCGCAACGCCTTGGTCAGCACCCGCCCGAACGGGGTGCCGTCCGGGCGGCGCACGCTCGCAGCCTCGAAGTTCGCCACGAACAGGCCACCAGGGGCGAGCCACGACGCCACCCGCGTCAGCAGACCTAGCTTGTCCCCCCACGTAGTGCAGGCCGTGCACGCACGTCACGAGATCGACGGGACCGTCGGGCTCCCACTCGTCGACCGGGGCGACCTCGAAGCGCAGGCCCTGGCGCGCGGGCACGTGGTGGTGGTCGACCAGGTCCGTGCCCAGTTCGCGGCGATAGCCCGCCAGGCCGCGCTCCCGGTTCATCGCGCAGTTCGCCACGACTGACGAACGCCAGAGCTTCTCGTCGTCGCGCAGACTCACCGCAGGACCTTCGCCAGACGCGCCATGCCCTCGGTGATCTCCGCGGGAGCGTTGGCGGTGAAGCACATCCGGAGCGTCGCATGGTCCGGCGTGGTCGCGAAGAACGGCGCACCGGGAACGTAGGCAACGTCGTGCTTCAGCGCCTCCTTCAACAATGACGCACTGTCGAGAGAGTCAGGCAGACGCAGCCACACGAACATGCCACCGTCCGGATCAGTCCAGGTGGTGCCATCGGGAACCGTGCCGGGCAGCGCGTCGATCATCGTGGAACGACGCCTGCCGTACTCCTCGCACAGCCGGCGCACGTGAGCGTCGAGATCGTTGTGCGCCAGGTACGACGCCGCGGCCGCCTGATCCACTGTGGACGTGTGGAGGTCGGCGGCCTGCTTCACGATGACCAACGACCGCAGCAGATCCGAGGGAGCGCGCAGCCAGCCCAGACGCATGCCGGGTGCGCCGATCTTCGAGAAGCTGCCGAGGTAGATGGTTCGATCACTGATGGATGCGAGTGAGGCAACGGCGGAGCCGCGGTAGCGGAGCTCGCCGTACGGGTCGTCCTCGACGATCCAGAAGTCGTGTGCCGCAGCCAGTTCGGCGATCTCGGCACGACGCGAGGAGGACAACGTGCGGCCGGTCGGGTTCGCGAAGGTGGGCACCAGGTAGAGCAGGGCCGGGCGTTCGCGGGCCACGACTTCGCGCAACGACGCCGGATCCAGGCCGTCGGCGTCGCTCGCGACGGGCACGATGCGGGCGCCCGCCATCTGGAAGCATTGCAGCGCGGCCAGATACGTCGGTTCCTCGACGGCGACGACGGCGCCCGGTTCGAGCAGGGCGGTGGCCACCAGGGCTAGTGCCTGCTGGGAGCCGGTGGTGACGAGGACGTCCGAGGTGGGCAGGCCGCGGCCGGTCAGGCGGTCGCAGATCAACGAGCGCAGGGCCGGATTTCCTTCTGTGGGGGCATATTGCAGCACGGAGCGGTCTTGCAACGCCTCGGCGTAGGCGGCGCGCAGGCCGTCCAGGTCGAACAGTTCGGGCGCGGGAAGTCCACCTGCGAAGGAAATCACCTCGGGACGGGAGGTCAGCGCGAGAAGATCGCGCACCGGGGAGCTGGCGACGTCGAGGGCGCGGTGCATGAACGTACGTTAACCGGGCGACCCGTCGACTGATCGTCCATTTTCTGTCAGGGGTCGCGGTTAGTTTGGACCCATGGAGATTGAGACACGGGAAGAGCAGCCGTACGCCGCGGTCCGGGCCACGGTGACGCCGGAGACGTTCGACAAGATCGCCGACCGCTTCGACGAGGTCATGCAATGGCTCGCCGATCGCGAGTTACCGATCCTCGGCGCGCCGTTCTTCCGGTACTTACGCGTGACCGACGACGGGCGGTACGAGGTGGAGGCCGCCATCCCCACCATCGCCGTGGTGCCCGCCGCCGGTGAGGTGTTCTGCGCGACGCTGCCCGCCGGCCGGTATGCCGTCGAGGTCCACGAGGGGCATCCGGACGGGCTGCTGGAGGTGACCGCGCGGATCCTGGACGCGGATCTGCGGTTCGACCGCGCCGGTGACGCGTGGGGTGCTCGTCTGGAGACGTACTTCACCGATCCCGCCGTGCAGCCGGACTCCAGCAAGTGGACGACGGAGGTGGCCATCCGCCTGGTCGACTGAATATGCCGCATGAGCTATATTGCTGACATGGCATCTACATTCGCCGTGCTGGCCGATCCGAGTCGCCGGGAGATCCTCGACCTGCTGCGTGAGCACGAGCGGCCGGTCGGCGACCTCGTCGACCGGCTGACGCTGACCCAGCCGACCGTCTCGAAGCACCTCAAGGTGCTGCGCGAGGCCGGTCTCGTCGAGGTGCGCACCGACGCCCAGCGCCGCTGGTACCGGGTCAGTCCCGGCCCGCTGGCGGAGATCGACGCGTGGCTCGCGCCCTACCGGCGGATGTGGGAGAAGAGCCTGGACGCGCTGGAACGCAGGCTCGACGAGATCGAAGGGGACTGAGCACCGTGGACGCCGAACTGCGCATGATCGAGGGCAAACCCGTGCTGCGTTTCGAGCGCAGGCTGCGGCACGCGCCGGAGAAGGTGTGGCGGGTCGTCACCGAGCCCGCGGAGATGAAGCACTGGTTCCCGGCCGAGGTCGAGATCGACGGCCAGAAGATGCGCTTCACGTTCCCGAGCGAGGCCCCCGTCGACGCCGACGGTGGCGACGGCGAACTGCTGGAGTCCGATCCGCCGAAGGTGTTCGCGTTCCGCTGGCTCAAGGACGTCCTGCGCTTCGAGATCCTCCCGCGCGAGGACGGCTGCCTGCTGGTCTTCACCGCCGTGGTGGGCAACAAGCTCTCCGTCGGCCGCGACGCGCCCGGCTGGGACGTCTGCCTCGACGCACTGGTCGCCTGCACCGACGGCACGGAGTTCGAGTCGCCGACGGACTGGCTGCCCCGCATGGAGCACTACATCGCCAAGTTCGGCCTCGACGAGGGCACCGACGAGCCCGGCGGTGTGCTGTTCGTCCGGGACCTGATCTGGAAGCCGCTCGACGAACTGTGGGAGCTCCTCACCGAGGGCACCGCGGACACCGTGCCGGTCCGCGCCGCACATCCCGGCCTCACGCCGGGCAAGGTCACGCGTTCCGAGGCACCGCACGTGCTGGAGTACGAGTGGCTCCAGGAAGGCGAACCGCAGGGCGTGGTCCGCTGGGAGTTCGCACACGAGCGACTGCAGGGCACCAGGGTCACGGTGTTCCAGGAGAACGCACACGGTCCCGAGGCACTCGCGGCCTGGCACGTGCACCTGGAGCTGTTCTTCGCGGCCACCCAGGGCGAGATCCGCTGCCCGTGGCCGGTCGAACGGGAGGAGGAGCTGACCAGGCGCTACGCACAACGGTAGGCATTCGCGAACCCTATGGCCGTCAACGGGTTCAAGGCGGTGTGAGGCCCTATCGTCGACGGATGGACGAGGTCGTGATCCAGGGCTTCGGCCCCAGCCGGCTCAGGTTCTGGAACCGCGGGACCCACCCGTGGGACCGCAGGGTGTTCTTCACCGTGTCGATGATCCACACCATGCCCGACCAGCGGACCATCGAGCCGAGGGTTCCCGGCGTCACGAACTACGCCGACGGCACCGCACTCCCGGACTTCCTCGACGGGCTCGACCCCGCCGGATGGGAGGGCGCCCGCGTGTGGATGAGCGGCGACCGCGACATCGCCGTCACCGCCACCTTCACCGACCAGATCCAGCTGACGTGGCGGATGTGGTCGAAGAAGAGCTGGAACACCGAGATGACCACCCCGCTGCCGGCCGGTGTCGCCGGCGCGTTGCGGGACTTCCTCACCGGCCCGGAACCGGCGGCGCCCCACCACGGCGCGCGCTGGGGCAGCCGCATCCCGGCACGGGCCGCGCTGAACATGGACCTCTTCGTGATGGCCTGGAAGACCGCG
This sequence comes from uncultured Gemmatimonadales bacterium, assembly GCA_963729985.1. Lineage (GTDB taxonomy): Bacteria > Gemmatimonadota > Gemmatimonadetes > Gemmatimonadales > GWC2-71-9 > CAVVWJ01. The sequence goes on from CAVSPJ010000008.1 coordinate 68,644, forward strand.
CTCGACCTCACCGGCGCGGGCGCCGGCACCGCCCTGCTCGACCTGGCCTGCGGCAGCGGCGAGTTCTGCGGCTACGCGGCAGACCGGGGCGCCGCCGCCATCGGCGTCGACACCTCGCACGAGCTGATCGCGCAGGCCGAGGAGACCGCGCCGACGGCCGAGTTCCACGTGTGGCCGCTGAAAGGCCTGCCCTGGCACGATCGAACCTTCGACGTAGTCACCGCGTTCAACGCGTTGTGCTTCGCGCCCGACCCTCTGGCCACCTTCGAGGAGGCCATGCGGGTCAGCAAGGACTACGTCATCGTCTGCGGCTGGCACCCGCGGCTGCAGAGCGACCTGCTCACCATCGCCCGGACCGTGCACGGCCCACGCCCGCTCACCCTCCCCCAGCTGCCCGCCGCGCACGAACTGCTGAAGGTCGAGTCGCCGCTCACGTACCCGGACGAGGAGACGATGCTGCGGTCCCTCCTGAACATGACCAGCTTCCAGCATCTCATCCAGCTCGAAGGCGAGGACGTGGTCGCCGAGAAGATCAAGGTGGCGGCAGGGCCTTTCCGTCGGCCCGCGCCCGACCACCACCTCCGGTACAGCAAGCCCGACCAGGCATACCGCCTCAACAACACCTACCTGATGCAGGTCTTCCGCGTGTGAGCCAGTAGCGCGACCCCCACACCCTCTAAGCGTTTTGGAGCGAAAAGCACGTCGGTGCGACTAGACGGCCTGAACGTCACGTTCGCTCCGGAGGACTCGATGGTGCGAACGTGACGTTCGTGCGGCTAGATGGCACGAACGTGCTTTTCGCTCCAAAACAGAAGGAACGGAGGTCGGCGGGGGTTTCGGGCCGCGCCACTAGACCGTGGCGAACCGGTCCACCCCGATGCCGGTGGTCAGCAGGCGTTCCTTGCGGTTGCCGAGCAGCTGCTGCGTCCAGTCGACGAACCCGCCGTCGCCGATCTCCTCGCCGTGCAGGAAAACCTTGAAGCACAGGCCCTGGTAGTAGCCGCTGGTCCGCGACGGGTCGGCGGGCAGGTCGCCGCGCACCACCTCGAACCGTGGATCCAGCACGGTCACTCGCACCTCGACGTCACCACACACGGCACGCAAAAACTCGACGTGCTCGGCGAAGTGCTGCCGCTCGAACGCCAGCGAGCCGCGGTCCCGCCCGGCCGACACCGCGGCGAAGAGCGTGAAGTGGGCGAAGCGACCGGGGCCATCGAACCTCTGGGCGCGCGCGACGCGCTGCACGGCAGCCAACCGCACGTCCGCGGTGCCGGAACGACGTGCGGCGGCTTCGAGAGCGAGTGCGTTGGTCGGGTCGGCGGCCACCTCGCTGCGGCGGACCGTGGACAGCACGTTGTTCTGGTCGACCGTGCCGACTACGGAACACGTGCCGAGCGGGGCCACCGGTGCCAGGCCCAGCACCGAGAAGTCCGGAGGCAGCGCGTCCAGCAAGCGGTCTTCCGCGGCCCGCAGCACCGCGAACGGCACCTCCGAAGGCCCGACGAAGCGGTCGGAGAGATAACGCCGCAACACATCCGGACCGGACAGCGCACCCGCGCGGCGGCGCATCAGTGCCAGCAGCACGGTGGTGAGGTCGCTGCCGGACAGCCGGGACAGGTCGTCCAGCACCGCCGGGCCGCCCAGGGTCCGCAGGATCCGCGTCAACGCGTTCATGCCTTCCATGGTCCGAATCCGCGCGAACGGATTTTCCCGCGGCCCGGAAGCCATAGTGTCGAGGCATGAACGGCCGTGACCTCAGCACCGAGACCCGTCCCCTGCCCGGAGAGGTCGTCGTCGGCTCCGACGAGGCACGGATCCGGTTCTCCGACCGCCGCGAGATGATCCACCCGTACGACCGCAGGGTGTTCTTCGCCGTCGAACTCACCGCGCCCACGCTCACCGCACGGCTCGACAACGTCACGAACTTCGCCGACGGCCACGCCCTCGTGGACTTCCTCGCCGCGCCGCAGCCGGACGAGAGCGAGTGGATCAGCGCGGACCGCGACCTCGCCGTCAGAACGTCCAAGCGCGAGCTGACCTGGCGGATCGGGACCGACGAGTGGGCGGCAGAGGTCACCACCCCGTTCGAAGCACGTCTGGTCGAGGAACTGAAGGAGTTCCTGGTCGTGCCGGAACCCGTGGACACCGGGGTGATCCGCGAGGCGGGCCTGTGGGGTGCGCGGGCGGCCGAACGAGCCGCGCTGGGCGCGCACATGTCCACGCCCGCCTGGGAATCCGCGCTCGACCTCACCCGGATCAAGCCGGGCATGACGGTGCTCGACCTCGCGTGTGGCAGCGGCGAGTTCTGCGGCCTGGCAGCGGAGCGGGGCGCGCTGGCGACCGGGATCGACGCGTCCACCGCGATGATCGACCTGGCCCGGCAACAGGCGCCGCGGGCCGAGTTCCACCTGTGGCCGCTGGGAAAGCTTCCGTGGGAGGACAACAGCTTCGACGTCGTCACGGCGTTCAACGCGCTGTTCTTCGCGCCCGATCCGGAGGCCGCGTTCGAGGAGGCGGTCCGGGTCAGCAGGCACGAGGTCGTCGTGTGCGAGTGGCACCCTGAGCTGACGAGCGACCTGATGACTGTCGGTCAGGCCGTGCGCGGGCCGAGCGGGCGCAGGCGCACTCGGCTGCCTGAGTCACAGGAAAAGCTGACGATCGAGATTCCGGTCGAGCACCCGGACGTGGACGCGATGTTGCGCGCCATGTTGACCGTGGGCACGTACCAGACGCTCATTGCGAGCGTGGGCGAAGAAACTGTCGCGGAACGGATCAAGGCGGAGGCGGAACCGTTCCGAACCGCGGACGGCGGCTATCGGTTCGCCAACTACTACCTGTTGCAGATCTTCCGCAAATGAACCCCAGAAAGTGAAATCAGGCGGCGTCGAGCACGCCGTCGAGCACGGCGTGCCCGGCTGAGGTCAGCGCGGCGGGGCCGGTGCGGGCGGTGATCAGTCCGGCCGAGGTCAGGCGGGTTCCGACGAACTGGTCGGCGCAGCACAGGCCGTCGACGAGCAGTGAGCGTCCGGCGATCTCGCACCGGCCGTCGGCAACGGCACGGAGAACTGCGCGATCGCGGTGAGTGAGCGTTGTGGCGGTCATCTTCTTCTCCTTGCGGTAAATCCTCTACTTACCCATACGTCGAAGAAGAAGGTTCCGGTTCGACATCATCGCCAGAGAATTCCGCACGTACACCCAAAAGACGTACGGCGCGGCCGTGTTCGAAGCGGGCCAGGACCTCCAGTGCGGCGTCTGCGATCGCAGAGGCGGACGACGTCGGTGCTGGCAGGGTCTTCGAGCGCCACCTCGTGAAGAAGGGCACGAACCGCACTTTCACGCCCACACGCGCGCACGGACGGCCCTCAGCGATTACGTCCGCCGCTACCTGGTGCGCCAGGGCCACGACCTCACGCTCCATGTCCGCGAGTGACACCAGGTCCTGCTGGAAGGTCTTCTCGTGGCTGCGGGACTTCGCCACCCACGGCGTCGAGCTCACCACCGCGTCACCCGCGCCCAGCGCGACGGTCCGGTAGTACGGGCCCATCCGCGGGCCGAACCGGGCGGCCAGCGCGTCGACCGGGGCGGTCGCCAGGTCGGTCACGGTCGAGATGCCGAGCTCGGCGAGCTTGCGCGCGGTCTTCGTGCCGATGCCCCACAGCGCGGAGGTCGGCCGATGCGCCCATCACCTCGACCCAGTTCGCACGGGTCAGCTCGAACACTCCGGCAGGCTTGCCGAAATCGGTCGCGAGCTTCGCGCGGAGCTTGTTGTCGCCGATGCCGACGGAGCAGTGCAGCCCGGTCGACTCCAGCACGGCCGCCTGCAACGAGCGGGCCAGGGCCCACGGATCGTCGACCGAGGCGCCGACGAACGCCTCGTCCCACCCCATCACCTCGACGACCACGGGGAACGACCGCAGCACCGCCATCACGTCCGCGGACGCCACCTCGTAGAGGGCGTGGTCCGCGGGCAGGAACACCGCGGTCGGCAGCTTCCGATGGGCCAGTCGCAGCGGCATCCCCGAGTGCACGCCGAACTCGCGTGCCTCGTAGGACGCGGTGGCCACGACGGCGCGCTCGGTGGGGTCACCGTTGCCGCCCACCACCACGGGCTTGCCACGCAGCGAGGGATCGCGGAGGACCTCGACCGCCGCGATGAACTGGTCGAGGTCCACATGAAGGACCCAGTCGGGCATGCTCGACAGTATGAAACGGTCGGCCGGAATCCTCCTGTTCAGGAGAAACCAGCAGCTGGAAGTACTTCTCGGGCACATGGGCGGCCCGTTCTGGGCACGCAAGGACGCCGGCGCGTGGTCCGTGCCGAAGGGCGAGTACACCGAGGACGAGACGCCGGAAGCGGCAGCGCGCCGCGAGTTCGAGGAGGAGCTCGGGCTCAAGGTCCCCGAGGGCGAGCTGATCCCGCTCGGCGAGGCCAAGGGCTCCGGCAAGGTCATCACGGTGTGGGCCCTCGAAGGCGACCTCGACCCCGAGAAGATCGTTCCCGGCACGTTCGAGATGGAGTGGCCGCCGAAGTCGGGTCAGAAGAAGAGCTTCCCCGAGGTCGACCGGGTCGCGTGGTTCGGCGTGGAAGAGGCGAGCGCGAAGATCGTCTCCGCGCAGCGCCCCTTCCTCGAACGACTTACGGCCAGATAGACGCGACCCACTCCGGGTGGTCGATGAACGGGTTCCGGTTGTGCTGGAAGCTGTCGAAGATCACCTGGTTGCGGCGCTGCTCGAACGCGTCCGGCGGGTCCTGCTGGCTCCACGCCTTGAGCACCGACAGCTTGCCCATGTACGGCGCGGTGCCGTTCGACACGGAGTTGTTCATCTCCAGGTCCGCGAAGCCGTCAGTGCCGTCGTAGCGCACGGCCATGTAGAACAGCATCCGCGCGACGTCGCCCTTCACGGCGTTGCGCGGCTCCCACGAGTCGGCGTCGCCGTAGTTGCCCGGCGCTTCCGGACGTGCCGTGCCACCCGTGTCGAAGTCCTTGTTGCCACGGTCGGCGTTGACGGACACGTCCTCCGGCCGCAGGTGGTGCACATCGGTGCCGGGTCCGGGAGCGACGTCGAAGCCACCGTGCGACTTGGCCCAGACGTGCTCGCGGTTCCAGTCGTTCACCTCCGCGCCGTTGGTCGACTTCGACTGCGAACGCCCGCTGTACAGCAGGATCACGTTCGCGGAGTTGTTCGGGTCCTGGTCGGTGACCTTCAACGCTTCCCAGACCTGGGCGTAGGACAGCACGGTGTGGTTGTCGATGATGCCTTTCAGCGCCGACTTCAACGCCGGGCCGGTCTTGCCCGCGGCCGCCGCGTAGTAGTCACCGCTCGGTGGCGGCGACGTCGTTGTTGGGGTCGTTGTTGTCGTCGGCGGTGTTGTGCCAGAGAACGCGAATGCCGTGGGCGACTTCAGGCCAGCGTGCGCGATGTACGCGGTCAAAATGCCCGTCACGTCGATCTGCTTGCCCAGCAACGACGGGTTCGACTTCAGGCCCCACGCTGCCCGGAACGACGTCGGGATCTGCACGTAGACCATGCGTGAGGTGCCCGTCTCCGACGCCGTGTCGGCCAGCGCCAACGCGTAGTCGTCCGGGAAGTTCGAACGGACGACGGTGTTGCTGGCGGTCGGGTGACCGACGACGTAACCCCGGACGGCCGCCGTGCTCCCGTCCTGCTTGCTGATCGCCTGGGCGACGGTGAGCGGTGCTGCCGCGACAGCGGCGGTCGACCCGTACAGGCCGACCGCCGCCAACAAACCGATGACTAACGCAAGTGGACTCCACCGCGCCATGCCGCCTCCCCGATCGTGTGAACGTTGTGCACACCATCAGGGCAAGCGGTCAACACAAGGTAAACGCAACGTCACGGCACGAGGACGACCTTGCCAGTGCTGCGCTTCGACTCCACGAGTTCGTGCGCCTTCGCGGCCTCCGCGAGCGGCACGACGTGGTCGAGCTGCACCCTGAGCTGCGGCAACAGGGCGAGATCGGCCGCGGACGGCTGGAGGCTGCCGAAGACCTCGAACCGGACGCCCAGTTCGGCGGCACGCTCGGCGCTGAAGCCGGGATTCTGCGGAATCGCGGACACGAGCACGCCTCCGGGCTTCAGAACCCGTGCGGAACGCTCGCCGTACTCGCCGCCGATCAGGTCGAACACGACGTCCACCGGCTCGATCGTCGTGAAGTCCTCGTTCCGGTAGTCGATCACTTCGTCGGCTCCTAGCGAGCGTTGCCCGCGCCGGGGAAGCCGATCGCCCCATAGACGGAGTCGCCGACCTCGAACTCCTTGACGTCGTCGCCGAGCTGTTCGACGGTGCCCGCGACGTCCCAGCCGAGGGTGAACGACGGCTTGCCGAGCAGCTCGAACGCACCTGCGCGCACATAGGTGTCGATCGGGTTCACACCGGCCGCGCCCACCTTGACCAGCACCTCGCCCGGACCGGCCACCGGGCGGTCGGCCTCTGCGACCTCCAGCACGGATGGTCCCCCGACGGTCTTCTGCGTGATGACTCGCATGATGGTGATTCCCCTTCGATGTTCCGAGAAGAACCATCATGTAGTTAGCGCCAACTTCTGGAAAGTAGGCACCTTCTGGTGACTATCCCTGCCGGAGGTACAGGTCCCGGAGCAGCGCGATCTCGGCGGCGTGATGGATCGCCTCCCGGTTGATATGCAGCACCAGGTCAGCGAGCGGCCAGTCCGCGAATGGGCCCTCAGCCTCACCGCACCGCTGCATGAGGTCGGCCTTCAACGCGCCCTCGTGCCACAGCGCGTGCACGCTGTCCAGCTGCCGCAGCGCCTCGTCCGCGGTCAGCGCGTAGTTCCACGACAGGTAGTCGCACGGCGGACCACCGAAGTGCGACGCCGCCCGCGCACCGAACACGCCCACGATCATGTGCCCCAGCCGCCACGCGATCGTCGCGACCGGCGCGGGCTCTGGCGTCGGGTACTCCCAGTCGATCGAACCGTCCTGATGGATGGTCCACGCGTCCGGCACGGGCTGCCAGAAGTACTCGTCGTCGGTCAGCCCCTCCAGCCGCGGACGCAACTGGCGCTGCCAGTGCCAGTCGAGCTGGTCAGTCAAGTGCTTGTTCCAGTCCATTGGTAGTTAGGGGCGCGGTGTCCGCGAGGACCCGTTTCCCCTGTCCCCTTTCAATCCGTGCGTGCGGTTTTCCCGCACACGGCTTACCGATGATCTTCTTGACATGGTTACGCCGTCCTCGGGTAGCGGACAGTGCCGCGAAGCCGATGCAGGCCGTGCCCGTTGAACCACTCCTCAGTCCACGCCCGAGTCTGACCACTGCGGAGGTTGCGTCCACGCTTCTTGATCATCAAGTCGCGCAGGCGCATCACCACGTAGTCATCGATCTGACGAAACTTGATGGCGGCGTTCCCGGTCCGGAAGTAGTTGCCCCAGCCACGCAGGATCGGGTTCAGCTCCTCGATCACGAGGCGAATGTCCCGTACTCCCACCCGGTTGCGACCGGTCCGGACCCGAACCTTGTCCCGGAGCCGCTTCATCGCCGCCTGAGCGGGCCAGCGCTGCAGGTAGTAGCGGATGATGCCGCGCTGCTCCCACAACCTGCCCGACATCCGCGCACGGAAGTGACACCCGAGAAAATCCAGGCCTTCCCGGCCTTCCCTGAGGTCAACGATCTTCGTCTTGTCCGGGTGCAGCTGCAGCCCGAGATCGGTGAGAATGTCTCTCACCGCGTCCAAAGCCGCCCTGGCCTGCCGCTCACCACGGCAGAGCACCACACCATCGTCGGCGTAGCGCACCAGCTCACCCACCTGCCGCGCGGTGAGCCCGGTGTCCAGGACGTGCAGAAAGATGTTGGCCAGCAACGGGGAGATCACCCCGCCCTGCGGAGTACCCGCGACCGTCCGCGTCACCCCACCCTCGGCCATCACCCCTGCTCGCAGCCACAACCGCAGCAGCTTGAGCACCCGGCGATCCGACACCCTGCGGCCGACCAGTTCCAGCAACCGCTGATGATCGATCCGGCCGAAGAAATCACGGATGTCGAACTCCACGACATGAGTAGCACCCTCGATGAACCCGACCCGAAGCCGTTCCATCGCCTGCGTGGCGGACCGTTTCGGCCGGAACCCATACGAGCACGGCAGGAAATCCGCCTCGAAGATCGGTTCCAGCACGAGCTTGACCGCCTGCTGCGCCACCCTGTCCCGCACCGTGGGTATCCCCAGCGGCCGCTTGCCGCCCTGTGGTTTCGCGATCTCCACCCGCCGCACTGGCGACGGGCGATACCGGCCTGCCTGGAGGTCATCGCACAACTCACGCAGCATGCGGTCCACGCCATAGACCTCCACCGCGCCCAAGGTGATCCGATCCACCCCGGCCGCGCCCTTGTTCGCTCTGACTCGTTCCCACGCCTCCCACAGGACGTCACCCCTGCAGACACGGTCGAACAGGGCGTGGAAACGCCGACCCGAAGACTGCTTGGCCGCAGTCCATAGCGCCCGTTGCAGTTCTCGCACCTTCACCGGCGACGGCCTCAACCGATCGGCGGCTACGACCGGCGAAGACCGATCGGGGCAGTTGGACCGGGACACCCCGGTCATGCCCTGACGCTTACCCGCTCCGCACGCGTGATCAAAGTGAGGGCCCTTCCCTCCCGGCGCGTTGTGCTGCACGCCGATCACCGGTACTACGACCCCCTCGGACTCCCGCTGCCCTCCAAGGGATTTCACCATCGGCTTATACCCCTGGTCTTTGCCCGACGAAGGCCAGGCAGACGGGTCTCTCCTGTCCCGGACCAGACCGTGCACACGTGCCGCCTCCCGTACCCCGGAGGGACCCGCCAGGCTGACCCCGGAACAGGGCCTGACAGACATGGCCTTCGCCGTGACATGAACGGCTCGGCCCCCCCGTTGCGCGTCTGACGAGGCTGCAGAGTTCGCTTAACGCTGCGGCCCGCGTGCTTACTCCCTCCACAGAGGCTCTCGACATCCCGCTCGGCCCGCCAGATCTCTCCGACGAACTGGGACCTGCTACCGGGCACTCCGGTGCCTACCCGGACGGGACTTCCACCCGCAGGCCTGGTCCAGTTTTCAGGACGCAACATGCCCACGACGGTAAATCGCTTTGCGGACAACCACCGTCCTGGAAACACTCATCCCATGCAGATTCGCGTCTCGCGCCCCGAAGACCTCGACCAGATCGAGAAGCTCATCGTGGCGCGCATGGACCCTGGCGACGGGATCGACGCGCGTCTGCTGCTGCAGGACCCGGACGCGGGCTGGGAGTGGTGCGCGGTCGCCTCCGACGGCGACCGGGTCGTCTCCACCGTCACGATGATGGACGAGACGCTGACGTTCGGCGGCATCGACATCCCGGCGGGGCAGATCGAGCAGGTCGCCACTGACGTCGACCACGAGGGCAGGGGACTCGTGCGTCAGCTGATGGACTGGGCGCACGACAGCTCGGCCGAACGCGGCCACCTGGTCCAGGTGATGATCGGCATCCCGTACTTCTACCGCCAGTTCGGCTACACCTACTCGATGCCGGTCAAGCAGACACGACCACTGGTCCACAAAGTCGAACCCGTTGCGGGACATACGATCCGCGCGGCGACCGAGGCCGACATCCCGACGCTCGAACGGCTTCAGGCCCACGCGCAGCAGCACGCCGAACTGCGCATGGGCCACACCACCCCGTGCTGGCGCTGGCTCGTCGGTCACACGAACAGCACCACGTGGATCGTCGAACGCGACGGCACCCCGGTCGCGTCCGGTCGCGCCACGCCGCCGGGCGAGGACGACGTCCAGCTCGGCGAGATCGCCGGCATCGACGACGACGCCGTGAAAGCCTTGGTAAATCTGGTGAATCCGGACCAGGTCGTGGAGCGGTACCCCGTGCTGGAGGACTACCTCGCGCCGCGGTTCCTCGGCATGGAGCAGTACCAGGTGCGCATCCCGGACATCCCGAAGCTGTTCGAGCACCTGCGGCCGCTGTTCACGAAACGTCTACAGGGCCAGGAACCCGCCGACATCCTGCTCGGCTTCTACCGCACCCACGTCCGCTTCCACTGGGACGGCAAGGTGATGAGCCCGTACGAGTGGGGCGGCGTCATGAGCGGTCCGGGCGACCAGGGCGGGGCCGGTATCGCCCCCGACCTGCTCGCACCGCTGTTGTTCGGGCCGCTCGGGTTCGACGGGATGCGCCGGATCTTCAGCGACGTCTACCCCGGCCCGAACAACAAGGACCTCTACTTCGCTTTGTTCCCACCGGTCACGAGCGACCTGGTCACGTTCTACATGCCTTAGACGGTGATCCCGCGCGACGTGAACGCCGTCCGCACCGCGGTCTCCGCCGCGGCGCCGAACCCGTCACGCGCCGACTGCACGGCGAGCCGCGCGGCACCGGAGAAATACGAGAATGTCGATAGCTCACCTATCTTGCCTAAGGCATGCCCCAGAAGCGCTTCGCGTTGGGGCCGGACGGCGCAATCACAAGATCGGGGGTCGCCCCCCGCGTCGTGACGACCACGTCATCGTTGCGCGCCAACGTGATTGTGAGCGTGCCGTCGGCGTTGGGCTGGAACGGGACCGCGCTGCCGTCGAACCTCCGCACCTCGAACGGCCCGGCGAGGTTGCCCGGATGCAGCCGCAACGGCTCTCCCGCCAAGGACTTCACGCGCACGAACTGGGTCTTGCCCGCCTTGCGCACGGCACTGACCAGGAACGCGCCTTCGACCCGCACGTTGTGCAGCGTCACGCTCGCCCACGCCGCCGGTGCGGCGGGGAACACGCGGACGATTCCACCCCAGCTCTGCACGAGCATGTCGTGCATGGTCTGCGCGCCGGACAGCGGCGTCTCGATGACCGGGCCGGACTCCTTGTACATCGTGTTGGGCTGCACGTACTTGTCCAGCAACGTCACCAGCTGCCCGCGCGCCTTGTCGCCGTCGCCGAGCATCGCGTACATCGAGCCGGAACCCGTGAAGGTGTAGCCCTGCAGGGCTCCCGTGAAGCTCAGCCAGTGCTTCACCGACTTCTGCAGCGCGTCGCGATGAGCCGGAACACCAGGATCGAGGGTGTAGAGCGGGTAGAACCACAGCAGGTGCGAGTAGTGCCGGTGCGACTTCGTCATCTTCTGGTCGGCGCCGATCCAGAACCCCTGCGTCGAGTCCTGTGGCGGCTTCACCAGGTTGTCCATGACGTCACGCCACTTCGCGAGCAACGGGTCCGACAGACCCAGCCGGGAGTTGGCCCAGATCAACGTCCGGCAGCCCCAGTGCAGCAGAGCCAGGTCGTAGTTGCAGTCCTTTGTGGATCCGTACTCCGGCGAGAACGTCTTCGGCAGGTGGTAGACGCCCTTCGAGTCCTTCGTGAGGAAGTGCAGGTGGTAGTTGACCGCCCGGCGCAGTAGCGGGAAGACCAGGTCCCGCAACACGGTGTCGTCCATGTGGTGGCGGTAGGTCAGGAACGCGTTGTGCAACGCCCACAACAGGTTCCCGCACTCCGGATCACCGTCGGCGCCCGGCTGCGCGACACCGCCCTCCAGGTTCTCCTGGGTGGTGCGGGCGATCCCGGCCGAGTCGGAGCGGTACTGCGACGGCACGTTCGCGACCAGCGCGGCCCGGCTGCGGTCCAGGGACGCCGTCAGCGAGTCGAGCTCCAGGTGCGAGGTGGCGTTGAGGATCCAGTATTCGAGCTGCACGTTGAGGTTCCACCACGTGCCCGGCCACGGCGTCGGCTCCAGCCACGGGCCGCACGTGCCGAGCACCGGGCGGTCGCGGCGGGTCGCGCAGGCCAGTTTGTAGAGCTGGATCCAGTAGAAGCTCTCCATGCGGGTGTCGGCGACCGACACGAAGCTCTTGGGGTAGAAGGCGTTCCACCACGACCGGTGCTCGGCGGTGAGCTGATCATCAGTCAGCACTGAAGCTGCGGAAAGCGTTGCAGCAGCTACCGGGTCGGCGTTCTTCGCGGGATAGGTGTGCGCGACCGTGGCCAGGAACGTACCGGACCGGATCTGCCACTTCGTCACCGTCTGCCCGCCCGCCACCAGGTCCTGGGTGCAGGTCGTGCCACTGACCTTGGGATCCGGGTTGGTCTTCAGACCTGAGGGCGCCGGCTTGAAGTCGAGCCGGGGACTGCGCGCCTTCGCGGGCACGAACGTCCACCGCACCCGTTCCGCGCCGGACCGCACCGAAGCCGAGACCAGCAGGACGTCCCGCGTGGCGTGCACGAAAGCACGCAACTCCAGGACACCGGCCGAGGTCGTGACGGTCCCGGTCAGCTCCGCGTTCCACAGCGACAACCGCAGATCGACGTCGGTGATGTCACCGGCGGTGTCGAACAGGAAGTGGCCGATGGGGAGCCGCGAGTTGCCGAAGTTCGTGCCGCCGGTGCCCTGGTGGTCGCGCACACGGGTGTCGCCGATCTTGAACGCCAGCCGCTTGCCGATCCGGTACACGGCAGTGCCGAGGCCACCGTTGCCGAGGAAGGGCCCCTGGTAGAAGGTCGTCGGCACGGACGCCCACACCGGGTCCAAAGATCCCAGGTAGGACGGCCAGTCGACGCGGTCGTCCAGGCCCTCGGCGGCTCCCGCGGGGGCCCAGTCGGTGGAAGTCAGTGCCACGGCGCCGGCGGTGCCGACGAAAAGGGTGCGACGGGAGAACAGCACGGCGACTCCATCCCTCAAAACGGAGGCGGCGGCCGATTCATCGGATGTGTAGTCCTCTGAAGCGCTCCGTGTCAATAAACCGAGCGCTCGGTCTAGTATTGGGACCTATGACGACAGTGCAGGAGACCGCGGTGGTCCGGTACGGCATGTGGGTGCTGTGCCCGGCTCTGGGAGCCGTCGTGGTCTGGGGGCTCAAGCTGGCGGCCGGATGGATCACTTCCCTGAGGTGGTTCCCGTTCCAAGGTGTGTTCGAGCTGATCACGGAGATACCCGAGCCGTGGGCGACGATCGGGGCGTTCGCGGTCGGCGCGCTCGCCGGGTTCGTGTTCGCGCTGATCTGGTCGGTCGAGATGATGGCGGTCGAGGTCGGGCACGACCAGGTGACGCTGCGCCGCGACGACAAGCGCTTCGAGTTCGGGCGTGGCGAGGTCGAGTCGGCCTTCACCGACGGCAAGCAGCTCGTCCTGCTCGCGCCCAACGGCGCGGAACTGGCCCGTGAGACCTCCGATCTCAGCAGCACGAAGCTCCAGGCGGCGTTCACCGGCCAGGGTTACCGCTGGCGGGAGGTGGATCCGTTCGCCGACGACTTCCGGATGTGGGTCGACCACACACCCCAGCTGCCGCCGGACGTGAACGCGCTGCTGACCGAGCGCAAGAAGGCGATCCAGAAGTACGACCACGAGGAGGCCGCCGAGCTGGCGCGCGAGATCCGGAAGTGTGGCGTGTACATCAAAGACTCGAAGAAGAGGCAGTACTACCGGTGATGACCAAGAAAAAATGAGGACTGTAGACCCGCAGAAGCACGCGGCGAAGAAACGGCACATCACCGACACCGCTGCGGGGTTGTTCGCGCAGAAGGGGTTCGAGCGGACGACCGTCGCGGACATCTGCAAGACCGCGGGCATCAGCACCGGCAGCCTCTTCCACTACTTCCCCACCAAACGCGCGATCTTCCGGGAGATCTTCGAGCAGGACGGCCAGGACAACGCCGAGGTCTTCGCACAGGCCCGCGAGCTCAGCGGTTGGGACGGCGTCCGGCTGGTCATCGAGCACCTGTCGGCGCCGGCGACGGACCGGGCCGTCGCCGGACTGGTGCTGGAGGTCGTGGCGCAGGCGAGCCGTGATCCGGAGCTGTCGGAACTGCTGACCCGCAACGAGCAGGTGCTCCGCGACGAGCTCGCTCACCTGCTGCAACGCGCGCACGACGCCCGCCAGATCGAGCTGCCGGTGAGCGCGCCGACGGCCGCGAGCTGGGTGCAGGGGCTGGTCGACGTGCTGTTCACCAGGCTCGTGGATCCGGACTTCGACGCGACCGAACAGGTGACCACCCTCCGGTTGATCCTTTCCCGCTTCCTGGGTGCTCCCGCACCATGAGTGCATGGCCTATGACGTCGCTGCGGTTCGCGCCCATTTCCCCGCGCTGCGCGAGGGCGCCGCGCACTTCGACGGCCCCGGCGGCTCGCAGGTGCCGGACGTGGTCGGCGACGCGGTCCGCGACACGCTGACCTCGGCGATCGCCAATCGCGGTTCGGTCAGCGCGGCCGAGCGGCGGGCCGAGGAGATCGTGGTGACCGCGCGCCGCACGATGGCGGAGTTCCTGAACGCGGGCAGCATCGTGTTCGGGCGCAGCATGACCCAGCTGACCTACGACATCTCCCGCACGCTCGCGAAGAACTGGCGGCCGGGCGACGAGATCGTCGTGACCCGGATGGACCACGACGCGAACATCAGGCCGTGGGTGCAGGCGGCCGAGCAGGCACGTGCCATCGTGCGATGGGCGCCGTTCGACCGCGCGACCGGCGAGCTGCCGACCGAGTCGGTGACGAACCTGCTGTCGGACCGGACCCGCGTCGTCGCGATCACGGCGGCGTCGAACCTGCTCGGCACCCGGCCGGACGTGGCGGCGATCGCGGGGGCCGCGCACGAGATGGCGGCGTTCGTCTACGTCGACGGCGTGCACTACACCCCGCACGTGCCGGTCGACGTGGAGGCGCTGGACGCGGACTTCTTCGTGTGCTCGCCGTACAAGTTCCTCGGCCCGCACCTCGGTGTGCTCGCGGCGGCGCCGGAGCTGCTGGAGACGTTGCGGCCGGACAAGCTGCTGCCGTCGACGAACGCCGTGCCGGAACGGTTCGAGCTCGGCACGCTGCCCTACGAGCTGCTGGCGGGCACGACGGCGGCCGTGGAGTTCATGCGCACGCTGGACGGGTTGGAGGAGCACGAGAACAAGCTCCGGGTCCAGCTGGAGAACGGGCTGCGCGAGCTGGGCGCGCGGATCCACAGCAAGGCGTCGTCCCGCACGCCGACCGTGCTGTTCTCGGTCGACGGGCTCGAACCGGCCGAGGTCTACCGCAGGCTCGGCGCCGAGGGTGTGAACGCGCCCGCGGGCCATTTCTACGCGCTGGAGTGCTCGCGGTGGCTCGGGCTCGGCGACAAGGGCGCGGTGCGGGCGGGGATCGGCCCCTACAACGACGAGTCCGATGTGGACCGCCTACTCACCGCCGTGGCCCGCCTCCGTTGAACATGAAAGGAGCTTTCATGGACAGCTAGAGGAGGAAGAACAGGCCGATGTAGGCGAGGCCGACGAACAGGCTCGCGTTGAGCCGCCGCGTCACGTGCTCGTGGCGGTGGTGGGCGATCAACGACCGCGAGCGCGCCCACATCACCTTCTCGCCCGCCTGCCGGTCCGGCAGCTGCGGTGTCGTGATCACGTCACCCGCCGGGCCGAACGCGAGCATGAGCTGCGGGCCGGAGCGGCGCACGCCGTGCAGCTGCGCCCACGGCACGCGGTAGGTCCAGATTCCGGTGTAGAGCACGACGACGTTGTGGTCGAGGCGCATCAGCGGCTGGAACCGTGTCACCGCCGACACCGCGCACTGCACGCCGATCAGGCCGAGCACGAACCAGCCGGGGTAGTAGTGCAGCGCGATCAACGAACCGGCAGCGGCCAGCGTCAGCACCACGCCCTCGGCGCGCCGCCGGTCACCCGGCCACACCGCGTGCGGCAGGTCGACCGGAGTGGTCACCTTCACCGGTTCGCCGGGCAGGTGTGCACTGTGGACGGTGTGGCGCGGGCGCACCCGGCTGAGCGTGGTGGTCGCCAGCACTTCGCCCTCGACGACGAGCGCGACCTGCCCGCCGTGGTGCCATTCCCCCGCGACGAGCAGTTCCACCGGGTCGTGCTGCACCGGTGGTTCCTCCTCGCCCCGCCAGACCTCACCGAACTGCTCGGTGTCGTGGTAGAGCGGCTCGTCCAGCCCGAGGTCGGCAAGCACCGACACCGTGGCGATGTCAGACTTGTTGTGGCGCAACAGGATTCGCCGAAGCTGGACCGGATGCGCCTGCAGCCGGACGGCCTTGACCGGGCCCACCCACAGCGAGCGGCGCCTGCGTTCCCGCGCCGCCAGCATGACCGCGAAGAACACCGCCGCGCCACCGAGCGTGAGCCACCACGTGACGTCCTCGGGTTCGGCGGCCAGCTGGACCCACTCGCCGTCCGTGAGCACCGGCACCTTGTCGCCGACGCTGTAGGTCTCCGCCGCGAGCGGCTGCAGCAGGGTGCGTTCCCGGCCCGGCAGCTCGACCCACACCTGATAGCTGTCCTTGACCTCCACCACCTCGGCGTCGATCCGGCTGGCCGCGGCGACGTGCTCGGCGATCGAGTCGTTGCTCAGGTCGTACTGCACGTACGTCAGGAAGCCGAACACCACGAGCAGCACTGCGACGACGCGGAGAACTCCCCTCGGTGGCGGCATGTCCGGCAACGAGACGAGCATGGTGCCCGCGGCCTGGTGCTGATCCGCTCGCGACCTGACCGTCCAAGCCGCGACGATCGCGCAGGCCGCCGCGTGCAGCCCGAACGCGACGTTCGCCGTGACCTCGGTGTCGAAGGCGAGATCGACGACCCCGAAGACGACACCCATGGCGCAGCCGGTGAGCACCCGGCCGAACAGCAGGAGCAACGGCGTGGCCAGCAGCGGCACCACGGCCAGCGCGAACACCGGGTCCGGCAGGCACGGCCGGCTCATCGTGCACGGCACCGCGTCGCTCATCTCCCCGGAGACGGCGAACGCGACCACCCAACCGCCGACGAGCCCGACCTTGGTCACCCACCACGGAACCGCGGCCGCCTGCCAGCGCTGCACGTCCATGGGGCGGATCATGACACGACCATTGCTCCGAACGGTGTGATTCACCGCTAACGAAGTGGGTATCCGCAGCTCACAACACCAGGAGGTGGGTCAGATGATGGCAATCATCGCCGCGGTGGCGTTCGGTCTCGCGCTGCTGTTCGACTTGGCGAACGTCTCGCTCGGCGAGGCGGTCACCGTCAACACGCTCGTCACGCTCGGCCTGCTGCTCCTCGCGCTGCACCTGGCCGGAATCGGCTCCGGCACACGGTCCTGGAACTGGCGCCGTGCCCGCAGGTGAAACAGCTGACCGCCCCACCAAGCTGCCCAAAAGCGCCTGGTGGGGCGTTTTCAAGCAGACGGTCAAGGAGTTCAAGAGCGACAACCTGACGGACTGGGCGGCCGCGCTCACCTACTACGCCGTGCTGTCGTTGTTCCCTGGGCTCATCGTGCTGACATCCGCTCTCGCGCTGCTCGGTGACACGACGACGCAGGAGCTGCTGAAGTACGTCGACCAGGTCGCACCGGGCCAGACCGCCGAGCTGGTGCGGTCGTCGATCCAGGAGCTGCGCGAGGGTCAGGGCGCCGCCGGGCTGCTCGGGATCATCGGCCTGCTGACGGCGTTGTGGACCGCGTCGGGCTACCTCGGCGCGTTCATGCGGGCCTGCAACGCCATCTACGACGTCGAGGAGAACCGGCCGCTTTGGAAGACGCTGCCGCTTCAACTCGGGCTGACGCTCGGCTCGGTGGTGCTGGTGTCGCTGACGCTCGGCACACTCGTGCTGACCGGCGGCGTCGCGGACGCGGCCGGCAACCTGCTCGGGCTCGGCGACACCTTCGTGACGGTGTGGGACTTCGCGAAGTGGCCGGTGATCGTGCTGCTGGTGAGCCTCGCGTTCGCGGTGTTGTACTGGGTCGCGCCGGACGTGCGGCAGCCCGGATTCCGGTGGATCACGCCGGGCAGCATCCTCGCGATCATCCTGTGGGCGGTCGCGACCGCCGGGTTCACCCTGTACCTCGGGAACTTCGCGTCCTACAACAAGACCTACGGCTCGCTCGGCGGCGTGATCGCGTTCCTGGTCTGGCTGTGGATCTCGAACATCGCCGTGCTGCTGGGCGCCGAGTTCGACGCCGAACTGCGCAGGCTCAGCCCGACCGCGTGATCTCGCTCGGCAGGTCGTCAGAGGTGGCGTGCCACACCCCGTCCGGTCCCGGCTCGATCCGCTCGTTCGACGAGCCGGGCACGAGCACCCACAGCTGGTCCTTCGTCGACAGCCACACCACACCAATGCCGTCCGCACGCTGGCTGGTCGCGTACTCGTAGGACTTGCGGAACACGTCACCGCCGTTGCGGTCGGTCACCCGCACCTCGCTCGCGCTCTCGGCGTACGCGATGAAGTTCCCGCTGGGCGACGACCTGGGCGCGCCGGGCCGGGCGAACCGGTCCTCGTCGTCACCACAGCCCGCGAGCACCAGCAACAGTGCCAAGATCCCCGCGATCGCCCTCATACCGCCAAAGGTAGCTACCGTGATCGTCCGTGTGGGGTGTTCCACGGCAGCTTTACGACTCTGTGGCCCGACCGGGATCTCGCGTTGAGAATCGCTGCCCCGACGAGCACCCGGCACCGTCGCGCGGTGACCGACCTGCCGGGCGAGGGCGAACCGGCGGTAGGTACGGCGCGACAGGCGGGTGACGTCGTGGGCATCGGCACGTTGCCGGCGGCACGGCGACGTGGCCTCGGTGGTGCGGCCGGTCAGGACCAGTCCGGGTCGCCGAGCTCACCGTTGCGGGGCATCGGGACCCGGAACAGGCAGCCGACGCACGGCATGCCGGACGGCTGGGTGAGCAGCTCGGCCTCGCCGCGGTGGATCAGCTCGCCGCAGTAGGCGGTCAGCGCCAGTGGGGTGTGGTCGTTGTCGGGCATCGGTACGAGGTGGCACGTGCGCTGTGTCTCTCCTACGACACCCGCACGCTTGCGGACCAGCAATACCGGCATGCGCGCTTCCGTTCGTTCCTGAGTGCTCATGCCTTCACCTCGGCGTCGTCCACCACACACACGACAGCGTGCGTGGTCGCGTAGAAGTTGAGCCGGTAAGGGCCCGCGTTCCGCTGTGCTACGGCCGCGCAGAAACGCTCTGGCGCACCCTGTGACGATTCAGTGCTACCCGAGCGCGGCGTTCGTTCGGCTAGGTCGATCACACCTAGATCGTGCGTCGTGTAACAGGAATTGGGGAGGGTTACATACTAATCGCGGGTTGCGTATGCGGAACTCGCATACGCGGGGCCGCATCCGGGTGACCGCGTCTTCGTTGGTTACCGAGAACTGTTCACACGGGGACTACCTGAGGTTCGTGACCTCGGCCGCGAGATCCGCGAGCGCGGGCGTGCCGTTCCACGGGTCGAGCTTCTCGAGCTCGGTCACGATCAGCTGGGAGCCCGTCGCGCGGGCCAGGTCGAGCGCGACGAACCCGAGCTGCACAGCCTGGTCGACGTCACCGTTGGCGGCGTGCGCGTAGGCGAGCTTCGCCGTGTGCACGCCCTGCTCCCACTGACAGATGTTGCCCCAGCGCGGCATGATCGCCGCGTAGGCGTTGATGGCCTGCCGGTGGTCGGCCAGGTCGATCATGCTCGCGGCCCGCTGCATGTCCACGTGCTGGTCGGTGAAGCAGTAGCCGATGGAGTACTCGTCGCTCTGCGGCCGTTCCGCGTTCCGCACCAGCGAGTGCGCGAGGTCGAACCGGGACATGCACGCCTCCAGGCCCGCCCGCGCGAGGCCACGGGCCTCCTGCCGCAACGCCATCGCGCGCACGATCGGGCTCAGACCGGTCTCCCGCTGCGCGGCCCGTGCCAGGCCGATCACGCGGTCGTCGTCGCCGTCGACCTCGGCGAGCTGGCTCATCCGCACGTAGCAGTAGGCGACGACGTCGCGGTCGTCCGCGGCCTGCCCCTGCTCCAGCGCGCGGGACGTCCACAGACCGGCGCCGCGCAGGTCACCGATCTCCTCGTGCAGCCAGCCGTAGAACTCCGCGTACATCGCGCCGGTGCCGAGCAGCCTGCGCCGCACGTCGCCACGTGCGCTGCGGCGCAGCACGTCGATGAAGTCGTACATGCTGCGCACCGCGGGCATCAGCGCGCCGGTGCCACGCCAGTTGTGCGCGTCGTTGACGATCCGGCGGAGCACGAGCAGCTGGCTGACGGCGTCGCCGGCCAGGGCGGTACCGCTGCCGTTGGTCGAGCCGAAGACCGCGGAGGCGCACAACGCCATCAGCGCCTTGCCCTCCATGCCGACGACCAGGTCTTTCGCCACACCGTCGAGCCCGGCGAACTCGGGCACGCCACCCGCGAGCCGCCGCGCCTCGCCCGACCGCATCGGCACCGTGCGGTCGGTCAGGCCGAGCAGGTGGGCCGGGATGCCGAGCAGGCGTTGCAACGTGCGGAGCACCCGCATGTCGTAGGCGATGTTGCTGCCCGCCTCGAGCCGCGAGATCGCGGACTGGGAGAAGCCGGCGAGCGTGCCCAGCTCGTCCTGTCTGAGGCCGTGCGCCTTGCGCGCGATCGCGACCACGGCGCCGGGTGACTCCGCGACGACCGCGTCCTGCACTTCCCTCGACTCCCAGATGGCCGGCGGCAGCATCGGCAGCGGCCCGTCCGGGACGACGACGGCATTCTTGGCCGGTGTGCTCAACCTCAACGCCTCCCGCAATCAGCTCGCATGGTGGCAGCGGGTTCGGGTACGCATCGACCGCCAGACGGGCTAGAAACCCGATCATGCCCGCCCGGACTACCTCGCGCTCCCGTGTATCTCGAATGGGTCCCGATAGAGGACCTTCCCTTATCACGTATCCGCGGGCTCTTCGGTTCGATTCGTTCCGCCCTATTAAGCTCGCGCCGTGATCAAGGACTTCGGCTCTGGCGTCGGACTGCTGCTGCGCGGGTTCCGGCTGGTGTTCAGCTCGCCCAAGCGCGTGCTCGTCGGGGCACTGCCCGCGGTCATCACCGCGGTGTTGATGATCGCCGGGCTGTTCCTGCTGTTCACCAGCATCGACTCGCTGGTGGGATGGCTGACCGGGTTCGCCGACTCGTGGAGCGACACCTGGCGCAACATCGTGCGGGTCGCCATCGGCATCTCGGTCATCGCCGTGACGCTCGGCCTGAGCGTGCTGCTGTTCACCGCGATCACACTGATGATCGGCGGTCCGTTCTACGAGTACATCGCCGAAGAGGTCGAGGACGAGCTCGGCGGCGTGCCGGAGGCCGAGCAGGTCGGCTGGTGGCGCGGGTTCCTGGTGGGGCTGCGCGGCACGCTCCTGCTGGTCGGCACGTCGATCCTGTTCGCGATCCCGCTGTTCTTCGCCGGGTTCATCCCGATCGTCGGGCAGACCCTGGTGCCGGTGCTGGCCGTGTGCATCAACGGCTACCTGCTCGGCATCGAGCTGACCGGCATCCCGTTCACCCGGCGCGGCCGGACGTTCAAGCAGCGCCGCCAGATCCTCGCCACGCGGCGGTCGCTGGTGCTCGGGTTCGCCGTGCCGACCTACCTGTTGTGCCTGGTCCCGCTGGCCGCGATCGTCGTGATCCCGGCGGCGATGGCCGGTGGGACCGTGTTGTCCCACCGGCTGCTGTCCGGCGATCGGGCGAGGATCCAGTAGCTCCCGGTCAGAAGGGCAGCCAGGCCTGCTGGGACAGCCCGTTGCGGGCGTTGACCTGCACGCCCGCCTGCGAGAGCGACCAGAGCTGGTCACCGATCACGATGGTGCGCTTGTTCCCGCCGTAGTTCTGGTTCTGCGGCTCGGTGACCGTGCCGACCTCGCGGATCTGGTTGCCCTCGACACGCAGCACCAGCGAGCCGGAGGTCGGGTTCACGGACTTGTAGTCGGCCACCGGGATCACCAAGGTGCCGTCCTGGGGCCAGTACAGGAACGCGTGCGGGTCGAACTCCGCCTCGGAGTGGGTCTGCGGCAGGTGGTGCTGCGCGATCCGTTGCGGCGACGCGAGGTTGCTGACGTCGAACAGCGACACCTGGGTGCCGGTCACGCGGCCCTGGTCGGTGGCCTCCTGGCCGACGCCGATCAGTTTTCCGTCGCCTGCCGGGTGCAGGTAGGCGGAGTAGCCGTTGATCTTCAGTTCGCCGACGACCTTCGGCTGCTTCGGATCGCTCAGGTCGATCGTGTAGAGCGGGTCGGTCTGGCGGAACGTCACCACGTAACCCGTGCGGCCGACGAAGCGGACGCTGTAGATGCGCTCGCCCTTGCCGAGTCCGTCGACGCGGCCGACCTGGGCCAGCTTGTTGCCGTCGCGGCGCAACGTCGTGACGGAGCTTTCCGATGGCGGCGGCTGTTGCTGGGTCGGCATGTCGTTCATGCGCCAGCAGCAAGGGGCCGACGTGCCGGTCGTCGTCGCGACGCGCAGGACACCTTCGTGTTCGGACAGCGAGTACTGGTTCAGCAGCGTGCCGGAGACGTCGCCGGACGCGACGTGCTTCGGCGGACCGGCCTGGCTGATGTCGAACTGGTGGATCGCGGTGGTGATCGGGCGCTGGACCGGCGGTTTGCCGGGCAGTTGCGGCAGCAGGCGGTGGTCGTCGGCGATGTAGAGGTTGCGGTCGGTGCCGTAGACGGTGTCGCCGTCGGCCACGATCGAGACCGGCTGGCCGGTGCCGAGCTGGCCGGAGAGCTCGAACGTGAGCACGGTCAGCATCGACGTCGCGGAGTGCGCGACCGGGTGGCTGACGTTCGGGCAGTCGACGAGGGTGCCGCTGGTCCTGGCGCCGTTCTGGGACAGAACGTAGCGGGGCAGCCAGGACGTGATCGGCTCGCTGTTCAGGATCTCCCTGTTGCGGCGCAACGCTCCCGCTTCGTTCGTCGTCTGGTCCGGGTAGACCCACGGCAGGCGCGGCTGGGAGCGGACGACGACGCGTGCGGTGCCGCCGATCTGGCGGGCGTCGAGGTAGAGGCCGTCGGTCTTGAGGCTGCTGATCTCCTTGAGCCCCTTGAGGTCCACGAGCACGATCTCGCTGCCCGTGAAGTACTCGGGGATGAACGGCCGGTCGGGCACCGGCTTCCGGTCGGGCGTCGGCCGTTCCATGATCGGAACGGCGTTGGCGACGACCACCAGCGCGCGGTCGCCGGAGACGAGCAGCTGGCTGGCTTGGCGCTGGCCGAGGTCGAGCGTGCCCGTGATCGAGCGGCTCGCGACGTCGATCACGCGGAGCTTGCCGTCGGTGATGGAGACGACGCGTTTTCCGTCCGTCTTCACCAGGTCCGGCTCGTCGACGCCCTGTTCGTGGACGTTCGTCGTGGAGTGGTCCTGTTGCTGGGCAGGCGGCGTCGCGGTCTTCTGCTCGGCCATGCCCCGCTGCGGCGAGCCCGCCGTCGTGTCGGTGGCGACGTCTCCCTGCGCGGTCATGAAGCCACCGCTGCCGAGCCCGTACGCGCCGACGTACGGGGACATGGCGCGGCGCAGTTCGCTCACCGCGTTGTCGCACGAGTCGAACGCGACCAGCCGCACCGGCCCGTAGTCCACGATCGGCTGCGGTGCCAGAGTTTCGTCCTTCACCGCGGAGCTCACACACAGCCCCGCGATCGCCAGCGCGGCGGCGCCGGCCAACAGCTTTCTGCCGTTCATGTCCTCAGGACGGAACGAACGCCAGGAAAGGTTGCTCGTGAGTGGTTTCCGCCGTCAGAACGGCGGAAACCACTCACGAGGTCTCTACAGCTGGGCCTGGATCTGCGTCGCGTACGTGGAGACGCGGGAGTACACGCCGGGGTAGCCCGCGGCCGCACAGCCCTCGCCCCACGAGGTGATACCGATCAGCTTGCCGCCCGCCACCAGCGGACCACCGGAGTCGCCCTGACAGGTGTCGGTGCCGCCCTGGGCATAGCCGGCGCACACCATGTGCGTGGCGTTGAAGTCGCTGCCGTAGGACGACGAACAGGTGGAGCTGCTGGTCAGCGGCACGGTCGCCTTGAGCAGGTAGCGCGACGCCGAACCGCCTGAGGACGTGGTGCCCCAGCCGAGGATCGTCGAGCTGGTGCCCGCCGCGTACAGGGCGCTGTCGGCCGAGGTCGCGAACTTGATCGGCGTCTGCGACAGGTTGCGGTCGAGCGTGAGGACCGACACGTCGTAGCCCGCCGTGACGTCCCGGTAGCTCGGGTGGATCCAGATCTTCGTGACGCGGGCGACGGTGCCCGCGGTGGAGTTCTTGTCGTCCCGGCCCGCCACGACACGGACCGCGGAGGCCGCGTCACCCTCGGTGCAGTGCGCCGCGGTGACGACCTTGTTGGGAGCGACGAGCGTGCCGCCGCAGTACTGGAAGCCGCTGCTGGTCGCCAGGTAGACGACCCACGGGTAGGTCGACGTGCTCGCGCGCGTGCCGCCGACGATCTGTGTGCTGAAGCCGCCGTCGTCGGTGGCCGGGGTCGGAGTTGCTTCGGCCACGCTCACGCACGCCATCGGCAGCGTTGCCGCCGCCAATGCCGTGACGAGCCATGACCGGAGGCGGTGCAGGGTTGCCGCCATGATCATCTCCTTCTTCTGTTGTGTGCCCCCCGTTGCAGGACGCGGGGGGCCAGTACAGATCAACAGGGAATTCCGAGACCGGCAAGGGCTGGTCTTCGTAGGCCATTCGGCCGCGCGCACGCGCGCGTGATTGGATCGAGCGCGAACAATCCCGTTCCGAGAGGATGTCTGTGATGGCCCCCACGAAGCCCGACGTCGACCCGCACGACGGCCCGGCGCCCGCCGACCTGCTGATCGAGGACATCACCGTCGGCGACGGCGCGGAGGCCCAGGCCGGTCAGCGCGTGGCCGTGCACTACGTCGGCGTCTCGCACTCGACCGGTGAGCAGTTCGACGCGTCCTGGGACCGCGGCGAGGCGTTCCAGTTCCCGCTCGGTGGCGGCCGCGTCATCGCGGGCTGGGACCAGGGCGTCCAGGGCATGAAGGTCGGCGGCCGCCGCAAGCTGGTCATCCCGCCGCACCTGGGCTACGGCTCGCGCGGCGCAGGCGGCGTCATCAAGCCCAACGAGACGCTGATCTTCGTCGTCGACCTGCTGCAGGTCGGCTGAAAACATCGATCTGGTGGCGTTCCACTGGTCCGCTCAGTGGAACGCCACTGGTCTGTGCAGCCGATTTGACCGGACACGGGAACGAGATCAGATCCGGCTGCGTCATCCTTTGAGTCCGCCGCCGCTGTGGGAAGGAACATCAGGTGCCCGAGGACATCGCCGGGTCCGAGCAGATGCTCGCCGGCTGGGAGAAGAACATCCAGGAACGCGCCGCCCGCTATCAGGAGATGGCGACGCGCGTACAGGGGATGACGATCTCCGAACGGTCCTCCGACGGCACCGTCGAGATCACCGTCGGGTCCAACGGCATCCTGCAGAACCTCGTGATCAACGAGTCCGCGGCCGGCAAGCGGATGTCCGAGATCAGCGGCGAGATCATGAAGCTGTTGCAGCGCGCGCAGTCCCGGATTCCCGAGCTCCTGCAGGAGGCGATGGCCGAGACCATCGGCACCCAGGACGAGACCGCCAACGTGCTGTTCAACGAGGCCAAGAAGAACTTCCCGGCACCGCCCGCCGAAGACCCGCGCGCCACGCCGTACGACCGCAACGAGCTGAACTTCCGGGTGGACGACGACGCTCCCCCGCCACCACCTCGTCCCGCGGCGCCACCACCCGCGCGCCGCCGTCCGCCATCGGACGACGACGACTTCGGCGGGGAGTCCGTGCTCTCCTGATCTCCTGTCCACTGCTCGAACTTGAGGGGGTTCGATGACTTCCGGTGGTTTCAACGTCACGTCAGACGTGCTGGAAGCGCACGCGAAAGCCTTGGAGGGCCTGCAGGGCCGGCTCCAGGGCGCGGTGGACGCGGCCAACACCGTGTCGATGCCGACCGACGCGTACGGGATCATCTGCCAGCCGTTCCGGATGATGCTCGACCCTGTTGAGCAGTGGGGCCTTGACGCGTTGAAGGGCGTCGCCGAGGCGATGGAGTCGACCGCCAAGCGGATCTCCGAGACCGGCAAGCACTACCAGGAGGTCGAGGACTCGATCACCAAGGCCCTGACGAAGGGTGGCGGCGCCTGATGTCCACACCGAACCCCCTGGTGGCGCAGGCCCCGGCCGAACCCGATGGTTTCTTCAACAAGGGCACCGGCGACAACGGCTGGATGACCGGCTTCTCCCTCGGTGAGTCCGCGATGGACGCCTACAAGGGCATCTCCGAGGGCAACTGGGTCGAGGGCGGTCTCGGCATGGTCGGCCTCGTCGCCGACGCCGCCTCGATGGCGATCGACCCCATCGGCACCCTGATGTCCTCCGCGGCGTCGTTCCTGATGGAACACGTGCAGCCGCTGAAGGAAGCACTCGACTGGCTGGCAGGCGACCCGCCGGTGATCGAGTCGTACTCCACGACGTGGAAGAACGTCTCGCAGGAGCTCGGCAAGGTAGCCGCCGAGTACAAGGCCGCCGTCGACGCGACCTCGCCGTGGACAGGCCCCGCCGCAGACGCCTACCGCGGCGCCGCAGGCGGCCAGCTGGACGCGTTGTCCGGCGCCGCCTCCACCGCGGGCTCGGTCGGCACCGTCGTCGGCATCATGGGCATGGTCGTCGGTTTCGTGCGCGAGATGGTGCGCGACCTGATCGCCGACCTCGTGGCGAAGCTGATCACGTGGGTCCTCGAAGCCGTCTTCACCCTGGGCTTCGGCACGCCCGTGATCGTCGCGCAGGCCGTGACCGCGATCTCCAAGTGGGCGACGCGCATCGGTGAGCTGATCCAGAAGCTCATCAAGACCATCAAGAAGGTCTCGCCGATGCTCGGCAAGCTCGTCGAGATCTTCACCAAGATCATGAAGGTCGTCGGCAAGCTGGTCGGCAAGGTCACCGGCCTCGACGTGATCTCCACGAAGTCCATCAAGCCCGGCGGCCTCTTCCACAGCACCAACTCTCCGGACCTCTCCCCTTCCGGTGGCAGCCCGAGCACACCTTCTTCTTCGTCCACTCCGGACTCTTCGCCTTCTTCGCCTTCGTCGCCGGACTCCTCTCCGTCGTCACCCTCCTCGCCGTCGCCGTCGTCGTCGCCGTCGTCGACTCCGGACGGGCCCAGCCGCACCCCGGACAGCTCCTCACCTTCGTCCGCCCCGACGCCGTCGCGCACTCCGGACAGTTCGTCCACTCCAGACACTCCGTCGCCGTCGCGCACCCCCGACAGCTCCCCGGACGCCCCTTCGCCGTCGCGCACGCCCGACAACGCTTCGTCCCCGTCGCGCACCCCCGACAGCTCTCCCGGCTCCCCGTCTTCCCCCGCGGGCCCTGGCGCTCCGCACAGCGGCCCTTCCTCCACCCCGGACGCTCCACCCCCGCCCCGCAACACGGGCCAGACCGTCCAGTCCTCGGTGGCGGCCCCCGAGGCCCCGACCCGTGCGGACGTCCCACCCGCCCCGACCCCGCCGCGCACCCCGGACAGCTCACCCCCGTCCCAGTCCGGCCCCATGGGCGGCAGCCCAGCCGCCCCCGCGGGCGGCGGCGCACCTTCGTCCCCCGCCGCAGGCCGCCCGTCACCCGGCGGCCAGGGCTGGACCGGCACTCCCGGCAGCCGCGGCGACCTGGGCTCCGGCGCCCCCTCCGCCCCGCGTTCCCCGGACCTGTCCACGTCGGCCTCCCGCGCCGACGCCCCACCGCGCCCCCCATCGATGCCTTCGACCCCGTCGGCACCGTCTTCTCCTTCGATGCCAAGCGCTCCGCACTCCCCTTCGGCACCGAGCGCACCGTCGGGCGGCATGCCACACGCTCCGTCCGCAGGCGCACCACACGCCCCCTCGGCCGGCGCACCGCACGCTCCGTCCACAGGGGCACCGCACGCTCCTTCCGCTGGCGCTCCCCACGCGGGCGGCCCATCGGCAGGCGGCCCGAACGCCGGTCGCCCCGACTCAACCCCGCCAAGCCGCGCGACCGCACCTTCCGCAGCGGCCCCGCACGCTCCTTCGGCACCGTCCACTCCGAACATGCCGCCCGCCGGCCCGCCGCACGCACCATCCATGCCACCGGCAGGCGCACCACACGCACCTTCAGCAGGCGCACCGCACGCCCCGCGCCCCGACGCACCGATGCGCCCGCAGTCATCCGCCCCGTCGGCCCCCAACGCACCGCACAGCCCCAACTCACCGTCGGCACCTTCAGCTCGCACGGACGTCCCGAACGCGCCGTCGTCGCGCCCCGACGCACCGCACAACGGCCCCGGTACCACCATGCCGTCGTCGCGCCCGGACGCGCCGCACGCGCCAAACACTCCGCATCACGGTCCCAACGCACCCCACGGAGGGCCCAACGCCCCGCACGGTGGGCCTAACGCGCCCGCCTCACGCCCGGATGGCCCTCACGGCGGCCCGAACTCTCCGTCGCGCCCAGACGCACCGAACCGTCCCGACTCGCCTTCCCGCCCGGACGGCAACGGCCCCGGCAACCGCCCAGACGGCACCCGGCCCGACGGCTCACGCCCGCACAGCCCGGACGGCGCCCGTTCCCGCGGCACCGACACCGTCGACGCGCCGCCGCACCGCTCCCCGGACGCCGACGCGCCACACCACGGCCCAGGCGCCGACAAGCCACACGACACCACCCCGGACAAGCCCCACGACGGCGACTCCCCCAACGACCCGAACAACCACGACCCGGACGCCCCATCCGCCGACCGCCCAAGCCCGGACGAGGCCCACCAGCGGCACGCCGAAACCACCCCGGCCGGCGTCTCGCACCACGGCGGCGACCCGAACATGGGCGACCTCCCCCACAAGGTCCCCAACGACCCGCGCTACTTCACCGCGGACGTCCACGTCACCCCGGACGGCAAGGCCCGCATCGGCGGCCACGACTACACCCCCGCCGAGTACGCCGACATGCTCCGCAAGTCCGGCTACGACGGCAGCAAGCCCGTCCGCCTGATCGGCTGCGACGCCGCCAGCAACGACTTCGCCAGGCAGCTCTCCAAGCACCTCGACGCCCCGGTCCTGGCCCCCACCAAGCCGGCCTGGACCGACGCCAACGGCCGCGTCTTCACGAGCGACCCGGAGATCCGCCCCGACGGCACCCGCCAGCCGAAGATCCCGCCGAACGGCGAGTGGGAGACCCACCACCCGGACGGCACCAAGACCAAGACCGGCGACGACGGCTTCGCCCCCGGCACGCACGACAAGGACGTCGACCCGTCCGATGCGAAGGACCGCGCGGGCAGGCCGATCTCCAACGAGGACGTGCCAGGCATCGAGAAGCAGGACCCGATCCTGTCGATGGAAGACAAGGTCAAGAACGAGAAGTACAGGGAGAAGTACTACGACGGCCCTAACGAGGACGGCAGCTACCGCCGCAAGAACGCGTCGCAGAAGGACGCCGACGGCCAGGATGTCCCGATCCTGACCCGCGACAAAGACGGCGAGATCCAGCCGAAGTCGATGGACTACACCGGGATGGACTACCGCAAGGACATCCCGGATGACGGTCCGCGCAAGGCCACTCCCGAACAGGCAGAGCGCGCGCAGGACCTCATCGACCGGCGGGCCGAGGCCAACAGGACCGCCAACGAGGTCGAGGCCAAGTACCAGAAGGCAAAGGAAGACAGCACCCTCACCGACGAACTGGCGCAGGAGCGCAAGGACGCGCACCGCGACCGCACCGACCGCGGTGAGGACCTTGGCGAGCACGCGGCCGGCGACTCGATGGCCGACATGTATCGCGACTCGGACCTGACGCCGCACCAGGTACCGACCAAGGACACCGGCGCCGGCACCTTCGACCAGGTCTACGAGATCAAGGACAAGGACGGCAACACCGTCAAGTGGGCGATCGTCGAGGCGAAGGGCCCGAACGCGGACCTCGGCGTACGCAAGGGCCTCGACGGCCAGAACTACGAGCAGGGACACCCCAAGTACCTCGAAAGCGTTCTGCAGAACATGCGCGACCGCGGCGACGGCGACCTCGCGGACAAGCTCGAGGCCGCCGCACTGGGAGGCGATCTCGACTACACGGTGGTCAAGGCGAAGGTCTCCCACGAAACGGTCGACGTGACGCAGCCGGACGGCTCGGTCACGCAGACCAAGGAGCCGAGGTACGGTGGCTACGACCGGAGGCACTTCGACATTTCTGGATACGGCAGCTAAGGGAGTCTTCCGTGCGAGTCGTTGCACGTCACGACATCGACCAGGAGTGGGCGGACCAACAGGCCGCCGGACTGGCGAAGAACACGCAGACCTTCATCGACCTGGTCGCGAAGAACCCGCGCGCGCTCAACAGCGTCACCAACCGCGCGCTGATGGAGACCGCCTACAACACCGCAGGTGACCCGACGGCCACATGGCTGCCGACGTGGGAGAGCACAGTGCTGGCCATGCAGGCGAGCTCGGCCCTCTTTGTCACCGCACTGGCGGACGGCGGCGAGGCGGAGTTCCGCTTGCGGGAGAAGGACTGGCGTATACCTGGCAAGGTCCCGACCGTCGACATCGACGCGGGCAACTGGCTGCGGGCCCTGTGGCTCGCGATGATCTGCCGGGAACGGTCGCGCGTCGTGATGTTGGCGTCGGTGCCGGAGGAACTACTGCGCGGATCGGGCGCGAACTACGACGACTATGTCTACCAGTGGGTCAAGGCGCTGCAGATCTACTGGCGCGAAGAGGATGGTCTGGTCGACACTCTCCTCGCCGCCATGGAGGGCACCGAACCCAGCGCTTTGCGGGTGGCGGAGCCGGAGCTGGTCGCGCAGTTGCTGTACCCGCCGATCGAGCTGTTCTACCTCTTCACCCAGCGGGACGAGGCGAAGTTCAACGACTCGCTCGTCCGCGCACTCGAGCTGCACCACCGGTTCTGGACCAAGGACGAGGACCGGCGCACTCGCTCGGACGGGTTCATCTCTCTCCCGCTCCTCGCGATCGCCGCACTCGCCAAGGACGCCGGGATGACCGTCGATGTCGAGTCGGAGTACATCCCGAAGACCTTGGTCGACGGCAGGTGGGTCGGCGAGTTCCCCACGTGACACGACCGTGTCCGGTGACGTCACCCCTGCATCAGAAGCGTCGCCAGCCACCGTCCACTGAGGAATGCGGCTGATGGCGTCTGTGCCACGGCAGGACATCGATGCGGATTTCGCGCGTAATCAGGTGGACACGCTCGAGCGATTGATCGAGTCGGCGTTGGAGGAAAT
Source organism: uncultured Gemmatimonadales bacterium (assembly GCA_963729985.1). GTDB lineage: Bacteria > Gemmatimonadota > Gemmatimonadetes > Gemmatimonadales > GWC2-71-9 > CAVVWJ01. The sequence continues at coordinate 99,607 of CAVSPJ010000008.1, forward strand.
GGTCCACGAGGTCGTGGAACTCCTGCTGGGCTCGGCGCCCCCAGGATGGCGGAAGATCGAACTGATCTACCGCTCCACCGTCGCCGTCGACACCTACGAGGTCCTCGCCACCGCGATCGGCGAGCCGGAGCGCATCTCCGTTCCGATGAAGGTGTCGGTCAGGATGAGCGGGCTTCGCGAGGGCATGTACGAGCAGGACAGGGGAAGCTGGTTCACCGCACGCCTCACGATGGAGCCCGGTGACTACCGAATCACCTACGACTACGACTCCGAGCCGACCTTCGTTCCACCGCTCACCGACGACACATACGTGCTCGACTTCCAGCACTACCCGCGCTCGGAGGAGCACACGCCGGACTGGCTGCGCCGAAAGCTAGGCTCTACCCCTCGATCAAGCCCTGGGGGATGAACCGACAGTGACCACGGTGGAACCGCACCGGCTGATCATCAGGTCCGACGACTACGACGAGCGCTTCACGCGGAGCATCGCGGACCTGCTGGAGATCGTCGACGCCGAACCGTACCGGCTGCAGACCGTGCTCAGCACCTCGTTGGGGCTCCTGGGTTTCCGCGTGCACGAAGACCCGCAGGCCGACAAACCGGAGACCTGGCAGGCCGTGCAGATCGCGGCGCAGGCGGCCAACGCGATCTTCGAGGAAGCACGCGAGGTAGCGACAGCCGACGACTGGCTCAAGGCCTGCTACCTCGCGATGATCTGCCGCGACGAGAAGTCCTTACGCACGCTCGCGAACGCACCGGTCGACTCGGCCGACGAGTGGGTGGACGTGCTGCAGACGTTCCACCGCAAGGGTCTGGCGCGAGAGCTCAAGACCGATGATCCGACGATCACGCTCTTCAACCACATCGTGGCGAACAGGAGCGAGGAGTTCGACGACGCGCTGGTCCACGCCCTGCGACAACACCGGGAGTACTGGAGCGGCCGCGAGGACACCACGGGCGGCGTCGCGCTCGGCCCGTTGGCGATGGCCTGCCTTGCGCACGACCGGGGCTTCCGCCCGAGCGTCGAATCCGGCTACGTGCCAAGGAATCTCGTCACCAGGAGTCCGAAGCCGACGAAGAAGCCGGAGCGATTCCTCGTCGAGCGGCACGAAGCCGACGTGGACGAGGCCGACCGACGAGGCGACGCACTGACCGCGGAACTGGCCGCCCTCGTCGACGAGGTCCCGCCCGACCTCCCCCTCATCGCGGCGAAAGCGCTGCAGGAGACGGGATACCACTGCGTTGGCGACACGGACGGCTCGTGGTCGCACACGTGGCGCAGCACCGTGCTGGCGATGCAGGCGTACACGGGCATGTTCGAGGCAGCCACCGGGGAGAACGCGGCGGCGTGGCTCAATGCCATGTACCTGAGCATCATCTGCCGGGAACGCAGGCGCATCGACATGCTGGCGAACGTGCCGGGACTGCAGGACGTCTGGGCCAGGGCGCTGCAGACGTACTGGCGCGGCGGCGACGGACTGATCGACACGGTCGTCGAAGCGATGCGGGAAACGGAAAACGACGACCTCCGGTATCCGCCGATCGAGCTGTTCTACCTGCTCACCCAGGACGACGACGCCCAGTTCAACCGCTCGCTGGCTCAAGCACTCGACCTGCACCGCCGATACTGGACGAGGACCGAGGAACGCCGTACGAACCCCAACGGGTTCATCGCGCTCGGCCCGCTGGCGCTCGCGTGTCTGGCCGTCGAAGCCGGTTTCAAGATCAGGGTGCGGTCGGACTACCTGCCGGGCACGCTGCTGGGTGGCGGACGGGTGGGCGAAGTCACCACCTGATGGAACCGTGAGCCAGCGGCGGCACTCAGACCAGTACGAACGGTCCGGACTCGCCGACCGGTCCGCGCGGCCGGCGGTAGCCCGATAAGATCAGCGGGATTTTCCGGGGAGAGGGGCGAGGAGCACCATGGGCCAGCCAGCGACACCGCTGAGCGAGCAGGAGCAGCAGCAGCTCGTGCGGCAGATCGGCCGTGCCATGCTGCCGGCCGTACCGCAGGGCTGGCAGCGCATCCATGCCGAGTACCGCGCGGCGGGGCGGCACATCGAGGTCGATCTGGCGTTCGCGGGTCCGGACGGGCAGCTGCGCCCGGTGCGCCCGCCGATGGACGTGGTGCAGCTGTTCGGTCAGCTGCGCGCGGGCATGTACCACGCCGACCGTGGCACGTGGCTGAGCGCGGTGTACGAGATCGAGGCGCCGGCGGCGTTCACGGTGGACTTCACCGCCGACGAGGAGCCGCGCTGGCGTAACACGCCGCCGCCGATCGGCTTCCGCGACGAGCTGCAGACGTTCCCGCGCCCGGACGCACAGATCCCGGACTGGTGGCGCCAGCGCGTCGGCCTGCCGCCGTTGCCGCAGCCGGAACCCGAGCCGCAGCAGGAGTTCCAGGTCCCGCCCCAAGATCAGGCACAGCAGGACCAGAACGCTGATCTACGCACGGCGAAGGTGTACGACGGCAAGAACGACGACGGCCGCATCATCGTGAACCGTCAGCCGGTCGACCCGCAGCTGGTGGACAACCTGCTCGCGTACCTGGAAACGGCGCCGGTGGTGCTGGCGGCGCGCAGCTACGACGTCGACGAGTTCTCCGCGAACGGCGAGCAGGACGTGCCGCTCAACTTCCGCACCGACGGCACGTGGATCTGGGCCGGCGCGGTGCCGCACTACCTGCGCAAGTACGGCCTGCCTCCGGAGCCCGAGCTGGTCGCGCACGTCGCGGCCCGCGGATTCCAGCTCACCGAGGTGAGCGATCAGGCGCAGGACCGCGCGGTGTCGATCATCACGGGCCAGTAAGCGAGTTCAGGTACGCCTCTCCCCGCGGGGAGAGGCGGTAGCCCACCTCCAGGCTCTCGGTGAGACCTTTCTCCTTGAGCCTGCGCACGTCCGCCTTGAACGGCAGCTTCGGGCGGCCCACCCGTTCCGCGAGGTCGGCCGCCCGGACGCCGGGGTTGTCCGCGATGAGCCGCAGCAACGCCACGGCGGCGTCGGACAGCGCGAGACCGGTCACATCCGACGTCGAACGCAACGCGATCCGCGGGTCCTCTCCCAGGTACCGCAACCGAATCCGGTAGAGCGTGCCCTCGCGCCCCTCCACAGAGGACAAAGCCGCGCGAACCGACGAGAACCCGGCGGCAGCAGCCTCCGCGGCGGAGATCCACGACACCTCGTCCACCGCGTCGATCGCCAGCACGCCCAGCGAGCTCTTCAACTCCCCGCCGGAACGCACGGTGGGCCGCTTCCACCGCCGGAACGCGAGCGTGACCTCGCCGAGGCGGATCCGCTCCCAGTCAGCCACTCGGATCAGCACCGGAAGAGCGTCTCAGGTTGCCGACCGCCACGACAGCCGAGACGATCCACTCCATGCAACGGTGGTGGCTCTTCACGGTGCGCGGGGTGTTCGCGGTCCTGTTCGGCCTGGCAGCCGTCGTCTGGCCGGACGTCACGCTGCTCGCGCTGATCCTGTTGTGGGGCGCCTACGCGTTCATCGACGGCGCGATGACGCTCTACGCCACCCTCACCCACAAGGAGTGGCCCGCGCGGTGGGCGCTCGGGCTGATCGGCGCACTCGGCCTGGTCAGCGGGCTGATCGCGCTGTTCTGGCCGGGGATCACGGCGACCGCGCTGCTCCTGCTGATCGCGGCGTGGGCGCTGGTCACCGGTGTGCTGCAGATCGTGGACGCGATCAGGCTGCGCAAGGTGCTGACGAACGAGTGGTTCTACGTCGTCACCGGTGCGCTGACGACGCTGCTCGGCATCATCCTGATCGTGAACCCGACCGGGAGCGCGATCGCGTTCGTGATCACCATCGGGGTGTTCGCGATCATGTGGGGTGTGGTGCTGGTGCTGTTCAGCCTGCGGTTGCGGCAGCTCGGCGGCGTGCTCGCACCGCGAGCGTGACCAGCACGGCGACCCCGGCGAACACGTAGAGGTTGCCGATCACCTGCTGCCACCACTCCCAGTTCTGCTCGACGTCGTTGTCGCGCGGGAACAGCCAGTGCGGGCCGACCGCGAAGATCGCGACGACCACCCACGACACCCAGTGGCGCAGCAACGCGGGACGCGACAGCAGCACGAGCGTGGGCGCGATCCAGATCCAGTGGTGACCCCACGAGACCGGCGAGATCAGCAGCCCGCCCAGCGCCACCACGAAGAACGCCTCCACCTCGCCGACGCGCGAGGCGACCCACCACGTCAGCGCCACGACCAGCAGCGACAACACGACCCAGGTGATCACCTGCGTGCCGTTGTCGAGCCCGAAGCGCGCCAGCAGGCCGCGCAGCGACTGGTTCGACGCGTAGGTGAGGCGCCCGACCCGGCTCGGGTCGAGCAACGCGTTGGTCCAGTACTCGCGGGCGTCGTCGAACGTGATCAGGAACCCGATCAGGGTGAACACGAAGAACGACGCGATCGAGGTGAACACCGGCTTCCACTGGCGGCGCGCGACGAAGAACAGGGCGAAGAACGCGGGCGTCAGCTTGATCGCCGCGGCGAGCCCGATCAGCGCGCCACGCGGCCACCATTTCGTGCGTTCGAGCAGGCAGTCGGCCATCACCAGCACGCCGAGCAGCAGGTTGATCTGGCCGAACCACAACGTCTCGCGCAACGGGTCGAAGATCGACGACACCGCCGCGGCCCCCAGTCCCCACTTCACCGCTTCGGGGCCCCAGCCGACCACGCGTGACGCCGCGATCAGGCACAACGTCGTCAGCATCGCGAGGTTCGCCACCGCGACCACGAAGATCGCGACGACCAGCGGCACGAGCGCCAGCAGGCTGAACATCGCCGCGGCGATCGGCGGGTAGGTGAACGGCAGGTCCGGGCCACCCAGCGGCTTCGCGAAACCGCTGACGTAGAGAGGAAGGCCCTGGAGCAGCGCGTCGCCGCCGTTACGATAAACGCGCAGGTCGAGCGACCAGCCCAGTGGGCGAACCATCACGTACGCGAGCGTGCCGATCATGACGACGGCCCACGCCACAACGACGCGCTTGGCTCCCCGGTCCAGCTGCATCCCCGAGATCCTAGCCATGGCTCGGATGAGGCCCACGTCACGACTCCGGACCGGGAAAACTCACGTAGCGTCGTTGCGTGAGCGCACAACGTGGAACTCTGTTGGTGGAGCGCACAAATGCGCACGCACGAGCTATTCTGTGCGCATGAGTCCCGCACTGGAGACGGTGCTGGCCAAGGCCGGCCTGCAGGTGTCCCCCGACGAGTTCCTCGCGCTCGTGACCGACGCGGCGCGCAGGCTCGCTCCGCCGCACCCGGAACCCGCCAGCTACTTCACGCCGGAACAGCAGACGGCACTCACCGACGTCGGCCTCGACCTCTCGCCCGCGCTGCCCAGCGACGCCAAGCCGCGCACCCGCACGGTCGTGGCGCACGCGGTGCTGCGCGACTCGGCGGTGACGGTCGCCGAGGCCGCGCGCCAGCTCCAGGTCGACACGAGCCGCATCCGGCACCGGCTCGGCGTCGGCAGGCTCGTCGGCTGGAAGGACCGGGGCAGCTGGCGGCTGCCCGCGTGGCAGTTCGCGGGCACCGGTGTGCTGCCGGGCCTGGAAACCGTGCTGGCCGCGGTCCCGTCCGACCAACCGGCGCTCGTCGTCGCCGCGTTCATGACCACCGCCCAGGAGGACCTGCTGGTCGACGGCAAGCCCGCGACGCCCCGCGCCTGGCTCCTCGCAGGAGGAGACCCCCGCCGCGTCGCCGACCTGGCCTCCGTGCTCGGCACACCTGCCTGAGCGCTCCCGCACACCCGACAGGACCCGAATGTCACGGCTTCCTCAGCCGCCTGCCCCTGCCGTGCTGCAAGCACACCTGCGCCGCACCGAGGACGTCGTCGCGGTGCATCGGGCGACCCGGCTGGTGCGCGTCTTCACGGCCAAGGGCTCCCACCCCCAGCGCTGGAACACGTTCCGCTACACGGGCCCGCTCCCGCACGCCCGCTTCGACGCGCAACACCCCACCGACGACGGCCGCCCGATCCAGGACCACGAGAACGGTGTCCTCTACTTCGGACTGTCCGTGCGCACCTCGATCGCCGAGGTCTTCCAGGCCACCTCGATGGTCGACCGCCGCACCCGCAGCCCGTTCCTCGTGGTCCTGCGCCCCCGCCGCACCCTGCGCCTGCTGGATCTCGGCGGGTTGTGGCCGACACGGGTCGGGGCCTCGCAGGAGATCTCCACGGGGCCGAAGCTCGTGACGCAGGCGTGGGCTCGGGCGATCCGGGCGGCCTATCCGGAGCTGGACGGGCTTTGGTACCGGTCGTCGATGGACTCCGGTGACCCGGCGGTGTGTCTGTGGGATCCGCCGGGTGCTTCGGGACTCCCCGCGGCCCCGGATGTCCTGCTGCCGCTGGATCATCCGGGGCTCGACCTGCCGTTGGCGCGGGTCTGCGAGGAGCTCAACTACACACTGCTGGGGTGATCAGCCGAGCAGGTGGCTCATCGACCTGCCCATCACCTCGTTTCGGACCGCGACGCTGGTGATGCCCTCGAAGCCGAACCCGAAGTACAGCGTGTCGGCGGTCTTCACCACGGCGCCCTCCGGGAAGCCGGCCGCGGTGGTGCGGATGAAGTTGTTGCCGTTCGGCGCACTGCCCGCGGGCGGACCCGCTGCCGCCCAACCGTCCAAACCGGACTCGAACGACGTCGAGCCCTCGCCGGTCGACACGGTGATGTCGTCGACGAACACTCCCAGTCCCTGCACGGACCAGTCGCTCGCGTAGGCGATGGAGACCTCGGCCTGACCGCCCGCGTAGGCGGACAGGTCGACGTTCCACTGCTGCCAGCCGCCGGAGTTCCCGGACGCCGCATGCCACACACCGGGCGTGCCGGTGGGTGAACAGGTGCCGTCGGCGTTGAGGGTCTGGTAGTGGTCGAGCTGCGGGTGCAGATCCCGCCAGCCGGCCAGGCAGCTGTCCCCTGGAGCCGACGTGGTGTGTCCGTTGATGTCGGGCAGTGTCGTCCAGTCGTCACCGCCCGCGGTGCGGGCCTCGACGAACAGGTGGTCCCACGCGGGCTCGGTGTCGTAGGACGTCCAGAACGACAGCTGGGCACCGCCCGCGGGGACGTTGATCGTGCGCGTCAGTCGCTTGTACGACACGTCACCGATCTGCGAGTACATGTAGAACTCGCCGGTGTGCGGCGCGAACGGCCCGCCAGGACGGTCCCACGCCGCGGCGACGTCGCTGGCGAACTGCGGGTACTGGTTGACCGGCAGCAGCCCGCTCGTCGTCAGGAAGGACGCCGAGTTCACCTGGTTCTGCGCGCTGTCCGCCCCGTTGAAGCCCCACGTGAGCCCGGTGTACGGGGTCGCGACACCCCTGGCGTCGAACAGGTCGCCGTTCTCGTTCTGGCCCGCGCCCGCGTTGATGATCGACGCGCCGAACCAGTACTCGATGACGTCGTTCATGTTGTCGCCGGATCCCGCGAGCGGACGGCACCGCAACGCGGCGTCGGGCAGCGTGCTGCACTGCTTGTTCTCGAAGGGGTCGTAGACCTGCGAGCCGAGCGCGGTGCCGTACTGGTGCCCGGCGAACTGGCCGGTGTAGAGCACCTTTCCGCCCTCGTTGAGGTAGTCACGGATCTCGAACAGCTCGGTCTGCGCCAGGCTGGAGGCGTTGCCGGGACCCCAGCCCGGTTCCCGCGTGACGACGTCGTCGCCGGTGTACCAGACCACGGCCCGGTAGTGGCTGAGCACGCCGAGCGCGTCGGGTGCCTTGCGCCCGTTGGCATCCACGTCGTAGACGTCGTGGCTGATGTTGTTCGCGGTGAGGGCGTCGGTGTAATACGACAGGTACTGCGGGCTCGTCACGCCGGGCATCGCGGGCGAAGCGCCGGTGTAGTCCTCGGCGGCGAGGACGAGCACGTCGTCACCGGACTCGGAGACGGCGCGGTAGGTGAACGAACCACTCGTCCGGCCGCCACCCTCGAACCACACCTTGACCTGGTCACCGGGGTTGGTCCCGGTCACCGTGCCGCGGACGACGTGGTAGTAGTTCGTGTTGCCTGCGTCGTAGCGCTCACCACCGGTCCACACGGTCGTCGGCGCGCTCCGCACCGGCCCATTGCCGATCTGCCACTTCGCGGTGACAGCGCCGAGCGACTTCTTCGCCAGTACGCGGACTTCCTGCGGGTCGCCGTACGACACGTCGAACGTGAAGTCCAGCATGGACAGTGGGGTGTTCTCGACGTCGGCGTCGGCCTGGTCGAGGTAGAACGGCTTGACGTCGATGCCGACCGCGGACTTCGGGTTGGCCGGGTCGACCGCGGACCTGGCGAGCGACATCGAGAACGGCAACGTCTTCTGGAACTCCGCCTCGACGAGTGCCTCTTCGTCCGGGAAGACGAAGCCACAGCCGTCACACCCTTCGCTGAGCTCGGGAGTGAACGACAGGGTGCCGTTGCGCGCGTCGGCGTAGTCGGTGGTCTCACCGTTCGTCACGTACAGCTCGTCGGAGCTGATCCCGGGGTCGAACCCGGCGATCGCGGGCTTCGCGTCGGTGCCCGCCAGCGCGACGTAGATCGGGTTGTCGGCGTCGGGCGACCCGGTCTGCCAGCCCTGCGGGTAGAGGATCCACTGACCGGCGGAGTGCCAGTTGGACTGGAGCTTCGGCTTGATCCGGTCCAGCAGCCCCTGCATGGCCTTCGTCTCCGGCTCGGAAGCCGCGCTCGGCCCGCGGTAGGTGTCGCTGGCAGTCGCCGTCGAGGAGCCCTCGTTGTCGTAGTTGAAGTGCTCGTCGAAGTTGCGGTTCGGGTCGACACCGTCGCCGGGGTTGATCTGCCCGTTGTTGTCGTTGTCGCGCAGGTTCTTGCGCCACAGGCGTTCCCCGTCGAACGAGTACTGGTAGCCGTCCGGGTTGGCGACGAGCACGAACCACAGCTCGGTGGTCTTGAGCAGGTCCTTGATCTCGGTGTCGTTGGCCTTGAACCTGTTCACGAAGTGATTGAGCAGCCTGCGGTTCACCTCGGTGCTGATCCACTCACGCGCGTGCTGCGTGGACGAGTAGAGGACCGCGGGCCTGCTGCCGTCCTTGATCCCGTTGGCGCCCTGCGTCACCTTGACCGCGATGATCTCGCGACCCTGTCCGGTCTTGCCGAGCACCTGGAGCTTGACGAGATTCCGGTTGTTCCGCGCCAACTCGTAGAGCTGGTCGCGAATCCCACCCGGCTGGTCGAACGACCGCCACACCGTGAACCCGTCGGCAGCCTGCTCCGCCGCGAGCTGCCGGGCGCTCTTGCCGTCCTTGTTCTTCTTGACCTTCGCGTCGATGCCGCGCCGGGCGAGCTCCTTCTGCTGACTGCCTGCCAGCACCAGCTCCACCTCGACCTTGTCACCGCTCGCCCTGCTCCCGGCGATGTCGAAGCCCTGCCGGGAAAGCTCGCCCGCCTGCTCGCCGGTCACCTGGGCGACGTAGACGTCCAGCGGGTCGTTGCTCGGGGCAGCCACAGCGGGTGACACCACCACGCCGCCCAAGACGAGGGCCAATGCTGACAGGACAGTCACGGACCGCTTCATCGCGTTCCTCCGGCGTGCGTGGGCGACGCAAAGACCAGCCGACGCTACGCCGAAAGGACGTTACAGAGACGGGGCCTTTCGGCCCTATCTGTTGCACTGAAAGCGTTTCTCCGCGTGACCGATCAGACGCACGGCGTGGTCACGCCTTGAGGTAGCGCCCCCACCACTCCAGCACCGCGTCGAAACGCTGCCTGCGGTGCCGCGGCTGCCCGGTCCGCGTCAGCTCGTGCCCCTCACCAGGGAAGATGCATCATCTCGGCCTCGACGCCGCGCCGGCGCAGGGCGACGAACATCCGCTGCGCCTGCTCCAGCGGGCAACGCCAGTCCTGTTCGGAGTGCACGACCGCGAACGGCAGGTTGATCTTCTCGGCGTAGGTCAGCGGGCTTTGGGCGCGCTGGGCCTCGGGGTCGGGGCCGCAGTAGGCGTCGGGGAAGAAGTAGCCGATGTCCGAGGAGCCCGCGAAGGAGTCCCAGGCGTTCACGGCGCGCTCGCTCCAGGCCGCACGGAAGCGTTCGCCGTGGTGCGCGGACAGCCACGACGGTCATGAAGCCGCCGTAGGAGCCGCCCATCACGCCGACGCGGTCGGCGTCGCAGTCCGGGCGGGCCAGCGCGACGTCCAGAAGGGACAGCACGTCGTCGACGTCGACGGTGCCGAACCGGCCGATCACGGCCTGGCCGTGGGACTGGCCGTAGCCCGCGGAGCCGCGCGGGTTCGGCAGCACGACGGCGTAACCGGCGGTGGCGTAGACCTGGGCCTCGTCGAAGAAGCCCCAGCCGTGGTACATGAACGGGCCGCCGTGCACCGCGAGGACGACCGGGTGCGGGCCTTCGCCCTCGGGCAGCACGAGCCAGCCGTGCACCGGGTAGCCGTCGGAGGCGGAGCCGTCGAGCTCGACCACCCGCCGCGCCGGCGACCGACGAGAACGACGTGCGGACACTCGGTTCCGACGAACTCGACCTGGCCCGGGCTGTCCGGAGTGGACACCACGGCGACCACAGTGGACCCGTCGGAGGCGAACGACTTGACGGACGCCGACGCTCACCGGCGAGCACCTCGCCAGGCCCGCCGTCGAACGGGATCCGCCGCAGTTCCAGGGCGCCACGATTGCGCACCACGAGCAGCACGCCGTCGGAGTCGGCCACGGGCTGGCCGGAAAGCCGTTCGATGTCAACGGTTTCGACGTCGGTCAGCCGCGCGACTGCCGGACCCGTCGAGGTCGGCACGCCCACAGGCCCTGGTTGCGCGCGACGGCGTCGATGCCGGTGAACTCCGTGCCCACCCAGTACAACGAGGAGCCTGCGACGAACGGCATCGCGGTCTCGCCGGCGCCGCGCACCAGCAGCGAGGGCGACCCGCCTGCGGCAGGCACCGTGTACAGGTCGTTGACCAGCGTCTCGGACCACGCCAAGGTCGCGCGGCGCCACGAAAACCAACGTCGTCCAGCGGAGAGCCAGGCGGGGTCGGAGACGTCGAAGGAACCGTCGGTCAGCTCGGAAACGGCGCCGTCCAGGTCCACGAGGTGCAGGCGCGGACGGCGGTCGAGCGAGGAAGCCGACGTCGTCGAAGCGGTAGTCGAGGCGGGTGATGCGGCGCGGCGCCTCGGACTCGGGGCCGTCGTCGGTGGTGCCGTAGCGGCCGGACTCGGGCACCCGCGCGACGAACGCGAGCCGGGTCGAGTCGGGCGACCACACCGGGGCGCCCGCGCCCAGCGGGCAGATCGGTCAGCCTGCGCGGCTCACCGCCGTCGGCGGGCATGACGTAGATCTGCGGCTTGCGATTTTCCGTTAACGCGCAGAAACGCGATCAGCGCACCGTCCGGGGAAATGCGCTGCGCATAGTCCCGGTCACCGTGTGTCCACGGCGTTGTGGTGCCGTCCGGCCAGACCCGGTGCAGGCCGCCCTGGTAGGTGTTCTTGTCGAGGTCCGGCTTCGCAACGCTGACCAGCACCAACTCTCCGGACACCGCAACGGTGCCGGGCGTGGTGAGCAGCTCCAGGTCTTCGGGGCGCACGAGCGGACGGTAACAGGCTTCGTTAGCAACGCTCATAACCTTTTGTTGACCGATCACAAAAATTGACTCGCCCCATAGATTTCCGCGTATGACGCGCATCGTGTTCTCTGGGGGCAGGGTCTTCACCGGTACCGCGACCGAGCCCGGCGACGTGGTGGTCGAGGGTGACCGCATCGTCGACGTGGGCACCGGGCTCGACGGCGACACTCGGGTCGACGCGACCGGGCACACGATCCTGCCCGGCCTCTTCGACTGCCACGTGCACTTCATGTTCAGCGGCGCCGACCTGGTGCGGTCGCTGAACACGCCGTTCTCGCTGCCGTTCTACGAGGCGATCGGCAACATGCGAGCGACGCTGGCGTGCGGCATCACGACGCGTCCGCGACGCGCTCGGCGCCGACCTCGGTGTCGCCGAGGCCGTGCGACGCGGACTGATCCAGGGTCCGCGGATGCAGATCGCGATCAACATGGTGTCGCAGACCGGCGGCCACAACGACGACTGGATGCAGTGCGGCGCCCACATCTCACCGCCGCTGCACCCCGGCCTGCCCGACGCCGTCGCGCGACGGCCCGAGGAGCTGCGCAAGGTCATCCGCACGCTGGTGCGCCACGGCGCCGACATCATCAAGATCGCGTCCAGCGGCGGGGTGATGTCACCGCGCAGCAACCCGCGGCACGCGCACTTCCGCGACGAGGAGATCGCGATGATCGTGCAGGAGGCCAACGCGGCGGGCATCGCGGTCATGTCGCACGCGATGAGCGGCGACGGCATCCTCACGGCCGTGCGCAACGGCGTGCGCTCCATCGAGCACGGCGTGTTCCTCACCGACGAGGGCGTCGACGAGATGCTCAAGCACGGCACGTGGCTCGTGCCGACGCTGATGGCGCCGCGCATGGTGCTCGACCAGGCGGCGGCGGGCATGGCGATCTCGGACGTCATCCTCGACAAGGCCAAGCCGTGGTCTCGCAGCACTTCAAGGCGTTCCAGAAGGCGCACCAGGCAGGCGTGAAGATCGCGATGGGCACCGACTCCGGCGTCGGCCCGCACGGCGACAACCTCAACGAGCTGACGCTGATGGTCGAGTACGGCATGTCGCCCGGCGGAGGCGCTCTACGCCACCACCACGGTCCGCCGCCGACGCTGATGCGCCTCGGAAAACGAACTCGGCGAGCTCGCACCAGGCAAGCTCGCCGATCTCGTGCTCGTGCGAGGGCGACGCCGAGCAGCACGTGAAGGCCGGAACGCTCAAGCAGGCCGTCCGCGCCGTCTACCAGAACGGCGTCCCGGTCAGTTAGTGGTTCGGCGTCGGCGCCGACGTGCTTCGCGGCCTCCGGGTCGCGCCGCACCTTGAGGAGGCTCGCGATCGTGGTGATCACCAGCACGCCGATGATCACCGACAGCGAGACAGCTCGATGCCGATGGTCGGCACGTGGAAGCGGCTCGCCGCCGTTGAGGAACGGCAGCGTGTTGGTGTGCAGGGCTTCCAGGATCAGCTTCACGCCGATGAAGCCGAGGATCACCGACAGGCCGATCGACAGGTAGACCAGCTTCGCCGAGCAGGCCGCCGAGCAGGAAGTACAGCTGGCGCAGGCCCATCAGCGCGAACGCGTTGGCGGTGAAGACCAGGAACGGCTCCTTGGTGAGGCCGAAGATGGCCGGGATCGAGTCGAGCGCGAACAGCAGGTCGGTGGAGCCGATCGCGATCATCACGATGAACATCGGCGTGACGTAGCGCTTGCCGTCGATCTTGATGAACGACTTCGCGCCGTGGTAGTCGTCGGTCACCGGGAAGACCTTGCGCACCATGCGGAGCACGAGGTTCTCCTTGTACTCCTCGTCCTCGTCGTGGTTCTGCCGGCGCCGAGCTGCCAGCCGCCGTGTAGATGAGGAACGCGCCGAAGATGTAGAACACCCAGCTGAACTGGCTGATCAGCGCCGCGCCCGCCGCGATGAAGATGCCGCGCATGACCAGCGCGAGCAGGATGCCGACCAGCAGCACCTTGTGCTGGTGGATCGCGGGCACCTTGAACGCGTCATGATGATCAGGAAGATGAAGAGGTTGTCGACGTCAGCGAGTACTCGGTGATGTACCCGGCGAAGAACTCCGCCGGCGTACGTGCCACCGGAGAAGATACCAGAGCGCCGAGGCCGAAGAGCGCCGCGCATGGCGACGTAGAAGATCACCCAGCGGGCGGCTTCACCGATCGTGACCTCGTGCGGCTTGCGATCGACGATCACCAGGTCGACGGCGAGCAGCACGAGCAGACCGCCGATCGTCGCGATCCACATCCATGCGGGGACGTTCACCACTCGAACCTCCGGGATCATCGGGCGCACGCCAAATAACCCGGAGGTCTCTTCCGCCGCGACGATGCTCGAGCCGACCGACGGCACCGGGTCCCGCTCTACGCGAGCTCCGTGTTGACGACACCGCCGCGAAGGAGTACTCCCCTCCATGCTGCGTAATATTGTGCTCCACGGGCGGTTAGCGCCACCAGGGTGAGCAGACCCACGTAACCAGGTGCAACGGGAATACGCCGCGTGTCGTTCGGGCCGGAGCCACCTGAAGCCGGACTGAAGATCGACTGACGCTGAGACCGCGACCGGATCCCGACAGGCCGTTCTCAGCAAACACTCGCATATACGTCATCACCGTGTCCCGCCTCTCCCGCCTTCGCGGCAGGTGGTCGATCCCCGCATGGTCGTGGTTCTCGCCCTCGCAGCAGGCGGCATCGTTCTTCACCGATCCGGAGACGACCCCGCGCCCGTTGCACTTCAAAGAAGCGAACATCGACGCACCTGAGGGCCCGGACAGCGCTCAGACGGTCGACGATCGAGACGACGCCTCTACCTCCCACAGCAGACGCCCGCGCCCGCGATCATGCTCGCGCACGGTTTCGGCGGCAGCCAGCGCAGCGTGCACACCCAGGCCGAGGAGCTCGCCCAGCGCGGGTTCGTCGTGCTGACGTGGTCCGCGCGCGGGTTCGGCCGCAGCACGGGCCAGATCGCGCTGAACTCGCTCGACCACGAGGTCGCGCGACGCGCAGAAGCTCGCTCGACTGGCTCGGCGACCCGTGACGAGGTGCAGAAGGACAGCGGCGGCGACCCGCGCGTCGGCGTGACCGGCGCGTCCTACGGCGGCGCGTTGTCGCTGCTGCTCGCCGGCATCGACAAGCGCGTCGACACCTCGTCCCCGTCATCACCTACAACGACCTCGCGCAGGCGCTGCTGCCGAACTCGGCGCCGCGACCGGCGACCCGGACGCCACGCCCGGCCGCCAACGCGTTCGGCGAGGACGGCGTGTTCAAGCGGTCGTGGGCGGGCATCTTCTTCTCCGCGGGCATGACGGCGATCGAGGCTCTCGTCGCCCACGGGCGACGCGCCGGAGCCGGGCGCAGGACGACGACGTCGAGCCACGCGGCGGCACCGCGGCGCCGCGGCGGGCGGCACCCGGGCGCGCGGGCCTCGGCAGCGCTGGCGCGGCACGCCGTCGCTGGGCGCGTGCGGCCGGTTCACGCCGAGCGGTGCTGCACCGGCGTACACCGAGGTCGCGACCACGGGCAAGGCCATCGCAGCAGACGCGTCGACCTGCTGCGCGTCGGTCTCGCCGGTCGCGGTGACCGACAAGATCACCCAGCCGACGATGCTGGTGCAGGGCGAGCAGGACACGCTGTTCGGCCTCGACCAGTCCGACGCGACCGCGCGGCAGATCGCCGCGGCCGGCGGCAAGGTCAAGATGGTCTGGTACGCGGGCGGCCACGACGGCGGCAACCCCGGCACCGCAGCTGCGCGGCGAGATCGCCGACTGGATCGACTTCCACCTGCGCGGCACAGCGGCAGCCGACCCCGGCACCGGCTTCGAGTACGCGGTGCAGGGCGCGTTCCGCGCGCAGCGGCACGCCGTCGGTGCGCACCGTCATCGCGCCCACCTACCCGGGCCTGGCCAGCGGCTCCACCGACCGAGCGCAAGCCGCTGACGGTGAGCGGCCGCGAGCAGGTCGTGGTGAACCCGCGCGGGCGGCAACCCGGCGTCGATCAGCAACCTGCCGGGCCTCGGTTCGGCGCTGTCGCGGTCGTCGGCGATCTGCCGTCACGGCTGTCGCATCGACCTGCCCGGCCAGGCCGCCGGTGTTCAGCCTCGGACGCACTCGACTCCAGCTGCTGCTGATCGCGGGTCGTCCACGGTCCGGCTGCGGGTCGCGCCGCGGTGACCAGAACTCCGGCGAGGCGATCCTGTTCGCGAAGCTCTACGACGTCTCCGCCGGACGGCACCCGCGACGCTGCCGGGCTCGGCCGTCGCGCCGTTCCGCGTGCGCGCTGCCGCCGACGGTTCCGCCGCCGAGGTGACCGTGACGCTGCCCGGCATCGTGCGTCCGGTCGAGAGCCGACCACAAGCTCGCGCTGGTGGTGTCGACGACGGACCAGGCGTTCGCGCACGCCGACCAGCCCGCCGCGTACCGGATCTCGCTGGCCGCCGACGTCGATCTGCGGTGCCGGTGGTGCCCGGCCGCAACGTCACGAGCGGCTTCCCGACGGTCACGCCCTGTGGGGCATCGCGATCGCGCTGCTGGTGCTGATCGGCTCGCGGCGTCGTCGCGATGTTCCGCCGACGCATGTCGCACGACTCGGACCCCGACGCTCGCCGACGTGCCGCTGGTCATCGCGAACCTGACGAAGTCCTACCCCGGCGGCGCTGACCGCGGTGAAGGACCTGTCGTTCCGCGTGGAGCACGGCCAGGTGCTCGGGCTGCTCGGCCCCAACGGCGCGGGCAAGACCACGACGCTGCGCATGCTGATGGGCCTGATCCACCCGACCGAGGGCCACATCCGGGTGTTCGGCCACAAGGTGCGCCCGGGCGCGCCGGTGCTGTCGCGGATCGGCTCGTTCGTCGAGGGCTCGGGCTTCCTGCCGCACCTGTCCGGCGCGGCGAACCTGCGGCTGTACTGGGCGGCGACCGGCCGGCCGGACGCGACGAGGCGCACATCGACGGAGGCGCTGGAGATCGCGGGACTCGGCGACGCGGTGCACCGCCGGGTGCGCACGTACAGCCAGGGCATGCGGCAGCGGCTGGCGATCGCGCAGGCGATGCTCGGCCTGCCCGGACCTGCTGGTGCTGGACGAGCCGACCAACGGGCTCGACCCGCCCCAGATCCACCAGATGCGCGAGGTGCTGCGCCGCGTACGCCGCGGCGGGCCGCACGGTGCTGGTCTCCAGTCGCACCTGCTGGCCGAGGTGGAGCAGACCTGCTACGCACGTGGTCGTCATGCACAAGGGCAGGCTCGTCGCCGCCGGCGAGGTCGCCGACATCGCGGCGGGCGGCGGCGAGGCGACGTTCCGCGTCGACTCGCCCGTCGAAGGCAGCCGATGTGCTGCGCGGCGTCGACAGGCGTGCACGACGTGCACGTGGACGAGGACGCCGTGCACGCGTCGACTGGACGGCATGCCGCGTTCCGCGCGCTGTCGGCGTCTCGTCGGCGCCGGGGTGGCAGTCGACCAGGCCGGACCGCGACGACGCCTGGAAGACGCGTTCTTGGAGCTGGTCGGTGAATGACTTCCTGATGGCAGCGGCGTCCGCCACGGCGGACGCTCAGAGCCGTGACAGCGAGGCGCTGCCAGGCCGGCCTCGACGTGGCGCGACGCAGCTTCGCGCCGACACTCGCAGGGGGACTCCCTGGATGCAATTATCCGCGAGCCCGAACCGCACGAATTCGGCGGCCGAGGAGGTGGACCGGTGAACGAGCACGACGTCCACACCGATCCCGGCGCGCTCGACCGACCTCACCGAGGCGGCCGCACAGCAGCACACCGAGGTGGCGCCGGACGGTTCCGTCGGTCGGGCTACAAGGCCCGCCGCACCCTCGGCATCCGCGTCGAGCTGCGCACGGCAGGTCCGCCGCCGGCGCACCCAGCTCGTGCTGGGTTTCCTGGTGCTGCTGCCGTTCATCCTCGCGCTGAGCTTCGAGATCGGGCAGTCCGAGCCCGAACCGCCG
This sequence comes from uncultured Gemmatimonadales bacterium, assembly GCA_963729985.1. GTDB lineage: Bacteria > Gemmatimonadota > Gemmatimonadetes > Gemmatimonadales > GWC2-71-9 > CAVVWJ01. The sequence goes on from CAVSPJ010000008.1 coordinate 117,144, forward strand.
CTCCGGCGGCTTCGTCGACCTCGCCACCGCCAGCGGCATCAACTTCGTGGTGCTCACGCTGTTCGTGAGCGGCAGCTTCCTGCTGCCGATGATCGTGGCGCTGTTCTTCGGCGACACGATCGCGTCGCGAGGCGTCCTGGTCGAGCCTCAAGTACCTGCTGGCCGCACCGATCCCGCGGCACCGCCTGCTGCGCCAGAAGGCCATCAGCAGCGGCCTGCTCAGCGTCTTCGCCCTCGCCCTGCTGCCCGGCGGTCGCCCTGCGGCGTCGGCGTGGTCTGGTACGGCGCGGGCGAGGTGGTGAGCCCGACCGGCGAGGCGGCGCCGTTCGGCCGACGGCGTGCTCGGCGTGGCGCTCGCGGTCTGCTACATCGCGATCAACCTGTTCTGGGTGGCGGGCCTGGCGCTGTTCCTGTCGGTGTCCACCGACGCGCCGCTCGGCGCGGTCGGCGGCACGGTGCTCGTGTCGATCCTGTCGCAGATCCTCGACCAGATCACAGCCGCTGGAGGACCTGCGCAACTACCTGCCGACGCACTACGCGATGGCGTGGGCCGACCTGCTCTCGACCGACATCGACTGGTCGGAGATGACGCGAGGGGCGTTCTCCGCGCTCGTCTACGGCGGCATCTTCACGCTGCTGGCGGCACGCCGGTTCAAGACGAAGGACATCACTTCGTAGCCTGCACGCAGAACTCGTTGCCCTCCGGGTCGAGCATCGTGACCCAGTGGCCCATCGCGCCCCGGTCGAACTCCTCGATCTTCTTCGCACCGAGGGCCACCAGCCGATCGACGGCCTCAAGACCCGCGTTCACGTCGAGGTGGACGCGGTTCTTGGCCGTCTTGTCCTCGGGCACGCGCTGGAAGAAGAACCGCGGGCCGTTGCCGTCCGGGTCGATGATCGCCGAGTAGTCGTTCATCGACTCGAACGGGATCTTCTGCGCCACCGCGAACGCCTCCCACGACTCGAAGCCGGGAGGCGGCGGCTGCAGCACGTAACCGAGTGCCTCCGCCCAGAAGGCAGCGAGCCTGCCGGGGTCGGCCGCGTCCATCGTGACCTGGAATTCGATTGCCATGAAGTCACCGTAGAACCCAATGCGGACAACCACTGTCCGGAGTACCGTGCCCTGTCATGTCACGTCCTGTGCACTTCGAGATCCACGCCGCAGATCCCGAGCGAGCGCGGAACTTCTACACCTCCGTCTTCGGCTGGAAGATCGAGCAGTGGGGCGACATCCCCTACTGGGTCATCACCACCGGCGACGACGACCAGCCCGGCGTGAACGGCGGCCTGCTGCCACGCCGCGGCCCCGACCCGGCGCCTGACGCACCCGTCCACGGCTTCGTGATGACCATCGCCGTCATCGACATCGACGTCACCATCGCGGCGATCGAGGTCAACGGCGGCACGGTGGCGTTGCCGAAGGACAAGATGCCGGGCGTCGGCCTGCTCGCCTACTACAAGGACACCGAGAACAACATCTTCGGCATCCTGCAGCCCGAAGAGGGTTAAGGACGCTTCTTCTTCGGCAACCGCGCGACGACGGCCTCGTAGGAGCCGTCGACCAGCTCCAGCAGGTCGTCGTCGGGCACCGATCCCTTGAGCGCGATGGTGTTCCACCCGTAGCGCCCGACGTACCCGCTGATCGTGATGTCGTCCGGGAAGCGCTCCCGCCACGGCGCCGCGGCCTCGGCGTCGACGCCGCACTTGAGCCCGACGGTGTGCATGTCGAGGCCGATGAACGCGAACGCCTTCCCGCCGACCTTGCACACCAGCTCGGCGTCGCCCCACGGGTACGTTTCCTCGGCGCCGGGCTTGGCGGCGCAGTAGGCGATCAGCTCGTCCAGTGTCACGCCACGATTATCGCGCGCCGAACACCGCGACGAAACGCGTGAGCAGCGCGGCGAACGCCGCCCGTTCCTCTTCCGTCCAGTCCGCCATCGCCGTCTCGCACGCCGCCTGCCGCGCCCGATGCAACTCGGCCGACGTGGCGCGCCCGCGTGGCGTGCGGACGAGCAGCACGCGCCGCCCGTCCGCCTTGTCCGCCACCCGCGACACCAGCCCGGCCTCGACCGCGCTCGTGACGAGCTTGCTGGCACGCGGCTGATCGACGTGCAACGCCGACGCCACACCGGACACTGTCGCCTGCACCCCACTTCGCTCCGCCAACTCGAGCACGTCGAGCACCTCGAAGGCCGGCACGGCCAGTTCGGCGAGCGCTCTACGTGACTGACTACGCCGCATCGAGATCAGCGCCTGCTCCACCGCGGCGAGGTGGGTGTCGACGTTCACCGTGAGATCATGGCCGTCCGCGGCCGCTGTGAAACAAGTGAAACGACATCTCACCCCAGAGAGCGATTTACGCCGTAGGCGCGCAACGTCGTCTGTTCGACGGAGTTACCCGCCGCATCCACCGCCTTCACTTTCAGCGACACGAACTCGGCACCCGCCGGATGCGCGACGAGCGCCTTCCACTTCGACTTGGCGCCGATCACCGGTACCGCCCGCCACGTCCGCCCGTCGTCCATGGACGCCTGCACGGTCACGTTCCGCACCTCGGCGGCGCCGGTCGACCCGGCCTGCGGCGTGACGCTGACGTCCACCGGGAACACCCGGCAGCCGGGAGCACGGTTGAGGTCGTCGAAGGCACCCGAGATCCTCAACGTGGGCACCGGCAGATAGACGGTCCCCGTGGCCTTGGCCGAGGCGAACTCGAACCGCGCCGACACCTTCGGCGCGAACGGCGTCCACTTGGGGCTGCGCGACGCCTCCACGTCCAACACGTACCGCGTCTCCGCCTCCGGCAGCCCGGAGAAGTTCGCGTACACCGCCCCGTTGTCCGCGATCACCTTTCCATCCACAGTGGACAGACGCGTCCTCGCCTGGACATAGGGCGCCCCGAACACGAACTCGTCCGACGCGTTCGGCTCACCGGGCGCGAACGGCCAATGCTGCACGTACCCGTTGTTCCCGTTGCGCACCAACCCGTGTGAGCCGCGCAGGTTCAGGTCCGTCGTGGCCACCACGCCGTTCCACGACCGCGTCCCGCTCTTGCCCGCCGCGAACACGGGCCGCCCGGCACTGATGTGCCCGTCGAACCCGAGCCCCGGCTGCGTCGGCGGCCGCTGGAAGAAGTCCATGACCCACTTCGTGTCCGGCCTCCCGGTGAAGTGCTCGACCCGCCGCTGCGGAATGGCCAGGTCGAACACCACCCCGAACGTGATGCTCTGCCCCTTCACGTAGAACGGCGTGGACGACCGCGACCCGATCGCCGGCGCACCCTGCGCCCGATACCGCACCTGCTCGCCGTAGAGGTCCCTGTCCCGTACCCGCGGCACGAGATCGGCCGGAATCCCACCCTCGTGCGGCGACGCGACGAAGTACTCGTGCCCGTCCGCCGACAACACCTGGAACGTCCCGAAGTTGAAGTAACTCGCGTCCGCCTTGGCAGGCACCGCGAACACCCTGTCCGTCGACCGCACCGAAAGCCCGGTCTGCACCCGGCCCTCCGCCGTCTGATAAACCGCGTCGACCGCCAGGTACTTCCGCTTCACCGCACGATCGAGCTTCGCCCCCACCGGCACGCCCTGACGCGCGTCGACCGTGATCGCAACCGCCCTGTCCAACACGAACTTCCCCGTGCTCGCCCAGGTGTGCTCACCATCGCCGTGCACCAGCGCGTCGACCGAGTAACTCCCCTTCAACAACCGCGTCTTCGTCACGCCGTTCACCGGCTGCGCAAGATCCTCGTGTTCACCGCTCTCCAACCCCAGCACACTGACCTCGGCATCCGACGACTTCCCATCCCGCCCGATCGTCGTCACCGTCAGCTCGTACATCTCCGGCTCAGCCGTGAAGCCCACCACGGTCCGCGCCGCGCCCGCCGTGACCCTCGCACCCCCGGACCCGATCGCCACCGCCGCCGGATCCAGCGTCACCTCGACGTCCACACTCCCGTTGGCAGGAATGGTGATCTCCTTCGAACTCACCTTCACCGCCGCATGATCCGAAGCCACCGGCACCGACACCTCGCGCGCCGACACGTTGCGATACGTCAGCTTCTTGACGATCGGCGGCAACTGCACATGCGGATACCTCAAGACCCCAAAGCTCAGGCTGCTCGCCGTGGCGAACACCGCGTTCCCCGCAGCCGCCACCACATCAAGCCGCCCACTCCCCTCCTCGTACACGCTCCGCCCAACCGACTTCGCCGCCCCCGTGAGCGCCGCCTTGAGCTGCGCCCCCGACCACTCCGGATGCGCCTGCGCCACCAACGCCGCCGCCCCCGCGACATGCGGCGTCGCCATGGACGTCCCATCCGCCCGCGTGTGCAACGCGTCAATCGGTTCACCCATGCTCGTCCCAGCAGCACGCGCGGCCCCGATGTCCTCCCCTGGCGCCACAATGTCCGGCTTCACCGCAAAGTCCCCGGCCCTCGGCCCCCGACTGGAGAACCGGCTCAACCGATCAACCTTGCTGACGCTCCCCACCGCCAACGCCGCATCAGCCGCCGCCGGCGCACCCACCGACTGCACTTCCCCCTCGTTGCCCGCCGCGACGACGAACAACGTCCCGTGCTGCTCGGAAAGGCGATTGACGGCAAGGGACAGGGGATCCGTGCCGTCAGTCGCCCCACCGCCAAGACTCAGGTTGACCACCTTCGCCAGCGGCGCAGCCCACTCCATCGCCTCCAGAATCGCCGACTCGTCACAGGTGTCATCCGCACACACCTTCCCGACGAGCAACCGCGCATCCTTCGCGACGCCCCCAAAAACACCATCCCCCACCACGGTCGCCGCAACGTGCGTCCCGTGCCCGAACGTGTCCGCGACCCCGGTCCCCGTGAAGTCCTTGGCCTCCACAACCTTGCCCCGCAAATCGGGATGCCCGGGGTCATAGCCCCCGTCCAGCACCGCAACGGTGACGCCCTTCCCCGTCAGCCCCTGCTCCCACGCCGCCGGAGCCCCGATCTGGGCGTGACTCTCGGCATCCAGCAACCGCAGCCGCCCATCCAGCCACACCTTGCTGTCACTCGCCTTGATCTCACTCCACGTGCCCGCCAGCGCAGTCTTCATCGCCTTACGGGGCTCGCTACCAACGATCAACGGCAACGTGTCCCGGCTCGCGTCATCCCGCCCCTGCTCAATCAGGGTCGTGACATCGAACAACCGCTTGTCGAGCCTGCCGCTCCGCACCAACCCCACCGCGTCCTGCGGCACCACATGAACACGCCCGTCCCTGGTGCGACGCTGGTGAAACATCACCGAGTCGCGCCCCGCACCAGGCAACACCGTTACCTGATCCCCTTGCACGACAACACGATCACCAGACACCAGCGTGACGCTCTTGACCACCTGCGGACGCTGCGGGCCTGAAGGTAGCCGCTCAGCCTTGGCTGCCCCCACCGGCACGAGGACGCCCCCGAGCCAAGCAACAACAACCGCACCTATCGCTACCCCGCGCAGCATGAACGCCTCCCGCCAACGCAACCGGACCATCCGGCCCACGATGCGCAGCGGCGAGTGCGCGAGATCGACACTGGCCGGGAAACCGCTTACCGTCAAGAACCACACGGACGATCAGCCACCACCAAACGCCAGCACCCCCACCAACCAGCCCCACACGCGCCTCACCCACCCCGGCACGCGACGCCGCAGGCGAGCCGTCCTCCCCAAGCCCTGCACGCGCGCCTACGGCGGTGGGGTCCCGTCACGAGTCGTAGGCGAAGCCCTGCCTCTGGTACGACTTGGGACGGGACCCCACCGCCGACGCAACCCACAAACCAACCGGCAGCCGCCCAACGAAACAGGCGTGCCATCTACCCGCGAGTGGCGCGGACCCCCTGATCAGATTGGCGGGGTCTGGGCCAGCGCCCCAGAAAAACGCACGCCACGGGACCGGCCGCACGCAACCGAACCACCTACGCAACAGGCGACATAGGTGTCAGTCCCCCCAAGCTCACTTCACCCCAGCCGCATCCATCCCCCGCAGTTCCTTCTTCAAGTCCTGAATCTCATCCCTCAACCGCGCCGCCAACTCGAACTGCAGATCCCGCGCCGCATTCATCATCTGATCCGTCAACTGCTGCACCAGATCCGCCAGCTCCGACCGAGCCATCCCAGCCCGCTCATGCGACTGCAAAACCCCCGCCGACCGACCACCTTCCCCGGTGGCCCGCTTCCCACGGGACTGGTTCCGCCCCGATCCCCCGACCGGAACCTCATCCTCGATCTCGGAGTACACCGCCTCCAGGATGTCCGTGATCTTCTTCCGCAGCGGCTGCGGGTCAATCCCACGCTCAGTGTTGTAAGCGACCTGCTTCTCGCGCCGCCGGTTCGTCTCCTCGATCGCATGACGCATCGAGTCGGTGATCCGGTCCGCATACATGTGGACCTCACCGGAGACGTTTCGAGCCGCACGACCAATGGTCTGCACAAGCGACGTCCCCGACCGCAGGAATCCTTCCTTGTCCGCGTCGAGGATCGCCACCAGCGACACCTCGGGAAGGTCGAGGCCTTCACGAAGAAGGTTGATACCGATCAGCACGTCGTACTCGCCGAGCCGCAGCTGCCGCAGCAGCTCGACCCGCCGCAGGGTGTCGACCTCGGAATGCAGGTACCGGACCCGGATACCCAGCTCCAGCAGGTAGTCCGTGAGGTCTTCGGACATCTTCTTGGTCAACGTCGTGACGAGCACGCGCTCGTCGCGCTCGGCGCGTTCGCGGATCGAGTGGACCAGGTCGTCGATCTGGCCCTCGGTCGGCTTCACGATCACCTCGCGGGTCGACGAGGCCGGTGGGCCGGATGACCTGCTCGACGAACTCGCCGCCTGCCTGGCCGATCTCGTACGGGCCGGGCGTCGCCGACAGGTACACGACCTGGCCGATGCGGTCGGCGAACTCCTCCCACGTCAGCGGGCGGTTGTCCATGGCCGAGGGCAGGCGGAAGCCGTGCTCGACGAGGTTGCGCTTGCGGGAGGCGTCGCCCTCGTACATGCCGCCGATCTGCGGCACGGTCACGTGCGACTCGTCGATGACCATGAGGAAGTCGTCGGGGAAGTAGTCGATCAGGGTGGCGGGCGCGGTGCCCGCGTCGCGGCCGTCGATGTGGCGCGAGTAGTTCTCGATGCCGTTGCAGAAGCCGACCTGGCGCATCATCTCGATGTCGTAGGCGGTGCGCATGCGCAGGCGCTGCGCCTCCAGGAGCTTGCCCTGGCGGTCCATCTTCGCCAGCGTCTCCTCGAGCTCGGCCTCGATGTCGCGGATGGCGCGTTCCATCCGCTCCGGGCCGGCGACGTAGTGCGTGGCCGGGAAGATCCGCAGGTCGGTGACCTCGCGGACGACGTCACCGGTCAGCGGGTGCAGGTAGTAGAGCTTGTCGATCTCGTCGCCGAAGAACTCGACGCGGATCGCGAGCTCCTCGTAGGACGGGATGATCTCCACCGTGTCGCCGCGCACCCGGAACGAGCCGCGGGTGAACGACATGTCGTTGCGGGTGTACTGGACGTCGACGAGGGCGCGCAGGAACTTGTCGCGGTCGACCTCCGCGCCCGTCTCCAGCGGGATCGAGCGGTCGAGGTACGACTGGGGCGTGCCGAGGCCGTAGATGCACGACACGGAGGCGACCACGATGACGTCGCGCCGGGTCAGCAGCGACATGGTGGCCGAGTGCCGCAGCCGCTCGACGTCGTCGTTGACCGAGGAGTCCTTCTCGATGTACGTGTCCGTCTGCGGGATGTACGCCTCGGGCTGGTAGTAGTCGTAGTAGCTGACGAAGTACTCCACCGCGTTGTGCGGGAAGAACTCCTTCAGCTCGTTCGCCAGCTGCGCGGCCAGCGTCTTGTTCGGCGCCATCACCAGCGTCGGCCGCTGGACCTTCTCGATCAGCCAGGCCGTGGTCGCCGACTTGCCGGTACCGGTGGCGCCGAGCAGCACGATGTCGCGCTCGCCCGCGCGCACGCGGCGTCTCCAGCTCGGCGATGGCCGCCGGCTGGTCGCCGGCGGGCTCGTAGTCGCTGACCACGCGGAACTGCCCGTCGGTGCGGGCGATGTCGCCGACGGGACGGTGCTCGGAGTGCGCCTTGACGGTGCTCTCCTCTGGCGGAAGCTCGGTTGCGAATGCCACGGGAAGCACGTTACGCCGGAGGTCTGACAATTTCAGATCGGCCCTGGTCAGGGGCCTAATCGCAGGGCAGCAGTTGCAGTCGCAGCCCGAGCAGTCGCAGTCGCACGGGTTGCCTCCGCCACTTGTCGCTCCACGGTCCGGGGAACGGGTCGCGGCAGCAGAACTGGCAGGTCCCGCACATGTAGAGGAACGCGCCACAGCCGTCCCAGAACCCACGCGGCCGCGGCTCGAAGGTCAACCTCGGGTACGCCCACAGCCCGCTGCCGGGGTCGACCGGGGTCCGCCGGTCGTCCTGGTGGCCCCTGCCGAACACCCGGATGATCGACTCCTCGAGCTCGTGCACCAGCAGCTTGTGCACGAGTCGCGCGTCGGTGAACTCGACCTCGTCCAGCGCCAGCCGGATGCCCGTCACGGCGTCCAGGCACAGCCGATGCGCCTCGTCCACCGACGTCCCGGTGCCGAGCAGCGGGTTCCACGAGCCGGACTGCGCGGTCCTCCTCCAGGTCCTCCACGGCGTCGATCAGGTGCGCGACCCGCCCGAACAGCCGGCCCACCTCGCGCAACGGCTCGACGTTCCCCGGCCGACCGGCGAGCACCGCCGTCTGCGCGACGGCGAACCCGGTCGCGGTCTCCGTCGGCTCGGTGACCACGAGCACCGAGCTGCCCAGCCCGGCCGCGGCCTCGACGAGAGGCTGCCGCCGCACCGCGTCCACCATGACCGACGCGTCGAACCCGAGATCGGCAGCCGTCCCGATGCCTTTCGCGGCCCAGCGCTGCGCGACCGCACGCCCGGCCCAGCCGACCTTCCCGGCCAGCCCGTCGCCGTCGTCCACGTGGTCGCGGATCTTCAACGACGCCAGCACCAGCGACACCGACGCCGCCAGCCGCGCGCCCGAACCGACCGCCACGTCGGCGGACTTCATGCCACGCAACGCACACGGCCCCGCGGAACGTCGCGAAACGGCCGGTCTGCGCCTCGACCACGGCCGAGATCATCAGCCCGTCGTAGTTGGTGACCAGGCGCGAGAGATGACCGTGCTCGTCGCGCAGCGACAGGCACATTCCACACAGGTGTGCGAGCCACGCGGACCGCAGCTCAGCGCCCATTCTGTTGCGGCAGGGGCGGATGATCCCGAACATGCGCGGGCATCCTAAGTGGCCGCGGGGCCACATGTAGCAATATCGCGACGTGGCGCACTCCGAAGCGGCCGCCGGGGCCCCGTGGTGGCAGGATCGCGACCGTGGCACACATCCATCCGCCGAAGATCGAGTACTTCGACCTGGACGCCAAGAGCAACACAGATCCCAAGGGACAGCTGCGGAGCGTCGACGAGTACCGGCTCACCCCGACCGGTCTCTACATGTTCCGGCCGCTCGCCGGGCATCCGAAGATCAGCCACTTCGAGAGCTGGTTCCTGCCCAAGCTCAACATCCGGGTGACGCGCCAGTCCTGGCATCCCGGTCACGAGCTCGACTTCGACTTCTACGTGGACGTCGTGGAGATCATCGCCGGTCGGCACGGTGTGGAAAACGATCGACCTGTACCTGGACCTGATCGTCCGAACGGGCCACAGCGTCATTGTTTTGGACACAGACGAGTTGATCACCGCAGTTCAGCACAACCTGCATCACTCCGCAACGCGCGCAATGGGCGCTGGAAACCACCTATACAGCGGTGTCCGGCATTTCAGCGCACGGTCACGACGTGGTCCGCTGGCTCACCTCTTCGGGTTGTCCTACGACCTGGCGTTAGATACACAGAGCGTGTTCGTCACCTGACCGTGACGTAACGAATCGACCCGGCGTGTAACTGCGAGCACTTATTTGACTACCCTCGGGCGGCGTGGGAGCGGTCACTACACCTCAGTTGGTCGATGTCATCGACACCATTTCGGGCGTGCGCACTTATTCGTCCGGTGGCATGCGGCACCTCACCTCGTGCCAGGTCGAACGCTGGGGTCTGCGGATCGAGCATCCGACTCCGGAAGATCCGTTCTCGGACTCCGAGGTGACGTGGCTGCTGCCCGATCTGGGCGTGCGGCTCACGACCTACCAGCCCGCGTTCCCGGCACGCGCGCGGCGGCCCGAGCGTGCTCACCGCGGTCCGCGTCGAACGCGACGGGCGCTACTGGCAGACCACGGACCTGTTGCTGGGCCTGGCCGTTCCCGGCGGCACCACGGCCCGCATCGTGCGCAGCGAGGAGTTCGCCGCCGCCGTCGCGGGCCGCGTGCTGCTGCCGGGTGACGCCGACCAGGCGTTGCGCACGGTCCACCGCACGCTCGAAGAGCTCAGCAACGTCAACCACAACCTGACGTCGTGGCTGACGTGGCACGGCATCTACGACGCCTGGCCGCCCCTGTAGGCCTCGACGCGCTCGAACGGCCGCCTCCATCCACGGCTCCTTCGCCTCACCGTAGGCGAAGGCGCCGGAGTCGGCCGCAAACCGTTGGGACAGCTCCAGTTTGAGGCTCGCGTACTCCTCACGTGCCTCGGCGTCGTGACGCAGCCAGTCGCGGAAGTCGACCGCCCACCGCCAGTTGGGCGCACCTTCGACCCGCAGGTGCAGGTTCACCCGCCGGCCAGGATCCGCCCCGGCGTGCAACCGCTTGCTCCAGTCGCCTTCCCCGCGCGGCGTGTCCTCGTACGGCCCCACGTACGGGAAACCGGCCTGCGCCAACGCTTCCCGCAGCTCGTCGGCCGTCTCCATGTCCTCGACGGCGAGCTGGAAGTCCAGCACGTCCTTGGCCGCGAGCCCCGGCACGGCCGTCGACCCGATGTGCTCGACCAGCCGCCCGCCCGCCGCGAGACTGATCCGTCCGCGCGACCCTGCGAGCCTGCGCGGGCCACCGCTCGTCGTACGGCACCACGATCGGCGACCCGGACGCGTACGACTGCGTGCGCACGTTCTTCTCGAAGCCCACCAGCCGATCCCACAACACCGTCGACGTCCGGGACCTCGCCGGTGTTGTCCAGCCACACGTCCGCGATCGCCCGCCGCTGCTCGTCCGTGGCCTGCGCGGCAATCCGCGTCTCCGCGTCCGCCCGCTCCATCCCGCGACTGGTCGACGAGCCGCCGCAGCCTGGTCTCCGGATCCGCGTGCACGACGATCACCAGGTGGTACATGGCCGCCATGTCCCGCTCCACCAGCAACGGGATGTCGTGCACGACGATGGCGTCCTCCGCGGCCTCCGCCATGCGCTTGCCGGTGAGCGCGCCCGATCCGCGGATGCGTGATCCCGTTGAGCGTCTGCCGCGCCTCCTCCGTCGCGAACGCCTTGGCCGCCAGCGCCGCCCGGTTCAGCGTCGCCGTCCTCGTCGAGAACGTCCTCCCCGAACGCCTTCACGACCTCCTTGAGGCCGTCGGTGCCCAGGCTCGAGCACCTCACGCGCCAGCTTGTCCGCGTCGATCACGACCGCACCGCGCTCCGCCAGCAGCCGCGCGACCGTCGACTTGCCCGACCCGATTCCCCCGGTCAACCCCACCCTGAGCATGCCCGTCAGGTTAGCCGGGACACCCCCGCGAGCAGGACCGACACCACCTAGACCGGCGGCGTCATCGACAGCTGGGCGAGCACCGGCAGGATCGCGATCAGCCGCTGCCTGCGGGATGAAGTTGTGCCGTGACCGCACCACGAACGTCGACTTCCCCAGCGACCCGATCAGCAGCTGCTCCTCCTTGCCCTCGATCAACGTCCCCTTCTGCTTCCCGACGTCGACCTCGCTGATCTTCGCGCCGTCCTGACGCTCCGCCTCGACACTCTCGCCGACCCGCGTCCGAGCCGTCAGGTCATCCGTGTACGTCGAGAGCCCGATGACGATCGGCGCCTCCGGCAGACCCCCTCTTGGCCGGAATCCCGTAGTAGCAGTCGATCTTCCCGGTCCGCCCGATCCCCGGCTCCTTGATGCCGACGATGATCCGCGGCTCCCCAGGCAAGCTCCTGCCCGAGCGTCGCGTTCATGATGTCCGCGGGCACCACGAGCTCACAGTCGTCCGGCAACGCCCGATCCACCATCAACGGAACCTTCGACGGCGTAGTCGGCGGCGTGATCTTCGGAATCTGCGGCGGCGGCGCCTGAGTCTGGGCTTCGGGCAGTCGAGCAAGCCACGCAAGTAACCAGCGCCACCGCGCCGAGTGCCACGACGAAACTGATCCCACGCATAGGTTTGCCAACCTACACAACAGCATTGGCGTTCCACCACAGAGTGAACGCCCCCAGTACCCGGCGTGCCATCAACCCGCTCGTGGCGCTGGGGCGATTGGCGGGTCTGGGTCGGAGCCCAGGAAACGACGAAGGCCCCCGCACCGCAAGGTGCAGGGGCCTTCGTCAGTCAGTTCAAGCGAGCAGAGCCGAAGCTCACATACCGCCCGACAGCTTCTCCCGCAGAGCAGCGAGCTGCTCGTCGGAAGCAAGCGTGCCACCGGACTGCGCCGGCGCACCGACCGAGGTGGACGCGGCCGGAGCGTCGCCACCGGAGGTGTAGTTGCCCGCACCCTCGGCGGACGCCTCTTCCTCGGCCTCGGCGGCCTTCTTGATCTGCTTCATGTGGGCCTCGTAACGAGTGTGGGCCTCGGCGTACTGACGCTCCCACTCCTCACGCTGCTTGTCGAAGCCCTCGCCCCACTCCTGGGACTCCGGGTCGAAGCCTTCGGGGTAGATGTAGTTGCCCTGGTCGTCGTACTCGGCGGCCATGCCGTACTGGGTCGGGTCGAACTCGGTGTCGACCGTGAAGCCCTCGTTGGCCTGCTTGAGCGACAGCGAGATGCGGCGACGGTCGAGGTCGATGTCGATGACCTTGACCATGACGTCGTCGCCGACCTGGACGACCTGCTCCGGGATCTCCACGTGGCGCTCGGCCAGCTCGGAGATGTGGACCAGGCCCTCGATGCCCTCGTCCACGCGGACGAACGCACCGAACGGAACCAGCTTGGTGACCTTGCCCGGCACGATCTGACCGATCGCGTGGGTGCGGGCGAACTGACGCCACGGGTCTTCCTGCGTCGCCTTGAGCGACAGCGACACGCGCTCGCGCTCCATGTCGACGTCGAGGACCTCGACGGTGACTTCCTGGCCGACCTCGACAACCTCGGACGGGTGGTCGATGTGCTTCCAGGACAGCTCCGAGACGTGGACGAGACCGTCGACGCCACCCAGGTCCACGAAGGCACCGAAGTTGACGATCGAGGACACGACGCCCTTGCGGACCTGGCCCTTCTGCAGCTGGTTGAGGAACTCGCTGCGCACCTCGGACTGGGTCTGCTCGAGCCACGCGCGGCGGGACAGGACCACGTTGTTGCGGTTCTTGTCCAGCTCGATGATCTTCGCCTCGAGCTCACGGCCGACGTACGGCTGGAGGTCGCGGACGCGACGCATCTCGACGAGCGAGGCGGGCAGGAAGCCGCGCAGGCCGATGTCGAGGATGAGACCACCCTTGACGACCTCGATGACCGTGCCCTTGACGGGCTCGTCCTTCTCCTTGAGCGCCTCGATGGTGCCCCACGCGCGCTCGTACTGGGCGCGCTTCTTGGAGAGGATCAGACGGCCTTCCTTGTCCTCCTTCTGGAGAACAAGCGCCTCGACCTCGTCACCGACCTTGACGACCTCGTTGGGGTCGACGTCGTGCTTGATCGACAGTTCACGCGAGGGGATGACGCCCTCGGTCTTGTAGCCGATGTCGAGCAGGACCTCGTCCCGGTCGACCTTGACGATCGTGCCTTCGACGATGTCGCCATCGTTGAAGTACTTGATCGTCTTGTCGATAGCTGCGAGGAAGTCCTCCTCCGTCCCGATGTCGTTGATCGCGACCTGCTTGGGAGCAGCGGCAACGGGGGCGGTGGTGGTGTCGGTGGACATTAGGTAGGTGGCTCCGGTACGGATTGGCATTGATTGGCTGGTAGTGGTGCGCGCGCAGCGACACAGCACCTGGAATCCCGACAGTTCTGGATCATGGGCAGCACTAACCCACTACGCACGCGATATCGTACGCGGCTGCTCGACGCGTGAGCAAACCAGCCCCCAGGTGAAGGAGCAGTGTGTCCAACCAGCACGCGAGCGCGGAACAGGCGCTCGGCACCGCCGGCATCGTCAAGCGCGGGGCGGACGCCGCCGAGTCGCGCACGGCGAACCGCATCTGGTGGGACGCGGACGCCGACGACTACCACGATGACGCACGGCGACTTCCTGGGTGCCGCCGACTTCGTCTGGTGCCCGGAGGGCCTGCGCGAGGAAGACGCCCGGTTCCTCGGCGAAATCGCAGGTCAGCGCGTCCTGGAGGTCGGCTGCGGCAGTGCGCCGTGCGCCCGCTGGCTCGGCCTCGCAGGGCGCGCGGGTCACCGCTCTCGACATCTCCGAGGGCATGCTCCGGCACGCCCGCGAGAGCAACGCCAGACCGGCATCGAGGTCCCGCTGGTCCAGGCCAGCGCTGATCAGCTTCCGTTCCAGGCGAGCACCTTCGACGCCGCCTGCTCCGCGTTCGGCGCCGTGCCGTTCGTGGCGGACGTCCGGGAGATCTTCAGCGAGGTGGCCCGCGTACTCCGGCCGGGCGCGAGCTGGGTGTTCGCGGTGAACCACCCGATGCGGTGGATCTTCCCGGACGACCCCGGCCCGCTCGGCCTCACCGTCACGCAGTCGTACTTCGACCGCACCCCCTATGTAGAGGTCGACGGCGAGGGCCACGCCACCTACGTCGAGCACCACCGCACGCTCGGCGACTACGTCCGGGCGCTCACCGCCACGGGCTTCATCCTGGAGGACCTGGTCGAGCCGGAGTGGCCGGCGGGGCACACCCGCATCTGGGGCCAGTGGAGCCCGCTGCGCGGCAAGCTGTTCCCCGGCACCGCGATCTTCCGGACCCGCCGCAGGTCGTAGTCTTCGCGGCCCATGACCTCGGCACGCGGGCTCGTGGCCGCCCAGTCGGCGCGCTTCGCCTCGCTGGACCCGTTGCTGCCGCCCGCGACCGAACCACCCGCGGACGGCCACGTCGTCACGGCGGCGCTCGCGGACGGCACGCGGGTCGCCGGGGTGGTCAGCCACCAGAGCTTCGACGCGCACTCGACGACCCGGCTGTGGTCGGCGGCCGAGGTCTGGGAGCTGTTACCGCTGGTCGGCGCCACGCAGGGCATGGACGCGTTGCTGACCCGCTTCCGCAAACACCTCGACACGCAGGACGTCGGCGAGGACACCGCGTGCGTCGTGCACTGGCCGAGCCGCGACACACAGGCCGCGCGGGCGTTCCTCGACCACGGCCTGGTCCCGCTGTCCGTGCTCGCCGTGCGACTGAAGACTCCGCCGCCACGCGTTCCCCGCACGCTCACGATCCGCCGCGCCACCCCGCACGACCTCGAGACGGTGCTGGAGCTGTCGCTCGCGGAGCTGGAGTACTCGTCACTGGTCGGCTCGACGATCGTCCGCCCGGAGGCCGCGGCACTGAAGCGACGCGCGCTCGCCGAACGCCTCAACAACGCGAGCCCCATCTGGCTGGCGGAACGCGACGGCATCGCGGTGGCGCTCGCCGAGTGCGCGATCGTCTCGTCCGAACCGGGCACGAGCGCCGCCGCCCGGCTGCCGCGCGGCCGCTGGGGTTATGTGAACTGCGTCTCCGTGCTGCCGGGAGCCCGGGGCACGGGCATCGGCCAGCAGCTCGTCGCGTACGCCCACCAGGAGCTTCACCGGATGGGCGCGGTCGGCACGTACCTCTACTACAACCCGCCGAACCCGCTGAGCTCGGTGTTCTGGCCGCGTCAGGGCTACCGGCCGCTGTGGACCGTCTGGGAAGTACGCCCCGCCTCCGCCCTTAGGTGACCTATGTCCGAGTTGCCAGCGCGACCAAGACTGCGCGAGAATTTGTACTGACCGGTCAGTTTAAACGGAAGGTAAAGGCGTGGAGATCCGTGCGCAACGCGCAGGCGTCAACGGGGCTCATGGTCCCCTGCTCCGGCCGACCTCGCTGACCGTGCGGCCGGGCGAGCTGACGCTGGTCGCGGGCGAACCGGGCACCGGTCACACCGCGCTCGGCCTGCTGCTGTCCGGCCGGATGAAGCCCTCGACGGGCACGGTCTCGCCGGACGCCAGGACGCTGCGCAAGCAGGTCGTCCTGATCGACGCCCCCGAGGTGAACGAGCCGGAGGACGCGCTGACCCTGGCCGCCGTCGTCGGCGAGGAGCTGGCGATGAACGGCATGCCCTCGGGCAAGAAGGCAGTGCACGACTGGTTGGTGGAGCACGCGGCCGATGAGCACGCCGCCAAACGCTTCGAGCACGTGCCACCGCAGACTCGGTGCGCGGTGATGCTCGAACTCGCCGCCGGCCGCCCCGGCGTGACGACGCTCGTCCTCGACTGCGCGGACCGCTACCACCCGAACCCGCGCGAGTGGTTCGCACTGGCGCACGACTACGTGAACCCCGACAGGTCCGTGGTCGCCCTGTGCTCGAACTCCTCCGCCCACATTCTCGACATCCCGCACGCTCGCCTTGGTGAGGAGAACGAGACCAAGATGGAGATCACGCTGAGCGCCCTTCGCATGGCCTTCAACGAACTCCGCCGGGTCACCTCCGGCACGCTGCCCAAGCTCGCGGTGCTGGCGCTCGCCCTGGTGCCACTGCTCTACGCGTCGCTTTACCTGTACGCCAACAAGGATCCGTACGCGAACCTCAACCAGGTCCCCGCCGCGCTGGTGGTGAAGGACAAGGGCGCCAAGGACCTCAACGCCGGCAAGGACGTCGCCGACGAGCTGATCAACGGCAAGAAGTTCAACTGGCAGGTCGTCGACGACGCCGACGAGGGCGTGCGCAAGGGCAAGTACATCTTCGCCCTGACCCTGCCGGAGGACTTCTCCGAGGCGCTCACCTCGCCGGAGTCCCAGAAGCCGCGCCAGGGCGTGCTGACACTGACGACGAACGACGCCAACAACTACCTCGGCAGCACGATCGCGAACCAGGTCGTCTCCGAGGTGCGCCGGGCGGTGACGGCGAAGGTCTCCACGGAGGCCGCGGACAAGCTGCTGCTCGGCTTCTCCACGATCCGCGAGGAGACCACCAAGGCGGTCGACGGCTCGAAGCGGCTCGCCGACGGCAACGCACAGCTGCGCGACAAGCTGACCGAGCTCGACAAGGGCGTCCAGCAGCTCTCCACCGGTGCCGCGACGGCCGCGACCGGCGCCGCGCAGCTCCGCGACGGCACGCACCAGCTCCGTTCGCAGACCGCGCCGTTGCCCGACGGCGCGAAGAAGGTCGCGGACGGCGCGCGCCAGGTGGCCGACGGCAACGAGACCGCCGCGCGCGAGGCCGAGGAGTACGCGAAGAAGGCCCAGGCGCTCGTCGGCGTGCTCGACCAGGCCAACGGCGACGTCGCGAACCGCTTGGCGGCACTGGGTTTCACGACCCGAACAGGTGCAGCAGGTGATGGGCACGCTCGGCCAGGTCCGCAAGCCGGTCGACGACGCCAACGGCAAGGTCCAGGGCGCCGCCGGGCAACCTCCGCAAGCTCGCGACCGGCGCCGACCAGGTGGCCGACGGCGCCGAACTGCTCTCGTCGAAGATGCCCGGCCTGGTCGACGGCGTCGGCAGGCTCGACGACGGAGCGACGAAGCTCGCCGACGGCAACGCACAGCTCCGCGACGGCCTGCGAACGGCCGCGACCGGCACGCCGCAGCTGCGTGACGGCGCGGCGCAGCTCGCGACCGGCTCGGCCGAACTGCGCGACGGCCTGACCGGCGGCGTGGACAAGATCCCGAACAACGACGACCCGACGCGGGAGGCGATGGCGAAGGCGATCGGCGACCCGGTGGCGGTGCGCGGCCTGTCCCAGACGAAGGCCGCCACGTACGGCGCGGGCCTGGCCCCGTTCTTCCTCGGCCTGGCGACGTGGATCGGCGCGTTCGTGCTGTTCCTGCTGCTGCGCCCGCTCTCACGCCGTGCGCTGGCCGCAGGTCAATCCGCACTGCGCGTCGCACTGGGCGGATGGCTGCCCGGCGCGCTGCTCGGCGTCGTGCAGGTGCTGGTGATGTTCTCGGTGGTGCGGTTCGTGGTGGACATCGAGCCGTCGAACCCCTTCGGCACGTTCGGGTTCCTCGTGCTGATGTCGCTGACGTTCGTGGCGATCCTGCACGCGCTGAACGCGGCGTTCGGCGCGGTCGGCAAGTTCCTGGGTCTGATTCTGCTGATCCTTCAGCTGGTCAGCGCGGGCGGCACGTTCCCGTGGCAGACGATCCCGGTGCCGCTGTACCCGCTGCACTACGGCCTGCCGATGGGCTACGCGGTCGACGGCCTGCGCCACCTGATGTACGGCGGCGACCTCGGCAGCGTCGGGACAGGACGCGCTGATCCTTCTCGCGTGGCTGGTCGGGGCCCTAGCCTTGTCGTCCGTGGCGGCCTACAGGCAGCGGGTGTGGACACCTTCGAAGCTGAAGCCGGAGCTCGTGCTGTGAGCGCGCGAACGACAGCGACGAAGCAGAAGCTCTTCGACGCGGCGTTGAAGCTCGTCGGCGAACGGGGCGCGGCCTCGGTGACGGTCGACGAGATCGCCGCGGAGGCAGGCGTCGCCAAGGGCACGATCTACTACAACTTCGCCTCGAAGGACGCGCTGGTCGAGGCCCTGCTGCGGCACGGCGTGGAGATCCTCGCGGTCCGGCTGCGGTCCGCGGAGGCGCTCCGAGGACTCGCTGGAGGCGCTGGTCGACGGGATGCTCGGCTTCTGGGCCGAGTACCCGGCGTTCGGCCAGCTGCTGGTCTCGCGAGCTGTGGCGCACGCCGGGCCAGTGGCACGGCACGCTGTCACTGCTGCGCGACGACATCGTGTCGATCGTGCGCGGTCAGATGAAGCGCCTGGCCGACGCGGGCCGCCTGCCCGAGGGGGTCGAGGTCGGCACCGCGTCGGCGGCGTTGTTCGGCACGCTGCTCGTGATCGCGCTGGACTGGCAGGTGTTCCAGCCGGAACGGTCACGGGCGGAGGTGCGCGAGTCGGTCATGCTGCTGGTACGTGGACTTGGACAGGCCCGCTGAACTGAGCGGGCCGGGTCCGGTCCTGCAGGTCGGTCAACCGGCGGACGACCACGACGGCCGGCACGGCGGCGGCGATGGTGAGAACCGCCGACACCCACGTCCAGGTGGCGACGGTGTCCAGTTCCGCGTCGGCCCGCAGGAGGTAGGAGACCACCTGGTCACCCAGCAACATCAGCACGTACGCGGCCCACCAGGCACCGACGAGGCCGTTCTTGTCGCGGGCCTGCAGCGGCCGGTCCTGCTGGGCCGGGTCGAAGGAACGCCAGACGTCCTGGACGACCTGCAACGGGTACCAGAAGTTCACGATCGGCGTGATCCACGCCCAGATCGCCCACGGACGCAGACGACGGTGTTCCGAGGCGTAGGTGACGCGCTCGGCGTTGCGCCGCGACCGGTAGAGCCACACGACGAACGTCACGCCCGCGGCGATCGCGACGAGCAACACGGGCACCGAGAGCGCCAGCGTCACCGCGTCGGCCGCTCGCAGGTCCTCCATGGGGGAGGGACCTGGCCGTGAGACAATTGTGTCGTTCGAAGCTGTCGGAGCGCGGCCAGGCGGCCGTCGAGTTCGCGCTGGTCCTGCCGTTCCTGCTCATCATGCTGATCGGAATCGTGGAGTTCGGCCGGGCCTGGAACCAGCACCAGGTCATCACCGACGCGGCCCGGGAAACCGCCCGGCGCGCCTGCCTGCCGGACGACGTCACGATGGCCGGCGCGCAGCAGGTGGCCCGACGACGCGATGGCCGCCGCCGGGATCGACTGGAACCGGTGCCACCATCACCATTCCCCAACGGCGTGGATGGCCCGCAGCAACACCATCGTGACGGTGGACATCGACCTGCGGTACCGATTCACCTTCTTCTCGACGCTGGTGGCCTGGGCGACGGGTGAGGAGATCATCCATCTGAAGACGTCCTTCTCCATGCGAAACGAGGGCCAGGGCCACCATGGCGCGACGCACCCGACCCTTCCTCCTGCTCCTCCTCGCCCTCGTCACCGGCGGCCTGGCCGCCGGCGTGGCGCTCAAGTACCTGCGGGAGCAGGCCACTCCGCTCATGGCCACCGAGCCGGCCCGGGCCAAGGTGGTGGTCGCCACCCGGCCCCTGGGCCTCGGCGCCATCGTGGGGGAGCAGGACGTCAAGCTGGTGGACTGGTCGGGCGGCGCGGTACCCAGTGGCTACCTGGCGACCCCGGCGGAGGTTGTCGGCCGGGGCCTGATCGTTCCGGTGCAGGAGAACGAGCCGATCCTCTCGTCCAAGCTGGCGGCGCAGGGGGCGGGCGGCGGCCTGCCGGTGATCATCGAGGAGGGAATGCGGGCGATCACCGTCGCGGTGGACGCCGTGGTGGGCGTGTCGGGCTTCGTGCAGCCCAGCACCCGGGTGGACGTGCTGGTCACCCTGAACACCACCGAGACCCAGAAGGAGCCGGCCACCAAGGTGCTGATGCAGAACGTGCGCACGCTGGCCGCCGGCCAATCCATCCAGCAGGACAAAGAGGGCAAGCCGCGCGAGGTGCCGGTGGTGACCTTTCTGGTGACCCCCGAGCAGGCCGAGACGCTGGCGCTCGCCTCCCAGCAGGGCCGGATCCAGCTCACCCTCAGAAACACCCTCGACACCACCAATGTGGTGACCTCGGGCACCCGGGTGAGCGCGCTGATGGGCACGACACCGCCGCGGCGCTCCAGCGGCCGGAAGCCGGCGCCGGTTCGCGCCAGCGAGCCGGTTCCCAGCCCGGCCACCGTCGAGGTGTATCGCGGCGGCCAGCGCACGCTCATGAAGTTCGGGCAATAAGTCCCTGTCCTTACCCTCCGCCACGGGAGCATCGTGATCTCGCACCGCGTCGGCCAGGCACCCGGCTCTCGATCCGGGGTTCGCCGGCTGGTTGTCTCCGTCGCCCTCCTGC
This sequence comes from uncultured Gemmatimonadales bacterium, assembly GCA_963729985.1. Classification (GTDB taxonomy): domain Bacteria; phylum Gemmatimonadota; class Gemmatimonadetes; order Gemmatimonadales; family GWC2-71-9; genus CAVVWJ01. Next base: position 138,165 of record CAVSPJ010000008.1, read on the forward strand.
TCGGACTCTATCCGGGCTCCGCGTCGGCGCAGCGGGTCCTCACCCAGCCTGAGCGGGTGGTGTCGGTGTCCAAGGGCGCCTCCGCGCTGCTGGTGAATCCGGTGCCGATTCAGCGCTTTTCCGTCGGCGAGCCGACCATCGCCGAGGCGCTGGTTCTGTCCCCGACCGAGGTGCTGATCAACGGCAAGGCGCTGGGGACCACCACGCTGTTCCTGTGGGACAGCGGCACCCAGGTGCGGATCTATTCCGTGGAGGTGACGGCCGACGCGCCGGCGCTCCAGCGCTACATCCGGAACGCGATGCCCCAGGAGGAAATCGCGGTCTCGGCCAGCGGCAACTCGGTGGCCTTGAACGGCTCGGTGAAGGACCCGACCTCCGTGGCGCGGGCCATCGAGATCGCCAAGGTCTCGGGGGCCACGGTCATCGACAACCTGGTGGCTCCGCCGGCGGTGCAGGTGATGCTTCAGGTCCGCTTCGCCGAGGTCAACCGGACCGCCCTGAAGGAGTTCTCCACCCGGCTCACCCAGCTCAACGCCGACGAGATAGACGGGACCACGCCCACCAACTGGCGCACCACCACCAGCGGTGACGGCAGCATCTCGTTCTTCATGGCCCAGGGCGGCTCGAGCATCGACGCCTTCATCCAGGCGCTCAAGACCAAGGGCGATTTCCGGAGCCTGGCCGAGCCCAACCTGATGACGCTGCCCGGCAAGGAGGCCTACTTCCTGGCGGGCGGGCGCTTCCCCTTCCCGACCATCCAGGGCGGCGCGGGGGCCACCTCCAACGCGGTGACGATCCAGTTCGAGGAGTTCGGCGTGAAGCTCCGGTTCACCCCGAACATCGCCCGCAGCGGGGCCATTCGCATCAAGCTGGAGCCCGAGGTGTCGTCGCTCGACTTCGCCAACGGCCTGGTCATCGAGGGGTTCGAGATCCCGACCATCCTCACCCGCAAGGCGACCACCGAGGTCGAGCTCAGCGAAGGGCAGTACCTGGCGATCGCCGGGCTGCTGGACAACCGGACCATTGATAACGTCACCAAGATCCCCATCTTGGGAGACATCCCGATCCTGGGATCGCTGTTCCGGTCCAAGAGCCTCCAGCAGTCCCGCACCGAGCTGCTGATCCTCATCACTCCGAAGCTGGTGATGGCATCGGCCACCCCCACGCCACTGCCGACGGGGGAGCAAATGGATTGGAAGTGGGACGGTTCACTCAGAGGGCCGGCCAACCCGGCCGCCGCGCAGCCGGCCAAGCCGGACGCGCCGGACCAGCGATAGCAGCATCAGGTAGACCGGAGGGACGTATGAGTCGCGCTGTAGTCGGGTTCAAGAGGCGGCGGCGAGGAGCCACCATCGTGATCGTGGCGCTGAGCACCGCGGCCATCCTGGCGGTGGGCGCCATCAGCGTGGACCTCGCCATGCTGTTCAAGATGCGGAGCGATGCCCAGCGCACCGCCGACGCGGGGGCGCTGGCGGGTGCGAGCGCCTATCTGGAGCAGCCATCGCCTCGCGGCCCGGGATTCCGCCGAGGACCGGGCGTTCCGGCTGATCGCGGCGAATTACGTCGGAGGCAGCGGGATCGACACGTCGGGCGCCAGTCAAGCACCGATCGTGAACGGCAACAACTGGACGATCGTCAGCAACCGACGCCACCGTGGAGATCGCTCCCGGCATCTACCGGGTGCGGGTGACGGTCCGGCGTCCCATCGCCCCGAGCCTGTTCGCCCGGATCCTGGGCGTCGCCGGCACCCCGATCTCCGCGTTCGCCGCCGCCGAGGCCACCAACGCCGGCGGGGCCAAGTGCGTCAAGCCGTTCGCCCTGGCCGATACCTGGGACGAGAAGACGGCCGACCTCAACGGCAACGAGTTCTGGGACACCGGCGAAGACTGGCAATACACCCCCGACGACTACTACCGGCCGTGGGACGGTGAGGAGACCGACGCACCCGGCCAGCCGGTCGAGACCGGGTACGGCAGCAGCATGCGGAACCCGTACGGCACCTGGGTCCGTGACTACGGCCGGCAGCTCATCATCAAGCCGCAGAACCCGCAGGTGGATCAGATCATCCGGCCGGGCCACTTCTTCGCCTGGAAGATGCCGGACGGACCCGATCGATTCGGACCCCAACTGCAAGACCGGGGGCGGCGGCGCCTCGCTCTACGAGGGCAGCATCTGCGAGTGCAACGACGCCGAGGTCTACCTCGACACGGAGTACGACATCGAGCCGGGCAACATGGTCGGGCCCACCAAGTCGGGCATCGAGTACCTGAACGGCCTGGACAAGAACGCCAAGTGGACCCCGGGGCCGGGCGGGGTCGGCGGCACCGTGACGGGGTCGTCCTATCCCGAGTGGCGGGATAGCCCGCGGGTGATCAAGGTGGCGTTGTACGATCCCGCGCTGGAGAGCAAGTCGGGGCGGATCTCCATCAAGTTCAACAACATCGCCCTCATGTTCCTGGAGGATTACGTCCGGGGCAAGGGAAAAAACAGCGAGGACGCCGTCGTCGCCCGCTTCCTCACCTTCGCCCAGGGCTCGTCCACCGCCGGGCCGGGGGGGCCGCTGGCCAAGGTCCTCCGGCTGGTGGAGTAACGGGACCGACAGGACTTCATGACTGACCGGAGCATTCGTGCCGCGCTGATCTCGACCGATACCCGCTTCCGCGAGCAGTTCCGGGAGCTGGTGCACGGCGGTGCCCATGGCATCGCCGTCGGCCTCGAGATCGTCGAGCCGTTCGTGGCCTTCGGCGAAGACCAGGTCCGGGCGCTCCGCCAGCTGAACCCCGAGCTGGTCGTCATCGACCTGGAGAACGACGCCGAGATCGGGGTCAAGTTCACCCAGTTCCTGGGCGAGATGAATCCGGCCCAGCGGGTCATCGCGGTGGGCCCCCAGCTCTCGCCCGAGCTGCTGCTGCGGGCCATGCGCGCCGGCGTGGCCGACTTCGTCCAGAAGCCGGTGGACCCCGACGCGCTCCGGGCGGCGCTGGTCCGGGTGAGCCAGCTCCTGGGCCACGCCCAGCAGGCCAAGGTCCCCCGCACCGGCGCAGTCCTACTGCTTCTTCAGCCCCAAGGGCGGCTCGGGCGCCACCAGCGTCGCCACCAACGTCGCGGTGGTGCTGCACCGCCTCACCGGCAAGCGGACGCTGCTGGTGGACCTCGACATGGAGCTGGGCGAGGTGGCCCTGCACCTGGGGATCCAGCCGCGGTTCAACTTCGTGGACATGGTGAAGAACTTCCACCGGATGGACGCCGGGCTGCTCGCCAGCTACATCGAGCAGCACTCGTCGGGCATCCACCTGCTCTCGGCGCCGTTCCACCCCGAGCGGGCCGAGGTGGTGTCGGGCGAGGAGATCCGGAAGATCCTCCAGTTCCTGCGGCAGCACTACGACTACGTGGTGATCGACACGCCGGGCTCGTTCTCGCCGGCCACGCTCGCCGCGTTCGACCAGTCGGACCTGGTGTTCCTGGTGAGCAACCTGGACCTGCCCTCGCTGCGCAACATCCAGCGGGGGCTGCCGCATGCTCAAGCGGGTGCTGCCCCGGGGCGAGCAGCAGATCCAGCTCATCGTGAACCGGTTCAATCCGGCCAACGACATCTCGCTGGACGACGTGCAGCGGACCATCGGCCTCAAGGTGTACGGCACCATCGGCAACGACTACGAGGAGCTGATCCAGTCCATCAACTCCGGCAAGCCGATCGTGCTGAACGGCACCTCGAAGTACAGCCGCGACGTCAAGGCGCTGGGGAGCAAGATCGCCGGCGTCACGACGTCCCAGAGATCCAACGGACGGGCCGGGGCGTGGCTGGGCCGCATGCTCGGCAGGTTCCGGCGGAAATCCGAGGAGGCCAAGTCATGAGCGATCCCGTCCCCGACCCCGCGGGCCAAGCTTCCCTGGGAGGCGCCCGACCGGAGCGAGAACGGCGCCGCTCCGCCCGAGCCCCCGCCGCCCCCGCGGCCCGAGGCGGCCGCGACGACGGCGTCGCAGCACTCGGCCTTCCAGCACATCAAGGGCCGGGTCCACCGCCGGCTGATCGAGCGGCTCAATCTCTCCAGCCTGGAGAAGCTGACCCGGGAACAGGTGGTCGAGGCCATCCGCAAGGTGGTCTACGACCTGCTCTCCCAGGAGTCGGCGCCGCTCAACTTCGAGGAGCGGGAGGAGCTGGTCACCCAGGTTCTCGACGAGATCTTCGGGCTGGGGCCGCTGGAGCCGCTGATCCAGGACCCGTCGGTGTCGGACATCCTGGTCAACACCTACAAGCAGGTGTTCATCGAGCGCATGGGCAAGCTGGAGACGACCGACGTGCGCTTCCAGGACGACCGCCACCTGCTCCAGGTCATCGACCGGATCGTCTCGGCGGTGGGCCGCCGGATCGACGACAGCTCGCCCATGGTGGACGCCCGCCTGCCCGATGGCAGCCGGGTCAACGCCATCATCCGGCCGCTGGCGATCGACGGCCCCCACCTCTCGATCCGCAAGTTCAAGCGCGACGCGCTCAGCGGCGAGGACCTGCTGCGAACCGAGAGCGTCACCGAGCAGATGCTGGAGCTGCTGCAGGGCATCGTGCGGGCCCGGCTCAACGTGATCATCTCCGGCGGCACCGGCGCCGGCAAGACCACGCTGCTCAACGTCCTCTCGTCCTACATCCCGCGCACCGACCGGATCGTCACCATCGAGGACTCGGCCGAGCTCCAGCTGCGCCAGCCCCACGTGGTGCGGCTGGAGACCCGGCCGGCCAACATCGAGGGCGCCGGCGAGGTGTCGCAGCGGCTGCTCCTGATCAACGCGCTCCGCATGCGCCCCGACCGCATCATCGTGGGCGAGTGCCGCGGCGGCGAGGCGGTGGACATGCTGCAGGCGATGAACACCGGCCACGACGGGTCGCTCACCACCATCCACGCCAACAGCCCGCGCGACGCGCTGAGCCGGCTGGAGACCATGATCTCGATGGCCAGCCTGGACCTGCCGGAGAAGGGCATGCGGCAGCAGATCGCCAGCGCGGTCCAGGTGGTGATCCAGGTGAGCCGCCTCTCGGACGGCACCCGGAAGGTGGTCCAGATCTCCGAGATCGTCGGCATGGAAGGCGACGTGATCACGATGCAGGACATCTTCGGGTACGAGCGCACCGGGATGGACGGCGACAAGGTGCTGGGACGGTTCCGCACCACCGGCATCCGCCCCCGGTTCTCCGACCGGCTCAAGTCGTACGGGATCGACCTGTCGTCCATCCTGTTCTCGGACATGTCCGAGCAGTCCGGCGGCCGCTCGCGATGGTAGGCCTGCCGCTCGGCACCCTGATCTCGGCGGGGCTGATCTTCCTCGCGGTGGCGCTGGGCACGGTGTCCCTGGCGCTGTTCCTGGAGTGGGCCCAGGAGCGGAGCCGCCAGCGCCGGGTGATAGACCAGCTCAAGGCGTTCGACCGGACCCTGTCCGAGGGCGGCGTGCCGGGGCTCTTCCGGGGCGCGTCGGTGGCGCGGTCGGAGCTGCTCCAGGCCATCGCGGCCCGAACCCCGGCCTTCGCCGACCTCGAGCTGCTGCTGCAGCAGTCGGGGGCCGCCTGGACCATGGAGGTGTTCCTCCTGGTGTCCATGGGCCTGGCCAGCGCGCTCGGCGTCAGCACCCTGATCTTCACCCGGCATCTGGCTCGCCGCGCTGGCCGCCGCCGTGCTCGGCGCGCTGCTGCCCTACGTCCACATGCGGCGAAAGCGGAGCGCCCGGCTCCAGGCCATCGAGGCCCAGCTTCCCGAGTCCATCGACCTCCTGGGCCGGGCCATCCGGGCGGGGCACCCGCTCTCCTCCGGGCTCAAGATGGTGGCCGACGAGGTCGCAGGAGCCGATCGCGGGCGAGTTCCGCCGCGCCTTCGAGGAGCAGCGCTTCGGCCTGCCGTTCGAGGACGCGCTCCTGGCGATGGCCGACCGGATCACCCTGGTGGACGTGCGGATCCTGGTGACCGCGATCCTGATCCAGCGGGAGGTGGGCGGCAACCTGGCCGAGGTGCTCGACAACCTCGCCTCCGTCATCCGCGCCCGGTTCGTCATCCGGCGCCAGCTCCGGACCTACACCGCGCAGGGCCGGATCAGCGGATACGTGCTCGCGGTCCTGCCGATCGCGGTGGGCACCATCATCTATCTGCTCAATCCCGGCTACATGGTCGTCCTGTTCACCGACCCGCTGGGACGGCTGATGGCCGGCACCGCCGCGGTGATGCAGCTGATCGGGTTCCTGTGGATCCGGAACATCGTGAACATCGAGATCTGATGCCATGCTGCTCCTGATCCTCCTCCTGATCGCGATCTCGGCCGGCGCCGTCGTCCTGTTCCTGGGCGAGGTGGTGCCGGGCCGGCAGGGCGCGCTCTCGCGGCGGCTGGACGAGCTGGAGGCGAACCGGGGCGGCGCGCCCGAGGTGCTGCGGCGCCGCCGGCGGCAACTCAAGGCGGAGCGGCTGTCGGGGGTCATCGAGGCCCTGGGCCAGCGGCGGGTGGATGCCGGGTTCAAGAACGTCTCGGAGCTGCGGCTCCGCCTGCTCCAGGCGGGGTACGTCGGCGCCAGCGCGGTGCCGATCTACCTCGGGCTCCGGGTCGCGCTCCCTCTGGTGCTCGCCGTCGCGTCGTTGATCATCCTGCCGGCGCTGGGATTCCCCCTCGCGGGATCGGTGCTGATCACGCTGTGGGTGATCATCTTCGGCTACATCGCGCCCTCGCTCCGGGTGGGCATGCGCCGGAAGGCGCGGCAGAAGGAGATGCAGAAGGCGTTGCCGGACGCGCTGGACATGCTGGTGGTCTGCGTCGAGGCCGGCCTGGGCCTGAACCAGGCGCTGGTGCGGGTGTCGGAGGAGATCGTGCGGATCAGCCGGGTGCTGAGCGAGCAGCTGACGCTGGTGAACCTGGAGATCAGGGCGGGCACGGCCCGCGACGACGCCCTCCGCAATCTGGGCGACCGGACCGGGCTGGACGACATCAAGTCGCTGGTCGCCATGCTGATCCAGACCGACCGGTTCGGCACCTCGATCGCGCAGGCGCTCCGGGTGCAGGCCGACACCCTCCGGACCAAGCGCCGGCAGCGGGCCGAGGAGGCGGCGGCCAAGACCACCATCAAGCTGGTGTTCCCGCTGGTGCTCTTCATCTTCCCGGCGATGTTCGTGGTCATCCTGGGCCCGGCGCTGATCCAGATCATCCAGACCCTGAGCAACTTCGGGCCGTGAGGTACGTCCGGGCGGAGAACACCGGCCGCCGGACGGTGCTGGGCACCCGGATCGGGCTGGCGGACAACTGGTGGCGCCGCTTCGTGGGCCTGAGCGGGCGCAAACGCCTGGAGCCGGGCGAGGGGCTGTGGCTCCGTCCCTGCCGGGCGATCCACATGTACGGCATGTCCCTGATCCTCGACGTCGCTTTTCTCGACGGCAGCGGCAAGGTGGTCGCGGCGTACCCCGAGCTGCGGCCCGGCCGCCGCACCCGCTGGCACGGGCTGGCTCAGGACGCCCTGGAGCTGCCGGCGGGCACCCTGGCCGCGACCGGCACCTGCGAGGGGGACACCATCGTGTGTACCGAGGAGGGATTCTGATGACCACCGCCCGCGCCTTCGACACCGGCTCTCCCTATGAGCACGCGGCGGTTCTGCGGCCGCCCGCTCCGGAGAAGCTGGAGGACACCGGGCTCGCCACCGAGTTCATCACCGACCTGCTGCTCAAGACCCTGTACGTGCAGGGGGCGCGCACCGGCCAGCAGCTCATGGAGGTCATCCGGCTTCCCTTCGACTTCATCGACGACCGGATGCTGGAGCTGCAGCAGCGGCGGTTCGTGGAGGTGCGAGGCGCCAGCGGAATCGGCCGCGGCGGCTACGTGTTCGAGCTCGGCTCGGAGGGGCGGAACCGGGCCCGCGAGGCGCTCGCCGCGAGCCAGTACGTGGGCCCGGCGCCGGTGCCGCTGGACCAGTACCGCCAGTGGACCGCGAACCAGTCCATCGCGCTGGCCCACGTCACCCGCGACATGGTCCGGGAGGGATTCCGCAAGCTGGTGCTGGACGACGCGATGCACGACATGCTGGGGCCCGCGATCAACTCGGCCAAGTCGCTCTTTCTGTACGGCGCCCCGGGCAACGGGAAGACCTACATCTCCGAGACCGTGGCCGGGCTGCTGGGTGGCCACCTGTACATTCCCCACGCGCTCGAGGTGGACGGCCAGGTGCTCCTGCTCTACGATCCGGTGCACCATCAGCTCGCGCCGGAGGAAGAGCCCGCGGCCACGATCGCCGGGCAGCCGACCTGGCTCAAGACCACCGCGGGCTACGACCGGCGGTTCGTGCGGATCGCGCGGCCGGTGGTGCTGGTGGGCGGCGAGCTGACCCTCGACCAACTCGACCTCCAGTACGACCCCTACGCCAAGATGTACCAGGCGCCGTTCCAGCTGAAATCCAACGGCGGCGTGCTGATTCTCGACGACTTCGGCCGCCAGCGGGTGCCCCCCCGCGACCTGCTCAACCGCTGGATCGTACCGCTGGAGAAGCGGATCGACTTCCTGACCCTGCACACCGGCGGCAAGTTCCCGGTGCCGTTCGACACGCTCCTCATCTTCGCCACCAACCTGGCGCCCTCGGAGCTGGTGGAGGAGGCGTTCCTCCGCCGGATCCACTACAAGATCCACGTGCTCGACCCCGACGCGGACGAGTACCGCGAGATCTTCCGGCGCTGCTGCGCCGAGCGGGGAATCCTCTACGACGAGGCGGCGGTACGCTACGTCTATGCCGAGTACTACAAGCGCCTCGGCATCGCGCCGCGGAAATGCCATCCCCGGGACATCCTCGACCACCTCCTCGACCTGGCGCGGTTCCTGGAGCAGGAGCCGCGGCTGACGCCGGAGCTGATCGACCGCGCGTGCCAGTCCTACTTCCTCGACGAGGTGAGCAAGCCGGCATGAAGCCCAACGAGGATGGTGGAGTGCGCCTCGAGGGCGCGCTGGCCCACCGGATGGACGAGCTCGAGCGGGAGTACCGCCGCATCAAGCGGATGAATCTGTCGCTCATCGTGGTGCTCGCGATCCTGCTGGGCATCGGCGTCGCCCTGGTGTCGGTCTCGTCCCGGTACGGGGTCCCGGGCACCGTGGCCGACGTGGTGGCCGCCAGGCAGTTCGTGGTGCGGGGAGACGACGGCTCGGTGCGGGGGCTCTGGGGCACGGCCGAAGACGGCACCCTCAGGTTCATGTTGCAGGACACCGCGGGGCGGGCGCGCGCCAAGCTCGACCTGCTGGCAGATGGCGCCACCGGCCTCACCTTCACCGACAGCGCCGGGCACCCTCGCGCGGTGTTCGCCTTCATGCCGGACCAGACCGGATCCCTGGTCCTGGCCGACGGAGCCGGGAGAACCCGCGCGGTGCTGGGCATCGCCGCGGACGGCAGTCCCACGATCCTGTTCGCCGACCGGGGCGGTACTACCCGCGCGGGGCTCGGCGTGGACAACCGCGGCGCGGGGACCTTCACGCTGGTGGACCGGAGCGGCCGGGATCTGGCTCAGCCGGAGGCCGAGCCCACGCCGGAAACGGGGGACACGTCGCAGGCCCCGACGCCCAGCAACCGGCGATAGCCGGGTGACCAGCGCCACGGCCAGCCCCGCCGGCCGATCCGCCACGCAGCGGCTCCCGCCGGCCGTCCGCAGCCCCGGCATCCTTCCTGTCAGCCTGCTCTTCACGGCGATCTTTTTCCTCGGGTTCATCAGTGAGATACGCGGTGGGCTCAACGGCGATTCCGCCTGGCTGCTCCACGTGGCGGGCCGCGTGGTCGGCGGGGCGCAGCTCTACGCCGATGTCATCGAGGTCAATCCTCCGCTGGTCGTCTGGTTCAGCCTGATCATCGTGGGGGTGGCGCGCCTGCTGCACGTCGGCGAGATCGTCACCTACCAGGTCTTCGTCTGGGGACTGGTCGGGCTGTCGCTGTGGTATTCCGACCGGATGCTGGCCGCCCTGCGCGATCCGGACGACTCCCGCTACCGGTGGGGCCTGCTGCTCGGGGCGGCCGCGGTCCTGCTGGCGCTGCCGGGTCCTTACTTCGGGCAGCGGGAGCACCTGACGCTCGCCCTGGTCCTGCCGTGGATCGTGACGACCGCCGCGCGGGCGGAGGGCCGGACGCCGGATACCGCCGATGCCATAGCCACCGGCCTTCTGGCGGGTCTCGGCATCGCGCTCAAGCCCCATTACGTACTGCTGGCACTCGGGCTCGTCTGCTTCAGCTGGTACCGCTCGCCGGACCGCCGGCTGCGGCTGCCACCGGAGCATGCCGCCCTTGGCGCCGTGGTGGTCACCTACGCCCTGCTGGCGCTGGTCCTGGCACCCGGGTATCTGGCGTTGATGGCTCGGCTGGGCTCGGTGTACTGGAAATACGGCCTGCGTGCGCTGGGGACCATGCTCGGCGCCACCATCCCTCCGCTCACGGTGCTGGGGGCGTTGGCGCTGTGGCCGGTTGTGCGGCGGCTGACGCGCTACCCGTCGCTGACCGACGCGCTGGGCATCGCCACCGCCACGCTGTTCGCTGCGGTGATTCTCCAGCACAAGGGGTTCGGCTATCACTACTATCCGGCGATCGGCGCCGGACTGCTGCTGCTCCTCCTCGGCCTGCTCGGCGGGTCGGCGCGCCCGCTGGCGAGGCCCGTGCGCCTTGCGTTGGCCGGCCTGTGCCTGCTGGTGGCCCTGCCATACACGGTGCTCTATCTGGAGACCGCGCTGGGCCGCGCGGCCGGAAGCCGGCATCGCAGTCCGGTGGCGGCCGGCAGCCGCGAGCTGGCCGCGTTCGTCCGCACGCACGAACCTCGCGGTTCGATCGTGGTGTACTCGCCCTGGATGGAGGACTCGTTTCCCTGGGTGCTGGAGACCCGGACGGAATGGGGCTCGCGCTACCCGTTCATGTGGTTCGTGCCGGCGCTCTACCGGAAAGCGCTGGCGTCGGGCGAGCCGCTGCACTACCGGTCGGAGCGGGAGATGCGGCCGGAGGACCGAAGCCTGATCCGCAGCGTGGCGGACGACCTCAATCGTTTTCATCCCGCGTACGTGTTCGTCCGGCGCCCGGCCGGCTCCGGATTCCTTCGGCTCGACATCCTGGCCGCATTCCAGCAGGACGCCGAGTTCCGCAAGGCCTTCGGCGCCTACCGGCCGGGGATGGAGCTGGAGCACTTCAGGGTGTTCCGGCGGCAGGTCGAGGGCCGCCGGGCACCATGAACGCCGCGGGAGCCGCGAACCCGGTGCGCCGCATGATGATCGCCGACCCAGTGGGGCAATAGGGGCCACGCGCGTAGCTCAGCGCCACAGCCCGAGCCCCACGCCGTCCGACCGCCGGCTTGGGGCTGCTGCCGCGGCACCGTGGGGGGTCACCGTAGCGAACTGCTGTCATCACTGGCATATATATTGCCAAATTCGGGGTGGGCTGTACCTTGCTCCTCCGGCCTGCTCTACCTTCACCTTTCAACCCATCGGCTCCGGGCCCTCATGCGAGTTCTGGTTACCGGCGGTGCCGGCTTCCTCGGGTCCCACCTGTGCGAGCGCCTCCTGGCCCAAGGGGCGCACGTCATCTGTCTCGACAACTTCTTCACCGGCCGCCGCGAGAACGTCGAGCATCTGCTCGACTTTCAGGATTTCGAGGTGGTCCGGCACGATGTGACCGAGCCGATCTTCATCGACGTGGACCAGATCTACAACCTGGCCTGTCCCGCGTCGCCCATCCATTACCAGTACAACCCGGTCAAGACCGTCAAGTCGAACGTGATGGGCGCCATCAACATGCTGGTGCTGGCCAAGCGGGTCGGCGCCCGGGTGCTCCAGGCCTCGACCTCCGAGGTCTACGGCGACCCCACGGTGCATCCCCAGACGGAGAGCTACTGGGGCAACGTGAACCCGATCGGGCCGCGCTCCTGCTACGACGAGGGGAAGCGGGTGGCCGAGACGCTGTTCATGGACTATCACCGCGAGGACAAGGCCGACATCAGGATCGCGAGGATCTTCAATACCTACGGGCCGCAGGATGGCGGAGGCGGACGGGCGGGTGGTCTCCAACTTCATCGTCCAGGCGTTGCGGGGGCAGGACCTCACGATTTTCGGCGAGGGGCAGCAGACCCGCTCTTTCTGCTACGTGGACGATCTGATCGATGGATTGGTGCGGCTCATGGCCGCCGAGGGCCGGCACGAGCCGGTGAATCTGGGAAACCCGGTGGAGTTCACCATCCGGCAGCTGGCGGAGGAGGTGGCGCGCTCGGTGGGCCGGGAGGTCCGTCTGGTCAAGCAGCCGTTGCCGCAGGACGATCCCACGCAGCGGAAGCCCGACATCACCCGCGCGCGGGAATGGTTGGGCTGGGAGCCCACGGTCCATCTCGCCGAAGGTCTCGGGAAGACCGTCGCCTACTTCCGCGACCGGCTGCGGCTCGACCGGGCCCGAGGCGGGGCAGGAGAGCGCGAGGCCCGACTCCGGGAGAGGAACATCGGGTAAGCCCGTCCCGCCCCGGCCACCCGCCCCACCCCCCGAACGCAACCCAAATCACAGCCTCCCGCCCGATTCCGAGTTAAGCTACAGCCGTCACGTCGTATCGGCCGAACGCGAACTCGAGGAACGCCCATGACTGGTCGCACCGTTTTCGCCTTTCCCACGTTCACCTCGGCGCGGCTCAGGGGCGTTCTGCTCGGAGCCCTGATCGTGGCCGGCCCGCTGGGGAGCTGCGCCCGCAATCCGGTCACCGGCAAGAACGAGCTTTCACTGGTGTCCGAGGGACAGGAAATCCAGATGGGCCAGCAGGCGGCCCAGGAAGTCGAGCAGAGCATCGGCTTCGTGGACGACCCCCAGCTCCAGGCCTATGTCGCCGGTATCGGCAAGCGGATGGCGGCGAAGTCGGAGCGGCCCAACCTCCCTTGGGAGTTTCACGTGGTGAACGACGCCGCGGTCAACGCCTTCGCGCTGCCCGGCGGGTTCATCTACGTGACCCGGGGCCTGCTGGCGCACATGAACAGCGAGGCGGAGCTCGCCTCGGTGCTGGGCCACGAGATCGGACACGTCACCGCCAAGCACTCGGTTCAGCAGATCAGCAAGGCCCAGCTCGCCACCCTCGGCCTCGGAGTGGGGAGCATCCTCTCGTCCGACGTGGCGCAGTTCGCCGGGCTCGCCGGCCAGGGGCTGGGCGTGCTGTTCCTCAAGTACGGCCGCGATGCCGAGAACCAGGCCGACCAGCTGGGGTTCAAGTACGCGCTCGGCCTGAATTACGACGTCCGGGAGATGTCCAACGTCTTCCAGACCCTGAGCCGGGCCAGTGGCGGGGGTGGAGGCAGGCTGCCGGAATGGCTTTCCACCCACCCCAACCCGGAGGACCGCATCACCCGGACCCAGGAGCGGCTGGACACGCTCCACACCCCCCTGGCGAACACCATCGTCGGGCGGGACGAGTATCTGCAGCGCATCCAGGGGATGACGTTCGGCGAGGACCCGCGGCAGGGCTTCTTCGACGGCGCGATGTTCTACCACCCCGACCTGCGGTTCCAGCTTCGCTTTCCCGAGGGCTGGAAGACCCAGAACATGCCCTCGGCGGTCGTGGCGATCAGCCCGCAGGAAGACGCGATGGTCCAGCTCGGACTCGCCGGCACCACGCCACCGCGGGAGGCGGCCGCCAAGTTTCTCGCTCAGGAGGGTATCAAGGCGGGGCAGGGCAGCACCCAGAGCATCAACGGGAATCCGGCGGCGACGAGCTACTTTCAGGCCCAGACCCAGCAGGGAGTGATCGAGGGGCTGGTGTCCTTCATCTCCTACGGCGGAAAAACGTACGCCCTGATGGGCTACACGCCGCAGGGCAAGCTGGGATCCTACGACGGCGCGCTCCGGGGCTCGATCAACAGCTTCGACCGGCTGCGGAATTCCGCCGCGCTCGACGTCAAGCCGGCCAAGGTGGAGCTGGTGAAGCTGTCGCGGGAGATGACGCTCACCCAGTTCAACCAGCAGTACCCCTCCACGATCTCGATCGAGCAACTGGCCATCATCAACGAGCTGGAGGGTCCGGAGTCGGTGATTCCGAGGGGGCGAACGGTGAAGCGGGTAACCGGAGGCCGGACCGGCTAGTCGGGGAGCCGCAGCAGCAGGCGCTCGGTGCTGTCGGTGCCCTCCACGATCTGGGCGAAGATGGTCAGCGCTTCGCTCCCGACCGGCTCCCGGAAGCAGGACCGGGGCACCAGGCCGCGGACCTCGATGGCCCAGGGTCCGGCCTGCAGCAGCCAGACGCCCGCCGACGGCCCGGTGCCGGCGATGGCGCAGACCCCTCCCACGCGCACCCTGCGCCCCACCAGCGAGTCCCGCTCGACGATCTGGCGTACGGTGACCATGGGGGCCTGCGAGGCGCTCAGGGGCACCACGGAGGCCGGTGCCGCGCCGGTGCCGGCGCCCCGACCGCAGGCCGAGTTCCAGGCACCTGAGATGAATAGGGACAAGGCTATAGCAGCAATGCCCCCGCGTCCAGCGGCCCCGCTTACGACACCCTCCTCGTCTTCCGTTTCATGAAGTCCATCAGGATGAACTGCCCCAGCGTCATCGTGTTGGTGAAGTACGCCTTCCCCTTGCAGATGGACGCCACCTGCTTGACGAACTCCACCAGGCTCCGGTCGCGCGCCAGCATGAAGGTGTTGATCATGATGCCCGCTGCGGCGGCAGTTGGACACCTCGCGGTAGGTGGCTTGGAGGATCTGGGGGTCGAGGCCCATCGAGTTCTCGTAGACCCGTCCATCGGGCATGGTCAGCGCCGACGGCTTGCCGTCGGTGATCATGATGATCTGGCGCATGTCCTTCTTCTGCGCCAGCAGGATCCGGCGGGCGAGCTTGAGCCCCTCGGCGGTGTTGGTGTGATAGGGCCCGACCTGCGCCTGGGCCAGCGCGCTCAGCGGAATCTCCTCGGCCGAGTCGTGGAATAGCACCACGCGGAGGGTGTCGCCGGGGAACTGGGTGCGGATCAGGTGGGTGAGGGCGAGGGCGACCTTCTTGGCCGGGGTGAAGCGGTCCTCGCCGTACAGGATCATCGAGTGGGAGCAGTCCAGCATCAGCACCGTGGCGGCCGAGGAGCGGTACTCGGACTGGCTCACCATCAGGTCCCCGTACTCGATGTTGATGGGGACGCCGAGCCCCTCGCGCGCGATCGCGTTGGTGAGGGTCGCCGGGACGTCGAGGTTGAGCACGTCGCCGAACTCGTACGGCTTGCTCACGCCTTCC
Source organism: uncultured Gemmatimonadales bacterium (assembly GCA_963729985.1). Lineage (GTDB taxonomy): Bacteria > Gemmatimonadota > Gemmatimonadetes > Gemmatimonadales > GWC2-71-9 > CAVVWJ01. Next base: position 153,370 of record CAVSPJ010000008.1, read on the forward strand.
GCCTCGACGCCGGTGGCGAGGTAGGGGGTGTCGTGGGCGCCGAAGCTCGACTTGCCGACGCTCCCCAGCAGGCTCTTCAGGGTCTTGTAGCCCAGGAAATCGATGCCCTTTTCGGTCAGGTTGAACTGGACCTGCTGCGCGGCGGAGTGGGCCTGTCCGCCGGGGCCGAACATGGACTGGTAGCCTTCCGGGACCTCCGGCGCCTGGCCCACGTTGAGGTAGCCCTCCTCGATGAGGCGCTGCACGATGCGGTCGAGCAGCTCGCCCAGGTCGCGCTCGACCTGCCGGTCGCGCTCCTCGTCGCCGGTGGATTCCCCGCGCAGCACCTTGAGCATGTCCTTGCTCAGCTGGCCCGACTCCATCAGCGCCTGGAGAATCGCCTGGCGCAGCGACTCCAGCGACCGCTCCCCCTCGGACCCCTCGTCGTGCCAGAACGACGGCGAGCCGCCCGCGAACCCCGACTGGAGCAGGAAGTCGCCGAGCTGATCGAGCAGGCCCTGAAGGTTGACCGCGTCGGCCAACTCGGGGTGGTACTTGGAGTAGGTCGTAAAGCGCATGCGCCGGCCGGGATAGGTGAGGTCAGGAGCGGGACGGAGTAATCGTCCCTGATTGATCATAGTCCCGGCCCGGGGCCCCAGCAACGGGCCTTGCGACCCGCCACTCGCCGGTCGCGCCTGGCCGCCGCACGCTTCACTCCGCGCGCGTTTCCCACCACTTTTCCCCCGTGCTCACCCCTCCCTCCTCCGTCTTCTCCGCTCTCCGCCACCGCGACTTCAGGCTCTTCCTCGGAGGGCAGCTGATTTCCCAGAGCGGAACCTGGGTGCAGACCGTCGCGCAGGGCTGGCTGGTGCTCCAGCTGACCGACTCCGCGTTCGCGGTGGGCCTGGTGACGGCGCTGGGCTCCCTGCCGATCCTGCTGTTCACCCTCTACGGCGGTGTGGTGGCGGACCGGGTGGACAAGCGGCGGATGGTGCTGCTGCTCCAGTGCCTCATGCTGCTCGAGGCGCTCGCCCTCGCGGTGTTGACGCACCAGGGCTGGATCACGGTGCACCTGGTGATGGGGCTGGCCGCGTTCTACGGCCTGCTCTCCGCGTTCGAGGTCCCGACCCGGCAGGCGATGGTGAGCGAGATCGTGGGCCGGGAGGACCTGATGAACGCCATCGCCCTCAACTCGAGCGCGTTCAACGTGGCGCGGGTCATCGGGCCGTCCATCGCCGGAGCGCTGATCGCGACGGTGGGGCTGGCGGTCTGTTTCTATCTCAACGCGGCCAGCTATCTGGCGGTGATCGTGGGGCTGGTGCTGATGCGGGTGCGGCGCCCGGCGGTGCCATTACGGGTCCCGGCGTTCGGCGCGCTCAAGGAGGGATTCGGCTACATCTTCGGCAACAGGTGGCCCCGGGCGCTGGTGACGATCATCGCCGGGTTCAGCATCTTCGGCTATTCCTTCCTGCCGATGATGCCGGTGTTCGCCCGCGACGTGCTGGGGCTGGACGCGGGAGGCTACGGCGCGATCGTCTCGGCCGTCGGCCTGGGAGCGGCCGTGGGGGCGATCGGGATGGCGGCCATGGGCGGTCGGAGCAGAAGCGGCCGGCTGTTGATCGGCACCTTCGCGATCTTCGGCTTGTTCCTCGCCGCCGCCGCGTTCGCGCCGGAGTTCTGGTCGGCGCTGGCGCTCTTCACGGTGGCCGGCTGCCTCATGGCGATGAACGGAATTCTGGCCAACACGATGCTCCAGCTCCAGGCGCCCGACGAGCTCCGGGGACGGGTGATGGGATTCTATTCGTTCGTGGTCCTGGGCATGGCGCCGTTCGGAGCGTTCCAGGTGGGGTGGGTCTCTGAGCACTACGGCGCACGGGTGGCCTTTGCCCTGGGCGGCGCGGCCTGCGTGCTGATAGCGGGCATTGTGGGGTGGGCGATGCGGGCGGACGGGCGGACCGGCGGGCGGGCGGAAGGGGTCAGTGGCACGGCGAATTCAACGTCGTCGGCGGAACGGCGGAACGGCGGAATGGCGGAAGACGCCGGTGGCGGGGCGGAGGCTCCCTGCCTCCCCCTGAGATGACCTACCGCCGTACCGCCCTTCCCCCTTCCGCGCGTCCGCCGCCGTTCCGCCGTGCCGTCCTTCCGCTACCTTTCTTCCATGCTCATCACAATTTCCCGGCAGTTCGGCGCGGGTGGGTCGGCGGTCGCGGGGAAGGTCGCGGCGGCGTTGGGGTGGCGGGTGGTGGACAACGAGCTGGTGGAGCTGGTCGCGGCCCGGGCCGGGCTCACACCGGAGGACGTGGCGTCCCGGGAGGAGCGGGTGCCATCGTTCATCGAGCGTCTGGCGCAGACCATCGTCGCCAGCACGCCGGAATTGCCGGTGCCGCCGGAGGCGGGCGGCACGGTGGTGACCCTGCCCGAGGCCGACCTGGTGCGGATCACGGAACGGGTGGTGGAAGAGATCGCCCAGGGCGGGCGGGTGGTGCTGGTCGGGCGCGCCGCCCCGGCGGTGCTGGCCCGCCAGGGCGACGCGCTGCACGTGCGGCTGGTCGCGCCGCGCGACTATCGCATCGGCATCGCCTCCGGACGCCTCGGCATCCCCGCCGAGGAGGCGGAACGGGTCATGGACGACACCGACAAGATGCGGGCACGGTACCATCGCCAGTATTACGACCGCGAGTGGACCGATCCGGTCAACTACCACATGGTCCTGAACACCGGCGCACTGGGGCTCGAGGGGGCGGCCGGCGCGATCGTCTGCCGGGCGGAGCAGTTGGGGTGGGGCCGGCCGGCGGGGTGAGCGGTTTCCGTTACCCGAAGGACATGCCTCCCTTTCCATACCCGGGCTCGCGCCGCTCCGGCTTGGCGCGGCTGTAGCCCAGCTCTTCGGAGCGGCTGATCCGCTTGTGCGCCGCCAGCCCCTCGAGGACCAGCTCACACGCCGCGACCGCGCGGGGATGGTCGGACTTGGGCGAGAGCCCCACCTCGCTCACGATGTCGAGCAGCCCGGGCACCACACTGAAGCCCTGGTAGCACAGCTCGCAGCGCTCGTCACCGGGGACCTTGAGCGCGCCGCCCTGGTCGAACCAGGCCACGATCCTCGCCAGGTCGGCGCCGCCGGCCCGCTCCTCCAGCACCTTGCCCGCCGCCCGGCGGATGAGCTCCCGCGCGATGGCGTCGCCGCCCTGCAGCTCGCCCTCGTACTCCAGCTCCAGCTTGCCGGTGATCGAGGGCACCGCGGCGTACACGTCGCTCACCCGCGGCACGACCGGCGCCTCCCCGAACGCCATCGCCCGCCGCTCGGCGTTGGACACGACGTTCTCCAGCACGCTGATCGGCATCCGCTGGCTCACTCCCGACCGCTTGTCGACCCGCTTGTCCTCCCGCGCCTCGAAGGCGATCCGCTCGATCACCTCGAGCACGAAGTCGGGGACGTCGAGCGCGGCGCCGCCGCGCGCGGTCCAGGCCTCCTGCGCGGTGATCTCCATGCCGAGCTGCACGGTCCCGGGGTAATGGGTGATGATCTCGCAGCCGATGCGGTCCTTGAGCGGCGTGATGATCTTGCCGCGCGCGGTGTAGTCCTCGGGGTTGGCGGTGAAGGAGAGGAGCACGTCGAGCGGCAGCCGGACCGGATAGCCTTTGATCTGGACGTCGCCCTCCTGCATGATGTTGAACAGTCCCACCTGCACCTTGCCGCTGAGGTCGGGCAGCTCGTTGAGGGCGAAGATGCCGCGGTTCGCGCGCGGCAGCATTCCGTAGTGCATCGTGAGCTCGTCGGACAGCAGGTGCCCGCCGCGCGCCGCCTTGATCGGGTCCACGTCGCCGATGATGTCGGCGATGGTGACGTCCGGGGTGGCGAGCTTCTCGACGTAGCGCTGGTCGCGGCGCAGCCAGGCGATCGGGGTCTCGTCGCCGCACTCCCCGAGCATGTCGCGCGCGTACTTCGAGATCGGCGCGAAGGGGTCGTCGTTCACCTCGCTGCCGGCGACGACCGGGATCCGCTCGTCCAGCAGGCCGGTCAGCTCGCGGAGGATCCGGCTCTTCGCCTGGCCCCGGAGGCCGAGCAGGATGAAGTGGTGCCGCGCGAGGAGCGCGTTGACGATCTGGGGCATGATGGTGTCCTCGTAGCCGACGATGCCCGGGAAGAGGGTCCCGCCCGACTCGAGCCGAGTCATGAGGTTGGCGCGAATCTCGTCCCGGACCGTGCGTCCCCGCAGGGGAGGCTCGGCCCAGCGGCTGTTCTTGAGGTCACCCAGAGTGCGTGGCTCGGACATGTCGGAGGTCGCTCGCCGGTGTGTCGTAGTCTTGGAAGTCATTGTAGCACAACGTCTTTCGATTTTTGGCCGAAGCGGGCCCGAAGCGTGGCGGCTTGACAAACCCGGGTAGCTGGGTAGCTTCGCCCCTCGTGAAACCGGCGGCCGTGCCGTAGCTTGCCCCGGAGCTTGGTCGGTCCACTAACCCCGTTAAGGAGTAACAGATGAAGAAGCTGCTTCTGATGTCCGCCGTTCTGGCGCTCGCAGCGTGTGGCGAGAAGCCGGCCGCGGACATGCCGCCCGCCGAAACCACGGGCGAGATGGCGCCTGCCGATACCGGCATGGGCATGTCGCACGACACCAGCATGATGCAGTCCGACACCACGATGGCTCGCGACACCGCCCACTAGCTCTGCGCGGCAGTGTCGTCTTGTCGGGCCCCGGGCTGCGCTCGGGGCCCGATTTCTTTCACTCATCCAGCTCATCTCCGCCGAAGGGCAGGCTGACCACCCGGGCGCCGCGGCCGCCCGCGACGACCTGGGCGCCGGGCTCGACCTCGCGCCGCACCAGCGCGAGCCCGAGGGTGCGGCCATCCACCGTGAGCGTGGAGCGCACGGTGCCGACCTCCTTCTCCCGCGCGACGACGGCCCGTCCGTTGGGCGTGCCGGGCTCGGGCCATGCGAGGCCTCGGAGCTCCCGGTTGGTGTGACCCCGGAAGTGAATCCGGGCCACCGTCTCCTGCCCGGTGTAGCACCCCTTGGTGTACGATACCCCCCCGATCTCGTCGTAGCGGACCTCCTGCGGGAGGGTCTTCTCGTCGATCTCGACCCCCAGGGCAGGCCATCCCGCCAGGATCCGCGCGGCGTGCAGATCGCGCTCGTCGCCTCGGAGCGCGCCCGCCATGAGCAGCCGCCGCACCGCCGCCTCCACCGCCGGTCCCGGCCCCGACAACAGCGCCGCGAACGGCGCCGCCTCGGGCCCGAGGGCGACCACCAGCGGACCAGGCGTGCCGTCGTGCTCGATCAGCCGCCCGGCCGCCTCGGGCGCCTCGATACCGGATTGCACCAGCGTGTGAAAGCCGTGGGCGCCGAGCACCCAGGCGACGGCGGACTCTCCGGTCGCGTCCGCCGCCTTGGCGAGGCGTGGCGGGAGCGTCCGCTGGAAGATCTGCAGCAGGGCCTCCCGGCCGGTGCCCGGCGCGATCACGGTGAGCGCGCCGGCCTGCCGGAGGACCCAGGCGTCCACCACGATCATCCCTTTCGGCGTCAGCATGGCGCCGTAGGTCAGGCTGCCGTCCCCCGGGTGATCGAGGTCGTTGGTGAAGATTCCCTGGAGGCAGGCGAGCGCCCCCGGGCCCGTGATGCGGAAGATCGTGGGATGGTCCAGCACGACCGCGGCCCCGCGCCGCACCGTGTCGAGGCGGTCCCGCTCGATGGTCAGGTCGAGGTCAGGCATGGGCCCAGGGCAGCTGGTCCGGCTCCCGGCCGACGAAATCCTGCCAGACCACGTCGCCCCCGGCGATGGCATCTTCGGCGTGCGAGGTCGAGAGCATGGCGCAGCGCAATCCCGCGGCGCGGGCGGCGGCGAGGCCGGGAAGCGAATCCTCGATCACGACGCACCGGCCGGCCGGGAGCCCCAGCGCCTCGCGCGCCCGATTGAATCCCTGGGGGTCGGGCTTGCAGGCGGTCACGTCCTCCGCGGCGACGATCTCGGCGAAGTGGGGTGCGAGTCCGGCGAGGTCGAGCACCAGGGCGATCTCCCGTCGAAGGGCCCCCGACACGATGGCGAGCTGGTGGCCCTCGAGCGCCGCGGCCTCGACGAAGTCCGCCGCGCCGGACACCAGGCGCATGTCGGCCCGGATGGCACGCTCGTAGTGCGCGCTCTTCCGCTCGATCGCCTCCCGCAGCCGGGCCTCCTCCACCGGCTCACCGTTGCGGGCGAAGGTGAAGCGGAAGCACTCGCGGTCGTCGAAGCCGAGGTAATCGCGGTAGTACGTCTCGCGGTCCAGCGGATAACCGTACTCGGCGAGGGTGGCGATCAGCGCGTCGCAGTGCTGCGGCTCGTCGTCGATGATGACGCCGTTGAAGTCGAAGAGAATGCCGGAGGCCATTGCCTAACAAATAACAGGGAAGGGGGGCAAAAGGCGAAACGACTTCTAGTCGTCGCGGCTCCCGCCCTCCCGGGCGCGATAACTCCAGTCCAGCAGCTCCACCGGATGGGCCACCGCGATGTCGAGACCGGCGGCCTGGAGGCCGGCGCCGATCTGCATCAGGCATCCGGGGTTCCCGGTGGCCACCAGATCCGGTTGCGGCGTGGCGGCCGCGATGGCCTCGATCTTGGGGTCCAGGACCGCCCGCGCCATGGCGGGCCGCAGCACCGAATAGATGCCCGCGCTGCCGCAGCAGCGGTCCGAGCCCGGCAGCAACCGCAGCCGCAGCGCGGGAATCGCGCCGAGCACGGCCAGCGGCGCCTCGTGCACCCCCTGGGCGTGCTGCAGATGGCAGGGGGCGTCGTACGCCACGTCCAGCTCGAGCGGCGCGCCCCCGCGCGGCCCCGCCAGGGCCAGCAGCTCGCTGACGTCGCGGACCTTCGCGGCCACCGCCTCCGCCTCGTCATCCTCCAGGAGATGGCCGTACTCCTTGAGCAGCGCGCCGCAGCCGGCGCTGTTGGTCACGATGTAATCGGCCGACCCGGCCAGCGCGGCGACGTTGCGGCGCGCGAGGGCGGCCGCGGCTGCGCGATCGCCGGCGTGCTGGTGCAGCGCGCCGCAGCAGCTTTGCCCCTCGACCTCGATCACCTGGTAGCCGTTGAACACCAGGGTACGCCGGGTCGCGTCGTTGACGTGGCGGAAGAGGGTGTCCATGACGCAGCCCTTGAACAGCGCGACGGTCGGGCGCGAACCCTCACCCCCGGCGGGATCAAGGGGGGCATCGCTCCGACGGCGCGGCCGGCTGGCCGCGAGCATCCCCATGCCAAACCCGACCCGGCCGGCTCCGGCCATCCGGCGCGGCACGCCCGTCGCGCGAAGGGCGCGGGCCGCGGTGAACAGCGGACGCCAGAGCGCCTCGCTGCGGAACACGCCGAGCACCGCGCGGGCCAGGGGCGGAAGCCCGCGCTCCTCGAACAGCCGCTCGCGCGCCGACTCCAGCCCGCGGCCGTAGGCGACGCCGGAGGGGCAGACCGGCTCGCAGCCGCGGCAGCCGAGGCAGGCGTCGAGGTGCTGCGCCAGCGCCGCGTCGTCGGAGCCGATCTCGTTCCGCTCCAGCGCCCGCATGAGCACGATGCGACCGCGGGGGCTGTCGGCCTCGTCGCCGGTCGCGAGGTAGGTGGGGCAGGAGGGGAGACAGAATCCGCAGTGGACGCAGGGGGCGAGGGGGTCGGTCACTCCGCCCCCTCCAGCGCCACGCTCAGCGAATGGCCCGGGTCGAAGCTATCGCGCAGTCGGCCGACCAGCTGGCCCACGCCCTCGCGGTAGGCCCCGAAGTGCCCCAGGGCGTGGCGCACCGGCCACGGGGCCCGCTCGAGCGTCATCGGGATTTCGCGGGAGGCGGCGGCGCGCCGCAGGGCGCGAAGGCGCTCGACCGGGGCGTCGCCGGTCCAGCGGATCATACCGGCCCCCGCCCCGGCGCTGACCAGACCCTCGTCGAGGTCGTGCGCCAGGAGATCGATGGTCTCGTCGATCCCGTTGCCCAGCACGCCGAGGCGCAGGGTGATGGGCCCGCCCAGGCTGCCGCGCGCGACCAGGCTCCAGAAGGCGGCGGTGCGCTCCGTGGGGAGCGGCTGCCAGCCGGGCTCGGTTCGGGCGCTCAACCGGCGCACGTCGGCCTGCACCGCCGCGTCGGTTCCGGCGAATCGGGCGGCCAGGGTCCAGTCCGGCTCTCCGGCGAGCGCGGGGGACAGGAGCTCGAGCGTACCGGGCATCACCTGGTCCGCGAGGAGATCGCGTGCCGCGGAGGTGAGCCCGTCGCGCGGCCCCCGGGCGGTCATCGTGACGTCGGCGCGGGGCAAGGCGCGGAGCCGCAGGTGGACCTCGGCGAGGATCCCGAAGCCGCCGAAGCCGCCCACCTGCAGCTTGGTGAGATCGTAGCCGGCCACGTTTTTCACGACCCGCCCGCCCGCGCGGACCAGCCGGCCGTCGCCGGTCGCCACCGTGCAGCCGAGGACGTGGTCGCGCACCGGGCCGAAGCCATGACGGAGCGGTCCCGACGTGGCGGTGGCGATCACCGATCCGAGACTCCGCTCCGGCCGGCCGGGCGGATCGAGCGCGAGCCACATGCCGTCCTCCGCCAGACGCCGGCGCAGCGCCTCCAGCGAGGTGCCCGACTGCACCGTCGCGACCAGGTCGGCGGGACTCACCGACAGCACCCGGTCGAGTGCCCGGGTACTGACCGCGAGGTCGGCCGGGGCGTCGGAGGGGAGCCAGGTGCCGTTGCCCTCGACCCGGATCTTCCAGCCCTCGTCGTGCGCCAGCCGGCAGACCAGCGAGAGCGCATCGGGTGACTCCGGCGTGGCCCGGGGCAGGCCGGACGCGTCGCGCTCCACGCCGGCGGTCCCCAGCAGCGCGCGGAGCCGGCCGAAGATGACGTCGGTCATCGCGCCCCCCGTGCCGCCGGTGTCGCGCGCCATTCGCGGCAGGCGTGCAGCGGCACCACCTTGCCGGGGTTGGCCCGCTCGTCGGGGTCGAAGACGAGGCGCACGGCGCGCATCGCGGCCAGGGTCTCGCCGTCGAAGATGAGCGGCATGTAGTCGATCTTGTCGGAGCCGACGCCGTGCTCGCCGGTGATGCTGCCGCCGGCCGCCACGCAGGCGGCCATGATCTCGCGACAGGCGACCTGGACCCGGCCGGCCACGTCCGGATCGCGGCGGTCGAAGCTGATGTTGGGATGCAGATTGCCGTCCCCGGCGTGAAAGACGTTGCTGATGGAGAGCCCGTGACGCCCGCGGATCTCCTCGATCTGGTCCATGATGTCCGGCAGGGCGGAGCGCGGCACCACCGCGTCCTGGACCGCGAGGTCGGGCGCGATCCGGCCCATCGCGCCGAACGCCTTCTTCCGGCCCTGCCAGAGCCGGGCCCGGTCGGCCGGACTCGAGGCGCTCCGCACCTCGCGCGCGCCGCGCTGGCGCAGGATGGCGGCCACGGTAGCGGCCTCGGCCTCGACCGCGTCGCCGCTGCCGTCGAGCTCCACCAGCAGCACGGCGGCGGCGTCGGTCGGGTATCCCGCGGCGTAGATGGACGCCTCCACCGCGGCCACGCACGCCCGGTCCATCATCTCGAGCGCCGCCGGGACGATGCCGGCGCCGATGATCGCCGACACCGCCTCGCTGGCCTGCCGCACCGTCGGGAAATCCGCCAGCATGGTGCGGACGCTCGAGGGGATCGGCTCGAGCCGGACCACGATCTCGGTGGCGATTCCGAACATGCCCTCGCTGCCCACGAAGAGCCCGACCAGATCGGGCCCCCAGGGCTCGCCCTGCCGCGAGCCCAGCCGGACGACGCTCGCGTCGGGCAGCACCACCTCCAGCTCGACGACGTGATTGGTGGTCACGCCGTACTTGAGGCAGTGCGGTCCACCGGCGTTTTCGGCGACGTTGCCGCCGACGGTGCACGCCGCCTGACTGGAGGGATCGGGCACGTAGTGCAGGCCGTGGGGCGCGACCGCCTCGGAGAGGCGCGCGTTCACCACGCCGGGCTGGAGCCGGGCGCGCCGCCGGACCGGATCCACCTCGAGGATGCGGTTCATCCGGGTGAGGGCGATGAGCACCGCGTCCGGATCCGCCACCGCCCCGCCCGAGAGACCGGTGCCGGCGCCCCGGGCGACGAAGGGCGTGCCGGTGAGATGGAGGAGGCGCACCAGGTCCCGAACCTCGGCGGCCGACCCCGGCATCACGACCACGCCGGGATACGACTCGCGAGTGGGGAGGCCGTCCATGGCGTAGGTCGCCAGCTCCGCCCGGCGGTGACGCACCCACCGGGGCCCCACGATCCGGCCCAGGGCCTTCACCATATCCGGGGTCATGGCTCGGTGATCACATCGGCCCGGCCACCGCCCCGGCCGTTGGTATGGGCCCGGCGGTGGATCCGGAGCGCGGACTCGACGGTCGCGGTGAGAATCGGCACCAGCATCAGCAACGCCTCGACCCGGCGGGTGGTGGAGCGCTCCACCAGGAGCCGCTGCTTCACGCCCGGGTCGCACTCGATGGCCGCGGCGACGTGAAAGGAGAGCCCGACGGCCTCGTCGGGCAGGTTGGGATCCTCGGGCTCGACATCGTTGAGCTGGCGCAGCAGCGCGTAGTACCCCGTGAACATCTCGCGCAGGCGGGCCGCGGTCTCGCCCGGCGGCTCGCTGCCCGGCGCCTCGTCGAAGGGTTGCACCATGGCGACGAAATACGGCGCCGTCTCCTCCAGCGCCCGGGTCAGGACGAAGCGCTCGGCACCGAGCACGACGATGTTGGAGCGCCCGTCCGGCAACTCCTGGTTCACCCGGATCTCGGCGACGCAGCCGACTGTCCCCGGCTCCGGTATGGCCTCGGCCGGGCCCACCGGCGTGATGCCGAAGCGCCGGTCGCCCTCCAGACAGTCCGCCACCATCCGCCGGTACCGCGGCTCGAAGATGTGCAATGGAAGCGGCGTGCCGGGAAAAAGGACCACGGATAGGGGGAAGATGGGAAGGCGGAACGGCATGAGGCGGAATCTAGCGAAGGCGGGAGGAAGTAAAATGGCGCCTCGCCAATTGCGCGAAGCGCCACTTTGCCTTCCGTCCCCGTTCCGCCGGTCCGCCCGCTACGCCGCTCCCCAGAACCCTCGGAGCGCCCGCACGTCGGCGCTGTCGCGGAGCTTCTCGAAGGCACGCTCGCGGATCTGGCGGATGCGCTCGCGGGTCACGCCGAGCAACGCGCCGATCTTTTCCAGCGTGAGGGCCTCGGACCCTTCCTCCAGGCCGTAGTAGAGCGAGAGGATCTTGCGTTCGCGGGGCGTGAGGTGGCGCTGGAAGAGCTTGTCGATGAACTCGCGCTGGAGCCGAGTGTCGGTCATCTCCTCGATCTCGTGCTGGCCGTTGCCGGCCACCCGCTCGCCGAAGGTGCTGGCCCCCCGGTCCTGCCGCTCGACCGGGGCGTCGAGCGAGACCTCGGTGGAGGTCATCCGCCGGGCGGAACGGATGTTGTCCACCGTGTCGTTGAGCGCGATCGCGACTTCCTCATCGGTCGGCTCGCGTCCCAGCTCCTGGGCCAGGAAGCTCTGCGTCCGCGCCATCCGAACCAGGGCGGAGTTCTGGTTGAGCGGAATCCGCACGCTTCGGGTCTGCTCGGCGAGCGCCTTGAGCACCGCCTGCCGCACCCACCAGACCGCGTAGGAGATGAACTTGACGCCGTGGTCGGGGTCGAACTTCCGGACCGCCTTGAGCAGGCCTTCGTTGCCGATCGCCACCAGCTCGGAGAGATCGAGCCCGTGCCCCTGATACTTCTTCACGTACGAGATCACGAACCGGAGGTTGGCAGTGACCAGTCGCTCCGCGGCCACCTCATCACCCGGCGAGAGCCCGGCGCGCCAGGCGCTTCTCCTCCTCGGGGTCGGTGATCATGGGCAGCTTCTGAATGTCGAGGAGGTACTGGTCGAACGAGCCGGACGGGCTGGACCGGAGCAATGCGCGGGCTTTCCCAGTACGGACGTGGGCCATGATCACCCTCGAAGGAGGTGGCGTGGGCAGCAACTATGTTTTGGGCGGCCAGAAAGGCTGGAAAGGTTAGTCAATATAGGGTTTACGGCATTGCGGGTCAAGCAAAAACCGATTTCCACATCACAAAACGTTTGTGGACAAACGGTTCGTGACTTTGTCCACCCACGCCCCGATTTATCCACGCGGGGCGCCCGGTACTATGAACCCAAGCTCTTGAAAATCAGTTACTTACGATATTGCGGCAAGGGCGGCACGGATGGCGGGCTCCCCCGCTTCGGTGGTCCAGTCGGGCCCCGGCCCCATTGCGCCCACTCCCCGGGGCAAGGCGAACCGGATACCGAGGGCGCGATTCTTCTTGTCGTGACTCATCGCGGCGATCAGCCGATCGGGCGCGACCGGCTCAGGCAGGCGGGTGGGAAGGCCAAGGCGTCCGAGCAGCGTGGTCACCCGCGCTCCCGCTTCCGGAGTCGCCAGTCCCAGTCCCGCGGCGAGCGCCGCTTCGGCAACCAGACCCAGGCCCACCGCCTCGCCGTGCGCCAGGCGGTAGCCGGTTTCCCGCTCGAGGGCATGGGCCACGGTGTGGCCGGCGTTGAGGATCGCGCGACGTCCCGCCTCGCGCTCGTCGTCGCCCACCACCGCGGCCTTGATCTCCACGCTGCGGCGGACCAGCTGCTGCAGTGCGGCGGCGTCGCGGGCCAGCAGCCGCCCGACCTCCCGTTCCATCCACTCGAAGTATTCCCGGTCGGCGATCAGTCCGTGCTTCACTGCTTCGGCCAGGCCGGCCCGGTAGTCACGGTCGGGCAGGGTGGCGAGCGCGCGGGGATCGGCCAGCACCGCGACCGGCGGATGGAAGGCACCGATCAGGTTTTTCCCCTCGGCGGTGTCCACGCCGGTCTTGCCGCCCACTGACGCGTCGAGCATGGCGAGCAGGGACGTGGGCGCCTGGAGGTAGGGCACGCCGCGGAGGTAGGTCGCGGCGACGAATCCGGCGAGATCGCCCGCGACCCCGCCGCCGAGCGCCACGATGCCGCTGTCGCGACCGTAGCCCCGGCGAAGCAACTCGTCGGTGAGGCGGCTCCAGGTCTCCCGGGTCTTCGACCGCTCGCCCGCGGGGAAGGTGAGCGTCTCCCCCTCCCACGAGGCCGTTCCCAGACGGCCGCCGCGGTAGAGTCCCTCCACCGTCGCGTCCGCGATCAGGGCGACGCGGCGGCCGGGCAGGTGCTCGCCCACCAGCTCGCCCAGGCGGCCGAGAACGCCGGGCTCGATGTAGACCGGATAGCTGCCCTGCGAGTGCCGGACGACGACGACAGTCACCAGGTGAGGTCCGGGGACCCGGCGCGATGATTGGCCAGACCGCGCCAGGGTGAAGAGGAGGTCGGAGAGGCGGTTGAGGTAGACCAGGATTTCGGGCGGCACTTCGTCTTCCCGGGCCAGGTGCACCACGCTGCGCTCCGCCCGGCGGCAGACCGTCCGGGCCAGGTGCAGCGCCGCGGCCTTGGGGGTGCCGCCGGGGAGCACGAAGGCGCGGAGCGGGGGCAGCTCCCGCTCCGCGTCGTCCATCGCCCGCTCGAACGATTCCGCCCGCTCGGGCGGGAGCACGGCCTTCTCCAGGCTCCGGGCCACCTTCTCGGGCTCGGGGGTGGCGAGCCGTCCGCCGATGGAGAAGAGATCCCGCTGGACCGCCTCCAGCAGATCGTCGAACAGCTCGAGCGGCGCGGTGGCCCGCGCCAATCCGACCGCCGAGTTGAGCTCGTCCACGTCGCCGTACGCCGAGGTCCTGGGGTGATCTTTCCTCACTCGGCCGCCGCCGAACAGGCCGGTCTCGCCGCCGTCGCCGGTCCTGGTGTAGATCTTCACCCGCAGACTCCTTCCACTTCCGCCGCCGCCACCACCACGTTGCCTCCGGGCTGAATGATCCCCCACACGACGCGGCCGTCGCGGACGTTGACCTGTTCCATCCAGATGTTGTCGCGGCGGTAGACGACGTCGCTGATGGGCTGGAGCCGCCGCCAGTAGACCGGGCGGCCCAGCGGCCCGTAGGCGTCGAGCCGGCCGCCGGTGGAGGAGAGCAACGTGGGATGAAAGATCTCCTGGCGCCAGGCACCGGCGCTGTCCCACGCCATGACCCCGGTGGCCACCAGCGTGTCGCGCCCGCCGACCACCCGCCGCTGCCGCAGGGAGACGGCGTAGCGGACCCGGCCGCCGTCGGCCCGGAACGCGATGACGTCGGCCGCGTCGAGGTCCGCCAGGGTGTTGATCTCGATCCGCCCGGAATGCAGCGGCCTGAGCTGGAGCGCGGGATAGCGCGCGGCAAAGGTGGAGTCGAGGTACAGGCCGGTGCGCTGGACCAGCTGGCTCACCAGCCGCAGCGACGGCTCGGGAAGCTGCGGCCGCCGGACCAGGCCGCGCTCGCGGCGGCCCGGACTCACCGGCCGACAGGAAGGTGCCGAGCACGGGGCCGCGGAGCGGGGGGTCGTCCGCCGGCGGCATCGGGCCGCACGATCAACTCGGCTCTGGCGCCGCGGGCGCCGCGCTCGCTGCACCGCCCTCCCCGCAACAACACCTGCGACAACGTGACCTCGGTGTGCCCCAGGGGCGAGCCGACCATGGCGAGGGCCGCGCGGGGTCCCCGTCCCGCCACGCTGCGCCGCCGCTCGCCGCCGGTGAGGGCGACCACCCGATCGCGCCGCAGGTTGACCCACAGCCCGGACTCGTCCTGAAAGCAGCTCCGGCCGGAAGCGGCGCGCCAGGGCCTCGATGAGGACGGTATCGCTGGAGAGGAGATGGATCTCGCGGCTGGTGCCCTCGCCCACGAAGCTGCCGGCGAGATAGCCGGCCGAATCCAGGCGGACGTCGCTGGCGACGGGTATCGAGTCGAGCGGCGTGGGGGGCAGCTCGTGGAGCAGGCGTTCGACGCCGCCCCCGGCGGCGCAGCCGAGAATGGCTACCGGCCAGAGCCACGGCGAGACCGGTGGAGAGGTGGCGGCGCATGGCGCGCAATGTGAGGGCGCGGGGGCGGGCGGGGAAGGGCGGCGGGCCGGCTGCGTTATATTTATGCGTCTTACCGAACGGGCTCACCTCAGCGGCGGGAGTGGCAGTGGCGGAACAGGAGATCAGGGACATCTCGATCATCGGCGGAGGGCCCACCGGCCTGTTCGCCGCGTTCTACGCCGGCATGCGGGGCGCGTCGGCCCGCATCATCGACGCCCTGCCGGCGCTCGGCGGCCAGCTCATGGCCCTCTACCCCGAGAAGTACATCTTCGACGTGGCGGGCTTCCCCAAGATCCTGGCCAAGGATCTGGTCCGGGACATGGCCGCGCAGGGACTCCAGTTCGGCGCCACCACCCACCTGGGCGAGATCGTCACCGGGCTCCGCCGGGTCGAGGACGACGGCATCGGGCATTTCGTGCTCGAAACCTCCGACGGCGACTATCCCTCGCGCACGATCGTCATCGCCGCCGGGATCGGCGCCTTCGAGGCCCGGCGGCTGGGGATCGAGGACGAGGACCGCTTCGAGGAGAAGGGGCTCTACTTCAAGGTCCTGGACCCGCGCCAGTTCGAGGGGAAAAAGGTGCTGCTGGTGGGCGGCGGCGACTCCGCCTTCGACTGGGCGGTGAATCTCCAGGGCATCGCGAGCTCCGTCATGCTGATCCATCGCCGTGACGGCTTCCGGGCCCACCAGGCGACGATCAACCAGGTGCAGGAGCTGCAGCGCGGCGGCCGGTGCGAGCTGAGGACGTTCTGGGAGGTGAAGATGCTGCACGGCAACGGACGGGTGGAGGCGGTCACGATCCGGAACAGCAAGACCAAGGAGGAGGAGACCTTCGAGGTAGACGTGGTGATCCCGCTGCTCGGATTCCACTCCGATCTCGGCGCGATCAAGGCCTGGGGCCTGGATACCGAAAAGGCCGATATCAAGGTGGACCAGGTGATGGCGACCAACGTGCCCGGCATTTACGCCGCCGGCGACATCACCAGCTACCCCGGCAAGCTGAAACTCATCGCCACCGGCGCCGCGGAGGCATGCATCGCGGTCAACAACGCGGTGCACTATATCAATCCCAAGGCCAAGGTGAACCCGGGGCACTCCTCGAATCTGGCGATTTTCGGGCAGAGCGAGGACTGATCACTCTTTCCCCTTCGCCTGCTTCCTTTCCGCCATCTTGGGCCGAAGGAAGAACCGCAGCTCCCCCGCCCCCGGCTCCAGCCGATCGAGCTGGAGCCCCAGAACGCCGCTCTTGGGAAAGTCGACTCTGACACCCTGGCTGCCGCCGCCGAGCAGCAGCGACGCGAGGTCCTCCATCCACGGCGAGTGCCCTACCATCGCGATGGTCGCCCCGGCGGGCTGGTTCCCGGTGAAGTCCTGGAGCCGGATCAGGTCGGGATCATCGGCCAGCGGCTCGCACGGCACCGGCGCCTGACCCACCCGCGCCACCTCGACCAGGATCTCGGCGGTCTGCATGGCGCGGGTCCACGGGCTGGTGAGCACCAGGCTGGGCGACAGGTCGCGCTTGCGAAGGAAACGGCTGACGTCGCGGTGGACGGCGCGGCCCTTCTCGGTGAGCGGGCGGTCCCGGTCGTCGGGCCATCGCGCGGCGTCGCGGTTTTCGGCGTGGGCGTGCCGGATCAGCAGAAGGAGCATTCCTACCTCGACCGAAGGAGACGTGGCGGCGCCCGCTACCGCCCCTTGCCGATCTCGACGACCACGCTGTCGATGGTCCCGAGCACCGCCCGGGTCGGCTGGGCATGATGATTCACCTCGACGGAGAACACCAGGGTCTTGCCGTCGGGCTGCTCGACGTAGCCCGAGAGGGTGTTGACGCCGGCGATGCTGCCGGTCTTGGCGCGCACCCGGCCGGCCAGCGCGGTCCCGACGAAGCGAGTTCTCAGATTCCCGGTGCCGCCGGCCCGGGGCAGCCCTGGCGCGAAGGTCGAGAAGCGCGGGTGCCCGCGCAGGTAGCCCAGCAGCCGGGTGAAGCCCTGGGGCGACATCAGGTTCTCGCTGGAGAGACCGGAGCCGTCCGACAGGTGGAACTCGGTGGAGTCGAGTCTGACCGAGTCGATGAGGAACCGGCGCTCCACCGCCAACCCCTCCTTCCAGGAGCCGCTCCCGCCGAAGCGCCTGCCGAGCTGCTTCAGCAGCATCTCGGCGAAGAGGTTCTGGCTGGTGTTGAGGATCGGAAAGATCCAGTCCCGGAGCGGACGGGAAACCGTCTCCGCCAGCGGCGGGAGCGAGCGGGCCGCGGCATAGGCGGCGGAGTCGGTGGTCGAGCGGGTGGTGCCGGTGACCGCGATGCCCGCGTCCGCCAGCACCTGGCGGAACGCGCGGGCCGCGAAGAGGTTCGGATCGGCCACGGCGAACGACTCGATCCGGGGGGCGCGATCGAGGGCCACCGTGCCTTCGGCCCATATCTGGGCCGTGCCCGGCTGGCGGAAGAAGCGGTCGCCGATGTCGGTCTCCCCGCCGGGCCCGACCGTGACGGTCCGGTTCTCGAAGGCGACGTCACCCAGGTCGGGCCACATGCTGATGAGCGCAGGCGCGCCGACTGCGACTCCCGGCTGCCAGGTGAAGTCGAGGCTGTTGTCGTTGAAGGCCAGGGCGGCGACCGGCGCGGCGTACCACCAGCTCAGGTCGAACAGCTCCCAGCCGGGATGCAGTGAGGCCGCCTCGAAGTAGCTGCCGTCGCCCACCAGGTCGCCCGCCACCTGGCGAATGCCGCGCGCCTTGAGCGTGTCGGCCAGGAGCCGGAGCCGGGCGAACGGATCCCGGTCGCACGCCCCCGCCACCAGGGTGTCGGTGGCATAGCATCGCCGGCTGAACGCGGGGTCGCCCCGGCCGTAGAGCACCAGATCGCCCCGCAGGACGCCGCCGACGACCGGCCCCGCCGGGTACACGCTGGTGCGGACGGTAAAGTCCGCGGGAAGCAGAGCCGACGCGACCGCGGTGACGATCAGCTTCGCGTTGCTGGCCGGTGTGAAGAGCCGGTGATCGTTCCGGCCGTACAGCAGCTTGCCGTTCTGGTCCACCACCGACACGCCCCAGAGGCTCTTGTCGAACGGCGGGGCATCGAGGCGCCGGTCGAGGCGCTTGGCGAGCGATTGGGCGAAGGCGGCGGAACCGGGGCACGGCGGCACGGCGGACAGCAGGGTGAGGATCGTCGTGAGGGCACAGATGCGCCACAGAATCGCGAACGCCCCACCGGGAAACTCCCGCCGTGCCGCCGTTCCGCCGTTCCGCCGTTCATCAGTCATGGGCCATCCGCGGAGGTAGATCGTCCCGGGAAGCAGAGCGTTCCAGCGACCGCGTTGGAGCGCCGGCGCCGCGAAGCCACCGGCGGCGAGGAGGGTGGGGACGAAGGGTGAGAGACTCACCGAAGCCAGTTGCATTCTATACGTAAAGTGAACAAACTACCGGGCTTACGAGATGGCGTCAATTCCACCTGGAGTCACGATGAGGGCAGCCGTCGCGGGTGTCTGCGCGTTGCTCTCGCCGCTGCTCCTGGCGGCGACGCTCCAGGCCCAGGCCGGGTCCCAGCTGGAGCCGACGGAGCCGGTGGTCCGCGGTCTCGACTTCGTCGGCAACCAGTCGATCACCGACGAAGTGCTCGCCGCCGCCATCAGCACCACCAACTCCAGCTGGTTCGCCCGGGTGTTCCTGTTTCGCTGGCTGGGCCTCGGGGCCAAGCGGTACTTCGACCAGGAGGAGTTCCGCCGCGACGTCATCCGGCTGCACGTGCTCTATCGCCGGAGCGGGTACCCGAATGCCGAGGTCGATACCACGGTCCGGCGCGAGCCGCAGAGCGTGTTCATCTCGTTCCACATCGTGGAAGGCGAGCCGATGCGGGTCACCAGCCTCCGGATCACCGGGCTGGACTCGCTGCCCGTCTGGCTGCACCGCATCGCGGTGGTCGACCTGCCGCTGCGGGAGGGCGATCCCTTCAACCGCTACCTCATGCAGGCGACCGCCGACTCGATCGAGCGCCGCCTGCGCGACCGGGGGTACCCCTCCGCGAGCGTCTTCTCCGGGTTCGAGGCCGACCGCGCCAATCTGGCCGCCCAGGTGAGCCTCGAGGTGGCGCCCAGCCGGCGGGCGGTGATCGGCGGCGTGGATGTGGTCGGGGTGCGCCGGCTGGACACGTCGCTGGTACGGGATCTGCTCGTCGCCCGTCCCGGCCGGCGCTACTCGCAGGACGAGCTGCTGCTGAGCCAGCAGAACCTCTACAAGTCCGATCTGTTCCGTTATGCCACGGTCAACATCGACTCGGCGGAGTTCCAGGCGGGGGCCGATACCGTGCCGCTGCTGGTTCAGGTGAACGAGAGCCGGCGCCGGCGGATTCGCGGCAGCCTGGGGTACGGCACCGAGGACTGCTTCCGCGGCGGGCTGGCCTGGACCTCCCGGAACTTTCTGGGTAGCAACGGCCGGCTGCTCGACCTCACCAGCCGGGTCAGCAAGGTCGGCGTCGGCGATCCGACCGACTGGGGGCTGGCCAACGGGATCTGCAGCTCCTCGGCCAACGACTCCATCGGCTCCTCGCGGCTGAACTACAACCTCGGCGCCACCGTCCGCCGGCCGGCGTTCCTGACGGCCACGTCCAATCTCGCCGTGTCGCTGTACACCGAGCGGCGGTCGGAGTTCCGGGTGTACCTCCGACGGGAGACCGGCACCACCGTCGCGTTGCGCCGGGAGCAGCTGCGCCGGCGGATCCCGCTGTCGCTGGCGTACAATCTCAACTACGGCCGCACCGAGGCGACCGAGGTGAGCTTTTGCGCTTCGTTCAACGCCTGCACGCCCGACGTGGTGACCCTGCTGCGGCAGAACCGGGTGCTCGCCACCCTCACGGGCACGGCCAGCGTGCCGCGGGTCAACAATCTGCTCGACCCGTCCCGCGGCAGCTTGAAATCGCTGGAGGTGGCGGTGAGCTCGCGATTCCTGGGCTCCGCCTCCTTTCAGCAGTTCACCCGGGTGGTGGCCGACGCGGCCTGGTACCGGCCGGTGGCGCGGAACGTGGTGCTGAGCTGGCATCTGCGGGGCGGCACCATCTTCTCGCCCACGGTTGACGTGGCCTCCGAGCGGGGAAGCTTCATCCCGCCCGAGCAGCGATTCTACGCCGGCGGGCCCAACGACGTGCGCGGCTTCGAGCGCAACGAGCTCGGGCCGGTGGTCTACGTGGTCTCCAAGGGCGAGGTGGACAACGCCGCCGCGCAAAACCGCGGGATCAATCCCGACAGCGTGCAGGTGTCGGCCACGGGGGGCAACACGCTCGCCATCGGGAACATCGAGCTGCGGGTTCCCTCGCCGGTGTTCTCCTCGCGGCTCCGGCTCGCGGCCTTCGTCGATGCCGGCGGCGCCTGGCAGCGGGGAGACCGGGACCCGGTGATTCGGGTGACGCCCGGGGTCGGCCTCCGAGTCAATACCCCGCTGGGGCCGGCCCGGCTGGACCTCGCCTACAACCCGTATCGCCTCCAGGCCGGTACGCTCTTCCAGTTCGACACCACCGGCGCGCTGGAGCCGGTGCCGGGCGGGGAGCGCTTCGTGCTCGACCGGAAGGGCCGGTTCACCGTCCACTTCGCCGTGGGACAGCCCTTCTGATGCGGCGGCAGCTGGCGCGGTTCCTGTTCGTCACCGTCCTGGGATCGATCGCGATGGTCCTGGGCGTGGTGACGTCCATGGTCCTCACGCCGCCGGGACGCGATCTCCTCGCCCGGACCGTCTCCCGCATGCTCGACCGGGTGGTCCTGGGGCACATCGACGTGGGCGCCATCTCGGGGTCGTTCCTCTACGACCTGGTGCTGGAGGATCTGGTCGTGCGCGACACCAGCGGGGTGCTGCTGGCGGAGCTCCCGCGGGTTCGGGTCGGCTACCGGCTGCCCAACCTGATCGCGGGCCAGGTGCTCCTCAGCTCGGTGCAGCTCGAGCGCCCGGTGATCCAGCTGATCAAGCACCGCAGCGGACGGATGAACTACGAGGAGGTGCTGCGGCTCGGCAAGGGAGCGCCCGGGGGCCGGTCGCCCCTGGTGGATTTCCACAACGTGCGGGTGAGCGGTGGCTCGCTCCGGATCGCGTTGCCGTGGAACCCCGACCGGTCGCTCACCACCCAGGCCGCGAAGGACTCGGCGCTCGAGACGGAGCGGCTCCGTCCCGGGAGGATCATCGAGGACAGCCCCGACGGGCTGCGCCGGGTGATCCTGCTGTCCGACCTGAACACCCGGCTCTCGCGGCTCCGGATCGCGACCCCGGACCGGCTGCCGTTCACCATCGATCTCGATTCGCTCGCCACCCGGATCAACGACCCGGCCGTCACCCTGCGTGACGCGGCGGGCCGGGTGGTTCTGCGTGGCGACAGCGCGGTGTTCAGCCTGGCGCGCGGGGCGCTGCCCGACACCCGGTTTTCCGGCGGCGGGGCGGTGACCTGGCCGAACGACACGATTCTCTACGATTTCCAGATCATCTCGCCCCACGTCAACCTGGAGGACCTGCGCTGGGTCTCGCCCGATTTCCCCGCGATGAGGGGGAGTGGCGTGCTGACCGCGCACTCGGTGAGCGGCACCCGCAACGAGTACGACATCCGCGAGCTCCTCCTCGGGACCGGCTCGCAGCGGGTCACCGGCGAGCTGGTGGCGCTGACCGACCGGCGCCGCGGCTTCGGGGTTCGCGACATGCGGCTGCAGCTCAAGGAGCTCGACCTCGACGCGGTGCGCGCCTACCTCGACACCCTGCCGTTCTTCGGCGCGTTGACCGGGAGTGTCTCGGGCTCCGGCTTCCTCGACGCGATGGACGTGCGGATCGACTGGGCGTTCGCCGACGCCAGGGTGCCGGGCAATCCGGTCAGCCGGATCGCCGGTGAGGGCGGCGTGGGGGCACGGCGGAACGAGGGACTGGTCTTCACCGGCTTCGAGCTGCGCAGCTCGGACGTCGATCTCCGAACCGTGCGCCTCATCGCGCCCGCGGTGATCCTGGAGGGCCGGCTGGCCGCGGCCGGCACGCTCGAGGGCCCGCTGCGCAACGTCACCTTCCAGGGCACGGCGCGGCATACCGACGGCGACCGGCCGCCCAGCGTGGCGGTGGGGCTGGTCCATCTCGACACCCGGTTCGACACGCTCGGGCTCGCTACCGACGTGGCGCTGGAGCCGCTCTCCTTCGACGGGATCCGTCGCGCCTTCCCGTCGCTGAAGACCCGGGGCGAGGTGCGCGGCCGGTTCCAGAGCGCCGGGACGCTGTCGCGTCTCGAGGTGAACACCGAGCTCAGCGGCGAGATCGGGACTCTCCGGGCCGACGGCTTCGCGACGCTGCTGCCGCCGCGCTGGGGCGCGGAACGGCTGCTGCTCCGATTCTCCCGTCTCGATCTGGGCGCGCTCACCGGGCGCGATTTCACCAGCGCGCTGGCCGGCGAGCTTCGGGTCAGCGGCAGCATCGACACCCTGCGCGCGCCGGAAGGCGACATGGAGCTCGCCCTCACCCGCAGCCGGATCCGCGAGTGGGTCATCGACAGCCTCTTCGCCAGCGGCCACAGCCGGGACAGCATCATTCAGGTGGACACCGCCTACGCCGAGTGGCAGGGCGCGGCGGCGGCCGGGGCGGGCAGCCTCGGCTGGGCCGCGCCCCATACCGGCACCATGGAATTCAACCTGGTGGCGGACAGCCTGATCGGCTTCGATTCGCTGCTGCTGGCCGCCACCGGACAGACGCGTGACACCATGCCCGACCTGGTGCCGCTGGGGGGAAAGGCGCGGGGCTCCGTCCGGCTGAGCGGCAGCCTCGACACCCTGCACGCCGCGGGAAGCCTCACGGTCGCGGGATTCGAGTTCCAGCAGGCGCGGGCGCCTCGCCTCACGGGTGAGTTCACCTGGACCGGGGGCAAGCGGCCGCAGCTCACCGCGACGGCGGCCGCCGATACGATGACCGTGGCGGACTGGAGCTTCACCGACAACGGCGTCGCCCTGTCGGGGTACACCGATTCGCTGGGGTGGAGCGCGGGCAGCTCGGCGGGAGCGGTCGCCCGGGTGGACGCGGCGGGGCGCTGGCGCCAGCGCGACAGCACCCGGCTGGTCTGGTTCGACAGTCTCCGCGCCGCGCTGCCGTCGCATACCTATCGCCTGCTGGAGCCCGCCATCCTCTCGCTCGGAAACGCCACCCGGTCGGTGAGCACCGTGGATCTCGAGGCGCTGGACGGCTCCGGCCTGGTGCGATTGGCCGGAACCATTCCCTCCGATGCGCCGGGCGCGATGGCACTCGAGGTGGTCGGGCTGGATCTGGGCGATCTCTACGGCGTGCTGCAGCGGGATACCACCGGCGTCAGTGGCGAGCTGGGGCTGAGTCTCGAGATCGGAGGCACCACCCGGTCGCCCACCTTCCGCGGCACGGCGCGGCTGGGTGAGGGTCGCGTCGGCGACTTCGAGTCGCCGTTCGTCCAGGGCGTGCTGAACTACGCCGAGCGCCGGCTCGACGCCAATCTCAACCTGTGGCGCACCGGCGAGAACATTCTCGAGGTCGAGGCCCACCTGCCGCTGGATCTCGGACTGACCGGCGTGGAGCAGCGGCGAGTCAAGGGGCCGCTCCAGGTTCGAGCCCTGGCCGACAGCGTAGACCTGGGGATCCTGGAGGCGCTGACCCCCGCGATCCGGCGGGTCCAGGGGCGGCTCGCGGTGGACGCCGAGGTCACCGGTACCTGGGACGCCCCGCGGTTGGAAGGAAGCCTGGCGGTGCGGAACGGGAGCATGGACCTCCCGGGGCTGGGCGTCCGGTTCGGCTCGGTGACCGGGGGGGCCGTGCTCCAGGGCGACTCCATCCTGCTGCGAGACCTGCGGATCACCAGCGGCGGCGGCGACCTGGCCGTCGGCGGCGCCATCCGGCTGGAGAACCTGTCCCGGCCGCTCTTCTTCATCGACCTGCGGGCCTCGCAGTTCCTGGCGATGGACGTCCGCAACTTCCTGACCCTCACCGGCACCGGCAATCTGTCGCTGCGGGGACCGCTGCTGGGGGCGACCCTCACCGGCAACATGACGGCGAACAACGGCGTACTGTACTTCGCCGACCTGGTGAACAAGCGGGTCATCGATCTCGACGATCCCACCATCGCCGACCTGGTGGACAGCACCATGATCCAGGGAGGCGACCTGGGCGCCAAGTTCCAGAACCGGTTCCTCGATTCGCTCCGCATCGAGGACCTCCGGATGGCGATCGGCTCCGATGTGTGGCTCCGTTCCGCCGAAGCCAACATCCAGCTCGACGGCGAGGTCCGGGTGAGCAAGGTGGGAGGGGAGTACCAGCCGATCGGCACCCTCCAGGCGCCGCGAGGGAGCTACACCCTCAAGATCGGCCCCGTCACCCGCGACTTCACGGTGACGCGAGGCGAGGTGCGTTATACCGGAACCCTCGACGCCGGACTGGGCATCGAGGCGCGCCACACGGTGCGATCGGTTCGCGGCGAAGACATCCCGGTGATCGCGAGCATCGAAGGGACGCTGTACGCACCCCAGCTGAGGCTGGAGAGCACCCTCCGGCCGCCGATCTCGGAGACCGACCTGGTCTCCTATCTGATCACCGGGTATCCGGCCAACGAGGCCACGGCCATCGGCCGCGCCAACGCGCTGGAGACCGGGCTGGCCTATCTCTCGAGCGCCCTCGGCAGCGAGCTGGAGCGCACCCTGATCCAGGACCTCGGCGTGCCGATCGACCTGATCGAGATCCGGCCGGGCACGGCCACCGCCGGGTCGGTCTCCCCCACCCAGCTCGCCGCCGGCTGGCAGCTCGGGCGCAAGACTTTCGTCACCTTCAACGCCGGCTTCTGCCCCGACTTCAGCCAGCTCAGCACCCGCAATCTCGGCGCGGGGCTCGAGTTCCGGTTCAGCAAGGAGTGGCGGCTGCAGAGCGCCGTCGAGCCCACCATCCAGCGCTGCGGAAGCGGTGCGGTGATTCCGCTCGATGCCCGGAACCGGTATCAGATCGGCCTGGACATCCTGTGGGAGCGGGAGTTCTAGGGTGACCCGCGCGCTCCTGATCACCAATCCCGCGGCGGCCCGGACCCAGCCCCGGGCGGTGGACCTGGTCATGCGGACCTTTCGCGGGGCGGGCTGGAGTGCCGAGGTATTGGCCACCAGCGGGCCGGGCGACGCCCGGGAGCTCGCCAGCTACGGCGTAAAGGACGGCGTGGACGTGGTGGCCGTGTTCGGCGGCGACGGCACGACGATGCAGGCCGCCGCCGCCCTGGTCGGCACCGACGTGGCTCTCGGCGTGATTCCCGGCGGGACCGGCAACCTGCTGGCCGGCAACCTCCGCATCCCCGCCTCCCCGGAGCGCGCCGCCCGCGCGCTGCTGCACGGCACGCCCAAGCGGTTCGATCTCGGCCGCATGGAGCGGCCCGGCGGGCCCCAGTATTTCGCCGTCGCCTGCGGGGCGGGTTACGACGCCCGGGTCATGGCCGGAACCCTGTCGGAGCACAAGCGCCGGTGGGGCATGGCCGCGTACGTGGCAACCACGCTCCGCCTCATCACCGAGATCCGCAGCACCACCCACCTCATCACGATCGACGGCGTGGAATACGACGCCGAGGCGGCCATGGTCCTGGTCGCCAACTGCGGAGAGGTGATCCCCCCGCTGATCCGGCTGCGCGCCGGCATCCGCCCCGACGACGGCCTCCTGGACGTGGTGGTGATGCGGGCCAACAGCTTCAGCCAGAGTGTCCGGGCCGTCTGGGACCTGCTGCGCGACGCCCCCACGGCGGAGGGGCAGGAAACCTTCGTGGGCTACGCCCGGGGCAGGGAAATCCGGGTCGAGACCGACCCGGTCCAGCCGGTACAGCTCGACGGCGAGCCCGGCGGCGAGACCCCGTTCACGGTCACCGTGGTGCCCGGCGCGATCCGGATCCTGGTGCCGTGAGCCATGGCGCGCGGGCCGCGGCTGTTTAATTTCTGGTGGGTGGTGGATGACGCCGGGGTCGCCCCGACTCTCCTGTATCCAGTCCCTCTACAGCAAGGTCCCGCATGGGCGGATCGGTTCTCCTCATCGATGACGACGTCGATGTTCTGCGCAGTATCGGCAACTACTTCGAGCGGCTGGGGTACGAGGTCACCCGGGAGCTGAGCGGGGAGGCCGGCCTGGCCACCTTCGACCGGCTGCGGCCCGAGGTCGTCCTCCTCGACCTGTTCCTGCCGGGGATCAACGGCATGGAAGTGCTGGAAAGCCTGCGGCAGCGAGACGCCGCGGTCATCCTGCTCACGGGCGAGTCCGATATCGCGGTCGCCGTCCGCGCCATGCAGCTGGGTGCCGAGAACTTTCTCACCAAGCCGGTCGACATGGAACACCTGGCGGCCGCCACCGCCCGGGTCGCCGACAAGGCGCGGCTCCGCCGGATCAACGAAGCGCTGCTGGTCCAGAGCGCGCCGGGCCACGGGCTCGAGTCGCTGGGGAACTCCTCGGGGATGCAGGACTTCGCCCACCAGGTGGGCCTGCTGGCGCAAAGCGAGCGCACCACCGTGCTGCTCAACGGCGAGAGCGGGACCGGCAAAGGCTGGGTGGCGAGACTGATCCACGACCTCAGTCCCCGGGCGAAGGCGCCGTTCGTCGAGGTCAATTGTGCCGGGCTCAACGCCACGTTCTTGGACTCCGAGCTGTTCGGCCACGAGAAGGGCGCCTTCACCGACGCCAAGGACCGGAAACAGGGGCTGTTCGAGATCTCCGACCAAGGCACCATCTTCCTGGACGAGATCGGCGACCTGGCCCCCGAGCTCCAGCCCAAGCTGCTGAAGGTCCTCGAGACCAAGACGTTTCGCCGGCTCGGCGGCACCCGCGAGATCACCGTGGACGTGCGGCTCATCGCCGCGACCAACAAGAACCTCCAGACCGAGGTCGAGGACGGGCGGTTTCGGGAAGATCTCTACTACCGGCTGAGCGTCATGCCGCTCACCCTGCCGGCGGTTCGGGACCGCTCCCGCGAGGATCGCCTCTCCCTGATCACCCGCCTCCTCTCGGATCTGCTCAGCGAGCTGCCCGAGGGGCCGCCGACACTCTCGAGCGAGGTGCTGGAGCGTCTGCTGGCGTATCCCTGGCCGGGAAACGTGCGGGAAATGCGGAACGTGCTGGAGCGGGCGCTGATCCTGGGCCGGAGCCAGCCGGCGGTGAGCGTGGAGCACCTTCCGGGTGAGTTCCGCGCCCGGCCGGGCATCGGCGACCGGCGGCACACACCGCTCAGCCTCGAGGACCTGGAGCGCCAGCACATCGAGCGGACGCTCAAGCACCATACCGGGAACCGCACCCGGGCGGCCATCGAGCTGGGGATATCCCGCGCCACGCTGATCAACAAGATCAAGCGGTACAACCTTACCGCGTGAGGGCGACGATGGCCGATGTTCAGGAACGCGATGCGATGGCCTGCCGGGCCTGCGGCAAGGAGGAGCGCGCCTCCGAGGGGTATCCCTGCACCAGCTGCGGCACCTTCATCTGCCTGATCTGCACTTTCCGGGGCGTCACGCTCTGCACGGCCTGCCAGCAGGCGCCGAAGCAGGGCCCCGCCGCTACCTGAGCCCGCTGCGCCTCCCGCATGCCCTCCGTCATCGCCCGGTCCGCGATCACGCCCGTCTTCGCCCAGCCCAGCGTTCGCGCCGAGCAAGTGAGCCAGCTGGTGCTGGGTGAGACCGGGGCCGTGCAGGAAGTATCCGGCGAGTGGCGCCGGATTCATTGCGACCACGACGGATACCCGGGATGGGTCCATTGCGGGTATCTGGTCGAGGCCGACGATGTGGCCGCCGAACGGTGGCGGCGCGATGCAGGGGGCTGGAGCCTTGGCGCCACGCTCGGCGTGGGCGGCCAGCGCCTGCGACTGCCGCTGCGCGCCCGGGCGGCATTGGACGGCGCCAAGGTCCGCCTGCCCGATGGGCGCCGGGCCGAGCTGGTGGAGGGAGGGGTTGCGCCGGTGGCCGAGGCCACCGGCGCGGCCCGCGCGACGGCCCCGGAGCGGTGGGCGCTGGAGCGGTTCGAGGGCGCGCCGTACGAGTGGGGCGGAGTGACGCCATGGGGTGTCGACTGCTCCGGGCTGGTGCAGACCACCTTCGCTGCCCGGGGGCTGGCACTGCCGCGTGACGCGGCCCTGCAGGCAGACGTCGGCGCGGTGGTCGAACTCGGCGCGCAGCGGCCGGGTGATCTGCTGTTCTTTCGCGGCGAGAGCGGCGATCGCATCGGCCACGTCGCCTTCGCGGCCGAGGCCGACACCCTGATCCACTCGACCGTCTCCTGTGGCGGTGTGGTGGCGGAATCCTGGCTCCCCGGAACCCGCGCGGCCGCCCTGCGGGAAAGACTGGTGGCGGTGAGGCGGCTGGAGGAGCGGTGAGTCCCGCGGACGGCGGCCCCAGACTGGTCCTCTTCGACATCGACGGCACCCTGCTCCTCACCGCGGGAGCGGGCCGGCGCGCCATCATGGGCGCGCTCGGTGGAGAAGTCGAGGACTTGGGGCTGCTCGAAGGCTTTCGCTTCGACGGCAAGACCGATCCCCAGATCGTGGCCGAGCTGTTGGAGGCGGCCGGCCACTCGGAACCGCGTGAGACCGAGCGGATCCGTCGGGTCTGCCATCGCTACCTCGGGCTGCTGGCAATCGAGCTGGCGCGCCCGACGACGCGCACGACGCTCATGCCCGGGGTGCAACCGTTGCTCGACCGGCTGGAGGCCCGCTCCGAGGTGGTGCTGGGGCTGCTCACCGGGAATCTGGCCGAAGGCGCGGCGCTCAAGCTCCGGTCGGGTGGCATCGACCCCACGCGCTTTCGGGTCGGCGCCTACGGATCGGATGCGGCCGACCGCCCGGCGCTCCCCGAGATCGCGGCCCGCCGAGCCGAGCCGTTCTTCGGCCGGATTCCTCGCGGCCCGGAGGTCGTCATCATCGGTGACACTCCCGCGGACATCCACTGTGGCCAGGGGATCTCGGCGCGCGCGGTGGCCGTCGCCACCGGCTCCTACTCGGTGAGTGCGCTCACCGCCTGCGGGCCGCATGCGGTGTTCCAGGACCTGTCGGACACCGAGAGCGTGCTCGAGGCCATTCTTCGGTGAGGCCTGCCGACCCCCCGCCGCGGCATCGGGAGCTCGAGCTCAAGGCCGTGGTGCCCGATCCTGGCGCGTTCCGCCGCCGGCTTCGCGCCGCCGGCGCCGAGCCGCGGTTTCTCGGCCGGATGACCGATCTCCGCTACGATCGCGCGGGGGAGCTCACCACCCGCGACGAGGTCTTGCGGATCCGCACCTACCACCATCCGGACGGAGCCGAGGCCGTCCTGGCATGGAAGGGACCGACGATGCGCTCGGCCGAAGGCTACAAGCTGCGGGAAGAGATCGAGCTGCCCTTCGCCCGGGCCGCCGCCGACCCCGGGCCGCTCCTCGTCGCGCTGGGCTACCGGCCGGTGCACGCCATCGAGCGGGAGGTGGAGGTGTACCGGCTGGGCGACGCGACCGCGCGACTGGAGACCTACCCCCGGATGGACGTGCTGCTCGAGGTGGAAGGGGCTCCGGCCGCGATCGAGCGGGCCATTACCGCGAGCGGCATACCCCGGAGCGAGTTCTCCGCCGACTCGCTGGCCGAGTTCGTCCGGCGGTTCGAGGAGAGGAGTGGTCAGGCGGCGGTGCTGGCGACGACTCCGGTGGTTCCCCCGGCGGGAAGCGGATGATGCCGCAGACCGGCGCGCCTCGAGCGACCTGGCAGGTCCCGGAGCTGGGCCCCTCGCTCGGGCGGTTGGGTGATCCGCCCCCGGGAGTGGGGGCCGGCCCGCTCGGCACACCGCTCGACGATATCCGGATCAGGCTGGTGACCGGGCTCTTCGAGCTGGCGGGGGCCGCCCGCGCCTTCGGGACGGCTGGAGATCCGGACGGGGCGGTGACGACGCTCAGCCGCGCGGCATGGCTGGCGCTCTGGGAAAAGGCCGTGGCCGCTTCGGCGGAGCGGGTGGCCGCCACGATCAACGCGAGGTTCGAAGCTGCCGGAGTCGAGTCACGCTACCCCGGCGCGAGGCTGCGCGGCGAGATGATCACCCTCGACGACACCCGTGCGATCGGTGCCCGGCTCGGCGCTGGGGGCGGGCCGTTCGTCGCGGCGCTGGACGAGCTGGAGCGGACGGCGCGGGGGGCCTCGGCTCAGCCGTCGGGGGAGCGGTCGGAGGCATGGCGCGGGTCCCTCGCCACCGCGGCCCGCCGGCTGGAGGCGGCGTGGCTCGCATTGGAGGAGGCCGCGGCGGCGGAGCAGCGCCGCTGGCAGGTGGAGATCGAGCGGGTCCGCGCCTGGTACCTTCCGCGCTGGCCGCTCTGGCTGCTCACCGCGGGCGTGCTCGCGGCCGCGGCATATCTGGGTCTCGTTCTGGGCGGCTATCTGCCGGTGCACCCGGCGCTGGAGGGATTCGCCGAGTTCTGGTGGGCCCGGCTGTGAGCGTCGTCGGAGTGGGAATCGATCTGGTGGACCTCGAGCGGATCGGCCGGATGCTGCAGGACAAGGGCGAGCACGCGATGGGCCGCCTCTTCACCGCGGAGGAGCGAGCCTACCTCGCCACCCGGCCGGACCCCACCGGAAACGCCGCGGCCCGGATCGCCGCCAAGGAGGCGGTCTACAAGGCGATGCAATCGCTTCCCGGCGCGCGCGCGATCGGTTGGCGCGAGATCGAGGTGACCCGCGACGCCGAAGGCCGCCCCGCGATCCGTCTGCACGGGCTCGCGGAGCGCCTCGCGGACCAGGCGGGAGGGGTGACGATCCAGGTCTCCCTCACCCACTCGGCCGTTTCGGCGGGAGCGGTGGCGGTAGTCAGCAGCGCGCCTAGCCCAGCAGCTCCCGCACCCGCCGCGCCAGCACGTCGGGGGTGAACGGCTTCTGCACGAACGCGCTGGGTGGTCCCAGCCCTCGCAGCGTCATCTCGTCGTCGGTGTAACCCGAGAGAAAGAGAATCGGCAGGCCCGGCCGCTCGACCGCGAGCCGGCGGGCCAGCTCGCTGCCACCCATCTCCGGCATCATCACGTCCGCGATGACGAGGTTCACCGCGCCGTCGAACTCGGACAGGCGCGCCAGCGCCTCCCAGCCATGCCCGGCCTCGAGCACCCGGTAGCCCTGCTCCTCGAGCGCCGCCTTGGTGAAGAGCCGCACCGGCTCCTCGTCCTCGACCAGCAGGATGATTCGCGAGGTTCGCGTGGCGCTGGGCACTCCCGGGCCGGCCGCGCCGGACTCCGCGCGCGCCATCGGCAGGTAGACCCGGACCGTGGTGCCCCGGCCCGGCGCGCTCTCCACGTCGATGTGCCCCTCGCACTGCTTCACGATGCCGTACACCGTGGCGAGCCCGAGACCCAGGCCTCGGCCCGACTCCTTGGTGGTGAAGAACGGCTCGAAGATCGACGGGAGCGTCGCCGGATCGATCCCGGTGCCCGTGTCCCGCACGGTCAGCATGACGTAGCGCCCGGGAGGAAGCTCGGGACTGGCGCGGGCATCGAAGTCGGTGATGTGCTCGTTCGCGGTGGCGATCGTGAGCCGCCCGCCGTCGGGCATCGCGTCGCGCGCGTTCACCACCAGGTTCATCACGACCTGCTCCAGCTGGCCGGGGTCGGCACGCACCATCCCGACCGAGGGCGCGAGCACCGTCACCAGCGCGAGATCGTCGCCGATCAGCGGCGGCAGCAGCCGGACCAGGTTGCCGATCAGCCGGTTCAGGTCCACCGGCCCGGATTCGGCGGCGTGGCGCCGGCCGAAGGCGAGGATCTGCCGGGTGAGCCCCGCGGCCCGCTCGGACGACTGGCGGATCCCCTCCAGACCTTCGCGCTGGGGATCGCCGGGCTGGAGGTCGCGGAGCAGGAGGCTGGTGTAGCCCTGGATGGCGGTGAGCAGGTTGTCGAAATCGTGGGCGACCCCGCCGGCGAAGCGGCCGAGCACCGCCATCTGCTGCGCCTGGGCCAGCTCCCGCTCCAGCCGCTCCCGGGCGCCGATGTCGCGGGCCGTCACGACCAGCCGGCCGGCGCTGGACCATTGCTTCGGCGGGTAGGCGATCGCCTCGACGCTGCGCCAGGTCCCGTCCACGTGCAGCAGCCGGAAGGCGATCGGCTCCCCCGGCTCCGATCGGCCCGCCGCCGCGCCGAAGGCGGCGAGCACCGCTTCGCGCATCGTCGGGGTGAAGGAACTCCGCCACCGGCCGCCGAACCATCTGCTCCGTCGGCCAGCCGAGAAACCGGGGGACCGACGGGCTCACGAAGCCGATCCGCCAGTCGGCATCGAGGGTGACGATCAGATCGGCGGAGTGCTCCAGCAAGAGCCCGAACCAGTCCTGCCGCTCCTGGTAGATGGCGCCGAGGGTCTTGAGCCGCTCCGCCATCTGGGCCACCGCATCGGCCACGACGCCGAGATCGTCGTGCCCCCGGACCCCCGCGCGAGCCTCCAGGTCGCCCGCGGCCATGCGGCGGGTGGCCGCGATGAGCCGCTCGCCCCGCCTGGCCCGGTCGCGCTCCGCCCAGAACCAGGCGGCGATGCAGAGCGCCAGGAACCCGAGGACTGCGTAGGTGTAAGTGGCTTCGTTCACGGCGACTCTTTCAATTCCGACCGGCGGACTCTAGTTTAAGCCGGACGCTCCACTAAACTGGATGAAAATGACTCTCATCGGCGTGGCGCTGCCGATTTTCCTCTCGGTTCTTGCTCCCTGGGTCGCCCCAGCAGGTTGCCATCGCCCAGGATCGGTCCGCCGTGGTTCGGCGGGTGGCCGCCACCGCCACCCTGGCCGCCCAGGAGTACCGGATCGGCGTGAGGGACGGCCGGATCGTCGCGGCGGCCGAGGTGGAGGAGGCGCGGCTCTTTCTGGAGGAGGCACGCCGCGCCGCCGGCGGGTTGCCGCCGGACCGTCGCACCCAATCCCGTCGCGGCACTAGATACCCTCCTCGCCTGGTGCAACGGCTCGGGCCGCCGGATACGCTCGACGCCCGGGTCCGGGCGCTGGCCGCGAGCCTGTCCCAGCGGTATGGCGTGACGCTGGACGAGATCCCGACCCGAGCGCCGGACCTGGCAGCGCGGCGCGGAGGTCTACCGCGCCCAGTGCGCCAGTTGTCACGGCGATCTCGGCCGCGGCGACGGTCCTCTGGCGGCCGGACTCGATCCGGCCCCCTCGAATCTGGCCGACTGGGCAGCGCTGCGGGATCGGTCGCCGCTCGACTTCTATCGCCGGGTGACCATCGGCGTCGTCGCCACCGCGATGCCGGCCTTCGAGAACCGGCTGCCGGCCCGCGGACCGCTGGGCCGTGGCACTCTATGCTACAACGCTCCGGCTTCCGCCCGTCTCGGGCGAGGCTCCGCCGGGACTGCGCGACTTCTCCGCCACCGGCAAGATGTCCGACGTCGAGCTGCTCGACTCGCTTGGCGCCAGCGGGCGACGGCTCCGGGGGAGGCCTGTCGCGGCTGGCGGCGGTGCGCTCCCATCAGCCCAGGTCCTCCGCCGCCGGCGAGGTGCTGGCGCGGGTGCGGGCCGAGCTGGATTCGGCGTACGCCATGGCGCGGACCGGTGATCCGGGCGCCCGGACGCTGGCCTTGAACGCCTATATGTCCTTCGAGCAGGTCGAGCGCGAGCTCCGCGAACAAGAGACGCCGGGCCTCGCCGCCAGGCTGGAGGGCGAGTTCGCCGCCCTGCGCGCGGCGGTGGCCCGGGGCGCCGAGCCCGAGCTCGAACGACGCGCGCACCCGGCTGATCGAGGGACTCGACCGCGCCGGTATTGTGCTCGGCGAAGGGCTCTCACCGGCCAACCTGTTCATTCAATCCTTCGTGATCATGCTGCGCGAGGGGCTCGAGGCGATCCTGATCGTCGGCGCGTTGACGGCGTTCCTCGCCAAGATGGGCGCGGCGGACCGCCGGCGCCATGTCAACGCGGGGGTTCTCGCCGCGATCGGCGCGAGCCTGGTGACCGCGCTCGCCCTGGAGACGGTGTTCCACCTCTCGCCGGCCCACCAGGAGGCGCTCGAAGGTCTGACGATGGTGGTCGCCACCGTGGTCCTCTTCTACGTCAGCTATTGGCTGCTGAGCAAGATGGAAGTGGTGAAGTGGAGCCATTTCGTCAAGAGCAGGGTGCAGGACGCCGTGAGCAGCGGCTCGGCGCTCGCCCTCGCCTCGGCCGCCTTTCTCGCGGTGTACCGCGAGGGGTTCGAGACCGTGCTCTTCTACAAGGCGCTGTTCATTTCGGCCGGCCCGGCCGCGGGGCTGGCGCCCATCGGGGGCGGCATGGTGCTGGGAGGCCTCGTGCTCCTCGGCGTCTACGTCGCGATCAACCGGTTCGGCGTCCGGCTGCCGCTCAAGCCGTTCTTCGCGGTGACGAGCTTGTTCCTGTATTACATGGCCTTCGTCTTCGCGGGCACCGGGATCGCCGAGCTGCAGGCGGGGGGATTCGTTTCGACCACCCCGGTCTCCTGGGCGCCGAGGATCCCGACCCTGGGGATTCACCCAACCCTGGAAACCCTGCTGGCCCAGTCGGCACTCCTGGTCCTTGCCCTGGCAGCCCTGGTCTGGACCTTCGCGATCGAGCCCCGCCGCACGCTGGCCGCGGCGCATCGCCAGGGGGATGAGGCGGTCGTATGACGCCGACCCCCGACCTCTGCGACCGGTTCGGCGACCGGGTCGCGGTGGCCGAACCGCTGTTCCTGGACTTCGGGGGCGCGCGGGCTTTCGCGGGGCGGATCGAGACGGTCCGGGTGCTGGAAGACAACGCGCTGGTCCGGAGGATTCTGGAGAACAACGGTGAAGGCCGGGTGCTGGTGGTGGATGGCGGCGGCTCGCGCCGCTGTGCCCTGGTCGGCGGGAGGCTCGCCGCGCTCGCGGCGGCCAACGGATGGAGCGGTCTGGTGGTGCACGGGTGCGTCCGTGATGTCGGCGAGATCGGCCGCGCCGCGGTGGGAGTGAAGGCGCTGGCGGCCTGTCCCAAACCGTCGGCGAAGACCGGCGCGGGTGAACAGGGCGTGCCGGTCAGCTTCGCGGGCGTCACGTTCACGCCCGGTCACCTGATTTGGGGGGACGAGGACGGCCTGGTGGTCGGGGGGCCCGAGCTTTCGGCGGATTGAGCGAGATGAGCCCGGCTGGAAAAAAACAAACGGCCCGCCGATGCACCGGCGGACCGTTCGTTTTGGCGGTGATAAGTCGCCCCCTGAGTTTAACGAACCGAGCCGAAGTGCTCGATTCAACCCTTCTTCGACCTACCACCACCGCAAGGGCTGCAACTCTCCTGATGGAGCCTTTCAGCTTCGGGCCCATGGAGAGGCAAGCACGGTGCCAACTGTGGTGTTGTAGGTAAGTCGTTGTGGGTAGGTCGTTTACGCAATTTTGTAGACCCTCAATTATCAGCCGGCTTCGACCAGGAATTTGACAGGCCTCGGGCCCGGTCGTCCAACCCCAACCCGGGGAACAGCTTCGGTCACTGTAGAAAGTCCGATTATCCCGACCTCCTGCCGGTCGAGAGATATGCCCCCGGCGCGGTGTCCTCGCCCCGCCGCAGCTTCATCGCCAGCCAAACCCCGACCGCGATGAGGATGACGCTGGTCAGTTGCGCCAGGGTGAACGGCCCGAGAAACCGGTCGTCCTTTGCGCGCAGGATTTCGATCAGGAACCGCTCGGCGCCGGCGAGCACCAGGTAGAGGCCGAAGATCCAGCCGATCGGACGCCCCCGCTTCCTCAGCGCCCACAGCAGCATGAAGGCGGCCAGCATGAGGATCGCTTCGTAGATCTGGGTGGGATGGACCGCGAGGACGGCGGAAGGATCGGTACCCGCGGGCACCGGGATGCCGAAGAGGTGCTCCATGTTCGCCGCCGTGGAAGGCGGCAGGCCGCGGGGAAACCTCATCGCCCAGGGGAGGTCCGACGGGCGGCCGTAGTCGTCGTTCACCAGGAAGCAGCCGATCCGTCCCAGGGCGTATGCCGCTGCCAGCGCCGGGGCGGCGAGCTGCATGGTCCAGCGGAGCGGCACCTTCAGCCTCCAGCCGTTGAGGATCACGGCGGCCGTGCCGCCGATGAAGCCCCCGTACCAGACCAGGCCGCCTCGGGAAAGCAGCGCACCGGCGTCCTGGGTGAGCGCCACGTACCAGAGCTTGGCCCCCACGATCCCGCCGATGACCGCCGCGGCGATCATATCGGCGGCGTAGTCCTCCGACAGCCCCCGGCGCTTGAGCTCCAGGGCGATGAGCCACCCCCCCATGAGGAAGGCGACCATCATCATCAGTCCGTAGCCGGTGATCTCCACCGGCCCGAGATGGAA
The DNA here is from genome assembly GCA_963729985.1 of uncultured Gemmatimonadales bacterium. Classification (GTDB taxonomy): domain Bacteria; phylum Gemmatimonadota; class Gemmatimonadetes; order Gemmatimonadales; family GWC2-71-9; genus CAVVWJ01. The sequence goes on from CAVSPJ010000008.1 coordinate 189,492, forward strand.
CACGAAGGGAAAGATCGTCATTCACTCGGTCTCGGTGGCGGGTGTCAGGCCGGGAAGCGGAAGGTCGTCGCGCGGCTCGAGGTCCCAACCGCTGCGCTCGCCGCGGGCCATTCTCCACGCGCCCGCCGCGGCGATCATCGCCGCGTTGTCGGTGTTGAGCCGGGGAGAAGCTACGCTGACCCGGGCACGCCCCGCCAGCCGCTCCGCCAGCCGCGCGGCGAGGGTGCGGTTGCAGGCCACGCCTCCGCCGATCATCGCGGTGCCGTAGCCCAGCGCAGCCACCGCGTGAGCGGTCTTGGCAGTCAGCACCTCGATGGCCGCGTCCTGGAAGCCGCGGGCAAGATCGGGCCGCTCGGCCTCGGGTGGAGGGTCGGTCGGGCGCGAGGGATCGGCGCTGCCTCGCACCGCGCGGAGCACCGCCGTCTTGAGCCCGCTGAACGAGAAGGCGTACCGGTTGGGCCCCCCGCGGTCGAGCTCCTGCAGCATCGGCCTGGGGAAGGTGAATCGCCCGGGCCGGCCTTCCTGGGCGAGCCGCTCGATCACCGGGCCGCCCGGGTAGCCGAGGCCGAGGAGCTTGGCCACCTTGTCGAACGCCTCGCCGGCGGCGTCGTCCAGCGTCTGTCCCAGCAGCCGGTACTCGCCCCATGCGGGCACGTCGAGCAGCATCGTGTGCCCGCCGCTCACCAGGAGGGCGACGAAGGGCGGCGCCAGGTCGGGGTCTTCGAGCGAGGGGGCGAAGAGATGGCCTTCGAGATGGTTGACGCCGAGGAGGGGCCGGTCGAGGCTGAAGGCGAGGGTCTTGCCATAGGTCACGCCGACCAGCAGCGCACCGACCAGTCCGGGCCCCGCGGTCACGACGATGCCGTCGAGCTGCGAGAGTGAGACGCCGGCCTCGGCAAGTGCCTGGTCCACCACCGAGCCGATGACCCGGACGTGGGCCCGGCTCGCCAGCTCGGGCACCACTCCGCCGAAGACCCGGTGGACGTCCTGCGACAGGATCACGTGGCCAGCGATCGAGCCGACGCCGCCCCCCGCGCGGATGACCGCCGCGGAGGTCTCGTCGCAGGAGGTTTCGATCCCGAGCACCCACCCCGTCACACTACTCCCCGGGCTGTTCCAGCAGCCGTTCTACCGCGCCGATGTTGGCCGGGGAGCTCCAGTCGTGCGCGCCGATGACGCGCTTGACCAGGACGCCCCGCCGGTCGAGCAGGAAGCTCTCGGGCACGCCGGTGGTCTGGTAGAGGCGTTCGATTTGGCCACTGCGGTCGTGGAGGATATCGAAGCTGAGGCCCAGTTTGGCGGCAAAGGCGGCGACGTCTTCGGGGCTTCCTTCGTCGATGCTGATGGCCGCGATCCTGAACCCGCGGGTCCCCAGCGAGTCGTACAGCTTCTGCATCGACGGCATCTCTTCGCGGCAGGGCAGGCACCAGGTGGCCCAGATGTTCACCAGCGTGACGGACCCGCGGTAGTCGTTCAGTGACGCGGAGTCGCGGGTGGCGAGGTTCAGCACCCGGAACCCCGGCGTCCTGCGGCTGATCTCCACCCCGCTGTCGGGGACCACCCAGGTCAGCGCGGTGGCGCCGAGGACCAGCCCGGCCACCACGATTCCCGTCACGGTCCATTGTTTGGACACGGTCTCTCCTCAGGTGAGCACGGCGCAGCGCCGCTGCAGATCGCGTACCGCCTGGGCGGGATCGGCCGCGCCGAACACGGCGGTGCCGGCGACGAAGGTATCCGCTCCCGCGAGCCACGCCTCGGTGATCGTCTCCGTGGTGATCCCGCCGTCCACCTCGAGGACGGCGCGCGAGCCGGCCTGGTCCAGGAGCGCGCGGACCCGCCGGATCTTGTCGGTGGCCGAAGGCAGGTACGACTGGCCGCCGTAGCCCGGGTTCACCGACATGACCAGCACCAGGTCGAGGTCGTCGAGCACTTCCGCGGCGAACCCGACGGGCGACGAGGGATTGAGGGCCAGCCCGGCGAGCATGCCGTGCTCCCGCACTGCCGCGAGGTGGCGCTGCACGTGGACGGTCGCCTCGGGGTGGAAGGTGAACACGTTGGCGCCGGCATCGGCGTACTCGCCGACGTAGTGCTCCGGATGCCGGACCATCAAATGGACATCGAGCGGCCGGTCGGTGATCCGCCGGAGCGCGCGGATCACCGGTGCCCCGAAGCTCAGATTGGGCACGAAGTGGCCGTCCATGACGTCCACGTGGATCCACTCGGCACCACCTTCGATGACGAGCTCCACCTGCTCGCGCAGCCTTCCGAGGTCGGCGCTCAGCACACTGGGTGCGATCCGCACGCTCACGGTCGTCCTCCCCGGCCGCCGCTCACCAGCAGGTCCACCGACGAGCCGCGGGGCCGGGCGTTGCCCGGGGGCGGCCGGACGGAGAGCACCACGTCCGCCTCCTGACCCGAGGTCACCCGGTCTATCCTCCCGACCTTGATTCCCGCGGCCTCCAGGATCGCCTGGGCGAACTGCAACGACAGACCGACTACGTCGGGCACGTTGACCTGGCCGGGACCGCCGCTCAGCACCAGCTGCACCGGGCTGTTGGGAGGCGCCACCAGGTCCGGCGGCGGGTCCTGCCAGACGACCGCCCCTCGCGGAATCGCCGGGTTGGCACGCTGGCCCTCCACCCGCACCCGGAAGCCGAGCTCGGTGAGCCGCTCGCGGGCCTGGGCCTCCGGCAGCTCGAGCACCCGGGGCACCGCATGCTCCGACGCCAGGACCGCGCCCGGCGAGATCCAGTATGCGGAAACCAGGTACCCCAACAGCGCGACGAGAACCACCAGACCCAGCTCGAGGGCGAACCGGCGCCAGGGATCGGGCCGGGGCGGCCCCGGCTCCGTCGCCGGATCCGCCGCCGCCGCGCCGGTTTCCGAGCCGAATCCGCTTCCGGTGTGACGCCGGATTCTCATGCGCGCCGGAGCCTCGCCGCGAAGGCGCCGTCCATCTCGTGTCGCTGGGGCAGGATGGTCAAGTCTCCCTCCTCCGACATCAGGGCCGGTGGAAAGGTGTCGCTGGGCTCGCGCCGGAACGCCGGGTGCCGGTCGAGGAAATGCGCCACCTGCCGCTCGTTCTCTTCCGGCTCGAGCGAGCACGTCGCGTAGATCAGGAGCCCGCCCGGCGCCACCGCCTCCGACACTCGTCGCAGCAGGTCGGCCTGCAGCCGTTGCAGGCGCTCCAGCCCCTCGGGCGTCACCCGCGACCGCGCGTCGGGGTGCCTCGCGAACGTTCCGGTACCCAGGCAGGGGGCGTCGAGCAGCACGGCGCCGACCGGTCGCACCGCCGGCCGGTGCGCGTCGGCCACGATCGGGTGCTCCCGGCCGCTGCCGGCCCGCCGGAGGTTGTGGGCCAGGCGGGTCACCCGCAGCCGGTTCACGTCTCCCGCCACCACCAGTGCCGGCCTCGCGGCCGAAGCCGATGGTCTTGCCGCCGGGGGCGGCGGCCGCGTCGTACAGCGTAACGCCCGGCGGCAGGTCGGCGTACCAGACCAGCAAGGCCTGAGCAGGATCCTGGACGATGAAGGCCCCTTCGGCGAATCCGGGGAGCTCCTCGGGCCGCCGCCGGTCGGTCACGATACCGGCGCCGAACGGTGCCAGCTCGCGTGGCGATGCCCGCCGCCTGCCAGCGACGCTCCAGGCCGGCCAGTCCCTCGCGGGCCGGTTGCAGCACCAGGCGAGGCCGCCGGTCGTTCCACTCCAGGAGCCGCCGGGTGTCGTCGGGTCCGAACCGCTCCAGCCAACGCTGCACCAGCCACGCGCGGATGCGAGTGCCGTTCCGCGAGCGATCCGGCATCCGACGCCGCCGACGCGGGCGCCGGCTCGGGACCGAGCCGCCCAGGCGGCGCAGCACCGCGTTCACAAACCCGCCGGCGCGGGGCCCGCCTTCTTCCCGCGCGAGAGAGACGCAGGTGTCCACCGCGGCGTGCGGTGGCACCCGGTCGAGCGCGACGATCTGGTAGGCGCCGAGCCGGAGCAGGTCTTGCAGCCGGGGCGGGACCCGGCCCCACTCCCGCGTCACCAGGGGAGCGAGCCGCGCGTCGAGGGCGCTCTGCCGGCGCAGGACCCCGGCGGCCATCTCGTGGGCCAGCCGCCGGTCGGCCTCGTCCAGGCCCTTGAGCGCCCCGTCGAGGGCCGCGTCCAGCGGCCGGCCCGCCGCGCACCTGCGCCAGCGACGTGCAGCGCGGCGCGTCTCGGGGCCAGGCCCCGGGTCGACGTCATCGAATTGTTCGCCGGCATCACGCCTGACTCCAGCATCCCGCGTTCCGGGCTCGACGGCACCGCGACCTCGCGCCGGGGCATGCGGCCCGCGAGGTAGGCGACCCGGCCGGCGTCCACCGCGTGCCGCATGGCCCACGCCATCGCGACCGGGTCCCGCGCCTCGGCGAGCGCGGTGTTCATCAGGATCCCGTCCACGCCCTGCTCCATCGTGAGGCAGGCGTCGGAGGCGGTGCCCACGCCGGCGTCCACGATCACCGGTACGGCGAGCCGCCGCTTGATCGTGCGGATGCCGTACGGGTTCAGCAGGCCGAGCCCGCTGCCGATGGGGGAGGCCAGCGGCATCACCGCCGCGCACCCCGCGTCTTCCAGGCGGAGCGCGCTGACCAGGTCGTCGTTGGTGTAGGCCAGGACGGTGAAGCCGTCCTTCACCAGCTCGCGGGCGGCCACCAGCAGTCCGGCCGTGTCGGGCAGGAGGGTCTCCCGGTCGCCGATCACTTCGAGCTTCACGAAGTCGTTGAAGCCCGCCTCCCGCGCCAGACGCGCGTATCGAACCGCCTCGTCGGCCGTGTAGCAGCCGGCGGTGTTGGCCAGGAGGAAGTAGCGCTCGGGACTCAGGTGGTGGAGGACGCCCTCCTCCTTGGTCCGGTCGAGATCGACCCGCCGCACGGCCACGGTCACGATCTCGGCGCCGGAGGCCTCGATCGCCTGGACCATCTCCTGGTTCGTCCGGTACTTGCCGGTGCCGACCATGAGGCGGGAGCGGAAATCCCGCCCGCCGATGGCGAGGGGAGTATCAACCAGCTCGGCTGGTGCGACGGTCGTGCGCATGGAGCCAAAGATAAGCGGGTCTCACCCCCCGCCGACGAAATGCACCAGCTCGACCGCGTCCCCATCGGCCAGCGCGGTCTCCCCCAGCCGCGGCCGGCGGACGATCTCCCGGTTGAGCTCCACCACCACGGTCCGGGGGTCGAGGCCGAGGCCGGCGATGAGCTCGAGCAAGGTGGCGGGTCCGGGGACCTGTCGCGCTTCACCGTTCACCACGATCCGGAGCTGGCTCATGCCGTCTCCGTCCACGGCGCCAGGAGTGCCAGCGCGGCGGCCGCCGGGTCCGCCGCCCGCCACAGCGCGGCGATCGCCGCGATGCCGTAGGCCCCCTCGTCGCGCACCGCGCCGGCGCGCGAGGCGTCGATGCCGCCGATCGCGATGACGGGAAGACCGAGACGCACCGAGTCGCGCACCAGCGCGAGCCCGCCGGCGGGCCGGCCCGGATGGGAGTCGGTCGGGTACACGTTGCCCACCATGCAGAAAGTCCGCTCCCTCTCCCGCGGCCGCCTCCGCCTCCTGTGGCGAATGGACCGAGCGGCCGATCCAGCCCTAGCGGGAACGAGGCCCGGGCGTCGGCCGGCCGGAGGTCGGTACCGCCCAGCTGCACTCCCTGCGCTCCCGTGGCCGCGCGCCACGTCGGACCGGGCATTGACGAAGACCGAGGCCTCCGGCGGGCCGGCGAGCGCCACCAGGCGCAGGGCGACGCGCGCGAGCGAGGCGCCGCCGGACGACCGGTCGCGCGCGTGCAGGGCCACCGCGGGTCCCGCCGCCGCGATGGCCGCGGCGCGGGCGGCGAAGTCGGGGGCCGCGAGGACCGCGGCGTCGGTGACCGCGTGGAGGCGGGGCAGGGGCCTCACTCGAATCGCCTCCCGGCGGCGATCCCGCGGCCGCGGACCCATTCCTCGACCGTCAGGCGATTCCGCCCGGCGGGCTGCACCTCGCTCACCGCGATCGCGCCGGTGCCTGCCGCGACGACCAGGCGGTCGGACGCGGCGATGACGCTGCCGGGCTCCCCGCCGCCCACGGCGGGCATGCCGCCGAAGAGCTTGACCGGCGCTCCCTCGCAGCGAGGTCCATGCCCCGGGAACCGGGTCGAGCGCCCGCACCTGGCGCTCGAGCGAGGCCGCGTCCCGGGTCCAGTCGAGCCGGGCGGTTTCCCGCGAGATCTTGGGCGCGTGAGTCGCCGCGGCCGAGTCCTGCGGCTGGGGCGCCGCGGCGCCGGCCGACAGCAGGGAAAGGGCCTCCACCAGCGCGGTCGCCCCCAGCGCCGCGAGCCGGGCGGTCAGGGTGCCGGCGGTCTCCCCGTCGGCGATGGGCGTCGAGACCCGGTGGAGCACCGGCCCGCTGTCGAGCCCCTCTTCCATCTTCATGATGCTGATGCCGGTCTCCCGGTCGCCCGCCAGGATCGCGTGCTGGATCGGCGCCGCGCCGCGAAACCGGGGGAGCAGCGACGCGTGGACGTTGATCATCCCGAGGGACGGCGTGTCGAGGACCTCGCGCCGCAGGATATGGCCGTAGGCGACCACGACGCCGAGATCGGCCTCGAGCCGCCGGAGGCTCGCCAGGAACAGGTCGCCCACCGGCCGGGTCGGCTGGAGGACCGTGAGTCCCGCCTCCAGCGCCGCGACCTTCACGGCGGGCGCCACGAGGGTGGAGCGGGAGCGGCCATGGGGCTTGTCGGGTTGGGTGACGACGCCGGCGAGGGTGAAGCGGTCGCGGAGCAGCGTGCGCAGGCGAGGCTACCGCGAACTCCGGCGTGCCGAAGAAGACGATCCGCATCAGTCGGTCCGGGCAGACTCGGCCTGGACCTCCTTGGTGTATCCGGTGTCGTCCTTGTGCTCCCGGCGCCAGCGGGAGAGCAGCATCTGCCGCCTGATCAGGCTCAGGTGGTCGAGAAAGAGGATACCGTCGAGGTGGTCGATCTCGTGCTGGATCGCCCGAGCCTTGAGGCCGGTGGCGTCGCGGCGATAGCGGTTGCCGTCGAGGTCGGTCGCCTCGAGCACCACGCGCTCGGGACGGGTGACGTCGCCGTAGATCTCGGGGATCGAGAGGCAGCCTTCCTCGGCGGTATCCCGTCCTTCGCTCTCGAGGATCACCGGGTCGATCATGACGAAGCGGTCGCCGTCGGCGTCCACCACGGCCACCCGCCGGGCCACCCCGACCTGGTTGGCCGCGAGGCCGACGCCCTTGGAGACGTCCATGGTCTCGAACATGTCCTCGACCAGCCGGCGGACCTCGTCGTCGGGCGTGCCGATCTCTTCGCTCCGCCGGCGCAGCACCGGTGAGCCGAGGAGGTGGAGCGGCAACAGACTCATGCGGGCGTGGCTCCGGCGGCGACGGACCCGCCGATGCGGACGATGCGCGACCGCTCGACGATGACGGTGGCGGTTCCGGTCTCCAGCGTCACCCGGGTCTCCTGCACCCCGTTCGCGTCCACTTCCTTGATATCCCTCACCTTGCCGACCAACCCGCCGCTGGTCATCACCTCGTCGCCCTTCTTGAGGTTCGCCAGCAGCGCTGCGTGCTTCTTCCTCGCCTGGCTGGAGGGCCGGAGGATGAGGAAGTAGAACACGAGCCCGATGGCCGCCATCTGGAGCACGAGGACCGTGAGGCCGGAGCCGGATTGTGCCTGCAGCATGTCAGGACCTCGATGGAAGTCTGGTTACTTCATCCCGCTGGTTACTTCATCCCGAGCGAAGCGAGGGACCGTGTACCCGCTGTTGAGGAAACCCGCCGGCAAGGTCCCTCGGTCGCTGGGCTCCCTCGGGGTGAAGCAGGTTATTCAACCGCGGGCCTGGTTGTGAACCGTGCCAGCCGCTCGCGGTGCCATACGTCGAACGTCCCGTCGAGAATGCGCTCCCGGGCCTGCTCGCCGAGCCGCACCAGAAAGCGGACGTTGTGAATCGAGACCAGCCGCAGGCCGAGGATGTCCTCCACCACGAACAGGTGACGGAGATATCCCCGGGGATAGGTGGTGCAGGTCTCGCAATCGCACTCCGGATCCAGCGGCTCGTTCGAGCCCTTGAGCGGCGCGCCGCGGACGTTGACCCGTCCGGTGGGCAGCCAGGCCGTGCCGTGACGCCCGTTCCGGGTGGCGGCGACACAATCGAACAGATCCACGCCGCGGGCGATTCCCTCCAGCAGGTCCGCCGGAAATCCGACTCCCATAAGATAACGGGGGATCTCCTTCGGCAGTCCCGGCTCGAGCAGCTCCAGCAGGCGGTGCATTACCGGCTTCGGCTCGCCGACCGACAGCCCGCCCACCGCGAGGCCGGTCCACGGACCCCGCTCCAGGGTTCCCTCGAGCGAGCGAAGCCGCAGCTCGTCGTGGGTCCCGCCCTGCACGATGGGCCACATCGTTTGCGGAGCGGTGGCGCCGGCGGCCAGCTCCTGGTGCCTCCGGCGGCACCGGTCCAGCCAGCGGAGGGTCCGCTCCATGCCCTCGAGGGCGAGATCGTACGGCGCCTGGCCCGGCACGACGTGATCGAACGCCATCGCGATGTCGGCGCCGAGGTCCCGCTGGATCTCCATGGCCCGCTCCGGCGTGAGCGTGCGCGTGGTGCCGTCCACGTGGCTCTGGAAGGTGACGCCGTCCTCCTCGATCCGCCGGAGGACTTCCAGCGAGAAGACCTGGAACCCCCCGGAGTCGGTGAGCATCGGGCGGTCCCAGGTGGTGAAGCGGTGCAGCCCGCCCATGTCGCGGATCACCGACTCGCCGGGACGCAGATGGAGATGGTAGGTGTTGCCGAGGATGATCTGCGCGCCGGTCCGCCGGACGTCGGTGGCGCTGAGGCCGCGGACCACGCCGTGGGTGCCGACCGGCATGAACGCCGGGGTCGGGACCTGGCCGTGGGGGAGGGTGAGGGTCCCGGCTCGGGCCGCCCCGGCGGTGCGCTCGACGGTGAACTCGAACATCAGCGCGGGATGTGGCCCACTACCGGCTCACCCTGCCGCGGCCGCGAGCACCCGCTCGACCTGCCGCCGGTGCACCAGGTCGTGGGCCGCCATGAGCTTCGAGAGATGTGCCAGGCTCTCGGCGCCCCGCTCGCTGTGCATCCCCACCCGGGCGAGCTCGGCCGGGCCGAGGCCGCGTAAGACCGCGAGGTTGGCGGCGCGCAGCGCAGCCAGCTCCGCCAGCGCGCTCTCGGCGGAGGTCTCGGCGTAGTCGAAACAGCGATGCCCATGTGTCCTGGTCGTAGCCTTGCAAGGCCGGGCGGTCCTCCGAAAGCATCATCCGCATCCGGAACCCGAAGACCAGGTCCGAGTCGGCGAGATGCTTGACGATCATCACCACCGACCACTTGCCGGGCGCCTCGGGCCGCCGCAGCGACGCCTCCGGCACGCCGTGCAGCCGGCGTTGCAGCCACGGCACCAGCTCGGCCATCACCTCGAGCGGCTGCCGTTCGCCGAGCAGGTCGAGCAACGCCTTCACGTACGTCCCGGCCGACGCGGCGGCGGCGCCGGCGGGGTTCGAGAAGGTCACGGTCGTCTCCCGGTCACAGGATCACCATCGCGTCCCCATACGAGTAGAAGCGGTACCGCTGGGTCACGGCGTGCGCGTAGGCGGCCTGGATCAGGTCGCGCCCCGCGAATGCGCTCACCAGCATCAGCAGCGTGGAGCGAGGCAGGTGGAAGTTGGTGAGCAGCCGGTCCACCACCCGGAACTGGTATCCGGGAGCGATCATCAGGCGGGTTTCTCCGCGGCCGGCCCGGACGGCGCCGGTCTCGCTCGCCGCGCTCTCCAGGGCTCGGACCACCGTGGTACCGACCGCCCACACCCGGCCGCCCTGCTCCCGCACCAGCTCCACCAGCGCCGCCAGGCGGGGGGAGATCTCGTAGCGTTCCGGATGCATCGGGTGCTCGTGGGGATCGTCCACCTCAACCGGCTTGAAGGTGCCCGGTCCGATCTCGAGGTCGAGTCCCGAGATCAGCACCCCCTTGGCCGACAGGGCATCGAGGATGTTCGGGGTGAAGTGCAGCCCCGCCGTCGGCGCGGCGACGCTGCCCTCGGCGCGGGCGTAGACGGTCTGATATCGCTCCTCGTCCGCGTCGGTCGGGTCCCGGGTGATGTAGGGTGGCAGCGGAAGGCGGCCGAAGCGGGCGATCGCCTCCTCGGCGGGGGCGCCCAGGAAGCGCACCAGGCGATACCCCTCCGGCAGCACCTCGTCGGTGGTGATCGCCACACCGTCGCCGAGCTCGATCCGTTTCCCCGGCTGCATCGCGCTTCCCGGCTTGCCCATCGCGACCCAGGTCCCGTCGGTGCCGGGGTGAATCAGCAGCACCTCCGCCGGCCCGCCGGAGGGACGGGTACCGAGCAGCCTCGCGTGCCGCACCCGGGTGGTGTTGAGGACCAGCAGGTCGCCCGGTGAGATCAGCGAGCCGAGGTGGGAGAACTGGGAGTCGATGAGCACCGACCCTTGCACCGCGCGCCGGTCACCGGCCAGCATGTCCGGCCGGCGGAAGGTCCCACTGCTTCGCCGCGTCCCGTCCTTCGCCCGCGGCGCGGCGCGCCGGTCGTCTCCGCCGGAGCCGCGCCGGTCGGCCCGCAGCACCACCAGCAGCCGGCTCGCCGCCCGATCGGCCAGCGGCTCCTGGGCGATGAGCTCGGAAGGCAGGTCGTAGTCGAAGTCGGCGGTGCGGAGCACGCGATCAGGCGTCAAAGATCGTCGCCTGCCGGGCGGGTGGAATCAGTCCGAACCGCTGGTAGGCCAGCGGAGTGGCGCACCGGCCCCGAGGCGTCCGCTCCAGAAAGCCCTGCTGGATGAGGTAGGGCTCGTAGACGTCCTCCAGCGTGCCGGCGTCTTCGCCGACCGCCACGGCGACGGTGCCGAGTCCCGACCGGACCGCCGGAGAACTTCTCGATGATGGTGGTGAGGATCCTGGCGTCCATGTCGTCCAGGCCGAACTCGTCCACGTTGAGCCGCGCGAGCGCGGCGGCGGCGACGTCCACGGTGATGTGGCCGTCGGCCCGCACCTGGGCGTAGTCGCGAACCCGGCGGAGCAGCCGGTTGGCGACCCGCGGCGTGCCCCGGCTGCGGCGCGCGATCTCGGAGGCGCCGGCCGGGTCCATGGGCACCTGGAGGATGGCGGCGGACCGGGTGACGATCTGCTCCAGCTCCTCGGCCGGGTAGAAGCCGAGCCGCTCGACCAGCCCGAACCGGGCCCGCATGGGCGGGGTGAGCAGCCCGAAGCGGGTGGTCGCGCCGACCAGGGTGAACCGCTCCAGCGCCATGGGGATGGTCTGCGCGTGGGGGCCCTCGGAGATGCGCACGTCGACCCGGTAGTCCTCCATGGCCGAATAGAGGAACTCCTCCAGCGCGGGCCGGAGCCGGTGGATCTCGTCGATGAAGAGCATGTCGCCCGGCCCGAGGGACGTCAGCAGGCCCACCAGGTCACCCGGCTTTTCCAGGACCGGGCCCGAGCTGGTCCTGAGCTGCACGCCCATTTCCCGCGCCATCAGCATGGCGAGGGTGGTCTTGCCCAGTCCCGGCGGGCCGAAGAACAGGGTGTGGTCCAGGGTCTCCCCCCGCTGCCTGGCCGCGTCGATCGCGATCTGCAGCGACGCTTTCACCTGCGCCTGGCCGACGAACTCGTCGAGACGCGACGGCCGGAGCGCGGCGTCGAGGCCGGTCTCCTCGGGCAGGGCTTCGGGGGTGGTGACCTGCAGTCTATCCATCCGTCGCTCTTCCTCGACCTAGTCCTGCCGCGCGAGCCAGCGCACCCGGCGGGTGTCCCGCTCGACGGTGTGCCGGGCGCCGCAGTGGGCGCATCGGTCGGTGGTGCGTTCATCCTCCAGCGGCACCAGCTTCCGGTTGGTGGTGCCGCAGCGGGTGCAGTTCCATTCGGCGGTGAGGGCGGCCACGGTCATCGGGGTGTCAGGTGCCTCCGCGTGCGGTGAGGCGCTGCAGCGCCAGCCGGATGAGTTGGGGGGCCTCCTCCGAGGACCCGGCGGCGATCGCGCCGCGCACCGCGTCTTCCGCGGCGCCGGCCGGGTAGCCCAGGCCGGTCAGCGCGCGCACCGCATCGTCGGTTCCCGAGGCCCGCGCCGTCTCCCGCTCCAGCGCGACGTCGTCGAAGCGGTCGCGGAGCTCCAACACCAGCCGCTCGGCCTTCTTCCGGCCGATCCCCGTTACCGAGCTGAGCGCCGCCAGGTCGCGCCCGCGGATGCTGCGGACGGTGCGCTCGGCGCCGAGGGCGGACAGGAGGGCCAGGGCCAGCTTGGGTCCGAATCCGCTGGCGTCGAGCAGCCGCTGGAAGATCCGCCGCTCGGGGGCATGGTCGAAACCGAACAGCGCCCAGCCGTCCTCCTTCACCACCAGCTCGGTGTGGAGGGTGACGGGTCCGCCCACCGGCGGAAGCCGTCCGGCGACGCCGGCGGGCACGGTCACCTGATATCCCACGCCGCTCTCGGTCTGCACCACGATGGTCTCGCCGTCGCGGGCCGCGAGTGTTCCGGTGACGATCGCGATCATCGGGCGCCGGTCGTCTGGCGGAAGAACACCGCCCGGCGCGAGGCCACGATCAGGTGGGACAGGGCAACCGCCACCCCGTCCGCAGCATCGGCCGGCTGGGGCGCCGACTTGAGGCCGAGCAACTGGGCCACCATGTAGCCCACCTGCGGCTTGAGCGCGGCGCCGCGTCCCACGATCGTCTTCTTCACCTGGGCCGGCGAATACTCCACCACCGGCACGCCGCGTTGCGCGGCCGCCAGCAGGATCACGCCGCGAGCGTGGCTCAGTACCAACGTGGTCCTGACGTTCTTGCCGTAGAAGGCGCTCTCGACCGCCATGGCGTCCGGCTGATGCCGGACCAGCAGGGCCGACATTCCCTCGTGGATCAGGCGCAACCGGCTGGGCAGCGGGTCGCGGGGCGGCGTCGTCAGGGTGCCGCATTCGAGCAGGCGCGGGCGGCGGCCGGGGCCGGTCTCCACCACCCCGAACCCGAGCACCGCCGTCCCCGGGTCGATGCCGAGCACTCTCACCGGCCCGCTCTCAGGCCTCGGCCTCGGCCAGCTGCGCGGCGTCGATATCGAAGTTGGAAAAGACCTTGGACACGTCGTCCAGCTCTTCGAGGACTTCCACCAGCCGGATGATGCGCTCGGCGTCCGCGCCCTCGACCCTCACGGTGTTCTTCGGCACCATGGCCAGCTCGGCCGACTCCACGTCGAGCCCGCGCGCGCGCAGGGCGTCCTGCACGGCGTGAAAGGTGGCGGGCACCGTGGTCACCACGTACTGGTCGCCCTCGCGGCTGAAGTCTTCGGCTCCGGCCTCGAGGGCGGCCTCCAGAGTGGTGTCCTCGCCGTAGCGGGTCGCGTCGAGGTAGATCTGTCCCTTCCGGTCGAACATCCAGGCCACCGAGTTGGAGGCTCCGAGATTGCCGCCATTGCGGCTGAACGCGTGCCGGATCTCGGCCACCGTGCGGTTGGCGTTGTCGGTGGTGACTTCGATGAACACGGCGGCCCCGCCGGGCCCGTACCCCTCGTACGTCAGCTCTTCGTAGATGCTGCCCTCGAGCTCGCCGGTGCCCTTCTTGATGGCGCGCTCGATGTTGTCGCTCGGCATGTTGACGGCTTTCGCGGCGTCGATCGCGGTGCGGAGCCTGGGATTGCCGCCGGGATCACCTCCGCCGCTCTTGGCGGCGACGGTGATCTCACGGATGACTTTGGTCCAGGAGGAGGCGCGGCGGGCGTCCGTGACGGCCTTCTTGCGCTTGATCTGCTTCCATTTGCTGTGGCCGGCCATGGCCGAACTCCTTGAAGCTGACGAGGTTTGGGCGGCGGGGGAGGCCGGTGCGCGGGGACCTGTGGCGCAGGCGGAAACATAAGTACGACAGCCGGTTGCGGCAATCAGACAGGCCACCCGGCCACTTGACCCCGCCGAGCCCGGTCGCTAGTCTCCCCGCTCTATGATTTCCACCAAAATTTGGGCGTGTGTGGCCGTCCTGGCCCTGGTCGGGTGCAAGGACCGGGCGCCCGAGGCGCCGAAGTTTTCCCAGGTCTTTCCCAACCTCCCGCTGCCGCCTCAGGCCAGCGTGGTGTCGCGGAGCAGCGGCAGCGATGCGCTGCAGATCACGCTGATGTCCGGGGCCAAGGCCAGGGACGTCGAGGCGTACTACCGCCACACGTTGTCGAAGAACGGCTGGCGGCTGGTGAACGACATGCGGGACCGCGACGGATCGGTGGTGCTTCTCGCCGAGCAGGACGGTCCGCCCCTCTGGGTGCGCATCAAGAGCACCGATGACAGCGTGGCCACGCTGGTCGAGCTCTCGGGAGCCGTCATGGCGAACCCGGCCAAGCGAGCCAAGCCCGCTTCCTAGCGCTGGGCCCGGAGCAGCGCCCGCCCGGAGCGCACCGCCGACGCCACCGCATCCCCCGCCTCGGTGCCCCCCGTCTCTCGGGCCGGCGCCACCAGCTGACTCAGCACCTGCACCGCCGTGTCCGATCTCCCGTCGCGAAGCTGACTGATCGCCGCCGCCAGCGCCCGGCGCAGCGGCGGCGGCAACGTGAGGCTGGAGAGCCGATGCTCCAGGGCCTGGAGCCGGCGGCGATGTGCCCGCTCGAGCGGCGGCTCGCGCACCAGATCCTGCGCCACTCGCAACGTGAGCCAGAGAGCGAAAATCCCCTCCCGTCTCGGCCCGCGGCCGGTTTGCGGCAAGAGCGCCAGGAGCGCGCTCGCGGCGGGATCCCACCCGTTCATGCCAGCGCCTTGGCCAGCATGGTGAAGACCAGGTCGGGCACCATCTGCTTCATGCAGCGGTGGTGCCCCAGCGGACAGCGGCTGCTTCCATGGGGGCTGCAGGGCCGGCAGGGAAGATCCAGCTCGACGACCCCCGCTTCGGACCGGTAGGGAAAGAATCCGAACTGGCGCACCGTGGGGCCGAACAGCGCGACCACCGGTGTGCCCACGCCGGTCGCCATGTGCATGACCCCGGTATCGCCCGAGATGAGCACCTCGGCGCGCCGGACCACCGCGCCGGTCTCCTGCAGGCCCAGGGTTCCCGCCAGGCTGGCGACGTTGGCTCCCGCCAGGTTTGCGATGCCGGCGGCCAGCTCCTCGTCGCCGGGTCCGCCCAGAAGCGCGACGTCCGCCCCGGTAGGGGTGATGCGCCGGATGAGCTCCACCCAGTACTCCTGGGGCCACCGCTTGGTGGCGTGCGCCGCGCCGGGTGCCATCGCCACCAGGGGCCGGCCGTCCCGGCCGAGGCCGACGGCGGAGATCCGTTCCCCGGCTGCCCGGTCGGCCTCCTCGCCGATGAAGAAGTCGGGCGGGCCCCCGTCGGGCTCGAGGTAGAGTCCCTCCGCCGCCTCGAAGTAGCGCTCCGCTATGGGAATCTCCGCGCCATAGGTATCGCGCTTGATGGTGATGAGGAGCGCGCGCTCCACCCGGCGCTTGGCATAGGACCGCCACGGTCCCGGCGCGAGCCGCCGCAGGGCGAGGCTCCGGAGATTCCCGTGGAGATCGAGCAGGTGGGTGTATCGCACGCCGCGGATTCGCTGGGCGATCGCCCGGATCCCCTCGTCGGGGGCGATGCCCAGCACCTCGCTCACGTGGGGGTTGTGACTCAGCAGGGGGGCGTACTGCTCCTTGGTCAGCACGGCGATCCGCGCCCCCGGGTACTGGGTGCGGATGGCGCGGAGGAGCGGCGTGATGAGGAGAATGTCCCCGATGGCGCTGAAGCGAACGACGAGGACGTCGGGCGCCGGCGCGAGGCTGTGGCTCACCGGATCAATTTATGTCCGAACCGGAACCCGGGGCAGCCGGGCCCCCACCTCGCTGTTCCACCCTGTTCCGTGCCGCCTCCCGCCGTTCCGCCCTCCCGCCGTTCCGCTATCTTCACACCATGCCCCGTCCCAAGAGCATTCTCTGGGTCGACGACGAGGTGGAGAGCCTCACGTCGCACGTCCTCTTCCTGGAAGAGCAGGGGTTCGCCGTGGAAACCACCACCCACGGTGACGACGCGCTCGCGCTGCTCCAGCGCCAGTCCTATGGCGTGGTCCTGCTCGACGAGCACATGCCCGGCCGGCGGGGGCTCGATCTGTTCCGGGCCATCCGCACCATCGATCACGGCATGCCGGTCGTGATGGTCACCAAGAGCGAGGAGACCGAGACGCTCAAGGACGCCATCGGGTCCGACATCTCGGACTACCTGATCAAGCCGGTCAACCCGCGGCAGATCCTGTCGGTGGTCACCCGGCTGCTCGACGGCGACCGGATCCGCCAGCAACGCCTCTCCCGCGACTTCGCGACCCGGTTCCGCGATCTCGAGGCCCGGCGCGGGGGCCCGCTGTCCTGGCGCGAGTGGGTGGAGCTGGTGGCCGAGCTGGCGGAGTGGGAGGTGCGGCTGGGCCAGGCCGACGAGCCCGGCCTGCAGGATGCGCTCCGGACGCTCCAGGAGAGCCTGCGGCAGGATTTCGCCCGCTACCTCCAGCGCCACTATGCCGGCTGGCTCCACGACGGGGAGAGCGACCGCCCCCCGCTCTCGGTGGACATCGGAGCCGAGTTCCTCCGGCCGGTGCTGGACCAGCACGGCAAGGCGCTGCTGGTGGTGGTGGACTGTCTCCGGCTCGACCAGTGGGCGATGATCCGGCCGCTCATCGGCTCCCGGTTCGACATCGAGACCGCCTACTACTTCTCGATCCTCCCGACGGCCACGCCGTTCGCCCGGAACGCGATCTTCAGCGGACTGTTCCCGGCGGAGATCAAGGCCCGGTACCCCCGCTGGTGGACCGAGAACGAGGAGGCGAGCCTCAACGCCCACGAGGCGGAGCTGCTCACCGAGCAGCTCAAGGAGCTGACGGGCCGCCACGTGCCGGTGCACTACGAGAAGGTCTTTACCGCCGCCGACGGCGAGGGCCTGCTCCGCCGGCTGCCGGCGCACCTGGCGCAGGACGGCGTCACCGCGCTGGTCTTCAATTTCATCGACCAGCTGACTCACGGCCGCACCGAGAATTCGACTCTGTTCGAGGTGGCCCGCGACACCTCCGCGCTCCGCAACCTCACCCGCACCTGGTTCGAGCGCTCGCCGCTGTGGGACGCGCTGCGGGAGGCCGAGCGGCGGGGGGTGCCGGTGCTGCTCACCACCGATCACGGCTCGATCCACTGCCACACGCCCGCCACCGTCTTCGCCAAGCGGGACACGACCTCCAACCTCCGCTACAAGTTCGGCGACGACCTCCGGGCCCAGGAGCCCGACGCCGCCCTGGTGGTGGACGACCTCCCCGCGTACGGCCTGCCGGCCCGCGCCCCGGGCACCCGGCTGCTGCTCGCGACGGGAGACCGCTTCTTCGTCTATCCCACCAAGCTGCGCGAGTACCAGGCGCGGTACCGCGGCGCGTTCCTCCACGGCGGCGTGTCGCCCGAGGAAGTCATTCTCCCCATCGCCCTGCTCACCCCGCGCAGCACCTGACGGTGCGCACCGAGGCTCGGCTGCTGAGGCTGGTGCGGCCGTACCGGGGCCTGCTGGCCGCCGGAGTCGCCGTCACCTTCCTCGCGTCCGTGCTCGACGGGTTCGTGCTCGTCGTGCTGATCCCGCTGCTCAAGAACCTGTTCGGCACCGCCGGTGAGCTGCACACCGGGTCCACCCAGCTGGAGGCGCTGGTGGAGCGCCTGGTGGCGCCGCTGGTGGCGGGCCTCACGTCGGCCCAGGCGGCGGGGCGCCTGGTGCTCGTGCTGGTGGCCGGGCTTCTGATCAAGAACGCGCTGTCCTACCTCTCCAGCCAGATCACCGTCCGGGCGCAGGAGGGGCTGGTGCGCGACCTCCGCACCCGGCTGTTCGATCACCTGCTCACGCTCGACCTCGGCTACTTCCAGCGCACCCGCGCCGGTCAGGTGATCTCGGCGATGATGACCGAGGTGGACCAGACCAAGGCGGTGATCACCGCCTCGCTGGTCTCGCTGTTCCAGAACCTGGTCGTGGTCGCGGTCACCCTGGTGGTGCTGAGCCAGATCTCGATGCGGCTCACCCTCTTCACCCTCGCGTTCGTCCCGCTGCTGGTGATGCTGCTGCAACGGCTGGTGGGCCGGCTCCGGCGGCACGCGCGGGCCCGGAGCAAGGAGCGGGGCGAAGTGACCGCCACCGTGACCGAGCGGATCGGGGCCATCCGCCTGATCCGGTCGTACGGGGAGGAGGAGCGGGAGTCGGCGGGGTTCGACGCCCAGACCAACCGGTACCGGAAGCAGGTGATCCGGACCCAGCGCTTCTCCTCGCTCACCAGCCCGATCACCGAAGTCTTCTCCGGGTTCCTCGTCATTCTCATCATCTGGGCCGCCACCCGGCCCGAGCTGCTGGGCCTGGAGGCGCCGCTGGCGCCCGCGACGATCATCGTCTTCCTCATGGCCGCGCTCCGGCTCACCTCGCCGCTCAAGACCATCTCCGGCTTTCCCGCCGTGATGGCGCTCGCGCTGGCGAGCGCGGAGCGGATCTTCCAGGTGCTCGACGAGCCCTCCGCCGAAGTGGACCGCCCGGGCGAGGGCGAGGCCAGCTTCCAGCGCGAGATCGTCTTCGACCGGGTCAGCTTCCGCTACGGGGACGGCCCACCGGTCCTCAGCAACGTCTCGTTCACCCTGCCGAAAGGGAGGGTGGTGGCGCTGGTCGGCCCATCCGGCGCGGGGAAGACGACGCTGGCGGATCTCCTTCCCCGGCTCCACGACCCCTCGGACGGGAGGATTCTGCTCGACGACGTTCCGCTCACCCGGATCCGGCGGCGCTCGCTTCGGGCCCTCATGGGCGTGGTCAGCCAGGACACCGTGCTGCTCAACAACACGGTGTTCGCCAACATCGCCTACGGCTCGCATGGGGCGTCGCGGGAGCGGGTCGAGGCGGCCGCCGAGGCGGCGAACGCCGCCGGGTTCATCCGCCAGCTCCCGCAGGGCCTGGACACCGTGCTGGGCGAGCGCGGGACCCGGCTCTCGGGCGGCCAGCGCCAGCGGATCGCGATCGCCCGCGCCCTGCTGCGCGACCCGCCGATCCTGATCCTCGACGAGGCCACCAGCGCGCTGGACACCGAATCGGAGCGGCTGGTGCAACAGGCGATCGACCGCCTGATGCGGGAGCGCACGGTGTTGGTGATCGCCCACCGCCTGGCCACGGTGCGGGACGCCGATGAGATCGTCGTGCTCGAGGAGGGCCGGGTGGTGCAACGGGGCACCCACGACGAGCTCTCCCGCGCCGGCGGACTCTATCGGCGGCTCCACGATCTCCAGTTTCGGGAGGACGACGCCCCGGTCGGCGCGCGCGCGCGCTGATCGCCCTCGGCGGAGGTTGTCATCCGGCGTCCGCTTGCTAGCTTCCGGTTTTCCTTCGGCGGTTTCTCCCGTGAGCCATTCGAGCACGACAGTCCTGGAACATTTCGACGACACGCGGGTGCTGCTGGTCGGCGCGTTCGACGAGGCGATGCACGCGCACGCGGCGCTGCGCCGTCGCGCGCTCGAGCGCCTCGGCTGCCGAGTCAGCACCTTCAACCTGGCCGGACCCGGTGGGCTGCTGAGCCGGCTCCGGAGGGTCGGACTGCGCGACAGGATCGGCCGGACGCTCCGGCAGACCGATCCGGCCATCGTGCTGGTGCTGGAGGGGAGCCAGCTCGCGCCCGAGCTGGTGGCGGAGCTGAAGCGGGAGGGCGGGGCGCTGTGGGTCAACTGGTTCTGCGACGAGCGGCGGACCCACGCGTCCATCTCCGCGCTCGCGGCGGCCTACGACGTCGTCTTCGTGGCCGGCAGCGCCGTGGCGGAGACCGTCGAGACCATCGGCCTCCCGCCCCTGCGCTACCTGCCGCCGGGGTGCGACCCGTCGGTCCACCGGCCGATGCGGTCGCGAGACCAGTTCCGGGCCAACGTGGTCTTCGCGGGCACCGCGACGCCGCATCGCGAGCGGCTGCTCTCGGAGCTGGTCGAATTCGGGCTGGCCGTCTGGGGCCCGGGGTGGCGGAAGACCAAGCTGCGGGACTACTGCCGGGGCGAGCTGCTGGACCATTGCGACTATATCCGCGCCTACGCCGGCGCGTCGGTGGCGGTCAACGTCCCGTGCGCCGAGAGCGACGGTGACGACCCGGGCTGCAATCGCCGCCTGTTCGAGCTCGCCGCGATCGGCGTGCCCCAGGTGGTGGAAGACCGCCCCGACATCCACCGGCACTTCCGCGAGGGCTCCGAGATCCTGGTCGCGCGCTCGGCCGCCGAGTTCAAGGGACTGCTCGCCGAGGCGCTGCAGGACCGGGCCTGGTCGGAGCAGGTCGCCGCCGGCGCGCGCCAGCGGGCGCTCAGCGAGCACACCTACATGCACCGGCTCGCGGCGCTGCTCGGCGCCGTGGGGATCCCGCAGCCGCAGCTGCAGCCGGCCTAGGCGGGATTGGGTGCCGCTTTCCGAGGTCACCGGCGCGCCGAGCGGAGAAGGCCGGGGCTCGGTGCAGGCCGGCGGCGTCGCCCAGCGCCACCAGCGGCGCTGGCCACGAGCCCTGGGGGGACTCGGACTCAGCGCGCTGGTGGCGACCATCGCCGTCGGGCGGGCCGAGAAGCAGCGAATCGGCACCGACTTCCACGTTTTCTGGCAAGCCGGCTATGACTTCGCACACGGGCTCCCCTTGTACGAGCCCCTCGAGGGCGCGCGCGCTTTCCTCTACCCGCCATTCGCCGCGCAAGTTTTCCAGTCCCTTGCGGTGTTCCCACTCAAGCCCGCCGCCGCCCTTTTCTACTCGGCCAATGTCTTTCTGATCCTCGCGGCCGTATGGCTCACTCGCGATATCGTCCGGAGACTGGGGGGAGACGGACGCCAGCAGCGTCTGGCACTGGTCCTTGCGATCGTGCTCTCGGGCCAGTTCATGCTGAACAACCTGAACCTGCTGCAGACCAACCTGGTCATCTTCGTTCTGTGCCTCTTGGGTGCACGGGGCGTCGCCCTCGGACGCGCGTGGGCCGTCGGGTGGGTCGTGGTCGCGACCCTGATCAAGGTCGCTCCGATCTTCTTCGTCGTATGGGCCGTGGCTCGTGGAGGGTGGCGGGCGCTCAGGGCCGCACTCGTAGTCGGGCTTGGCGGCCTTCTTCTGCCGGTCGCGCAGCGCGGACTCAGCCTCGGGATCGCGGACCTGACCGCCTATTACGACTCGTTTCTCCGACAGTTCGCCGCTGGTGGAGTCCTTACCATTTACACCAACCAAACCATCGGGGCGATGGTGTATCGTGCGGTCACCATACCGAAGTCGCCTCAGCCCTTCGAGTATCACTACCTTTCGTCGCTTCAGTCCTCTGCGCCGGTGATCTATCGTACCTTGGCTGTCATCATCTTCTCCGCCTTCCTGCTCCACCTCTTCCGACTCGCCAAGGCCAGGCAGCCATTCACGTCCTTCGAGATTGCCAGTGTCTTTCTCGTCGGCCACCTCCTGTCCGGGGTCACGTGGAAGGCGCATCTGGTGACGCTCTTGTTCGTGTTCTACAGCCTTCTCACGCTCGACCACCGCGCGCTCCCTCGTGGAACGCGGCTTGGGCTCGGCGCGGCCTGGGTGGGAATGGCCGTGATCGGGCTCGCAGGGCGTGACTTGGTCGGCAGCACTCTCCACCACTACGTCGGCGGATACAGTGTCTTCGTCTGGGTCATGCTCCTGCTGCTGATTCTGTGCATCGCCCTGAGCTCAGCGTCCCTGCCCGGCCTTCGTAGCGCTCGGTCAGCGGTTTCCGGTGAATGACCGGGCCGCAGTTTCCGGCCGCAGCGAAGTACTGGGCCGCAGCCGGCCTAGAGCAATCGGCCTTCCGGCAGGCTCCCCATCGCCAGGAAGTGCCGGAACATCCTCAAGTACCCCTCAGCCATTTTGTGGTGGGTGAAGTGCCGCAGCACCCGTGAGCGGCACGCCTCGGGCGAGATGGCCTCGAGCGATGGGCGCCGCTGGATCAGCTCCTCCAGCGTGTCTCCCAGCGTCCCCACTTCGGGTGAGACGATCTCCGGCAGCGAGCCGCGCCTGGTGCCGAGCACCGGCGTGCCGCTCACCATCGCTTCAATCAATGTGATGCCGAATGGCTCGTCCCACAGCGCGGGCATCCAGAGCGACCCTCGCGCCGGCGATCAGATCCGCCTTGCGGCTGCCCCCCACGCTCCCGACGTACCGAACGTAGCGGCTGAGGCTCGGCCGCCACCCGCCCGCGATGACCAATGGCAGTCGAAGACGCTTCGCTCCCGCGACCGCCCACTGGTAGCCCTTTGTCGCGTGCAGGCGGCCAATGAACAGGTCGTAGTCGTCCTTGTGGCTTCGGAACCGAAACTCTTCGGATCGAGGCCGTTGTACACGAACGCCGTACCGCCGTGCCGCTCGGCGTGGTTCCGACTCAGGTAGATGCGTGTTGGGCGCCCGGTGGTGCCCGGCTTCCAGTTGCCGGGCGAGAACGCGGATCCACGGACCTTCGGGTGGTGTGGAGAGGGGCGTAGGCGAGCAGGATGTCGAGTCCGGCGGGCAGACGTGGCCGAATGTCGAAGTCGGGCCGGCGCGCCTTCGGAGACGTCCACGGGACCAGGGTCGCTTCCGGAACGTCCGACCCGTGGCCCGCGAGCAGGGTCACCCGATGGCCGGCCGCCGCGAGTCCCCGCGCGAGCCAGACCACCATCCGCTGTGTGCCGCCGTACTTGGGCGCCGGGAGCACGTCCCAGAAGAAAAGTGTGATGTGCATCGCGTCCCCAATCTGATCATCGGGAGGCCCATGCGAGTGACGCTGGTTCCTGCCAGGGCGCCGTGCGACCGAGACGACCATCCGGTGAGTGTCGCTCCAGCGGGAACGGGAAGCCGCTCACAGAAGAAGACGCGATGTGCGTGGCGCGACAAATCTATGCATCTTGACCCCCGATGCCCCTACGCGTCATGCAGGTCCTCCACCAGGGTGGTGGAGCGGGGTCGGTGACGTCGACCCTGCACCTCAGCCTCGCCCTGCGCCGGGCAGGCGTGGAGGTGATCTTCGTCTGCCCGCCGGAGACCGAAGTCGAGGCGCTGGCCTCCGACGGCCGGCTCACGGTGCGCCCGCTGGCGCTCCGGCCCGGCCGGCGCCGGCGCCAACGCCGCCGCGCTCGCGGGCCTGATCGCGCGGCACCCGGTGGATCTGGTCAACTCCCAGAGCGCCCGTGACCGCGAAGCGCTGACCTGGCTCCGCCTGACCGGGCGCCTGGCCATGCCGCTGGTCCTCACCCGGCGGCAGATGCCGCGGACGTTCGTTCTCGAGAATTGGCTGGCCTCCCGCGCGGCCGACCGGGTGGTCGCCGTGAGCAGCGCGGTCGCCGCCGCGCTCCGCCGCAGGGGCACGCCCGGGCGGAAGCTCAGCGTGATCCCCAACGGGCTCATCACCTCCCGGGTGGATCGTCCGGTCTCGGACCGCGCGCTGCTCGACTGGAAGGATCGGATCGGGTGGGACCCGGGACGGCGCACCATCGGCATCGTGGCGCGGCCGAAGGACCAGCAGGTCGTGCTCGAGGCGCTGGGTCGGGTGCGGACCCCGGTGCGCCTGGTCCTCGCGGGCGTGGATCCGGCGGGGCCGCTCGCGGCCCGGCGCTCGCACCGTGGGTTCGCCGCATGCCGTGGTGTGCCTGCCGTTCACCGTCGACGTCGCGCCGCTGTACCGGCTGCTGGAGATCGTGCTCCTTCCCTCGCGGATGGAGGGCTTTTCCCAGTCGCTGCTCGAGGCCATGGCGCTGGGCCAGCCGGTGATCGCCTCGGCGGCGGGAGGCAATCTCGACCTGGTGCGGCACGAGAGCGACGGCCTTCTGGTCGCGCCGCTCGATCCGGCGGCGTGGGCCGGGGCGATCGAGCGCGTCCTGGGCGACGCGCCGCTCGCCGCCGGCCTGGGTGGGCGCGCCCGCGAGACCGCGCGCGTAGACCTTCAGCCTCGACCGCACGGTGGAACACACCCTCGCGCTCTACCGGTCGTTATGCCCGGGCGCGGTCGCTTGCTCCGGCCGCTCCCCCGCGGTGAGATTTTCTCCCGCACCGACTCCCGAGCGAAACCAACGCGTGGTCAAGATCTCCGGATTTACCATCGTCAGGAACGCGATCAAGCTGGACTTCCCGGTGGAAGCCAGCATCCGGTCCATTCTGCCGGTGTGCGACGAGGTCGTGGTCAACGTCGGCCGGTCGGAGGACGAGACGCTGGAGCTGGTCCGCTCCTCGCGGACCCGCGGATCCGCATCCTCGAGACCGAGTGGGACATGAGCCGGCGCAACACGGTGCTGGGCGCCGAGACGCAGCGCGCGATGCGGGCCTGTTGCCATCCGTGGGGCATCTACATCCAGGCGGACGAGGTCCTGCACGAGGCCGGCGCCGCGGAGCTGGCGGCGGCGGTGCGGGCCGCCGACGCCGACCCGCGGGTGGAGGGGCTGCTGGTGCGCTACCTCCATTTCTACGGCGGCTTTCAGACGGTGGCCACCCACCGGCGGTGGTATCGCCGGGAGGTGCGCGCGGTGCGGCTCGATCCGGCGCTCGACATCAGGCCGTACCAGGGCGCGCAGGGCTTCCGCGTCGGACCCGAGCATCGGAAGATCCGCGCCCGCCTCACCGGCGCCCAGATGTTCCACTACGGCTGGGCCCGGCCGGCCCACGCGCTCCGGGAAAAGCGGGAGCTCGGCAAGACGATGTATCCCTGGCGCAATGCCGACGAGCGGCTGCCGCTGCTCGCCTGGATTCCCGGGATCCGCCCGTTCGAGGGCGCCCACCCCGCCGTCGCGCGCGCCTGGATCGAGGGACGGTTCGAGGACCCGGAGCGGGTCATCGCCCCGCGCCGGTTCGAGTGGCACCATCTGCGCTATTACCTCTCCGGCTGGATCGAGCGGCTCACCGGGGTCCGGGTGTTCGAGTTCCGCAACTACAAGATCGTGTGACCGCGGCCCTCGAGCAGCAGCGGAAGGCGATGGGCGTAGGTGTGGTGCCGAAGGGCATGCTCCCGGCCCGCGGCGGCGATGCCGGCCCGGTCGTCCGGAGACGGCCAGGTAGCGTCGGGCCAGCGCCACGGCCTCGTCCGCGCCGCGGTACCAGGCGCAGTGCTCGCCCCCCCGGGCGAACTCGCTGCTTCCCGGCTGCCAGGCTCCGAGATAGAACCCGCCGCATCCCAGCACCTTCCAAATCCGATTGGAGTCGCAGGCCACCTGTGCCTCCTGTCCGGCGATGGCGTGCGCGCCGATCGAAATGGCGGCTCCGGCCACGACCCGGGCGAAGCGCCGGCCCCAGACCGGTCCGCCGGCCACCGGGAGTCCGACCACGTTCTCCCATCGCCGGCCCGCGCACCTGGAGACTGCCGAGGCCGGCCAGACGGCGGAGCAGCTCGTGCCGGTCGGGATACTGGCCCGATCCCACGAACGACAGATCGCAGCGGTAGCGGGAAGGCGCCCGGGGCGCGGGACGGTCGTACGCCGGATCCATCGCCTGGGGCAGGAAGAGCACCTGCGGGATGCCGGCCGCCCGGTAGGCGTCGACCTGCGCGCGACAGGTCACGTAGAGCCGTCCCACGGCGCGGGCGAGGTCGAGGAGCTCCGGCGCCAGCGTCGGAGCGTAGTCGAAGTACCAGACGCCCCCCGCCCGTCCGCCGCTCAGGTCGCGGATCACCTCGGGCTCGAGGCGATGGGCGTGACGGGTGAAGATGACGGCCTCGGGCCGGAAGCCCTCCGCGAGCCTTTTCACCAGCCCGTCGGCGAGGCCGCCCAGCCGCCGGTGCCAGCCGGCGACGTCCACCAGCCGGCAGGGGTGTCCCAGGGCCCGGGCCGCCCGGACGATCGCCATCTCGGTTCGTCGCGCGCCCGCCGCGCCGAGAACCACGACTCGCATGCGACTATTATAGCCCCCCGATGCGGGTAGCCCTGTTGTCGTCGGCCAACGGCTGGCGTGGTTCCGGATCGAGCTACGCCAAGCTGGCCCGGGGACTCGGCGAGCGAGGCCATGTGGCGCACCTGGTGACGGCGGCCCCTCGGCTCACCTCGCGGCTGGCCGCGATGGAACTCCCGGTCACCGAGCTCCCCGGGCGGAACACCGGACCGCGCGAGGTGTGGGCGCTGCTCCAGGTGCTCCGGCGGATCCGGGCCGACGCGCTGGTGGTGGACATGCCCCGCGACGTGCGCCTCGCCGCGTACGCCACCCTCCTGCACTCGGCGGCCATCGTCTACCGCTACAACCTGAACTACCGCCGGCCCCGCAACGACCTGATGGACCGCGCGTACCTGCGGCGGGTCGACGCCTGCGTGTACCAGTCCGGCTACATCCAGCACGAGGCCCTCGCTCACGCCCCGTGGCTGCGGCGCATCCCCGGCTTCAGAATCTCCAACGGCTACGACCTCGACCGCTATGCGCCGCGTCCGGAGGCGGGCCGCGCCTTCCGCGAGCGCCACGGTATTCAGCGCGACGCGCTGGTGGTGCTCACCACCGCCAAGCTCACCCGGAACAAGGGCCACGAAGTGGCGATCGCGGCCCTGGGCCGGCTCCACGACGGCGGGACGCCCGCTGGTCTACCTGGTGTGCGGCGACGGCGGCCGGGAGGCCGAGCTCCGGGAGCTGGCCCGATCGGCCCGCCTGCCCGCGATCTTCACCGGCCTGCTCGACCCCGGCGAAGTCGTGGCCGCGCTCGCGGCGGCGGACCTGGTGGTGCACCCGTCACTCAACGAGATCTTCCCCAACGCGGTCGGGGAGGCGATGGCCTGCGGCCGCCCGGTCGTCGCGGCCGACGCCGGCGGCACCGGCGAGCTGCTCGGCCGCGACGGCGACGCCGGCGTCCTGGTGCCGCCAGGCGATGTCGCCGCGCTGGAGGCCGCGGTGCGGGAGCTGCTCGCCGACCCCGGCCGGCGCGACCGATTGGGCAGCGCCGCCCGGCGCCGGATCGAGGCCGAGTTTCCCCTGACTCGGATGATCGACGGCTACGAGGCCGCGCTACGCGCGGTCATCAAGTAGATTATCCGGATGGCGCCGCAGCTCCTGCTGACCTACGACTTCCCACCGATCGGCGGCGGCATCGCGCGATGGATGGCGGAGCTGGCCAAGCGCTATCCGCCCGGCTCACTGGTCGTCTCCACCGGGCAGCATCCCGACGCCGCCGAGGTGGACGCCAGCTTCCCCAACCGGGTGGATCGACTGCCGCTTCCCGCCCGGCGGCTCCGGAGCCTCCAGGGTCTCCTCTTCTGGTCCCGCCGCGCCGCCGTCCTCACCCGGCAGAGCGGCATCGAGTTCATCTGGTGCGGCAACATGAAGCCCGCATCCTATCCCGCGAAATGGACCATGGAACGGCTCGGCACCCCCTTCGGGGTGCTGCTGCACGGCGGCGACCTCCTGATTCTTCAGCACCAGGTCCACCAGTCGGTGCTCAAGCGGCGGACGGCCCGGGCGCTGCTCTCCTCGGCCGCGGTCCTGGTGGCCAACAGCCAGTGGACCCGCGAGCGATGCCTCACCCTGCTGAGCGAGCTCGAGATCGAGCCCGCCGAAGGGCCAGGTGCAGGTCGTTCCACTCGGCGCCGATCACGTCTTCTTCCATCCCGGGGTGGACACCGGCCGCGGCGCGGGAACGCTACGGTCTCGGGGAAGGCCGCTGGCTGCTCTCCGTGGCGCGCCTGTCGCGTCACAAGGGCATCGACACCGCCCTCAGGGCCCTCGCCCTGCTGCGGGACCGGTATCCCGCCCTCCGATACGCCGTGGTGGGATCGGGCGAGGAGTTGGGCGCGCTGGAGGAGGAGGCTCGCCAGCTCGGAGTCGGCGACCGGGTACGGTTCCTCACCGACGTCCCCGACCGCGACCTGCCCGCGATCTACAACTGCGCCGAGGTGTATCTCGGCGTGTCGCGCCTGATGGAGCAGCGGGTGGAAGGATTCGGCATCTCGATCGCGGAGGCGTCGGCCTGCGGGATCCCGGTGGTCGCGGGCCGGAGCGGAGGCATTCCCGAGGCGGTGCGGGACGGCGAGACCGGCCTGCTGGTGGACGCCGAGCGCGCCGAGGCGGTGAGCGAGGCGCTGCGGGTCCTGCTGGACGACGCAGGCGCTCCGCGCCCGGCTCGGCGCGGCCGGCCGCCGCGCGGTGGAGACGTACTACAACTGGGACCGGGTGGCCGCAGACCTCGCCCGGATCGGACACGAATTCGCCGGCGCGGTGGCGCGGGAGGCGGTCTCCTGATGGACGATCACACGCTGGCGCAGCCGGCCGCGGCCGACGAGTACGACAGCCAGTACCGCGCCTGGCTGGAGCAGCACGGCCCCCGGGCGCTCGATCTCGACTGGCGGCTCACCCACCTGGAGTGGCGGCAGCGGGTGCTGCTCCGCCGCTACCCGCCGGAGGGGAAGCGGGTGCTCGATTTCGGCTGCATGGACGGGGTGTTCACCCTTCAGCCTCCAGCAGATGGGCGCGAACGCGGTGGGCTACGACATCTCCCCGGCGGCCATCGCCCAGGCGAAGCAGTTCCGGGCCGCCGCCGCCCGGCCGGTGTTCACGACGGTGCCGCCGGGGCCGGGCCAGTTCGACCTGATCTACTGCAGCGAGGCCCTGGACAACGTGGGGGACGACTCGGCTCTGGTGGGCGAGCTGGTCGGCTATCTGGCGCCCGGCGGATCGGTGGTGGGGACGACGCCGATCGGCGATGAGGGGAGCGATCCGGCGAAGCGGGGCATCTACGACCAGGCGCAGCTCAAGCGCGCGCTCTCGCCCTACGGGCGGGTCCACGTCTTCCGCTACGCGCGCCGCCCGGTTCGCGACCGCCTGCCGTTCCGGAAGACCAAGGGCGGACGACTCTTTCTGTTCCAGGTTACGCCGCCGAATCCTCCGGGCGCACGCTGATCGCGTAGGTGGGGCAGTTGAGCACGTAGGCGCCGTCGATCGGCGACCAGGTCTGCACCGGGCTGTGCACTTCCGCCTTCCCGCGGGCGTCGAGCCGGAACACCTTCGGGGCCTGCACCACGCAGGCGCCGCATCCCACGCAGCGCTCGTCGTCCACCAGCACCCGCAGCTTCCGGGTCGGATGCATTCCCTGGGGCACCGCGTCCAGCTTCCCGCCCAGGCCCTGGAGCGTCTGCGCCGTCGCGCGGTAGCCGGCCTCGAGCAGCTCCTCGTTGCGGTCGAAGGCGAACATCGAGATGTGCTCCACCCGCGGCTGCACCAGGATGAGCGGCGGTCCCTGCCACTCCCGGAGCTGGCCCTCGATCTGGGTCTGCATCACGATCTCGAGGCCGCGGATATACGTCGCGGCGAAGCCCTCGGTCTCGTCCGACGAGCGCACGATGCTGGTGGCCGCCACGTTGACGGCGAGGATCGGCCCGCCGCCGCCGAGCGATGCGGCGAGACGCACCGGCAGATTCTCCACCACCGCGCCGTCCACGTACGCGCGGCCGTTGATGACCCGGGGCGGGAAGATGCCCGGCAGTGCGCAGGAGGCGACCACCGCGTCGGCGACCTTCGCGTCGAGCAGGCCGGGAAGGCCCCACATCACCTGGATGCCGGAGTGGAGGTCGGCGGTGTTCACCAGCAGGCGGCGGGAGAGGTCGCGGAAGCTGATGTCGCCGACCAGGCTGCGGACCAGGAACTCGAGCGGCTCGCGGCGGTAGAGCGCGGGAGCCATGAGGCGGCGGAACGCGACGTCCGCCCGGGCGACCTGGAAGATGTCCCGCCGGCGCACCTGACGCGCCCGCTCCTCCATCTGCCGGAGCGGCACCCCGGCGGCCCAGGCCGCGCCGATCAGCGACCCGATGCTCGAGCCCACGACCAGGTCCGGGACCAGGCCGCGCTCTTCCAGGGCCCGGAACACACCGATGTGGGCGAGCCCCTTGAGGCCGCCGCCACTGAGCACCAGGGTGAAGGGTCGGTCCGGGTTCACTCGCTTGCCCCGGTTAAGG
Organism: uncultured Gemmatimonadales bacterium; assembly: GCA_963729985.1. GTDB lineage: Bacteria > Gemmatimonadota > Gemmatimonadetes > Gemmatimonadales > GWC2-71-9 > CAVVWJ01. Next base: position 219,348 of record CAVSPJ010000008.1, read on the forward strand.
TTGCCTGCGTAACGTACGCCCGGAGAATTTGCAAGAATCGTGCGCCGCGCGCCGTGAAGCCCGAACGGTGCAAGCCGGTGCGCGGTTCCCACCTGTTTTGGTAACCCAGGTCACGGGACGGCTATGGTTCGAGAGGTAGTCGGAACACGGTTTCACGCCTTGTGGGCCGGGGGCCCGTTGCCGGGGGAAGGGTGCCGTCCCCGTACGCGGTGATCTCCCGCGCCGGCAGAGCCATGAACGGCCGCGCAGGGCACGCCGGACGCCTCCCACGAGTTCGACGTCGACACGCTCCGCTCCACCGAGTTCCCCTGGACCTCGGACACCATCTACCTGAACAACGCGAGCATCGGCCCGCTGCCCGAGCGCACCCGGCTGGTGCTGGAGGAGTTCAATCGGGGCCGGGCGGCACCCCACCGGCTGCCGGACCGCGAGTTGTTCGCCATGCTGGCGGACACCCGCGACAAGATCGCCCGGCTGGTGGGGGCCTCGGCCGGGGAGATCGGGCTCACCGTCAACACCGGCTTCGGGATCGCCATGGCCGCCCGCGCCCTGCCGCTCGAGCCCGGGGACATCGTGCTGGTGAGCGACAAGGAGTTTCCGGCGAACGTCTACCCCTGGCTCCGGCTCAAGGACCGCGGCGTCACCATGGAGCTGGTGCCGACGACGGCGGAGGGCTGGCCGGACGAAGCCCGGCTGCTGGCGCGGCTCCGGGACCCACGGGTCCGGGTTCTGGCCGTGTCGCTGGTGCAGTTCAGCAACGGGTACCTGGTGGACCTCGGCCGGCTCTCCGCCGCGACCCGCGAAAGCGGCGCGTTCCTGGTGGTGGACGCGATTCAGGGTGTCGGGCAGCTGCCGCTGGATCTGGCGCGGACCCCGGTGGACGTGCTGGCCTGCGGCGGGCAGAAATGGCTGCTCTCGCCCTGGGGATCGGGCTTCGTCTACGTCCGCCGGGATCTGATCGGCGCGCTGGACCCCGCGATCACCGGGTGGCTCTCGTTCGAGGGCACCGACGATCTGACGCGGCTCACCCGGTACGACGACACGCTCAGGGCCGACGCCCGCCGCTTCGAGCTGATGACGCTCCCCTATCAGGATTTCGCGGGACTCAACGCCTCGCTCGAGCTGCTCCTGACGATCGGCATCGAGCGGATCCGGGACCACATCCGCACGCTCCACCGGCCGGTGATCGAATGGGCCGAGCGGAGCGGCGCGAGGATCACCTCGCCCCGCGGCGCCGAGCGGGTCGGGCATCCTGTGCGTCGCGCCCGAGGGCGTGCGGGAGGCTCACCGGCGGCTCAAGGCGGCGCGCATCGTGTGCAGCCTGCGGGAGGGCGCGATCCGGCTGAGCCCTCATTGCTACAACACGTCGGCGAGATGGAGCGGGTCGCCCACGTGCTCGCCGCGGACTGACCATGCGGGTGGCCTTCCTCACGGCGCTCTTCCCCGGTGCTCTCCGACATCCCGTTCCTGAACCAGGTCGTCGGGCTGGTGGAGCGGGGCCACCAGGTGGACGTGTACGCCGACGGCCCCCAGCCCGGCGGCCCGTTCCACCCCGATGTCGATCGCCTCGGGCTGCAGTCGCGCACCCGCTACCCGCTCCGCTGGCCCGCGGCCCGGCTCGATCGGTGGCGCGCGGCGGCGGCGGTAATACTGGCCCATCGAGGGGCGGAGCGCCTGACGCTGCTCCGGACCCTCGACCCGGCGCGCTTCTGGCGCCGCGCCTGGACCCTCGACCAGCTCCGCCGCACCGCGCGCTTCCTGCCGGTCCGCCCCTACGACATCTGCTACTGCGCGTTCGGCATGGACGCACCGCACGCGCTCCGCCTCCGCCGTCTCGGGGTGCTGGGCGGAGAGCTGGTGGTGGCCTTTCGGGGCGCCGACACCACGAAGTACGTTGCTCGAAGAGGGCCCGCGGGTCTACGCCCGGACCTTCCGGGAGGCGCGGCTGCTGCTTCCGGTGTGCGACTTTCTCGGCCGGCGGCTGGTCGAGCTGGGGGCCCCAGCGGAGCGGATCGTGGTGCATCGCACCGGCATCGATCTGCAACGCTGGCCCTGCCGCGCGCGGGGCCCGGGCGCTGACCGAGGCCTCAGGCTGGTGACGGTCGGGCGGCTGGTCGAGAAGAAAGGCATCGAGTACGTCCTGCGCGCGGTGCGCATCCTGGTGGATCGTCGCCGGGAGGTCGAGTACCACATCCTGGGTGACGGGCCCGGCCGCGACCGGCTCGTCGCCCTGGTCGCCGAGCTCGGGCTCGCGGATCGCGTCACCTTGCACGGCCGGCAGGATCAGGCGAAGGTGCGCGAGGTGATCGAGGAGTCGCACGCGCTGGTGGCGGCGAGCGTGACCGCCGCGGACGGAGACGAGGAGGGAATCCCCAACGTGCTGAAGGAGGCGATGGCCCTCGGTCTGCCGGTGGTGGCAACCCGGCATGCCGGAATTCCCGAGCTGATCGAGGACGATGTCTCCGGCTTTCTGGTGCCCGAGCGCGACGAGGCCGTGCTGGCCGACGCGCTCGAGCGGCTGGCGCGGGACCCGGGCCGATGGGCCGCGATGGGACGCGCGGGGCGGGCCAAGATCGAGATGGAATACGACATCCACCGGCTGAACGACCGGCTTGCCGGTCTCCTGCAAGGCCTGATCCCACCGGAGGCACGACCCCGATGACCGGTTTCACCGACATGCTCGCCGACGGGTACGGCTTCACCGATCCCGCGATCACGCTGGGCGCCGCGCTCGAGGGCGGGACGGTCCATCAGGAACCGAAGGTCAAGGTGCCGATCGCGATGATGAACCGGCACGGTCTCGTGGCCGGCGCGACCGGCACCGGCAAGACCAGGACGCTCCAGCTCCTCACCGAGCAGCTGTCGGCGCAGGGCGTGCCGGTCTTCGTGGCCGATATCAAGGGCGACCTCAGCGGCCTGGCGGTTCCCGGCGAGGCCAACGACCGGATCACCGGGCGGGCCGACGAGATCGGCTACCGCTGGACCGCGGCCGGCGTGCCGGTCGAGTTCGTGAGCCTCACCGGGAAGCTCGGGGTGCAGCTTCGTGCGACCGTCAGCTCCTTCGGACCACTGCTGCTGGGCAAGGCGCTCTCGCTCAACGAGACCCAGACCAGCGTGCTCACTCTGGTGTTCAAGTACGCCGACGACAGCCAGCTGCCGCTGCTCGACCTTTCCGATCTGCGGGCCGTGCTCCAGTTCCTGACGTCCGACGAGGGAAAGCCCGCGCTGGAGGGCTACGGCGGGATGTCGAAGGCGACGGTCGGCGTGCTGCTCCGCAAGCTGGTGGAGCTGGAGTCGCAGGGCGCGGAGCTGTTCTTCGGCGAGCCGGAGTTCGACGTGAGCGACATGCTGCGGACCACCTCGGACGGGCGCGGGGTGGTGACCTGCCTGGAGCTGGCCGATGCGCAGGACAAGCCGGCCCTCTTCTCCACCTTCATGATGTGGCTGCTGGCCGAGCTCTATCACAACCTGCCCGGAGGCGGGCGACCTTCCCAAGCCCAAGCTGGTCTTCTTCTTCGATGAGGCGCACCTGCTCTTCGACGATGCGCCGAAGGCATTTCTCGACCAGATCCAGCGGGTGGTGCGGCTGATCCGCTCCAAGGGGGTCGGGGTGTACCTGGTGACCCAGACACCGAAGGACGTTCCGGAAGACGTGCTGGCGCAGCTGGGCAGCCGGATTCAGCACGCGCTTCGGGCGCATACTCCGGACGACGACAAGTCGCTCAAGGCGACCGTGCGGACCTACCCCAAGACGGAGTTCTACGACCTGGAGGAGACCCTGACGTCGCTGGGCACCGGAGAGGCGGTGATCACGGTGCTCGACGCCCGGGGGAGGCCGACGCCGGTGGTGGCCGCGCGCCTGATTCCGCCCGCCTCGCGAATGGCGCCGCTGACACCGGCGGAGCTGCAGGCCGACATCAGCCAGTCGGACCTGGTGGGGGAGTACGGCCAGGCGGTGGACCGGGAGAGTGCGCGGGAGATGCTGGCCAAGCGAATGGCCCGGACGGAAGCGCCCGCGGCCAATGGGGAGGAGCGAGCGGACGCAGACTCGCAAGGGCCGAGGACCGGGGAAGACCGCGGCGAAGGCGGCCGGCGTCGCGGTGCTCGGGGCCCTCACCACCACGATCGGGCGGACCGTCGGGCGGGAGGTGGTGCGCGGGCTGTTCGGCCTGCTCGGGGTGAAGCCGCCGCGGACCAGGCGGACTACGCGGAGCAGGTGGTGAGTCGGCATCGCGGCTCCGGCTCGGCACCGGGGGTGCTCGGCACCGGGGGGGACATGCCCTCCGGTCGCCACCGCGCCGTCACCGGCTATGGCGCCAGCACCAGCCGCACGTAGTTCTTCTTCCCCTTCCGCAGAATCACGAACCGCTCGTCGGCCGGCCCGTGCAGGTCGCTTTCCCCGAGCGTGGCATCCACCCGGTCGATCGCCTGCCCGTTGAGGTAGAATCCCCGCCCCTCGATCCCCCGGCGGGCCTCCGCCTTGGAGCTGGCCAACCCGCTCGCCAGCAGCGCCTCGAGGATCGGCCGCTCCAGCACCTCCAGCCGGGATACCGACCGGGTCGGCATGTCGGGCAGGGTCTCGAGATCGAGCTGTCCTCCGAAGAGCGCCGCGCTGGCCTGGATGGCCTGCTCGGTGGCCGCGACGCCGTGGACCGTCGCGGTGACCTGCCGGGCCAGCAGCCGCTGGGCGGTGCGGCGGCCGGGGTCGGTCGCGTGCTCGGCCATCGCCGAGGCGATCTGGTCGAGCTGCAGGAAAGTGAAGAGCTTGAGGTAGCGCTCCACGTCCCGGTCGTCGGTGTTGACCCAGAACTGGTAGAACTGGTAGGGACTGGTGCGCGCGGCGTCGAGCCAGATGTTCCCGGTCTCGCTCTTCCCGAACTTGGCACCACCGGCCGTGGTGAGGAGCGGGAAGACCAACCCGTGCACCTGGGTCCCCTCCCGCCGCCCGATCAGCTCGATGCCGGCAGTGATGTTTCCCCACTGGTCGCTCCCACCCATCTGCAGCTCACAGCGCTCGGTTCGCCACAGATGCCAGTAATCGTACGCCTGGATCAGCATGTAGCTGAACTCGGTGTACGTGATCCCCACGTCCATCCGGCTGCGCACCGACTCCTTCTGCAGCATGTAATTGAGGGTAAAGTGCTTCCCGGTGTCGCGCAGGAAATCCATCAGCTGGATTTCGCGAAGCCAGTCCGCGTTGTTCCGCATCCTGGCGGCGTTGGACCCCTCGAACGAGAGGAACCGCACCAGCTGCCGGGCCAGACCCTGCGCGTTCCGGTCGATCTGCTCCAGGGTCAGCACCGGGCGCTCTTCCCGCTTGCCGCTGGGGTCTCCCACCATGCCGGTGCCGGCCCCCACCAGCGCGATCGGGGTGTGTCCGTAGCGCTGCAGCCAGGCCAGACCCATGACCGGTACGAGGCTGCCGACGTGGAGCGAGTCCGCCGTGGGATCGAACCCGACGTAGGCCGTCATGGTGCCGGCGGGCAGCCGCTCGGTGAGCCCCGGCGTCGCGTCCTGGACGAAGCCCCGGGCGGTGAGCGTGGTAAGCAGATCGGGCATAGGCGGGTATCGTACCCGCTGGAAACGGGCCTCGCAACAGGCTAGTTTGCCGTCATGGCCCGCCGGCTCAACCCTCTTGGCGCGCGCGTCAGGCTTTCGCCCCGCGCGCGTCGGAACATCGTGGTCTCACTCCTCGCGGCGGTGGCCTTCGGCCTCGCCGTCCTGATGGCGGCCTGGAACCGGGCCTGCGCGGGCAACAGCTGCCCCTCCATCGCCGAGCTCGACGCCTACGATCCCAATCAGGCCTCCAAGGTCTACGCGGCCGACGGCCGGCTCATCACCGATCTGGGGCAGGAGCGCCGAACCGTGATTCCGCTCGGCGAGATGTCGCCCGTGGTCAAGGCGGCCTTCATCGCCACCGAGGACAAGCGGTTCTACCAGCACGACGGGATCGACTGGTACCGGGTGCTCGGCGCCATCAAGAACAACCTCTTCGCGATGCGCGTCGCCGAGGGATTCTCGACCATCACCATGCAGCTCGCCCGCAACGTCTGGACCGAGGACATCAGCGGGCGGGACAAGTCACTGCGGCGGAAGCTGCGCGAGGCCAAGGTGGCCCGCGAGATCGAGGACAAGTACCCCAAGGACAAGATCCTCGAGCTGTATCTCAACCAGATCGATCTGGGCAATCGCGCCTTCGGCGTCGAGACGGCGTCGCAGCGCTACTTCGGCAAGTCGGTCCGGGACCTGAACGTCGCCGAGGCCGCCACGCTCGCCGCGATTCCCAAGGCCCCGTCCCGCTACAACCCCCGCAAGAATCCGAATCTCAGTATCCAGCGCCGCAACACGGTGCTCAATCTCCTGCGCGACAACGGACTCCTCAGCCCGCCGGAAACCGAGCGGTGGAAGGCCTACCCGCTGCTGCTCTCCTCCCGGTCCGACTACAGCGGGACGGCGGAGTACTTCGTGGAGTTCGTCCGCCAGCAGCTCGATGCCCGGTTCGGCTCCGACCTGTATCGCTCGGGGTACCGCATCTATACCACGCTCGACCTCGACACCCAGCAGGCGGCGGAGCGCGCGCTGGAGGCCCGGCTCGAGGCGATCGAGAGCGGGGCCGACGGCAAGTTCGAGCACCCCACCTACCAGCAGTATCAGAACTCGAAGGCCGACGAGGGCGACGAGCGGGATCGCCGCACCACGCCCTATCTCCAGGGCCTGATGGTGACGATCGAGGCCCGAACCGGCCAGATCCGCGCGATGGTCGGCGGCCGCGACTTCGGCGACAGCAAGTTCAACCGCGCGACGCAGGCGCTGCGGCAGCCCGGATCGACCTTCAAGCCGATCACCTTTTCCGCCGCGATCGAGGCGGGGTACCCCTTGTCGCACGTGATGGTGGACGACTCGCTCAGTCTGCTGGTCAAGCCCGAGGAGCCGCCCTGGACCCCGCAGAACTACGATCTCGAGTTCGACGGGCCCATGACGCTGCGGCGGGCGCTCTATCTCTCGCGCAACATCATCGCCATCAAGCTGGGCATGGAGCTGGGCGAGCAGGCGGTGGTGAGCGAGGCCGCCAAGTTCGGCATCAGCACCCGGGTGCCGGCGGTGCCTTCGATCCACATCGGATCGGCCGACGTCATCCCGCTCGAGATGATCGCGGCGTACACCACCTTCGCCAATCTGGGCACCCGCACGGTGCCGAACTCGATTCTCCGGGTGGAGGATCGGAGCGGCAAGATCATCTGGCAGCCGGCGGTGCGCAGCGTCGCTGTGATGGACAGTGCCCACGCCTGGCTCATGACCGACGTCCTCCGGGACGTGGTCCGCCATGGAACCGCCGTGGGCTCGGTCGGATCGCGGATCAATTTTCCGGCCGGCGGGAAGACCGGCACGACCAACGACGGGTTCGACGTGTGGTTCATCGGCTTTACCCCGGATCTCGTCACCGGCGTCTGGATCGGCTTCGACCAGCCGCGGAAGATCAAGTCGAACGCGCAGGGAGGGGTCCTCGCCGCGCCCGCGTGGACCGCGATGATGCGTGAGGTCTACGAGCGACGGTCGATTCCCCTCGCCTGGGGCCGGCCCTCGGGACTCTCCGCCCTCGACATCGACAAGACCACCGGGTACAAGGCGACCCCGTTCTGTCCCAAGGACGTCCACTACATCGAGTCGTTCATTCCCGGCACGGAGCCGACTGGCTTCTGCCCGATCCACTCGCCCTTCGGCAGCATCGGCGGGGTGATGGGCGGCACGGGGCCGGCGGCGAGTTCCCCGGAGCAGGCATCGCCGGCCCCCGCCATCGGAGTACCTCGGGCCGACACGGTCGGGGCGCCGCTGAATCGGAACCGGCCCCGCCCCGGCAGCGGCGCCGGCGTCCTGGGCGGCTCCGGCCCGGCAGCCAGCCCGCAGCGATAGGATGCCGGCGCGCCGCCTCGCGGCCCGCTGGGTGCTTCCGATAGCCGGGCCGCCGATCGCGTCCGGCGCGGTGCTCATCGGCCATGACGGCCGGCTGGAGGCGGTGGGGCCGGATGCCGCCGTGCCGCGTCCGCTCGATGTCCCGAGTGAAGACCTGGCCGACGGCATCCTGTTGCCGGGCCTGGTCAACACCCACACTCATCTGGAGCTGACGGGCCTCGACCTCGGTCCGCCCGAGCCGGATTTCGTCGACTGGATCACGCGGGTCCGGGCCCTCAAGGAATCCCGGACCCCGGCCGAGTTCCTCGCCGCCGCGCGGGACGGCCTGGCCGAGTGCTTCGCGATGGGCGTCACGACGATCGCCGACACCGGCGACTCGGGTGCGGTGATCCGGGCGATGGCGGACGCCGGAGCGCCGGGCATTGCCTACCAGGAGGTCTTCGGGCCCCACCCGTCGCAGACGGAAGAGTCGCTGGCGGGGCTTCGGCGCCGGGTGGAGGCGGTGGGCCGGGTGGTTGGAGGGCGGGTGCGCCCGGGGCTCTCGCCCCACGCGCCGTACACGGTGAGCGGCCCGCTGTACGCGGCGGTCGCCGACTGGGCCGCGAGCGACCGGCTGCCGCTGGCGGTACACCTGGCGGAATCGCGGGCCGAATCGGAGCTGCTCGAGCGCGGGTCCGGTGGCTTCGCGGAGGCCTGGCGCCGGCGTGCCATACCGCTTCCCGCCGGTCCCGGACGCTCGCCGGTCGAGTGGCTCGACCGCCATGGGGTGCTCGCCCCGCACACGCTCTGCATCCACGTGGTGCAGGCCGGCGAGGCGGATCTCGCCCGCCTGGCGCTCCGCGGATGCGCGATCGCCCACTGTCCGATGAGCAATGCGGCGCACGGTCACGGTGCCGCTCCTCTCGCGCGGTTTCTGGACCATGGCCTGCGCGTGGGGTTGGGAACCGACTCGGTACTGAGCGTGGCCCGCCTCGATCTGCTGGCGGAAGCTCGGGCCGCCCGCGCGCTCGCCGGCCTGGACGCCGAGTCGGCGCTGGCCCTGTGCACCCTGGGTGGCGCGGCGGCCCTCGGGCTCGCGGGCGAGACCGGCAGCCTCGAGGTGGGGAAGTGGGGCGACTGCGTCCTCCTCCGGCCTCCCGCTGCGGCCGCCGGGTCTCCGGCCGAGCGGGCGCTGGCGACCGGACGCGAGGACGTGATCGCCACTTTCGTGGGAGGAAGAGCCGTGTACCGTGCCGAGCCCGCGTCGCCATGAAGATCCAGCGTCACGCCGCGATCCTGCGCGTCGTCCGGGAGCGGCGAATCCAGAGCCAGGACGAGCTCCGGGAGGCGTTGTCCGCAGAGGGGTTCGTCGTGACCCAGGCGACCCTCTCCCGCGACATCCGGGAACTCGGCCTGGCCAAGCTGGCCGATCCCCAGGGGGGCGCGTACTACGCCCATCCCCACCGGGCAGCGCTCCGGCCCGATTTGGCCCGGGTGCTGCCGGCGTTGCTGGTCAGCGTGGACGGCGTCGGGCCCCTCCTGGTTCTCAAGACCGCGAGCGGCTCGGCCGGGGCGGTGACCGAGGCCCTGGACCAGGTGGGCTGGGGCGAGATCATGGGAACCATCGCGGGCGACGACACCGTCCTGGTCATCACCCGCAGCCCGAAGCTCCGGGAGGCGATCGCGGCCCGGATTCAGGCCCTGGTCACGAAATAGCCCGGCCGCGGTCCGGCCCGCGCCGCACTTCCCTTGCCGGGCCCAACGACCCCCGTTACGATTTTATAGGACGATCGCGCGGTCCAGCTTCCCGGCTCGCGCCATCGGGTGTGGTGCGTCCGTCCCGTCGGTCTTGCCCCGGAGAAGCAGCGTGCGGTGTCTGGCGTTGAACGCCTCCTTCGAGCCGTTGACGATGGTCCCGGTGCGACGGGCCCTGCGCCTCGTCATCGAGGGCAAGGCGGAGATCGTGGAGTCGGACAGCGACGTCGTTCGAAGTGAACGGCTCACCCTGCCCAAACCGGCGATCATCCGCCTCGTCAAGTTCGTGCACGTCCCCCGCCGCTTCCGCCGCCAGGTCACCAACACTTTCCTCTTCGCTCGAGACGGGTACCGGTGCCAATACTGCCACCGGGGCCATGGGGAGCTGCGCCATCGCGAGTGCCTCACCCGCGATCACCTGATTCCTCTCTCCCGCGGCGGGGACAACGAGTGGACCAACGTGGTGACCGCCTGCAGCAGCTGCAACACCCGCAAGGGGAATCACCTGCCGGGCGAGTGCGGGATGCATCCGTGGGCCGTGCCGCGCGAGCCCCACTTCGTCCACTTGTCCTGGGCGGTGCGCCGGCTCTCGTTGCAGCAGGCGAAGTACATCAAGATGTTCTACGGCGAGGCGGCGCTGAAGGCGCTCGGAGGTGTGGCCTGACCGGTTAGCGCACCTCGAACCTCCCGGTTCTGGCCTCCAGCCGAAGACTCGGCAGTCCGGCCAGGCGCAACAGAAACCGCGTCGCCCCCCGCCCCAGCGCGTCTCCAATGCCTTCCCGTCCCCGAGCCCGCTCGAGATCCCCCTCCAGAAAACGCTCCAGCTCATCCAGGTCGGCGTCGGAAAGGGTCGAGACCTCCAGTGTGGCGCTGTAGTAGTAGCCGCCGGGCTCGGTGGGGCCCACGTTGATCTGGTAGGCGAAGGCGAGGGCGGCCGTGAGCGCGTCCAGCGTGGCGTACCGACGCTCCTGGACCCGGCTGCCGAAGAGGGTCAGCATGGTGTACTGGTCGAGCAGCGGCTCGTGGCGCACGACCACGTCCCAGTAGACCTGCCGGGTGAGCTGGTCCAGCCAGCCGTTTCGCGAGCGCCAGGTCTCCACCCGGTAATGGAGCCGCACCGGCAGCCCCGACCGGAGCGTGGAGAGCCAGCGCCCGTCGCCCAGCAGGTTATCCGACCGGACCACCGGCGCGCGGGTCCCGCCGGCCGCGGAATCCGGCGTCAGCCGGACCTCCAGACGCACCGAGTTGCCGGTCTGCGCATGGCCCAGTCGCGGTGCGGTGACGGCCAGCAGGACCGGCGCCGCCGTGACCATGAGGAGCGCCCAGATCCGCGGTGCGGGCGGTCCGGGATGGTGGGGGAAAAATCCGGCCACTAGAATCGGCGCTGGAGCCGGACCAGGAATTTGACCGACTCGTCCTCGGAGACTCCCTTCACGATATAGGCACCGATCTCGCCGGCATCGAGCCCGATGCCGACGTCCACCTTCCACTCGTCCAACGAGGGAATCCGGTTCACCGGCACCTGGCCCGGTCCGCTGCCCGCCAACCAGCCTTTGCCCACGTCGGCCAGGAAGACGAGGTCCGCCTCATCGATCCCGATGAAGCGCCGGGCGGCGTTCTCCCGGTTCCGGGTGCGGAACCCCAGGTTGAGTCCCAGCCGGGTGCGGACCTCGACCTGGGCGGTGATCACCCGGTCGCAGAGGGCGGACGAGGCGGGATCGGAGTATCCCCGGGGCGCGCAGTTGAAGGCGCGGAAATCGTAGCCCGGCAGCAGGTCGGGTCCACCGAGGGAGACCCGCCGCTGCACCGGGAACCGGTCGCCTCCCACCCATCCGTCCGCGCGGAGCCGGGTGTTTACCCGGAGTGAGGGCGTGAGCCGCGAATACCGCCGCACGTCGAAGAAGAGCCGGTCGAACGCGTAGCGCCGTCCCAGCGGCACATCGGGCCGAACCTGTCGCGGCAGCACCACCGGAGCGACATCGCCGCTGCTCGCGTGTTCGAACCGCGCCTGGACCAGCCAGCCGGTACTCGGGAGGTATCGCTCGTTCCGGGTATCGAAGTCGACCTGCATCCCGGTCGTGATGTAGTGTCCGTCGTCGATCGGCGGATTGCTCCGCCAGCTGTCGCTGTTCCGGAAGAACGACCAGGGATCCGTCGCGCGCACCGTGCGCTCGTCGTCCCGGCGTCGCGACAGCTCCAGGCGGAGCGGCCGAACCGGCTGGACCCAGATCAATCCGCCGTAGCCCCGCCGGTCGAAATAGTCGCGGTAATCCCGCTGCAGCAGGAAGGCCGACCAGCCCGCCTCGCTGGGAGAGAGCGGATGGTCTTCGATCGGGGTCAGCTCGCTGTACACTCGGCCGGCGACCCCGACGCGGCCCAGCCGGATCTCGCCGCGCGCCTGATAGCCGAAGTCGCTGAGCCTGGTATCGCTTCCCGCGGTCCGGAGGATGCCGCGGAGATCGAGCTTGAGCGCCGAGCGACGGCCGGTGCGGAGGTCGAACGTCGGACCGAAGACGATCGGCAGCCCCTCGACCCGGTTGTAGGTCCCGCCGGTGGAGAGCAGCAGGGTGGTTCGGACCTTGCCGGTCTGAAAGCTGGTGCGGGCCGCGGCCAGGTCGCCGATCGGACGCCGGCGCTCCCGGATCTCGAGCAGTCCCTCGTCGGTGAGCTCCACCGGCGCGGCGTCCCAGAAGACCCGCTGCCGTCCCTGGTGGCGCGCGCCCGGGCCGCGGATGAGCCGGCCTCCGATCACCAGAATGTCGCCCCGCACGTCGGCGCCGGGCAGCAGGTGCAGGGTGCCGTTGGCCACCGCGATGGGCCCCTCGACCCGTCCCGCGATTCGGAGAGTGCCGCGATGGAGCCCCAGCCGCCCGACGAACCGGCTGCCCGACGGAAAGGTCACGTCGCCCTGCACCCGGGTGGTGGTGGAGGCGTTGTAGAAATCGATCAGCTCCGCCACGATGTCGGACGGCGGGCCTACCCGCACCAGGCTGTCGGCGGCCGGGGCATCGGGATCGATCACGATCACGCTGTCCTGCGCCCGGAGGGCGGAGGACAGCACGAGCAGGAGGAGCAATCCGGCGAGCGGTCTCACGCTTCTCCCTCCGTAGTCTTCTCGACCCCGAGCCGGCGCATCCGGCGATAGAGGTTGGCCCGGTCGGTCTGCAGCAGGCGTGCCGCCTCCGCGACGTTCCCCTCGGCCTGGGCCATCGCGGCCGTGATCAGGCTCCGCTCGTAATCGTCCAGGGCGTCGGTCAACGGAAGGCCGAGCGCGACGGAAGGCGTCGGCACCGAGGCACCCCCGCGCAGCACTCCGCGCACGGCGCCGGCGTCCACGGTCGGACCGCAGAGGATACTGAGTCGCTCGATCAGATTCGCCAGCTCGCGCACGTTGCCGGGCCAGGAGTAGGAGCTCAGCGCCTCGAAGGCCGCCGGGGTGAATCCCACCGCCTGCCTGGGGCGTACCCGCTCCGCCAGGTGGACCACGAGGGCGGGGAGGTCCTCGAGGCGCTCCCGCAGCGGCGGGAGCGCGATCGGAAAGACGTTCAGCCGGAAGAAGAGATCCTCCCGGAAGTTCCCGGCCGACACCTCTTCCTCCAGCCGGCGGTTGGTGGCCGACACGACCCGCACGTCGGTTCGGATCGAAGTCTCCGCCCCGATTCGCTGCAGCTCACCGGTCTCCAACGTCCGCAGCAGCTTGGCCTGTGCCTCGGCGCTCAAGTCCCCGATCTCGTCGAGAAACAGGCTACCCTCGTGGGCCAGCTCGAAGCGGCCCAGGCGCCGCTCGGTCGCGCCGGTGAAGGCGCCCCGCTCGTGGCCGAACATCTCCGACTCGACCAGATCGCGGGGAATCGCCGCGCAGTTCACGGTGACGAACGCCCGGGTGGACCGGCGGCTCGCCATGTGCACCGCCGCGGCCACCAGCTCCTTGCCGGTGCCCGACTCCCCGGTGACGAGGACGCGCGCCTCGGTCGGGCCCACCCGGTCGATCAGCGCGCGCACCTGCTGCATCGCCGGACTGTCGCCGATGAGACTCGCCCGGCGGCCCAGCTCGGCCTGGAGGGCGCGATTCTGGGCCCGGGTCCGGTCCAGCTCCAGGGCGGCGCGGACCGTCACCAGCACCGCCTCGGGAGTGAGCGGCTTTTCCAGGAACTGAAAGGCGCCCAGCTTCACCGCGCGTACCGCGTCGGTCAGCTGCGCCTTGCCGCTCATCATGATCACCGGGGTGAGCCGGCCCCGCTCACGCAAGCGGGCGAGTGTTTCCAGCCCATCGGGGCCCGGTGGCATCAGGAGGTCGAGCAGGATGACGTCGGGGTCGGCCTGCTCCACCGTCAGCAGCGCCGCGTTGCCGTTGGCCGCCTCGGTGACGGTGAGCCCCTCGTCGCGCAGCAGCGCGCCGAGCATCCGGCGGATGTTGGCCTCGTCGTCCACCAGCAGGATCTGGCCCGACCCGGACTTCATGGGCCCCGCAGCCTGACCACGAAGGTCGCCCCACCGCCGGGCGTGCGCTCGACGCCGATGGTGCCCCGGTGCAGCTCCACCGTCTGCCTGGCGAGCGCGAGGCCCAGGCCCGTCCCGCCCTCCTTGCCGGTGCAGTACGGGTCGAAGATGCGATGTTCGATCTCCGGCGGGATACCGGGACCGTGGTCGCTGATCGCGACCCGGGCGCCGCCGTCCTCGGGCGTCGCGGAGATCTCGATCTCGCCCTCGCCGCCGCACGCCTCGACGGCGTTGCGGAGGATGTTGCTGAACGCCCGCCGCAGCGGATCGTAGTGCCCCTCCAGGACCGGCGTGGCGGGATGGAGCGCGAGGCGAGCCGTCATGGTGGGTGGGATCGTGGTGCGCGCCAGCTCCTCCAGGAGCTCGGCCAGATCCACCGGGGCCGCGGGCCCCTCGGGCAGGCGTCCGAACTCGGTGAACTCGCGCGCCAGTTGCTCCAGCCGCTCGGATTCGGCGGTGATCACCTCGATCGCCTCCTTTGTGGCCGGCGTCGGGGAGCGGGCCAGTTGGGCCACGGCCAGCCGGATCGGCGTCAGCGGGTTTCGCATCTCGTGCGCGACGCGGCGGGCGGTCTCCCGGAACGCCCGCAGCCGCTCGGCCTCGAGCTCCTGCGCTCGCCCGCGCTCCATCGCCGTCGCCATCTCCCGCAGCGCGGTCCGCAGCGCGGCGAACTCCGGCGCGCCTCGCGGCGGACGGTCGGGCGGCAGCGGCTCCATCCGTCTGATGTGACCGGTCCAGCCGATCAGCTCCTCGATCGGGCGGCTGAGCTGGCGCGACAGGTGTCCACCCACTCGAATCGAGCCGTAGAGGGCCGCGGCGCCGAGCAGGAAGACCGCGAGCCCCAGGCCGGCGTAGTAGTAGCGGCCATACGTCTCCGCCCGTTGGAATCGGCCGATGGCGGTGTTGAGCGTCGCGGCGTGGGCCGAGAGCGCGGCCTTCTCGTCGGGAGCGAGATCGGTGGAGTCGAGGGTCATGAGCAGGAGACGCCCGGTTGCCCCGACTTCCTCCAGCGCCCGCCGGGGCCCCGCGGCCGGCGTGGCGGAGCGGATCGTGATACCCCAGCCGATGATCGCCGCGGCGGTCGGAACCGCCCCGAGGCAGATCAGGATGAGGAGTATGCGCTGATGGAAGGAGAGCCGCATCGGCTCTGAAGATAAGCCGCGAACCAGTGGAGGGCCCACCCGAGGATCGCCCCGAGGAAGCCGCCCAGCCATTCGGACCAGTGCGCGGGAGGATACCCGGTGAGGGCCGGGAGCACTCCCAGCCCGGCCAGCAGGGCCGCCGCGACCGTCCCCGCCCCCCACCCCGCCCGCCGGGTGAATCCCGCCCAGTATCCGGCTGGAAAGATGAGGGCCCCGAGCCACAGCGCGGTGAGGACCCGCAGCTCCGCACCCGGCTGGAGCCTCCGCCACACCAGCCCGGTCCAGCCGAACGCCGGGCTGAGCGTCACCTCAGCGAACCGCTGCTGTCCCGAGTGGCTCGACGAGATCCAGATCCGCCGGCCCTGCTGCCCCGCCCGCAGCTCGAGGGGAACCCCTGCTCGCATCGGGAATGCCGCGGGAAGCTGCAGCCCCGGCGCCGGCAGCCGCAGGCGCTGGGTGTGGGTCGGTACGCTGAGCACCGCCGAGTTGCCGTCCTGGGCCAGGGTGAGCACCGGCAGCCCGGCTGCCCGGATGCTGTGCACCAGGGCCAGTCCCCTGGTCGGGGTCCCGGACACCGCGTCGATCCTGAGTGTGGTGTTGCCCGCCAGTAGTGCCGCGCGGATCGCGGCGGTGTCCGAAAGGTTTCGGTCGCAGGGCAGGGTGTCTCCGTCGAATACGACCGACCCCAGCACCCCGGTCCAGGTTCCGACCGCGGCGGAGTAGTACGTGCATTCGCTCCACAGCGGTCCCGCCGGTACCCGGGGCTGGAAGCCCAGCGCGAAAAAGGTGAGAACGCCGGCGAAGAATGCGGCCCCGCCCAGGAGGAGCCCGCGCGCCAGCTCGGGACGCGGGGTGACGACTCGCGGCAGCTGCGGCGCCAGGGCCGCAGCGAGGGCGGCTCCCGTAGTGTTGAAGAGCAGGTCGCTCAGCGACGGATCCCGCCCCGCAATCACCGCGAACTGGAGGGACTCCACCGTAAACGACAACAACGCGGCGATGACCACCACCCGGCGCCAGGGCCAGCCCAGCAGACGCAGTCCCGTCGCCATGGGCGCGAAGAGGAGGAGGTTGAGAAAAACGTCGGTGCCGCCGGCCTCGCCGCACACCAGGCACAGGAGACCCGTGGCGGCTGAGGCGGCGGCCTGGCCGGGATTGGGGAACAGCGTGGCCGTCAGTATCGCGGCCAGACCCATGACCGCCAGAAAGGCGCCGAGCCACCTGGTCGGCATGGCCGAAGTCCGCGGGGTGGACCGGTCAGGCATTGGAAGCGACCAGGCGGCGGGCCAGGCGTCGAGAGAGCGGGGCCACCCAGGCGAACCCGCGGTCGGGCAAATGAGCCAGCAGGGCGGCCCCGCCCAGCCGGAGAGCCGCCAGCCCGTACCTGCCGACGATCCGGGGCCGGATCACGATCGCGGCGGCCAGCGCTGAAAGGGTCGCCAGACCGGTGACCGCCAGGAGCACCACCGGCGGCGCGCCCACGCGCTGGAGCCCGAGACGGATCGGGATACCGATGCCCGCGGCCGCGAGGCCGAAGCCGAAGCCCGGCCCTTGCGACCGGAAGTACTCGCGCCCCGAGCTGGCCAGCAGGTTGAGGCTCATCCGCGCGGCGACGAAATAGTTGAGAACGATGGCAGCCAGCACCCCGGCCGCGACACCGGGCAGCCCGAATCGCACGCCGAGCACGCTGCCGGTCAGGATCGCGACGGCGTAGATGAAATCCCGCACCGTCCGCCGCCGCATGTCCCCGACCGCGCCGTCGAGGCAGTACGCCATGACGAAGGCGTTTCGGAAGACCACGCCGGCGGTGAGGATCTGAAAGGGAGCCACGGTGGGCCGCCAGCGCGGGCCGAGCACCAGGTCCACGATGTCCGGCGCGGTCACGATCATCAGCGCGCTGATCGGCGCGGTGATGATCGTGATCACGGCCGAGGCGGTGAGATAGGCCATGCGAAGGCGGTCGACCTCGCCCTGCACCCGGGCCATGATGGGAAAGAGCACCTTGGCGATCACCGCGGCGAAATAGGTCGCCGGCAGCTGCATCAGCTTGAACGCCCGGGTGTAGAAGCCCAGAGGCGCAACTCCCAAGACCCGGCCGACGACCATGTAATCGCCTTGTTGGGCGCCGTAATTGAAGAGCCGCGCCAGGGTGAACCCGCCGCCGAAGCGGAGCAGGGTGCGGAGCTCCTCCCCCGCGATGAGCGGGCGCTTGGGATGTGGGCTCGTCCACAGCAGGAGAATCGTCCGCAGCAGGGTCTGCGCCAGCTGGCTTCCGACCAGCGCCCAGGCGCCGAACCCCTGCACCGCCAGCGCGCACCCGGTGAGCGCGTAGCCCAGGACGAAGGCGACCAGGTTGATCCACATCAAGCGGCCCCAGGCCATCTCACGCTCGAGCAGCGCCTCCGCCACCGCGCTCGGGTTGCCGAGCAGGAAGACGATGCTGAGCGCCCGCAGCACGCCGGTCAACCCGGGGTTCATGAACGACTGGGCCAGGAGCGGCGCGCCGGCGGCCAACAGCAGCGAGACGGCGAGCCCCAGAACCAGCGCGAGCGTGTGGGCGGCCCGGATGTGCCGCTCGGTCAGCTCCGGCTGGCGGACGATGGCGACGCTGATTCCGAATTGGGCGAGCAGGGCCGCGAGCCCGACGAACACGGTCGCCAGGCCCACCAGGCCGAAATCGGCCGGCGAGAGGAGGCGCGCCAGCACCGCGAGCACCCCGAGCTGCACCAGCCCCTGCGTCAGCGTGCCGAAGTACTGTGCGGTCAGGCCGGTGAACGTAGAGCTGAGAAGGGCGGCCTTGGTGGGACGGGTCGTCATTGCGCTCGCTCGGCTGACCGCGGATGTCCGGGCCCGGCGGCCGCAGGTTCGGCCCGGCGGTACAGCGGGGAAAAGTCGGTGGAATGTATTCGGGTGCCGGGCGACTCGCAGCGGCCATCTGGCCGGCCGGCCGATGGATCCTGGGGCCGGAGCTCCGCTCGCCGGCGACCGGGTGGGTGCGCCAGCGGTGCCGAGACGGAGGAACTCAGGCCCTGCGAGGGGAGGGCCCTCAGCCGGCCAGGCGCGCCCGCACGATCAGCTTGTACCCCGGCTGCAGCCACAGCAGCGCGTCCAGCCTGGAGACACCCCAGAGGAAGGGGTAGAGCCCGGAGAGGAGCAGGAATTGCTTGCGGTGCTTGCGGAGGTCCGCCTGGGTGACGACGGTGCCCTTGGAGGAGCCCCGGGCCTCGCCCGTGCCGCGCTGCATCGCCAGATAGAGGCCGTTCAGGGCGGTGTCCACCAGCTCGGAGAAGGCCTTGGAGTACGTCATGGAGCGCTCGATCACGAACCGTGGCCCGAGCAGCTCCCGGATCCCCTCGAGGCTGTAGCCCGGACGCAGGTGTCCGTGCCACTCGTCGGTGAGACCGATGACATGGCGGAACCGGTTCAGCAGCGATCGCGGCTTGAGGTGCGGGACGTTGACGATCACCCGGCCGCCGGGCTTCAGAATCCGGACCAGCTCGTCCGCGAACCCGGCGTCGTCCGGGATGTGCTCGAGGTAGTCCACCACCACCACCTGGTCGAACGTCCCGATCGGGGAAGGGCGTGCGGGCGCCGTCGAGGCGATGCACGTCGTCGCCCACCAGCTCTCGGATGGACGCCACCGTGTGCTCGTCGAGGTCCGCGCTGGCCCAGCGCCCGCCGCGGCGGCGGAGCAGCAGGCTGATCACACCGTTGTCGGCGCCGATGTCGAGGCACCGCAGGCCCACCGGATCATCCAGCAGCGCGGTGATCCTCCGGAACTTCGCCTGCTTGAGCACCGACTTCTGGAACAGCGCCACCGCCCAGGTCGGCGCTCATGGCGTCACCGGAGCGGCCGTCGCCGGCAGGCGAAGGTGCCGGACGCTCGCGTAGAGCGCGATCGAGGCGCGCACCAGCCATCCGAGGCCGACGCCGTAGATGACCCCGGCCAATCCCCAGCGGGCCCCGGCCGTCGGCGCCGGCGACCGCGACCGCGACGGCGACCCATCCCATCACGCTCACCACGGAGAGCTCGCGGGCATCGGCCAGGGCCGACACGGTGGATTGGGCGAAGCCGTTGAGGATCTTCGCCACTCCGGTGACCAGCGCGGCCAGGACCAGGGCGCCCGACAGGTGATACTTCCCGTCGAGGAACCAGCGCTCCACGTAGGGCGTCGCGATCCAGATCGCCGCCGAGCCCAGCGCCACGATCGCGAGCACCAGCCGGCTCTCCCGGGCGATCAGCCTCCGGCGCTCGAGCACGCCGGGCGCGGCGCGCAGGCGGGGCAGCAGCGAGTAGCCGACGCCCATCTGCAGCACGCGGAAGAGCGACCCGACGATGGCCGCGAGAACACCGTAGGTCGCGAGATCCTCCAGCGGAAGGAGGTGGGGGAGCAGGAGGCGCTCCAGCTGGATGAGCAGCAACCCCGCCGCGCTCAGCCCGGCGATCGCGAACGCCTCGCTCCAGGAAAAGGCCACCGAGCGGGACGGCTTGGCGTGGCGCTCGCGGAAGAGCATCCACCAGCCCGCGGCCGCCGCGGCGACGAACCCGCCCGTCCAGATCAGGAGCGGAGGCTCCGCCCCGTGGGTGCCCGGCCGAGCACCACCCAGACGGCGGAGAGCAGCAGGATGAGGTTCGGGCTCTGGTTGAGCGTCGAGCGAGATCCCGAATCGCTGCTCGCTCTGGAACTGACCGCCGGCCACCAGCAGCATCCCGCCGGCGATGGTGGACACCAGGATCATCAGCCCCACGGCGGGCGAGGTTCCGTAGCCCACGAGGCCGATGGAGGCGAAGAGGAGGCCGACCGGGACAAGCACCGGCACGATCCGGCGGAGCAGCCGGGGGCCGGCTTCCAGCCGAACCCGGTTCACCAGCCCGTCCAACCCGGCCGGCGCGAGGGGGTACCCGACGTTCACCAGCGCCACCACCAGGGTGAAGAGCGCGTATTCGGTGGTGGGCAGCGCCCGGGCCAGCATCAGGTTCGCCACGGCAAATCCCATCCCGGACAGCCCCAGCACCGCGACGGTGCGAAGGGTGGGCGACCGCCATAGCCGCCTCATGCCTGGAGCTCCCGCACTCGGGCCTCCATCGTGGCATAGAAGGCCCCCAGCTTGCGCCGAGCCGCCGCAGGAGTGTGCTCGCGTTGCACGTACTCCTTGGCGCCGGCGGCCAGGCGGGCCCGCAACCCGGAATCGCGCAACAGCCTGGCGAGTCCCGCCCCCAGCGCGGTTGGTTCCGGGTCGACCAGATACGCGATGCGGTCGTCGAGCACTTGCGTGTGGGTGCGGAGCCGGGTCGCCAGGACCGCCGCTCCCGAGTCGAGATAGGAGTAGATCTTCATCGGGGTGTTGAGCCCCTTGAGCCGGGGCGAGACCAGCACGTCCGCCTGCCGCAGCAGGCTGGTGAGCATCCCGATCGGACGGCTCCCGGTAAACGTGACGGAGGGGCCGATTCCCAGCCGCTCGGCGCGGGCCCGATAGCGCACGATGTCCTGCTCCCGTCCGCCGACGATGACCAGCTTCGCATCGGACACCTCGCTCAGCGCCTGCCGGAAGCCCTCCAGAGGAGATCGATCCCCTGGTACGGCTCGAGATTGCCCACGTACATCGCGACCGGACCGCTGTCCCTCCCGGGCACGACGGGGTCGGCGCCCACCTCCGGCAGTCCGTCGGCGAGCAGGGTCGTGTCCTCCACCCGGCCGATCGGCTTCTTCGAGTCGTGCGCCCGCGCGATGTCCTCCAGGGCGGCGCAGACGGTCAGCACGCCGATGCTGCGCCGGATCGCCAGGGCTTCCATGCGCCGGAACCAGGGAAAGAAGAGCCGCAGCGACGGGTAGGTCTCGACCATCTGCTCCGCGAGTGAGGAGTCCATGTCGTAGACGTAGGGGACGCCCCAGAGACCGCGCATCCCGCTGGCGATGAACGCGGATTCCTCGACCGCATGGACCAGGTCGTAACGAGTGCGGCGCATCATGCCGAGGCAGCTGGCCACCATCAGGATGTCGCTGAGAGACCTTCTTGAGGGAGAATCCGGCGCGGATGTTCCGGATGCCGGGGACCCGGCGGATGCGATGCACCCTGCAGTTAGGGATCTCGACGTCCGCGCCCTCGGCGTAGGTGAGCACGTCCACCGAGTGGCCGCGCTCGCTCAGGAACTCGAGCACGGTCTTGACGGCGATGGGGGTCCCGCGGGCCTGATAGAAGGGATGCGGCGCGAGCAGCAGGATCTTCACACCGCCCCCGCGCAAAGCACCGAGGCTTCCTCGGCCACCCGACGCGCCTGGTCCCAGCCCAGGGCATCGCCCACGACCCGAACGGCGAGTCCGACCGCGGCGCGGTCGGGCCCCGGGGGGTCACCCAGCTCGGTCCTGCGATACACCACATCCTGCAAGGTCATCGCCATCTCCTCCCGAACCGCGTGCAGCATTCGCTCACCCAGGGGAGACCGGATCGCCCACCCAACATCGCCACTCACCAGTGGGGTCTCCGCGGTCCGGCAGGCTCGCCGAGGCAGCCCCAGGGAAGCTAGTACCAGATCCACGACCTCCTGGGCCACCGCGCGCGCCGTGGTGTATTTCACCGCCTCGACGGTCAGGAGATTGGAGGGTCCGATGCCGGCTCGCGCGCTCATCCTGGGCCGCTCGGCAAGGGTGTCCGGGGGGCCCGGCTCCAGGCTGGCCTTGAGCGGCAACCTCCCCCACTGCCGCCCGGTCACGTCGCCGGGAGTGAGGCGCAGCCCGGGGCAGGCGCGGTTGAACTCGGTCAGGAGGGTCTCGGCCCCCCGGTCGAGCGCGGGGCCCGGATCGCCCGCTTCCGCCACGCCGTACCATGTGCCCAGGAGCGTGCTGTGCTCCTGCGGCGCCAGAAACAGGAAACGCCCTCCCGACCCACCGGGGTCCGCGACGGTCGAGCTCGAGCGCAGGCCCACTGCCGCCTCGCTCAGCCGGCGGCCGACCACCAGATTGAGCGCGAGCGCGTAGCGCGGCGCGTCCGCCGCCGGGCCCACGCTGGTGCTGGCATGGCCCGCCAGCGCCTCGGTCCAGGGACCGGCGGCGATCACGACCTGGCGGGCCCGAACGGCGTGACGCACGCCGCTGAGGCGGTCCACCACACCCACCGCGCGCACCACCCCCGCCGCGATCTCGAATCCGTCCGCCTCGGCGTAATTGGCCACCTGCGCTCCAGCCGAGGCGGCCGAGATGATGAAGGCGAGAGTGAGCCGCGCGGGGTGAGTCATGCGCGCGTCATACCAGAGGGCGCCACCGTTGAAGGCACCGGGGTCGAGGGCGGGGAAGAGTCTCAAGCACTCGGCACGGGAAAGCACCCGCCCGGCGGCGATGCGGTGGCTGGGAACGAGGCGGCGATTGCGGCCGGGAGAGAGGGCGTGGGTGAGGGCGAGGGCGGCGCCGAAGGCGGCCCGGCCGGGCACTCCGGGACGGCCGGTGGGCACCAGCACCGCCAGCGGCTCGACCAGTCCCGGCGCGATCCGAAGGAGAGCCGACCGCTCCCGGATGGATTCCCGCATCCGGGCGAAGTCGCCCCGGGCCAGATAGCGGATGCCGCCGTGCACGATTCGGAGGCTGTTGGCCGAGGTCGCGGCGCCGAAGTCGTCCCGTTCCACCAGGGCGACGTCGAGCCCGCGCAGCGCCGCGTCCCACGCGATGCAGGCGCCTTGGATCCCGCCCCCGATGACCAGAACGTCGTGCTCTACCCGGCCCAGCTCCTTCAGGTTTCGCCGCATCGGCCCGCCCGCCGCGTGCGGCTCCGCTCAGGTCCGGTCGCGAACACGATAGGCCCGCCGGTGGGGGGCGCGCAGGTGGACGATGATCTCGCCGATCAGTCCGAGCCCCAGGAGCTGCACTCCGAGCGCCAGCAGCAGCACCGCGAGCAGCAGCAGCGGCCGGTTGGCGATACCCTGGCCCTCGATCCGATTGACCAGCAGCACCAGTGAGGTGACCGCGCCGGCGAGGAAGAATCCCGAGCCGACCAGTCCGAAGAAGCGGAGCGGTTTCTCGGTGAACTTGGCGAGGAAGAAGAACGCGGCGACGTCCAGCAGCCGCCGGACGTACACCCCTGGACCATAGATCCGGGTGCGGGCGTTGCTCGGATGCTGGGGCAGCGCCACCTCGGTCACCCGGTAACCTTCGCGCAGCGCAAGCGCGGGGATGAACCGGTGGAGGTCGCCGTAGAGGGGCAGGCCCTCGGCCACGGTCCGGCGTATCACCCGAACCCCGCAGGCGATGTCGTGGAACGGCCGGTCGCTACTCCCGGCGATCATGCGGTTGAAGACCGCCGATTGCAGCCGGTTGAGCCAGCTGTCGATGCGGGGCGACCGGCTGGCGACGACCATGTCGGTGTCGTCATTCAGCGCCGCGAGCAGCGTGCCGATGCCCTCGGGCTTTACCTGGAAGTACGCCGGAAGGGTCAGGATTACGTCTCCCCGGCTCCGCTCGATTCCGAGCCGCAGCGCCGCGGTCTCGCCGAAGGTGCGGGCAAAGCGCAGGAGCCGGAGGTTTCCCCGCTCCTGGCTCAGGGTCGAGAGTCCGGCCGGAGGGGTATACCCGCCGTCGAAGACGAAGATGAACTCGTGCTCCTCGCCCAGCGCCTCCAGCTCGGCCGAGAAGGTCTGGTAGAGCGTCACGAGGTCGTCCGCCCGTTCGACTACCGGGACCACCACGGAAATGAACCTGGCGTCGGCGCCGGTCCCGGTGGGAGTCCCTTCGAGGGACGGCTCCATCAGCACACCCTGCCCCATGTCAACGAACCTCCCAGGCGGTCGGAATCTCGTTGGCGCTGTCCCGCTCGCTGTGCAGGGCCACCTCGGCCACCAGGCCGAGCATCAGGAGATAGAACGCGGCGCCGGCGCACAACAATGCGGCTCCGGGAAACACCAAAGCCTCGGCTTTGGACCGACTGAACTCCGCCGCCGCGACCGCCGCCATCGTCGCGAAGAGCAACGCCCCGGTTACCATCGGCACCGCCAGGGCGCCGAATCCCAGCAGCGGGCGCGAGCGGAAGGTGGTGATCATCTTGAGCGTCAGCAGGTCCACCAGGACCTTCACCGTCCGGGAGATACCGTACTTGCTCTCGCCGAACCGCCGGGCGTGGTGCCGCACCGGCATCTCCGTGATCCGCGCGCCGACGCTCGCGCTGAGAGCGGGGATAAAGCGGTGCTGTTCCGCGTAGAGCGAGATCCGGTCCAGCAGATCCCGCCGATAGGCCTTGAGAGAGCAGCCGTTGTCCGTGATCTGCACCCCGGTCAGGCGGCGGATGATCCGGTTGGCCACCCACGACGGCACCTTGCGGAGCAAGAACTTGTCCTGCCGCTGCTGGCGCCAGCCGCACACCAGATCGTACCCTTCGTCGAGCTTGGCGAGCAGTGCCGGGATGTCCCGCGGATCGTTCTGCAGGTCGCCGTCCAGCGAGACGATCACGCTTCCCCGGGCATGGTCGAACCCGGCCATCATGGCCGCGGTCTGGCCCACGTTCCTGCCGAGCCCGAGTCCCCGGACCCGAGCGTCCCGCGCCGACGCGGCGGCCACTCGGGCCCAGGTGTCGTCCCGGCTCCCGTCGTCCACCAGAATCACCTCGAAGCGCCCGGCATAGCCGGCCAGCGCCTCGAGGATCCACTGGACCAGGGGATCCACGTTCTGCGACTCGTTGTACAGCGGAGCGACCACCGACAGATCGAGCTGATCGGCCGCCTGTCTCTCTGGGGGGAACGCTACCATGCGGCGTGGACTTTCCCGTTGTGGGACCGGTTGCAAGATATTGACTTGGCTCGCGCCTTACCAGCAATCCGCGTTCCGCTTGGGGGAACCGCGCCCCCGGGGCCGAAATCCCTATCGGTCAAGGGGTTGGGCCAAACCGACAGCGCCCTTCTTGGGAGAAGGGAGTGGCGGATCGCACGAATATGGCCGGGGAACAACGCGAGATTCGAGACCGGGCAGGCGGGGAAACTCACCAGCCTCCGCGCCGGAGGAAGATGACCGGGATGGTCTGCGCCATGATGCGGAGGTCCTCGCCCCAGGCTGCGGCCGCGGATGTACTCCAGGTCGTAGCGCACCTTGGTCCGCACGTCGTCCAGCGAGCGGTCGTAGTGGTGGTTGATCTGGGCCAGCCCGGTGATGCCCGGCTTGGCCCGCTGGCGCAGGGGATACTCGGCGATGTGCCCCCGCAGCTCCGCGAAGATGGTGGGGCGCTCCGGCCGGGGGCCGACGATGTTCATCTCGCCCCGCATCACGTTCAGGAGCTGGGGAATCTCGTCCAGGCGATACTGCCGCAGGAAGCGGCCGACCGGAGTGATCCGGGGGTCGTCCTGGGTGGCCCAGACGGCGCCGGTCGCGAGCTCGGCGTCCACCCGCATCGTGCGGAACTTGTAGATGGTGAAGGGGCGGCCGCCCAAGTCGCGAGAGCGGCGGCGATTGGTGGAATCGTCCCCGGGAGTGCGGCGGTCCAGCCCGATGCGCTCCTGGGTGTAGAGCACCGAGCCCCGGGACGAGAGCTTGATGGCCATGGCGATCAGGAGCAGCAGGGGAAGGGCGACGAACAGCGCCAGGCCGGCGATGATGATGTTCACCACTCGATGAGCGGCCATCTCCGCCTCCAGTTCGACGACGGCTTGCGCGCCCGAGACGCGCACCCGCGCCGGGCTCGGCGTCATCGAGCCCGTCAACAATTGGTGTGAAGGCTGTCGGCGTGGCCCTGACGTGGCTATTCCCATTCGTTCCGCCCGTGAAGCACCCTATCTGGCCGACCGCAGTCACGGTGGGGCCATGGGCACGTCCGTGCACTGTAACAGGGAGACGGGATATCCCCTGTGACGCGTCTCACCCTGTGGCTGCTCAACCGGGATGGCCCCGCTGGGCCGTCTGCTTTGTCGGGCGGAGGATGGGGTCGGTCAACTCGCCCAACCCGAACCGGGCGAGCAGTCGACTGAAACGCGACCGCTCGACGCGAAACTCAGCGGAGGGCGTCGGCACGGAAGGCTCGCCCTGAGCGCGCTCCTGCGCTTCCGGACTGGCAGAAAAATGTGGGACTGGTAGTTGAGCCATGCTGGGCCAATGATCCAGGGTCAGGCACTATTCGACAGCGCCGCACGTACGTGATCCGATACACGAACGTGATTCAATAATGACGCCGCGAAATTCAAGGCGAGTGACCCGGCTCAACTCCCGTCGAGGTCTGGATATCTAAGCCCCTATACTATACAATGTTACCAAGTCATGCCAGAGTCCGTCCACGCCCACCCGCCGGAAGGGCGGCCGTTGCTCGGGGACCACAAGGTGGATGCGTCTTTCCACCACTGGTCTCGGGGGTGACCTCCGTGGCACTTGAGCATCCAAACTGTGGCGCCAGTCCCGCGGTCGCTCCCGCCACCGCCTCGAATGGTGGAGTCAAATCATTGTGGAACATTGTCTTACTAATTCCGGCCGGCTCCGCACGAGTCCTGCTGTTAAACCTCGCAGCGACGCCCCGCCGTCCCTCCACCCCCGGCTCTCCAAATGTCGAATCGAGATAAGACCAGCGACATGCCGCTAGTGTTGATCGCGAACGACCAGGAATGGTCCGCCCGATCGCTGGAGAGCATTCTGGGTCCCAATGGCTACTCGGTCGTCCGAGCCTACACCGGCCAGCAGGCCCTCGAGCGAGCCAGAACGTCGCAGCCGGATCTGATCATCCTCGACGCCCAGATGCCCGACATGCACGGGTTCGAGGTCTGCCGGACATTGCGGAACGATCCCCGATTCAGCGCGACGACGCCGATCGTGATCACGACTTCCGGTCCCTCCGGTCGCACCCAGCGCCTCGAGGCCTACCGGGCCGGCGCCTGGGAATTCCTCGGCCAGCCGCTCGACGGCGAAGCGCTGCTCCTGAAGCTGCACACGTTCCTTCAGAGCAAGCGGGAAGTGGACCACCTCCGAGAGGAGAATCTCCTCGACCCCGGCACCGGACTCTACAACATGCGCGGGCTCTCCCGTCGCGCCCGGGAAATCGGGGCCGAAGCGTTCCGCCGCCGGGATCCCATCGCCTGCGTGGTGTTCGCCCCGGATGACGATGATGAAGATGCGTCGGAATCGCAGGAAGACGAGGAGACTCACCGCATGTCCGACCAGGTGGCCCTGCTGTTCCGGCAGGCCGGCCGGGCATCGGACGCGATCGGACGAATGGCGCCGGCGGAGTACGGCGTGATCGCGCCCGCAACCGGCCCCGACGCCGCCATCCGCCTGGTGCGCCGGCTGGGCGGCGCCATCGAATCGTCGCCCATTCCGGTGAGGGGTGGAGAAAAGACCCTCCGGCTTCGGGCCGGGTACTGCGCCGTTCCTGATTTTGCGGAATCCTCGGTCGACGCCGTGGAGCTGCTCCTTCGCGCGACCACCGCCCTGCGCGACCTCAAACGGGAAGGGAAGGCGGGTGAGCGGATTCGGTCGTTCGAGCAGGTACCCACCAGGTTCGGCAATTAGGCACTCTAAGTGTAGGACCGCCACAACGATCTGTGGTGTGGAGCACCCCTGTCCTGTGGCACATCCCCCTCAAAATCCTTGACACGCCCTGCAATCTGTTGTATAGAGGACACTCCTATAGAGTAAAACTGCGGGCCTTATCCAACCCCGCACGGTAGCAGCCAGCCTTTCTTCCGAGCGGAGGAGAGGTGAAGTGCGTCCACCTGACTGAGGAGCGCAGGATGGCCAACCCGCTGGCTCAGCCGGAGCCCGGCAGCCCGACGGGCTCGGAGGCGCCGCGCGATCCGCTTTCCATTCCGACCGAAGTCAAGGCCAGTATCCGGGTGCTCGTCGTGGACGACGAGCGCACCCTGCGGGAGAGCTGCGCGAGTGTGCTCCAGATGGATGGCTACAACGTGACGCTGGTGGGACGCGGCGAGGAGGCGCTGGAGACGGTCAAGCGGCGCAAATTCGACATCATTCTGGTGGATCTGTACATGTCACAGATCTCCGGGCTGGAGATCCTCCAGGCCGCGCTGGCAGCCTTCAAGGACACCATCGTGGTGGTAATGACCGGCAACCCGAGCGTCACGAGCAGCATCGAAGCGCTCCGCGCCGGGGCCTGGGACTACCTTCCGAAGCCCTTCTCGGCCACGCATCTGCAGGTACTGATCGGCCGTGCCTCCCACGCCGTGATGATGTCCCGCGAGGCGCAGGACCTTCGGGTCCAGCTCATGAAGCAGCACGGGCACAGCGACAAGATCGCGCTGATCGGGATCTCGCCGCTGTTCCGCAAGGCGGTCGAGCTCGCCCGCAAAGTGGCGGCGACCGATGCCTCGGTCTTCATCAGTGGCGAAAGCGGCACCGGCAAGGAGGTCATCGCGCAGTTCATTCATCAGAACAGCCGCCGGGCTGCCCGCCCGCTGGTGCCGATCAACTGCGCGGCGCTGCCCGAGCCGCTCCTGGAAAGCGAGATGTTCGGGCATCGGAAGGGCGCCTTCACCGGCGCCGACCGGGACAAGCCCGGCCTGCTGGAGACGGCCAACGGCGGGACGCTGTTCCTGGACGAGCTGACCGAAATGACCATGCCGTTGCAGGCCAAGCTCCTCCGGGTGATCCAGGACGGTGTGGTGCGGCGGGTGGGGAGCGAGCAGCAGGACGCGGTGGTGGACGTCCGCTTCGTCTCCGCCACCAACCGCGAGCCGCAGGAGGCGGTCGACCAGGGCCTCCTCAGGGGCGACCTCTTTTACCGCCTGCGCGTGGTCCCGATCAAGCTCCCGCCGCTGCGCAAGCGGCCGGAGGACATCCCGCTCCTGGCCAATCATTTCCTCACGTACTACTGGCAACGGCACCGGCAGATGGGCGACCGCTCGCCACGGCTGAGTGAGGCCAGTATCGGCTTCTTGCGCTCCCGGCCGTGGCGCGGCAACGTTCGAGAGTTGCAGAACGTGATCGAGCACGTCGCCGTGCTCGCCGAGCCCGACCAGGTGATTCAGCCGAACGACATTCCCGTCTATGACGACAGCGCCGACTGGCCCGCCGAAAGCGTGGTGTCGTCGGCGGTGATGGACGAAGCCTATCACCCCGCCAAGGACCGCGTGGTGGCCCAGTTCGAGAAGGAATATCTGACCCGGCTGGTCAGCCGTGCCGGCGGCAACATGTCGAAGGCGGCACGCCTGGCGAGCATCGACCGGACGACGCTGTACCGCCTCATGGACAAGCACGAGTTCCATCGAGACGAGGCTTCGGGGCCTGCCGAGTGAGTACTGAAGCCGCGATGTCCAGCGTGACCAGCGGCGAGCGCCGACGGCCGGCGCCGGGGACCCCCCCTCCCCGGATCTGGGATCCGGACGGCCCGACGCCCGCGGCGATCGGCCCGGTGCTGTGGAACGCCCTCCACGAAGCGGTCCTGGCGACCCAGGCGCAGTGGGAGCGAGCCATCGAGCACGCCTCGGGCGCGGACGAGGTCACCAACCAGCTGGCCCAGCTGTCCACGGCGGTGCGCCAGCAGTTGCTCGCTCCTACCGCCGACGCCGGGGAGGTACCCCGGACGGCACTCGCGCGGCGGCTGCTCGGACTCATGCGCGCGGCGTTTCTCGAGCGGGCGCAGTCGCTCCCGACGCCACCCGACTCCGGCCAACTGCTGCGACTCCTCGGCGCGATCGAGCAGGTGGGGCACCGCCTCGAGGCCGACTGGTCGCAGCATTTCACCGACCGGCTCTCCTCGCCGGATGGGCTCGAGCTGGTGGTCGAGGTGGCCCACGACCTCCGCTCCCCGCTCACCTCCATTCTCTTTCTGGCCGAAACGCTCCAGCGCGGGCGGAGCGGCGCCGTCAACCCGGTGCAGGAGCGGCAGCTCGGCCTCATCTACAGCGCCGCGTTCGGCCTCAGCTCGGTCGCGAGCGACGTCATCGAGCTGGCCCGCGGCGGCGACCGGCTGGTGGACCTCGACCCGATCCCATTCTCGGTCACCGACATTTTCGAATCGGTGCGGGACATCGTCCAGCCGATCGCCGAGGAAAAGAGCCTCACCGTACGGCTCGCCACGCCCGAGGCCGACTTCCGGATCGGGCACCCGGTGGCGCTCAGCCGGGTCCTGCTCAACCTCACGACCAACGCCCTCAAGTTCACCGCCGAGGGGTTCGTGGAAGTCGTCGCCCGCCAGACCGGCGGCCGGCGCATCGAATTCTCGGTGCGGGACACCGGGCGCGGTATTCCGCCGCAATCGATGGCGACCCTCTTCGAGCCCTTCCGCCGGCGCCAGAAGCCCGGCGAGTATGCCTTCTCGGGCTCGGGCCTGGGCCTCTCGATCTGCCGCAAGCTGGTGGAGGCGATGAGCTCCAGCCTGCAGGTCGAAACCGAGCAGGGTGTCGGAACCCGCTTCTTCTTCGAGCTGGACCTGCCGCTGGCGGGAGAAAGTCCCGCCGGCTGAGACCCCTACCCACCACGATCGACCCCCGCTAAATTGTTGACGCTGGCCACCATGAGAGGCGAGTGCTGCTGCGCGAACCGGCGACCCGGCCGGCAGCCGCGCTGCCGACGCCCGCACCGCCTCACCGGTGGCGACAGCCTGACCCCATGGCGGGTCTCGGTCCCCCAGCATCGCTCCACCGACCTGCCGCAGACCGGGTCCGGCGAGGTGTCGCGAGCGATGGGAGGGGGCGCGAGGCCCGGAACGAGAGAGACGTGAACCGACCCATTCGGCCCGCTCGACATCTGAGCCAGCCCCCCGTGCACGCCCCGAACGCCGCCCTGCTGATCGATTTCGACAATGTCACCCTCGGCATCCAGAAGGACCTGACCAAGGAGCTGCGGACGCTCCTCAACAGCGACATCATCAAGGGCAAGGTCGCGGTCCAGCGGGCCTATGCCGACTGGCGCCGCTATCCGCAGTACATCGTGTCCCTCTCTGAATCGTCGATCGATCTCATCTTCGCTCCGGCCTTCGGGTCCACCAAGAAGAACGCGACCGACATCCGCCTCGCCATCGACGCCATCGAGCTGGTCTTCACCCGGCCCGAGATCGGGACCTTCATCCTGCTCTCCGGCGACAGTGACTTCTCGACGATGGTGATCAAGCTCAAGGAGTACGGCAAGTACGTCATCGGGGTGGGGATTCGGGAGTCGGCGTCCGATCTGCTGATCCAGAACTGCGACGAGTACTACTCGTATAACGATCTCGCCGGGCTCACCAAGGAAGTGGACACGCCGTCGATCCAGCGGGATCCCTGGGAGCTGGCCGGCCAGGCAGTGGCGCAGATGGCCCGCAATGGTGACGTCATGCGATCCGACCGGCTGAAGCAGGTGATGCAGCAGCTCGACCCGAACTTCGACGAGCGCAACGCCGGCTTCAACCGCTTCAGCAAGTTCGTGCTGGAGGCGGGGCAGCGGGGCGTGGTGACGGTGACCAAACTCGACAACGGTCAGTTCGAGGTCTCGCCGGGCACCGTTGCCGTGCCGGCGGCGCCCGCTCCGGCGGCGGCTCCTCGGACCCGCGACGGTGAGGCTCGAGACGGTCGGGAGGGCCGGGAGAGCCGGGAGGGCCGCGAGGATGGCGGCAGAGGCCGGCGCGGCCGGCGAGGTGGCCGCGGCCGCGGCGAGCGCCCGGCGGAGCCGGGGCGCACGGCGGCGAGCCGCGAGCCGGTCTCCGGCGAAGGGCCGCCCAGCCGCGCGCGCCCGACCGACGGAGCTCTGTCACTGGCCCGCGCGTTCCAGCTCATGTCGCAGGCGCTCAGCGAGCTTCGCGGGCCGGTGAACCAGGAGGCCCTGCGCTTGCGGATGGCCGCGCTGCACGGCCGCGAGGATGCCCTGCTCGACCCTGCGCGATTCCCCCGCCTGCTACGTCAGGCCAACGATGCGGAGATCGCCGAGGTACGCAAGGTGGGTGACGACGACTACGAGATCACGGGCGGCCGCACCGGCGCGCCGGCATCGGCTCCGGCGGCGCCCGCCGCGTCCGCCACTCCTGCCGGGGGAGCCCCCGCGGAGCCGGCCGAGCCGGTGGAGAGCGCCGAGCCTGTTGCCGAGGTGCCCGGCGGCGTGCGGGATAACGGCCAGCGGTTCGGGGTGCGGTTTCGCCGGGGTTCACGCGGTGCGTTGCGCGCCGGCGAAATCCCGCTGATCGGCGTGGTCCAGATGGACTCGCCGGCCGAGCCCACACCGGTAGAGGCCACCGGTGTGGACACTGCCGAGCCAACCGACAAGACCCCGGGCAAGCCGGCCCGTACCAAGCGCGCACCCAGGAAGAAAAAGGCCGCGACCGCCACCGCGGCCAAGGCCGAGAAATCGGCCACGACCGCGCCTCCCGAGGGCGACACGGACACCGCTCCGAAGGCCCCGGTCAAGCGCCGGACCCGGGCACGAAAGAAGCCGGAGTGAGGACCCAACGACGGGCAGCCACGCTGCCCGTCTCGTTTTTCGACCGGCCCGCCGATATCGTCGCGCATGATCTGCTGGGCACCCTGGTCGTCTCGCGGGTCGGCGGCGTCCGCACCAGCGCGCGGATCGTCGAGACGGAGGCCTACCTCGGCCATCGCGATCCGGCCTCCCACGGGTATCTCCACCGCCGCAACGAAAGAAATGCCGCGCTCTTCGGCCCGCCGGGATCGTGGTACGTCTACCTCTCCTACGGGATCCATTGGTGCGCCAACCTCGTCTGTGAGGCCGAAGGGACGGCCAGCGCGGTCCTGCTGCGCGCGCTCGAGCCGGTCGAGGGCCTGGACCGAATGCGGGAGCGACGGGGCAGGGTGGACGACCGCGCCCTCTGCTCCGGACCGGGAAAGCTCTGCCAGGCCCTCGGCATCACCCGGGATCTCGACGGCCGCATGATGCCAGCGGCCGAGGTCGTCGTGCTGCCGTCGGCGGCGAGGGGGCCGTTCGAGGTGGCCACCACGCCGCGCATCGGCATCACCAAGGCCGCCGACTGGCCGCTTCGGTTCCTGGTGAGCGGAAATCCCCACGTGTCCGGCAAGGGAGCGCGTGAGCGAGGGCACCCCTCGCCCCGTCCCGGATGACGCAGCCGGCCGGATGGTCCGCAAACGAACGGCGGGCAGCGTGAGAACGCTGCCCGCCGTTGTATGTGCTGGAGCGCGGTTCGGCTACCGGTACCCGCCGGTCTTCACCGACTCGCGGGCGCCGCCCAGACCGAAACGGAGGCCTCCGCTGAAGGTGTGGGTCGGGCCGGTGAGCAGCCGTCCGAATGCCACCGCGTTGTCGGAGTCGTCAACCACTACCGCGTTGCCCGGGCTGGTGGTGATCTGGTACTGGCCGAAGGCCATCAGTCTCCCCACCTGGAAAGTGATGCCGGCCAGGAAGGTGCCGAACCCGGAGCTGCCGAGCTCTTCGGCATCGCTCTGGAAGGCGCTCAGGTTGGTCGGGGTCGGGCTCACCACGTGCATGATCCCGTAGCCCACGCCCAGGTAGGGTTGTGCGGCGGCGCGAATCGGGAAGGCCATGAGCACCGCGGAGTATTTCCGGATGTCGTTGAACGTGACCGTCTGGGTGCCGTTCATGTCACTGTAGGCGCTGGTCTCGTCCGAGCCCACGCCCTCTTCGACCGAGAGCATCAGGCCGGTCCGCCGAGCGACGATCAGGGTCTGACCGCCGAAGGTCGGGATGCCGGTGCGGTCCTGCGTCGGGGTATCGAAGAACATGACCCCGCCCTGGCCCCCGACATACCACTGGAAGTTGCCGTTGCCGGGCTCCTGCGCGGCTGCCGGGAGCGCTCCCAGCGACAGCGCCAGCGCCACGACCGGAATGCTTCGAGAGAGCATGCGCATCACAGACTGCCTCCGTAAGGTGTCCGCACCAGGCGGGCCCTGGCGCCTACCGCGTCCCCAGTCGGCGGTACGTCAAAATGCGGGAAAAATGCTGGAAAGCGCGGGAGGGGAGGGGGAACATTGGCTGAGGTATCTGCTTGTAAGACAACCACCTGCAGATGCCACCACCGGGACTCTCCGACCCGTCGGAGAGGCTGCGGGTGCAAGAGGCGGGCCGACCGGGATCGGCTCCAGGCCGGGTGAAACGGGCCGGGTCCTAAATCAGGTGAAGCTGGCGGCCCACTTTGGCGAACGCGGCGAGGGCCTGCTCCAGGTCGTCCCTGGAGTGCGCGGCCGAGATCTGGCAGCGCACCCGAGCCTGGCCTTGCGGCACGACCGGGTACCCGAAGCCGGTGACGAATACCCCTTCGGCGAGGAGGAGGTCGCTCATGCGAATGGCGGCGGAGGTCTCGCCCAGGATGACGGGAATGATCGGCGTCTCGCCCGGGAGGGGCTTGAACCCGAGCTCCAGGAGCCGCTCCCGGAAGTAGCGGGCCTGCTCCCGTAGCTGGGTGACGCGCTCGGGGTGGGCCTCGAGGTACTCGATGCTGGCCAGCGAGCTGGCCGCCACGGTGGGCGGAAGCGCGTTGGAAAAGAGTTGGGGCCGGGCGCGCTGCGTCAGGTAGTCGCAGGTCGCGGCCGACGCGGCGACGAACCCGCCGGCGGCGCCACCCAGCGCCTTGCCCAGCGTCGAGGTGATGATGTCCACGTCGCCCACCATGCCGAAGTGCTCGGCGGTGCCGCGGCCGGTGGGGCCCAGCACCCCGGTCGCGTGGGAGTCGTCCACCACCAGCACCGCCTGATGCTTGCGGCAGAGCTCCAGCAGCTCGGGCAGCCGGGCTATGGCGCCTTCCATCGAGAACACGCCGTCGGTGATCACCATCCGCACCCGCCGGTCGCGCGCGGCGCCCAGCTTCTGGTCCAGGTCGGCGAGGTCGGCATGCTTGTAGACCGCGGTCTGGCACTTGGTGATCGCCTTGGCCAGACGGACACCATCGATGATCGAGGCGTGGTTCAGCTGATCGCTGATGACGATGTCGTCCTCGCCCAGCAGCGTGCCCGGCACCGCCTCGTTGGCGTTCCAGCAGCTCACGAAGCTGAGCGCGGCCGGCGTGCCCACCAGCCGGGCGCAGGCCGCCTCCAGCGACCGGTGCACGGCGAAGGTGCCGCAGATGAAGCGCACCGAGGCGGTGCCCGCTCCCCATCGGTCCAACGCCGCCTTCCCCGCCGCCACGACCTCGGGCTGGTTGCTGAGGCCGAGATAGTTGTTGGAGGAGAGGATGATCACCTCGCCCCGACCCTCCATCCGGACCCGCGGCGCCTGTGGGCTGTCGAGGAAGTTGAGCCGCTTGTACACCCCGTCGCGGATGAACTGCTCCAGCTCGCCCTCCAGCCGCCGCTCCAGCGGGTTGCTCATGCCCCGACCTCCAGGATGACCTTGCCGGCCTGACCGGCCTTGATGACCTGGATCGCATCGCCGATGCACTCCAGGGGGAACCGGTGGGTGATCACCGGTCGCGGGTCGAGCTGGCCGGCCAGCAGAAACCGCCGCATCTGGTGCCAGGTCTCGTACATCTTACGGCCGGTCACCCCGTAGAGCGTGAGCCCCTTGAAGATCACGTCGCGCGCGAAGTCGGTGTCCGTGCTCCGGCTCGGGGTGCCCAGCAGGTTGACCCGTCCGCCCAGCCGGGCCGCCGCGAACGCGGTGGCGTGGCCGTCGGGATGCCCGCTCATCTCGCAGACCAGATCCACTCCATTGCCACCGGTGAGCTCGCGGATCCGGGCCAGGACGTCATCCTGAGCGGGGTCGAGGGTCACCTGCGCCCCCATGGTCCGCGCCAGCTCGCGCCGGCGGGGGTTGAAGTCGCTGGCGATCACCAGCGAGGCACCCGCCGCGCGGGCGACTCCAACCGCGAAACAGCCGATCGGCCCGCATCCGAGAACCAGGACGGTGCTGCCGGGCACCTGCGCCTCGAGAACCGTGTGCACCGCGTTCCCCATCGGATCCATGATGGCGCCGACCTCGGTGGGGATGCCGTCGAGCTTCATGACGTTGGAGGCCGGCATCGCGATGAAGTCGGCGAAGGCGCCGTCGCGGTCCACGCCGATGATCTGGGTGCGCTGGCAGAGGTGGGCGTCGCCCAGGCGGCACTGGAGACAGTGGCCGCAGACGATGTGTCCCTCGGCGGTCACCAGATCTCCCATGGCGAGCAGGCCCGCGATTTCGGCTTCCCGCCCCAGCTCCACGATCTCGCCGGCGAACTCGTGGCCGACGACCACCGGCGGCTTGAGCCGGTGGCTGGCCCAGCTGTCCCATTCCCAGATATGGAGGTCGGTGCCGCAGACGCCGGCATGGCGGACGCGAATCAGGACCTCGGTGGGACCACAGGTGGGCCTGGCGATCTCGCGCAAGACCATCCCGGGTCCGGGTCCCGCCTTCACCAGAGCGCGCATCGGAGTCCAGGAAGAAGTCGGCGGAATATAGCGCAGAGCCTGTCGGCTATCAGCTATCGCACGCCGGCATCAAAGGTGCCCGGTGGGCCGTCGTCTGGCCCCTCGGGCACCGTTGATCGCCGACCGCCGACGGAGGGACCGTCCGGCTCACCCCATCTGCACCGGCGCGGCGAACTGCCGGGCCGCCGCCGGCTCGATCCGCACCGCACTGATCTTGAATGAGGCGATGCGGGCGTAGGGGTCGAGCTGCGGATTGGTCAGCAGGTTGGCCGCGGCCTCCCGGAAGTGCATCGGCATGAAGACCTGTCCCGGCGCCTGACGGTCGGACAGGCGCACGCCGATGAGCACCGTTCCGCGGCGGGAAGTGACCCGGACGGTGTCGCCTTCGCCCACGCCCAGATCGATGGCGTCGCTGGGATGGACCTCGATGGTCGGGGTCGGCTCCCGCGAGTCGAGGCCTTCGGACCGGCGCGACATCGTGCCGGTGTGCCAGTGATACATCTGGCGGCCGGTGTTGAGGATGTAGGGATACTCCTCGGTCGGCAGCTCGTCGGGCTTGAGGAACTCCACGGGTACGAAGCGGGCCCTGCCGTCGGGGGTGGGGAATGTTTCCTCGAACAGGAAGGGCGTGCCGGGCGAGTCCGGCGTCAATACCGGGTACTGAACCGAGCCTCGCTGCTCCAGCATCCCGTAGCTCACGCCCCGCCAGGAGGGCGTGACGCTCGCGATCTCACGCATCACCTCGCCGCGGCGATCGCCACTCGGTGACCAGGCCGAGCCGGTTGCTCAGCTCGATCAGGATGTCGAGGTCGCGGCGCGCCTGGCCCGGCGGGTCCAGCGCGGCCTCGGTGAGCTGGATGTGGCGGTCGGTGTTGACGAAGGTCCCCGATTTCTCGGCGAACGAGGATCCCGGGAGCACCACGTCGGCCCAGCGGGCCGTCTCGGTGAGAAAGAGGTCCTGTACCGCGAGGAACTCGAGCCCCCGGACCCAGTGCTCGGCGTGGGAGATGTTGGGATCGGAGAGCACCGGGTTCTCGCCCATCACGTACAGCCCCCGGATCGGGCTCCCGTCCTGGACCATCTCGGTGACCATGAGCCCGTGCTTCCAGGGAGAGCGACTCCTCGGGCACCCGCCAGGCTCGGGCGTACTCGGCCCGGTTGGCCGGGTTCGGTGACCGGCCGGTAGTCGGTGTAGGCGAACGGGATCGCGCCCATGTCGCTGGCGCCCTGCACGTTGTTCTGGCCCCGGACGGGAAGCATCGCGGCGCCCCACTTGCCGATCATGCCGCAGACGAGCATCAGGTTCAGCAGGCTCGCCACGATGTCGGTGCCGGTATTGTGCTGGGTGAGGCCCATGGCCCAGAGCGTCGAGGTGCGGGGCCCCCGAGCGTACAGCTCCGCGGCGGCGCGGATCGTCGCCGCCGGGATGCCGGTGATCTTGGCCGCGATCTCGGGCGTGTAGCCCGCGACCGATTCCGCGAGCTTCTCGAAGTCGTGGGTCCGCCGCTCGATGAACCGCCGGTCGGTGAGCCCCGCCGCGATGATGTGGTTCACCATCCCGTTGTACAGCGCCACGTCGGTGCCCGGCATCATCTGAAGGTGGATGTCGGCCAGCTCGGCCAGC
The DNA here is from genome assembly GCA_963729985.1 of uncultured Gemmatimonadales bacterium. GTDB lineage: Bacteria > Gemmatimonadota > Gemmatimonadetes > Gemmatimonadales > GWC2-71-9 > CAVVWJ01. The sequence continues at coordinate 257,467 of CAVSPJ010000008.1, forward strand.
TCGATGCGCCGCACGTCGGCGACGATCAGGCGGGCGCCCTTGGACACCGCGCGCTTGATCAGCGCGCCGAAGACCGGGTGGGTCTCGGTGGTGTTGGCGCCGGCGATGAAGATCACGTCGCAGGCTTCCTCGATCTCCCGCATCGAGCCCGAGGCGGCGGAGGTCGCGAGGGCGCGGCTCATCGCCGCCACCGAGCTCGAGTGGCAGAGCCGGGTGCAGTGGTCCACGCTGTTGGTGCCGAAGCCGGCCCGGACCATCCGCATGAACGCGTAGTTGTCCTCGTTGCTGCACTTGGCGGACGAGAGGGCGGCCAGCGCGCGGGGGCCCTGGGTGTCGCGAATCCGCTTGAGCTCCTGGGCGACCAGGCTCAGTGCCTCGTCCCAGGTGGCCTCGCGGAAGGCGCTGTGCCAGCCCGGCGGAGTGGCCGCGCGGTCGCGGACGTCCTCCTCGTCCGGGTTGGGCACCCCGGTCATCGGCGGCTTCCCCACGCTGCGGAGGGGCGGTCGAGGCTTCCTGCGGGTGCCCATCTCCTCGATGGTCTGCCAGGGCCCCTCGCGGTGGCGGGGCCATTCGCCGGTCCACACCCATCGCTCGCCGTCGTGCATCCACCCCTTCCGGATCACCGGGGTCATCAGCCGGTCCCGGTGCATCGGGAAGTCGTAGCCGAAACGGCCCTTGACGCAGGTGGAGCCCTGGTTCGGCGTGTTCTCCTCGATGTCGGGCGACGTGACCCGCATGATCTGGCCGTCCTTGACGTGGAGATCGATCTGGCACCCGACACCGCAGTAGGGACAGACCGAGCGAGCCACCTTGTCCGGGGCACGGATCTTCTCCGAGCCGAACCGCTGCTTGGGAATGAACTCGAAGATCGCGCCGGTGGGGCAGACCCGCACGCACTCGCCGCACCAGGTGCAGCCGGCGTGATCGGGATCGCCGTCGCCGCCGACGATGATCTGTGCGTGCTCGCCCCGCATGCCGACGTCGAGCACCCCGACCTCCTGGATGTCCTCGCAGGCTCGCACGCAGCGGGTGCAGAGGATACAGGTGCTCATGTCGTGCTGAATCATCACGTCGCCGGGACGCTCGTCACCGGACCGGAGGGGAAGCTCGTGGTGGTCCCGGATGGGAACGTCGTACTGGGTGACGTAGCGCTCGAACTCGTTGCGCGGCTGGCCCCGCCCGCCGTTACTGAGGTGCTCGCCGGGATAGCGTTCGAGCAGAAGGCTCAGGACCCCTCGGCGACTGTCCACCGCCGCCTGCGATTCGGTCTCCACCTCCATGCCCTCGGTCGCCGGGATGGCGCACGCCGGGAGGAGCTTGCCCTGGCCTTTGACCGACACCAGACAGATCCGGCAGTTCCCCACGATGGGCAGCTTGGGATACCAGCAGAGGGTGGGAATGTCGATACCCGACACCCGGGCGGCCTCCAGTATCGTCGCCCCCGGCTCGAAGGGAACCTCACTGCCGTTGATCAGGATCGTGGCCATTGCGCACCGATGTTTCCGGGGGGAAAGAAGCAATCTAAGTGATTTTAGACCTGAGAGATGGGAGGGGCAAGGGCGGCCTGATACCATAGACGACGACACCCCCGGGATCGGACTCCCGGGGGTGTCTCGAGACTACGGCGCGCGGCCGAACGGCGCCCGCGGCTCCGCTAGGCGGCGTGTTCGGTGGGAACGCGCTGGTGCCAGTGATCCTCGGAGGCCTCCTCGTCCGCGGCCCACATGTAGGCCCAGAACCGGACCGGCTTGGGTGAGGGCCCACCATTCTTGATGACGATGCCGAGCGGCATCGACGGTGTGGTAACCGGGAGAGTGGTCACGAAACGATCCTCACTGGCGAGAGAACTCCACCTGCCTCTCGCCGCGAGGAACGCAGGCATCATGCCCTCCGGTGGCATGCTGTTAACAGCATATGTCAGTGGGGGTTAGGGCACCACGAAGAGCGCGCTCAAGTGTCAGTTGGACGCGGCGATGGGGCGAGCCGCCGCGTCCGGGGGACACGTGGGCTTGACCAGCAGGAGACCATCGGGCCGCCGCGCTGCGGCAGCGGTGCGCCGCCGGCGGATCACCTCCTCCTCGAGGGTCCACCCATCGTAAAGCCCGCGGATCGAGTCCGGCGAGAGCGCTCGGCTCGCCCCCAGCACGACGTGCACACCTCCCGGCCGGCTTCGCCGCTGCAGGTCGGTGAGCAGCGCGGCCCGGGCGTGGGGCTTGAACCCGGTCAGGGTGTTGGGGTCGAGCACCACGACATCCACCCCGTCGAGCGCCTCCAGGAAGGTGGGCAGCGCGGGACCCAGCGGTGCCACGAACCCCTCGAACAGGCTCGCCAGCGCCTCTGCCGCCATCCTCGACTCGACCCGCTCCACGCAACCGACGTCGCAGGCGACGAACGTGACCGCCGCGTCGTGCGCGGCGAGCAGGTAGGTGGCGGGCTCCGCCCCGGCGCCGATCACCAGCACCGTGTCGTGCGCCTCGATGCGAGGCAGGAGCCGGGCCAGCGCGCATCCGCCGTCGAGGCCCCAGTGGACCGGAGTGCGCTGCGCTTCGCGAAGCTTGCGGAACTGCTCGCGCCAGCGGCGGTAGGGCCGCAGCGCGAGCCGCTTCATGATGAGGCGGTCCACCGTCTCGAGCATGAGCACTTCGGTCAGGACGAACTGGCCTTCCGAAGTGGCCTGCAGCTCCGACGCCGCCTCGTCGCCCAGCCGCATCAGTTCATCGCGGCCGATCGAGTTCTTGAACCCCTCGATCCGCTGAAGGATGTACTCGTGGTAGTGTTGCCTGTCGGAATAGGGGGTGCGCCGACGGCCCGAAGCACCCCGGATCTCGGTGGCGCTCAGCATGACACTCGGATCGGCAGGAGGCCGCGCGCGAGGGGGCGGCCGGTGACGAGATTCACCGCGTGAGTTGTGTTGAATGGGCTCCGGACGGACGGCGACCCCACGAAGGCCGCCGTAATTCGACGATGGTGCAAAATCGTACATCGGGTGAGTCGGGTCAAGGCGGCAGTCAGTCGGCCTCCAGAAGCGCCCCCTTCAAGTACTCCGTTTCGGGGATGGTCAGAACCTCGGGATGATCCTCCCCCGGCCCCAGCATGCGGCACACCCGGACCCGTCGGCCACTGTCTCCCGCGGCCTCCGAGAGCATGGCCAGGAACTCGGGCAACCGGACATGGAACGAGCAGGACGCGGTCAGGAGCGTGCCGCCCGGTGCGAGGCAGCGCATCGCGCGCAGGTTGATCTCCCGGTACCCCCTGATGGCGTCCGGAACGGCGGCCCGGGACTTGGCGAAGGCGGGCGGGTCGAGCACGATGGTGTCGAACTGCTCGCGTGCCCGGGCCATCGCGCGCAGGGTGTCGAACGCATCCGCTTCCCGAAGCTCGATATTGTGAAGGCCGTTCAGGGCGGCGTTGGCCCTGGCCCGCTCCAGCGCCTCTCCGCTCGAGTCGAGCGCCACCACGCTCGCGGAGCGCCTGGCCAGGTGTAGGGCGAACGAGCCGTGGTACGCGAAGCAGTCGAGCGATCGCGACCCGGGACGGGCCACGTCGCCCGCCAGCAGGCGGTTCGGACGCTGGTCGAGGAACGCGCCGGTCTTCTGTCCGTCCCACGGCGCGGCCAGGTAGCGCACGCCGCCTTCGCGCACTTCGATCTCCCTCGGCACCGAGCCCATGACCGCCTCGATCCCGGTCGGGAGCCCTTCGCGGCGGCGGGCGGGAGCGTCGTGCCGGAGCAGAATGCCGAGGGGATCGAACAGCCCGGCCAGCGCCTCGAGGATGGGCTGCCGCATCGTCTCCAGGCCGGCGGACAGGAACTGGGCGACGATCCAGCGGTCGTAGCGGTCCACCACCAGCGACGGCAGGCCGTCGCCTTCGCCGTGCACCAGCCGGCAGGCGGTGGCGTCGATGCCGGCCCGTCGCGCCGCGGCCGCCTCGATGCGCGCCCGCCACCACGCCGGATCCACCACCTGGTCGGTGCGCTCCAGCAGCCGGAGCCGGATCTCGGAAGCGGGAGAGAGCAGCGCCTGGCCGATGAAGCGTCCACGCGGATCCTGGACCGGCACCAGGCCAGGCTCGGCCGGGTGCCGCTCGACCTCGCTGCGGTAGATCCACGGATGGCCCCGAACCCAGCGCTCGGCGCCGCGCGCCGTCACCCGGGCCGGGGTCACGCCCGGTCGGGACGGAGAACCGTGGCCCCCCGGAGGTAGCAATGCTTGATTTCGCCGCGGCCGCGCCGGGTGTAGGCGTGGACCAGCAGCCGGATGCAGCGGGGCAGGGAGCCCGGCACCGGAATCTCCGAGGCGTGCAGCAGCGCCACGATGTTCCAGCCGAAGTCCTCCGCGGCCCGGGCGGGAAAGGCGGCGTCGAGGTCACGGGTGACGGTGAACAGCGCGCTCACGATGTCGTCCGGCTCCAGCTGGTTGGCCTCGATCAGCGTGCGCAACAGCTCGTCGGTGGCGGAGAGAATCTCCACCGCGTCGTTCCGCTCGACGGTGGTGGCGCCGCGGATGCCGTGCAGACGGGGGGCGGGAATCGTCATGGCAGATAATGTAGCGGCACTGATCCGGCTGATGCTCGTCACTGATGATCGTCTGGTCGAGGGACGCGACCTCGTGGCGCTCGCGCTGGCCGCCCAACGGGGGGGCGCCACCTCGGTGCAGCTCCGGCTCAAGCGCGCCACGCCACGAGAGCAGGTGGAGGGAGCGCGCGCCCTGGTCGCGTCGCTTCGGATCCCCGTGCTGGTGAACGACCGGCCCGACGTCGCCCTCGCCGCCGGCGCCGCCGGAGTCCACCTCGGCCCGGACGACCTGCCGGTCGCGCTCGCCCGGCGGGTCGTGCCACCCCGATTCATCGTCGGCGCGTCGGTGGGATCGGTGGCGGAGGCGGAAGCGGCCGGGGCCGCCGACTACTGGGGCATCGGGCCCTGGCGGGCGACGGGGACCAAGTCCGACGCGGGGCCGGCCCTCGGGCCGGAGGAGTTTCGCCGGCTGGTCGGGCTCGCCGGTGGGATCCCCTGCATCGCGGTCGGAGCGGTGCGGCCGGAGGACCTGCCTCTGGTGATGGCGGGCGGCGGTGCGGGAGTGGCGGTGATCTCGGGTATCCTGGGGGTGCAGGACGTCGAGCAGGCGACCCGTCGGTACGCCGAACGATCACCCTCGTGAGCCCGGCGAACGCATTACTTCCCCCGCCTCACCTTCGCGATCGACCGGAGATGTTCGTCGTAGGTCCGAGAGAACACGTGTCGGCCTTCCGGACCAGCCACGAAGTAGAGATAGGGCACTTTTCCGGGATAGAGCGCCGCCTCGATGCTCCGCCGGCTCGGTGAGTTGACCGGGCCGGGCGGCAGACCCGGATTCAGGTAGGTGTTGTAGGGCGAGCGGATCTGGTAATCCTTGGTGAAGAGCCGGGGCTTTCGCTTGCCGGTGGCCAGGAAGATCGCGTACTGCACCGTCGGGTCGGCTTGCAGGGCCATCCCGATGCGCAACCGGTTGTGGTACACGCCGGCGATGGTCTCACGCTCGTCGTCGGCGCGCGCTTCGCCCTCGACGATCGAGGCGAACGTGACCAGTTGCGCCTTGGTCCACCCGAGGCTGTCGAGTCGCGCATCCCATTCCGGTTTCCAGGCCGACTTGAATCCCTCCGCCATCACTCGGACCAGTTCCGCCGCCGTGGTCCCCAGCCGCAGCGAATAGGTCTCCGGCCGGAGGAACCCCTCGAACGATCGGACCGGAAAACCCAGGGTCGCCGTGGCGGTGACGCTATCCTGGGCGGCGGCCTGCACCGAATCGGCCGGAATCCCCAGCTTCTGTTGCGCCAGCGCCGAGACTTCGGGAATAGTGAGGCCTTCGGGCACCGTGAAGCGGGTCGCGACTTCGTCACCCGCCTCGAGGATGTTCAACACCTTCCACGCCGAGAGCCCGGGAGCGAACTCGTACACCCCGGCCCGCACCGATCGGTCCGCGCCCCGTACTCGCGCCAGCAGCTTGAACCAGAACCGGCTGCCCACGACGTCGTGAGCCACGAGCGTGTCGGTGACGGCGGAGAAGGACGCCCCCGGCGGGAGCGTCACGCGCTCGGTGGAGGCGTTCCGGCCGCAGGCGAGGAGGGTGAGTGCGAGCAGCATGGTAAACGCACTTTCCGCCGTTCCGCGGCTCCGCCGTCCCGCCCTAAGCCCCACCAGCCCTCCTCGCGTCCAAGAAATGCTGCAGCAGCACCGCCGCCGCCAGCGAGTCGACGTCACCTTTGCGGCCCCGGGTGCTGCCCCCCTGCTCGCGGATGGCGGCCAGCGCCCTCGCCGTGCTCATCCGCTCGTCCCACAGCTCGACCGGAAGTCCGCTCCGCTCCGCCAGACCGCCGGCGAGCAGGCGGGCCGCGGCGGCGCTCTCCGCTTCGTCCCCCTCACCGGTGAGGGGCAGCCCCACCACTACCCCGCACGGCTCGTGCTCGGCGATCAACTCGAGGAATCTCGCCATGGGGAAGCGCTTGCCCCGCCGGCGGACCAGCGTCTCCAATGGGGTGGCCAGGGTCTGGGTCTCGTCGCTGAGAGCGAGGCCGATCCGGACCTCGCCCCAATCGACGGCCAACAGCCGGCCCTGCGCGGGAAAGGCCATGGGGAAATAAAGCGCGAAAGGCGAACGGTGAAAAGGAAAAAGGGGCGGTGGACAGCCCCTTTTGACGCTTTACCGCGCGCCCTCCATGCCTCGCCGGTTGCCGCCTATTGCGCCATCGTGGCGAAGAACTCCTTGTTGTTCTTGGTCCGCTTCATCCGCTCGAGCAGGAACTCGAGCGCCTCGACCGGAGGCATGTCGGCCAGGAAGTTGCGCAGCAGATAGACCCGGTTCAGCTCGTCCTTGTCCATCAGCAGCTCTTCCTTGCGGGTCGAGGTGCGCTGGATGTCGATGGCGGGGTAGATGCGGCGGTCCGCCAGGCGGCGGTCGAGCACCAGCTCCGAATTACCGGTGCCCTTGAACTCCTCGAAGATCACCTCGTCCATCCGGCTGCCGGTGTCCACCAGCGCGGTAGCGATGATGCTGAGGCTGCCGCCCTTGTCGATGTTGCGGGCGGCGCCGAAGAACCGCTTGGGCTTCTGGAGCGCGTTGGCGTCCACGCCGCCGGAGAGGATCTTGCCCGAGTGGGGCACCACCACGTTGTGGGCCCGCGCCAGACGGGTGATCGAGTCCAGCAGGATGACGACGTCGCGGCCGTGCTCCACCAGCCGCTTGGACTTCTCGATCACCATGTCCGCCACCTGAACGTGGCGGTCCGCCGGCTCGTCGAAGGTGGAGGAGATCACCTCGGCCTTGACGTTCTCCTCCATGTCGGTGACCTCCTCGGGCCGCTCGTCGATCAGCAGCACGATGAGGACGATCTCCGGATGGTTCTCGCTGATCGCGTTGGCGAGCTTCTGCATCAGGATGGTCTTGCCCGCCTTGGGCGGCGCGACGATCAGCGCGCGCTGGCCCTTGCCGAGCGGGGCGAGCAGGTCCACCACCCGCATGGAGAGGTCGCTGTTCTTCCGCTCCAGCCGGATCCGGGCGTCGGGATACCGCGGCCGCAGATTGTCGAACGCGATCCGGTGCTTGGTCTTCTCCGGCTCCTCGAAGTTGACCTGCTCGACCTTGAGGAGGGCGAGGTAGCGCTCGCCCTCCTTGGGCGGGCGGACCTGGCCCATGACGGTGTCGCCGGTGCGCAGGTCGAACCGCTTGATCTGGCTGGGGCTGACGTAGATGTCGTCGGGGCCGTACAGGTAGTTCCAGTCCTGGCTCCGGAGGAACCCGTAGCCCTCGGGCAGGATCTCCAGCACCCCCTCGCCCCGGATGACGGTATCCGAGTCCAGCAGCGACTGCTCGATGCGGAAGATGAGATCCTGCTTCCGCAGCCCGGAGTAGTTGGTGATGTTCAACTGCTCGGCGAGCGTGTGCAGCTCGGCGACCGACTTCTGCTTTAGTTCTGCGATATCCACGGACGAAACTCCAAACGGACGAGCCCTGCCGGCGTGCGGGCGGGTGATGGAACCAAGGATCGAGAAATGCCGGCGAGGTTGGCCTGCGGTATATGTCGGCCCGATGGCGGAAGGGCGATACGGGTTGTGACGGGGAGTTGTCCAGCCGAATCCAAGAAGCGACTCAACTTAGAGCGCTCCGAAGGCCCAGTCAAGAGCCCGCTTGCAGAAGTCCAGGGGAGGCACGATTTTGCTTGTCCCCCCGCGGGCCCCTTCGAGTCGGAGCCGACATGGTCGAATCAGAGCGTCTGGCCAAGCTCCGGCATGACCTCTCCAACCCCCTTTCCGCCCTGTTGGCCGAGGTCCAGCTCCTGTTGCTCGACGAGGGGCAGTACGATCAGGAGACGCTGACCGGCCTCAGGGAAATCGAGGCGCTGGCCATCCGGATGCGCGGGATGCTTCGGGACGTCTAGACCGGCTCGCCGGCCCGCCGGACCCCGCCGTTCAACAGATAGGCTGCCAGGAAGGCCAGACTGCCCACGCTGGCGGTCGCCCGGAAGGTGACATCGCCGCCTCCGGCGGACACGAAACCCTCGATCAGCCCCGCCACCACGAGCAGCACGGCGGCTCCCCCGACCATGCGGATCGCTCTGCGCCCGCTCAGGACGAGGGCATCGCCCCGGCTCAGGTCGCCCGGTGCTACCACCGAGCGCCCCAGGAGGAAACCTGCCGCCCCCGCCACCCAGATGGCGAACAGCTCCAGCAGCCCGTGGCCCAGGATGAATTCGAGCAGATAGCCCAGCAGCCCGCGGTTGGCGAAGTGGCCGGCGGTGGCGCCGATGAGGAGCCCGTTGAACCCCAGCAACACGAACGAGCCGATCCCCAGGAAGATGCCCCCGGCGAAGCAGGTGATCGCCACCCGGACGTTGCCGGTGATGATGCTCGACGCCATGAAGCGGGCGGTCCTCCATCGCCACGTCCACGTATCTCTTGCCCTCCGCCATCCGCTCCGCACCGGCATCCGCCCGTTCGATCATGACCTCGGGGAGCAGCTCGACGGCGAGGGCCGGTTGCTCCCGCATGAGCAGGTACCCGGCCGCCGCCGGCAGGAGGAAGGCCAGACAGGCCAGGCGATGTAGCCCCGGGCCTGCCGGATCGCCGCGGGGCATTCTCGGGCCAGCACTTCCCACACCCGGCGCCAGGTGCCTCGCTCGTCGCGGTACAGCGCGTTGTGTCCCGCGGCGGCAAGGCGCTCCAGGTGTTGGAGGGTCGCGTCGTCGACTCCGTAGGTCCGGGCCCGCGCCAGGTCCGCGGCGACCTCCCGGTACCGGGCGGCGAAGTCGGGCAGCTCGGTCGAGGCGAAGCTGTCGAGCCCGTGGCGGGCAGCCCGGTCCGCCAGCACCTGGAACTCCGCCCAGCGAGGCCGCTTTCGGGCGGCGAAGGAGGTCGCCGCGGCCGAGCCGCTCCAGGCGCTCGCCCCCTCCCGCCGCTCCCGCTCGCGGCGATGCAGCTCCAGCAGGTGCTCGAGATCGCCGGTCCCCGCAGGCGCCGGATGATCGGCCAGCCGCCGGGCGATCGCGGCCGCGAGTCGGACCCGGGCCGGCTGGGTGAGCTGGGCCTGCCGGCTCTCGAATCGAGCCAGCAGGCGGAACTCCCCGTCGGTCAGCTCGGGCCCGAGCGAGAGACGGCGCCGCGGCCGGGTCGACCCGGGGCCGGACCGGGCCCGACCGCCTCGGGCGGCCGGTCCCGTGCCACGACGGTGCCCGCGACCATGTCTCCCAGCCGCTTGCCCCTGGGGTGCAGCGCGACCAGACAGCAGGCCGGTCAGGTAGGGTGGAGGCAGGAAGTCGGCGATTCGCAAGAGGTTGCGCGCCACGGCCGCGCCGAGGCTCGACGGCGTTCCCGGTGTCGCTGACCACCCGGATTCCGACCATCCGCTTGCCCGGCGTCTGACCCTGCCGAAGCCCTTCGAACAGGATGAAGTACCCCGCCCAGACCGCGAATCCGGCCAGCATGAGCAGCGCGCTGCCCAGGGAGCCGACGGTTACCCCGAACCCCGCGAAGATGGCGAGCAGGATGAACACGCCGAGCGCCGAGCCGACCAGCACCAGCATGTCGATCAGCGCCGCCAGCGCTCGCGAGCCTACCCCGGCGATCTCGAGGTCGAGCGTCACGTGCTCCGGCGTCTCGACCTGGAGTCGCTGGCGGTAGTCGGGCGCCGGCGTGGGCCGCTTGGTCATGGCGCGATTCTAACCTCTCGCGGAAGGACTCGCATCTGTCGCACGGGCGAGGCATCTTTCCCGTCCGTCTTGGTACCCCATCATGCTGCCGGAGCCGCTTCATGGTGTTCACGACCCTGCGACCACTCTCGGTGGGCGAGATTCTCGATGTGTCCTTCACCCTCTACCGTCACCATTTCGCCACCCTGGCGACCGTCGCCGTGCTCTGTTCCGGCCTGCCGGTGCTGCTGAGCCTCTACATCGAGGCATCGGGCGGGATCCTCCAGAATCTGTCGCTCTCCCTGGCGTACTACATGGCGTTCACCGTCCTGAGCTCCATCGCCACCGCCGCGACCGTGTTCGTCGTCTCGGAGAGTTACCTGGGGCGTCCGCTCAAGGCGTCGCGTGCGCTCCAGCGGGCGACTCCGTTGCTCGGACGGCTCATCGTCTGCTCGCTGCTGCTCGCCATCATCGTGGGCTTCGGGTTCCTGTTCTTCCTGATCCCCGGCATCGTGCTGCTGTGCGGCCTGGTACTCGCCTTTCCCTCGCTGGTGCTGGAGCCGGGTAGCTCCCCGACCGGCGCGCTGTCGCGCTCCTGGTCGCTGACACGGGGATCGCGCTGGCGGATGCTGGGCCTGCTGGCCACGCTGGTCATCCTGCTGTATGTCCCGATCGTCGCCGTCGGCGCGCTCGCCGACGCTGGTGCTTCCCTCGGGTGGCGCGGGTGGAAGCGTGACTCCCGCGCTGCTCGCCCTCGCGGTGGTGGGCGTGATGCAGATGTTGCTCTACCCCTTGCTCTACTGTGTGCTCACGGTGGCGTATTACGATCTCCGGGTCCGCAAGGAGGGCTTCGATCTGGAGGTGCTGGCCTCGACCCTTCAACCCGCCTGAGCGCCGTGGCGCAGCAGGGGCAGGCCGGTCCCGAGCTGTACCGGGCGGTGCTCGATTCCGTCTTCGCGACGGAGCCCTACCAGTGGACCCCTCAGTCGGCCGTGCTCCGCCTCCTTACCGAATGGTGGAAGTGGCTCGGGGCCTGGATGGAAGGGCTCAGGACCGACAACCCGCTCCTCTTCCGCATCTTCCTGGTTACGGTCCTGCTCGCCTGGATCGGCATCTTCGGGTACGCCGCGTGGCTGGTCTGGCTCACGGTCCGCGGGGCGGCCCGGGCCGAACGGTCGGTGACGCTCACGGTGGCCGGCGAGCGCCACGACGCCGAATGGTATTCCCGTGCCGCCGACCGGGCGGCCGCCGAGGGCCGTCTCGCCGAGGCGCTGCAGCTCGCCTTCGTCGCGCTCGCGCTGACCCTGGAGGGTCAGGGCCTGCTCCAGTACCACCCCAGCAAGACGCCGGCGGAGTGTGCCCGCGAGGCGCGGCTGGCCGGCTCGGACCGCGAGCGGTTGCGGGACCTGGTAAGGAGTCTCTACTCCTATGCCTTCGGCGGGCGGTCCCTCGGGGCCGACGATTACCGGCGGTGGCGGGCGAGCGGAGCGGAGCCCTGGCATGCGTCCGCGCACTGAGCTGGGCCTTGCCGCCGGCATCCTTCTCGGGCTCGGCGTGATCGCCGTGGTCGCCGGCAACCGGCGGTCTCGGGCGACGCCGGACGAGTCGCCTCGCTCGACCTACCTCACCGGCCCCGGCGGCGCGAGCGCCTTCGCTGAGGCCGCTTCCCGTCTCGGCGTCCAGGTCGAGCGCTTCCGGCGGCCAACCGCGGCGCTCACCCTGCCGGATTCGTCGCGCCGGAACGAGGTGGTCGCAGTCCTCGGGCCCACCGAGCCGCTCACCGCGGTCGAGGCCCGACACCTGTTGGGATTGCCGGTCGACCTCCTGCTCGCCGGACCGACCTCGGCCACCGCGATCCGCTGCCTGGGGTACCAGGTGTCGGTGCGGCGATGGACCGATGCTTCGCCTACCAGGAATCCCGCGACGGGGGAGCCGGACCGCCCGGCTCCACGGGTCTGGGCGTCGCTGGTACCGCATCCGGCCCGGACCATCGTGGATTCCGCCGGCCACGATGGCCGCAAGGTGTCCTGCGACGTGCCCCAAGCGCTCAGGGCGGATACCCTGCTCCAGACCGTCAGCGGCCGACCGGTCGTCGTCCGGCTTCTCTACCCCGACGAGCGGATGGTGACCCTCGTGGCCGACGACCGGCTCTTTCGGAACCGCACCATGCGGAACACCACGGCGGGAACTTTCGTGCTCGGACTGGTCACGCCCCGCTACCGGCGGGTGATGGTCGACGAATTTCACCACGGGTATCAGGCCTACGGCTCGCTCACCGGAGCGGCGCTCGGCTGGAGCCTGCGCTCGCCCTGGGGGTGGATCGTCTGGCAGCTCGCCGCCGTGGGTGTCATCGCCCTCGTGGCCTCGGGAGTCCGCTTCGGGCCGGTGCGAAGCGCCATCCGGCGGCGGCGCCGGTCGCCGCTGGAGCATGTGCGGGCGCTGGCCACCGCGCTGGCCGCCGCCCGGGGGCACGACGTGGCGGTGCGCCTCATGATCCAGGGCCTGCGGCGGCGGCTGTCGCGTACCGGCCGTTCCGCCCCCGCCAACCTCGACACCTGGTTGGAGGGCCTCGCGCCGTCGGTCCGGACGGCGCGGGGGCAGGAGGCGCTCGACTCGCTCATCACCTTGACTCGCAGGCCGCCCGACGCCGACAGCGTTCTGGTGGCCGCCAACGCCGTTGAGACCCTGTGGGAGGAGCTGAAGCCGTCATGACCAGCCCAATCGCGCCGCTTGGCGCAGACGAAGCGGCGTGGGGGGCAGACACCGCCCGCGCGATCGTGGAACAGCTCGGCCGAGTGGTGCTGGGACAGGAGGAGGCAGTCCGCGACGCGGTGGCGGCATTGATCGCCCGGGGCCACGTGCTCCTCGAGGGGGTGCCCGGCACCGCCAAGACGCTGCTGGTCCGGGCCCTGGGCGAAGTGCTGAGCCTCGAGTTCCGGCGGATCCAGTTCACCCCCGACCTGATGCCGTCGGACATCACCGGCGTGAGCCTGCTGGCCGGGCCGGGGACCTTCACCTTTCGGCAGGGCCCGATCTTCGGCGACCTGGTCCTGGGCGACGAAATCAACCGGGCCCCGGCGAAGACCCAGGCCGCGCTGCTCGAGGCGATGCAGGAACGCCGGGTCACCGTGGATGGCGTCTCCCACGCGCTGCCGGAAAGCTTCACCGTGTTCGCCACCCAGAACCCCATCGAGTTCGAGGGCACCTACCCGCTGCCCGAGGCGGAGCTCGACCGCTTCCTGGTGAAGGTCCTCGTGGGGTATCCCGAGGAGCCGGTGGAGCAGGGAATTCTGCAGCGGGTATTGGCCGGGTTCGAGGCCGACACGCCGGCGAGCTATGGGGTGGATCGGGTGGCCGACACCGCCGGCCTGGCACGGCTTCGGGACGCGTGCCGCCGGGTCCGGGTCGAGCCCAGCCTGGTGGCCTATGTCGCCGCGATCGTGCGCGCGACCCGGACGGCGCCGGTACTGACGCTCGGCGCCTCACCCCGCGGCAGCGTGGCCCTGCTCAAGATGGCCCAGGCCTCGGCGCTCCTCGAGGGCCGAACCTACGTCATCCCGGACGACGTGAAGACCCTGGCCCCGGCGGTGCTGCGCCACCGGATCATTGTGGCGCCCGAGCTGGAGCTGGAGGGCGTGGCCCCTGATGCGGCGCTGCGTGGCATCATCGAAAAGATCGAGGCCCCGCGATGAAGGTGGTCCCCTCGCGCCGGTGGCTGCTGGGAGCCGCGGCGCTCACCCTGATCGCGCCGGTCGGCCTGGTGTGGTCGGGAGCGCTGTCCCTCCTGCTCGCCCTGGACGCGGCGTGGGTGCTGGCCTTTCTGGCCGACGCCTTGGCCGCGCCCGGAGCCCGCGCGCTCGCGGTGCGTCGGGAGGCCCCGGTGGCCTTTTCGCTCGGTCGCCGCTTCGTCATCCGGTACAACTGGCGCCACGAGACGGGCCGGCGGTTGCGGGTCGAGGTGAAGGAACACCTGCCCGAGCCGCTCGGTGGGGGGATCTCTCCGCTCCGCCGGCTCGAACTGCCGGCCCATGTGGCCGTCGAGGAACAGCTCGAGCTGGAGCCGGCGAGGCGGGGGATCGGTCGCGGCGGGACCATCGACCTCCGCATCCTCGGCCCCCTCGGGCTGGCGTGGCGGCAGAGCCGGATCGAAGCGCAGTGGACCGCGACTGTGTACCCGAGCCTGCGCGGCGCATGGCTGCGGGCGCTGCCCATTCAGGCCATCCGGCGGCGGGAGGCGGGGCTCCGCAGCGTGCGGCACCGGGGCGAAGGGCGACTGTTCGAGGGGCTGCGCGAGTGGGTCCCGGGCGACGACACCCGGACCATCGACTGGAAGGCGACCGCGCGCCGGGGCAAGCCGATCGCGCGGCAGTATGAGGACGAGCGGCGGCAGAACGTGATGCTGGTGGTGGATGCCGGACGGCTGCTGACCGCCGAAGTGGAGGGCGTGCCCCGCCTCGAGTCGGTGATCGGCGCGGCTCTGCACCTGGCCCACGCGACGGTGGAGCACGACGACAACGTCGGCCTGCTGGTGTTTGCCGACACCATCCAGCGCTACGTGCCGCCGGGCCGCGGCCGCCGGTCGCTGCGCACCGTGCTGGAGGGACTCGCCGCGGCCGAAGGACGGCTGGTGGAATCCGACTATCCCGCGGCGTTCCGCTACCTGGCCGCCCGCAGCCGGAAGCGCGCGCTCACCGTGCTCTTCACCGACGTGATCGACCGGACCGCGAGCGAGGCGCTGGTGGCCCAGACGGCCACCCTGCGTCCCCGCCATCTTCCGCTGGCCGTGACCCTGCGCGATCCGGCGATGGAGGCGCTGGCCTCGGCGAGGCCGGCCGGGCCGGCCGAGGCCTTCGAGCGCGCCGCCGCCGAGGAACTGCTGGGCGCACGCGAAGCGGCCCTCGCCGAAATGCGCTCACGCGGGGTCATGGTGCTCGACGTCCTGCCTGCGGGAGCGAGCTCGGCGCTGGTGGAGCGGTATCATGTGCTGAAGCGGAAGGGAATGCTCTAGGCCCTACACCCACTCCGCCACCGGCTGTTCCGCCGGGTAGGCCGACAGGAACGCCTCGACCGCCTCGGGGTCGAGCTGCGATCCGGCCACCCGGCGGAGCTCGACCAGGGCGTCCGCGGGCGGGCGTGACTCGCGGTAGGGTCGCCGGGTCGTCATCGCGTCGAACGCGTCGGCCACCGCGACGATCCGGGCCTCGATCGGAATCGTGGAGCCGCGCAGGCCGTCGGGAAACCCCCGCCCGTCGAGCCGCTCGTGATGCGAGCGCACGATGCGCAGCACGTCGGGGGACTCCTGAGCCAGCGGCGACAACATCCGCTCGCCCAGCAGCGGGTGCTCGTGGATCTGCCGGAACTCCTCGTCCGTGAGGGAGCCAGGCTTGTGCAGCACGGCTTCCCGGGTGCCGATCTTGCCGATGTCGTGCAACTCCCCGCCCAGCCGGATCCCATCCAGCGACGTGCCCTCGAACCCCATGCGTGACGCGGTGGCCACGGCGTATTGGCTGACCCGTATCGAATGCCCCCGGGTATAGGCGTCCTTGGCCTCGAGCGCCCTCGCGAGCATCTGCACGCCCTGGAGGAACAGCTCCTGGATCCGGCTCGCCTGCTCGTGCACCTGGCGCTCGAGGTTTTCCTGGTAGTAGCGGTTCTGGAGGACCAGGTCGCGCTTCTCCAGGGCCCGGGTGACCCGGGCCTGCAGTTCACTCATCGAGATCGGCTTGAGGAGGAAGTCCGCCGCGCCGTGGTGCAGGCAGTCCACCGCGGTGGTGGTCTCGCTGATTCCGCTCAGCATGATCACCGAGGTGTCGGGGTAGCGGCCCCGAACGATATCCAGCAGGCTGATCCCGTCCATCTCCGGCATCCGCATGTCGGAGACGATCAGGGACGGCCCCCCGATGTGGTCGAGGACCCGAAGCGCCTCGCGCCCCGAGCCGGCCTCGATAGCAATCGAACCCCTGGGCCTGGAGCATCCGGGCCAGGCATCCCCTCACTCCGGGCTCGTCGTCGACCACGAGGCACTTGGCGGAACCGGCCACGACCGGCTGCGCGAGCTGGCTTGTCGGCATGGTTCACGATGTACTTGAGGTGGGCGATGGATGCCACGAACATCCAATCGCTTACACTGTAAGTCATCGCTCTCGAAATGTCCACTGGCCCGGACCGCTCAGGTCTGGCTCCGGCTGAGCCGGCTCCGGTAGAAGCGCCGGGCCTTCTCGTTATTTCCGCAGACCCTCATGTCGCACCAGCGGCGGGCATGGTTGCGGCTGCGGTCCAGGAACAGCCAGCCGCACTGGTCGGCGGCGCATTGCTTGAGCGAGGCCAGCTCCGCCGAGGTGAGAAGCTGGGCGGCCGACCACGCCGTCCGCCACAGCGGCCGCTCCAGTTCTTCGCCGGCTGGCCACTCCCACCCCCACCTATCCTCCTCGGGGGCCAGCCTCAGCCGCCCCAGCGCCCGGCCGACCATTCGATTGAGGCGACCCACGGCCTCCCGATCGGGATCGGCGCCGCGGGCATGCCCGCCAAAAAGCCGATGGAGCGTCTCGCGAAAGGCCAGCGCGGTAGCGAAGACCCTGCCGGCCTCCCGGGGACGAGCCACTGCTCGCCGGTGCAACGACCGGACCTCGGCCCGGTCGGCGAGACCGGCGTTCCCGATCCAGCGAATCAGGTCGGCGTAGGAGCCGAGCCGTTCGTTGGTCCGCGCCGGAGCGCTCCAGCTGACGGTGTTGGTGAAGTCGAGGGCGGGGGCGCCACCGACCCATTCGAAGGGCAGGGTCGAGGCCGACCGTTGGGACATCGCGATCCTCCGTGGGGCTCGGAGAAATATAACCGGCATATGACCATTGACAGGTTACGTCTCGATGAAGAATATATAACCAGTAAATAGCAATTTGTTGGTTAGTCGTCGGGAGGTGCGTTCTTCCAGGGAGTACCCATGGTGACCGGTCCGATCCTGGCCGCCCGGGAGGGGAGTCCTCCGACGGCCCTCCAGCCGTTCGAGGTCCGAGTCGAGCAATCCCTGCTGGACGACCTGGCCCAGCGGCTCCGACGCACGCGCTGGCCCGACCTGCCAGCGGGGGCGGGTGACGCCGCCGAAATCGACCCGGGCGAGCTGCGGGATCTGGTCGAGTACTGGCGTACCGGCTTCGACTGGCGGGCGGTCGAGGACCGCCTCAATCGGTTTACCCAGTTCCGCGCGGCCCTGAGCGGCGGGCGCATCCACTTCATCCACGAGCGAGGCCGGGGGTCGCGGCCGCTCCCCCTGGTCATGACCCACGGATGGCCCGGCTCGGTGCTCGAGATGCTGGAGCTGATTCCCCGGCTCACCGACCCCGCGCGCTTCGGCGGCAGCGCCGGCGACTCGTTCGACGTCGTGGTGCCCTCGCTCCCCGGTTACGGCTTCTCCGATCCTCCGACGGCGGCGGGCATGCACCCGGGTCGCATCGCGGAGTTGTGGCTGGAGCTGATGGACCGCCTGGGATACGCCGGCTTCGGGGCGCAGGGGGGCGACTGGGGCGCGAGCGTGGCGACCCGCCTCGCGCTTCGCGCGCCCGGCCGCGTCGTCGGGATCCATCTCAACTACTTGCCCGGCTCGTACCGGCCGGACCTGGGGCCGGGCACGCCGCCGCTGACCCCGGCGGAAGTCGAATTTCTCGCCGGGTGCGATCGATGGAGCGAGGCGGAAGGCGGGTATGCCCACGTGCAACGCACCAAACCCGACACGCTCGCCGTGGGACTGGCCGATTCGCCGGCCGGTCTGGCCGCATGGATGGCGGAGAAGCTGTGGAGCTGGAGCGATCGGGTGGAGGGCGGGAAGTCCACACTGAGCCGGGACGAGGTGCTGGCCAACGTCACCCTCTACTGGCTGACCGGCACCATCGGCTCCTCCATGCGGCTGTACCGCGAGGGGAGCCGGCACCCGCTCCGGCTGGGCGACGGCCAGCGGATCCGGGTGCCGACCGGCATGGCGCTGTTTCCAGCCGAGACGCCGGCCAACCCTCCCCGCGAGTGGGTCGCGCGGGGGTACGACCTGGCCCGGTGGACCAACATGCCACGAGGCGGCCACTTCCCCGCCTGGGAAGAGCCCGATCTCCTCGCGGCCGACATCCGGGAGTTCTTCCGGCCGCTCCGGGGCGGTTAGTCCGAGGGCGTCGCCCTCGCGTCGAGCATCGCGCGGACCCGCTGGGCCAGCGCCGATGGAGCGAACGGCTTCTGCAGGAAGGGCTGCCCCGGCTCCAGCAGCCCGCGTCGCACGATCTCGTCGTCGGTGTAGCCGGAGGTGAACAGCACCGGAAGGTCGGGGTGCAGCTCGGCGACGCGGGCGGCGAGATGGCGTCCGTTCACCACCGGCATGGCCACATCGGTCACCACGAAATCCACCCGGCCATCGTGGCGCCCGAGCAACTCCAGCGCCTCGGCCCCATCGCGGGCCTGGAGCACCCGGTAGCCCTCCGCTTCGAGCCCCCGTGCCGCCATGTCCCGGACGACCGCCTCGTCCTCCGCGATCAGGACCGTCTCGTTGCCCCGCGTCTCGATCGGATCGGCGCTGAGCTCGGGCGACTGTGACTCCGGCGCCAGCGGCAGATAGATCTTGAATGTGCTTCCGGTTCCGGGCTCGCTGTAGACCCAGATGTATCCGCCGCTCTGCTTGACGATACCGTACACCGTGGCCAGGCCCAGTCCGGTGCCTTTCCCGACGCCTTTCGTGGTGAAGAAGGGCTCGAAAATGTGCCGCCGGATCTCCCCGTCCATGCCGTGGCCGGTGTCGCTCACGGCGAGGACGACGTAACACCCCGGCTGCACGTCGACGCCGGCGTGGCGCTCGAGGTACCCCTCGTCGAGGTGCGCCGGCGCCGTCTCCAGGGCGAGCGTGCCGCCCAGCGGCATCGCGTCCCGCGCGTTGAGCGTGAGGTTGAGAAGCACCTGCTCGATTTGTCCCCGGTCGGCCCGCACCCGTTCGAGCCGGTCCCCGAGCCGCAGCAGGACCGAGATGTCCTCGCCCACCGTGCGCCGGAGGATCGGCTCCAGTTCCTGGATCACCAGGTTCAAATCCAGCGGCTCGAGGCGGAGTATCTGCCGCCGGCTGAACGCGAGCAGCTGGCTGGTCACCGTCGCCGAGCGCTCGGCGGCGGTCCGCATGTGCTCGACGTCGGTTCTGGCCTGGTCGGGGATGTCGTCGCGCCGGAGAACGAAATCCGCGCAGCCCAGCACCACCGACATCTGATTGTTCACTTCATGCGCGACGCCGCCCGCGAGCCGGCCCACCACTTCGAGCTGCTGGACCACCCGGAGCTGCTCCTCCACCCGGTGCCGCTCCGTGATGTCGGTGGTCACGCCGAGCATCCGGACGGGCTGTCGTCCTTCGTCGAAGAGCACCCGGCCGCCGGTGGTGAGCCACCGGACGGTGCCGTCGGGACGCACGATGCGAAAGTCCACCTGGTAGTCCTCCCCGCCTTCCAGGGCCCGCCGAATCGTCGCCGCGACCCGCGCCCGGTCCTCCGGGTGAACCAGGGCGCTGAAGTCCTCCACCCGTCCGCCGAACTCGCCCTGCTCCACGCCGTGCAGCTCGTAGATGCGGTCGGACCAGGACACCCGGTCGTTTCTGATGTCCCAGTCCCAGGTGCCACAGTTGCCGGCGTCGAGCGCGAGCCGGAGCCGAGCCTCGCTCTCCTTCAGTGATTCCTCGGCGTGCTTTCGCTCGCCGATGTCGCGGAAGAAGACTCCGAGTCCCTCGGGGGAAGGGTGGAAGTGACACTCGACCCAGATGCCCATGGCGTCGGAGAAGTACTCGAGATGGGCCGAGGTCTGTTCCGCCATGACCCGACGGCATTCGGTGTCGAACGGGGTGCCCGCCAGGTGCGGCCAGACCTCCCAGAGATGCTTGCCCGGCAGATCCGCCGCGTCCACGCCGCTGGAGCCCAGAACCCGCGCCGCCTCTCGGTTGACGTAAGTTATGGCCCAGCCGCGATCCAGGGCCACGAACGCGTCCGTCATCCTTTCGAGAACAGCGATCGTCCGCGCCCGTTCTTCGTCGGCGCGGAGGGTCTCCTCCTCCGCCCGGGCGGCCTCCTCCTCGGCCTGGTACGAGGCGGCCTCCGCGAGCTGCGCCAGCCGGGCGCTCTCGACAGCCTGCTCCACAGTGCGCAACCGGGCGTGACGCAGCAGCGAAGCGAGGATGGTGATGCCGCCGCTCACCACCGAGAAGAAGCCCAGCCGCACGGCTTCCGCCGGCACGGTCGCTGAGGGTGCCCGGGGTGTAGATCCACCAGTTGACGGCCAGCACGGCCAGGACGATCGCCAGAAGCCCGGGGCCCGGGCCGCCGACCAGCGCCACGACGGGGACAGCGGCCAGGAAGAACAGAAAAACCAGCTCGCCGATCCAGGGCTGGAGACTCAGGGTGAGTCCCAGCGCCAGTGCAATGGACAGCACCGCCAGGCCGTAGCGGAGCGGAGTGTGAAGGGCTCGGTTCATCCCATCGTGTGCCCGAGAGAAAGTTGGGTTAAATTGTTTCCGGTCCAGCGGGCCATTTCCACCCCGGTCGGCCGGCCCCAGCCGGCGAGGAGAGACGATGCCAGGTGTGCAGGCGCGTCTGCGGTCGGAGCATCAGCGAAAGTATCCCGAGCTTCACCCAACCAAGTGGTACGAAGTGGCGCCGATCTTTCCGGGCGTCACGCAGCGGATGGTCAACATGGCGGGTGAACGTCTCACCCGGCTGAGCACCGCCCGGGGCTTCGTGATCCTCCGGGCCGAGCATCTGGAGTTCCGTCCGGGGCAGGAGGAGACCGCTGCCACCGTACCGGATTCCGAGGCCATCGCCTAGACCGTGCCCTCGTGGCGGCCGGCGTCTCGGCGGTCGAGCAGCTCCCGGACCGTCCGGACCAGACTCTCGGCCGTGAAGGGCTTCTGCTGAAAGGGCACACCCGGCTCGAGCAGCCCCCGCTGAATCACGTAGTCCCCCGTATACCCCGACATGTACAGGATGGATAGATCCGGCCGCAGCGCCGCCAGTCGCGATCCCAGCTCGCGGCCGCCCAGATCCGGCATGACCACGTCTGAGATGATCAGGTCGATCCGGTGGTCCCGGTCCAACCGCTCCAGCGCCTCCCGGCCGGTTCGCGCCTCGAGCACGGAGTAGCCCCGCTCCCGGAGGCAACGGCAGGCAAGCGCGAGGACGACGTCCTCGTCTTCCACGACCAGGATCGTCTCGGTGCCGCCGCGCAGCTCGCCGGCCGGCTCGCCGGGCACGACCGTGAGCGGCTGGGCCACCGCCCGCGGCAGATAGATCTTGAACACGCTGCCGTGGTCCGGCTCGCTGTAACACCACACGAAGCCCTCGCTCTGCTTCACGATGCCGTAGACCGTGGAGAGTCCGAGTCCCGTGCCCTGGCCCACCGGCTTGGTGGTGAAGAACGGCTCGAAGATCCGGGCCTTGACCGCCCGGTCCATGCCACTCCCGGTATCGGTGACCGAGAGCCAGACATAGGCCCCGGCCGGAATGACGACGTTTCGGTGGGTCTGGCCGTAGGCCTCATCGAGCGTGGCCTCGCCGGTGGCGACGGTCACCCGGCCGTGCTCGCGCATGGCGTCGCGGGCGTTGAGGATCAGGTTGAGGAGCACCTGCTCCAACTGCCCGCGGTCGGCCCGGATCTCCCCCACCTCGGGTGAGAGCGCGAGCTCGAGCGTGTGGGCCTCGCCCAGCGAGTGGCGGAGCATCTTCTCCATGCCGCTCACCACGCGGTTGACGTCGAGCGCCTCGGGATGGAGCAGCTGCTGGCGGGTGAAGGCGAGGAGCTGCCGGGTGACATCGGACGCCCGGGTGCCGGCCCGGATGATCTCCCGGACCTCCTCGTGGCGAGGGTCGTCTTCCTCGAAACTGCGCAGCAGGAACTCGCTGAAGCCGATCACGCCGGTCATCATGTTGTTGACTTCGTGCGCCATGCCGCCGGCGAGGCGCCCGGCGGCCTGCATCCGCTCGGCCCATCTGAGCTGGTCTTCCACCCGCTTCCGCTCGGTCACGTCGCGGTAGATCCCCCGCAGCAGCAGCGGCTGCCCGCCCTGGGAGGTGCAGCTGAGATTGCCCTCCACCGTGATCAGGGTGTCGTGGCCGGTCACCAGGACCAGCTCGACATGCGTCAGCGTCTCCCCGGCCAGCGCCCGCGCCACGACGTCCAGGTACCGTTGCCGGCTGTCGGGGTGGACCAGCTCGAGAAAGCCGCGGCGGCCCAGCTCGGCATCGGAGAGTCCGATGGCATCATGCCAGGCGCTGTTCACGTAGCGGAACCGCCCGTCGGGATCGGTGGCGCAGACCAGGTCGCTGGCGTTGTCGAACAGGTCGCGATAGCGCGCCTCGCTCTCCCGGAGCGCGCCTTCCGCCTGTTTCCGGGTGCTGATGTCCCGCGCGTTCAGGCACACGCCGATGACCAGGCCGTCCTCGTCCACGACGGGGGCGTGGGTGGTCTCGAACCACAGCTCCGAGCCGTCGACGTCCGTGATACGCCGCTCGACGTTGCGGGCCTCGCCGGCCAGCGCGGCGCGGAACGCCTCCGCAGCTTCGGGAGCCAGGTCCGCCACTCGCACGCCTTCGTGCAGCGGACGCCCGAGGAGCCGGTGGCTCCACTCGACCGCGGTGGAGTTGAGCGCCTGGATGGTGCCGTCGGGATCGATGAGGAGGAAGGCCTGAAGGCTGTTGTTGAAGATGGCGCGCAGGTTCGCCTCCGAGCGCTGGAGCGCCTCCTCCGCCCGCGCCTTCTCGGTGCTGGCGCGCACCCGGGCGAGGGCCCCTTGGATCGCCGGCCCGATGCGTGCCAGGTTGCTCTTGAGCAGGTAGTCGGCGGCGCCCGCCTTCATGCAACCCACCGCGGTTTCCTCGTTGACCGAGCCGGTCACGATGAGGAACGGCACCGACGGCGCCCGCTGGCGCGCCAGGGCGAGGGCCGCCATGCCGTCGAAGCGGGGGAGGGTGTAATCGGAGAGAATCAGGTCCGGCTTGAACTCGGCGAGCTCGCGCAGGAAGGCTTCGCGGGTGTCCACCCGGCGCGCGGCGAAGGAAATACGGGCTCGCTCGAGCTCGTACTCGACCAGCTCCGCATCCATCTGCACGTCCTCCAGGATCAGGATGCGCAACCGGCCGGCTTCGGAAAACGAGCCGGCGCCGCCGGAGGCGCGCGCCGGCGCCTCGTCCGATCGAGAAGTCCCCGTTGGTGGCACGCCGAAGTGTGGCACCTATATATTCGATGTCAAGCAGGTTCGACGGTCGCGCCGGCAAGGATCCCTCTGTGACGCCGGTCACGGAGGGCGCTCGCGCGCACCAACCATGATTGCCAGTCTCCACCCGGTGCCAGGCAGCCGCGCACATTCGGAGCCCCCCATGAGGACCCCTCCGGCCAGGAATGGTCGCCGAACCAAACGCGGCCGGCCGGCCGACACCCCCGCCAATTCCGAAGCCTTCGATCTCGCCGAACTACTGACCGTGCTCTCCGCCGTCCGGAAGGGAGACTTCTCCGTGCGGATGCAGGTCACCCGCACCGGGCTCGCCGGAAAGGTGGCGGACACCCTCAACGAGATCGTCCAACTCAACCAGGAGATGGCGCACGAGCTGGACCGCGTCAGTCTCGCGGTCGGCAAGGAAGGGCGCATCACCCAGCGGGCCCACCTCGCCGGCGCCGGCGGGGCGTGGGCCGCGTCGCTCAACTCGGTGAACGGTCTGATCGGCGACCTGGTGCAGCCCACCAGCGAGGTGTCGCGGGTGATCGGCGCGGTCGCCAAGGGCGACCTCTCGCAGACGATGGCGCTCGAGATCGAGGGCCGGCCGCTCATGGGCGAGTTCCTGCGGATCGGGCGCACGGTGAACTCGATGGTGGATCAGCTCAGCTCGTTCGCCTCGGAGGTGACCCGGGTGGCCCGCGAGGTGGGCACCGAGGGCAAGCTGGGCGGGCAGGCCCGGGTGAAGGGCGTGGCCGGGACCTGGAAGGACCTGACCGACAACGTGAACTCGATGGCCGGCAACCTGACGGCCCAGGTGCGGAACATCGCCGAGGTGACGACGGCGGTGGCCCGCGGCGACCTGAACAAGAAGATCACGGTGGACGTGAAGGGCGAGATCCTGGAGCTGAAGAACACCATCAACACGATGGTGGACCAGCTCAACTCGTTCGCCTCGGAGGTGACCCGCGTGGCCCGCGAGGTGGGCACCGAGGGCAAGCTGGGCGGGCAGGCGCAGGTGCGGGGCGTCGGCGGGCACCTGGAAGGACCTGACCGACAGCGTGAACTCCATGGCCGGCAACCTGACCGGCCAGGTGCGCAACATCGCCGAGGTGACCACGGCGGTGGCGAACGGCGACCTGTCCAAGAAGATCACGGTGGACGTGAAGGGCGAGATCCTGGAGCTGAAGAACACCATCAACACGATGGTGGACCAGCTCAACTCGTTCGCCTCGGAGGTGACCCGGGTGGCCCGCGAGGTGGGCACCGAGGGCAAGCTGGGCGGCCAGGCGCGAGGTGCGGGGTGTCGGCGGGACCTGGAAGGACCTGACCGACAACGTGAACTCGATGGCCGGCAACCTGACGTCGCAGGTGCGCAACATCGCCGAGGTGACCACGGCGGTGGCGCGGGGCGACCTGTCAACAAGAAGATCACGGTGGACGTGCAGGGCGAGATCCTGGAGCTGAAGAACACCATCAACACGATGGTGGACCAGCTCAGCTCGTTCGCCTCGGAGGTGACCCGGGTGGCCCGCGAGGTGGGCACCGAGGGCAAGCTGGGCGGCCAGGCCGCAGGTGACGGGCGTGGGCGGGACCTGGAAGGACCTGACCGACAGCGTGAACTCCATGGCCGGCAACCTGACCGGCCAGGTCCGCAACATCGCCGAGGTGACCACGGCGGTGGCGAACGGCGACCTGTCGAAGAAGATCACGGTGGACGTGAAGGGCGAGATCCTGGAGCTGAAGAACACCATCAACACGATGGTGGACCAGCTCAACTCGTTCGCCTCGGAGGTGACCCGGGTGGCCCGCGAGGTGGGCACCGAGGGCAAGCTGGGCGGCCAGGCGCAGGTGCGCGGGCGTCGGCGGGCACCTGGAAGGACCTGACCGACAACGTGAACTCGATGGCCGGCAACCTGACGTCGCAGGTGCGGAACATCGCCGAGGTGACCACGGCGGTGGCGCGCGGGCGAGCTCACCAAGAAGATCACGGTGGACGTGCAGGGCGAGATCCTGGAGCTGAAGAACACCATCAACACGATGGTGGACCAGCTGCAGCTCGTTCGCCTCGGAGGTGACCCGGGTGGCCCGCGAGGTGGGCACCGAGGGCAAGCTGGGCGGCCAGGCCGCAGGTGGCGGGGTCGGCGGGCACCTGGAAGGACCTGACCGACAACGTGAACTCGATGGCCGGCAACCTGACGGCGCAGGTGCGGAACATCGCCGAGGTGACGACGGCGGTCGCCAACGGCGACCTGTCCAAGAAGATCACGGTGGACGTCCGGGGCGAGATCCTGGAGCTGAAGAACACCATCAACACGATGGTGGACCAGCTCAACTCGTTCGCCTCCGAGGTGACCCGGGTGGCCCGCGAGGTGGGCACCGAGGGCAAGCTGGGCGGCCAGGCCTACGTGAAGGGCGTGGGCGGCACCTGGAAGGACCTCACCGACAGCGTCAACTCGATGGCGAGCAACCTGACGACCCAGGTCCGCAACATCGCGGACGTGACCACGGCGGTGGCCCGCGGCGAGCTCAACCGGAAGATCACGGTGGACGTGCAGGGCGAGATCCTGGAGCTCAAGAACACCGTCAACACCATGGTGGACCAGCTCAACTCGTTCGCGTCGGAAGTGACCCGCGTGGCCCGCGAGGTCGGCACCGAAGGCAAGCTGGGCGGCCAGGCGCAGGTGGTGGGCGTCGCGGGCGTATGGAAGGACCTGACCGACAACGTGAACTGGATGGCGAGCAACCTGACCTCGCAGGTGCGCGGCATCGCCAAGGTGGTGACCGCCGTCGCCAACGGCGACCTCAAGCAGGAGCTGCGGGTGGAGGTGAAGGGCGAGATCGCCACCCTCGCCGACACCATCAACGGCATGACCAACACGCTGGCGACCTTCGCCGACCAGGTGACCAACGTGGCCCGCGAGGTGGGCGTCGAGGGCAAGCTGGGCGGCCAGGCGAGAGTGCCGGGCGCGGCGGGCATCTGGCGCGATCTCACCGCCAACGTGAACCAGCTCGCCGCCAACCTCACCACCCAGGTGCGCGCCATCGCCGACGTGGCCACCGCGGTGACCAAGGGCGACCTCACCCGCTCCATCGCCGTGGAGGCCCTGGGCGAGGTGGCGGAGCTGAAGGACAACATCAACGAGATGATCCGGAACCTCCGCGACACCACGCGGAAGAACATGGAGCAGGACTGGCTCAAGACCAACCTGGCCAAGTTCAGCCGGATGCTGCAGGGCCAGCGCGACCTGGCGGCGGTGTCGCAGCTGATCCTCTCCGACCTGGCTCCGCTGGTCACCGCCCACCACGGGGTGTTCTACGTGGTGGATTCCTCGGGCGACCAGCCGGCGCTGAAGCTGCTGGCGAGCTACGCCTACAAGGACCGGAAGGCCGTCGCCAACGAGTTCCGGCTCGGCGAAGGCCTGGTGGGACAGTGCGCGGTGGACCGCCGGATGCTGCTGATCAATTCGGCGCCGGAGGACTACGTCCAGATCAGCTCCGGGCTGGGCGAGGCCGCGCCGCGGAACATCGTGGTGCTGCCGGTGCTGTTCGAGGGCGAGGTCCGGGCGGTGCTCGAGCTGGCGACCTTCGACGAGTTCGACGAGATCCGCCTCACCTTCCTCGAACAGCTCGCGGAAACCATCGGCATCGTGCTCAACACCATCGGCGCCAACATGCGGACCGAGGAGCTGCTGCGGCAGTCGCAGGCGCTGACCGAGAATCTGCAGTCCCAGCAGGACGTGCTGACCGAGACCAACAAGCGCCTGGAGCAGCAGACCCGGTCGCTGCAGAAGTCCGAGGAGCTGCTCAAGAAGCAGCAGGACGAGCTCCAGCGCACCAACGCCGAGCTGGAGGAGAAGGCCCAGCTGCTGGCCAGCCAGAAGGCCGAGGTGGAGCAGAAGAACAAGGAGGTGGAGCAGGCCAAGGTGGCGCTGGAGGAGAAGGCCGAGCAGCTCGCCCTGATCTCCAAGTACAAGTCCGAGTTCCTGGCCAACATGTCGCACGAGCTTCGGACGCCGCTCAACAGCCTGCTGATCCTCTCCCAGATCCTCACCGAGAACGCCGAGGGGAACCTCACCACCAGGCAGGTCGGGTTCGCCCAGACGATCCACAGCTCGGGCTCGGATCTGCTCGACCTGATCAACGACATCCTCGACCTCTCCAAGATCGAGTCCGGCACCATGGCGGTGGACATCACTACCGTGCCGTTCACCGAGGTGCGCAAGTTCGTGGACAGCACCTTCCGCCAGGTCGCCGACCTCAAGGGACTCCAGTTCCAGGTCGAGGTGGATCCGGCCCTGCCGCCCGCGCTCCAGACCGACAACAAGCGGCTGCAGCAGGTGCTCAAGAACCTGCTCTCCAACGCCTTCAAGTTCACCGAGCGGGGGTCGGTCGTCGCTCCGGGCGTCCGCTGGTGACCGAGCGGGTGGAATCCCGAACAGGAGATCCTGAACGCCGCCAACGCCGTGGTCGCGTTCTCGGTGCGGGACAGCGGCATCGGCATCCCGAAGGAGAAGCACGGCGTCATCTTCGAGGCGTTCCAGCAGGGCGACACCGGCACCAGCCGGAAGTACGGCGGCACCGGCCTCGGCCTCTCGATCAGCCGGCAGATCACCCGGCTGCTCGGCGGCGAGATCCGGATCGAGAGCGAGCCCGGGCGGGGCAGCACCTTCACCCTCTTCCTGCCGCTGCTCTACCCGCTCCAGCCCATGGAAGAGGCCTGCGCCGTGCCGGATCGGGACCTGGCCTTCGCCACCGGCGCCGAGATCCTCAAGGCGATGCCGAGCGCCGCCGCGCGCGTCATGCTGGCTCCGGTGGTCGAGCGGGAGGTCGCGGACGACCGCGCCGTCGATCGAGCCGGGCGACCGCATCCTCCTCATCGCGGAGGACGACCCCAACTTCGCCCAGATCCTGCTGGACCTGGCCCGCGACCGCGGGTTCAAGGGGCTGGTCGCGAACCGGGCCGACCGGGCCCTGCTGCTGGCCCGGGAGTACCAGCCCGACCGCGGTGACGCTCGACCTTCGGCTGCCCGATGCCGACGGGTGGACCATCCTCGACCGGCTGAAGCACGACCCGGGGACCCGGCACATCCCGGTACACATCATCTCGGTCGAGGAGAACTGGCAGCGCGGGCTCCGGCTGGGCGCGCTCGACTTCCTGGTGAAACCCGCCAGCAAGGAGTCGCTCTCCGATGCGCTCACCACGCTGCATGAGTTCGTGGATCGGCCCGTCAAGCGGCTGCTGGTGGTCGAGGACGACGCGGCCGCGCGGGAGAGCATCGTGGAGCTGATCGGCAGCGGCGACGTGCAGACCACCACGGTCGGCAGCGGCGAGGCGGCGCTGGCGAAGCTCCAGGACGAGCACTTCGACTGCATGGTGCTCGACTTGGGGCTCCCCGACATGACCGGATTCCAGCTCATCACCCGGGTGAAGAGCGAGATCGGGCTCCGGAAGCTCCCCACCATCGTGTACACCGGGAAGGAGCTCACCCGGCGGGAGGAAGCCGAGCTCCGCCGGCTGGCGGAGTCGGTGGTGATCAAGGACGCCGGCTCGCCCGAGCGGCTGCTCGACGAGACCGCGCTCTTCCTCCACCGCGTCACCGCCAAGCTGCCCGACGGCAAGCGCCGGATGCTGGAGCAGCTCCACCGCGCCGACCCGACACTCACCGGGCGCAAGGTGTTGATCGTGGACGACGACGTGCGCAACATCTTCGCGCTGACGACCTTCCTGGAGCGCAGCGAGATGCAGGTGTCGTATGCCGAGAGCGGACGGGAAGGCATCGCGCGGCTGCAGGAGACGGCCGACATCGACGTGGTACTGATGGACGTGATGATGCCGGAGATGGACGGCTACGAGACCATGCGCGCCATCCGGGAGCATGCCCGCTTCCGCCAGCTTCCCATCATCGCCGTCACCGCCAAGGCCATGAAGGGCGACCGGGAGAAATGCATCGAGGCCGGCGCCTCGGACTATATCGCCAAGCCGGTCGATATGGACCAGCTGCTGTCGCTGCTGCGAGTATGGTTGTACCGGTGAGGGGGGCGACAGGGCGACAGGGTGGACAGGCGGAAGGTCCGGGTCTGGCGGACCCGCTGTCCGCCCGCTCGCCCGCCCACCCGTCCGCCCTCGATTCGCCAGTCGCCCCGTCCTCCCCCGGCGCCGACCGCGTCAACATCCTGCTGGTGGACGACCAGCCGGCGAACCTGCTGGCGCTGGAGGCGATGCTGCAGGGGCTGGGGCAGAACCTGGTCAAGGCCGGGTCCGGCCGCGAGGCGCTGAAGTGGCTGCTGAGGGACGAGTTCGCCGTGATCCTGCTGGATGTGAAGATGCCCGACATGGACGGTTTCGAGACCGCCGCGCTCATCCGTGAGCGGGACAAGAGCCGCGACACGCCGATCATCTTCCTGACCGCGGCCGACAAGACCCAGACCGAGGCGGTGCGGGGGTACGCCGTGGGCGCGGTGGACTACCTGGTGAAGCCGGTGGTGCCCGAATTCGTCCGGTCCAAGGTCTCGGTCTTCGTCGAGTTGGCCAAGCAGAACGAGCTGCTGCGCCGGCAGGCGGCGCAGCTGCGCGAGGGCGAGCGGGCGGCGCGCGACCTGGCCGAGACCCGGGCCGAGCTGGTGCGCGACCTGGAGCACAAGAACAAGGAGCTGGAGAGCTTCAGCTACGCGGTCTCGCACGACCTGCGGGCGCCGCTCCGCCGGATCGAGGCCTTCAGCCGTGCGGTGCTGCGAGAGCCAGGGGGAGCGGCTGGATCCCGACGGGCAGCGCTTCCTGGACCGCATCCAGGAGGCGAGCCGGCAGATGTCGCAACTCATCGACGACGTGCTCCACCTCTCGAAGGTGAGCCGGGCCGAGCTGCGCCAGCAGGAGGTGGACTTGAGCGGGCTGGCCGGCGCGATCATCGAGCGGCTGCGCGAGGTCGATCCGGAGCGCGTGGTGGAGGCGCGGGTACGGCCCGGCGTCACGGTGACCGCCGACGGGCGGCTGCTCCGGATCGCCCTCGCCAACCTGCTGGAGAATGCCTGGAAGTTCACCGCCCGCGAGCCTACCGGCCGGATCGAGTTCGGAATGACCGTCAGTGCCGGGGAGCCCGCCTATTTCGTGCGGGACAACGGCGCCGGCTTCGACATGGCGTACGCCGACCGGCTCTTCGGGCCGTTCCAGCGGCTGCACCTGGCCAGCGAGTTCCCCGGCTCCGGGATCGGCCTCGCCACGGTTCAGCGGATCATCTACCGCATGGGGGGTCGGGTCTGGGCCGAAGGGATGGTGGGCCAGGGCGCCACGTTCACCTTCACGCTTGGACGGCCTCGCGCGTGAGGCCCCCCGCCGGGTGAGCCGCCTGCCCGAGGACGTTCACCGCTTCCTTCATCAAAACGTCGATTCGGTCGAGCAGCTGGAGGTATTGCTGCTGCTCTGGCGCACCCCGGAGCGAGCGTGGACCTCCGACGAAGTCGCCACCGCCGTGTACAGCCACCCCACGTCGGTGGTCCGGCGGCTGGCGATGCTGCTGGGGCAGGGCCTGCTCCGCGAGTGCGATTCGGGCTCGTACCAGTATGCGCCGCGTACCGCCGAGCTCCACGACACCGTCACCCTGCTCGACCACATGTACCACGAGCGCCGGGTCGCGGTCATCACCCTGATCGCGTCCAAGCCCATCGAGAACGTGCGGGCCTTCTCCGACGCGTTCCGCATTCGCCGAAAGAAGGAGGAGTGAGATGGCGTCCGCCGTGTACGTGCTCTGCGCCCTCACCAGTCTCGCCTGCGCGATCCTGCTGCTGCGGGCGTATCTGAACCGCGGCGTGCGCCTGCTGCTGTGGAGCGGGCTCGCCTTCGTGGGATTCACGCTGGGCAACATCATGCTGGTGGTGGACCGCGTCATGACCGGCCCGGAAGTGGATCTCGCCATCTGGCGCAGCCTGCCGGTGCTCGCGGGCCTGGGCGTGCTGATCTACGGCCTGGTCTGGGACGCCGGATGACCGACGTTCGGGCCGTCGTCGCCCTGATGGTCTCCGGCGCGATCGTGATGGGGTATGCGGTCGCGACACTGTTTTTCCTGCGCTTCTGGCGCGAGACCGGCGACCGGCTGTTCCTCATCTTCGCGGGGGCCTTCGGAGTGCTCGGGACTCCAGCGGCTCGCGCTGGCGCTCAGCCCCGACATGCTCGAGGAGCAGACCGGACTCTATCTGGTCCGGCTGTTCGCGTTCCTCCTCATTCTGGGGGCGATCGTGGACAAGAACCGCTCCACTCCTCAGCCGCCGGGCTGACGCCCGGCCCGTCGCCGCTCCGCGTCGGCCCGGTCGCGGTTCGCCTCCCGCGCCCGAACGATCCCGCAGATCGCCCGCGGGTGCGGCTGGATCATGGGACACTCCCGCGCGCTCTTGTGAACCACCATGTCGTCGGGCGGCGGCATCGCCGGCCGGGCCGCACCCTTGCTATCGGTCATTCATCCGCCGTTCAGTGGTCAGACCTGCTGATTCACCCACTCCACGATCCCGGTCACGCGGGCGAGGTTGACCAGGGCCACGCGGAGCTTGCGGGCCTGAGTGGATTCGGGCGGCTGGCCGAATGGCACCAGCGTACAATCGCGCAGCACGGCGACGCTGGGCTGCTGCCGGAGGAAATCCGAGACCCGGACGTTGATCAGGATCTCGATGTTCCCGTGGAGCATGCCGACGGTCAGCAGGCAGCCTACCCGATGAGTGGACGTGCGCCCGCCCGCGCCCGGCGTCTCCACCACCTCGTCCGCCTGGGTCGGCTCCACCACGATCACCCCGTCGCGCCGGAGCGCCACGAACGGGAGTCGCTCGCTCTCGTTGGGGATCCGGGCCCGGGTGAGCTTCAGGATGTGATTGCCCGGCGCGAGAAAGTCCACCAGACTCTGCCGGCCCGGCACGTGAAAGGTTCCGGCGCACCAGCCAAGATCGGTGAGCACGTTGGCGGACGCGGGCCGCAGCGGCGGATTGCCGGGATAATGCATGCGGGAGGATATATCGGTGCGGGTGGAGCTGGCCAGCCGGGGACGCCCGGCGCTCCGACAGCCAGTGGTCCGCCTTCGCCGGTCCGCCACGGCGGTGCCCGGGATCATGTCGCACCCGCTCGCGAGAGCTTCGTCGAGGCGCCGGGGAGGAGCCGCTTGAAGTCCCGGATCTGCTGGGTCACGAACTGGCGGGCGCAGCAGCAGCAGCGCCGCCGTATAGGTCGCGGCGCCGGCCGAGACCATGACGAGCAGGTAGACGGCACCGCTCCCGAAGCGGGCATGCGACGACGCGGATCGAGCGCGAGCAGCGTGGCCGCCATGATCACCGACGTGAGCAGGGGCAGCGCGACCGACCGCAGCAACTCACCGTAGCCCAGTCCGCTGTACTTCCTGAAGGCCCACATCTGGATCGGCAGAACCAGATAGGCCCGGAGCCACGTAGGCCGCCGCGATCGCGAGCAGGCCGTACGGCGCGGCCGCGAGCGTCATGACCACGGTCAGGGCGAGCTGGAGTCCGGCGATCTTCGCCAGCCATCCGGATTGTCCCAGCGTCGCGAGCGCCGGCCCCGCGAACCGGTTCAGGGTGAACGGCACCACCATGAAGCCGAGCAGCTGCGCGATCCTCGCGCTCTCCTCCCACTGGTCCCCGAACACGAACGGGATGGCGCTGGGGGCCAGCACGGCGAACCCGATGATCGCGGGAAAGGCGAGCGCCGCGCTCACGCCGATGATGCGGAGATACGCCTTCCGGAACGCCGGCAGGTCGTCCTGAAGCCGGCCCAGCGTGGGCAGGGCCACCTGGGAGAACGGCATGATCACGCCCTGCGCGATCAGCTCGACGGTCCGCCAGGCCGTGCGGTACACGCCGACCGCCGCAGTGCCGATGGTCCGTCCGATGATGACGTCCTGCACCCGCACCAGCGCCACGAAGAGGATCTGGGTGAGGGTCATGCTCGGCGCTGAATCCCGCCAGCTCCCGAAGCACCTCGGGTCGAGAACCGCCGCCCGGGCATCCACCGGTAGGCATGCCAGGCCATGGCCGTTCCCGCCACCTCGGTCACCCCCCGCTGCACCACCAGGCTCCAGGCCCCCCAGCCGGCACTCGCCGCCGCCAGCGCCGCCGCGCCGCCCGCCACGTTGCTCACCACCGACCGGCGTCGCCATCGCCCGGTGGCCGAATTCCCTCAACATGAGGGCGATGTGAATGGCGCCCAACACCGAGATCACCAGGATGCCGCCCAGCGCGATCAGGAGCGGGGCCACGGTGGGCTCGCCGAACGCGGCCGCGACCGGGCCCGCCACCAGCGCCAGGCGCCGCGGCCGAGAGGACCGCCGACGACGAGCGACGCCCAGAACACGGTGTCCGCCATCGACGGGCGTGTACCGCTCTGGCCCGCTGGATCGCGGTCGCCAGCCCCGCCGCCGGAAGGATCTTCCCGAATTCCGCGAAGGCGACGGCCAGGGCGAAGACGCCGAACGCCTCGGGGCCGAGCTTCCGGGCCAGCACGGCGAAGACCGCGAAGGACAGGATGTAATCGGAGCCGGTGCGGACGATGGTCCAGATGAATGGACCGCGCGGTCTTTTCCTTCAGATCGCGCGGTGGGCGGACCGGGGCGCGGTGCCGCGGCTTCGAGCTCGGGGCCGGACGACCCGTCGAGTGGGTCGTCGAACTCGTGGTCGCTGGGCCCCGTCATCGTGCCGCCAGCGTTTCCAGCGCGGGCGACCGGCCGGCGGTGAGCAGGCCGAACCCGCTGCCGCAGCTTGAGGGAGCGGTCCCGCATCTTCGTCGCCTGGCGCCGCAGCCGGAGGCGCCCCGGGATCGTGAAGCGCTCGAATCTCGCCGGGCCGATGCTGGACGCCGTGGACTCCTCGATCACCGGAAAGGGGAAGATGCCGAGACAGGCAACGCCGTGCTCCCAGGACCGATCGAGCTCGTCGTCGAGCGGCCGCCGGACCCGGCGGCAATGGCGCACGAACCGCTCGGCGCCGGCCCGGGTCATGACGTAGCCCTGGGTTCCCAGCGGACGGTCCAGGTACTCGACCAGGGTGCGCTGCCGCTCGACCGCGTCGCGCAGGACTTCCCGGAAGGCGCAGGGGCGCTTGGCGTAGAGCCGGAGGTAGCGGAATGCCCGCCGCGTGGAGGTCCACCGTCACCAGCTTCTCGAGGAAGCCCCAGTCCACGATCGTGTCGTCCTCGAGGACCAGCATCTGGGGCGCGCCGGACTGGAGCAACATCCGCCAGGCGGCGTAGTGGCTGGAGTAGCACCCCAGCTCGCCCGGATACATCGGGCGGCCCTTGGCGACGATCGCCTCGTCGGGATCGTGGGTGAGACCGGGCGCCAGCTCCCGGTGGGCGTCGAACCAGTCCCACCGGACCGGGGTCCCCGGGCCCGCTCGGCGAAGCGTGGCCCGCCGGTCCGCCGCGTCGGGCAGGCTGATCACCACGACCTTGGTGCGACCGACCATTCGAGCTAGCTCGCCGGCGTGGACGGGCGCGATCCGGCCGCGATCCGGAGCTCGGACAGCAGGGTCATCGCGCTGCGTGGTCCAGCAGAACGCCGCCGCCCGGCGGAGTCCCCGACTGCTCAGCTCACTGGCCAGGTCGTCGTCGAGGCTGACACGCTCTATGGCGGTGGCCATTCCGGCCACGTCGTCGGGGTCTACCAGCAGGGCCGCGCCGCCGGCCACCTCGGGGCAGGCCGACGTCGTCGCGGTCACCACCGGACAGCCGCACGCCATGGCCTCCACGATCGGAATCCCGAAGCTCTCGTAGCGCGAGGGAAAGACCAGCGCCCGCGCCATGCTGTAGAGCGCGGGCATGTCGGTGAATTCGACGAATCCCGGCGTGTGCACCGACCCGGGGTCGGCGTGCCGGGCGATCCTTTCCGGTGTCAGCCGCTCTGCGATGCCGATCCCGAGAATCACCAGTGGCGGGGCCGGTGCGCCGGCCTCGGCGGCGCGCCGCCGCATCCGGCCGTACGCCTCCAGCACCGCCGCGACGTTCTTCCTCGGCGTGAGCGTCTTGCCCGAGGCCTGCCCCAGGATCTGGTGTCCCTTCACCACCATCAGCAGAAACGGCTCCGGGGGAAGCCGGTACCGCTCCCGTACTCCCGCGAGTGCCGCCGGGTCGCTGATCGGCCGGAAGCTCTCGTCGGCCGAAGCGTGGACGGTACGCAGCTTGGAGCGGGGAACCCCGACGTGGCGCACCAGCTCCTCGCCCAGGGTGTCGGAGTTGGTCAGGACCCGGACCGCGCGGCGGCAGTAGAGCGGGATCAGCATCTGGTTGTAGAGCCGATCGAGGCGGCCCGCCCAGCCGGCGTAGAACTCCGGATGGCTCCAGTACTCGGTGCCGCGCTGCTGCACCACTACCGGGCAGGGCGGGGCCAGCGGGATGCTGAACTTGTGATGGAACAGCACGTCCAGGTGCTCGCGGCGCGCCGCCAGCGGTACCAGTACCTGGTCCCAGACCAGCTTGCCTCTGCCGGGCACGACGACCTCGCGCACATTGGGGCGGTTCCGGTACCGCCCCGCCTGCTCGGCGCGGCTGTAGAAGGCCACGTACTGGTTGTGCTGGTCCACGTCGAACAGCGCGTCGCACAGCTTCCGGATGTAGATCCCCTGGCCGTCGACGTCGTCGATGGCGCGGAGCATCAACCCGATCCGGAGCCGCCTGGGAGGTGCCGCGATCAGGTCAGCGGTGGGCACGCCGCCCGGTCCCGGGTTGCCGCATGTGATGGGTCCTCTGGGGAAAGTGTGATGGAGACCGTTGACACGATGAGAGCCAAAGGGGTACTCATTTTGGCGCATTCCGATGCGCAGGGTGTCCCAGTCGAACCCCTCTAGCTACAGCGGCCGGCTCTGATAAGGCGTGACTGTCGTCACAACGCGGGGACCGGAGATCGGCATAAACATAGATCCTCACGAGGTCTGATGACGGAACCGCCCACCAGGACTCACGTTGGTCACCGGCGCCACCGGATTCACCGGCAGCCGCCTGGTCCGCGCCCTGGTGGCCGACGGCGAGCAGGTTCGTGTGATCGCCCGCTCCGCCGCCCGGGCCCGCGGGATCCTACCCAGGGAGGTGGAGCTCGTCGAGGGTGATATCGCCTACCCCGGCGTGGTGGAGCGCGCCATGAAGGGCGTGGGGACGGTCTATCACCTCGCGGCGGTGTACCGCGAGGCCAAGCACCCGGCCTGGCGCTATCGCGAAGTCAACGTGGACGCGTCCCGGAGACTGCTGGACGCCGCGGTGGCGGAGGGCGTGGGCCGCTACCTGCACTGCAGCACCGTGGGAGTCCACGGGAGCATCACGTCGCCGCCCGGCGACGAGCAGACCGCCTATGAGCCGGGGGACATCTATCAGGAGACCAAGTGCGAGGCGGAGCAGCTCGCGCTTTCCTACCGCGACCGGATTCCCCTCGCGGTCGCCAGGCCGACGGCGATCTACGGCCCGGGGGATACCCGCCTCCTCAAGCTGTTCCGGATGGTGGCCCGGCAGCGATTCCCGCTCCTCGGCGGAGGCGACAATTACTACCACACGGTCCACGTGGACGACCTGGTCCGCGGGCTGCGGCTGCTGGGAACCCACCCCAATGCGGTGGGCGAGATCTTCATCCTCGGCGGCGAGAGCTACGTGAGGCTGTCGGAGCTCACCGCCATGATCGCGGCGGCGGCGCGGGTGCCGGCCCCGCGGCTCCGGCTGCCGGCCATGCCGTTCCAGCTGGTCGGATCGCTGGTCGAGACAGCTCTGCGTGCCGCTCGGCATCGAGCCGCCGATCCACCGCCGCCGGGTGGATTTCTACACCAAGAGCCGGGCGTTCAGCATCGAGAAGGCCACGCGCCTGCTCGGCTACCGGCCCCAGGTGAAGCTTCACGACGGCATTCGGGAGACGTTCGACTGGTACGTGGCCAACGGGTACATCGAGGCCGGGTCCCAGGGGAACGGGTATTTCAGGGCAGCGTACCAGCGGTGACCGTGGCGGGCGGCCAGCCGCGCGAGGACGCCGACATCGAGTCGTCGTCGGAGCAATACGCGCGGCGGTTCGAGGGTCCGGTCGGCCGGTGGTTCCTGGATTCCCAGACCCGGATCACGCTCGAGTGCCTGGCCGGCCTGCCCGCCGGCGCCACCGTTCTCGATGTCGGCGGCGGCCACGCCCAGGTCGCCCCTCCGCTGGTGGAGGCGGGATACCGGGTCACGGTGGTGGGCAGCGATCCCTCGTGCGGGGCGCGCCTCGAGTCGCTGACCTCCGCCGGCCGACTGCCGGTTCGACGTCGGAAACCTGCTGGCGCTTCCCTACGACCCCGCAGAGCTTCGACGCGGTGATCTGCTACCGCCTGATTGCGCACAGCGTCGATTGGCGGCGGCTGATCGGCGAGCTGTGCCGGGTCGCCCGGCACCGGGCCATCGTGGACTACCCGGCCCGGCGGAGCGTCAACATCGGCTCCACACGTGCTGTTCCGGATCAAGCACTCGATCGAGCGGGGAACCACGCGTCCCTTCGCGCTCTTCGGCCGGGGCGAGATCGCCGGAGCGTTCGCCGCCGCCGGGTTCTCCGTCAGGTCGGTGCATCCGCAGTTTCTTCTTCCCGATGGCCCTCTATCGCTGGGCCGGATCGGCCCGGATGGCGCGCACCACCGAGGGCGTGGCCCGCACGGTCGCGCTGACCGGACTGCTCGGCTCGCCGGTGATCGTCCGGGCCGACCGCCGGCCGAGCGCGGTGGCACGACCGCGCGCTAGACGCGCCCCTCCGGGTCCTGGCGTGGCCCGGGCTGGATGCGCGGTCGAAGAACCCCTACACCTGGCTGCTCTGCTCCCACCTGGCCGCGCTCGGCGTGCGCGATCCGCGACTTCACCCCGGCCCGCGCGCTCCGCGGCGGATACGACGTGCTGCACGTGCACTGGCCCGAGAAGGCGCTCAATGCCGGGTCCCTGCCCGGCAGGGTGGCGGGCGCCGCCGCCGCGCTCGGGATCCTCGAGGCCGCCCACCTTCACGGCGCCCGGGTGGTGTGGACCGCGCACAACGCGCGGCCCCACGAGTCGCGGCATCCGAAGCTGGAGGCATGGTTCGAGTCGGCGGTCGTGCGGCGGGTGGACACGGTGATCCATCCGAGCGCTGGCGGGCCAGCGGGTGGTGGAGGATCGCTATCCCGAGCTCGCCCGGCGCCCGCACGCGGTGGTGCCGCTGGGGCACTTTCGCGGGATCTATCCCGACACCGTCTCGCGCCAGGATGCCCGCATCCACTTCGGCGTCCCGGACGGGCGCGCGGGTGATCGCCTTTCTCGGTCTGGTGCGGCCGTACAAGAACGTGCCCCATCTGGTGCGCGTGGTCCGCGCTCTTCCTCGCGAGGCGGGTGAGGTGGTCCTCCTGGTCGGCGGCGCGCCCCATTACGGCCGCCCTGGCGGACGAGGTCCGCGAGGCGGCCGGCGGGGACCCACGGGTGCGCCTCGCGCTCGGGCACGTCCCCGACCAGGACGTCCAGCATTACCTCCGCGCGGCCGACCTCGTCGTGCTCCCGTTCAGGGACATCACCAACTCGGCGAGCGCGCTGCTGGCGCTCTCGTTCGATCGCCCGGTGCTGGTTCCCGCCCGGGGCGCGATGGGTGAGCTCCAGGCCCTCGCCGGTGCCGACTGGGTGTCGACCTACGACGGGGACCTGACCCCCGAGATGCTCGTCGCCGCGCTCGACTGGGCGCTGCGGCGGCCGTCCGGCGCTCCCCGGCTCGAGGCGCTCGAGTGGCCCGAGATCGCCCGCCAGACACTCTCGGCGTACCTGCTGGAAAGCCGGTAGGGTCCGGTGCCCCGGGTGTCGGTCGTCATACCGCTCTACAACAAGGCGGACTCGGTTCTCGCCTCGGTCGGCTCGGTCCTGCGGCAGTCGTTCGCGGACTTCGAGCTGATCGTGGTGGACGACGGCAGCACCGACGCGAGCGCACCGCGCCGTGGCGGGCATCGGGGACCCGCGGGTGCGACTGGTGGCGCAGGCCGAACGCCGGGCCGGGCGCGGCGCGCAACCGCGGGCTCGGAGAAGCGGCAGGGGAGTACGTCGCCTTCCTCGACGCCGACGACGAGTGGGAGCCGCGATTCCTCGGTCGGGCGGTGGCCGCCCTGGACGGCCACCCGGAGTGCGGCGCCTGGGTGTCGGGCCGCGCCGTCGGGCCCAGAGCGCGCCAGCCAGGGCCCGCGGAACCGGCGCATGGGGCTCACGGCCGGAACCTGGCGGCTCCCTCACATGCGCCGCCCAAGTCGCTCAAGTTCTACGTGGACTTCTGTCACTCCAGCTGCGTCGTGGCCCGCCGCTCGCTGGTGCGCCGGTACGGCGGCTACTACGACGTCGAGCGCAGCAGCTACGGTGAGGACAGCTACCTCTGGCTGATGTTCGTCATGAATCACCGGCTGCAGGTGGACCCGGAGCCGTGGGTGTGGTTCCACACCGAGCACTCCGGTCTGGGCTCGGCGCTGCTCGGACGGCATCCCGTCCGACCGGCCCTGACGCGACGCCGGCGCGCTGCTCGAACGGTGCGACCCCGCCTACCTCGGGCGAGCTGCACGACCTGCTGGCGTACTACCGGCTGATCGAGACCGAGAAGCTGGTGGGGCAGGGACGGCTCACCAAGGCCGAGTTGGAGGGCTGGCGGCAGCGCTTTCCGTGGCGGCGCGGGGTTCGGGGGAAGGGTCGCGCTGCGGGAGATGGTCGTCTGCCGCGGCGGCCGCCTGGCCGCCACTCATGGGGGCGCTGGCGGGGCTGATCGGACCCCGTCGCCGAAGGAATAGGTGAAGGCCTCGATGTCCCTCCGGAACAGTCGGCCCACCACTTCCCGCGACTCGTCGTCGTAGTACTCGGGATAGCTCGGAAAAGTGTGTTCCCGCTCCCGGGTCCATAGCGCACGCCGGAGCCGCTTGCGAAGCTCTCTGAAGCT
Organism: uncultured Gemmatimonadales bacterium; assembly: GCA_963729985.1. Taxonomy (GTDB): domain Bacteria; phylum Gemmatimonadota; class Gemmatimonadetes; order Gemmatimonadales; family GWC2-71-9; genus CAVVWJ01. Next base: position 297,730 of record CAVSPJ010000008.1, read on the forward strand.
GGCGGGCCCCGCGTCCTCCAGCGACCGGTTCACCCGGGGCAGGGGAGTCCGGGCGATGCCGAGCCGGGCGCATACAGTGTCGAAATCGGCCTGAAGGGTCTCGTATCGCCCCACGAAATCCACCAGACACTTCCCCTCCTCGTCGTGGAGGAAGTCGTACTGGGGGACGATGTGACGGTACGTGTCGGTCCAGCCGGGGGCCGGCAGGTGCTTGAACAGATAGGTCTTGAAATCGACCTTGACGGGATACCCGCGATACTTGTATTCGGACACGATCCGGTCCCACGGATTGCGGACGAACGAGAACTTGAAGTAGGTGTCGAACTGCTGCGCGCTCAGGTACCCGCAGGCCAGGTATTCGCCCGCCTTCAGGTGCGCCAGCCGTGGGGGCCCCAGCCTGGGGTCGTCGTTGGCGCGGAGCAGCAGGGGCGCCCGGGCTTCCCAGGTGAGACCCACGAGCCGGAGGAACACGTGCTCGATGCTCATCCCCGCCGTCTTCGGGACGTGCACGAACAGGCAGCGGTATGGGTGGCAGATCACGCCACGTACGGCTCGAACCCGGGATAGTACGGCAGGCCGAACGGCTCGACGAACCGGCGGCAGGCCTCGATCTCTTCGGGGCCCAGGCGCTCCCTCCACTTGTCGATCTGCCTCGCCGCCGGCCGGGTCAGCGAATAGGTGTGCTGGTCGTCCTCTCGGTCCGAGTCACGAAGGAACCGCTCGGCTTTCCGGCTCCAGGTCAGGTCGAGTCGGCGGTAGAGCTGCTGGAACCGCTCCGCTGGATCGCCGCACAGCCATTCGTACGGGAGAATGATCCGGCCGGAGTCGGCCGCGGTCTGCCGGTGCATGACGTACACGGTGGCCGCCCAGAGCGCGCCGGCCCGCTCCCAGTAGCCGGTGGCGGCGCGGATCAGCTCTGCGAAGGGCCCCAGATGGTCCGCGACCAGGCGGTCGTTGTCCAGCAGGCGCTCCGGCTTCGGCTCCCAGCCGAGCCGTTTCCAGCTGTCGAACTGGCCGCAGGGGTGACGCAACACGCACACCTGCTGGGCGTGCGGGAGGTTGGCGTGCAACCAGGCCAGATTCAGGTTGGCATAGACCAGCTTCATCAGTACGTGGCGCTTCCGGAAGAACAGGAAGGGATACCGCTCGCCCACGGCTCGGCCGCGAGCGCCGAAATACTTGAGCAGCGGCCCCGGGTCCTGGCGCATGGTGCGCGCGGTGGCCACCTTCCCTGCCGCGGCGCGGGTCAGCAGGCGCCGGTAGGCGGGGTCGTCGTGCTCGCCGGTCAGGTAGAGGTACGCGAACCGCTCTTCGGCACCAGGCACGAAGCTGAAGTTGTCGGGCTCGCGATAGTAGGTGAAGCCGGGGGCGAACGAGAGGCATTTGGCCAGCCAGCTCGTGCCGCTACGGGGAAAGCCCGCGACGATCACGCAGCGTCGGTTTGAATCGGTCGTCATTTCGATTCTGCCGAAGCCTCCTGTCCGCCGTCGGGTCCATTCGGCATCCGTGGCCCAGCTATTCCGCCGTGCCGGGAACGCCAACGCCCCGCCAGTCCGTAAGCGACTGCGGGGCGCGGTGTTTCCGGAGTGGGCCCGGCGCGACTCGAACGCGCGACCTCTTGCTCCGGAGGCAAGCGCTCTATCCAACTGAGCTACGGACCCGCAACAACCTACGCCTGCAGACCTTCACTAGTGCTGGAACCAGCGCCGGACGCTGTTTCCGGAACCCAATTCTAACCCATGGCTTCCCATATGGTAGCCCCGCGTGCGGCTCTCCCGCGGGAGTAGCTCACGGCCGGTCTCAACGAACCACTGCTCCGGGCGGAACCCGGGTGCTTCGACTCGGCGCCAGACGTTTCCAAGCCGGGCACACAACCGCCGTACCATGTCCTCCGACTCGAGACCGAGCTCCCGCGACACGGCATACCGGCTGACCGGACCACTTCTCCACCCTTCGCCCGGAACGGCGGTCGAGAGCCGATTCCATCCCTCTCCGTCGCCGGGACGGCCCAGGATCCCGCTTGACCGGGAAACCTGCGTGCCGCTATGGTGATGTGGAACGATCGTTCTGAACCCTAGTGGGAGCCGGCATGCCGCGATCTCGAAGCTTCGACCCCACCCTGGTGCTCGACCGGGCCATGGAGCTGTTCTGGCTGCGGGGCTACGGTGAGACCTCGATCGACGACCTGGTTCGCTGGACCGGTGTCAACCGCTCTGGGCTGTACGGGACGTTCGGAGACAAGCAGGACCTCTTCCTCAAGACGCTCACCCGGTATGGGGAGCACATCATCGGTCCCCTCCTGGTGGAGCTGGAGGCGCCCGGCGCTGCGAGCGCGGAGCTCCACCACTTCATTGCCCGGGTCGCGGCGTGGCTGACGGGGCCAGAGGGACGGCGCGGCTGCCTCATGTGCAACACGGCGGTCGAGTTCGGTCCCGCGGACGAGGCACCCGTGCGGGTGGTCAGCGCCCACTTCCGCCGGCTGCGTGCCGCCCTGGCCCGCGCCCTCCGCAACGCCAAGCGACGGGGGGAGCTCCCCCCCGAGTTCGAGCCCGGCCGGGGCGCCGACTTCCTGTTGGGTGTGCTGCAGGGGGCGTTCGTGCTCGTGCGCGGGGGCCAACACCCGGAGACCGTGCGCGGCATTCTGGGTAGCGCGTTGCGCGCGGTAGGAGGCGTACAGCCGCGGTCGGCTTCCCGGGGCCGGATACCGCCCGGCCGCGGTCGCGGCCCATAGTACGCTTGCGGACAAGTTCTCGGGCGTACCGCGCGAGGTCACGGACGCGATCCGAGACGGCGACCCGATACCCGACCCCAAGCTCCGAGCGCTGAGCGAGTTTACCCGCGCGCTGCTCGACAAGCGGGGCTTCGCGGAGCGGTCGGACCTGCAACGCTTCGTAGCGGCCGGGTACCGCGAGGAGCAGGTCCTGGAGGTCGTGCTCGCGATTGCCGTCAAGACGCTCAGCAACTGGTCGAACCATCTATTCGACACCCCGGTCGACCCCATGTTCGCCGACCGCGCATGGGAGCCAGCGGAGGCGGGGGCTCACCCGGCCTGAGCTAAGCGGCGGCCGGTCATGGTGGAATTTGACCCGCCAAGTACCAGCAGGTGCTGCCACTGAGCGATCTGGACGGGGTGCCGTTGGCCGAGATCGCCCGGATGCTTAAGGTTCCACTGGGCACGGTGAAGTCGCGGGTGTTTCGGGCGCGGCGGCAGGCGCGGGCGAAGCTGCGACGGCAGGCGGTGGAGTGGGGTATCCTCGATGGCGAATCCGAAGCGACCCCGTGTCCCACCCCGTGCCGTCGGATCGCCTGACCGGTTTGGGCTGGCCCGGCGACCGAGGGGCGGCGCGCGCTCCGGTGGAGGAACCTTGACCAAGTTGTATCAAACGCGGGCCGGCAATTCTGCGCCCGCAATCCGTATCCTTGTCAAGCGGGATCCTGGGCCGTCCCGGCGACGGAATAGTCACCGAGTCCCCCTGACATGAGGCCTCGAGTAGCCGCCGTCCATCGCCTCGCCAACCTGGCGGACGCCGCGGTCAGCGACGGCGTCCTGCTCGCCGGCGATATCGGTGGTACCAAAGTCGCCCTGGGGCTCTATTCCCTACGGCACGGGGTCGGCGCCCCCCTCGTCGAAACCGAGTTCCCCAGTGCCGACTACCCCAGCCTGGGTTCGGTGGTGCGCGAGTTTCTGGGCGATGAGAAGGTCCGGATTGATCGAGCCAGTTTCGCTGTTGCCGGGCCCGTGATTGGCGGGCAGGCGCAGGTAACGAATCTGCCCTGGCTGCTCTCCGAGGGCGAACTCGAGGAGGAGTTGCAGGTGCGGTCGGTGCATCTGCTGAACGACCTGCTGGCGATTGCCGGGGCAGTCCGGGAGCTGACGGCGGGCGATCTTCATACCCTCAACGTGGGCGCGCCAGTGCCTGGCGGCGCTATCGCAGTGGTCGCCCCCGGGACCGGCCTCGGGGAGGCCTTCCTGGTCTGGGATGGCGCCCGTTATCAGCCGTACCCTTCAGAAGGCGGACACGCAGGCTTTGCCCCGACGTCGAAGCTCGAGGCCGGACTTCTCGCCTATCTCCTGCGGGAGCTCGATCACGTGAGCGTCGAGCGCGTCTGCTCCGGCCCGGGGATCGTCAACCTCTACCGGTATCTGCGCGCCGCTGCCGATCCCTCCGCATCACCCGCCATCATACCGGAACTCGCGGCCGGTCCGGGTTCGGCCCGGTCGATCACCGAGGCCGCGCTGCGCCGCCCGGAGCCCGATCCGCTCAGCGCGGCGGCCCTGGAGCTCTTCGTCTCCGTGCTCGGGGCGGAGGCGGGCAGTTTCGCGCTGAAGGTCCTGAGCACGGGGGGTGTATATCTCGCCGGCGGCATTCCGATGCGCATCCTTCCGGCGCTGAGCGAGGGACGGTTCATGCGGGCGTTCACCGCCAAGGGACGGATGAAGGCCCTGCTGTCGGGCATACCGGTACACGTGGTGCTCCGGCGGGCCGCGCTCCTCGGAGCGGCTCTGCGCGGCTTCGAGCTCGCCGCCGCACACGCGGCACCGGCATGAGAAAGGGAAGGGCGATGCAACTCGGCATGATCGGATTGGGCCGCATGGGCGGCAACATGGTCCGCCGGCTGATGCGGGCGGGCCACGAGTGCGTGGTCTACGACGTTCACCAACCGGCCGTGAAGGCGCTGGCCGGCGAGGGGGCGACCGGCACCGACTCGCTGGCTGCCTTCGTCGCCGCGCTCCAGCCGCCACGGGCGGTGTGGCTGATGGTGCCCGCAGCCCTGGTGGATCGCGAGCTCGCGGCCCTGGCTTCGCTCCTGGCCTCTGGCGACATCGTCATCGACGGGGGCAACTCGTACTACCACGACGACATCCGTCGCGCGGCGGAGCTGAAGCCGAAAGGCATCCACTACGTGGATGTAGGCACCAGCGGCGGCGTCTTCGGCCTCGAGCGCGGCTACTGCCTGATGATCGGCGGCGAGAGACCGGTGGTCGAGCGTCTCGACCCGGTATTCCTGGCGCTCGCCCCCGGGGTGGATACCGCTCCGCGCACCCCCGGACGCGAGTCCGCGACTGGAACCGCGGAGCGAGGCTATCTCCACTGTGGCCCCGCCGGTGCTGGACATTTCGTGAAGATGGTGCATAACGGGATCGAGTACGGGCTCATGGCGGCCTACGCGGAGGGGCTCAATATCCTGCACCACGCGGACGCCGGGCTCGGCACCCGGGAGGCAGATGCTGAGACCACGCCGCTCCGCCATCCGGAGCACTACCAATACCAGCTGGACCTTGCCGAGATCACGGAGTTGTGGCGGCGTGGCAGCGTCATCAGCTCCTGGCTGCTGGATCTCACCGCCCGGGCCCTGCTGGAGAGCCCCGACCTATCGAACTTTGCCGGCCGGGTGTCGGACTCGGGCGAGGGCCGCTGGACTATTGCCGCCGCGGTCGACGAGTCCGTTTCCACCCCGGTGTTGAGTGCCGCGCTTTTCCAGCGGTTCACCTCGCGTGGCGAGGCCGATTTCGCCAACCGGTTGCTCTCAGCGCTCCGCTACCAGTTCGGCGGACACCAGGAGAAGGGTAGCAAATGACGACGGAGGCCCGGACGGCCAAGACTCCATCCGACGCACTCGTCGTCTTCGGGGTGACCGGCGACCTCGCCTTCAAGCAGATCTTCCCCGCGCTCCATGCCATGATCCGGCACGGGTACCTGAACGTGCCCATCCTGGGGGTGGCCCGTTCCGGCTGGAGCCTGGAGAAGCTCCGGGCGCGGGCACGCGAGAGCCTCGAGCAGCACGGTGGCGTCGAGCCCGCGGCATTCGCCCAACTGTGCCGGCTCCTGCGGTACGTGGGAGGCGACTACGAGGACCCCGGCACTTACGAGGCGTTGCGCGAAGCGTTGAACGGCGCGACCAGCCCGGTGCACTATCTGGCCATTCCTCCCAGCCTGTTCACCGCGGTCGCCTCCGGTCTCGCCCGGGCGGGCGGCCGCGCGAAACGCCCGCGTGATCGTGGAGAAACCCTTCGGCCGCGATCTCGCCTCGGCGGAGTCGCTCAACGCCACGCTGCACCAGTTCTTCCCCGAGTCGGCCATCTTCCGCATCGATCACTACCTCGGCAAGGAGCCGGTGCAGAATCTCCTGTATTACCGCTTCGCCAACTCCTTTCTGGAGCCGATCTGGAATCGGAACTATGTCGAGCGGGTGCAGATCACCATGGCCGAGCGCTTCGGCGTTGAGGGCCGAGGGCGCTTTTACGAGGAGGCCGGCGCCATCCGAGACGTCATCCAGAACCACCTCCTTCAGGTGGCCAGCCTCCTCGCCATGGAGGCGCCGGCAGGCCAGGGGACCGAGGCAATGCGGGACGCGAAGGCGCAGGCGTTCCGGGCCATGCGGCCGCTCGAACCGTCCGACGTGGTGCGAGGGCAGTTCCGCGGGTACCGGCAGGAGGAGGGTGTGGCGACCGACTCCGACGTGGAGACCTTCGCGGCGGTCCGGCTGTGGGTCGATTCGTGGCGCTGGGCAGGGGTACCGTTCTACATCCGCGCCGGCAAGTGCCTGCCGGTGTCGGTGACGGAGGTGCTCATCGAGCTCAAGCGGCCTCCGCTGGTGCTCTTCGCCGACTGCGCCGTGGCGCCACCCAACCACTTCCGCTTCCGGCTCGGTCCCCAGGTCGTGCTCTCCCTCGGCGCGCGCGCCAAGCTGCCCGGGGAGGCGATGCGGGGCGAGGATGTCGAGCTCATCGCCTGCCACGATCGTGCGGACCAGATGGCGCCCTACGAGCGATTGCTCGGCGACGCTATGCGCGGAGACCAGATCCTCTTCGCCCGTCAGGACTCGGTGGAGGAGGCGTGGCGGGTGGTGGAGCCGGCGCTGGGAGGCGCGACTCCGCTCTTCGAATACGAGAACGGCAGCTGGGGACCCGCTGAGGCCGATGGCCTGCTTCGGAACGGCGCCGGCTGGCACAATCCCGAGCAGGATTGGGCCTGCGGATGACCCCCCCGAACGGAGTGGCCTTCCTCTTCGACGTGGACAACACGCTGCTCGACAACGACCGGGTCATCGTGGACCTCAGGCGCTATTTGGCGCGCGAGATTGGTAGCGGCTGCACCGAGCATTATTTCGAGATTTTCGAGCAACTGCGGTCGGAGCTCGGCTACGCCGACTACCTGGGTGCCCTCCAGCGGTACCGGGTGGCGTATCCCCGTGACCCCCGCGTGCTCGCCGTCTCGTCCTTCCTGGTGAACTATCCCTTCGCCAATCGCCTCTTCCCCGGCTCGCTCGACGTGCTGGAGCACGTCGCGGCGTTCGGCGCGACCGTCATCTACACCGACGGGGACGTGGTGTTCCAGCCGCGCAAGATCGAGCGGTCGGGACTGGCCGCCGCGGTCGAGAAGCGGATCCTGGTCTACATCCACAAGGAGCGGGAGCTGGACGATGTGGCGCAGCGCTTCCCCGCGGCGCACTACGTGCTGGTGGACGACAAGCTCCGCATCCTGACGGCGGTCAAGCAGGTCTGGGGGCCGCGGGTTACCACCGTCTTTCCGCGTCAGGGCCACTACGCCCATGACCGGGACATCCTCGCGAGCTTCCCACCCGCCGACGTGAGCGTCGATCGGATCGGCGACCTGCTCGAGTACGACGTACCCACACTGCTCGGTGCCGCCACCGCGGCGACCGGCGGTAGGAGAGAACCATGAACCCCACCCGACGGCTCCACGATCTGGGCCAGTGCCTCCGGCTCGACGACATCACCCGCCGGCGGGAGCTGGCCGCGGCCGGTGCCCGGCCCCCGCGGCTGCTCGACTGCGTCGCCGCCAGGTCCGAGGCGCTGGCTGCGGGTGCCGGCGATCGCCGGTGACCGTCGCGACCGCGGCTCCGTCGCTCACCGGCCTCCCGGCATGGAGGGCGCTCCAGGCGCACTATCGGACCGTCAGCGACGTCCATCTCCGTGCCCTCTTCGCGGAGGATCCCCGCCGAGCGGAGCGGCTCAGCGCCGAGGCGGTCGGGCTCTTCCTCGACTATTCCAAGCATCGAATCACCGACGAGACTCTTCGACTGCTGCTGACCCTCGCGCAGGAGTCCGGCCTCCGGGGGCGGATCGACGCGATGTTCCGCGGGGAGTCCCTCAACCCCACGGAGGGGCGCGCAGTACTACACGTGGCGCTTCGGGCGCCCCGCAGTCGCTCCATCGCTGTGGATGGAGTGGACGTGGTCCCCGGAGTGCACGAGGTGCTCGACCGGATGACCGACTTCGCCGACCGGGTGCGGAGCGGCGTCTGGACCGGCCAGACCGGCAAGCCGATCCGGCACGTCATCAACATTGGAATCGGAGGCTCCGACCTCGGCCCAGTGATGGCATACGAGGCACTGCGCCACTACAGCCGGCGGGACATCACCTTCGGTTTTGTCTCCAATGTGGACGCCACGGACTTCGTGGAGGCGACCCGTGGCCTGGATCCGGCGGAAACGCTGTTCATCGTGGCGTCCAAGACCTTCACGACGACTGAGACGATGACCAACGCCCGAACGGCCCGGGCGTGGGCGCTCGCGGCCCTCGGTGACGAGCGCGCCATCGCCCGGCACTTCGTCGCCGTCTCCACCGACGCCGGCAAGGTGCGCGAGTTCGGGATCGACCCGGCCAACATGTTCGGGTTCTGGGACTGGGTGGGGGGCCGCTACTCGATGGATGCAGCCATCGGGCTCTCGACCATGCTCGCCATCGGGCCGGAGCAGTTCCGGGCCATGCTGGCCGGCTTTCACGCCATGGACGAGCATTTCCGCACCGCGCCCTTCGCGCAGAACCTCCCGGTGCTGATGGCGCTGCTCGGCCTGTGGTACGCCAATTTCTTCGGCGCCGAGACCGTGGCGGTCCTGCCCTACGAGCAATATCTGAAGCGGTTCCCCGCCTACCTCCAGCAGCTCGCCATGGAGAGCAACGGTAAGCAGGTGACCCTGGACGGCACCCGGGTGACCTACCAGACCGGACCGATCTATTGGGGCGAGCCGGGCACCAACGGGCAGCACTCGTTCTACCAGCTCCTTCACCAGGGCACGCGGCTGGTGCCGGCCGACTTCATCGGCTTCACCCAGCCGCTCAACCCCATCGGCGATCATCACGATCTCCTGATGGCCAACCTCTTCGCCCAGACCGAGGCGCTGGCGTTCGGCAAGACCGCCGAGGAGGTGCGCGCCGAGGGCACCCCGGAATGGCTCGTGCCGCACCGGGTGTTCGAGGGGAACCGGCCGACCAGCACACTGCTGGCCGAGCGGCTGACCCCCGAGACGCTGGGGAAGCTGGTCGCCCTGTACGAGCACTGCGTCTTCACCCAGGGGACCATCTGGCAGATCGATTCATTCGACCAATGGGGCGTCGAGCTGGGCAAGGTTCTGGCCACGCGGATCGTACGCGAGCTGGCAGGCGTAACCGAGCCGACGACCTCACACGACAGCTCCACCACCCGGCTCATCGAGCGGTACCGCAGCGGTAAAGGCGGGCCCGGGGGACAACCGACATGACATCGACACGAACGGCCCCGGCTCGCCCGGCGGCCGCGAAGGACCCGGCGGAGCTCGATCGGCTCTGCATCAACACCATCCGCACGCTTTCCATCGACGCGGTTCAGGCCGCCAAATCCGGGCACCCGGGGACCCCGATGGCTGCCGCCCCCACGGTGTATTGCCTCTGGCAGCGGTTTCTCCGCTACGATCCCGAGGATCCCCGCTGGCCCAACCGGGACCGCTTCGTGCTCTCCAACGGCCACGCCTCGATGCTGCTCTACAGTCTGATTCATCTGACCGGGGTCAAGGCCGCCAACGAGTCGTACGAGGAGGTGGGGCACCCGGCGGTGACGCTGGACGACATCAGGAACTTCCGGCAGGCGGGGAGCCGCTGCCCGGGTCATCCCGAGTACGGTTGGACCTCCGGCGTGGAGGCGACGACCGGTCCGCTGGGGCAGGGGGTGGCGATGAGCGTCGGCATGGCCGTGGCCGGCCGGTGGCTCGCCGCTACCTACAACCGACCCGACTTCGAGCTCTTCGACTACAATGTCTACGCCCTGTGTGGCGACGGCTGCATGATGGAGGGGGTAAGCTCCGAGGCCGCCTCCCTGGCCGGACACCTCAGGCTCTCCAATCTGTGCTGGATCTACGACCGCAACCGGATCACCATCGAGGGCTCGACCGATCTTGCGTTCACGGAGGACGTGGCCACCCGATTTCTGGGGTACGGGTGGAACGTGACCCGGGTGAGCGACGCGAACGACCTCGACATGCTGACCCGCGCCTACGAGACCTTTCTGGCCACCCATGATCGGCCGACGCTGATCATCGTCGAGAGTCACATCGGCTACGGCGCTCCCCATCGGCAGGACACCCGCGAGGCCCACGGCGAGCCGCTCGGTGCCGAGGAAGTCCGCCTGACGAAGGAAGTCTACGGGTGGGATCCCGACGCGCAGTTCCTGGTTCCGGATGGTGTCCGGGAGCACTTCCAGGCGCACCTCGGCCGGCGCGGCGCCACCCACCGCGCCGGGTGGACCGAACGGGTCGCGGCGTACCGGAAGCAGTTTCCCGAGGCGGGCCTTCAGGTCGGCTGCTTGCCGGGACGCGCGCTGCCGCCCGACTGGGACCACGACCTCCCGACCTTTCCGCCCGACCCCAAGGGCGTCGCCGGGCGGGACGCCTCGGCCCAGGCCCTCAACGCGATCGCGCCCCGGGTCCCCTGGTTGCTCGGCGGGTCCGCCGACCTGTGGCCCTCGACCAAGACCCGGCTGACGTTCGAGGGGGCGGGCGAGTTCCAGGCCCCGGGGTGCGGCGGAGACTACGCCGGGCGCAACTTCCACTTCGGCGTCCGCGAGCACGCCATGTGTGCGATCGTCAACGGCATGGCGCTGTCGTGCCTCCGGCCCTACGGGTCGAGTTTTCTGGTGTTCACCGACTATTGCCGGGGCGCGCTCCGGATCAGCGCACTGATGGAAGTGCCGGTGATCTACATCTGGACCCACGATTCGATCAGCGTCGGGGAAGACGGGCCCACCCACCAGCCGATCGAGCACCTGGCGTCGCTCCGCGCCATGCCGGGAATGATCGTATTGCGTCCGTCCGACGCCAACGAGGTCGTCGAGGCCTGGCGGGTCATCCTGCAGCTCAAGGACCGGCCGGTCTGCCTGGTTCTCTCCCGCCAGCCTCTCCCCACCCTCGACCGCGCGGCGTGCGGAGCGGCCAATGGTGTCGCACAAGGTGCCTACATCCTGGCGGAGGCGCCCTCCGGAAAGCCAGACGTGCTCTTGCTCGCGACCGGCAGCGAGGTGTCGCTCTGCCTCGAGGCCCGCGAGCGGCTGGCGGCCGAAGGGATCGGCGCGAGGGTCGTCAGCATGCCCTCGTGGGAGATCTTCGAGGAGCAGCCGGAAGCTTACCGGAACAGTGTATTGCCGCCGGAGATCGAGGCCCGGGTCTCGGTGGAGGCGGCCTCCACCTTCGGCTGGGCGCAATTCACCGGCAGCAAAGGTACGACCCTGGGGATGCGCTCCTTCGGCCTGTCCGCGCCGATGAAGGTCGTGGCGCAGCACTTCGGGTTCGAGCCCGACCACATCGTCACCGCGGCGCGGGAGCTGGTGGCCCGCTTTCGACGCTCGCGCGGGTGAGCGAGCAGGACCGGCAGGCAAACTTCATTCTCGATTGCACCATCAGGCCGATCGAGCATCCTCCGAAACTCGCCGCGGAGCTCCAGACCCGGGCCGGAGTCGACCACCGGGTGCGCGGATGACCGACCCCAGGCCGCCAGGTGCAGCCCGCCGGCTGAAGGTCCTCGTGATCGATGTGGGGGGGACGCACGTGAAGGTGCTGGCCACCGGGCGCCGGACGCCCCGCAAGATCCCGTCGGGACCCTCGATGACGGCGCGCGAGATGGTGTCGGCGGTCAAGCGGCTGACCGCCGGCTGGCGCTACGACGTGGTGTCGATCGGCTATCCCGGGCTCGTCATCCACGGGCGACCGGTCGTCGAGCCCCACAACCTGGGCTGCGGGTGGGTGGGCTTTGACTTTCGACGGGCGTTCGGCTGCCCGCTGAAGGTGATCAACGACGCGGCGATGCAGGCGCTCGGGAGCTACCGCGGCGGCCGCATGCTGTTCCTCGGCCTCGGCACGGGCCTCGGGTCGGCGGTGATCATCGACGGCGTGCTGGAGCCCATGGAGCTGGCGCATCTCACCTATCGGAAGGGCCGCACCTACGAAGACTACGTGGGGCGACGCGGACTCAAGCGCCTCGGGACGAAGAAGTGGCGGCGGCACGTGGCCGGCGTCGTCCGACGCCTCGAGGCTGCGCTCGGGGCCGACGACGTGGTGATCAGCGGCGGCAACGCGAAGCGCTTGAAGCGCCTTCCGGCCGGCGCTCGGTCGGGGCACAACGCGAATGCGTTCATCGGTGGGTTTCGACTGTGGCAGACGGAGTCGCCGCGCAAGAGAAAGTCCGCGTAACGGACCGCCGTGCCAGGGAGGCCTGACGATGCCGTCGCGAGATGCGAGTGGGATAGCTGGGGCCGAAGTGTTCCCGACCGTAGATGCCCTCATGCGGGCGGCCGCCGAGGCGTTCGTCCGCTGCGCCGCCGAGAGCATCCGGGTGTCGGGTCGGTTCGCGGTCGCCCTGTCGGGCGGCTCCACGCCCGCCAGCCTGTACGCGCTGCTCGCGACCGACGCCTACGCCCGGCGCGTCGACTGGCCGCGCGTGCACGTGTTCTGGGGGGACGAGCGCTGCGTGCCGCCGGGCGATCCGGCGAGCAACTACCGGTTGGCGCGCGAGAGCCTGCTGGACCACGTTCCCCTGCCCATTGCGAACCTCCACCGCATCCGCGGCGAGGACGACCCGGCCGCGGCGGCGGCCGCGTACGAGCGGGCGCTGCGGCAGGCGTTCGCCACGCCCGACGGCCCGCCGCGCCACGCGCCGGGCTCGCGCTTCGACCTCGTTCTCCTCGGCATGGGCGACAACGGTCACACCGCCTCGCTCTTCCCAGGTATGCCCGCAGTCCACGAGCGTGGGCGATGGGTGGTGGCGCAGCAGGTCGTGGCCGAGCCGATGTGGCGCGTCACGCTCACTCCCGTCGTGATCAACGCCGCCGGGGAGGTCGTGTTCCTGGTCTCCGGTCGCGGGAAGGCGGCGACGCTGGGCCGGGTGCTCGACGGACCGCATCAGCCCGACGCCCTTCCGGCGCAGGTGGTCGCGCCCCGGAGCGGCCGCCTACGCTGGCTGGTCGACGCGGCAGCGGCGGCGGATCTGAGGAGGGGTGAGGTATGAACGGACACGTGAGCCTGCTCAGCGGGCAAACGGCGGTGGTGACCGGAGCGAACTCCGGCATCGGCGAGGGCATCTCGCGCGCCCTGGAGAGAGTAGCGCGGAGACGACCTGGGCGCCTGGCGGCTTCCGCGATTGCGTGGCCAGCCGGCGGAGGTAGTCGCGTTCCGACCTCCGAACCGCCAACTCCATGGAGGTGTAGAATCGTGCGGCCTCCACACTGAGGGGATTCGCCGGCACCTGGTGGACCAGCACGAGCCGCACCTTGCTCCGCGCGGCCCGCCCGATCGCGAGTGCCAGCGGGACCGCCTGCTCCGCGAAGGGAGAGCCGTCGAGGGGTACCAGGATCGAGCGGAACGGCCGGACACTACGCGTCACGGGCGTCTTCCGATCGGCCGATCGAGCGGAGGGCAGAAGGCTCCGGAGGGAGGCGGAGGGTCCTACGGCCTCTCGGAGCCAGTTCGTTCGGGATTCCTGAAGCAACCCGGGGCGGGTATCGCCGTCGGCGGGACGGTCCGTCGAGAGAAGTGCGGCTGCGGTTACTGCTCCCGCCACCGGCCCGGGGGCGCCAGGGGTTCCGGCCGAGCGATCCGCGCTCCGAACGGAAACCGGTGAGCGCGCTGCTCAGCGGGATCAGTCCCAGTAGCGCGAGGTATTGCCAAGGGGGAGTCAGTACCCCGTAAAGCCCAAGGCCTCCCAGCCCGGCCATCAGCCGCACCAGGCGTTGCCTCGTACCGATGTTGCTTCTCATTCTGACCTCCGGCGACCGGGCGGCCGATCGCCGCCTCATAACGGGATGGTGAGCACCGCGCACGGCGCGGTATGGGCCAAGTGCCGGGCGATGCTGCCGGTCCCGATGAGTCCGGGCATTCCGCCGCGATGATAGCCGATAACCAGGACGTCAGAGCCGCTCTCGCGCACCGCGGCGAGGATCTGCTCCGGGATCGCTCCACGCCTCACCTCTACGCCGGGGACGGCTCCTGCCACCACTTCCCGGGAGAGGAGTTCTTCCACCTGCACCTGCAGCCTCACGCTCCGCGCGACGGGAAGCGCCGATGCCAGTTCGGCCGGCTCATCGTCCGGACCGCCTTCGACCGTGACGACCCGGAGACTGGCACCAGCGCTCCGGGCGAAACCGGCAGCCTCCTTGAGCACGACCATGCCGCGCTCCGAGCCGTCGAGCGCCACGAGCAGCCGGCTGAGTGGGCCGCTGTTGGGCGGAACGAACAGGCACGGGATCCGACTCCGCCGGACCACGGCGTCCGCGGTATCCCCTAGCAGTAGCCGCTTCCACTGCGAGCGCTGCTTCCTCCCGAGCACCAGCAGATCTGCCTCGCGCCGCTCCGCTAGCCGGCAGATCTCGATTCCGGGAACGCCGGACGCGATGCCTACCTCTACTGGGGGCGCCTCGCGCTGGGCGCGCAGGTCGGACTCAATCCATCGCTGCAGGTCCGGAATCGCGGCGCTCTCCATTCCACTCCGGCCAAACCGTGGGCCCCGGTCGCTCCTGCAGCGACCGTCATCGCGCCGACCGGAACCGCGCGCATGACCGTCACGCGGGCACGGGCACGCGCGGCCAGATCGATGGCAGATCGGACGGCCTGGCGCCCGGCATCGGATTCGTCCGCGGCTGCCAGAATGTGATTGAGATCCACCAGTAACCTCCCAAGATTCGATTTGCAGAATAGCCGGGCATCGGTGAAGAAAGGATTAAGAGGGCAGGAAGCCTTCCGGTGGGTTACGGCCCCGCGTCTTGGCGGTATGTTTCGGTATGGCCTCCCTCTCCGCCGCCCATCCTCCCTCAGCGCAGGAACGGCTCGAGCGGCTGGTGATGGCCACCTCGGCGCTCCTCACCGAGATCTCACTCGAAGGGGTCCTGTACCGCGTGGTGCAGGTGGCCGCGGAAGTGGTCGGCGCCCGCTACGCCGCGATTGGAGTGATCGCGCCGGACGGCAAGGTCATGGAGAGCTTCACCACATACGGGATCGACTCCGAGCTCAGGGCCCGCATCGGCCCACCGCCACGGGGCCACGGCATTCTTGGCCTCGTCATCCGCGAGGCCAAACCGATCCGGCTGCCGGATCTCACCAAGCACCCCGACTCCTACGGGTTTCCCCCCCACCATCCGCCGATGCGCTCGTTCCTCGGCGTCCCGATCGTCGGCCAGCGGGGCGTCTTCGGGAACCTCTACCTCACCGAAAAGACCGGTGACGGGCTGTTCACCGCAGAGGACGAGAACATCGCGACTCTGCTCGCGGTTCAGACCGCGGCGGCGGTCGAGAATGTGCGCCACCACGAGGAGAGCGCCCGGCTGCTGGAGGAAGTCCAGCAGCTCCACCGGACCCGGGAGCGATTCTTCGCGATGGTCAATCACGAGCTCCGCAACGCGCTGGCGGCGGTCTACGGCTGGTCGCAGATGCTGGTCCGGAAGAAGGACCCGGCGACGGTCCCGCGCGCCGCGTTCGAGGTACTGGACTCGGCCCAGCAGGCGGTCGGACTGATCAACGACCTGCTGGATCTGAGCCGGCTGGACGAGGACCGCCTGAAGCCCGTCATCCGGGCGGTCGAGCCCGTGTCCATGGCCAGCCGCGCGATGGGCCGCGTGACCCCGGCGGCCAACCTCAAGCAGGTCACCCTGCGACTCGAGCCCAGCCCCGATCTGCCGAGCTGCGAGACGGACGCCAGCCGGGTCGAGCAGATCCTGGTCAATCTGCTCGGAAACGCCATCAAGTATGCTCCCGAGCGGAGTGCCGTGCGGGTCAGCATTACCGCCCGGGAGCGACGAATCGTCTATCAGGTGGAGGATGAAGGGCCTGGGGTCCCGCCGAGTGAGGTGGAGCGGATTTTCGACATCTATGTGACCAAGGCAGGCGAAGAGAGTCGTGGGCTCGGTCTGGGTCTGCCCCTCTCCCGGCGGCTTGCCCAGCTGCTTGGCGGCGAGCTCCGTGCGGTGCCGCGGCCAGGAACCGGCGGGTGTTTCATCCTGGAGGTTCCCGCCGGCGCATTATGAAGAAATCGTCATCTCACCTCCCGCTCGGGCTCAGCCAGGCACCTGAGATTCTGCCGCCATGAAGATCCTCGTGGTCGAAGACGACCGTAAGGTCGCCGGTTTCATCGAGCAGGGGCTGAAAGAGGAGGGGTATGTCGTGGACGTGGCCCCTGACGGCGACGAGGCTACGATGCTGGCCCACGTCTACGACTACGACGTCATCCTGCTCGACGTAGTGCTGCCAAAGAAGACCGGCTTCCAGATCGCCACCGAGCTCAGGCGGGAGGGCCGGAGCACTCCCATCCTCATGCTCACGTCCCGCGACGCGGTCGAGGACGTGGTCCGCGGGTTGGATGCCGGCGCCGACGACTACCTCCCCAAGCCGTTCCAGTTCGACGAGTTGCTGGCCCGAATCCGGGCGCTCCACCGGCGTGGCGGAGCCGAACGGCTGGAGGTACTTCGTTACGGCACCGTCACCCTCGACCGGCTGCGCCACCTCGCGACGGTGAACGCCCGGCCACTGGATCTCACTCCGAAGGAGTTCCAACTCCTGGAGTACTTCCTGCTCCATCCCGAGGAGGTCGTGCGCCGCACCACGCTCCTGGAAAAGGTCTGGGACATGCACTTCGATCCCGAGAGCAACGTGGTGGATGTCCACGTCGGGAACCTGCGCCGGAAGCTGACCCGGGCGACCGGCGAGCCGATGCTGGCGACTATCCGCGGGGTAGGCTTCATCCTCCGCAACGGCGGCGACTCCGATGACGTCCCACTGTCGCCCTGAGCCCCCGGTTCCAGCGACGTCCGCACGACGCACCGTCACGGAGCGGCAACGGCGGGAAAGCCGCAATGATCCGAGGAACGCGTGAAGCGGGGAGGAGATAAGTTCCCGTCATGAAGATCCTGCTGGTCGAGGACGATCCCAAGGTGGGCGCCTTCCTCGAGGTGGGTCTCCGGGAGGAGGCGTTCCTCGTCGATTGGGCCCGTGATGGAGAGGAAGCCGTCGAGCTCGCCGGCGCCGGGGCGTATGACCTGATCCTGCTCGACTTCATGCTGCCAAAGAAGGACGGGCTTCAGGTCGCGGCGGAGATCCGTGGTCGGGGGCAACAGATTCCCATTCTGATGCTGACCGCTCGTGACTCGGCCGACGACGTACTCCGCGGCCGGGCGGTGGGAGTCAATGACTACATGGGCAAACCCTTCAAGTTCGACGAACTGTTGCATCGCATTCATGCGATGGTGCGACAGTCCTAGGAATCCCCCTCCATCGGCATCGCGCCCGCAGCCACTTGACCGTCTGCCCGGCGATCATCGGGACGAGGCCGAGCGCGATTATCATCAGCCAGTCACGCGCGGAGAGCGGGTGGAGGCCGAGCACGTCGCTGAGGATGGGGACCTGAAACGCGAGCACCAGGAGTCCAACTGCGAGGCCGACCGCCACCAGCGCGTGAGGGTTGGCCAGCACACGGTGGAGTGTTATGACCGGTAGCACGCTGCGCGCGTTGGCGAGGTGGAAGATCTGCGCCAGCGCGAGGGTCACGAACGCGAGCGTCGTCGCTCGCCCCGGGTCCCCGCCGCCGGCCCGTCCCCACACGAAGGCGGCGAGTGCGGAGCCGCTGATGAGGGCGGCGTAAGCCAGCGACTCGCGAACCATCGCGCCGGACAGGATCGCGGCACTCGGATTTCGCGGTGGCTGCTGCATGATTCCCGGCTCGGGAGGCTCGAGCGCCAGCGCGAGCGCCGGAAAGGTATCGGTCAGCAGGTTGAGCCACAGGATCTGGAGCGGCAGCAGGGGCGCGGGCAGCCCTGCGATCCCCGCGCCGAGCAGTACCAGAATCTCGGCCAGGTTACAGCTGAAGAGATAGAAGATGAACTTGCGGATGTTGTCGAGGATCACCCGGCCTTCCTCGATGGCTGCTCCGATGGTTGGGAACCGGTCGTCCTCCAGGACGAGGTCGGCCGCCTCCTTGGCCAGGTCGGTGCCCCGCCTGCCCATGGCTACCCCGATGTCGGCCTTGCGGAGCGCCGCCGCGTCGTTGACCCCGTCGCCCAGCATCGCGACGACTTGGCCCTGCTGCTGATGGGCCGCCACGATCCGGAGCTTGGCCTTGGGGCTAACCCGACTGTAGGCGGCCACCTGGCTCACCGCATCGTGCATTTCGTCGTCGGACAGCCGGTCCAGCTCGCGGCCGTCGAGCATCCGGTCCCCGGGCCCGATCAGCCCCAGCTCCCGCGCAACGCTCTGGGCGGTGAGCCGCTGGTCGCCAGTGATCATGACCGTGCGGATCCCCGCCTCGCGAAACGTGCGAATCGTCTCCTGTACCCCGGAGGCAGGCGGGTCGCTCAGTCCGACGAACCCTACCCAGGTGAGGCCGGTGAGATCGCCGCCGTCGCCCGTACCCGTCCCGGTGGCGAGCGCCAGAACCCGGAGCCCGCGAGCGGCGAGCTCGCGGTTGATCCGGAGCAGATCGTCTCGCCCGGCCTGGTCAAGGATGCGAGTACCCTTCCCAGTCAGCATCCACTCGCTCCGCTCCACTACCCGCTCCGGCGCTCCCTTCACCATCGCCAGCGTCCCCGCGCCGGTCCGGTGGAAGGTGGCCATCAGCATGCGTTCGCTGGAGAAGGGCAGCTCGGCCACCTGCGGCCATTCGACCACGAGACGCGCGCGGTCCAGACCTGCCTTGCGAGCCGCCGCCAGCAGTGCGGCCTCGGTCGGATCACCCTGTGGCACCCAGGCGTCGTCCGACCGCACGACGTCGGCGCCGTTGGCTAGCGCCCCGATCCGGAGCGCGAGGGCGAGCCGCGGGTCATCTGCCGGATCCAGCGCAGCGCCCTCGGAACTGAAGCCGCCCTCCGGCGCGTAGCCCACCCCCGAGATGGCCACCTCGCGGTCGTCGAGTCGGATGACGGTCGCGGTCATTTCCCCGGCCGTGAGGGTGCCCGTCTTGTCGGTACAGATGACTGTTGCCGAGCCCAGCGTCTCGACCACTGGAAGGTGGCGGATAAGCGCGCGCCGCCGAGCCATGCGGCGAACTCGCACCGCCATGGCGATGGTCCCCACCACGGGTAGTCCCTCCGGCACGGCGGCCACCGCCAGCGCGATGGCCGTCTGCAGCAGCTCGCCCAGCGGGATCCCCTGTCGCAGCCCGAGCAGCGCGACCAGCACGGCGACCGCGATCGCCCCGCCGGCGAGCCGGCGACCCAAGGCGTCCAGCCGCCGCTCGAGCGGCGTGGCTTCATCGACGACCGCCCCCGCCAGCTCGCCGATCCGCCCCACCTCCGTGGCCATCCCGGTCGCCACCACCACGGCGCGAGCTCGGCCGGCAACGGTCGTTGTAGTCTTGTAGAGCATGGTGACGCGCTCGGGCAGCGGCACGTCGGCCTCGAGCACGGCATCGGCCCGCTTGTCCACCGGGAGCGACTCGCCAGTGAGCGACGCCTCCACCATACGGAGCTCCACGGCATCGACCAGCCGGGCGTCGGCCGGGACCGCCTGACCGGGCTCGAGCTGGATCACGTCGCCTGGCACGAGCTCGCTCGCGTCGATCGCGCGAGAAACGTCCGTCCCGAACCACCCGGGCCCGAGTTACCTCCAGGCCGAGCAGTGCCTCCATGGCCCGGTTTGCGCGGAGCTCGGTGACGAAACCGATACCGACGTTGAGCAGCAGCACCACGCCGATCGCTGCGGCATCAAGCTGCTCTCCGAAGAGCAGCGCCATCAGCGCGGCTCCGACCAGCAGCGCGACGATGACGCTCCGGAGCTGTGCCAGCGCAATCCTCCAGGCGGAGGCGGGCTCCGTCACCCGGAAGGCGTTGGGTCCGTGCTCGCGGAACCGGCGGGCGGCCTCCGGGTCGGCAAGCCCGCCTTCCCCGGACCCGAGGCGCCGCAGCACTTCCTCCCCGGGGAGGCTGTGCCATGCCGTCTCTGAGAGCAAAGAATTCTGAGCATGCTCTTTGACAGCCGACGACACTCAACCTCGCCCGAGGGGGGATGGGGACGCTGGCGCTTGTGGCGGCTCGACGCTCCTCGGATTCACATCGCCACGAGACAGGTTCTGATCCTCGCCCGCCGCGGCCCGCCCCAGCCATCGCGGGGATACCTCGGTACGTGGCACGACAAATACCGGCACCCGCGACCCATGGAGCGCCAATCGGGCCGCCGCGCCGATGTCGGTGTTTCCGGCGGCGTGCGCGCCATTCCGTCCTACCACGATGAGATCGGCTCGAGTGGTCCGAGCTTGATCCAAGATCGCCGGACCCGGTGCTCCGACGGCAACGGCCGTGCGGCCTGCGAGCGACTGCCCGACGGTGAGCCGGTACAGCCCTCGTAGCCACGCGTGAGTCAAGAGCTCCGAGCGAGAGCTCTCCTCCAACCGTCCATGGCCGTTTTCCTCGACGCCTTCCGAGAGCCCCTCGTATATCTGAAGCGTCTTGCTGAGGACGTGCAGGAGGGTGAGCTCCGCGTCGAAGTATCCCGCGAGCGCAGCGGCCCAGTCCACCACCGTGGACCCCATCTCGGAGTCATCGACCGCCGCGAGGATGCGCCGTGGCCGCTCTGTGACCCCTCCAGCGATGACTAGTGCCGGCACGGACAGTCGTCGGACGAGGCGCTCGACCGTGCGACCCCTGGTTCCGCTCACAGACGTCCGGCCGAGTACCACGAGATCCGACTCGAAGCTCCTGGCGCGCTCGAGGAGCGTGTCGACCGGTGGGCCTACCCGTATCTGCACCGACAGCTGTTCGGTCCCCAGCGTTTCGGCGAAACCGCGTAGGCTCGGCAGCGGGCGGGCGGTCTCCAACCGGTCGTCCAGGGCTGGCATCAGCGGCCGTAAGAAGCCGGGGGCCTCAGGAATAGGAAGTACGTGCGCGAGCTCGATGGCCGCGCCTGCGCCGAACTGAGCGGTAGCCCACTTGGCGGCTGCCAGCGACGGCTGGCGGAAGTCCACGCCGACGAGGATGCGCTGGAGGCACACGTGGCGCTCCTCCGTGGCGGGCGACCGGAGGACCTGAGGGTCAGGCATCATGTTATCGCACCCCGGTCTCAGCCACAGTCGACGCACGTCTTCGTCTCGGGTATGACCGCGAGACGCTCGTAAGGAATCGGTGACCGACATACCAGACAGGCACCGTATATCCCTGCGCGAACGCGCTTCAGCGCGTCGAGGATGAGTTGTATCCTGGCCTGCGCCCGCACATCGAGACTTCTTGGGGTGAGCCCACCTGGCATCAGCCGGCGCAGCTCCTGTGTCAGCTCGGTGTGCAGCTCCGCAACCTGGGCCTCGCTCAGGGCCGATACGGGAATGGGTGCATAGGCGAACGACGCAGCCATACTCTTCTCCTTCTTCGATGTCGGTCGTGAACTAGACGGACGCTGGGGTCTCGGCACCGAACTGCAGCATGCGCCGATGGATCCCGGTGCTGCGGAGCGCGCGCCACATGACGCGAGCCCGCGCGGTCGCGAAAACGTCGAGTCGTTCCTCCGGCAACAGCTCGATCTCGAACCCCCAGCCCGCCACGGGTGATCCTTCGGGGTCCGGCGGGCGTAGCGTCGCCAGCTCCGCGGCTCGCGCGATGACGTGTAGGGTGGGCCCGCGCTCCACGATCAGGAAATCCTGGAGCGAATCCTGAGACGGTTCCGGCCCTCCACGTCGCCGAGCCAGGCCACGATGCGCCACCGAGGCCGCCAATGCCGCCTCAGCGGAGGTCGCAAAGCCGCGGAACCCCACCGTGGTGCCCTCGATGTACCCGATCTCCTGCTCGTCCTGGAACAATCGGAACTCGGATCGATTCGTGCTACGTTGTGCTCGCATGTCTACCTCCTTCGATCCTGACCGGCCACGTGTCCTACCTCACGGGGCTCTGGTGGCTTGACCGTCCGAAAACACGTCGCCCCACCACGCGCGGAGCGCGGGTGGGGCGACGTGCTGCCCCCTGTATGCTCGTGTCGACTACCGTTACAGACGGATAGCCTCACGGCCCGGGTGCGCTCCGAGACCGATCCGGGGCGCTCGGGGCGACTCCTTCATGGAGCCGCCCGACCAAGCGCGCCCGGCCCATTCGCATCTCGGACACCCGCGTCCGGTGCACCCCACACCGCAGCGTCAAGCTCACGCCTAGGCAACGCCCCGCAACCTCGGTGACCAGCGTCCCGCCGAGAAGGACGAGGCTCATTATCATCCCCTCGAGCATGCGACTCCCTGAGCTGCGGCACAGCTCCGCGCAACGCACGCGGCCTACGATCAGCAACGGCCAATCTATCACCGAGCGCGTGAAGGTGGTTGGAAGAAATGCTGAAGCGGCCTTCATCCCGACAGCCTTCAGCGATCGTGAGAGAATTCCCGACCGCTAGTCGTCACCAGCCGACCCGTCCGAGCCGGAGAAGGCGGGGCCGCCCGCTACCAGCTCCTCCCGCATCCAGTTGATGAGGCCGCCCGCGAGCAGCACGTCCACCTGCCGGCCGGACAGCTCGTGATGCAGGAAAAAGACATGCCGTCGAGTCACGTTCTCGGCCTCGATCCGGCGGCCCTCACGAATCTGCCGGCGGATGGCTCGCAGCTTCACAACGTCGCCCATCGCGAGCCGATCGTACTCCGAAGTGTCGGCGAGCGTGAGCGGCAAGACGCCGAAATTGACGAGATTCTGCCAGTGTATGCGCGCGAACCCCCGAGCGATGACCATGCGCAGCCCGAGATAGCGGGGCGCCAGGGCCGCATGCTCACGGCTCGAGCCCTGACCGTAGTTGCGGCCAGCCACCACGGCGTGGCCGCCGCGTTCCCGCACCGCCATGGCCCGGGCCGGATAGCTCTGGTCGACCATGTCGAAGGTGAACTCGCTGATCTTCGGGATATTGCTCCGGTAGGGAAGTACCCGCGCGCCGGCCGGCATGATCTCGTCGGTGGAAAGGTCGTCGCCCACCTTGAGTATGACGGACAACGAGAGCTCGTCCGGAAATACATCGAGCTCGGGCAATGCGGCGATGTTCGGGCCCCGCTCAAGCTGGACCTGGCGGGCCTCCGGGGGCGGGAGGGGTGGCACCAGCATCTCGGCGTTGAGCAGCGGCGTAGAGGGATCGGCGATCCTCGGGTACGCGATGGCGAGGCCACGCGGGTCGGTGATCACGCCGGTCAATGCCGAGGCGGCGGCGGTCTCAGGGCTCACGAGGTAGACCTTGTCGTCGCGCGTCCCGGAGCGGCCGGGGAAATTCCGCGGCACGGTGCGAAGACTGATCTTGTCGCTGGCGGGCGCCTGCCCCATCCCGATGCAGCCGTTACAGCCGGCCTGGTGGATGCGCGCCCCCGCATGAAGCAGGGACAGGAGATGACCGTCCCGCACGAGGTTTTCCAGGATCTGCCGGGAAGTCGGGTTGACGTCGAAGGAGACCCGGTCGTGCACCCGCCTGCCCCTGACGATCTCGGCCGCCACCGCGAAGTCGCGGTAGCCCGGGTTGGCGGAAGAGCCGACATACGCCTGATAAATCTCCTGTCCAGCCACCTCGCGCACGGGCACCACATTGCCGGGGCTCGTAGGCAGAGCGATCAGCGGCTCGAGCGTCGAGAGATCGATTTTCTCGTGAGCGTCGTAGTTGGCGCCGTTTGCGACCAGTTCGATCCAGTCCTCCTCACGCCCCTGCGCCCGGAGGAAGCGTCGGACTTCGTCGTCGGACGGGAAGACCGTGGTGGTGGCGCCAAGCTCGGCGCCCATATTCGCGATGACGTGCCGATCCATCGCGGAAAGCCCGCGGAGGCCAGGCCCGTGATACTCGATGATCCGGCCGATCCCGCCTCGCACCCCGTGCCGGCGCAGCAGCTCCAGGATCACGTCCTTCGCACTCACCCAGTCGGGCAGCTCTCCGGCCAGCTCGACGCCCCAGATCTCGGGCATTTTCACGTAGAAGGGTCGGCCCGCCATGGCCTGGGCTACTTCAAGGCCGCCAGCGCCGATGGCGAGCATGCCGATAGCGCCCGCCGCCGGTGTGTGACTGTCGGAGCCGAGCATGGTCTTGCCCGGCTTGCCGAAACGCTCCTGGTGGACCGGATGGCTGACGCCGTTTCCCGCCGGGCTGTACCACAGCCCGAAGCGCCTGCACGCGCTGCGCAGGAAGAGGTGGTCGTCCGGGTTCTTGTGATCTTCCTGGATGAGACTGTGGTCAACGTACTGGACCGAGACCTCGGTCCGCACGCGATCGAGACCCATCGCCTCGAGCTCGAGCATCACCAGCGTCCCCGTGGCATCCTGCGTAAGGGTCTGGTCGATGTGAAGTGCGATCTCATCGCCGGGACGCATCGTGCCCTCCACGAGGTGGGAGGCGATGAGCTGGCGTGCGACGTTGTCCATGGAGACACCTCGAATGTAGTGGCCGTCATTGGAGACCTGGCCTGCCCCGGCGCACACCTGAAGTTGTGTCGTGTTCGCCCCCAGCGCCAACCCCGGCCATGCCTCGACGCTGTTGCGGGGAAAGTCGGCGCTTGGCGGGCCTTCGACACCCCCGTCTGCTCCGCCTCAGCGATCCCGGGGATAGTTCTTGCGGAGCCGAAGGTCCGAAGGGCAGTGGCGAGGGCGATCTGGCGCTGGCGATCCCTGCGCGTTCCCGATAACGTCCTGTACGGGCGTGCGCTCCGCCCGAGGCTCCATCGCCAGGGCGCCTTTGAGGAGAGCTGCCGTCCCATGACCACCATGACCGTCCACGAAGTGATGAGCACCTCCCCGGTCACGGCGACGCCGACGTCTTCTGTCGTCGATCTGCTGGCCCTGTTCGACCGCCATGACTACAATGCCTTTCCGGTGCTGGACCAGCAGGACCGGTTGCTGGGGATTGTCTCCAAGCTGGACGTGCTCCGGCTCTTCCTGGCCGATCGGGCGCCCCCAGCTCCCGCGCCGACCGCCATCGGCACCGCACGGGTCGCCGACCTGATGCGTTACGCCGTCATCTCCGTCGAACCGCAGGACCCGCTCGTAGTGGCGGCTGACCTGATGGTGGAAACGAAGCTGCACAGCCTTCCCGTCGTCGATCGGAGAGGCGGCCTTCCAGCGCTGGTCGGGGTCGTCAGCCGAGGCGACGTCCTGCGCGGGTTGAGGTTTCAGCTCGTCGAGAGCCAGTACCTTCCCCACGATCCCACGTCGTAACGCCGCTACCCACAGTCAGCCGCTTGCACATCTCCGGCCATCTCCGCCCTGGCGGCGGACTTGGGCGTCCTCCAGAGGTCGATGTCGATCCGACGGCGCACGGGCACGCCCCAGAGATGGCCGCGCAGCCGTCGGGGTCGGCTGGCCGCACTCTTGGTTTGTGGCGCATGAAGCTTCCCTCACGAGTCTCTCAAAGCGGTCTTCACGAGCGCGGCGTAGACTGCCTCACGTGTGGCGCGACCGGTAGCGGCAGGATGTGATGCCAATCGTACGACAGGCCATCTGGCGGGGCAGCGGCGGAACTTGTGTCCACCGCCGCGGATCGGCTTCCGCGCTCCGCGCTCGTGAACATTTCTCGCAGTCTTTCAGGAGGACTACATCCGTGTCCGCTCAGCCACTCGAGCTCGATGTACGCGTGATTCCGCCGCGTGAGAAACACCCGACCATCTTCCGTACGTTCGACGGCCTGGCCGGGGGCCAGGCGATAGTGATCATCAACGATCACGACCGGCGTCCCCTGCATCGCCAGTTCCTCGCCATGCGTCCGGATGCCTTCGATTGGACGTACGAAGCGGAGGGCCCCGAAGTCTGGCGGGTCCGCATCGGTCGTCGATAGGCCCACACCGAACGACGCGAGCACCCCAGGCCTGAACGACGGTGGGTGGGTCACGCACATGGTGCACGGGGGCGCCGCGGGGGGCGGGCGGTACCTGACAGACTTAACCTCGAGAGTGTCTGGTTCGTCCGAGCCGCGCTGGTGTATCTCGTGGCCGCGCTCATCTTGGGAGTGCTACTCCAGTTCCCGGGAGCTCGGGCGATGCCGGTACTTGCGGTAGTCTGGCCCACGTACCTCCATCTTCTCGTGGTCGGTTGGCTCACTCAGCTCATTTTCGGCGTTGCCTTTTGGCTCTTTCCCAAGCACTCGGCTGCGCTACCACGAGGCAGCGAACCACTCGGTTGGGCGAGCTTCGTGCTCCTCAACGTCGGCCTGTTGCTGCGAATCATTGGTGAACCCTGGGCGGCGCTGGGAGGCCATGCCGCTGGTCTCCTGGTTGGCTCGGCGGTGGCACAGCTCCTTGCGGGATGGGCTTTTGTCGCCAACACCTGGCCCAGAATCAGGGAGCGTTGACCGTGCCCCGGCTCAGCGTCTGGATGATCCGTACCGCATTGGTACACCTCGCCACGGGGTTCGCGCTCGGCGCGCTCCTGCTGGCCCAGCGGGGGGTGGCGATGGACCCCCTGATTCCGCGGCTGCGGCCGGCTCACGCCGAACTCCTGCTGCTGGGGTGGAGCGTGCAGCTGGCCATGGAGGTGGCGTTCTGGATTCTTCCCCGCTTCCGTTCCGGCGCGGAGCGGGGAAACGAGCGGCCGGCATGGCTGGCCTACATCCTCCTCAATCTGGCGGTCGTAAGCTCCGCCGTGAGCGGGACCGGATTCGCCTGGGCCGGCCTCCAGCTCCTGGGCCGGTGCGCGGCGGCCGTGGCAGCGGCCGCGTTCGCGGTGCATGCCTGGCCAAGGGTGAAACCGTTCCGCTGATCTTCGCGTTCCTTCCGCGGTCATGTTGACCAGGAGGCCTCCAATGTCCCGCGACTTCCGGATGGTAGTGGCTACGCTGAGCGTCATTCTCGCCGCTTGCCGTGCCCCCACTCCCTCCGATCGTGCCGTCAACCCTCCCCGCTCCGACTCCGTTGGCCAAGGCGCCCCAAGTGCGACGACTAGTACTCTTGAAGGGCCCGACACGACCCCCCCGGCCGATGTGTCGCACGGCGAGGCGCCGATCGGGCCGCCCGAGGCTGAGCTCGCGCCGGTGCTCGCGCGGCTCGCACCCGCCGGGCGGACCCGTCTCCATCGGATTCGACTCGAGATGAAGCACGCGCCAGTGACCATAGCGTCGGGGGTCCGGTATGCGGCCTGGACCTTCGGAGGCACGGTACCCGGGCCGGCGCTCCACGTGCGGCAGGGCGACACCGTCGAGTTCACCCTGGTGAACCGCGCGAACATCCCGCACAGCATGGATTTCCACGCGGCGGAGATCGCACCGAGCAAGTACTACGTAAACGTGGGGCCCGGCGACTCGCTCCATTACCGGTTCGTGGCCCGCGTGCCCGGTGCGTTCTTGTATCACTGCGGTACGGCCCCCGTGGCCATGCACATCGCGAACGGGATGTACGGTGCGATCATCGTCGACCCGGCAACGCCCCGGCCGAAGGCCCAGGAGTTCGTCTTCGTCCAGAGCGAGTTCTACATGACCACCCAGCCGGCGCCTGACGGCACCCGCAGCTTGGACTGGGCGAAACTCCTGAGCCTCGCGCCCGACCACATCGTGTTCAACGGCCTCGCCGGGCAGTACGCGAGCCACCCGATCGACGTCCGCCCCAAGGAGCTGCTCCGGCTCTACCTGGTGAACGCCGGCCCCAATCGGATCAGCTCCTTCCACCGCCTTCACGGCTATCAATGGGCAATCCGATCGCCCCCGGCCCGAGGTTGGTCTCGACACCGTGACGCTGGGGCTGGTCTTTGGAGTGGGGTGCGGGTCGGCATCACGGCGAGGGAGCGGGTATCGCGTATCAGGTCGAGGATGAAGGGGCCGGGGTGTGGAGGCTTCCGGCCGGCGCGTCAGAAAGAGCGCCTGCGCGGCGTCACCGCAGAAGCGAGGCGGCAGTCTCGAGTCGCGCCAGCGCCCGACGACCCGGGTGAGGCAGATCCTCCCTGGTAAGCCCGCTGGCGAGTCGCTCGATCTGCGCGAGCCAATTGCGAAGGAGCTCGAGGAACTGGCGGGAAGTCGTCGCCACCGTCGCGGTCACTCCCTGCCGGCGTCCGAGTCCAATGAGGTTTCGGCGGACCTCCTCGAGTGTCTCGCCGTCGGCCTGGAGAAGCGCCGCGTCGCGGGGACGCAAGAGTGGGAGCATGGCCGCCACCAGGGCGTTCTTCCTCCAATATTGCCTGTCGAATCGATCACCGAGATAGCGAGTTACGCCCCACCCATCCCAGAAGCTCGCGTCCGCCGCCATGGCGGGCTCCAGATGCTGGCGCACCTCGCGGATCCATGGGCCGTGGATTTCGCGCAGGATGGCGCTGAGCGCCGGCTTGTCGGGTGCCGGCCTCAGGGTCGGGCGAACGTCGACAGCGGTCATGATGGCGACTCCTTTCGAGACAGGTTTCAAAAGAAAGGTAGCCGCCAGAGTATGAAGAAGGCGTGAAGGGAGCGGGAAGCGTTCTTCCCGCCAGCGGAACAGCTCGATCTCGAAGCCCGGCCCGCTACATCAACGCTCCTCGCGAGGACCCATGACTGCCAGCCCCGAGCTCCTGTACCTGCTGTCCGGCGACCCGGCCGAATTCGCGCAGGTCGTTGCCGGCATGCAGGCCGCGGACGTTGCCGAGGCCCTGCGGGACCTCGCCCCCTCGGCCGCCGCCCGGGTGATCGCGGCATTGCCATTCGACCTCGCCGTACAAGTGCTCGACGATCCCGAGCTGCCGGACCGGGTGGGAATCGTTCGAGCGCTGGACGTCGGGACCGCGGGGGCGCTGCTCGATGCGATGGCGGCCGACCAGCAGGCCATGGTGTTCCGAGAGCTGCCGGAAATCGAGCGCGGGCGGCTGCTGCCGGCCCTCCACCGGCGTGGACAGGAGGCCCTGACACTCCTGCTGCGGTATCCGCCCGACAAGGCCGGCGGCATCATGACCACGGAGTTCCTCAGCGTGCCGCCGACCTGGACCGTGGAGGAGGCGCTGCAGCTCATCCGGCGGGTGGGTGGGGCCAAGGAGACGGTCTACGAGGTCTACATCGTGGACCCCGATGGCAGCCGGCTGAGGCACGTGGTCTCGCTCCGGGAGCTGGTCCTGAGCGACCGTGGCAAGCTGGTGACCGAGGTCGGGAGCCTGCGCAAACTGGTCACGGTAGACCCCGATACGGACCGCGAGGACGTGGCGCGCCTCATCTCGAAATACAACCTGCTGGCGCTTCCGGTCGTCGACCGGACAGGACGTATCCTCGGGATCGTCACGGTGGACGACGTGATCGACGCGCTGGTCGCCGAGCAGACCGAGGATGTGCAGAAGCTCGGCGGCCTGGAGGCGCTGGACGAGCCGTACACCCAGATCGGGTTCTGGGCGATGATCAGGAAGCGGGGAGGCTGGCTCACGGCGCTGTTCTTCGGCGAGATGTTCACCGCCACCGCCATGGGGCGGTTCGAGGCCGAGATCGAGCGCGCCGTCGTGCTGGCCCTGTTCATCCCGCTCATCATCAGCTCGGGCGGCAACTCGGGGGGACAGGCCACGTCGCTCATCATCCGGGCGCTCGCACTCCGCGAGGTCACGCTCCGCGACTGGTGGCGGGTGGCGAAGCGCGAGTTCCCCAGCGGACTTACGCTGGGCGTGATCCTCGGAGCAATCGGCACCGGGCGCATCCTGGCCTGGCAGAGCTTGGGGTGGTACGACTACGGGGAGCACTACCGGCTGATCGCCCTCACCGTGGGACTCGCCCTCGTCGGGGTGGTCACCTTCGGCTCACTCACCGGTTCGATGCTTCCGTTCGTGCTCAAGCGCCTCGGGTTCGACCCCGCCAGCGCCTCGGCCCCGTTCGTGGCGACGCTGGTGGACGTCACCGGGATCGTGATCTACTTCACGATCGCGGCCGTGGTTCTCCGAGGAACCGTCCTGTAATGTCCGACGCGAGGGGAGGCGTTCTACTTCGTCGCCGATCTCCATCGGACCGAGCTCGCGCCGTGGCCGTGCCGACCATGGCGCGCATCCGGCGGGCTGCTGGAGCCGACTAGACCGCTACGCCCGGCCCGCGGTCACTTGGGTCAGCGTCGCCGACTTGAGCACGATCTGGACACCTCCTAAGGCCTTGGACACCGGGCAGTTGCTCTTAGCCTGCTCGGCGATCACCGGAAACTCGGATTCGGCCAGGCCGGGCACGTCCGCCTCGGTCTCCAACTCGATCCGGCTGATGGCGAGCTGCTGCGGGTCCAGGTGCACCGTCGCGGTAGTCCGGATCGCGTCCGGGGTGAGGCCGCGCTGCCCCAGAAGGAGCGAGAGCGACATGGAGAAGCACGCCGCGTGCGCCGCCCCGATGAGCGCTTCCGGGGTGCTGCCCGCCCCGCCCTCGAACCGGGAGGCGAACGAATACTTGCCTTCCACGGTGCCGGAGCGGAACGACCCGGCGCCTTGCTTGAGCCCGCCCTTCCAGACTGCCTGAGCCTGTTGCACGATCATGAGGCTATCCTCTCCTTCGAGTAGTTGGGTGTCTCCTGACGCTCCTCGGCACCGACGTGCCGCCAGCCCGGCGCTGTTACGGGGCTACCCAGGACGGTGTCTTCGCCGCCGGATCCACCTTCAGGCGGATCCACATGCCGGAGAGCCCGTGGCCGGGGACCCCGCAAAAGATGCGGAAGGCGCCGCTTGCCGGAGCGGTGAACCGGATGACATCGGTTCCGCCCTGCGGTATCCCGTGGGCAGCGTCCCTGGTATACGCACGTGGGATCGCAGGGTCGCCCGCCATGTTGGGCATCGGATCCGCGTCCGCAATGACCTCGGCGCTGTGGGGCGTACCGTCGTGGTTCACGAAGTTCATCACCACGGTGCTCTTCGGAGGCACGACGAGCGTTGCCTCGCCGTTGGCGTAGCCATCGAAGTTGAATGGGCCCGACGTACCCGGTGCTCCCGCCTCGAGGGCGAAGGTGACGGTGTTCGTCGCCGTGTCATACGAGAGCAATTGACGTGGTGCTTGCGCGTACGCGGGCGGCACCAGTCCGAGGGCGATGAGGCAGAATAGAAGTGCTCCAAATGTTTTCATGACATGAGACTAGCCGGGGCTGCATGAAGGGAGCGTGAACGACCGAGGAAGAAGCCTTGCGGTTTTGCGAACTTGAGGCCCATTTAAGGCAGGCTTCATATTGCCTTCAGAAGCGTGCCACCATCTTGGCTCGATGAGGTCCGCGAGGCATGGTCGATGAAGCAGGAAGCCCCAACCAGGAGACGGGATGAAAGTAGCTGATATCATGGAGTCCGCCGTACAGACCGTGACCGGCGACACACCCGTGTCCGAGGTCGTGACCTCTCTGGCGGACGCGCAGGTCACTGGTCTTCCGGTGGTGGACGGCCGGGGCCGACTAATCGGAGTCGTCTCTACCACCGACGTGATCGCCGCGCAGGCCGAGACACGCGGCTCCAGCGAGCGGCAGATCCTGATGGAGAAGACATCGGTGCGGGATATCATGACGCCGAGGCCGCTGACGATCG
Organism: uncultured Gemmatimonadales bacterium; assembly: GCA_963729985.1. GTDB lineage: Bacteria > Gemmatimonadota > Gemmatimonadetes > Gemmatimonadales > GWC2-71-9 > CAVVWJ01. The sequence continues at coordinate 329,355 of CAVSPJ010000008.1, forward strand.
AGTCGACGGCAGAGGTGCATGAGGCAGCGCGGCACATGCTCTATGCGGAAGTGCGCCGGCTCTTCGTCGAGGAGAATGGGGCCCTGGTGGGCGTCATCTCGCAGACCGACATCGTTCGCGCGGTCGCCACCGGGAAGATCGCCTGAAGGGGCGCAGTGAGCGGAATTCTCCGTTCACCGGACACTGAATGAGGAGGTTTCCATGACAACGACAATGCGCAAACCCAGCGCCGTTCATCACGCAGGAAGCGAGCTCGGCGACGAAACCCGCGCCGCAATGGTCGAGTCCCTGAACCGGCGACTGGCCGACGCGATCGACCTCCAGCTGCAGGCGAAGCAAGCGCACTGGAACGTGAAGGGTCCGAGCTTCATCGCGCTTCATGACCTGTTCGAACGGGTGGCCGTAAACCTGGGCCAGCACGCCGATCTGCTGGCCGAACGAGCGGTCCAGCTCGGCGGGGTCGTCGACGGTGTCGTCCAGGCTGTCGCCGAACGCTCGGAGCTCCCCCGGTACCCGTCGCGGATCACCTCCGGGAGAGACCACGTGATGGCCCTCACCAATGCCCTCGGGGCTTTCGGCGGGATGCTCCGCCCAGGGATCGCCGAGGCGGAGCAGGCCGAGGATGCCGCCACGGCCGACATCCTCACGGAGGTTGCCCGCGATATCGACAAGCTTCGGTGGCTGGTCGAGGCTCACGCTGGAGACAAGTCGTAAGCCCGCGTTCCACGCCGGCGCGCCCGGCGTTTCCCCCGGTGTGAGCGCCTGGCGACTCGACCCCCGCGCACACCCACGTCGGGTTCGCCGTCAGGCACCTCATTAATCTTGACCTGAAGGGCCGCTTCGCCGACGTCCAGGGCGTCGTCCGGATCGACGATGCGAGCCCGGGCGCGACCCACGCGATCACCTTCCGCGGCCGGCGGCGTGCTCGTTGGAAACGACGTCAGGATCTAGGCCGAAGTCGAGCTGGTGCGACAGGCGGAGCAAGCCACTGCCTGACGCGCGGGACTTTCAACAGGGGAACGACATGGTGACAATGGCGGAGTTGGGCGCTTTCCTGCGGGAGCTTGCCCCCACGAAGGTCCTCACGGTGTACGTGGGCACGCGGGTGACGGACCCCGCCCTGCGGGACGCGTGGCGACCCGCGCTCGCCGGGGCGGCCGGCGCCGCGCGCGCCGGTCTCACGAGTGAGTCGGAGCGGGCGGATTTCGATCGCGCGCTGGCATGGTTGGATGACCCCGTGCCTCCCCTGGGCGGCGTCTGGGGCGCGCCGGGATGGGTGGCGTTTCTCACGCCCGGGGGGCCGCGCTATGTGGCCGAGTTGCCGGTGCAGGTGCCGACGCTCGCGGTGTGGCGGGATGGGCCGTTCGTATCTCCCTGCGTACGCGCTCTCAAGCAGCATCGCCCGGTGATCGTCGTGCTGGTCGATTCGCAGTCGGCCCGGTTCTACCGTTATGCGGAGGGCGTGCTCACCGCGCTCCCCAAGATGACCCTGCTGGCCGTGGAGGACACCGAGGCGCCGATGCCGACCGCGTTCGCCAGGCGGGGTGTATCGTCGCCGGCCCCCCGGGGCGCGGTCGGTACCGAACAGGCGGGCCGGCGCCGCCGGGCGGCGTTCCAGCGGCTCGCCGGGTCGATCGGTGGGCGGCTGACGCAGCTGGCCGGCGACGACGAGTGGATCCTGGTCGGCGGCACGCCGGAGTGGTCGCAGCTGGCTGGTGAGGCGTTGCCGGCGCATCTCGCGGAGCGCGCGATCGTGTCGGCGGCGTTGAATCACGACGCGCCGGACCTCGCCATCACCCGCGCCGCGGAGGGTGCCGCCAGCAGCTTGCGCTCGGCGCGCAGCCGGGCGTTGCTCGATCGCGTGCTCGAGCGCGCCGGCGCGCTGGGGCGGGGCGCCGCGGGCGTGCCCGACACGCAACGCGCCCTTCGCGCCGAGTCCGTGGATCTGCTGCTGCTCTCCCCGGAGTTCCTGCGCGCCCAGCCGGAGCAGGCGGAAGAAGCCGTCCGGGCGGCCCTCCTGCGGGGAGCCGAGGTGGAGGTGCTCTCGGGCGACGCCGCTGAGTATCTCGATGAGACGGCGGAAGGGATCGCCGCCCGCCTCCGATTCGCGACCGATGGACCGCCACTGCAGGCGGGCAAACTCCAGGAGACGCCCGACCGCGGAGATGGCCCTGGCGGTCGAGGCGGCCTCGACCATTCCTGACAGGGTCTTCACGCACGGTTGCAGCTGTCACGGCGCCGATACCGATGGGAGATGGCAGGGGATGTGGCAAGAACGCCAAGCGTACGGGCACGTATAACGACGAGGCCGGCCTCAATGCAGCTCCGCGAGTTCATGAAGACCAGGGTCGTCACCATCGGCCCCGAGGAAGCGGCGAGCGTCGCCTGGTCACGGATGCGAGGGCGGCGCATCCGCCACCTCGTGGTCACGGACGGCGCGCGCGTCGTCGGCGTCGTCTCCGAGCACGACCTGGGGGGCCACGGCGGCGGTGATATTCGCCGCGGCCGCCTGGTCCGGGATCTGATGACCCCGCACCTGGTGACCGCCACCCCCGCAACCACCCTGCGCCAGGCAGCCAGCCTGATGCGCCAGGGGCCGATCGGCTCCCTGCCCGTGCTGGACGGGGATCGGCTCGTAGGCATCGTGACGGCAACCGACGTGCTCGATGAACTGGGTCGCGGTTCCACCAGCCGAGCGATCCCGCCGCGGCGCCAGACGTCGGGCCGCCAAGAGCCGATGCCGGACAGCAGGAAACGAGCACCCTTCCCGGATCGGATGCCCCGAGCGTTCCGACGGGAGTCCGGCCGTTCGGACGCGCCGTTGATTCCCACCTACATCCGACCGCGTGGAGTCGAGCTCGGGCCAGACGACCGGACGTACATCCGGCGAAAGCTCGGCGTGAGGCTGGGGAAGTTCGCGACTGCCATTGAACGGGTCAGCGTCCGTGTGGAGGACCTGAACGGGCCCCGCGGCGGCATCGACCACGTGTGCCGGATCAAGGTGGTCCTGAGCGGTCTTCCGAGCGTGGTGTACGAGAAGCGCGGCGCCTCCCTCAAGGCGGCGGTGGACGGTGCTCTCACCGGGGTGGAGCGGGCCGTGCGGCGGAGCGTGCGGCGCAGACGGATGACACCCGTCAAGGGCGGAAGGCGCGGACACCCCATCTCCGCTACTTGAACCAGGAAAGGAGTCGCGACATATCACTCAAATGGCGCCGAGTGCCGACTCGGGGTCCACGACATAGGTCCGCGCAGCGGTAGGAAAGGCGTGGCATTCCGGGTCGTACTCTGGGTCGTCGCCGCGGTCATCCTCGTCGTGGCCACCGTCGGGGTCCTGTTCATCACGCGGGGCACCGCCGTGCAGCACGTCCGGGGCGTGGGCGCCGATGGCACGCCGGTGGCGGTCAGCGAGCCCGCGTTCCCGCTGACCGTCGGCTTGCTCACTGGCACGCCGATCGTGGCCGGCAACCGCGTCGAGCTCGCGCTCGACGGCGACGGCACCTTCCCCCGGCTCTGGGCCGATCTGCGGGCGGCCCAGCGGTCGATCTCGATACAGATGTACTACGCGGCGCCCGGGCGCGTGGCCGACACGCTGGCCGCCGTTCTCGAGGAGCGGGCCCGGGCCGGCGTCCGCGTCTTCGCGCTCTTCGATGCCTTCGGATCGGAATTGCCGAAGAGCTACATGGAGCGCCTCCGGGCCGCCGGTGTCCACGTGGTGGCGTTTCGCCCGCTGCGGCTCAAGAACCTGTGGGTCGTGCAGAACCGCTCGCACATTCGCGGCATCGTCGTGGATGGGCGGGTCGGATGGACGGGCGGCTTCGGCATCGACGACAAGTGGCTCGGCGGCGGGCGGCGTCTCGGGGAGTGGCGCGAAACGAACGTGCGCTTCGAGGGGCCGGCGGTCCGCCAGCTCCAGGCGGCGTTCGTGGCCGGCTGGGTCGAGGCCACCGGCGAGCTCCTGACCGGACGCCCGACGCTCGACAGGTACGAGGACGGCGTGGCGATGGCAGGGCTACTGTACACGGCGCCCACGCTCGGCAGTACGCCGGCGGAGCGATTCCTCGCGCTCTCGATTGCCGGCGCGCGCGAGCGGCTCTACATCACCAACGCCTACTTCGCCCCCGACAAGAACTTCATGGCGCTCCTCATCCGCGCCGCCCGGCGCGGCGTCGACGTCCGCATCATCGTGGGCGGGCCCAGCACCGACGTGGAGGTGGCGCGGCTCGCGGCACATGCGCGATACGAGGCGCTCCTCGAAGCGGGCGTGCGGGTGTACGAGTACGGGGTAACCACCCTCCACGCCAAGACGTTCGTGGTGGACGGCCTGTGGGTATCGGTCGGGACGATGAATTTCGACAACCGGTCGCTGGCGCTCAACGATGAATCCACGCTCATGGTGCTTGATTCAGCCGCGGGGCAGCGGATGGAGGGCATGTTCATGGACGATCTCCGCCACGCCCGGGAGATCGACCTGGCGACGTTCCGCCGCCGCTCATGGATCCTGCGGGTGGCGGAGTGGGGGGCGAATCTACTCACTCGCGTGCTTTGAGGTAGCGATGGCTCGAGAGGAAAGGGTGCTGAAGGAACTCCTGTTGGTTACCGCCGCCTTGTCGGTGCGCCGGAACGGATCACCCGAGCATTGCATGTCAGCTACGTCCACTAATGGCGACCCCCCGCCGTGACGGATGACGGACCATAGAAATCACAGAGATCGGTTGGCGCTCCCTCTCCCCGCTTACTTGCTCGTCTTCCAGTTGGGCGTCTTCGCTGCCGGGTCGACCTCGAATCGAATCCACATCCCCGCGAGGCCGTGCCCCGGGACTCCGCAGAAGATCCGGAAGTCGCCCTGGCCGGGAGCGGTGAACCGCATCACATCCGTTGCCTCCTGAGGGAGTCCCTCGATCGGTTTGCGAGTGTACGCCCGTGGGATGGTGGGCCGGTCCTCCATGTTTGGCATCGGGTCCTTGTCGTCGATCACGACCGCGCTGTGAGGAGTCCCATCCTTGTTCACGAAGTTCATTACGACGGTGCTCTTTGGCGGCACGACCAGCGTGGCCTCCCCGTTTGTGTAGCCGTTGAAGTTGAACGGGCTCTTCGCCGGCACCGTTCCAGCCTCGAGCTCGAAGGTCACGGTGTTCGTCGCCGGGTCGTAGGAGAGCCACCTGGTGCTAGCCGAGTCCTGCGCCTGCGCGGCGCCCGCCTGCCAGACCAGGATCAACAGGAGTGGGAGAACGCCCCATCCTCGGATCGTGCGTCTCATCGCGACGGTTTCCTTTCGTCGAAGGTGTCGGTGCGGGCTCGAGCTGCGCTTCAGGACGACTTCACCGATCCGAGACGGACGGCGCCTCCGACCGGCCTAACCCGGCTGCTCCGCGTCGTCGGACGGCGCCCCCTGGCCGAGCCAGCGTTGAAACGGGCCCGGGGTCTCCGCGAGCCGCCACTCGGCCAGGACCTCCAACGCCATGGCGCGCACCGGGCCGCTGGCGGCGAACAACTCCCCCGCGTCACTGCGGGTTCCGGATTCGCCCGCGGAGAGACACCGCTCCACCAACCAGCCCTCGAAGACGTCGGAGTCGGGATCGTCCCGCACCGTCTCCTCCAACAGCCTGCGTTTGATCGCCATCCCGATCGCGTCGGGAGTGGTGTTCCGCTTACGCCGGCGGCGGCGCCCCTCGGAAGCGTTGAGAGCGGCCAGCAGTCGGCGGCAGACCTCGGCCGGACGTAAGGGTCTCGCGCGCCTCACCAGATCCTCCTGGAGGCCCGGTCTACGATCTGCACGTCGAGGGAGAAGGCACTCTCCTCGGGCCGGCCGTAGCCCCGGTCCAATGCCACCAGGTCGAGCTCGACGGTCTCGAGATCCTGCAGGAGAAGCTCGAAAGCGGGAATTTCTTGGAGAGTGGCCACCGATTTAATGTATCCGCGGCAACTGGCGCAGGTCTCCAGGTTCAGCCTCTCTCCTCGCTCCTCAGGCATGAGCGACCCCAGATGCTCGTGCTCCCGTTCGCCGCAGTAGATGCAGCAGAGCCACTGGGCCTGCCACTCCCCGCCACAGCGGCCGCACCGCAGCCGCCGGGTCCGGTCGAGCCCGCGGCGCTCCGCGAGGATCGGCCAGGCCGCACAGATCGGGCAATAGCCGTGCGGCCAGAAGCGCGGCATACGGCCCTCCAGCAGCCGGCCACAGGATTGCAGCAAGGGGAACGCCACCAGGTTTGCGATGGAGGTCAGGGCACCTTGATCGATCCCGGCCGCGGCGGCAAGCGCTCGAATGTCCGCCAGGTCTTGCCGCACCGCGGCCGCGAGGAGCCGCATCGCATCGTCCGGCGACGGCCGGTACCTGCCGAGAGGCGCCGCGCCCGTCACGTTGCGCGCAGCCGCGGTCGCTCCGAGGCGACGCACCAGCCGCTGCACTCGACCTGCGTCGACCTCCAGGGCCCTCCCGTGCAACAGAGGGACATTCTCGGAAGCGCCGGCGACCATGCCGCCGAGCTCCGCGTCCCCCATGGCTGTTCGCCAGCCGGCATCGTCCAGCGCGCGCTCCGCCTGCCCGAGCAGCCGCAGCCAGGCCTGCCACTCGGGTCTTTGCCGCTCGAGGTCGGCTAATCGGGCGCCGGCGCGGGGCCGAAGACCGGGAGTGGTCCCGTGCATTCAACCGGCTCCATGGCGCAAGGCGTCTGGTAATAAGGCTCGGCGCCGGCGTGGATCTCGACCGGCTCGCCCCGGTTACCGACGTCGGCGCCCGGACCGCCGCCTCGAGTGCGCACGGCCTCCGGGCTGGCGCAAGCGGTGAGGAGAAGGAGGCCGTTGGCCAGGAGCCTAGGGTGACACACCGGTCACCCCCGAGCCGAGGACCTGGATGTCGTGCGACGAGAGGAGCACGACGACCCGGAGCAGGAAGCCGCCGAGCAGAACCAGGAACGCGCTGCGGACCAGCTGATGCGGGGCCGGAGCTCGATGCCCTCGCTCCAGCAGCAAGGGCGCCAGAATCCCGATCCCGATCACCCCGAGTACCAGCGCCATGCCCCACCAGCCCAGGAACACCCGCGCGACGGAGCCCAGGGAGGCGAGGAACAGGATCAGCACCACCAGCTCGAGGACCAGCACCCGCCGATCGAACCAGGCGAGCCAGTGCACCGACGCCGGGTGGCCCGCGCGGCGCCAGATCGCGAGCAGGATGAGCGCGGCTGCGCCGGTCGAGGCGCCGGAAACGAGGAACAGGACACCCAGCAGGGTGGAGTCGGCCCAGATCGGGCGGTTCGTGACCGCGAGGAGGACCCCGGTGTAGCCGGCGAGGAAGAGCCCGAAGACGCTCCCCAGCACCGCGATCACCGCCGACAAGCCCCGTTGCCGGAGCGCCCGGATCGGACGGGACTGGAGCAGCCTCCGGTCGGGTCGCTCCTCGCTCAGCGCCGCGAGGGCGGCCAGGAACGTGAACAGCCCAAACAGCAGGAGACCCCACGACCCCACCGACATCGGGACCCAGGACTTGAACATCGGCCGGCCGGTGTTGGACTCGATCAGCATGTGCCAGAAGCGCTCGGGACGGTCCAGGTCGAGCGTGAGCAGGATCCCGCTGATGATCACGCCCACGAAGGCGGCGTAGTAGCCCAGCCGCACCAGCGGCCGGTCGGCCGGGCGGCCGGCGAGGTGGAGCATCGACGCGAGCAGGAACGCGCTGCCGGCGATCCCGCCGACGAAGAAGTAGAACACGATCCACCAGGCCCAATGCGGCGACGAGGTGAAGAAAGTGTCAGGCATCCGTTGCCTCCCCCTCGGCGGCGTGCTCGTCCATCCGCCGCTTCCGCAGGCCCACAAATCCGAGCAGGGCGAGCACGGCGGCACCCGCGATGGAGAAGAGCGAAGCGGGGAGCAGGTTGCGTGTGGGCATCTTCGGCGCGCGCGGGAGGCCGTACACTTCCGGCTCGTCCACCAGGAGATAGAAGGAGTTGAGGCCGCCGAGAAACTTCTCGTCCGCCCCGTAGAGATGGGCCCGGCGCTCGCCGAGTGCGTGGAGCTGCCGCACCCGCGCATCGGCCATCTCCTTCAGCTCCCGGATGGTGCCGAACCGGATCGAGTCGGTGGGGCAGGCCTGGGAGCAGGCCGGCTCCATGCCCGCCTGCAGCCGGTCGTAGCAGAGGGTGCACTTCTGGGCGGTGTTGGAGACGGCATTGATGTCGATCACGCCGAAAGGACAGGCGGCGATGCAGGACCGGCAGCCGTTGCAGGTGTCCGACTGGATGACCACCGTGTCGAACTCGGTCCGGATGATGGCGCCGGTGGGGCACACCTCGAGGCAGGGCGCCTGGACGCAGTGCTTGCAGACGTCGCTCATCATGAGCCAGCGGCCGTCGTGCCGGTCCTCCTCGAACTGCTCGACGAACTTGACGTGCCGCCAGTGGGTTCCGTCCAGCCGCCGGGTATTGTCGTAGCTGTCCCCGCTCATCTCCGGCCGGCCGCCCTGAGCCGCGGGAAGCTGGTTCCACTCCTTGCAGGCGACCTCGCAGGCCTTGCACCCGATACACACCGTGGTATCGGTGTAGAACCCCATCGCTTCGGTCATCAGGCCTTCTCCACGTTACAGACGAAGGCTTTGCCTTCGTGGATGCTCACATTGGGGTCGCCGACCAGTGCGGTAAGCGTGTTCACCACGTCGCCGGTCACCACTCCCTCCCACCCCCAGTGCCAGGGCATCCCGACCTGGTGGACCACCTGGTTCCCCAATCGGAACGGCCGTACCCGGCGCGTGACCAGCGCCTTGGCCCGGATCTCGGCGCGCGGCGTCCTCACCCGCACCCAGTCGGTGTTGCGGATCCCCTTTTCGGCCGCCAGCTCCGGCGAGAGCTCGATGAACAGCTCCGGCATCAACTCGGCGAGCCATGGATTCCAGCGGCTCATCGCGCCGGCGAGGTAGTGCTCGGTGAGCCGGTACGTCGTGATCACGTAGGGGAAGCGCGGGTCGCCCACCGTCGCGAGCGGGTTGTCGTCGTGTTTCCAGTACTTGAGCACCGGGCTGGACTGCTGCCGATACAGCGCGTTCCTGACCGGCGATTCCGCGGGCTCGTAGTGGGTCGGAAGCGGGCCGTCGAGCAGGCCCGAAGGGTTATAGAGCCATCCCACGCCGTCGGGGATCATCATGAAGGGCTGCCGCCCGGAGTGCGCCGCGAGCCCGATGCCCTCAGGGTCCCCGCGGGCGCCGGGCGGCTTCGTGACGGGGAAGTCCGGAGTGTCGTACCCGGTCCATTGCCGCCCGTCCCACCAGGTCCACTTCTTCCGCTCGCTCCAGGGGCGGCCCTGGAGATCGGCGGACGCCCGGTTGTACAGTACCCTGCGGTTGTCCGGCCAGGCCCAGCCCCAGTTGCGGTGCGAGCCCTCCACGCCAGGCGGGTCGGGCTCCTTCCGGGCGGCGAGGTTCGTGTCCGGAGCGGGGAACACGCCGCAATAGATCCAGGACGCGCAAGTGGTGGAGCCATCGTCCTCGAGCTCGTCGAAGCCCGCCAGGTGCCGGCTCGGGTTCCCGGTGTGATAGCCGTTGATCTCCCGCAGCACCTTCACCACGTCGGGTTCGCCCGGGATGCCCTCGTCCTGCCCCTCGTCGGGGCTGAAGTCCCACGTCAGGTGCTGGAACCCCTCGTCCCGCGGCAGGGTGCTGCCGGCGTAGAGTCGCTTGAGGCGGAGGGCGAGCTGGTGGGTGAACCAAACATCGGAGCGGCAGTCGCCCGGCGGGTCGGCCGCCTTGAAGTGCCACTGCAGCAACCGCTGGGTGTTGGTGAAGCTCCCCTCGGTCTCGGCGACCTGGGCCGAGGGGAAGAAGAACACCTCGGTGCCGATGTCCTCGGGGCGCACCTCGCCGGCCTCGACCTCGGGAGCGCGGGACCACCAGGTGGCCGTCTCGGTCAGGAAGTTGTCCTTGACGACCAGCCACTCGAGACTCCTGAGGCCCTTGCGCTCGAGCCCGGCATTGAGCGAGGTGGCAGGATTCTGCCCCACACAGAGCATGCCCTTCACCCGGCCCTCGGCCATCGCCACGAACATGGGCATATGGGAGTGGTCGCCCGAGATCTTGGGGTGCCAGTCGTAGGCGAACTGGTTCTCCGGGGTCGCCGCGTCCCCGTACATGGACTTGAGGTAGGAGACCACGAACTTCGGCATGTTGGCCCAGTAACTGGTCGCGACGCCCTCGGTAGCCAGGTACTCCCGGAGCGTCCCGTGGTCCTTGAGCGCCGAGGGCGCCGGCATGTAGCCGTGGATGCTGTGGTAGAGCGTCGGGACATCGGTCGAGCCCTGGATCGAGGCGTGGCCACGGAGAGCCAAGATGCCGCCGCCCGGCCTGCCCATGTTTCCCAGGAGCAGCTGCAGCAGCGCGCAGCACCCGATCACCTGGGGGCCGTTGGTGTGCTGGGTCCACGCGACGGCATACGCCCACGAGGTCGTCCGGTCGCGGCCCGAGTTCTCCAGAATCGTCTCGGCAACCTTCTGGAACATGTCTCGCGGGCAGCCGGTCACCTGCTCCACCATCTCGGGGGTGTAGCGGCTGAAGTGCCGCTTCACGATCTGGAAGACGCAGCGTGGGTGCCGGAGGGTCTCGTCGCGCAGCGGGACGGGCACCCGGAGGGAACGGATCACCGACGCGAGCGGCTCGTCAGGGCGGGGCTTTCGCTGTGCTTCTCTCCGTCCACCAGTTGCCAGTTCCTCGCCGCCGCGGGGCTGACCGTACTCCTCCCCGTGTCGAGCGTACTGCCAGGAGTCGGTCTGGTATGCACCGACGAAGCCGTCGTAGGGCCATTCCGGCGCGCCCCCCTCGTATTTCATGAGACCGGAGAAGACCCCGTTCAGTTCCTCGGTGCCCTTGAAGTCTTCCCGGATGATGCAGGCGGCGTTGGTGTAGTTGACCAGGTACTCGCGGAAGAACGAATCGGTGTTCCACCGCTCGTTGTTGATGACGTGGGTGATGAGGCCGCCGAGGAAGGCGATGTCGCTGCCGGCGCGGATGGGCGCGTAGAGGTCGCACATCGCGCTGGTGCGGGTGAATCGGGGATCGACGTGGACGAGCTTCGCGCCGTGGTCCACCTTCGCCTTCATCGGCCAGCGGAAGGCGACCGGGTGACACTCCGCCATGTTGGAGCCCTGGAACACGATACAGTCCGAGAGCTCCATGTTGCGCGGGTAGGTGGTCGCCGCGCCGCGACCGAGCCGGGTCCCCAGACCGGGGACGCTAGAGGAGTGTCATATTCGGGCCTGGTTTTCGATGGCCACCACCCCGAGTCCCCGCAGCAGCTTCTGCTGCATGTGGTTCCACTCGTTGTCGAGGGTGGCGCCGCCCAGGGCGAAGATCGCGGTGGTGTGGTTGACCAGGGCGCCGCTCGCGAGTCGCTCTACGAAGGTCTCGTCCCGGGTCTTCTTGACCAGCTGGGCCACCCGGTCCATGGCCCACTCGAGCTCGACCTCCTCCCAGCCGGTTGCCCCGGGCTTCCGGTGCAGGACCCGGGTGGCGCGGTTGGGATTCTTGTGGAGCTGGTAGGTGGCCGCCCCCTTGGGACAGAGGCAACCCTCGTTGAGGGGGCTGCGTGGGTCTCCCTCGATGTTCACGATCTCACTGCCGATCGTGCGGACGACGGTGGCGCAGCCGACGGCGCAGTAGGGGCAGACGCTGGGGGTGGATTTCGCGTGCTGGATGCGGAGCTGCTGGGCTCTCGCGGTCGCCGGCGCCAGGCTGGCGCCGAGGCCGAGGAGCGAGCCGAGCGCCGTCCCCGAGCCGATGCCGGCTGCAGAAGCGCGAACGAAGTCACGCCGTGAGACAGAATGGTTCATGGCCCCCCCTCCTCACCCACTACAGTAGGAGAGGGAAACGAGGCCGTCAAGGCGAGGATCCGAGCGGGAACACCCTGACTCCGCGCGCAGATCGAGGCCGAGCGGGTGGGTCGGCGGGGTGCTTCTGCTGGCGGTGTTTCTCCTCGCGGGAGCTTCTGGCTCTCGGCGGATGAGTCGCCGGGGCAGGTGGAACGATATTCAGTCCGCGCGGCCGTCTCCGCCGCGCTGGTGTCGCTCGGCGCGCTGATCGTCCGCTCGCCGCGAGGGGCGCTCGGCGACCGGCAGCCGCCAGCCGCGTCGAATGGCTACATACCGAAGCACGAAGCAGAGGACGGCACCGGCGATCGCCCCTGTGGGGGTGGGGAGGTGGAGCAGGCGGGCGGCCACGACCACGGCTGTGCCGGCCAGGGCGGCGGACGCGTACAGCTCGCCCCTCAGCACCGCGGGGACCTCCGATACGAGCACGTCGCGCAGCATGCCACCGCCGACGCCGGTCAAGACGCCGAGCAGCATCGCCGCGACCGGATTGAGCCCGGCGGCCAGCGCCTTCAGCGCGCCCGAGACGGCGAACAGTGCGAGCCCGGCGGCGTCGAGCATCAGCACCGAGCTGCGCAGCCGGTCGATGACCGGTGACCACGAGAAGGTGACGAGCCCCGCGAGGAGGGAAACGCCGATGTAGCGCCAGTCGCTGATTGCCGGCGGCGGCGTGGCGCCGAGGAGCACGTCGCGGGTGAGGCCGCCGGCGTTGCCCGCCGCGAACGACAGGACGAGCACCCCGAAGAGATCGAGCTTGTGCTTGACCCCTGCCATCGCGCCGCTCAGCGCGAAGACGAAGGTCCCGACCAGGTCGAGGACGACGAGCGAGGCGGCGATCAGCGCCGGGTCGTAGCGGAGCGGCATGGCGGCAGCAGGCGCCTCAGGTGAGCCACGCCCCGCCGGCGACCACCAGCGCCTCCACCCCTGTTTCTCGGGTGGGTGCGGGACCGGCGCGAAACGCGGGTTGTGGTTGGTCAGCGCCGACCAGCCACGTCACGTGTATGTCATGGACGCAGGCTGCATCACGGGCACCGTCCTCCGATCGACCAATATCGCCCACGCACCCCCGCGGGCAATGGCGGCTGGGGCGGGCCAGCCAGATCGCGGGCGACGGTTGCTTTCGCCGTGCTTAGAGGTCGAGCACGATGTCTTCGTGTATTCGACGACGACCTTGGGACGATCCGCCCCTCACCTGCGTTCCGGGTGGGAGGCGACCCACTTGTCGCTCTCCGTCGGGACGGCGGTACCCTCCTCCTGCGGGCCGCCTGCCCGGTCCAGTACCCCCGCCAGCGGATCGTCACCATCGAGCCCATGCAGCGTGGCGCCCGACATGTAGGCCGCCCGCGCCAGCAGCTGGGATGCCACCGACAGCGTCAGCAGCATGAACAGGATCGTGAGGACGCCGCTGATCGGCTCCACCACGCCTCCGGCGACGAGCACGCCGAGCAGGACGAGACTCGTCCCGATGCCCCCCGCCTTCGTTGCTGCGTGCATCCGCTGGAAGACGTCGGGTAGCCGCGCGACGCCGAGGCTGGCAATGGTGATGAAGGCCACGCCCGCGGCGAGCAGCAGCGTGGCGACGATCGGCCGTATCACCGCACGCCTCGCTTCCGCTCCAGGAATGTCGCGAAGGCGCAGGTGGACACAAAGTTGACCAGCGCGACGCCGAGGGCGATGTCGAGGAACGCGCCGCGGCCGGTCGGCACCGCGGTGAGGGCCGCAAGCGAGACTACGACGGCCGTGAGCATGTCCAGGGCGACGATGCGGTCCGCGTATCCCGGGCCCTTGATCATCCGGTAGGCGGCGAAGGCGAGCGGCAGGGCGAGCACCGCGATCAGGGCCTTCGCCACCATCGCGAGGTCGAGCAGCATCATCGAGGGGCCTCCTGTCCTTCCAGTTGAATGATCCGCCGCTCGTAGAGCGCCTTGATCCCGGCCGCGCGGGCCTCCGTGTCGGGTGCATCCAGGAAATGCACGTAGAGCGTGCGGCGATCGTCGGCGACGTGCAGGCACGTGGACCCGGGGGTGAGCGACACCAGATAGGCGAAGAGCGCCACTCCCCACGTCGTCCGGGCGTCCACCGGGACAGCGACGATCGCCGGCCGGTTCTCCCGGCCCGGCGCAAGGACGATCCGCGCCACCGACAGCGACGCGGCCACGAGGTCGACGCCGAAGGCGCCCGCGAGCGAAAGCGCGGCCCACGTCCGGCGACCCGCGCTCACGGTGCCCTCCCCGGCAGCGCGGCGGGTGTCATCCGCCAGGCGCTGTCCCGCGCTAGCCGCGCGACCGGCTCGACGGCGAGCCCGATGCCGAGCGTGCACGCGGCGAGGAGCGCGACGGCGACGAGCATGGCGGGCGGGATACGGCGGGTGGCATTCCCCCCGCGGTCCCGCGTCCGCCAGAACGCCTGCGTCCAGAGGGTGCTCATCGAGTACAGCGTGAGGGCACTGGCCACCAGCGCGACCACGGCCAGCCACGCATACCAGGGGGACCCGGTGCGGAAGGCGGCATCGATCACGAGAAACTTCGCCCAGAAGCCGGAAAGTGGCGGAACGCCGGAGAGGGAGAGGGCGAGCACGGCGAAGAGCGCGGCGAAGAGTGGACGATCGCGCATCAGGCCGCCGGCAGTGCGCAGGCCGTATCCACGGTTCGCTCGCGCGATGGCCCCGGCACCCAGAAAGAGGCCGGTCTGGACGAGCATCGTGTGCATGGTGTAGAAGATGGCCGCGGCGACGCCCAGCAGCGAGGCGAGCGCGAGCCCCATCATCAGGTAACCCACCTGCCCCATGACGTGAAACGCCAGCACCCGGCGGATGTCCACCTGCGCGATCGCGGCGAGCACGCTGACGATCATCGTCGCGGCGGCGAGAAACGCGAACAGCGCCGGCAGCCCCGGGACGGCCGCCGCGCCGGTGCCAACGCCGAACACGAGTACGAAGATCCGCAGGCAGGCGTAGAACGCGACCTTGGTCAGCAGGCCGGCGAGCGCCGCGGACACGGTGATCGGTGCCGTGTGGTAGGAGGCCGGCAACCAGAAGAAGAGTGGGAACAGCGCCGCCTTGAGCGCGAGGCCCGCCAGCAGGAGGTACGCCGCGGCGCTGAGCGTCACGGTGGGTGCGCGCCCGGCGAGCATCGTCGACAGGTGCACCATGTCGAGGGTTCCCGTCTCGCCGTAGAGGAGGCCGATGCCCGCGAGCATGAACGTCGCGCCCATCATGCTCATGGCCGCGTAGCGGAACGCGCCGTCGATCTGGGCGCGCCCGCGGTCCAGCGTGATCAGCCCGAGTGCGGTGACGAGCATCAGCTCGAACCAGACGTACAGGTTAAAGACGTCACCGGTGAGAAAGCCACCGTTGACCGCCGCGAGCATTGCGAGGAACAGCGGGTCGAAGCCGGCGTGCCGCCGCCGCGCACGGATGTCGGCACGCGCGAAGATGGCGACCGCGAGCGCCACGATCCCGGCGACCGTGCACAGGGCCGCGCTCAGCCCGTCGGCGACGAACGTCACCCCGAACGGCGCGCCCCACCCGCCGAAGTCCAGGACGATGGTCCCGCCGTGCGCGACCCGCGCCAGCAGCAGCACGGCCGCCGCCAGCATCAGCACTACCCCCGACTCCATGGTGCCGCGTTGCAGTGCGGGCCGGCGGCGGACGAGCACGGTGAGCGCCGCCGCGGCGAGCGGGATCGCGACCGGCCACAGGGCAACGCCGTCGGCCAGCGCGTCAGCGCGCATCGTTCGTCTGGTCCGCGAAGGGATCGCCGAGCCGCTCGGCGGAGCGGATCTCGTCGCTCCTGAGGGTGCCGTGCCCCCGGTAGCCGCGCAGCGCGAGGGAGGCGAGGATCACGCTCAGCGCAAAGCCGATCACGATGGCGGTCAGCACCAGCGCCTGCGGCAGGGGGTCAGCCGAACCGCGCAGCCGATCGGCGCCCTCCGGTATCAGCGGCGGTTGGACCGACTGGATGCGGCCGGCCAGGAACAGCACGAGGTTCACCGCCGTCGTCAGCAGCGACAACCCGAGCAGCACTCGGACGAGATGGCGCGAGAGGACCATGTAGAGCCCGACGCCGAACAGGCCGGCCGCGACGAACGCATAGAGCACGCTCACCGCGCCGCCTCTCGCCGCAGGCCGAACAGAAAGGCGAGCATGGCGCCCAGCACCGCAGTGTAGACGCCGAGATCAAAGAGGAGCGTCGTGCCCTGCTTGATGTGGAGGCCGAGCACCTCCGCCTCGAACCAGACGTGGCGGAGGAAGTCGCCGTGCAGCAGCAGTCCGGGCAGACCGCTCGCCAGCGCCAGCAGGAGCCCGCCGCCGGCCAGCGAGAGCGGGTGCAGCCGCAGCCTCGCGCGGGCCCGCTCCACACCGTGGGCGAGCGAGACGATCGCGAAGGCGAGGGCGGCCATCAGCCCGCCCACGAACCCGCCGCCGATCTCGTTGTGGCCGCGCAGCAGGACCACTGCCGACAGCGCGAGAAGGAGCCAGAAGAAGACCGGGCTGGTAACCTCGAGGATGAAGGCGGCCTGCCCCGTCGCTTCCCTGGAATGCTCCTCCCGGGCGAGCCGCGGACCGAGCAGCGTCCAGGCAACGACGGCCGAGAGCGCGAGCACCGCTGTTTCACCGAGCGTGTCGAGGGCACGGAAATCCACTAGGATGACGTTGACCACGTTGCGCCCGAACGCCTCCACGTAGCTGCGCGCGCCGAAGAACTCGGAGACCTCCGTCCGCTGCGGGGCCGAGCCCATGTCGAGCAGCACCACGAACAGCAGCACCGCGAATCCCGCCGAGAGCGCGGCGTCCAGCGCGCGCTCGGGCCGGGTGCGCGTCGACGGCGCGCGGAGCGGCAGGACGAGCAGCACGACGGTGAGCAGCACCACGAGCAGGGACTCGACCGCGAACTGGGTGAGCGCCAGGTCGGGCGCCCCGTTCATCATGAACGTGAGCGCCGCGACGAGCCCGGCCAGGCCGACCGCGATCATGGCGGCCAGCAGCGACCGCGCCCGGGCGGCGGCGGCGCCGCCGGCAAGGCCGACCAGCGCCGCCGCCGCGGGCCCGACGCGCAGCGCGCCCCAGTCGGCGGGCAGCCGCGGCACCGCTCCCGCTGTGACCAGGCCCCAGAGAACGAACGCTGCCGCGCCGGCGAGCACGACCCACAGGGAGACGCGCAGGTCGCCGTGCTGGACGCGCGCGGCCGTGCCCGCCGCGGCCGTCTCGACTCGCCGGAGCAGGGCATCGTAGCCATGCTCCGCCTCGTACCGGTCCAGGAGCGACGGAGTGCGCAGCCGCCGGTGGATGGGAACCCAGAAGACGAAAAGCAGCGTGCCGACACCCACCACCGCCGCGCTCAGCGCCAGCATCGGCGTCACTCCGTGCCAGAGTCCGACCTTCACCTCCACCGGCGCGCCATAGATGGCGGCCACCGCCGGCCGCAGCACCGATCGGCCGATCCAGTCCGGCTCGAGACTGATGACGAGGCCGAGCAGCGCCAACACTACCGGTCCGACGAGTAGCCCTGGCCGCTCCCGATGCCTGACCTCCCGCACCATCCCATGCCCCATGAAGAACGGACGCAGGGTGACCACGGCGGCGACGCCCACGATCACGGCATTGACGAGCACCGCCACCGCCATCGGGATCGCATCCCAGGAGCTCTCGATCTGCGCCTCGAACAGGAATTCCTTGGAGATGAAGCCGAGAAACGGCGGCAGTCCCGCCATGGACAGGCTGGCGAGCGCGGCCGCCGCGGCCGTAATCGGCAGGAGGCGTCCCAGGCCGCCCATCAGGCGCAGCTTGCTCAGTCCGGTGGCGTGCAGGACGGTGCCCGCGCAGAAGAACAGCGCCGCCTTGTAGAGCGCGTGAGCGAGGATGAAGCCGACCGTCGCGACGCTCGCCATGGGCCCATCGAGGCCGACGAGCATCATCAGGATCCCGAGCGACGCCACCGTCGAGTAGGCGAGCACCGACTTGAAGTTCTCGGCGCGCAGCGCCTGGAACGCGCCGACGAGCATGGTGGCCAGGGCGACCGCGATGAGCGTGTCGCGCCCGCGGGGCACGGCGCCGATCAGGGGCTCGAAGCGCGCCAGCAGGTAGACGCCCAGCTTCACCATCGTCGCCGAGTGGAGATACGCCGAGGCGGGCGTGGGCGCCTGCATGGCGTTGGGCAGCCAGAAGTGAAACGGGAACTGTGCCGACTTGGTGAAGGCGCCGACGAAGAGCCCGATCATGATCGGCACGATCCACGGGCTTCGCGCCAGCTCGGGCGCGCGCGCGACCGCCCCGGCCATCGAATAGCTGCCGAGCGTCGCACCGATGAGGACGATCGCGGCGAGCAGCGCGAGGCCGCCCCCCGCGGTCACGCGCAGCGACATCAGCGCCGACCGCCGGGCGGACGCACTGCCGGCGTCGAAGCCGATCAACAGGAACGAGAGGACGCTGGTCGCCTCCCAGAAGAGCAACAGGACGATCAGGTCGTCCGCGAGGACGGCCCCGAGCATCGCCGTCATGAAGAGCAGGATCAGCGTGAGGAAGCGCGCGCGCGCCCGATCCGGCTCCTGGGACAGGTACCCGCCGGCGTAGATCACGACGAGGGCGCCGATCCCCGTGATGAGCAGGCAGAAGAGCAAGGCGAACCCGTCCAGCCGCCAGGTCACCTCCACGCCGAGCGAGGGCGCCCAGGCCCACCGCTCGACGACGGTGCGCCCCGCCCCGATCGTGGGCGCGAAGCGCAGGAAGGCGGCGAAGAGGCTCGCCGGCAGGAGCGCGAGCGCCCAGCCGGCCGCCCGGCGACCGAGCAGCCGGCCGAGCGGCCACGCCGCGACGCTGCCGGCGAGAGAGAGCGCAAGCATCAGCGAGATCATTGCTCCCTCCATGCGAGGCGGTCGAAGGTCACCGCGGCATCACGACACCAGGCCGGGCGCGTCAGCGGACGATCGACAATGGCACGGTATGTCCTAGTCGATGCCGACGGCCAGCCGGACCCGGGCCATGGTCTGCACGGCGACGGCGCGAGCTTGTTGTGCGCCGTCTTGTAGCAGGCGGTCTACCTCGCCAGGCTCGCGCGCCAGCGCTGCCCGCCTCGCGCGAAAAGAGGTGAAGTACGCCTCGAGCGCTTCGAACAACCGGCGCTTGAACTCACGGTAGCCTACTCCCCCCGCTCGGAACTCCTCCTCCATCTGCCGAACCTCGGCCCCGGAGGCGACCAGGCGGTAGAGCGATACTATGGTCGATCCTGACGGATCCTTGGGATCGGCCACCGAGGCCGAGTCGGTGACGATCTCCGCCACACGCGTCCGCAAGGCGTCCACGGTGAGGCCGAGGTCGATGGTGTTGCCGTAGCTCTTGCTCATCTTCTGGCCATCCGTCCCCGGCACCACCGCCACCTCGTCCAGGATCGACGCCCGCGGGAGCTTGAACACCGGCCCGTAGGCCTCGTTCAGCTTCGCGGCGATGTCCCGCGTGATCTCGAGGTGCTGCGTCTGGTCTCGCCCAACCGGTACGAGATCGGCGTCGTAGAGCAGGATGTCCGCGGCCATGAGCACGGGGTAGGCAAACAGCCCGTGGGAAGCCGCCAGGCCGCGGGCCACCTTGTCCTTGTAGGCGTGAGCGCGCTCGAGCAGGCCAAGGGGGGTAGCCGTGCTCAGGATCCAGGCCAGCGCGGTCACCTCCGGGACCTCCGACTGGCGGAACAGTACGGCGCGCGCCGGGTCGAGTCCCGCGGCGAGCAGATCGAGCGCCACCCCCCGGCTCCATCGCCGCAAGTCCGCGGGAGTGCGCACGGTGGTGAGAGCATGGAGATCGGCCACGAAGTAGAACGACTCCCCCCGCGCCTGGAGTGCCACGGCGGGGCGGATCATCCCGAAATAGTTCCCGAGATGCAGCGGTCCGGAGGGCTGGATCCCCGACACTATGCGGATCGAGTTCGTCACCATCGCGATCTCGTGCTCACGTGCCTTCGTCGCAGCGGCGGCAGTCTAGGGTGCTGCCCAAGCGGCGCTGCCGGCCCTCGTCGGATGTGACCCAGGGCCGAATCTGCCACGGTGGGTCGTGGCGCACGTGCTGCGTGTGCCCGCACACGAGCTCCGCAACCCAGTGCTGCTCCTCGTCCTGGTGGTACCCCACGATGTGGCGTTTCACCAGCTAGCTCGCGACGATAGCAACTGGCCAACTCCTTTGAGCCGGTGCCTTGATGAAGGCAGCTTCAGGGTTCCTTCCGAACCACTTCATGCACGCGATGATAAAGTAATCGCTGCTGATCACCACGTACGGGTCTACCTCGATGCGCCAGTTTGGTGCGGACCGTCCGCGGCCGTCTACGTCGCTACCAATGTCGATCCGACGTTGCGAAGCGGCCGGAGATGACTGCGTCATGTGCCCGCTCACCGGCTCGGGGCGAGGGTCTGACCGTAGGACCGTCGCGCGGTCATAGTCGAGAGGAAGACGCGCGCGCGTGAGGCCGAAGAGTGGCTGATGCGACATGAGGTATCCAGCAGCGGCCTTGTGAAGCGAGAACGTGATGCAACGCCCAGCAGGGCAATCGGGCAGGAGGCTCGGTCCGACTCACGAAATGGAAGGAGCGGCACGGTATGAGATCGGTGCGTCTAGCCAGCAGCCTGATTGCGCTTGTCGGCCTGTGCGTGTGGCCCGCCACGGCATCGGGCCAAGTCGACTGGCCGACCTATGGAGGCAATGCATGGAACCAACGGTGGTCCAACCTGAAGCAGATCAACACGGGCAACGTCGACCGCCTGGTTCCTCGGATGGTGTTTCAGACCAACGTCAGCCGGCTCGGGTCGTTCGAGAACACGCCCGTCGTGGTCGGCAACATGATGTACGTGACAACGGCCTACAACGAGGCGACGATCGCCTACGACCTGGCCAGCCGGAAACAGGTCTGGCGTTACGACTACAAGCTCAGTACCGCTCTCGTGTGCTGCGGGCCGAACAACCGCGGCGTCGCGGTGAGTGACGGGCTGGTCTTCGAGGGGACGATGGACGCGCACCTCATCGCGCTGGACTCGAAAACCGGCGAGCTCCAGTGGGACATCCAGGTGGCGGACCCCGCCGCGGGGTACTCCATCACGGCCGCACCCCTTGTCATCGGCGACAACGTGATCGTCGGGGTCTCGGGTGGCGAATACGGGATCCGCGGTCACGCCACCGCCTACAACACGCGGACCGGCGACCAGGTGTGGCGCTGGTACTCGATTCCTGGCCCGAAGGGTGACCCGACGTTCGACGAGAAGGCGCCGAACGGCTGGTGGGGCACCTGGGCGACGAAAGCCGAAGACAGCGACCTGCACCGTGACATCGCCAAGGAAAAGGCCGACAGCGCCAAGTACCCGACGCCTGGAAGACCGGTGGCGGTGGTGTGGACAACGCCGGCCTACGACAAGGACCTCAACTCGATCTTTCTCGTTGTCGGTAACCCTTCGCCGACCTCGATGGTAGCGTCCGCCCGGCGACAATCTCTACACCGATGCCATCGTGGCCATCGACGCCACCAGCGGCAAGACCAAGTGGTACTACCAAACGATCCCGCACGACGTCTGGGACCTCGACGCCGCATCTCCCGCCGCCGTTACCACGCTGGGCGGCAAGAAGGTCGTAGTCCATGCCGGAAGACCGGCTGGGTCTACGTGGTGGACGCCGTCACGGGCAAGTTGGTCCGAAAGAGCCAGAACTTCGTGCCGCAGGAGAACATGTTCGCGTTGCCGACCAGAAGGGCACCCGGATGCTCCCGGGCGCGAACGGTGGCTCGGAGTGGTCGCCCATCGCCATCGACCCGAATCTCGACTATGCCTTCGTGGCCGGCCTGCACCAGCCGATGAACTACATCACCCACACCGCACCGTATGAAAAGGGCAGGCTCTGGCTCGGCTCGGCGTTCGTCGCTATCCCCGGTGAGGAGCAGTGGGGCCTGTACTCCGCGGTGGACCTCAAGACGGGCAAGATTGCCTGGCAGAACAGGGTTCCCCAACCGATGATGGGCGGTTCCCTCGCCACCGCCGGCGGCCTCGCCTTTACCGGTGAGGGCAACGGCAACTTCAACGCCTACAACTCGAAGACCGGCAAGCTGCTCTGGCAATTCAACGCAGGCGCCGGGAGTAACGCCGCCCCGATGACCTTCGAGCTCGGAGGCGAGCAGTTCGTCGCGGTCGCATGCGGTGGCAACTTTCAATTGAGTTACCCGCTGGGCAATGCCGTGTTCGTCTTCGGTCTTCCCCAGCGCTGGACGCCTTGAGGTGGCGCTCCAGACAGGGGGGTTCCAGGGGAGGGTACGGGCCGGCCAGGCAGGGGTTTCGGCCGAGGGCCGGCCTGGCCGCGCCGTATTGCCGAATGGTCGGTTTCATTCACGGCGTCCCTGGCGCCTCGAGGCTTCCGGATCCGTGGCTTCACTCGAGCGAGCCTCCATGCCGCGAACGTCTACTACACGGATGCCGAGAGCCGCAGGGGGGGCAGGTTGAGCACTAGAGTCGCCATCAACGGCCTCGGGTCGAATCGGGCGCGCGATCCTGAAGTTGGTGATCGACGAGCCATCGTCTCGAGCTGGTCGCCGTCAACGATCTGGTCGAGGTCGACAACCTCGCCTACCTGCTCCGCTTCGACACGGTGTACGGGCGCTACCCGAAGCCCGTGGTCATGGAGGGAGGCGACCTCGTCGTCGCCGGTCACAGGCTGCGCACGCTGAGAAGCCGGGACCCATCGGAGCTCCCCTGGCAGGAGCTGCACGTCGACCTGGTGTTCGAGTGCACCGGGGCGCTCACGCGGCTGCGATGACCTCGAGAAGCACCTCCGGGCCGGAGCACGGTTTCGTCCTCCTGTCGGCGCCGTCGCACGGCGAGAGGTGGAGACCGTCGTCCATGGCGCGAACGTTCCGGAGGGCACGCCCAGCATCATCTCCTGCGCGAGCTGCACGACGAACTGCATCACGCCGATCGTCGAGGTCATCGGCCGTCGCATCGGGTTCCAGAAGGCGGTGATGACGACCGTGCACGCCTACACCTCCTCCCAGTCTGTCGTCGACGGACCGAGCAAGGCACCGGCGTCGCGGCCGGGCGGCCGGAGCGAACCTCGTGCCGACCACGACCGGTGCCGCGGTGGCGACGACGCGCGCGCTGCCGCAGTACCAGGGCCTGTTCGACGGGATCGCGGTGCGAGCACCCCTTCCATCGGTTCGATCGCCGACATCACCTTCGTCACTTCGCGCAAGACCAGCGCTGGCGAGGTGAATCAGATTCTCACGGAGGAAGCCGGCAGCGAGCGATACGCCGGAGTGCTCGGATCTCCCGTGACCCGTTGGTCTCCTCGGACATCGTCGGCGACCCACGCGCATCCGTCGTCGATCTCGAGCTCACCAAGGTGATCGACGGCGACCTGGTCAAGGTCATGAGCTGGTACGACAACGAGTGGGGCTCGCCAATCAGATGCTCCGTGAGGCAGGGTCGGTGATCGGCCGCCGGTGATCGGCCTCCCGAGCCGATGCCAGCATGCGATGCGCGCAGCGGTCGACGCTCCGCCAAGCTGCCCACGTCCTCTTCGTCGAAGCTCTCGCGCGCGGCAGGAGCAGTGTCGTTCGCAACCTTGATGGTATCGCGATCCTGGCACCGGTTGCCGCCGGCTCGGTCGGGGACCGTGCGCCCGTTGCCCGCGGAGAACCGGCGTCGACGTGCGCTCCGCGCTATGTTCCACTGGCGGCGGCGACTTCCTTTCTACACATCGGACCCGGTTGGCGCCTCCATTGCGAGGAGGCTCGCCACCTGCAGCAGGTGATTCTGCAGCACATCGCGGATCGCGCCAGCCTCCTGGTAGAACCGCCCCCGACCCTCGATCCCAAAGCGCTCCGCCATGGTAATCTGGACCCGCTCGACGTAGTTGCGGTTCCAGATCGGCTCCAGGAAGGAGTTGGCGAACCGGTAGTACAAGAGGTTCTGGACCGGTTCCTTGCCGAGGAAATGGTCGATGCGGAAGATGGCCGACTCGGGGAAAGACCTCGTGCAGCGTCTCGTTGAGCGTCTCGGCCGAGGCGAGCTCCCGGCCGAACGGCTTCGCGACGATGACGCGCGCGTACGATGTGGCACCCGCCCGGGCGAGACCCGAGGCGACGGTGGCGAACAGGCAGGTGCCGGGATCTTCGTAGTCGCCACCCACGAACCGAAACAGCTCGCACAGCTTCTGGAAGACCGCAGAACCCACGTCGCCGCGTTGCTTCAGACTCGCGCCCCGGGCCCCTCTCCTCGTGCCCGTCGAACTGGTAGCGGAGCGCGGAGAGCAGCTTAGCGGCACCCAACACTGGAGTGGGAACGGACTCGTCGATTGCGGGGGCAATGGTCCGGCGGCCGGAAACGGGAGAACCGTCGACATCAGGGAGCGGGAACCCCGGGACCATGTCGCCCCGCCAGGCGCCCGCTCGAGCCGTTCATGGGAAACCCCGGATGTGACTCGTCACGACTCCCGCTACTTCGCGCGAGTGATCTTGCCGCACGCGATCGGCAACGTGACCTGCGCGGGAATGGGGCCGAGAGAAGCCACGGATGCCTCGAGCTTGGTGGCCGCCGGGACGCCGTGGATAAAGACCACGCGTCGATCGAGATCCAGCTTCTGGCCGTCAAATGCCTTGGCGAATGCTGCCTCCAGGGCGCTCAGCGAAACCGTCTCTTGGTACCGAAGCGTTCCTGTCGCCGAAGCCTTCGGATACGTGCCGTGCGGAACGTCCATGCTGACCGGATCGCCGCTGAACGGCACCATCGTGGTCCCCGCGGCCGCCCCCGTTTCGACCACGTCGATGATGCCATCGCCGTTCGCGTCCGCCGATGGTGCCGGGCAGGCTGCTTGGCGACCATCGGTGAAGCCGTGGAAGTGCTGCCAGTGCTCGATGTCCTTGGGCAATCCGCGCGCGTTCACCGCGATCGTCAGGCTATCACCCTTGATCGTGAATCTCGCCTCGCCCACTGTCGTCAATCCCGTGACCGTCGTGTTCAACGCGGATAGAGGGGCGACGTAGACTGCGTTCGACTGGTCATCCTGTGCGCGAACCTCCGCGGGTAGACCGGCGGTACCTGCTGCGATGAGCAGCGCCTGGGCGATCGCCAGACCCCTGGCTGTTTGCTTCGATTGACTGGTGT
Source organism: uncultured Gemmatimonadales bacterium (assembly GCA_963729985.1). Classification (GTDB taxonomy): domain Bacteria; phylum Gemmatimonadota; class Gemmatimonadetes; order Gemmatimonadales; family GWC2-71-9; genus CAVVWJ01. The sequence continues at coordinate 354,309 of CAVSPJ010000008.1, forward strand.
CCATGACGGTCGTCTCCATGAGCTGCTCCTAGCTCGACTATGTCGGTAGAATCGCGTGAGTTACATCCGTCGATCGAGGAATGCCTTCAGCGCGATGGCGCCGTTGTGTGCGACGTCATGCGCGGCATAGATGAGGGTCACCCGCCCCCGCCGGGCCGCCGCGAGGAGCGGCTGCCAGGCCGCGGGATGTCCCCGCAACTCGGCCAGGTAGCGTCGCCGGAACTCGGGCCACCGCTCGGGGTCGTGCCCGAACCAGCGTCGCAGGGCCGGGCTTGGCGCCACGTCCTTCGCCCACTCGTCGAGGCGGAGCCGGGCCTTGGTCACGCCGCGCGGCCACAACCGCTCGACCAGGACCCGGCGCCCATCGCTCTTCGCGGCAGGCTCATACGCGCGCTTCAAGCGGATCATGCCACCGCTGCCTTCCGCGGCTCGGCGGCCGCCGGTGCCAGAACCTTCGGCTGGTAGCTCCCCGGCACGGTGCGGAACGGGGTGGCCAGGCGGTTCCACCCGTTGATCGCGACCAGGGCGAGGGTCAGGTCCACGAGTTCCTTCTCCGAGAAGTGCCGCCGGGCATCCTCGTAGTGCGTGTCGGGGACGGGTCCATGGTTGATGAGCGTCACCGCTTCGGTCCAGGCGAGCGCGGCTTGCTCCCGATCGGTGTAAAAGGGAGTCGCGCGCCACGCGGGCAAGGCGTAGAGCCGCTGCTCGGTCTCGCCAAGCGCGCGGGCGTCCTTCGTGTGCATGTCGATGCAGTAGGCGCAGCCGTTGAGCTGGGAGGCCCTGATCTTGATCAGGTTGAGAAGGCCCGGGTCCAGCCCGGCGCTCCGCAGATAGGCCTCGAGTGTGCCCAGCGCCCGGATCCCCTCGGGCGCAACCTTGCCGTAGTTGATGCGCTGATCCATGCTCGTTTCTCTCGTCCTTTGACGGTGACGACCTTCCCCCACAAGTCCGCCGTGCCCCAGATGCCGCCCGCAAGCCCGCGAGGTGGGAGATCTCGCTGCCGAGCGGCAGCGTGGGCCCGGCTGGTATGAGGCCAAGATGGCGCCCCGCCTATGAAGGATGGGTGAAGCGGCCTTGAAGTCATCTTTACCGGTCAACGGAAAGACCCAGGGAACAAAGGAAGGATACTTCTTCCGCCATTCACGCTCTCTTCATGCAGCACGGACTATCCTGGATCCCGAATCCTTACAGGGAAGGAAGTGAACCCGAGGACCGCTACCTTCCTTGTCAGAGGGGGTTGGGTCGACCCGATCACGACCGCTCGATGCCGGCCGTGAGCAGGACCCCACGTTCCCGTTGGCGCGGAGCAAGGTGGGGAAGCGTCTCTGGGGGCGCTTCGAATCGTTCTCCAGCACACGTCTCCTCTCGGCGCCCATCCCCCAATAGGAGCATTCATGAAAGCGACACAACGGCTGAGCGAGCTCGGGCAAAGCCTGTGGCTCGACAACATCACGCGGGAGCTGCTCAGGGACGGCACCCTGCGACGGTACATCAGCGAGCTCTCGGTGACGGGGCTCACTTCCAATCCCACGATCTTCGAGCACGCCATCAGGAACAGCGATTCTTATGATGCCACCATCCGCCGGAAAACGGCCGAGGGGCAGTCGGGCGAAGAGTTGTTCATCGACCTGGCGCTTGAAGATCTGACCCAGGCCGCGGATCTTTTCCGCCCGGTGCACCGCCGTACTGGTGGAGTCGATGGGTGGGTGTCGCTGGAGGTCTCTCCCCTGCTCGCGAACGAGACCGCGAGGACGATCGAGGCGGCGGCTCAGCTGTACGCGCGAGGCAAACGCGGGAATCTTTTCATTAAGATCCCGGGTACACCAGGAGGCGTTCCCGCGATCGAGGCCTCGATCCTTGGCGGGGTGCCGATCAATGTGACGCTGCTGTTTTCCGCCGAGCAGTACATCGCGGCAGCCGAGGCGTACATGCGGGGGATCGAACGGAGGCTTGGAGCCGGCCTGGATCCGCGGGTCGCTTCCGTCGCGTCGCTCTTCGTCAGCCGATGGGACGTGGCGGTCAAGGACAAGGTTCCGCAGGAGCTGCGCAATCGTCTTGGCATCGCCGTGGCCAAGCAGACCTACAAGGCGTACCGCGATGTGCTGGCGTCGCCGCGCTGGCAAGCACTGGCCGCCGCCGGCGCCTGGCCCCAGCGCCTGCTCTGGGCCAGCACCGGAACCAAGGATCCCGACGCTTCGGACACGCTCTACGTCGAGGCACTGGCCGCCCCGGACACGATCAACACCATTCCGGACAAGACCCTGCGCGCCTTTGCCGAGCACGGCCAGGTGCCGGTGGTGATGCCGCGCGATGGTGGCGACGCCGAGAGCGTCCTTGCCCGTTTCAGGCAGGCCGGGGTGGACGATAGGGCGCTGGCGGCCCGGCTCCAGGCGGAGGGCACCGCGGCGTTCGAGAAGTCGTGGCAGGATCTGCTCGACTGCCTCGCCGCGAAGAGCGCCCAGTTCTCGAAGGGTGCCCATGCCGGTGCGAGCCTGCAATGACTGGGGCCTCGACCGCGCAGCCGCCGTCGCCGGCTGGCCCCCGGACGAGCCGGACGGAGCCTCCGATGGTCGACGCCATCCAGCGGGGCGCGTTCGGGTACTTCCTGCACGAGGCCAACGAGGCCAACGGATTGGTGCTCGACAAGACCTCCCCCGGCTGGCCGGCGAGTATCGCGGCCGTCGGACTGGGGCTCACCGCGTACCCGGTCGGCGTGGAACGGGGGTTTGTCACCCGCACCGAGGCCGCCCGACGAACCCTCACCACGCTGCGGTTCTTCTGGCGGAGCAACCAGGGGCCCGAGCCCGACGCGACGGGTCACAAGGGGTTCTACTATCATTTCCTCGACATGCACACCGGCGCGCGCGCGTGGCAATGTGAGTTGTCGACCATAGATTCAGCCCTGCTGCTGGGCGGCATGTTGACGTCCGCGGCGTACTTCGACGGACCCGAGCCGGCCGAACGGGAGATCCGCGACCTGGCCGAGCGTCTGTATGCCCGAGTCGATTGGCAGTGGGCCCAGAACGGCGGAGTAACGTTAACCCATGGATGGAAGCCGGAAAGCGGGTTTCTTCCGTATCGGTGGGAAGGATACGACGAAGCGCTGCTGCTGTACGTGCTCGGACTCGGATCCCCGACGCACCCGCTTCCCCGGGAGAGCTACCGGGCGTGGGCATCCACCTACGAGTGGAAGACCGTGTACGGCATCGAGTACCTGTATGCCGGACCGCTCTTCACCCATCAACTCTCTCACGTCTGGATCGATTTTCGTGGCATCCAGGACGAGTTCATGCGCGCACACGGGATCGATTACTTCGAGAACAGCCGCCGCGCCACCTTCGTGCAGCAGCAACACGGCATCCGCAACCCCGGCGGCTTTGCACATTACGGGGAATTGTGCTGGGGGATCACCGCGAGCGACGGGCCGGGCGAAATCACTCGCAAGGTCGATGGCATCCAACGGCGATTCTTCGACTACCTGGCGCGGGCCGTGCCCTACGGCCCCGACGACGGCACGATCGCTCCGTGGGCCGTGGTCGCTTCGTTGCCGTTTGCGCCGGAGATCGTGCAGCCGACGATCGCGGATTTCGCGCGGTATCACCGCGCTGGCGACCATCGGTACGGCTTCAAGGCGACGTTCAATCCGACGTTCCCCGACCCAGGTGGTCTCCCGAATGGCTGGGTGTCGCCGTGGCACTTCGGCATCAACGAGGGGCCGATCGTCATCATGATCGAGAACTACAGGTCGGGGCTGGTATGGCGATTGATGCGCGGATGCCGGCACCTCGTCGCCGGACTGCAGGCAGCCGGATTCACCGGCGGGTGGCTACCCAACGACGGCCCGCACGGATGAGGCTCGATCCGCGGGCGGGGAAGCTCCCTGCGACGGCGACCCTGGTGGACGTGCCGCGATTGATGACGGCGTACTACACCGATGCCCCGATGTATCGGGGCCCGCTTAGTGCGTCGCCTTCGCCCGTCGGGGCACCGGGGTTCGGCGCTCGACGTCTCCTGCAATGAACACCACATCCGCGCCGCCACCCAGGCCATCGGCGACTACCAACGGCATCAGGCCATCAGAGGCCCTCTCTTCCTCGGGGCCGACACGCCTGCGCGCTCCGACTCCGCCTGGGCGAGCGCCATCGAGGTGCTCGCAATGAACTCGGAGGCTGGGCAGGGCCGTGGGACGATCGTCAAGGGGCCGGCGTTGAAACGGGTGAAGCATTGCGAGAGTCGACAGCACCACCGCCCCCTGATCCGAGGCTCGTCGGCAGCATGACCCCCACCAGGCTGATGCGGCCGAGCACGGCGGCGACCTCCGGTCCCACCCTGGAAGCATTGCTGGCTGCGGTGCGTGGCTGCCGGGCGTGCGAAGCGCACTTGCCGCTCGGTCCGCGTCCGGTGCTGCGTGCGAGTTCGACGGCCCGTGTGCTCATCGTGGGGCAGGCGCCCGGTGTGCGCGTGCACACGACCGGCATTCCGTGGGACGACTCGAGTGGGGAGCGCCTGCGCGGCTGGATGGGCGTGGACCAGGGCGTCTTCTATGACGAATCGCGCATCGCGATCATTCCCATGGGATTCTGCTATCCGGGGCGAGGTGACGGGGGCGACATGCCGCCCCGGCGTGAATGCGCGACCTTATGGCTCGACCAGCTGCTGGCGCGGCTGCCCGGTATCGAACTGACCCTGCTCGTAGGTCAGTATGCCCAGCGTCACTTCCTGGGAAGACGCCGCAAGCCGTCGCTGACCGCAACGGTCGAGGCTTGGAAGGAGTACGCTCCGCAGTACCTGCCGCTGCCCCACCCCTCGCCACGCAATCAGCCTTGGTTCAAGCGCCACCCCTGGTTCGAGCGGGCACTCGTGCCGGTGCTGCGCGAACGGATCACCCCTCTGGTCGAGCGCTGAACCAGGGACCGGGGCCGTGTCGTGGCGCTGCCATCGCTTGCTGATCGCCCGAGCTGGTGATCCACGGCATCGGCGTTCGTCCACTCCACCATGCCGCGCTACCCGTCCTGCTTTGCCACCCTGGCCTCGAAGCAACAGCTTGGCCGCTCGCCACGCGCGCAGCACGATTGAACTCTCGCTCCAGTCACCTCCTGGATGAGCCCGCCGACCACCTGACACACCTCCGGTCGCTCGGCCACGGCGATCCCGAGCGGGCAGCCGGACCCCCGGATGACGTATCCGGTTCCCCCGGCGAGCTCCTCCACCGTGGTGAGTCCGCCGAGCCGGTTCAGAAGGTCGGACGCAACCCGCACCCGGCGCCCCAGGTCCCCGTCGGACGGGCCTGCGGAAGCGGCCAAACGCCGGCCGACTTCACGGAAGAGGCTCGTCAGCTCGGGCTTCCGCAATCGCTCACCCAGCGTCCCGACCAGGACGGTGAGGAGCGGCAAGTAGGCCTTCGAGAACAGCGGCTCGACATCGGGCGAGAGTTGGTAAATCGTCGCGGGCTTGCCGACCTTGCCCTCGTGGCGCACCCCGTTGGGGCGAACGAGGCCGTCGCGCTCGAGTGTGGTGAGGTGGGCCCGAACGGCGTTGTCCGTCAGCCCGAGCGTCTGGGCGACCTCGTCCGCCGTCATCCCGGATTGCCGGAGTAGGGTGACGATTTTGCCCCTGGTAGACTCGAAGAAACGGTCTGTCGTCGTCGGACCTAGCATGTCGTACCCTCCTGGAGACCGGAACAAAGGTAGGCTGGGCGCCGTATTTGACAAATAATACTAATTAAATCTTGACAAATTATCATTACTAGCCCATCGTTGAACTGCAGCTTGGCGGTCCCGTTGCGCCACCCTCGACCAGCAAGCTTGCAACGCGGCAAGACTAACTCGCACAACGACCTGGGGCTTACACCCGGAAGGGACACGCTGGAATGGAGACTCTTACGTCGAATCTTCGCTCCCTGCCGGCTCAGCCGGCCGAGCACCAGGAATTCGCCCTGCGGCCGTCGCCCGTCCGCCTTCAGGAGTCCAAGGAGAACCGGGCACCGGGCCGGGCCGCGATCGAGGAGTTGCAGTCGCTGGTGCGGCGGCAGCTGGCGCTTCTCGGTGAGGACCCGGGTCGCGAGGGACTGCTCAGGACACCCGAGCGCGTGGCGAAGTCGTTGCGCTGGCTGACTCGGGGAAGCACGGTCGACGTCGCCGAGGTAGTCGGCGACGCCGTCTTCGAGGAGGAGCACGAGAGCATGGTGATGGTCCGCGACATCGAGCTCTACTCGATGTGCGAGCACCACCTGCTGCCGTTCTTCGGCAAGGCCCACATCGCGTACATCCCCGCCGGCAGGATCGTCGGCCTCTCCAAGCTGCCGCGCATCGTCGAGATCTTCGCCCGCCGGCTCCAGGTGCAGGAGCGGCTCACCGAGCAGATCGCCGACGCGATCGAGACCGTGCTCCGGCCCCGGGGCGTGGGCGTGGTGATCGAGGCGGTCCACCTCTGCATGATGATGCGTGGCGTCGAGAAGCAGAGCTCGAAGACGATCACCAGCGCCTTGCGGGGACAATTTCGCGAATGCCCGATGACGCGGGACGAGTTTCTCCGGCTCGCGTACCGGGCCTGAACCAGTGAGGCATGGGATGTTCACCGTCAGGAACCGCATGAGACCGCACGCCGGAAGCGAGGATGAAGTCCTGGTCGCGCCCCGGCTGGCCGACCATTCGGAGTGCGTGGTCCTCTCCCAGTTGTTCCGCGGGAAGCTCTGTGAGGACCTCGCCCGCCAGCCGGCGCGCCGCGTGGCGGCGGGCGAGTTCGTCTACCGGATGGGTGAGGCTGCACGCAGTGTCTACCTCGTGCGGCGCGGGCTGGTAAAGACCGCGGTCGTATCGCCGGGCGGCCAGGAGCTGACGCTGCGAATGCATGGACCCGGCGATGTCTTCGGCGAGCTCTGCCTCTGCTCCGGAGAGCGGCGTGAGCAAGCGGTCGCACTCGAGGCGAGCGAGGTGGTCGCGATCACGCTCGAGATGCTGGTGGCCCGTTTGCGGCAGGACCCCCTGGCCGCGCTGGACATGACCTGTGTCGCCTGCGAGCATCTCGCCGAGGCCTACGATCGGCTTCGCAGTCTCTCGGCCGATCCCACGATGTACCGGCTCGCGCGCACGCTGATGGATCTCGCGGCGGACCTCGGCGAATCCACGCCCGAGGGGGCGCTGGTCCTCCACTACATCACCCAACAGGAATTGGCGCACCTGATCGGAGCGCGCCGCGAGGTGGTTTCCAGCCTGCTGAACCGGCTTCGAGATCAGGGGCTCATCCGCTACAGCCGCCGCGGGCCGATCACGGTCGACCCCGTTGCGTTGTCCGCCTTCCTGGAGTCGGCCCGTAATGCGTAGGGCGCCCGATGTTAGCTCGGTGACATACGACCGCTCCGGCCGAGCCTATGTTCGGACGTGCCGTCCGATCGGCGAAACCCAGCGGTTTCAAGGAGGCAAGCGCGATGAGAGGAATCCATACATCCGGCCCGCTTCGGATGGCCGGCGTTGCCGCAGCCGTGGGGTGCAGTGTGGCGGTGCCGCATACCGCGACCCAGGATGGCCGGGGCTGGGACTCGGACACCCTCAACGTAGGGGAGGCGTGGCGGCTGGTCGCCGCGCGGCGAGGGAGCCAGCCGTATTACTGCGCGTTTCATCCCACGATGCGCGGCGAGCTCGTCGTGCGCTGAGGTGGCAGGGAGGTAAGTCGATCCACCGCATCATGAAGGCACTCTCACGACGGTTTCAGGCGGCCTTCAGCAGCCTCGGCCTAGATTGTCGCGCGTCCGGTGGATCGGTGCCAGGGGAGGGTAGTGTCGTTCGCCGCCGACGGCGTCGCTCTTGGCGAGAAGCAGGAGCCGTGAAGCCGAAAGCCCGACGCCCAGGGCAGCGATTGTGGTGGGCATGCCGGATCGGTGCCACTTGAACTATTGCTGTCCCTGAACCCACTCAACGCCGGAGACGATGATGTCACAGTCCTTCACCCGTCAACTGCTCTCAATTCTTCTTACTCTTGCCGTACCCGCCGGGTTGAACGCCCAGTCGGCTACGCCGGACTTGTCGGATCCCGAGGTCGCCCATGTGGCGGTAACCGCCAACAGCATCGACATCGAGCTCGCCAAGTTGGCCCAGGCGCGCACCAACAATTCTGACGTAAAGCAGTTCGCCACGACCATGATCACCGATCACAGCGCGGTGAATGCGCAAGCGACCGCACTCGCCACCAAACTGGGCGTCACGCCGCAGGACAACGCGGTCAGTCAGTCGCTCCTGAAGGGTGCGGCCGAGGCCCGCGCCACGATCGAGCCGCTGAAGGGCGGCGCGTTCGATAAGGCGTATATCGACCGGGAGGTGGCGTACCACCAGGCGGTGATCGAGGCGCTGGACGGACTTCTGATTCCCTCCACTTCGAACGCCGAACTCAAGAAGCTACTGGTGGACGTGCGGCCTGCCTTCGTCGCGCACCTGGAGCATGCGAAGAAGCTTCAGAGCTCTCTGGTAGCAAGCAAGTGAGGAGCGGCGGCCGTCAGCCTGTACGGTTGCCGTCCGCCACGCTGGCGGCGATTGGAGTCCTGATATTCGCCAGCGTGGCCGCCTCTCCTCGGCCGGACGATGTCCCTCCACAGCGGCACGTCGTGGAAATCCGCGGAATGGCGTTTCACCCGGAGGTGCTGGAGCTCCGGCGAGGCGACACCGTCGTCTGGATCAATCGAGATATCGTCCCTCATACCGCGACCGCAACCCGGAAAGGCGGGTGGGACACGGGCTCGCTTCTCCAGGGGGAAAGCGGTCGATATGTCCCCCGCCGTAAGGGGGAGGAACCGTACCTCTGCACGCTGCACCCGATTATGCTGGGCAAGCTGATCGTCCAGTGATGCACGGGTACGCATTGGGTGCGTCCGTAGCTGCACGTTCGACCTGGACGGCTATCAGACGAAGTTTCCGATTTGTCGCGATGCGGGTCGAACGCGGACTGGACTATCTCGCGATAGGTGACACGCATTCATTCCGTGACGTCACCGACTGCAGCTCGAAATGATCCGGCCAACAGTCCCTACATCGGCTGGGGCGGGGCAGCCGGTTCCGCCTGGTTATTCGCCAGTGCCAGAAAACAGTGCCGCATCCACCGGCGCCAGCCAGCGCCAACGGATACGGCACGAATCCAAATGTTTGAGGATCCGCAACTTGGCGCTGTCCGCCGAGCTCCCATCTGCTCCGGAGGCAAGCGCTCTATCCAACTGAGCTGCTGACCAGTCCGTGGGACCGGAAGAGTGGAGTCCCAGCCCCCTTTTCCAACTGCCGGTCCCGCAACACCGAACCTCTTTCTGCCGCTACCACGCCGATGAGTCGCTGCAATGATCGGCACTGGACAGCCGCCGGACTTACGACGATCATAGCTGGGATATCCTCCACAAGGTGCCGGGAACGCCGAGCAGGCCGGACCGATCTCACATGCTTCGCAACCGGAGCCATTCATGCCCCTGCGCATCATTTTCAACGGCCAGGAATACGCCGGCACCGAGGCCATGCCCGAGCACGTCCGGAAGGCGTACCAGGAAGCCGTGAGCGCGCTAGCCGACAAGGACGGCGATGGTCTTCCGGATGGTCTCCAGTCGGGTGCCGAGAACGTGGTGAACGTCCATCATTCCACGTTTACGCTGAAGGGCTTGGGGGCATCCTCCGAAGGCACGCTGCCGCCCGCCTTGGGGTGGCTCGCCGGGCTCGCCAACCGGCACACCCGACCCGAGCGGGCCGCTCCGCAGGAACCGCCAGGAACCGACGGGCTCCTGGGAGCCCTGGACTCCACCGAACGGGTTCTCGGCCTGGCGCTCCAGGTCGTGGCCATGTTCGTCGCCGGCGGAGTGATCGTGGGCGGGGCCTGGATCATCGTCAACATGGACCAGGGTTCCCGGAGCCAGGGCGGGGCGTTCTACATCGGGCTGGCGATGGTGATCGCGCTGGGGTGGGCCGTGGGGATGATCGTCAGCGCGCTTCGTCGACGGTCCTCGTAGAGCCCGGGCGGATCGGGCGATCCTCCGCCCGGGCGATCCGACTCCGCCCTTTCATCGGCCGTCCCGAGAGATCGAACACCCAGGCCTGCGGCTCGGCAAGGGCCTCGTCGTGGCGAGCAGGGTCGATGCGAACGATCGTGTCCTCCCTCATGGCTGTACCGGGCCTCTGACCCCGGCAACACCAAGCGCTCCCACCGCCCCTTCCGGCTCGAGGATTCAAGCCAATCAAGGTACCTGCCGATACTTGACCGGACCCCCCCGTACCTGAATCACGGCTTGCGCATGACCAGGGCCCCAGCCCGACCGCTCGCGCGGTGCTGTCGATCCGGAACACCCCTCTGCTTGCCGCCGCGTTCGCTGGCCCGGTCCGGGTCGAGCGCCGGCTGGCCGCGGTCGCCCGAGACCGTTCCGCCGGGCCCGGATTCCAGGTGAGCTTCCAGACCCGCCTCGCCCTGACGGGGGGCCTGCTCGCGGGCGGCGTCGCGGCCTGCATTCCCTTCTACTTCCCAAGTCACCTGGAATCCCAGGCGGTCGCGGCCGCCGGCGCGAAGGCCCGCAGCATCAGCGCCATGACGGCATTCAGCGTCGGCCCCGGGCTCGTCTTGGGCGACGCCCGGGCGATGCACGATGGGGTGCGAGGCGCGCTCCAGAACCGCGACCTGGCCTACCTCGTGGTGACGGATCGGGAGGGCCGCGTGATCGACGCGGTCAACCGCACGCCCGGTGCGGTGGACGATCTGCTGGCTGGCGCCGAGGGGTACCTCGGGGAGGGGGTGCGAGCCGGCGGATACTATCGGGTGGCGTCCCGCATCCGGGGCAACGACGGTGTGCTCCTGGGGACTCTCCATCTTGGGATGTCGCTCGACGAGGTGGATGAGGCGGTCGAAGCCTCTCGCCGCACGACCGCGCTGGCGAGCCTGGCCGTCTTTCTGGCCGGCGCCCTGGTGACGCTCGGCATCGGTACCGCCGCCACTCGCCCGCTCACCACTATCGCGCGGACCGCGGAGCGTGTCGCCGGGGGCGACCTCACCCAGCGGGCCGCCATCGCGGGTCCGCGAGAGGTCCGTCAGCTGGCCCGCGCCTTCAACACGATGCTGGACAACCTGCAGGCCGGCCAGCGCGAGCAGGTGGAGGTCCACCGCCGGTTGGAGGACCGGGTCGTGGCCCGCACCGCCGAGCTCTCCGAGGCCAGGGACGAGCTCCTCGCGGCGAAGGAATCGGTGGCGGCGGCCAATCGGGCGAAGAGCGAGTTCCTGGCGAACGTGAGCCATGAAATCCGAACGCCGCTGAACGGCGTCCTCGGCATGCTCGAGCTGTCGCTCGATACCGCTCTCAACCCGGAACAACGCGGATTCCTCACCGTCGCGTCCGCCTCGGCGGACTCGCTGCTCACGATCATCAACGACATCCTCGATTTTTCCAGGATCGAGACCGGCGGACTGTCCCTCGTTACCTCGCCGTTCCAGCTCCGCGAGTGCCTCGAGGGTACGGTCGGCACCCTGGCGCTCCAGGCCCAGGAGAAGGGCCTGGCGCTCGCGTGGCACATCGACCCGGACGTGCCCGACGCGCTGATCGGGGACCAGGGCCGCCTGCGCCAGGTTCTGGTGAACCTCATGGGGAACGCGATCAAGTTCACCGCCACGGGCGAGGTCGGGCTGGAGGTGCGCGGCGAGAGGAATGGGACGGACGACGTCGTGGTGCATTTCTCCGTCAGCGATACCGGCATCGGCATCGCCCCGGAAGAGCAGCGGCGCATCTTCAATCCGTTCGCCCAGGTGGACGGCTCGATGACCCGTCGCTACGGCGGGAGCGGACTGGGCCTCGCCAGTGCCTCGCAACTGGCCCGGATGATGGGGGGCAGGCTCGAGGTCGAGAGCGACATGGGGCAGGGAAGCACCTTCCGCTTCAGCGCGCGATTCGCGATCGCGGCCGGGGTCCATTCGACCAATGGTGTGGGTACGGAGTTAACGGGGCTACGGGTCCCAACGGCGGAGTGCCCGGCGACATCCGGGCATGTCCCCAGACTCCGCGTGCTCCTCGCCGAGGACGACCCGACCAGCCAGAAGCTGGCTGTCGGCATCCTGGCCAAGCGGGGCCACTCCGTCCGCGTGGCGCAGAACGGGCGGGAAGCGGTAGAGGCGGTCCACCAGGAGCCGTTCGACCTGGTGCTGATGGACCTCCACATGCCGGAGATGGACGGCTTCGAGGCCACCGCGCTGATCCGGGCACGGGAGTCCCTCCAGGGCGGCCACCTTCCGATCCTCGCGGTCACCGCCCGCGCCCTCACGGACGACCGGGAGCGCTGCCTCGCGGCAGGAATGGACGACTACGTCGCCAAGCCGATGAAGGGGAAGGTCCTGGTCGAGATCATCGACCGGCTGGTGGCCAAACATTCGGCTCCCGAGATGGCGCCTGCGGACGACTCGGCCGGGCTGTTCGAGAAGCGGGTCCTGCACCAACGCTTCGACGGCGATCGGGATCTGTTGCGCGCCGTTGCCGGTTCGTTCCTGGAGAGCACGCCCCCGCTGCTGATCGACCTCCGCGTGGCCGTGGCCGTCGGCGATCCAGCTTCGGTCTCCCGTAATCGCGCATAGGCTCCGGGGTTCGCTCTCGAACTTCGGGGCGGACGCCGCCGCCGGGGCGGCGTGGCGGCTGGAGCGGATGGGAGCGGAGCAGGACCTGGGGGAAGCGGCGGAGGCCTGCCGAACGCTGATCCGAGGCTACGACGACCTCCGCGCCGGCCTCGAGCGTCTGCTGGTCCCGCTTTCCGGAACCACCATCCCGTAGCCCGCTCCTGCCGGATCCCGCGGCCGATTCGGGGGCGTTAGCTTTCGTGGTCCATCGCCACGGCCTGGAGCACGGGAGCGCGCCATGATACGGTCGTTCGAGGTCGCGCCGTCCGCGGCACGCAGTCCGCAATCGTGAGCGCCGCGCTGTTCGCGCTCCGCCACGTGACTCAGGAGCGTGGTGGGGCGCAGATCCTGAGGGATGTCACCCTGGATCTCCCGCGCACCGCCATCACCGCCTTGATCGGCCCGTCGGGCTCCGGCAAGACCTCCCTGCTTCGCCTGCTGAATCGCCTCGACGACCCCTCCACCGGAGAGGTTCGGTTCGAGGGCCGGCCGATCATCGACTATCCCGTGGCCGCGCTGCGCCGCCGGATAGGCTTCGTCTTTCAGACGCCGGTGATGTTCCCCGGCTCGGTGGCCGACAACCTGGACGTAGCCGTCACGCTGGGTGGCCGCGATACGGCCGGCCAGCCACCCCCCGACCGCGGCGCCGTCCTCGAGGCGGTAGGCCTGGGCCCCGGCTACGCCGAGCGGGAGGCGGCCGGCCTCTCGGGGGGCGAGCGCCAGCGGGTCAGCATCGCGCGGGCGCTCATGACCCGGCCGGAAGTCCTGCTGCTCGACGAGCCGACCTCCGCGCTCGATCCCGAAGTCGCCGAGCTGTTGCTCACGACCGTGGAACAGCTCTCCCGCGATCACGGCCTCGCCGTCGTGATGGTGACCCATCGGCTCGCCGAGGCCCGTCAGGCCAGCACCTGCACCGTGATGCTGGAAGCGGGACAGGTGCTCGAGGCCGGCCCGACCGAGCAGGTGTTTACCGCCGCGGCCAGCGTGCGGACCCGGGCCTACCTGGCCACCGGCGATTGACCGATGACCCTCCTGCCGATGACCCTGATGAACGACGCCGCCACGATCGACGTGTCGTGGGCCGATCTCGCGCTCGCTGCCGCGCTCGTGCTCGTGGCGGTGGGCATCTCGCACTGGCAGCGGCTCGGCCTGGCGCGCGGCTTTCTGGTCGGCGCCGTCCGCGCGGTCGTGCAGCTGGTCGCGGTCGGGTACGTGCTGGTTTATGTCTTCGCCGTCGCGCGGTGGTGGCTGGTGCTGCTGGTCCTCGCCGTGATGCTCCTGGCCGCCACCGCCATCGTGGCCGGGCGCCCCGCGAGCCGAGTCGTGGCGGGGGACCGGCGCGCGCTCTGGACCATCGGCGGCACCGCGATGCTGGTCGGTGCGGGGCTTACGCTGGTGTACGTGACCGAGGTGGTGCTCAACGTCGATCCGTGGTACGACCCGCGCTACCTGATCCCGCTGTTCGGCATGATCATCGGCAATGCGATGAACGGCGCCGCCCTCGCCGCCGAGCGGCTGGCGAGCGAGATGGAGTCGCGCCGCGGCGAGATCGAGGCCTATCTGGCGCTGGGGGCCACCGGCACCCGAGCGTCAGCCGAGCCGGTCCGGCGGGCCATGGTGGCGGCCCTGATCCCGGCCGTCAACGGCCTCACCGTGGTCGGCCTGGTCCAGCTGCCGGGCATGATGACGGGGCAGATCCTTGCCGGCCAGTCGCCCCTGCTGGCGGTCCGCTATCAGATCGTGGTGGCGTTCATGCTGGCCGGCGCGACCGCTCTCACCACCGTGATCGTGGTCCGCTGGTACCGGCGGACCTTCTTTACTTCCGCAGAGCAGCTCGCCACCCGGGTCCAGGTGTAGCCGGGGCACCCCCTTGCGGGGACCCTGAAAATTTCTTAGCTTGACAGCTTAACTAACTGGATAGTTAAAGTGGCTGATCAAACAGGGACGTTGCCCAACTCCCCGCCGGATACAGACACGGAACGTCGAATTCTGGCGGCCGCCCGCACCGTCTTCATGCGAAGGGGTACGGCCGGCGCCAGGATGCAGGAGATCGCGGAGGAGGCGGGCGTCAACCAGGCGCTGCTGCACTACTACTTCCGGACCAAGGACCGCCTCGCCGAAGCGGTCTTTGGGGAAGTCGCCGGCCGGTTGGCGCCCGCCGTCGCCCGCGTGCTCGGCTCCGACAGCTCGATCGAGCAGAAGGTCGAGCAGTTCGTTCACCTCTATATCGACACCGTTCGTCAGCACCCCTACATGCCAGGGTACGTGTTGGCGGAGATGCACCATCATCCCGAGAGGCTCCCGGCCGTCGCGTCGAAGCTCGCCGGCGAGCGGAAGATGCCGATTGCTCGGGAGTTGACGAACACGCTCGGCGCCCAGCTGCGGGAGCGGGCGGCGGCGGGCACGATGCGGCCGATCGCCCCGGAACAGTTCCTCGTCAACCTGCTCGGTCTCTGCGTCATCCCGTTCGCTGCACGGCCGATGCTGACCTTCGCGCTCGGCCTGGACGACCCTGCCTTCGAGCGGTTCATCGACGCGCGGCGTGCCGAGCTGCCGGCCTTTATCCTCAACGCACTCCGCCCATGACGACCCCCCTTGTCGCCCGACTGGCGTTCGCGACCGCTATGGTGGTGGGCGGTCCGGGGCTGGCCGGTGCCCAGCAGCCCGCGGTGCCCGATACCCTGCGCCTCGGCGCCCTTCAGGAAGCCGCCGTCAGCCGCGACCCCCGGGGCCGACAACTCGATCTCCTGGCATCGCAGGCGGCGATCCGGATCCGGAGCATTCGGAGCGAATGGCTGCCCCGGTTGGATGGGGCCGCGCTGGCACAGTACCAGTCCGAGGTGCCGTCGGTCCCGTTCGCTATCCCAGGCGGAGCAGCGCCCTTCACGCCTCACAAGGACACCTATGACGCTCATCTGGGCGTCCGGCAGCCGCTCTTCGATCCCGCGCTGGGCGCCCGGCGCTCGGTCGAGAGCGCCCAACTGGCGGAATCGCAGGCTCGGGTCCGGTCCACCTTGTTCACTCTCCGGGAAAGCGTCGCCGAGGGTACTTCACCGTCCTGCTCCTCGACGCCCAGCGGGCCGAGCTCGATGCCGGGGTGACTGATCTCGAGAGCCAGCTCCGGGTCGCGCGGGTGCGTGTCGCCGCGGGTGAGGCGCTGCCCAGCGAGGTAGCCACGCTCGAGGCCGAGTTGCTGGGACGCCGCCAGTCGCTGGCGGAGCTCGCCACCGATCGGAGCGCGACACTCGAGGTGCTGGGCGATCTGACCGGACGCACCATCAGCCAGCAAGACACGCTGGTCGTTCCCGACCTGGCCGCCGAGGTCGCGGAGGCCCGCTCGGCCCGCGAGGTGCGCGAGCGGCCGGAGTACGCGCATTTCGCCCGCAGCCGGGAGACGCTCGACCGCACAAGCGAGGAAATCGGTCGCCGCAACTGGCCCAGGCTGAGCGCGTTCGGCCGCGCGGGCTTCGGCCGTCCCGGGCTCAATCCGCTGGGCGACGACTTCAACGGCTACTGGCTCGCCGGCGTGCAGCTCGAGTGGTCGCCGTGGGACTGGGGCCGCGCCGGGCTCGAACGGCAGGCGATCGCGATCCAGCAGGAGATCGTCGCGACCGAGGAAGCGGCCTTCACCGAGGACCTCCGGCGCGGCGTGGTGCGCCGACCTGGCGGCGATCGACCGGCTGGAGCAGGCGCTGCGGTCGGACAGCGCCATCATCGCGCTCCGCGAGCGGGTCCTGGACGAGACCCGGCTGCGATTCACCGAGGGCGTGGTCACCGCCGCGGAGTTCGTCGATCGCGAGACCGATCTGGTCACCGCGCGCCTCGACCGCGCCGCTCACCGCGTGGAGCTGTCCCAGGCCCGCGCCCGATTCCTCACTCTCATCGGCATCGAGGTTCCCTGATGGGACGCGTCGTCATCCTCACCCCGCGCCAGCCGCGGTGGCCTCGGCTCTCCTTCTCGCCGCCTGCAACGGCGAGTCCGCGCCCGACGCCTACGGCAACTTCGAGGCGACCGAAGTCGTCGTCTCGGCCCAGACCAGCGGGCAAGCTGGAGCAGTTCACCCCGGTCGAGGGGATGCGCCTCGAGCGGGAGCGGTCGTCGCCCTCATCGATACGACCCAGCTTCGCGCTGGAGCGGGAGCAGCTCGCCGCGCAACGCGAGGCCGCCGGTGCCCGCCGCACCGAGGTCGGCGAGCAGCTTCAGGTGCTCGAGGTCGCAGCGGGAGATCGCCCGGCGCACGTACGAGCGCACGCGACGCCTGCACGCGCAGCAGGCCGCGACGGCGTCAGCAGCTCGACCAGGCGGAGCGCGACTACCGCGCGCTCGGCGCGCAGATCGCAGGCGATGCGGGCGCAGCGCCGGAGCGTCGGTCTGGACGCGGCCTCGACCGACGCGCACGTGGCGCAGATCCGCGACCGCATCGGCCGGAGCAGCGTCGCCAATCCCCAGGCGGGGACGGTGCTCACCGTCTATGCGCGGGCGGGGGAGGTCGTGCAGTCCGGGCAGCCGCTGTACAAGATCGCCGACCTCGACACGCTCGAGCTGCGCGCGTACGTCACCGGCTCGCAGCTCACGTCGGTTCGCCTCGGTCAGCGTCTGCCGGTCCGGGTGGACGGCGGCAACGGCGATCTGCTGACGGTTCCGGGCACGGTCTCCTGGGTGTCGTCCACCGCGGAGTTCACGCCGACGCCGATCCAGACGCGCGACGAGCGCGCCGACCTCGTCTACGCGGTGAAGGTGCGGGTTCCCAACCAGAATGGCGCTGCTCAAGATCGGCATGCCGGCCGACATCACGCTGGCGGCGGTCGTGAGCTCGGCCGCCTCGCCCTCGAGGTGGAGGGGCTGGGAAGCGCTTCGAGGAGGCCGTCGCGCTCGAGGAGGTCTCCTTCGAGGTCCGGCCGGGCGAGCTGTTCGGCCTCGTCGGGCCCGGACGGCGCCGGCAAGACGACGCTCTTCCGCATCCTCACGACGCTGCTGGTGCCCGACCGGGGCACGGCCGACGGTGCTCGGCCTCGACGTCGTCCGCGACCTGTGGGCCATCCGCGCGCGGGTCGGCTACATGCCGGGCCGCTTCTCGCTGTACCCCGACCTCAGCGTGGAGGAGAACCTGCGCTTCTTCGCCTCGGTCTTCGGGACCACGCATCGAGGAAGGCTACGACACTGATCGCGCCGATCTACCGGCAGATCGAGCCGTTTCGCGATCGCCGCGCCGGGGCGCTCTCGGGCGGGATGAAGCAGAAGCTCGCGCTGTCGCTGCGCCCTCGTGCACCGCCCCGACATCCTGCTCCTCGACGAGCCGACCACCGGCGTGGACGCGGTCTCGCGCCGCGAGTTCTGGGACCTGCTGGCGGAGCTGCAGGCGTCGGGCCTGCACGATCGTCGTCTCCACGCCGTACATGGACGAGGCCGACGCGCTGCGATCGGGTCGCGCTCATGCAGCGCGGGCCGCATTCTCGCCATCGACGCGCCGGCGGCGATCGGCGAGCGGTTCCCGCCGCGCGCTGTTCGCCGTGCGCGGCGCGCGACCGCTATCGCGTGCTCGCGGCGCTGCGCGACTACCGCACGCGCACTCGCGTCTACCCTTCGGCGACGAGCTGCACTACACCGACGCGCGCTCCGGCAGGCTCCCGGGCGCCATCGCCGACGAGGTGCGCGACCACCTGCGCGCGCGCGGCTTCGGCGATGCGCGAGGTGGCGCCCATCCGCGCCGGCATCGAGGACACCTTCATGGCGCTCATGGGCACGCCCGCGGAGATCGGCGCGTGAGCGTCGCGCGATCGAGGTGCACGCAGCTGACGCGCCGCTTCGGCAGCTTCACCGCCGTGGACGCGATCACGTTCGACGTTCGCGCCGGCGAGGTGTTCGGCTTCCTCGGCGCCAACGGCGCGGGGAAGACGACGGCGATCAAGATGCTGATCGGGCTGCTCGCCCCGACCGCGGGGCAGGCGCGCGTCGCCGGCTTCGACGTGCTGACCCAGGCCGAGGACGTGCGGCGCCGCATCGGCTACATGAGCCAGCGCTTCTCGCTGTACGACGACCTGACCGTGCGCGAGAACATCACGCTCTACGGCGGCATCTACGGGCTCACCGACGCGCGAGATCCGCGAGCGCGGCGAGGCGCTGCTCGACGCGGCTGCACCTCGGCCATGCCGCCGACGAGCTGGTGGGCTCGCTGCCGCTCGGCTGGAAGCAGAAGCTCGCGTTCTCCGTCGCGCTGCTGCACCAGCCCGCGGTCGTGTTCCTCGACGAGCCGACCGGCGGCGTCGATCCCGATCACGCGGCGGCAGTTCTGGGAGCATGATCTACGCCGCGGCCGCGCGCGGGACGACGGTGTTCGTCACGACGCACTACATGGACGAGGCGGAGTACTGCGACCGCATCTCCATCATGGTCGACGGCCGCATCGGCGCGCATCGGCACGCCCGACGAGCTGAAGGCGGCAGTTCGGGGTGGCGACCATGGACGAAGTGTTCGTGCGGCTCGCGCGCGGCGCGACGGCGACCGCATGAGGCTCCGCGCGCTCCGCGCTGGCCGCGTTCATGGTGAAGGAGTTGCGGCACATCCTGCGCGACCGGCAGACGCTGCTGATCCTGCTGCTGCTGCCGCTGGCGCAGGTGGTGCTCTTCGGCTTCGCGCTGCGGACCGACGTGCACGACATCCGCATCGCGTTCGTCGATCCCGCGCCCGACTACGCCACCGCTGGCGCTGCGCAGCCGGTTCGCCGGGAACGGACGCGTTCGCGATCGTCGGAACGGTGGCGGGCGCCGCGGACGCGCTGGAGCCGCTCTTTCGCCGCGGGCAGGCGGACGTGGCGCTGGTCTTCGCGCCCGGGCTTCGCGGCGCGGCTGGCCGACGGGACGCCGGCGCGGCTGCTGCTGATCGCCGATGCCTCCGATCCCAACACCGGCACGCACGATGCAGGCGTACGCGCGGTGCGGTCGATCGCCGGCGTACCGGGACGGAGCTGGCGCCGGCCGGCCGCGGAGTGCGGATCACGGCCGAGACGCGCATGCGCTTCAACCCTACGCTGGAGAGCGTGAACCTGTTCGTGCCCGGCCTGATCGCCCTGGTGCTGACGCTCGTCTCGGCGCTCGATGACGGCCATCTCGCTGTCGCGCGAGAAGGAGCGGGGCACGCTCGAGGTGCTGCTCGTCTCACCGCTGCGCCCGTGGCAGATCATCGTCGGGCAAGGTGCTGCCGTACCTCGGGCTCGGCCTTCGCCAACGTGGTCACGGCCCTGCTGGCGGCGTGGTTGGTGTTCCGCGTGCCGTTCCGCGGGAGCCTGCGCTCCTGCTGCTCGCGGAGCGTCCTCTACACCATGGTCGTCGCTCGCGCTCGGCGTGCTGATCGCGGCGCGGACCTCGCTCGCAGCGCGCGGCCATGCTCGGGCGCGCTGCTGGGGACGATGCTGCCGAGCACGCTGCTCTCGGGGATGATCTTTCCCATCGCCAGCATGCCCGGATGGCTGCAGCCGGTGACCGACGATCGTTCCGGCCCGCTGGTTCATCGTGATCTCGCGCGGCATCATGCTCAAGGGCGTGGGGCTCGAGCACCTCTGGCAGGACGCTGGCGGTGCTCGCGGTGATGCTGCTGGTGCTGATGGTGGCGGCGGTCCGGAGCTTCAAGCCGAGGCTGGCGTGAGGATGCGCGCGCTCCGCTTCCTGCTGCGCAAGGAGTTCCTGCAGATCCTGCGGGACCGGGTCATGCTGCGGCATGCTGCTTCGTGATGCCGATCGTGCAGCTCCTCCTGCTGTCCAATGCCGCGACGTTCGAGGTGAAGCGGGCCCGCATGTACGTGGTGGACCAGGATCACAGCACGATGTCGCGCGGGGTGGTGCAGCGCCTGGCGGCCTCCGGGCGCTTCGTGCCGGTGGGCGCATCGCAGTCGATGGCCCGGGCCGACGACGCGCATGCTGGGCCGGCGACGCCGACGTCATCCTCGTGCGTGCCCGCCGGGCTTCGAGCGGGACCTCGTGCGCGACCGGCGCGGCGCTCGGTGCAGCTCCTCCTCAACGCCGAGGACGGGGCGGCGGCCGGCGTCGCCGCAGTCGTACGCCAACCGGATCCTGGCGGCCTATTCCGCGCGAGCTCGGCGCCGAGGTGAGCCCGACGCTGGCCTCGATCGGCGCCCGGGCGGAGCGCCCGCCCCGGCGCGGTGCGCCGGCGATCGAGGTGCGGCACGCGCGGCTGGTACAACGCGGAGCTGAACTACCGCGACTACATGGTGCCCGGCATTCTGGTGCTGCTCGTCACGATCATCGGCACGCTGCTCACCGCGATGAACATCGTCCGCGAGAAGGAATCCGGCACGCTCGACCAGCTCAACGTGACGCCGGTGACGCGCGCGCACGTTCATCGCCGCCAAGCTGATCCCGCTCTGGAGTCATCGCCTTGCTGGTTCTGGTCCTGGGCCTGGCGCTGGCGCATCTCGTCTTCGGCGTCCCGATGTCGGGGCAGCGTCGCGCTCGTGCTTCTGGCCGCGGCGCGTCTACCTGGTGGCCGCGCTCGGCATCGGCCTGTGGGTCTCGACGGTGGCGGAGACGCAGCAGCAGGCGATGTTCGTGACCTTCGCCATCCTGATGGTCTACCTGCTGATGAGCGGGCTGTTCACCCCGGTGCGCGGGATGCCGGAGTGGGCCCAGTGGATCGCGCAGCTCAGTCCGGTGATGCACTTCATCGAGCTCATGCGGGCGGTGCTGCTCAAGGGGGCGGGGTTGGCGGACGTGGCCCGGGAGCTCGCGGTGCTGACGGGCATGGGGGTGGTGGTGCTGACGCTGTCGGTCCGGCGGTATCGGAAGCGCGCGGCGTGAGCTCGCGGTAGGCGGAGGATGTCCGGGCCCGCGAGCGAACATGAAACGCCGTCTCCCGGCTGGGGACGGCGTTTCCTGTTCCATCGGGGCGCCGGGATTTGAACCCGGGACCTCCTGCTCCCGAAGCAGGCGCGCTAACCGGGCTGCGCTACGCCCCGTGTTGCGGGAGGCGTGAATGTAATCGGGCGACCCCCGTTTGGCAGCCCTGGATCCCGGCTCCCGCTCCGGGGAATACTTGTAGGTCGCTCCCGCCCGGCACAGTGTGAGCGGATCACCCGGGGGGAGTGACCGCCGCCGCGCCGCTGAGGGTCTCGACGTACGGCTCGAACTCCGGATAATAGGGAAGCCCGAACGGCTCGACGAAGCGCCGGCACGCCTCGATGTCCTCGGAGGAGACCCGCTCCTTCCACCGGTCGACCTGAAAGGTGGAGGGGCGATTCAACGAGTACACCAGGTTGTCGCTCTCGGAGTTGGTCTCCCGCACCCGCTGCCCGGTCGTCGCGCTCCAGTCCATTCCCAGGTGTCGGTAGAGCTCCTCGAACCGGGCGACCGGGTCGCCGCAGAGCCACTCGTACGCCACGACCAGCCGGCCGTTGTCGGCCGCGGTCTGCCGATGAATGACGTAGACCGTCGCCGCCCAGAGCGCGCCGGCCCGCTCCCAGAAGCTCTCCGCGGAGCGGAGCAGATCCGCGAAGGGATGCAGGTGATCCGCGACCAGGCGCGGATTCTCCAGCAGCTCGGCGGGGTCCGGCTCCCAGCCCAGCCGCTGCCAGCTGGCGAACTGCCCGCAGGGGTGCCGCAGCAGGCACACCTGGCGCGCGTGGGGCACGTTGGCGGTGAACCACGAGAGATTCAGGTTGGCGAAGACCAGCTTGAGGAGGACGTGCGGCTTGCGGAAGAAGAGGAAGGGGAACCTCTCGCCGAGCTTCCGTCCGCGCCGGCCCAGACGGGACAGCAGGGGGCCCGGGTCCTCCCGCATGGTGAACGCGGTGGTGACCTGTCCCGTGCAGGCCCGGGTCATGAGCCGGCGATAGGCGGGGTCGTCGTGCTCCGCGGTCAGATAGAGGTTGACGAAGCGCCGCTCGGCCCACCGCACCCGGTCGAAATTGTCCGGCTCGCGGTAGTAGGTGAAGCCGGGCGCGAACGAGAGACACTTGGCCAGCCAGCTGGTGCCGCTGCGCGGAAAGCCCGCGGCGATGACGCAACGTCGTTCAGTCAATGGGTTCCCCCAAGGAAAAAGCGAGACCCGCGACCGTGGCCTCGCCCTGACTCACTGCTTGGGGATGCGCCCTGAGGGACTCGAACCCCCAGCCTTTTGATCCGTAGTCAAATGCTCTATCCAATTGAGCTAAGGGCGCATGCCGATGGGCGGTACAAGGCTCGAACTTGTGACCTCCACGATGTCAACGTGGCGCTCTAACCAACTGAGCTAACCGCCCTGGGAGGGCGGAACGGCGGAACGGCGGTTGGGTGGACGTTCGCTCGGGCAAAGCGACAGGGTGCCGCCTGGGAGCCATCGTGCCGCCGTTCCGCCGTACCGCCGTTCCACCAATAGCGGGGGTGGGATTTGAACCCACGACCTCCGGGTTATGAGCCCGGCGAGCTACCAGACTGCTCCACCCCGCGACGTTGTTCCTGCCGTCCCGTCCTCTGCCCGGCCGTCCAGAGCGGGAAACGGGACTCGAACCCGCGACCCCAACCTTGGCAAGGTTGTGCTCTACCAACTGAGCTATTCCCGCGAGCGCTGGGATAATGTAACCGAACCGATCCCGGAGTTCTACCGGATCCGCGCTGCTAGTGGAGGCGAGGGGGATCGAACCCCTGACCTCGTGAATGCCATTCACGCGCTCTCCCAACTGAGCTACGCCCCCTAGTACGCGCCCTGTCATCGCCCTGTTATCATTGTCGCGCCCTCGGGCGCCGGGGCAGCACGAAAAAGTAGCCGTCGGGAGCGCGAGCGTCAAGCGCATCCCCAGTGGCACGATGAGGATATAATGGGAGCATGAGAAAGAAGAAGACCGACGGACCCGAGCTCCCGCGACGGCCGTCGCAGCGTCCCGCCGACACCTCAACCGAGCCCCTGTCCGCCGATCTCACGACCGCGGAAATCCTGGCGGTGTCCCCCCCGTCCAGGCCGCGGAAGCCCCGAAAGCGGGACTCCGCCAAGAGTTTGGGCGTCTACGACGCCGACGGGGACAGCCTCGACCAGTATCTCCACGAAGTCAGCCAGACGCCGCTCCTGACCGCCCAGCAGGAGGTGGCCATCGCGCGGAAGGTGCGCGCCGGTGACGACGAGGCGATGCAGGAGCTGGTGAAGCGCAACCTCCGATTCGTGATCTCGGTCGCCAAGAAATACCAGAACCGCGGCATGGCCCTCACCGATCTGATCGGCGAGGGCAACGTCGGCCTGCTCACCGCTGCCCGGAAATTCGACCCCGATCAGGGCGTCAAGTTCATCTCCTACGCCGTCTGGTGGATCCGCCAGGCGATCCTCGCCTCCCTGGCCCGGCAGGGGCGCACGGTCAGGGTTCCGCTCAACCGGACCGCCGACCTCTCCCGGATCGTCCGCACCGCCGAGACCCTGCGCCAGGACCTCCGGCGGGAGCCCACGCCGGAAGAGATCGCGGCGGCCACCGACCTCGCGGTGGACGTGGTGCAGTCGCTCGCGGCGCTCAACACCAGCGAGGTCCGGCTCGACGCCCCGCTCGATCCCGACGGCGAGCGGGCGCTCATCGATCGCTTCGTCGCGGACCAGCAGGGCGACACCGAAGAGCAGGCGATGGACCAGTTCCTGTCCGAGGAAATCGGGCGGGCGCTCCGCACCCTGGCGGCCAGGGACGCCAAGGTGCTCCGGCTCTACTTCGGTCTCGACGGCGGCCGGGAGCATACCCTGGAAGAGATCGGTGGGATGCTCGGCGTCACCCGGGAGCGGGTCCGCCAGTTGCGCGACCGCGCGCTCAAGCGGCTCAGGGAAGGAGACGTGGGACGGGCGCTGGCGAGCTTCGCGGCATAGCCGGGGCGGGACGGCGGAACGATGTTCCGCCTCTTCCAAACCCCCGTATCCCTCCCTAGCTTCAACCCGTGTCGCCCTCCGTGGCATCCCGTGTCGCCGCCCGGGACGGGTTCGTCGCGCACGTAGGCCGCCGCAGCCTCGAAACCGCCCGCGCACTCGCCGACGTCAGAACCTGGGGCCCGCTCCTCATCGGCCAGATGCGCCGGTTGGGGGTGGACTCGGTTCCCATCGCGCTCTTCATCGCGGTCTTCACCGGCATCGTCCTCTCCCTGCTCTCGTCCTACATCTTCACCGGCACCGTCCCGCTGTACTTCGTCGGGGCGCTGGTCGGGAAGACGGTGATGATGGAGCTGGGGCCCGTGCTGACCGGCATGGCGCTGGCCGGGAGAGTGGGGGCCAGCATCGCGGCCGAGATCGGCACCATGAAGGTGACCGAGCAGGTGGACGCCCTCGAGACGCTCGCGTACGACCCGAATTCCTATCTCGTGGTTCCCCGAGTGCTGGCCGCGACGCTGATGTTCCCGGTGGTGACCGCCTTCGCGATGGGCGTCGGGGTCGGCGCAGGCTGGGTCACGGCGATCAACCTGCTGGACCTCTCGACCCCCGAGTTTCTGAAGGGCCTCAAGCAGTTCTACCATTTCAAGGACATCTGGTTCGGCCTGGTGAAGAGCGCCAGCTTCGGCGCCGCGGTGGCGCTGATGGGGTGCCTCCGGGGCCTCGACGCGCAGGCGGGCGCCGCCGGCGTCGGCCTCTCCACCACCCGTGCGGTGGTGCTCGGCTGCGAGGCGATTCTGGTGCTCGACGCGTTCTGGGCGCTGGTCCTGTTGTGATCCTCCTGGATCACCTCACAAAGTCCTTCGGCTCGAAGGGGGTGCTCCGCGGAGTTTCCCTCGAGGTGCCCGACGGGCGCAACACCGTCATGATCGGCGCCTCCGGCAGCGGCAAGAGCGTCACCCTCAAGCTCATCGTCGGGCTGATCGAGCCGGACCAGGGGGCGGTCGAGGTGGACGGCGCCGTCGTGCACCAGCTGGACCGTCGCAGTCTGGCCGAGCTGCGCGGCCGGGTCGGCTACGTCTTCCAGTTCGCCGCGCTCTTCGATTCGATGACCGTCGCCGAGAACATCCGGCTCGGCCTGGTGAAGCGGGGCCACGGGGAGGCCGTCATTCGGGAGCGGATCGCGGAAAGCCTCGACGTGGTCGAGCTGCCCGGCGTCGAGGACAAGTATCCCGCGGAGCTCAGCGGCGGCATGCGCAAACGGGTGGGAATCGCGCGCGCGATCGCCCTGAAGCCGCGCTACATTCTGTACGACGAGCCGACCACCGGGCTCGATCCGGTCACCTCAGCCGTCATGGACCAGCTCATGATCCGCACCCGCGATCTCGGGGTCACCGGGATGATCGTCACGCACGACATGCGCAGCGCGTTCAGCGTCGGCGATCGTATCGCGATGCTGCACGAGGGAACGATCCGCCAGGTCGGCAGTGCCGCCGAGATCAGGGCGACCGACGATCCGGTGGTGCGCCAGTTCATCGAAGGCCGTCCCGGATCTCCCGCTCCGGCGCCGGCGGGGAGGATGCAATGAGGCGGAGCAACGAATTCGCGGTGGGCCTCGCGGTCCTGGCCGCCCTGGCCCTGGTGATCGGCGGCGCGCTCTGGCTGAGCGAGACCGACGTCAACCAGAAGGAGGCGACGTACACCGCGCGGTTCCGGACCGTGGGCGGCCTCGGGGTCGGGGCGCCGGTCACGCTCCGCGGGGTCCGGGTGGGCCGGGTCGAGGCCATCCGGCTGGCGCCGGACGAATGGGTGGAGACCGAGTTCCGGGTGGACCGCACCGTCGAGCTGCCCCGGAAGCCCGCGGTCATTTCCACCGCGGCCAGCCTCTTCGGCGAGTGGAGCGCGAACATCGTCTCCTTCGAGCCGCTCCCCACCGATCCGCTGGTGCGCAACGCCCTGGTCGAGTCCGACCTGGCGGGCGGGGAGGCCTGGCCCGGCGCGACCCTGCCGGACATCGGGCAGCTCACCGCCCAGGCCAGCCGGATCGCCGGCGACGTCGGCGACATCACCGCGCGGATCGGCCAGGCGTTCGACAGCACGGCGCTCCAGAACCTGCAGCAGAGCGTGAAGGATCTCGCGGCGATCTCCCAGCGCATGGTAGTGTTCGCCGACGCGCAGACTTCGCGGATCGACCGGGTGAGCCGGAACGTGGCGACCACCTCGGACGCGTTCGCCGGGGTCGCCCGCACCTTCCAGCAGGCGGTCGCCCGCCTCGACACCGCGACCAGCGGCGGCCAGCTCCAGGACATCCTCGCGAACGGCCAGGCCTCCAGCGGCGATCTCCGTCAGGCCGCGGCCGACATGCGATCGGTGATGGCCGCCGCGCGCGAGAACCAGACGAGCCTGGTCCGGGTGATGCAGCAGGCCGACTCGCTCATGACCCGGATCCAGCAGGGCAACGGCACCCTCGGCATGCTGGCGACCGACTCCACGCTCTACCGCGAGGCCACCGCGACGGTGGTCCAGTTCCGCGAGCTGCTCACCGATATTCAGGCGCAGCCGCGGAAATATCTCAAGATCTCGGTGTTCTAGATGAGCAAGCGGAAGGCCGAATTGGAGGTGAGTGCCGGGGGCATCGTCTTCCGCCAGGAGGTCGACCTGGGCCCCCGGTTCCTCCTGATCAAGGACTCCTACGACAACTGGGGGTTTCCCAAGGGCCATCTCGAGAACGGAGAGTCTCCGGCCGAGGCGGCGCTTCGGGAGACGGCCGAGGAAACCGGTCTCACCCGGCTGCAGCTGCAGGGTCCCATCCGCGTCATCGACTGGCACTTCCGCTTTCGCGGCCGCCACATCCATAAGTACTGCCATTTTTTTCTGTTCGAGAGCCCCGACGGGGACCCGTGCCCCCAGGTCGACGAAGGGATCACCGCGTGTCAGTGGCGGACCCTGGATGAGGCGCTCGATCTGCTGAGCTACGATAACGCCCGCGGCGTGCTCAAGCGGGCCGGGGAGATGGTGCGCACCCTGGTCGCGATCGGAGCGGGAAGGCCGGCGCGGCGAGAGGAGTGACTGGTGGCCGCGATCGCCACGCTGCTGGAGAGCCGGACCGCGCTCGCCGCGCTGCGGCGCACCCTCCCTCGGGGCGGGCCCCGGGTGGTCTCCTGCCGGAACACGGCCACCCTCCGGCGCGTGCTCGAGAGCCGGCTGGTGGACGCGGTGGTGCTGGCACCCAGCGCCGCGCTGCTGCCGGAGCTGGCCGAGCTTCGGAAGCGGCTCCCCGGCGTGCCGGTGGTCGGCTACGCGGCCTTCCGGCCCGATGACGGCGAGCTGCTGCTCGCGTGCCGGAAACACGCCATACCCGTCGCGGTCGAAGGGGTGGACGACCCGGTGGTGGGCGACATGGTGGTCCGGGCCTCGCTGACGGCCGAGCGGCGGCGGGCGCTGAGCGAGGCGTCCCGCATGCTGCGCCTCACCGAGCCGCTCCAGCGACTGGCCTGGGGCCTTCTGCTCGGCGAAGTGGAGCGGCCGGTCCGCACCACCGACCTCGCCCGGCGTCTCGAGGTGAGCCGGGAGCACCTCTCCCGACAGTTCGGCGCCGGCGGCGCCCCCAATCTCAAGCGGGTGATCGACCTGACCCGGATCGCGTGCGCCGCCCAGCTGCTCGCGAATCCCGGCTACTCGATCCCCACCGTCGTCAGGCTGCTCCACTTCGCGTCGTCGAGCCACCTGAGCGGCACCGCCAGACGCATTGCGAACGTCTCCACCAGCGGCCTGGGCACGCTGGGGCCCCGGGGCGTGCTCCTGGCGTTCGTGCGGGGAAACACCCGAAGCAGGGTCTAGGGGCGGGCTGAACCGCGGTGTCCCCGGCCGGCACCGCTGCCCCGGTGCGTCCCGTCCGACTATCCTTGCTGACCGGCGCGAAACGGGTCCTCCATCTTGCCCGGACCGCCCTTTTGTGATTAATTTCACAAGCTGTAGACACTCGAATCCATTCAGCCAGGGCACCCGAACTCATGGCCACTGACACGACCCTCCGTCCCGGCGAGCTGAAGAGCATCCTGCTGCGGGAGATCCAGTCCGCGGACCTCAGCGCCGACGACGTCTCCGAAGTCGGCACGGTGCTCGAGGTGCGCGACGGGATCGCCCGGATCTACGGCCTCAATTCCGCCGTCGCCAGCGAGATGCTGGAGTTCACGGCGCAGGAGACCGGCGACACGGTGGCGGGGCTGGTGCTCAATCTCGAAGAGGACAACGTCGGCGCCGCCATCATGGGCGACTACCTGAAGCTGAAGGAAGGCGACCAGGTCCGGCGCACCGGACGGCTGCTGGACGTGCCGGTCGGCCCGGCGATGCTGGGGCGGGTGGTGGACGCGCTGGGCCGCCCGGTGGACGGCCGGGGCGAGATCAAGACCAGCCTGACCCGCCCGGTGGAGATGGTGGCACCCGGCATCATCGTCCGCCAGCCGGTCAAGGAGCCGCTCCAGACCGGCATCAAGGCGATCGACGCCATGATCCCGATCGGCCGGGGCCAGCGCGAGCTGATCATCGGCGACCGCGGCACCGGCAAGACCGCGATCGCGGTGGACACCATCCTGAACCAGCGCGGCGCCGGTGTGATCTGTGTCTACGTCGCCATCGGGCAGAAGCGCTCGACCGTGGCGACCGTGGTGGAGCGGCTGAGGGAGAGCGGCGCGATGGACTACTCGATCGTCGTCATCGCCTCGGCATCCGAGCCCGCCCCGCTCCAGTACATCGCGCCCTACGCCGGCTGTGCCATCGCCGAGTACTTCATGTACGAGGAGGGGAAGGCCACCCTCTGCGTCTACGACGACCTGTCGAAGCAGGCCGCGGCCTATCGCCAGCTGTCGCTGATTCTCCGGCGCCCGCCGGGCCGCGAGGCGTACCCGGGCGACGTGTTCTACCTCCACAGCCGCCTGCTGGAGCGCGCGGCGAAGATTTCCGAGGACAAGAACCTCGCGTCGCTCGACGACCGGATCAAGAAGCCGGGCGGCTCGCTCACCGCGCTGCCGATCATCGAGACCCAGGCCGGTGACGTCTCGGCCTACATCCCGACCAACGTCATCTCGATCACCGACGGGCAGATCTTCCTCACCACCGACCTGTTCTTCTCCAACGTCCGCCCCGCGGTGGACGCCGGCATCAGCGTGAGCCGGGTGGGCGGCAATGCACAGATCAAGGCGATGAAGCAGGTGGCCGGCCCGCTGCGCCTGTCGCTGGCGCAGTACCGGGAGCTGGAGGCGTTCGCCCAGTTCGGCTCCGACCTCGATGCCGCCACCCAGCGGCAGCTCAACCGCGGCGCCCGCCTGGTGGAGGTGCTGAAGCAGCCGCAATACCAGCCGGTGCCGGTGGAGAAGCAGGTGGCCATCATCTACGCGGTGACCAACGGCTTCCTCGACGACGTAAAGGTCTCGGAGATCCGGCAGTGGGAGCGCGACCTCCTCGACTACCTGGAGGCCTCGCACCCCGAGGTGCTGAAGGACATCCGGACCAAACGGGCGCTCGACGACGACATCACCAACCGCCTGAAGGCCGCCATCACCGCCTTCAAGCCGCTCTTCCAGGCCGACTGATGGCCAAGGGCCAGCAGCTCAAGGGGCGGATCCGCTCGGTCCAGAACACCCGGAAGATCACCCGGACGATGGAGCTGGTGTCCACCTCCAAGCTGAAGCGCGCCCAGGACCGGGTCATCGCCGCCCGGCCCTACGCCGAGGCGCTGCGCGAGGTGCTCGCCGACCTGGTCACGCCGGAGCTGGCGGAGCGGTTTCCGCTGCTCCGGCGGCCGGCCCCGCCCGCCAAGGGCGGCCCCGGCCGCGCCGCCGTCGTCCTGCTGACCTCCAACCGCGGCCTGGCGGGCGCCTTCAACTCGAACCTGATCAAGGAAGCGCGCCGGCGCATCGAGGCGCTCGAGGCGGAGGGCTACACCGTCGAGCTGCACGGCGTGGGGAAGAAGGGCATCGGATTCTTCCGCTACCTGGGGCGGAAGTTCGCGCTGGAGCGGATGGACATCGGCGACAAGCCGACGGCCGACCACGCGGCCGAGATCGCCGAGCCGCTGATCGAGGCCTATTCCGCGGGCCAGCTCGCCAGCGTGGACCTGGTGCACGCCCAGTTCGTCAGCGCGCTCACGACGCCGCCGGTGGCACGTCCGGATCCTGCCGGTGGAGACCAGGGCCCCGAAGGGTGACGGGTCGGAAGGGCGGGAAGGCCCCTCGCACGATTACATCCTCGCCCCCAACGCCGAGGCCATCCTGGAGCAGCTGCTGCCGCTCTACGTCCGGAACGCGGTGTATCGCGGGACTGGTGGAGACCGCGGCGGCGGAGCACGGGGCGCGACGCACCGCGATGAAGAATGCGACGGACAACGCCGGCGAGATCCTGGAGGTGCTGAAGCGCACCTACAATCGCCAGCGGCAGGCCAGCATCACGCAGGAGATCGCCGAGATCGTCGGCGGCGCGGCGGCGCTGCAGGGGTAGGGTGAACGGGGCGGACGCGTCGGCCGTTCCGGCCGCCCGCTACCGCCGTTCCGCCGTTCCCCCAATCACCGAGTCAAGTACTCACGAGGAATCAGGAATGGCCACAGCAATCGCAACCGAGAAGAAAGCCGCCGGCACGGCCACCAGGAACGTGGGGCGTGTCGTCCAGGTCATCGGGCCGGTGCTCGACGTCGAGTTCGAGCCGGAGCACCTGCCCGAGATCTACAACGCGCTGGAACTGGAGGACAGCAGTGGCGGCTTCCCGGTGCGGCTCACCGCCGAGGTGCAGCAGCACATCGGGCAGAACCAGGTGCGTGCCGTGGCGATGAGCACCACCGACGGCGTGAGCCGCGGCATGAAGGTCACCGACACCGGCAGCGCCATCACCGTCCCGGTGGGCAGCGCGCCGCTGGGCCGGATCCTCAACGTCCTGGGCGAGCCGGTGGATGGCGGGGAACCGCTGCCCAAGGACGTGGAGCGCTGGCCGATCCACCGCGAGACCCCGAAGTTCACCGACCTGGAGCCCAAGACCGAGGTGTTCGAGACCGGCATCAAGGTCATCGACCTCATCGCCCCGTTCGTGAAGGGCGGCAAGGTCGGCCTCTTCGGCGGCGCCGGGGTGGGCAAGACGGTGGTCATCCAGGAGCTGATCAACAACGTCGCCAAGGGCCACGGCGGCAAATCGGTCTTCTGCGGAGTGGGCGAGCGGACCCGCGAGGGGAACGACCTCTACCTGGAGTTCCAGGAGGCCAAGATCCTGGAGAACGTGGCCCTGATCTACGGGCAGATGAACGAGCCGCCGGGCGCCAGGCTCCGGGTCGGCCTCACCGGCCTCACCATCGCGGAGTACTTCCGCGACGTCGAGGGGCAGGACGTGCTCCTGTTCATCGACAACATCTTCCGGTTCACCCAGGCCGGGTCCGAGGTCTCCGCGCTGCTGGGCCGGATGCCGAGCGCGGTGGGCTACCAGCCGACGCTGGCCACCGAGATGGGCGATCTCCAGGAGCGCATCACCTCCACCACCAAGGGCTCGATCACCTCGGTCCAGGCCATCTACGTGCCGGCCGACGACCTCACCGATCCCGCGCCGGCCACCGCGTTCGCGCATCTCGACGCGACCGTGGTGCTCTCCCGCGCGATCTCGGAGCTGGGGATCTATCCCGCGGTGGATCCGCTCGACAGCTCCAGCCGGATCCTGGATGCGCAGTTCATCGGCGAGCGGCATTATAACGTCGCCATCGGCGTGCAGCGGACGCTGCAGCGCTACAAGGCGCTGCAGGACATCATCGCCATCCTGGGCATGGACGAGCTGTCCGAGGAGGACAAGCAGATCGTGGCCCGGGCCAGACGGGTGCAGCGGTTCCTCTCTCAGCCCTTCTTCGTGGCGGAGCAGTTCACCGGGTTCCCCGGCAAATACGTGAAGCTGGAGGAGTCCATCGCGAGCTTCGAGCGGGTGCTTTCCGGCGAGTTCGATCATCTGCCGGAGCAGGCCTTCTACATGGTCGGCGGCATCGACGAAGCGGTCGCGAAGGCGGAAAAGCTGGGTAGCTCGTGATGCAAGTCACGGTGATATCACCGGAAGCATCTATGTTTGACGGAGAGGCGGACGCGGTCGTCGCGCCCGCCTACGACGGCGAGGTCGGCATCCTCCCGAACCATGCACCATTCATGACGCTCCTCGGAGCCGGAACGCTGACCATACGCCGTGGCGGTGGCGCCAGTCGGTTCGCCGTCAGGGGTGGGTTCCTCCAGGTGGTGGATAACCGGGTGCGGGTCGTCGCCGAATACGTCAAAGGAGAGACTCATGCGCCGTAACCTCTGTGGTGGGATCCTGGTGCTCGCCCTGCTCGCCGGCACGGCGGGCGTTGCTTCCGCGCAGGAGACCGGAACTCCGATCTTCCGCGCACCGTACCGCGCGTTCGAGAGTCACGAGTTCGGGGCCTCGATCTCCGACCCCGAGGGCGCCAACGTCGCGCTCGAGGGCTTCTACCGGTACGGGAAGAATCAGTACGACTTCGGCCTCCGGGGCGGGTTCGCCGATGCCAAAGGGAGCGATACCATCTTCCTGATCGGTGGCGACCTTCGGACCCAGATCCTGACCTACAGCGACAAGTTCCCCCTCGACGGGGCGCTGACGCTCGGCTTCGGCGGCATCTTCGGGGAGGGTGACGACGTCTTCCTGTTGCCGGTCGGCATCTCGCTGGGCCGCCGGTTCGACGTCGAGGGCTCGTCGACGACGTTCGTGCCGTACGTGCATCCCAACATCATCCCCACTTTCGGTGGCTCGGACGACCTCCAGTTCGCGCTGGGCCTCGGCGTGGATGTCCGCTTCAGCGAGCGGTGGGCGCTGCGAGCCAGCGGCGGGCTGGGCGACATCGAGGGCGTGGGCGTCAGCGTCGCGTACATTCGCTGATCGCCGCAGTATGACGACGCCCGGCCGCGGATGCGTGGCCGGGCGTCGTCGCGTTTGTCCGCCAATCAGGTTCGCCACGAGGGGTGGCAGCCGCCCTTCGGAGTCGTAGAGAGGAGAATACCATGGCGGGACAGGCCGACACGGGAGCGAGCCGGTTGCAGGATGTGCCCCAACAAGTGGATGTCAATCTGGGAATGGCTCGCGAGCGTCTCGACGGCTGGATCGACGGCGCCATCCGATTGCTGCCGAACATCATCCTCGCCGTAGTCGTGATGATGGCGTTCTACGGCCTGGCCCTACTCGCCCGGAAGCTGATCCGGCGGCAAGCGAGACGCCGCGGGCGGGACAATCTGGGGGAGGTGCTGGGCGGCCTGATGAAGTGGGTCGTGGTCCTGTTGGGCTTCCTGCTGGCCGCGACCATCGTGCTCCCCACGTTGAGCCCCGGTGATCTCATCGCCGGGCTGGGGGTGAGCTCCGTCGCGATCGGCTTCGCGTTCAAGGACATCCTTCAGAACTGGCTGTCGGGATTGCTGCTTCTGCTGCGCCAGCCGTTCGAGGTCGGCGACCAGATCGAAGTCGCCGGCCACGAGGGCACGGTGCAGCGTATCGAGACCCGAGCGACGATCATCAAGACCTACGATGGCCAGCGCATCGTCATCCCCAACAGCGATATCTATACCCAGGCGGTGCTGGTCAAGACGGCGCACGAGAAGCGGCGCAGCGAATACGATGTCGGGGTCGGCTACGGTGACGGCATCGAGGAGGCGTGCGAGGTCATTCGGCGCGCTGTCGCGAGTGTCGCCGCGGTCGAGGCCGATCCGCCGCCCGAGGCCCTGGCCTGGGACCTGGCCGCGAGCTGGGTCAGCATCCGGACTCGCTGGTGGACCGACAGCCATCGCCGCGACGTAGTCCAGGTTCGTGCCGAGGTGATCAAGGCGATCAAGCTGGCGCTGGACGAGGCGCAGATCGACATGCCGTTCGAGACCCGGGTGCAGTTGTTTCACGATCAGACCGAGTCGACGGATGGTGATCGGGGTTCGCAGCGTGAAGGATGGCCGGCACCGGATGCAGGATCGACCACCCCACGCTGGAAAGTCCAGGCGGAACGGAGGGAAGCCTCCGTTCCCGAGCGGTAGCCGGGTCCGCCATGGCATCAGGATTACGAGGGACAACTCTAAGGGGGGAACCCGCCATGCAAGTAGCCACCACCGTACGCGACGTTGGCGACGCGTTGACAGCCTCGCTCGCGGGGGCACTCACCACGTTCATGTCCGCCATTCCCAGAATCATCGGCTTCCTCCTTGTTCTGGTCATCGGCTGGTTCATCGCCGCGCTCATCGCCAAAGCGGTCGCCGCGCTGTTGCACGCGATCAAGTTCAACGATCTCGCCCGGCGCTCGGGCTTCGCCGACTTCGTCCAGAACATGGGGGTGAAGACCGACTCCGCGGGTGTGATCGCCGGCGTTGCGAAATGGTTCGTCCGGCTGATCGTGCTGGTGGTGGCCTTCGACATGCTCGGGCTGCCGGCGGTGTCGCAGGTACTGCGTGAGCTTCTCCTGTGGCTTCCGAACCTCATCGTGGCCCTTGTGGTGCTCGTGATCGGCGGGCTGGCGGCAACGGCGCTGTCGAACCTGGTGCGCGGAGCGACCGCGCAGGCTGGTTTGAGCAGCTCGGACGCGCTGGCCACGGTCGCCAAAGTCGGTGTCTGGGGGTTCGCCATCATTGTGGCGGTCAACCAGCTTGGCATCGCTCAGGTACTTATTAACACCCTTCTGATCGGTGTCGTAGGCGCGCTCGCGCTCGCGACGGGGTTGGCCTTCGGACTCGGTGGGCGGGACCACGCGGCCAAGATGCTCGAGCGCGCGAGCCGGAAGGCCGGGGAGGCGGCCCCCAAGATGGCGGAGGCTGCCGCCGCGGCCAATCGGCCGGCGGGAACCGGCGCGTCCCAGCGCCGGCAGCCTTGGAGCGGGCCGGAGCGCCGCAGTGGTGACGGCGATGGGGACTACTACGGCCCCGAGCGGAGGCTGGCGCGGGCCTAGCCGTGCCAGGGGCTCGGCCCGATGGCCAATCGCACCCCCTCGGGCCTAGCCCGATGAGTGAGCTCACGCCACCCACGGCGCTCCCGCGGCCGGCGCCCCGCGCACCAAGCCGGCGGTTCCGGCCGCGCGTACGCCGCGGCCGAGCGACCCCAATCTGGATTTCCCGGCGCGCCAGAACGCTGTTCCTCGTGGCGGGCGTGGCGATCCTGCTGCTGCTTCTTCACGCCGCGCCGACCGTCCTCATCGCCACCCTCGGCGGGCTTGCGCTCGCCCTCGTCATGCTGTTTCCGGTGCGCCTTCTCGCCCAGGAGATGAAGTGGGGGTGGGCGGTCGCCGTGTCGTTCGTGGTCGTCCTCGGGCTCCTGGCCGTGGGCGTCGCGGTCCTGGTGCCGATCCTCGTCGATCAACTCGGGCAGCTGGTCAACGCCGCGCCGGATTTCCTCCGCCGGGGTCAGGAGGTCGTCCGCGGCCTGCTCGAGCCGCTCACCCGGCGCGGGTTCCTGGGCGGCACTCCCGACCAGTTCCTGGCCAGGCTCGGACGCGAGCTCGTCGACCTGGCGCAGCAAGCCATCGGCGGGCTTCTGGGACAGGCGGGCAGACTCATCGCGGGGACGTTGAGCACCTTCATCATGCTGTTCGGAATGCTGTTCATCGCCGTGTACCTGCTCCTGGACGAGCGGAAGATCAAGGCGGCCTACCTGCGCGCCACCCCGGCCATGTATCGGCATGACGCGCTCGAGCTGTGGGATTCCTTCGGCTATACGCTCTCGCGCTACCTGAGCGGCTTAGGGCTCTCGCTGGCGATCCAGGGCGCGCTCTCGGCGCTCGCCCTCTACCTGCTGGGCGTACCGTTCGCTCTCCTGATCGGCTTTTGGGTCGCGATCACGGCGCTGATTCCATACGTGGGGGCATTCGCCGGGGCGATCCCCGGTATCGCCATCGCGCTCACCGTCTCTCCCACGACCGCCCTGCTCACGGCGCTCGTATTCCTCTTGATTCAGCAGCTCGAGGGGAACGTTTTGACGCCGAAGATCCAGGGCGACGCGCTGGGGGTGCACCCGATCTTCGTGTTTCTGGCGGTGATCGCGGGCGGCGAGCTGGCGGGAATCGTCGGCGTGCTCTTCGCCATCCCGGCGCTCGCCGTACTTCGGGTTCTGATCGACTTCTTCAGCGTGCGGGTGCGCACCGAAGACCGCCGGCGCACCACGTCTTCGGTGGCGCAGCCTGTCGCCGGGTTTTCTCGCTCGGAGTCGTAGGCCTCATTTGCCGGCTTCGATACGGTACAGCAAGTCGGTGCCGGTCGCAGTTCCGGTCTCGGCCTGCAGCGTCCAGTTGGACGAGAGGATGTACCGCAGCCGCAAGGTGCTCACTGGATCGAACAGACCGATCCCATAGCTCACGTACAGCTTCGGCGACAGATACTTGCCGGCCACGAACGAAGCCTGATTCAGATCGCCTTCGGTTTCCACCCGCGCCTCGTCGAGCCCGACCTTCCGCCCCAGCGAGCCAACCAGCAGGTTGCTACCCTTCAGGCCCAGCGACTGCGCCGCCTGCGCCACCAGGCTGCCGTCGTCCGACGACCCGCCCTGGCCGACCGGATGTCCCAGCACGATGTACGCGAGCGCGTCGCTCTGGGCCATCGGCGGCTCCGAGAAGATCGTGACCTCCGGCGCCTTGAGGGTGCCGGCGATGTCGAGACCCGCCACCACGCCGTCTTCGGCGGTGCGGATGGCCCGGATGTCCAGCCCGGGGTTGTCGACCGGCCCGCCGCCGAACAGGACCCGTCCCTCGGTGATGGAGAGATCCTGGCCGTAGGCCTTGTACCGCCCCTCTTCGATCACCAGCTCGCCGGTGGCGGTCGGGGCCGTGCCGGGTTGCTCGACCGCGAGGATGCTGCCACCCAGGTCGGCGGTGAAGTTGAAGCCCTTGAAGCTGACGCTGTCGCCCAGCACCACCCGGACCTGGGCCGCGACGGCGCGGGCGGCGGTGACGGTGGTGGTCGAATCGACGAACACGACGTCGCCCGACACCGGCACCGCGGTCGCCGGTATCTCCGCCAGCTCCATGCGCGCGAAGGGCACGTCGACCTCACCCTTGACGTCGATCTGCTCGCCGGTGAGGGCGATGTCGAGCCGGGGCGACACCAGCACCCGGGCCTCCGGAATGTTGGTGGCCTCGAACTGCTCGCCCCGAACCGAGATCTTCGCGGGACGTTCGTCGCTGGGCTCGACCGGATACGTCCCTTCCAGTGACAGGCTGCCGGGGCCCGAGCGTACCCCGCCGGCGAGCGCGATGACGCCGCCCCGATCGCCCTTGGCCTCGAAGTGCATCTCCCGCAGCCGCAAACCCAGGGCCGGCAGGTTAGCCGCACCGTCCTGGAAGGCGAGACCTCCCACGACCTGCGGCTTGGCGAGGGTACCGTCCACCTTGATGTCGAGCACGAGCCGTCCCGCGACGCTGTCTGCCTGATCGGTGACCGCGTCGACGAACGAGAGATCGTCCACCCGGCCCTCCAGGCCGGCCTCGATCATCTGATCCTCGGCCGGCGCTCCCAGCCGGTGGTGTCCCGGCAACGACAGCGTGCCATCCATCCGGCCCACCGTCGCGTTGCTGCCCAGCTCGACCAGCCGCAGCGCGAGCGTCCCGCGAACGCCCTCGGGTTCCGCGCGGAGAACGACCGAGCCGGTATCGATCGCCAACCGCCGCGCGCCGGAATCGCCGGGGTACTCGAACGTCGCCTCGACCGGGGCGACGAGCAGCTGGCCGGAGATGGTGCTGTCGGGGGCGAGCGCGGCTTCGAACTCCGCCGCGAGCGATCCCCCGGCGGACCAGCCGCGGGCGTGAGTCGCCCGGGCCTCGCGCAGCTGAAGCGCACCGCTCGCCCGGGGGGCGCCGATCGTCCCGTCCACCTCGAGGTCGAGGCCGGCGTTCCCCGAGAGGGCCGTGAGCGCGCCGGCCGGGGCCACCTCGCGAAGCACGCCGAGGTCGGGCAGGCGTCCCTCGAACCGGAGCCGAACCGGCTGCGCGAAGAGCTCCTTCCCGAGCGCGGTGTACTCGGGCAGGGCGAGCTCGCCGCTCACCGTCGCCAGCGGGCGACCGCTCGGCGCCGCGAGCGAGATGACCATCGTCCCCCGGACCCCGTCCGGCCCCGCTCGCAGGTCCACTTCGCCGGTATCCAGGGCAACTCTTCGAGGCAGGGTGTCGCCCGGCAGCTCGAGGACGACGTCCTGCGGGCGCACCCGCAGGTCCGCCGTCAATGAGCGGTCCGACGCGACTTTCGCATCGAGGTCGGCGGCGAGTGAGCCTCGTGCGGCCCACCCGGCCTCCTGGCGCGCGGCGAGCTCGGTCATGCGCAGACGCCCTTCGAGCTGGGGCGAACCGACGGTGCCCTTGGCCGTCAGGTCCAGTGCCACGGACCCAGCCAGCTCCTCCAGGCCGCTGGTGAAGGGCTGTATCGACGCGAGGTCGGGCAGCGTGGCCTCCACGTGCGCCGCCATTCGCTGGCGCTCGATCGCCTGGCCCAGCCTGGTGAAGTCGGGAAGCTCGGCATTCGCATTCAGAGCGCCGATCCGCGTGCCCCCGTCGCCCGACAGCTCGAGAGAGAGGGCTCCACTCACTCCCTTGCGTCCGGCTCGAAGCTCCAGCTTTCCGCGCTCCACGGCGATCCGGCGGGTGACGGAGTCGGTCCGGTAGCCCACTGCGGCGGCGGCGGGCACCAGGGCCACATCCGCCTGCAGCCGGCCGTCGGCCGTGGCCGACGCGACCGCGTGGCCATCGAGCGTCCCCTCGGCCGACCAGCCTTCGGGCAGGAAGGCCGCGGCCAAGGCCAGCGGTACGTCCTGGAGCCGGGAAGCGAACTTCCAGCTTCCCGGCTGCCGCCAGGACCCCGCCGCGCAAACGTTGGCTCGCTCGCCTGAGTGGAGGCAGAGCGTGTCCAGCTCCGCTGACTCCGGGCCGGCCGAGAGCGAAACGGGGCGGGCCAACTGCCAGTCACCCGCGTCCGCGCTCTGGAGATCGAGGGTCCCGATGGCACCGCTCCAGGAGCTGTCGGGGCGGATGCCTCCGCCGAGCGCGAGGCGGAGTGTGGCGTCGGGGCCCTCGACCCGCGCGCTCATCCGGTGATCGTCCCTCGTGCCGCGCAGGGTCACGACCATCCGGTCGATTCGCCGGCCGGCGACCAGGGCCTGCTCGGCGCGCAGGTCCAGATCGGTGCGTCCGCCGGGTGCCAGTCCGACGTCGGCCCGGCCGGTCAGCGCGGCGAGACGGTTGTCCTGGTACCCGAGCCCGCGACCGGAGAAGTCGGCGGTGATTCGGGCCGAGTCGGGTGGTCCGGTGGCGGTGCCGCGGGCGGTGAGCGACCCGGTGGCTCCGGGCACCGCCAGGCCGAGGCGAGGGGCCCAAAGCTCGAAGCGCAGGTCCAGCAGCTTCCCGGCACGACCCGAGGCACCGAAGCGCGTCGGGCCCCAGGTCAGCGCCAGTCCGGGTATCGTGTACTCGTCACCGCGGGCCCGAATCGTGAGCGCGCCGCCCAGCGGTTGGCCGCGCAGGGTCCCGGTGAGGGTGTCCAGGACGACGTCGGCGACGGGCCCGATGGTGTCGAGAACGCCTGCCGTCGCGGCGCGGAACGAGACGGTGCCGGGCCATGCCGCGGAATCGGCGAGGAGCGGTCCCGGCCGGAGTCGCTTCCCGGCCAGCGCGAGCTTCCAGCCGATCTCCGGCCACCAGCCCACCACGCCATCCGCGGTCACCTCTCCATCGAGGAGAGCAGGCCGTTGCGCTGTCGAGGGTCAGACGGTCCAGGTCGCCGCGGGCCGCAGCGCGCATTTCGACGTCCTGCACCGCCGGCGTGGAGATCTCCCCTGCCAGCCGGAGCGCATAGTTCTTTGCCGTGCCGGCCACGACGAGCTCGCCGTCGCGGAGCCGTATGCCTCCCGGTGCATCCACCGCCACCCGCTCGATGCGCACGTCGCCCAGAACGACTTCGACCGGCAACTCGATCTGCTGCCGCGCTTCCTGTAGCGTATCCGGCTCCTCCGGGACGCTGTCCGCCATGAGGATCCGCACGCCTGAGACGTGCAACTGCTCCAGTTCGACCCGCTTCCCGAGCAGGGCGGTGGGGCGCCACTCAAGCAGCACGCGATCGACTCTCGCGCTCAGTGCCTCGGTCTCGACCACCACGTCGCGAAGCTCGAGCGGTCCCGCCAACCTTCCCGTCACCCTTCCGACCTGCGACAGGGCGGGCGTGCGGCTCACCGCTACGTCCAGCAGCCGGCGGGCCGCCCACTCGCTCGAGAAGGCGAACCAGATCAGCGCGATCATCACCAGCAGGAGCACGGCGAGGATCCCGGCGGTCCAGCGCAGTCCGCGCAGCAGCGCCCGCTCGGCTCACAGGTCCGGCCCGATGGAAAAGTGGATGCGGAACGGCGAGTCGGTCTGGCTGATCGCGAAGGCGCCGTCCAGCCGGATGAGCCCGATGGGCGACAGCCAGCGGATTCCGACGCCGGCGCCCTGCTCCAGGGACAGCGACAGCTCGTCGAGCGCGTTGCCGGCGTCGTAGAACGTCGCAACCGACCAGCTCTCGAACACGCGATGGTCGAGCTCGACGCTGGCCGCTACCACCGCCTCGCCCCCGATCACGTTCCCCGCCGCATCGCGGGGACCGAGCTGCAGGTAGCGGTAGCCGCGGACACTCTGGTCGCCGCCCGTGAAGTAGCGGATGGTCGGTGGAAGCTGCCGAAAAGCACTGGTGAAAAGCTGTCCTGCCTCGACCCGGGTCAGCACCCGGGTACGGGGGCCGAGGCTCCGGATCAGCTTGCCGCTCGCTTCGAGCTGCAGGAAGCCGGCGCTCGCGAGGGCGTCCGGACTCCCCTGGACTTCGAAACGGAGCCGGTGCCCGCGCGCGGGAAAGACCCTGCTGTCCGCTACCGTCCGCTCCCAGTTGATTCCGCCGATCACGAGATCGGCGATCCCCTGGTCCAGCCCCACCTCGAACGACTCGTGCTGGTAGGTGAGCGACAGCGTCTCCCGCCAGCGCCCCCGGGGCCGGCCGAACCGTGCACCCAGGATGATCGCCTCACTCTTGCTCGTCGTAGGATTGAGGTTGGCGTACCCCCCGAGGAAGGTCAGCAGCCCGGTCGGCAGGAAGGCGCCGGGGATCATGTATTGCGCCGAGAGACTTCGCTCGAGGGTCGAGACGATGAGTTCCGACTCGGCGTGGTGGCCCGCCCGGTTGAGGCGGCGAAACTTGACACTGGCGGTGCCACGCGGCCCGGTGTCAGTACCGTATCCGGCCCCGATCTCGTAGGCCCGGGGCCGGGTGGGCACCAGATCTACTTCGATCGGCACCCGGCCCTCCCGGGCCTCGGCCACGAGGGGCCGGACCTCTACCCGGCTGAAGTAGGATCCGTCCGTCAGCGCGGTCTGAAGCTGCAGCAGCTTGTCGGAGCGGTATGGCTCCCCCGGGTGGAAGGGAACCTGGGCCTGAAGCCGCTTTTCATCGAGAACGTCCTGCTTGAACGTGACCGCGCCGAAGCTGAACCGCTCGCCGGTGTCGAAGCGCAGCACGATGTCGGCGGTGGCGGCGCTCCGGTCCACCAGGATCGCCGCGGTGTCGAAGGCGGCGACGAGGTATCCGCTGTCGGCGGCCGTGACGAGAAAATCGAGTTTCGCCAGCTCGTACTCCGCATGCCGCAACGTGTCGCCCGCCTCGACCGGGAAACGCGCGGCCAACTCGCGGAACGCCGGCTCATCGCGCCCGGGGCCACGCAGCGAGAGATCGACGCCGCGCACCAGCACCGGCGCGCCCGGAGCGACCGTGTACCGTGCCACCCACTTGGCGCCGTCCCGCTTCAACCCCGCGTCGATCTCGGGGCGGTAGTAGCC
This sequence comes from uncultured Gemmatimonadales bacterium, assembly GCA_963729985.1. Taxonomy (GTDB): domain Bacteria; phylum Gemmatimonadota; class Gemmatimonadetes; order Gemmatimonadales; family GWC2-71-9; genus CAVVWJ01. The sequence continues at coordinate 396,561 of CAVSPJ010000008.1, forward strand.
GAACGGTTGCAGGGCCAACTCGATCTCGGCCCTGGCCTGGTCGTGAAGCCGCCGGATGCGGGCCGCGGGGAGAGCGCTGTCCTCGGGGATACGGGCCAGGGAAAGCACTTGGCGGACGTTGGCTTCGACCGCGCCAGCGACGCCGATGATCTCGACTTGGACGGGCGAGTCCTGAGCCCACAGCTCGGCTGCTCCGGCGAGCGTGGCAAAGACGGCGATGGAAGGGAACACGGTGAAGGGATGCCGGAGCGAGATCGCCTCCTCGATGGGGAGTGTTAAAGTGAGGCAGGGTCAAGACTTAATATCACGATTCAGGGGCGATGGTGCCGTGACCTGTGGCCCATGGGAGCGCCGGCTCGGTGCTCCCGGTCCGCGCCTTTGGGGGAAAATTACCCGCATGCCCCGATCCAGCGACGATTTTGTGATCCGGGTCACGTCGGGGGCCGCCGCGAAACCGAAGGACGATCGCGCGTCCCGCCAAGAAAATCGGTTGACATCCTTCGAAGGCCCCGAGTAGCTTGCTGCGCCATTCACGGGGCCCAGGAGCCCTTTCGACGTCCGCCGGAGGATCCGCTATGAAATACACTGTGCTCGGGGCCCTCGTGATGGCGGCCGCCCTCGCGGGCGGCACGGCGTCGGTCGAGGCCCAGGTGCGGGGGATCCCCGTCTATAACGTGGGCGTGCCGCGCGGGATCGGTGTGTACGGAGACGTCGGCTTTTCCAACGACGAGGCAGGTGGCGGCACCGCTTACGCCGTCACCGGCCGCGCCGGCTTCGGTCCGTTTGGCGCGACGGCGATGCTCTCCTCCTACAACCCCGACGGGCCCGCCGGCGCCGACCTGTCGATCGGCGGCACCGTCAACTACCGCGTCTTCGGGGGCCCGCTGATCCCCCTCGCGGTCACCCTTCAGGGCGGCATCGGGTACGCTAAGCCGGACGCCGGTGCGCTGCCCGACGACAACGTCACCGAGCTGCGATTCCCCGTCGGCGTGGGTCTCGCGCTCACCATTCCCAATCCAGCCCTCGCCATCAAACCCTGGCTGGCTCCCCGCCTGGACATCGTGCGGGTATCGGCCAACGGCGTGGATGCCCAGACCAACAGTGAGTTCGCGCTGAGTGGTGGGATCGAGCTCAACACCCTGGGTGGGTTCGGTCTCCATGCCACCTATGATGCGATCTTCGCGGACGGTGGAACGCCGGGGGTCTTTGGCGTAGGGGCGCACTACACCTTCAGAGTGCCGGGTTTGTGACGCTGCCGCGCCGGGCGCTGCCCGGGCTGCTGGTTCTCTCCCTGCTGGCCGGGTGCGCCCACACCTTCGACGCCACCACCCTCGGCGTCCCCGTCACCGTGGCGTCTCCCGCGGGACAGACGGTCGAAGGCGATCGCTTCTCGGTGAGCAGCAAGGCGGTCTTCGGATTCTGGGGATTGCTGCGGTTCAAGGAGCCTTCCCTGCGGAAGGCGCTGGCGGCTCAGCTTGCCGGAGGGAGTGGTGTCGCGGACCTGCGGATCAGGGTCCGGAGCCGCTGGAGCGACGTACTGCTCGCCGGGCTCACCCTGGGGCTCATCGTCCCGCGATCGGTGACGTTCGAAGGCGTCGTGACGAAATAGCCTCACCGAGCATCGCGGCCGACCGCTGCGACGCTCCTCGCCCGCGCTCCACCAGCCTCATCGCCTGCTCGCCCTGGCGCGCCCTCCGTCCCTCGTCGTCGATCCAGCCGCGCCAGATCCGAACCAGCTCCTCGCTGCCGGCCGCCCGTTCCCTGGTGACCGCCTCCGCGGCTCCCGCCTCCAGCAGCGATGCGGCGTCCCGGCTTTCGCGCCAGCGCGGCCCGAAGGCGACCGGGAGTCCCCAGGCGGCCGGCTCCAGCACCGAATGCAGGCCGGCCCGCCCGTAGCCGCCCCCGACGTAGGCCATGCTTCCCGCGCCGTACAGCGTCGCGAGGACGCCCACCCGATCCACCAGGAGCAGTGGCACAGGGCCGACGGCCGCGCTGAGCCGCACGGGGCCGGGAGCCCGGCCCGACGGGCGGTCTCCGCTGACGGATTAGGTGCGCCGCGGTGGGCTCGTGGGGCACGAGGATGAGGCGCGCGTCGCGGGTGGTGGGCGCGCACCCGGGAAAAGGCTGCCAGCAGCACCGCCTCGTCGCCCGGCCAGGTGGAGCCCGCGACCATCGTGGGTGCGCCATGGCCGAAGCGGAGCAGTGGCTCCTCCCGGTCGACTTCCGAGATCCGTCGCACCACGCTGTCGAAGCGCGGGTCGCCGAGGACCCGAATGCGATCGGATCCGACGCCCAAGCCGGGTCAGGCGGCCGGCGTCCTCGTCCGACACGGCGGCCGCCAGGGTCACGGCGCGATAGCCTTGCCGCAAGAGCGCGCGCACCGGCCAGCGGAGCCGCCCGCTGCCCGGGCTCACGGTGGCTGCGACGATCGCCACGGTCACTCCCGCGGGATGCGGCGCGGGTCGCGAGCTCGGGCCAGAGATCCAGCTTGGAGAAGACGAGCACGCTCGGGGTGAGCGACTCGAGCAGGTGCTCCATCGCAGGCGGGAGGTCGTAGGGGAGGTAGTCCGCCGCGTCGACCGGAAGCCGTCGCGCCAGCGGCCTCGGCCGAGGGGCTGTAGTGGGTGTAGACGGACTGGAGTCTCGGGATGGAGGCGGAGCAGGTCGAGCAGGACGCTCTCCGCCTGAAGGCCCTCGCCGACCGACGCGGCGTGAAACCACACCAGCGGGCGCGCGGGGTCCCTCGCAGCGCTCGGCCCACGCCGTGAGTCTCGGTCCGGCATCGCGTCGTCCCCGGTGACCGGTGGCGAGCTTCGCGCTCAGCGGCGACAGCGCCGGCGCCAGAGCGCCGCCCAGCCGGGCCGCGATCCGGTATGCGACCGGTCGTGGATGGCATGGCGAGAATCTAACCGAGCCCCGGCGGCGGTTGCCGCCCGGCCGGGGACGTGGCTACCATTCGGCACGCAGTCATGTTCCACCTGCTACCGAGGAGGTGATCCATTGTCTACAGAGTCAAGGGTCGCCTGCGGCTGCTGAGTTAGAGCTGCACGACGAGCCCAGGCGACACTTACCTGGGAGGGGCCGCCAAGCGCGGCCCCTTTTTTTTGGCAGTCGCCCGGCACCCGGGTTACCTGGAGCTGGAGGGCTTGCCGCGACTTCTCGGCGTAGATGGAGTCGAGCACCTGGCGGAACACCGGCAGCGGATGGGCACCCGCCAGCAGGCCACCCTCGATGTAGAAGCTCGGGGTGCTGCTGGCGCCCGCCCGCTCGGCGCCCTCCGCCTCGTAGCGGATCTCCGACTCCGTCGCCGGCGCCTTGACGCACTCCAGCAGCTCGGGCTTCGAGATCCCGGCCGAATCCGCCAGCGACAGGAAGAACGGGCCGGGCTGCTTGAGTGGCGCCCAGGTGTCCTGATGGGTGTAGAGCAGATCGTGCATCGGCCAGAACGCGTTCTGCCGCGACGCGCAGAGCGCCGTTCCGGCCGCCGCCACGGCGTTCGCGTGGAGGCTGGTGAGCGGAAAGTTGACGAATACCCAGCGGACCTTTCCGGACGCGATGTACTCCTTCTCCAGCGCCCGAAAAGTCTCCAGCGCGAACTGCCGGCAGTAGGGACACTGGAAATCCGACATCTCGTAGACGGTGATCGGGGCCGTAGGGGAGCCCTTGGACCGAGTGGCGATGGCGCTGGACTGCTGCTGGGCGGCGAGATCGCCCAGAACGAGGCAGAGGGCGAAGCCGACGAGTACAACGGGTCTGGGGGCCACTCAGTACCTCCGTCGCTGCCGGCCGGTGCGGCTGGAGAGCAGCAGGGTGTCGTCCGTCACGGGCACGTTCCAGTACCACTCGGCGTTGGGATCCGTCGCGTCCCACGAGCGGCCGTAGATCCACCACGCTCCGGGCGGGAGGCGAAACCTGGCCCATCCGTCGCCACCGGTCGTATCGGTGAGTGGATCCTGGCGCCGCCGCTACCGCGAGATTTCTCGTGATGCTGTCGTAGCCTCGGTACGTGCTATCTTGCCAATGCCGGATCGTCGCGCGCAGGCTTTCGCTGCGATCGATGAAATCGGCGCGGGCCCGATCGAGGTTCCGGCGGGCCTGCTCGGTCCGTTTCTGCGCGGCGGCCAGCGAGTCGCTGAGTCGCGAAAAGCTGGCGTAGAGCGCCCGGTATTCGGGCGTGTCCCGCGGGAGCGAGTCGAGCTGGGCGCGCAGCCGGTCCAGCGAATCCCGCAGCCGCTCGGTGCGCCGGATGGTCCCGGTGTAGCTGACGAAGGGCACCCGGAAGGCCCGGAACAGGCTGTCGAGGGCGGCGGTATCGGGACGGGGAGCGCGGGCGGCGGCCTCGAGCGCCGCCAGCACGCTGTCGCGGTCGTAGGGCAGTGCCACCAGGCCGACTCCGGTCACCGGCGTCTCGACCGAGTCGGGTCCGGGTATGGAGACACGGATGGCGACGTCACGGGGCCGCTCGCAGGCGGTCAGCCCGGCGAAGGCGACGAGCGCCGCGACCAGCACCGGGAGTGCTCTTGAGCGGGACACCAGCCAAAGCTATCGCGCTCGTGACGGCGCTTCAACTGAGTCGCCGGCGCGACTCCTGGCGCAGGACGCCGCGGTCCGGGCTCTGTTTCCGGCGCGTCCTGCCGGGTTCGTCACCGACGTCGCCGGGGTCGTGGACCAGGCCACCGAGGCCCGGATCACCGATCTCGCCGAGCGGCTCAAGGCGACCACGGGCGCCGAGATCGCGGTGGTCACGCTGCCGACCATCGGCCAGCGCGACGAGACGGACGTCGCCCGGGAGATCGGGCGGGCGTGGGGCGTCGGCGCGGCGGCCGAGGTGGGCGACCCCACTCGCAACTCCGGCGCGGTGCTGCTGGTGGTGCCGCGGCAGAACGGGCAGCCTGGCACCGGTCGGGTGCGAGTCGAGGTCGGGCAGGGTCTCGAGGGGATCGTCACCGACGCACCGCGGGCCGCATCCGCGATCTCATGGGAGAGCGGCTGGCCCGCGAGGACTACAACGGCGCGCTGCTGGGCGGTGTCCAGGCGCTGGCCGGGATCATCGCCCGCGGCTTCGGCGTCAGCGACACGGCCCTGACCAACGCCAGGCCGGTCGCCCGGCCGGGTGGCGGCAGCCCGCTCGCCGGCGCGCTCCCGATCCTGCTGTTCATCGCGTTCGCGCTGATCTCCGGAGCGATCGGAGGCCGGCGCGGAAGGCGTGGACGGCGGCGGGTATATTGGGGCGGACCGTGGATCGGCGGCGGGTTCGGTGGCGGTGGGGGATGGGGTGGTGGCGGCGGCGGCTTCGGCGGATTCGGGGGAGGGGGCGGGTTCAGCGGTGGCGGCGCGGGAGGGAGATTCTGATGCACGAAGCGGTAAGCCGGGTGGTCACGCCGTTCCTGGCACAGGTGGACACCGCCATGGGCGACGGGTACAGCGCCGTGATGTACGGATCCGCGGCGCGGGGCGACTTCATCCCCGGGCGGTCGGACCTCAACCTCATGCTGATTCTCGACGACCTCTCGCCTCCCGCGCCTCGGCGCGCTGGCCGGGCCATTCGGCACCTGGCGCAAATCGAGCTACGAGCCCCCGCTGGTGATCGGCCGGGCCGAATGGGCCCGCGCCACCGACGTCTTTCCCATCGAGATCACCGACATGCGGTGTGGCTGTCGAGGTTCTGCGCGGCCCTGACCCGCTCGTCGGGCTCGCGGTGGTGCCCGCGGACCTGCGTCACGCGCTCGAGCGCGAATTTCGCGGCAAGCTGCTTCGCCTGCGGCAGGGATACGTCGCCGCGGCCGGCGACACCGCGGCGCTGGGCACGCTCGCCGGCCGCAGCGCCGGCACAGTGATGGTGCTGCTCCGCGCGCTGCTGGTCCTGCTCCAGCGGCCGGTGCCGCGCGAGCCCGTCGAGCTGGCTGCGGCGGCCGCCGCGGCGATGGGGATGGACGGGGAGCCGCTCCTCGGCGTGATCCGGCACCGCAGCGATCGGGGCTGGCGCTCCTCGCCCAGTGAGTTCGAGGGCTACATGGACTCGGTGGCTCGCGCGGCGGTGTTTCTCGACCAACTTCAGCTGGGAGATCAGTGATGAGGCGCTCTTCGGCGTTTCCGGCGTCACTCGTCGCACTCGCGCTGCTCACGGGCGGGTGTGGCTACAATACGATTCAGACGATGGACGAGACGGTCAACCAGGCCAAGGGTCAGATCGAGACCCAGCTCCAGCGCCGCGCCGACCTGGTGCCCAACCTGGTCGAGACGGTAAAGGGAGTCGCCAGGCAGGAATCCACCGATCTTCATCAGCATCGCGGAATCCCGCGCCCGCCTGTCGGGCGCGGTGCAGTCCGGCGACGTGGGGCAGATGGCGGAGGCCAACCAGGCGCTCACGCAGGGCATCGGGCGGCTCCTCGCCATCGTGGAGAACTATCCCGAGCTCCGCTCCAGCGAGAGCTTCCGCGCGTTGCAGGATCAACTGGAAGGCACCGAGAACCGGATCTCCGTGGCCCGGCAGGACTACAACACGGCGGTGGGGAGCTACAACGCCTATATTCGGCGGTTCCCTTACAACCTGACCGCCAAGATGTTCGGCCAGGGGGCGCGCGAGTACTTCGAGGCGGCGCCGGGGGCGGAAGAGGTGCCCACGGTGCAGTTCTAGCGGCCGAAACGCAGCGCGGGCCTCCGAGCGACGCGAGGGATCTTCTCCGCGGTCGTCGAAACCGGTGGAGAAGATCCCTCGCTTCGCTCGGGATGAAGTAGCTTCGTCCCGCCCTTCCGCCCTTCCGCCCTTCCGCCCTTCCGCCCTTCCGCCTAATCCGTCACCACGTGCTCCGGCAGCACATAGCGCAACGGGTCTACCGCCCGGCCGTTGACATGCACCTCGTAGTGCAGGTGGGGCCCGGTGGCGAGGCCGGTGTTGCCGACCAGCGCGATTCGCTGGCCGCGGGATACGCGCTGGCCCTCTCGAACCAGAATCTTCGAGGCGTGGGCGAACTTGGTGATCGTGCCGAAGCCGTGGTCGATGACGATCGTGTTGCCGTAGCCTGCCTCCCACCCGGCGGCTCGAACCACCCCGGCGGCGGGGGCCTCGATCGGCGTGCCCATGGGGGCCGTGACGTCGATGCCCTCGTGGGGCCGGGCCATGTGCAGGATCGGATGCGCCCGCATCGTAGGAGAAGGCGCTGGTGAGCCATCCCTGCGTCGGCATGATGGACGGCGTGGCGGCGAGCCGGGCGGAGTGCACCGACAGGCTGTCGGCCGCCTCCTTGAACGACGTAGCGAGCAGGTTGGCGCGGCGGATCAGCGCGTTCAGGTCCACCCGGATCTCGTTGGAGCGGCGCATCGCGCTGCCGACATCGTTGCCGGCCGAGGCGATGGTCGGCCCGCCGATACCGGCGGCCTGGACCTGCGGATCGATCGGCTCGAGATTGGCGAGGACTCTGATGCGGGCGTCGCGCTGGGAGATGCGGGACAGGGTATCGACCAGACCCGAGAGCCGTCCGTTGAGCTCGCCGAGCTGCTGCTCGAGTCGAGCGTTCTCGTGGGCCAACTGGGCCGACTTCGAGAAGTCCACCGTGCGGGTGAGCGTGACATACCCCAGGCCGAGCGCCACCGCAACCGCCAGGACCGCACCGCCGATTGCCCCCTTGATGACACGGTACGAGACCTCGACGATCTTCGAGGGCTCGGAATCAGGCGGCACGAGGACGACGGTCCAGCGGCGTTTGGCCATTCCTTCGCTCACCTCACGTTGAGTGTTCCCGACACACGCTTCACTGCCGGCACCCAATGTGGCACGATCGGGGTCGCCATGGGGTGACCGAAGTCACGGATCCCGCTCAAACTGCCCCCGGGTCAGCCCTGTGTCAAGACCAGCGACGGTCGGATAACTCTTTGACTGTCAAATAGTTTTGCTGCGCGAGAGTCTAACTTCTAAACGCTTGCAGGCTTGGGAAAAAGGGTGTCGGGGCGGGTGGTTTGAAGCCCTCCGGTTGGGGGGGTGGTCGAGCGAGTCCCAGACCGGGTCCGTCGGGAGCCCCTGCGAGCCCAGGGACCTCCAGATGCTCGCCGCCTTCCCGGGAATGAACGGGCCCGCCAACACCGCCAGCCGGTGCAGCGCGCGCACCAGCGCCGCCAGCGCGACATCGAGCTCGGCCTCGCGGCCCTCCTTGGCCAGCTTCCAGGGGGCCACCTGCTGGATGTAGTGATTCGCCGTCGCCACCAGCTTCCAGGCTGCCTCGGCACCGCCCCGCAGGTCGTGCGCGTCCATCGCGCGGGCATACTCCTGGATGGCGTCCCGGCCTTGCTGGTCGAGCGTGGTGTCGTCCTGGGTCGGCGGAACCCGGCCCTCCCGGTACTTCGCGAGCATCGCCAGCGAGCGCGAGACCAGATTGCCCAGCCCGTCGGCCAGGTCCGCGGTATACCGCTCGTCGAACCGGTCCCAGCTGAAGTTCCCGTCCGCCTCGAAGCCGACCTCACGGAGCAGGAAGTACCGGAGCGCGTCGGGACCGTGCCGCTCGATGGCGTCCCCCAGCGTCACCGCGGTGCCCGCGGTCTTGGACATCTTGGTCCCTTCCCACTGCACGTATCCGTGAGCCCAGACCTGTCTCGGAACCGCCTCGCCAGCGGCCAGCAGCATCGCGGGCCAGATGACGCAGTGAAACCGGGTGATCCCCTTGCCGACGACGTGCAGGTCGGCGGGCCAGAGACGCTGGTAGCCGGGGGCCGGAAAGCCGGTCGCGGAGAGATAATTGATGAGCGCGTCGAACCAGACGTAGACGGTCTGATCGGCATCGTCGGGGAAGGGGATTCCCCACGACTGACGGTGGCGCGAGACCGAGATGTCCTGAAGCCCATCCTCCAGCAGCCGCACGATCTCGTTGCGCCGAATCGCCGGCTCGACCCGGAACTCGCCCGACCGGATCCGCTCGAGTAGCGTGTCCCGATAGCGGCTCAGCCGGAAGAAATGGTTCCGCTCCTTGGTGGGGACCAGCTCCAGCGTGGGATGCTCGCTGCAGCGTCCATTCGCGATCTGGGCCGGCTGCTTGAACTCCTCGCAGCCGGTGCAGTACAGCCCCTCGTAGTCCCCCACGTAGAGGTCGTCCGGGTTCCGCTGCGCGATGCGCCGCAGCAGCTCCGTGACCCCCTCGCGGTGGCGCGGCTCGGTGGTGCGGATCCAGTCGTCGTTGCTCACCTCGAGCCGGCTCCAGAACTCCGCGAACCGGGCCGCCATCAGGTCGACCCACGCCTGGGGCGGGTAGCCGTTCTGCTCGGCCGCCTGCACCACGGCCTGGGCATGCTCGTCCATTCCCATCAGGAAGTGGACCTGGTCTCCCCTGAGCCGCCGGTAGCGGGCGATGCAGTCGGCGCCGACCTTTTCCAGCGCATGCCCCAGGTGGGGATCGCCGTTGGAGTAGTCGATGGCCGTGGTGAGGTAGAACTTGGGCATGCGGAAAGGTAATGCGGTCTTCCGGCTGGTCATCCGGTCGGAGCGAGAGCGCGGCCCGCTCAGGAGGAACCTACCCCTCCGGGGTTCCCCCGCTGTCCCGGCCCCGGTTCCGCCGCCGGCGCTCCGGCCGTTGCGGTCGGCCGCCCTCCTCGCTCTCCGTCCCTTCGACGACCGTGGACCCGCCGTCGTCTGAAGCCTCCGCTTGCTGCGCCGCCACCTTCGCCCGATACTCGGCGGTCACCAGGACATCCCCCAGGTGCTCGACCTCCTGCGTGAGCTGGACCAGGGAGATGATGCGGGAGCCTTGCTCCTCGCTCCGCAGGAAGACCCGCTCGCGGAAGATGTCCACCGCGATCACCCGCTCCTGCCCGAGGGAGGTGCGGATCGTCTTCCCCTCCTTGGGGAACCGCTTCCGGGCCGCCACGTAGAACTCATGCTCGTACTTGAGACAACAGAGCAGCCGGCCGCATCCGCCGGAGATCTGGGTCGGGTTGAGCGAGAGGTGCTGGTCCTTGGCGAGGCCGAGGTTGACGGGCGAGAGCTCCTTGAGCCAGGAGGAGCAGCAGTACTCCCGCCCGCAGCGGCCCACGCCGGAGAGCCGGGCCGCCTCGTCCCGGACGCCGATCTGGCGCAGCTCGATGCGAGTCCGGAAGGTGGAGGCCAGGTCGCGCACCAGCGCACGGAAGTCCACCCGCTTTTCGGCGGTGAAGTAGATGGTGAGCTTGTTCCGGTCCCACTGCCACTCGGTATCGCTCACCTTCATGACCAGATCGTGGGCCCGCACCCGCTGCACCACCTTGCGGCGGGCGTCTTCCTCCGAGCGGCGGATCTCCTCGTGGGCCCTGACGTCCTCGGCGGTGGCCCGGCTCAGCACCTGCTTCGGCGGCTCCGGCTCCTCCGCCGCCCCGCCGACCGCGCAGCCCGAGCATCCGCTGCCGCACTTCTTCTCCGCCAGGTCGCCGATCGCGGTGACGCGTCCGAGGTCGCGGCCACGCTCGACCTCCACGATGACGGCCTCGCCGGTACGGACCGGCTCGCTACCCGACCAGAGGAAGTAGGCCTTCCGGGTTCCCTTGAACCGCACTTCGACGGTCTGGCTCACTCAGGCCTCGGAATAGACGCCCATCGCGCCAAACTTCTCGGCGCGGCGGCGAACCAGTTTGTCGGGACGGATCTTCTTGAGCTCGGTGACATGGCGAATTAGCGCTTCGCGGAGCGCCTCGCCGGTGGCGTCGGGGTCCACATGGGCGCCGCCGACCGGCTCGGTCACGATCTCGTCGATCACCTTGAGGCGCAGGAGGTCCTCGGCGGTGATCTTGAGCGCCTCCGCCGCGCGCTCGCGCTGGCTCGCGTCTTTCCACAGGATCGCGGCGCATCCCTCCGGCGAGATCACCGAGTACACCGAGTTCTCCAGCATCAGGATCCGGTCGGCCACCCCGAGGGCCAGCGCCCCGCCCGATCCACCCTCGCCGATCACCACGGCGATCGCGGGCGTCGGGAGAATGGACATCTCCAGGATGTTGCGGGCCAATGCCTCGGACTGACCCCGTTCCTCGGCGCCGAGACCGGGATAGGCGCCGGGAGTGTCGATCAGCGTGATGAGGGGCGCGGAGAACTTCGCGGCGAGCTTCATCAGGCGGAGCGCCTTGCGGTATCCCTCGGGGTGCGGCATCCCGAAATTGCGCTTGAGGTTTTCCTTGGTGTCCCGCCCCTTCTGGTGGCCCACCACCATCACGGACACGCCCGCGAGCCGTGCCCAGCCGCCGACGACGGCCGGGTCGTCGAGATAGAGGCGGTCGCCGTGAAGCTCGATGAAGTCGGTGAAGATCGTGCTGAGGTAGTCCAGGGTGTACGGGCGGCGGGGGTGGCGGGCGACCATGACCCGCTGGATCGGGGTCAGGTTTCGGTAGATTTCTGCTCGCAGCGATTCCAGCTTGGCCTGCAGTCCCTGCAGCTCCCCGTCGATGTCGATCTGGCGCTCGCTCCCGATCCGCTTCAAGTCGTCGATCTGCCGCTCCAGCTCCTGGAGCGGCTTCTCGAACTCCAGCGTATAGGCTGAGGCCATCGGGGTCATCCCGCCTTGACGTAGTGGACGCAATCGGCGCCCAGGAGATCGCGCAGGGCCCGAACGAGATCCTCCTCCGCCGCGACGCGGACACGCCGGGACCGGAGCCGCACCGCCTCCCCATTGCCGTCGCTCCACTCAATATAGAGCGGCGTGGGGCCCGGGTGAGCGGTGCACAACGCGGCGGCCGCCTGGAGCGCCTCCGGCCGAGGCGCCGTCGGGGCCCGCCATCGGAGGCTCAGCGCCACCGCGCCGGAGGCCCGGAGGTCGTCCATCCGCCGCGCCGACTCGACGATGAACGGCGCGTGGTCCTCGCCCCGGTCGCGGTCGCTGTATCCGCCGGTCAGCAGCAGGGCGGCGTCGGCCGCGATGGTCTGATTGAGCTTGGCCCAGGCGTCGGGGAACACGATCGCCTCCGCGGTCCCGTGGAAATCCTCCAGCACCAGCCGGGCGTACTCCTTCCCGGTCTTCTTGGAGATTTGCCGCTTCACCGCCGTCACCACCGCGCCGATGCTGGCCTGGTGCTCGCTCCACTCGCCGAGGGTCGCGGTGGTCCGGGTGCCGAAGAGTTCGACCTCGTCCTTGAAGCGCTGCAGCGGGTGTCCCGAGATGAAGAAGCCGAGCACCTCCTTCTCCTTGGCCAGTCGCTCGGCCTCGGTCCAGGGAGGCACCTCGGGCAGCGCGTTCCCGCCCCGCGGTCCCGCCGCGGACGCGCCCGGATCGGGCTCGCCGAAGAGCGAGGCCTGTCCCGCCTCCCGCTCCTGCTGCAGCAGCTGCGCCTCACCCAGCGCGGGCTCCAGTGCCTCGATCAGCTGCTTCCGGTGCCCTCCGAGTGAGTCGCAGGCGCCGGCGGCCACCAGTGACTCGAGCACCCGCTTGTTGCACAGCCGAAGATCGATTCGCCCGATGAACTCCGCGAGCAGCGCATAGGGCGAGTCGCCCCGCCCCGCGATGATCGATTCGATCGCTCCCCAGCCCACGTTCCGCACGGCGCCGAGGCCGAAGCGGAGCCGGCGGTCGCCCACGACCGTGAACTTGAAGCCGGACTCGTTCACGTCGGGCGGCAGGACCTCGAGATCGAGCTCGCGGGCCTCGTTGATGTACTGCACCACCTTGTCGGTGTTCCCGATCTCGGATGACAGCAACGCCGCCATGAATTCGGCGGGGTAGTGCGCCTTGAGCCATGCCGTCTGGTAGGAGAGAATCGAGTAGGCGACCGAGTGCGACTTGTTGAACCCGTACCGGCCGAAGGTCTCGATCTGCGCGGCGAGCTCGTCCACCATCCGCCGGGGATGGCCCAGGGCCATGGCGCGCTCGCAGAATTTCCCCAGCTGCTGCCGGATCAGCTCCGGGTCCTTCTTGCCCACCGCCTTCCGGAGCACGTCGGCTTCGGCGAGGGTGAAGCCGGCCAGCACGTTCGCGATCCGCATCACCTGCTCCTGATAGGTGATGACGCCGTAGGTCGGCTCCAGTACCTCGCGCAGCGAGGGGTGCGGGTAGGTGACCTTCTCCTGACCCAGCTTCCGCCGGATGAAGACGGTGTGCATCCCGGCATCCAGCGGGCCGGGGCGGAGCAGCGCGTTGGAGGCGACCAGGTCGTCGAACCGGTCGCACTTCATCGCCCGCAGGGTGTCGGTGGCGAGCGGCGACTCGAACTGGAAGACTCCCGCGGTGCGGCCCTGGCGCAGCAGTTCGTACACCTTGGGGTCGTCGAAGGGCAGCGCGTCCATGTCCAGGCTCGACGCCGGCGCGGTCGGCGATCATGTGCACGGCGTCGTGGATCACCGTCAGGGTCTTGAGGCCGAGCAGGTCCATCTTCAGCATGCCGACCTTTTCCAGCGCGCCCATCTCGTACTGCGTGATGATGGACTCTTCGCCGTCCGCGGCGGCGCCCGCGCCCTTGGTCGGGGCGGTGCAGACCGGCACGTACTCCGCGAGGGGGCCCGGGGCGATGACGACGCCCGCGGCGTGGACCGACATGTGCCGCGAGATGCCCTCGATCCGCGAGCTCAGGTCTACCAGACGCTGATAGGCCGGGTTGCCCTTCACCAGCTCGCGCATCTCGTCTACCCGCTGCACGGCCTCCGGAATGGTGAGACTGTAGGCCGGCCCCGACGGGATGAGCTTGGTGATCCGGTCGGCCTCCCCCGGCGGAATCCGCAGCACCCGGGCGACGTCCTTCACCGCCGCCCGCGCCTTCATGGTCCCGAAGGTGACGATCTGCCCCACGCTGTCCCGGCCGTAGCGCTCCCGCACGTACTCGATCACCTCGCCCCGGCGCTCGAAGCAGAAGTCCACGTCGATGTCGGGCATCGAGACCCGCTCGGGATTGAGGAATCGCTCGAAGAGGAGGTCGAACTTGAGCGGACAGACGTTGGTGATGCCGAGCGCGTAGGCCACGATGGACCCCGCGGCCGAGCCCCGGCCCGGCCCGACCGGAATCCCGCGGTCGCGCGCCGCGGCGATGAAGTCCTGGACGATCAGAAAATATCCGGCGTATCCCGCTCGCTCGATGACACCGAGCTCGAACAGCGAGCCGCTCCGACACGGCGGCCGGTAACGGCGACCCGTAACGGCGCTCCGCGCCGACCCGCGCCAGATGGTCGAGCAGCGCCTCGTCGCTCGGGTAATCCGCGGGGCGGGGGAAGCTGGGAAGAAAGTACCTCTTCTCGAAGTCGAACTCGCACAGCTCGGCGACCCGCTGGGTATTGGCCAGGGCCTCCGGCTGGTCCGGAAAGAGCGCCCGCATCTCCTTCTCGGACTTCACGTACGACTCCTCGCCGGTGAAACGGAACCGTTTGGGGTCGTCCAGGTCGCTACCGGTGCCGATGGCCAGCAGCACGTCGTGCGCCGCGGCGTCTTCCCGGCGGAGATAATGCGCGTCGTTGGTGGCGACCACGCCGAGTCCGAGCTCCTGTCCCAGCCGGAGCATCCCCTCGGCCACGATCCGCTCTTCGCCGATGCCGTGCTGCTGGATCTCGAGCCAGAAGCCGTCGGTGCCGAACGTCCCGGCGAACCATTCCGCGCTCTTGCGCGCCTCCTCGTAGCGCCCCTGCCGAAGGTGGATCGCCACCTCGCCGGACAGGCAGGCCGCCAGACACACCAGTCCTTCGGCGTGCGCCGAGAGGACTTCCTTGTCGATCCGCGGGCGCCGGTAGAACCCCTCCATGAAGCCGATCGAGGTCAGGCGAACCAGATTCCGGTAGCCCGGCGCGGTTCCGCGCCAGGAGGACGAGGTGGCTGTAGGCCGCCGGAGCCCAGGCCGGTTTCTCCCGCGCCTGCCGGGGCCCGTAGGCCAGGTAGGCCTCGAACCCCAGGATCGGGCGGATCTGCTGGGCCTTCGCCTCCTCGTAGAAGCTCCACGCCGCGTGCATGTTCCCGTGGTCGGTGACGGCGAGGCTGTCCATGCCGAGGCGCTTGACGTGCGCCACCAGATCGGAAATCCGGTTCGCCCCGTCGAGCAGGGAATATTCGCTGTGGGTGTGGAGGTGGACGAAGGACATGGGAGAGTCAACGGCTCACTTGGTTCGCTGCTCGAGTTCGCGCAACACGGCGTCGAGCGGGACACCGCGAGCCTGGAACAGGACCAGCAGATGATACACCAGGTCGGCCGCCTCGGCGGCCACGCGGCGGTCGTCCTCCGCGTTCGCCGCCACGACCAGCTCGACCGCTTCCTCCCCGACCTTCTGAGACACCTTGGGGAGCCCGCGGTCCAGCAGCTCGACGGTGTACGACCCCTCCGGTCGCCGCGCCGCCCGCGCCGCGATCGTCGCGGCCAGCCGGCTGAGGAGGTGCCCGCCGGGATCCTCTCCGGCTACCAGGGCTGCCGCCAGCCTTGTCGCCCGCGGCTCCACCGCCGTCGAAAAGCAGGTCCGCGTTCCCGTATGGCAGGCAGGCCCGGTCTGCTCGACCCGGAAGAGGACCGCGTCCCCGTCGCAGTCCAGCCGGACCTCGGCCACCCGCTGCTCGTGGCCCGAGGTCTCGCCTTTGCGCCACAGGGTCTTGCGGGAGCGGCTGTAGTAGTGGGCGAAACCGGTGGAGAGAGTGCGCTCGAGCGCCTCGCGGTCGGCGTACGCCACCATGAGGACGTCCCCTGACCGACGCTCCTGGGCCACCACGGGGACCAATCCTTCGGGGCCGAACCGTACCGCGGACAACCAGTTGTTCTCAGACACTTGGAGAAGCTACCGGCGGCCCCGACGATTGTCAAAAGCCGTTGTCGTTTCTTATCTTGCTCCAATTCGCCCCCTCTGTCCCGCCGGTCTGGAGCGCTCCTACGTGACCTCCGTTCGCCCTGGTGTTCTCCCGGTCCTGGCCCTGGCCGCCGCCGCGGCGTGCGGCGACGGCAGCGGCCCAGGCCAGCCGCTGCTGGACTGCGACCAGGTGGCCCCGACCGCGCTCCTCCCTGGCCAGCTCGCCCTGGTGGACGCCTCCGAGACGGCCTGCCTGCGCCTCGAGAGCCCGGGGCCGGCTGGTGCCGAGTACCTCTACGTGGCCTACTCGGCCGCCGGCGAGGAGAGCCGCGACGGCACGTCGGCCGAGTACCGCCTGACCGGCTCGGCCGGCGCTCCGCCGCCCGCCGCGGCAGTCCGCCCACGAGCCGGGCTCGCCCAGGCCGTCCCGACCCCGGCGCAACGGTTCCACGACCGGATGCGGACGTTGGGCCAGGACCTGGCCCGAGACCGGCCGGGGCGCGCTTCGCGCGGCCGGACGGCGCCCGCGGTGCAGGCACCGCCGACCGGTGCTCGGGGGAGCAGCGCACGTTCAATGTGCTGCGCAGCGCGGAGTCGTCGGGCACGAAGCCGGAGGATTACGTGCAGGTCGCCGAGCACCGCCCGCTACGTCGGGACCCACGCGGCCATCTTTCTCGACAACGCGTCGCCGCACCCAGGGCGGATACACCCAGGAGGACATCGACGCCATCGGCGCCCTGTTCGACGACCACCTCCACCCCATCGACGTGAACGCCTTCGGCACCGAGACCGACGTAAACGGGGACGGACTGGTGCTGGTGCTGCTGACGGACCGAGTGACGCGGCTCGCGGGGTGCGCCTCGGGGTCGGTCGTGGTCGGGACTCTTTTTCGCGGTCGACCTGTTCGAGAATCTCGTCGGCTCCAACAACGCCGAGATCTTCTACGGCCTGACGCCCGACCAGGAATGCGGCGTGGACCGCGCCTACGCCATCGAGCGCCTGCCCGGGCGTGTTCATCCACGAGTTCCAGCACATGATCAACTACGGCCAGAAAGTGATTCAGCGGGGCGGCGACGCCGAGGACACCTGGCTGGACGAGGGGCTCTCGGGATTTGCCGAGGAGCTGGGCGGGAGGCTGGTTCCGGACGACCGCTGCGTCGACATCGACTGCCTGACCCAGTTCCACCGGGACAATCTCGTCAACGCCTACGACTACCTGGCGCAGGAAGACGGCGCCTACCTGATCGGCCCACGCCGGCCCCCGCTGCCGCTCACCGAGTACGGCGCCACCTGGCTCTTCGTCCGCTGGCTCTCGGATCACTTCGCGGCCGAGCCGACGCTCGGGAGCCGATTTCACCCGGGCCCTGGTGCAGAGTACGCGGACGGGGCGCGGCGAATGTCGCCGCCGCCACCGACACGCCGTTCGACCGGCTGCGTCGGAGAGTGGCAACTGGCCAACTATCTCGCGGGCCGTCCCGATTTCGCGGACGTCACGGCCGGCACCCGGTACGGCTACACCAGCTGGAACCTTCGCGACGTCTTCGCATCGTTCAACCAGCAGAGCCCGCAGCGGTTCCCCAGCCCGTATCCGGTCGAGCCGGATGCCTTCGCCGGTGACGGCTACCTCCGGGACGGCGTGCTGCGCGCGGGCTCCGGACGCCACGTGCTGGTCCAGCAGTCCGCCGTCGGACCCCCTGGATCTGCGGCTCACCAGTCCCGACGGGGCCGACGCGCTCTCGCCCGACGTCGCGCCGCGCACCGCGGTCCTCCGCGTCCGGTGAAGCGAATGATCTTCCTCATCGTGGTCGCCACCATCTTCGCGGGGTACGGCACCGCCTACCTCGCGAGCGAGGACGTCCGGTACGTCACCCGCGCCGGCATCGAGGAGACCAGGATTCTCCAGGCCCGGGAGCCGATCGCCGAGCTGGTGGCGGATCGCACCACCGATCCCGCCGTGCGGCACTCGCTGCGCCTGGTGCTCGCAGAGCCGCGACTACGCGGCCAGGCTGGGGCTCGATGCGAAGCAGACCTACACCACGTACGCCGACGTCGGCCGTGACACCCTGCTGCTGGTGCTGCAGGCCGCGCCCAAGGACTGCATCTGTCCCTACACCTGGAAGTACCCCATCGTCGGGCGGATTCCCTACAAGGGGTTCTTCGATCTCCAGGCCGCGCGCCGGTCCAGCGACCGCCTCGCGGCGCGGGGCTACGACGTCTATCTCCGCCCGTCGGCCGCCTTCTCCACCCTGGGGTGGTTCAACGATCCTCTGCTCTCGACCGCGCTGACGCGCGACTCGGTCGAGCTGGCCGCGACCGTGTTCCACGAGATCGCCCACAACACCCTGTACGTCCGGAGCGCGACACCGTTCAACGAGAGCTTCGCCCAGTTCGTAGGCTACCGGTCGGCCGAGTCGTTCTTCGCCGACCGGTCGGACACGGCGAGCGCCCGCCAGGCCGCCGCCCGGCTCCACGACGAGATGATGCTCGGCGAGTTCTACGCGGACCTCATCGCCCGGCTCGACTCCCTGTACGCCACCCGGCCCGATTCCACGACGCTGGAGGCGGGACGGGCGGAGGCCGGGCGCTGGGCCAGGGCGCAGCTCGAGGGCCCGGTCGGCGCCGAGCCTGAGGAGCTTCCGGTGGGTCGCCTGCCCGAGCGTCCGGTCAATAACGCACGGCTCATCGGCGCCACGATCTACCGCACCCGGCTCGATCTCTTCGACCGCTGGTTCGAGCGCCACAACCACGACGTGCGGGAGAGCGTGAGCGCGCTTGGGGTGCTGATGAAGGGGGTCGAGGGCGACAGCGCGTTCGCCCGGCTGGAGCGCGCGGTCGAGTAGGGGTGGGCGGCGCGGTAGCGCGGGGCGCACCGCATCCGGGCGCAGCGAGGGACCTGCCAAGTCGGGATGAGACTATCCCGCGTAGCAGGTCCCTCGCCGCGCTCAGGATGAAGCTACCGCTTAGTACGTGCTGTCCACCGCCTGCTCCGTGGTGTCCGCTGCCGGGCTCTCGCTGGGCTCGAGGCGAGGGGTTTCGGTCTCCTCGACCGTCGGCTCGGTGTCACCCACCATCGTGCTGTCATGGCCCATGGTAGCGCTGTCGTGACCCATCATGGTGCTGTCGTGGCCCATCCTGGTGCTGTCGTGGCCCATCATCGTGCTGTCATGGCCCATCCTGGTGCTGTCGTGGCCCATGGTGGTGCCGTCGTGCGGCGTCGCCGCGGACTCGTCCACGGCAGTGGTGTCGCCGGCCGGACGCTCCATGCCACGGTAGCCTGCCGGATTCTGCTCCGCGCCGGTCGAATCCTGCCAGGCACTGTCACTGTAGGTGCCGGTGGTCTGATCCTCGACCTCGCTCGGCGCTGGCCGGGGGCCCGCCGGCATCGGGGAATATCGTCGTGTCGCGCTCCATCCCGCGGTATCCCGGCGGGTTCTGCACGCCCGAGGTGTCGGTGGTGTCGCGCGCCGCGGAGGTATCCACCGCGGTGGTGTCGATCGCGGTGGTGTCGATCGCGGTCGTGTCGATCATGTCCTCGGCAGGAACCGTGGTATCGATGGCCGCCTGTCCCGTCTCGGTCGTGTCCTGGGCGTAGGCCGAGCCCGCGGCCGCGGCGCAGGCCGACGATGAGGGCGAGGATACGCGTTCCGGTATGTACTGCATCGTTCCTCCACTACTCGTGTTGCCGTCCCGCAGAACGGCGCTGAATTCGGTCAGGTAGTGTATGTGCAGGCTAGGCCTTATGACGCGTCCCCGCCGTGAGGTAGCTCACGCCGGCCCTCCCGCTGAACTGCGCTCCCACGTATACTTAACCCCATGGACACCACTTTCGTAGATCGCGAGCAGCCGAGATTGCTGCAGGAGCTCTTCGATTTCCTCTCGATCCCCAGCGTGAGCACCCTGCCCGCGCACAGCGCGGATACCCGCCGGGCGGCCGAGTGGCTCCGTACCGAGTTGACCCGTCTGGGCTGTCCGGTGGTGGATCTGATCGAGGGCGACGGGCACCCGGTCGTGTGGGCGGAGGGCCCGGTCGTTCCCGGCCGCCCGACGCTCCTCATCTACGGGCACTACGACGTGCAGCCGCCCGACCCGATCGAGGAGTGGGACTCGCCCGCCGTTCTCGCCGACGGTGCGCGACGGAAAGGTGTACGCCCGCGGCGCGGCGGACGACAAGGGCCAGGTGTTTTGTCTGCTCAAGGCCTACGAGGCGGTGCTGGACGCGAACGGCCAGCCGCCGCTCAACGTCCGGTTCGTCTTCGAGGGCGAAGAGGAGTGCGGCGGACGGGTGGTCTTCGATCTGCTTCGCGCCGAGCCCGAGCGGACCCGGGCGGACGCCGTGCTGGTCTGCGACAGCTCCTACTACGCGCCCGGCTGGCCGGCGGTCTACACCGCCCTCCGAGGGCTCTGCTACGCCGAGATCTCGGTCCGGACGCTGCAGCGCGATCTCCACTCCGGCTCGTACGGTGGGGTGGCTCCCAACGCGCTGGAGACGCTGGTTCGCATGCTGAGCCGGCTCAAGAGCGCCGACGGCGAGATCCGGATTCCCAAGCTGTACAAGTCGGTCGAGGAGCCCTCCCGGAAGGAGCTGAAGGCCTGGCGAAAGCTGCCCTACGACGAGGAGGCCTTCCTCCGCGACGAGGTGACCGGCAAGGCGCTCACCGGCCTGGAGGATCACTCGGTGTTCGAGCGCACCTGGGCGCTGCCGACCTTCGAGATCCACGGCATCCGCGGCGGCTTCGTGGGCGACGGCGCCAAGACGGTCATCCCCGCGCGCGCGGTGGCGAAGGTCAGCCTCCGGCTGGTTCCCGGGCCAACGCTACGAGAAGGTGGCCCGGCAGCTCGAGCGCGCCGTGGCCGATCTGGCGCCCGAGTGGGCCGACGTGAAGGTGACGCTGCTTCATGGCGGCGACCCGATCCGGATCCCGGTGGACCACCCCGCCTTCGCCGTGCTGGACGAGGCCTTCGAGGAAGTCGTCGGCCGGCGCACGGTGTCCATTCGCTCGGGGGGCTCGATCCCGATCATTCCCGGAGCTTGGCCTCGCCGGGGCACCCGTGCTCCTCACGGGAATCGGCCTTCCCGACGACGGTCTGCATTCGCCCAACGAGAAGCTCGACCTGGCGCAGCTGTGGAGCGGCATCCAGGTCTTCGGCAGGTTTTTCGAGCTGTTGGCGGAGTCGGGGCGGGGCGGGGCAGGAGAAGGGCGACGAGGAGCGCCGAGGCGGTCGAGGCGGTCTAGGGTTCGTCGTCCGGGGCCACCCGCTTGATCGGACCGGAGTAGCGCGCCTCGGTCCGGGCGTGCAGCTCGTCGATCCCGATGAGCGCGCGGGCCGAGGCGATGATTCCGGCGACCACGTCGTCCGCCCAGTAGGAGTCGGGCCGATCGGCGGCCGGCAGCCTGGCCGCGCACCCCTCGAGATACTGGATGGCGGTGGTGATCCACTCGGTCTGGGCCGTCGCCACCGTGGCCCAGGATCCGGTGGAGCGCAGCTCCATTTCCTCGAGCCCCTTCAGGTGGTCTTCCACGCCCGCGGTCACTTCCTTGGATCGCAGCTTGTCGGCAACCAGCGTCAGGACCGTCCGCCGCTCGGTCTCCTGCGGCTCGGGCAGCGGCGCGAGGTAGTGTCGCTGGTCGGCCACCATTTCCGCCAAGCGGATGCAGACGGCACGGATGGCCGGCATCAGCGCGCCGGGGGCTTCTTTGGCCCAACTGTCCGCTGCCCGGAGAATCTCCGTCATCCGTTGCTCCGCCTGCGCCTCGGGCGTTGGGCGGCGAGGTGATTCTGCCATGATAGACAGAAAAACCGGATCGGGAGGGAAAGGCAAGTGAGTTGCGGCGGCCCGGCCGCTCGCGGAGAAGATCCCTCGCTCCGCGCGGGAGGATAGCGGATGGCGGGCGGAGACCCGCGGAGGCGGCACGGCCAGGGCGACCTTGCCAGGGCGCGCTGACCCCGCCCGTACCCCTACCGCCGGGGCCCCCGCCTCATCCGCACCGGGTCGGGCCGCCCGAACCGCTCCTCCGCCCAGGGGTCGCCCCGCATGTGGTACCCGTTCTGCTCCCAGAAGCCGGGGTAGTCCTCCTCCAGCACCTCGAACCCCGTCACCCACTTGGCGCTCTTCCAGAGATACAGGTGGGGGACCAGGAGCCGGACCGGTCCGCCGTGCTCGGGGGTGAGCGGGTCGCCGTCGTGGGTGAGGGCCAGCAGGTTCTCCGGCCGGTCGAGATCCTCGAGCGGCAGATTGGTGGTGAATCCCTGCTCGGCGTGGACCAGCACGAACCGGCCGTCGGCACGGACGCCCGCCCGTCGCAGCAGCTCCTGCACCGGCACCCCGCCGAAGACGTTGTCGTACCGGCTCCAGCGGGTCACGCAGTGGATGTCGCAGGCGGTGTCCCGCCGCGGGAGCGACTGCAGCTCATGTCCAGTCGATCTCGAGGGGCCGCTCCACCGCGCCGCGGATGGTGAATCGCCAGCGCTCGAGGTCCACGGCCGGCACGGTGCCGTAGTGCAGCACCGGCCACTTGCGGGTGACGATCTGGCCTGGCGGCAGCCGGGTCTCGGTCGGCGTATTGTGCGGCATGAGGTTTCCTGGTATGGGACGGGACGGTTCGCCCTGCACCGACCCAAACGCCGCAAGCGGCTAACGCGTTCCCGATTCCGCCGCCACGGCAGGCCCGAAGACGTCGCGGAAGGCTCCCACCACCCGCGCCCGAACCTCCGCCATCAGCGCATCCGGATCCTCGGGCAGCAGCTCCTCCGCCACGCTGGTCATGACCACCTGCCTGATGCCGCACGGGACGATGAGGTCGAACGGATCGAGATCGGTCGTCACGTTGAGCGCGAACCCGTGGAGGGTGACCCACTGCTTCACGTGGATCCCGATGCTGGCGATCTTGCGGCCCGCGGTCCAGACCCCGGTCAGCCCGGGGTTGCGGCCGGCCTCGATCCCGAGCCGCCCCAGCGCCTGGATCAGGACGTCCTCGAGGCTGCGCAGATACCAGTGGAGGTCCTGGCGGTGTCCGCGGAGGTCCAGGATGGGATAGCCCACCAGTTGGCCGGGGCCGTGAAAGGTCACGTCTCCGCCGCGCTCGACCTCGAACACCTCGACTCCGCGCCGCTCGAGCTCCGCCGGCGCGATCGGCAGGCTGGACGGCCGGGTGCCGCGGCCCAGAGTGATCACCGGGGGATGCTCCACCAGCAGGAGCACGTCCTCGGCCAGCTCTCCCGCGATTCGACGCCGCCGAAGATCGCGCTGCAGCTCCAGCACCTCGGCGTACCGGCGCCGACCCAGGTCCTCGATCCGAAGGGCGGTCATGCTGCGGCCATGCGCCGTGCGCGCCGGGCAAGCAGCCACGCCGCGCCCGCGGCCAGCGCTGCCGCCGCGACCAGGGCGGGCGTGCCGAAGCGCGGCGTGCAGCAGTGGATAGACTTGCATGACGAGCACCGTGGCGAATGCGCTCACCAGCGCCAGCCCGCCGCGGCGATAGGTGGAGTCGAGCGGGGAGAGCAGGCGCCAGGCGACCACGCCCGCGAGCACCAGGCCCCCTAGCGTGCCGGCGGCGAGCAGGTAGAGCGGCGCGCCGGCCGCGGCATCCGGGGCCCCCGGCGGCGGTCGCAGCGCGTCGAGCGCGGCGACCGTGACGCCGACCAGCGCGAGCCCGGCCGAGAGGCCGGCGCCGAGCGCGGTGGCCGCCAGCGCCACCGGATCCATGCTCAGATGTGCATGACCCGCCCCATCGAATCGAGCGCCGCCTCGGCGATCGCCTCGGACAGGGTGGGGTGGGCGTGAATCGCGAGGTCCACTTCCTCGACGGTGTACTCGTTCTCGCGCGCCACCGTCAGCTCGTGGATGATCTCGGAGGCGTGGCCGCCGACGATGTGGGCCCCGAGGATCTCGCCGTACTTCTCGTCCCGGATGATCTTCACGAAGCCCTCGGTCTCGCCCGCGGTGCGGGCGCGGCCGTTGGCGCTGAAGGGGAAGCGGCCGACCTGGTAGTCGAGCTTCTGCTCCTTGGACTGCTCCTCGGTGAGACCGATGCTCGCGACCTCAGGGTGGCAGTAGGTGACGCTGGGGATGTTGTCGTAGTTGATCGGGTGCGGCTGGTGCCCCGCGATCCGCTCGGCGACCACGACGCCCTCGCGGCTGCCCTTGTGGGCCAGCATCGGCGGGCCCCGCGACGTCGCCGATGCAGTAGATGCCCGGCGCGGTGGTCTCCAGCGTCTCCAGGTTGATCTTGACGAAGCCGCGGTCGGTGAGCTGGACACCCGCCTCCTTGAAACCCATGGATTCGGTGTTCACCGCGCGCCCCGCCGCCATGAGCACCTTCTCCGACCTCGACCGTCTCGGTCTTTCCTCCGACGGCGAGCTCCAGGGTCACCTTGTCCTTGCCGACGGTGGCCTTCTTGACCTCGCGCGCCGGCCAGCACCTCGATCCCGCGCTTCTTGAAGCTCTTGGCGAGCGCGTCGGACGACTCCGCGTCCTCGAGCGGCAGGATGCGGGGAAGCACCTCGATCAGCGTCACCTTGGTCCCGAACGCGTTGAAGACGTCGGCGAACTCGCAGCCCACCGCGCCGGCGCCGACGATCGCCATCGTCTTGGGCGCCTGCTCCAGGAACAGCGCCTCGTCGGAGCTGATGACGGTGGTCTTGTTGATCTCGAGCCCGATCTGCGGGATGCCCTTCACCCGCGATCCGGTGGCGATCACGACCGCCTTCTTCGCCTCGTGGTGTCCTTGCCCACCTTGACCGGTGCGGTTCTTCCCCAGGACGCCAGTGCCCTTGATGACGGTGATCTTGTGCTTCTTCATCAGGAACTCGACGCCCTTCGAGTTCTGCTCCGAGACCTTGCGGGAGCGGCTCATGGCGACGCCGTAGTCGGTCTTGACGGTACCCACGTCGACACCGAGGTCCTTGGCGTCGTGGGCGGCGAGGTTGGCCACGTAGGCGCTGTGCAGGAGCGCCTTGGTGGGGATGCAGCCGATGTTGACGCAGACGCCGCCGAGCTTGTCGCGCTCGACCACGGCGGTCGCCAGGCCGAGCTGGGCGGCGCGGATGGCGCAGACGTAGCCGGCGGGGCCGCCGCCGACGATGATGACATCAAACTGGTTGGCCAAGGACTACCTCCGGTTTCAATACACCATCGCCAGCGGATTCTCCAGCATTCCCTTGAGGGTCTGGAGGAACCGCGCGCCGGTCGCGCCGTCGATCACGCGGTGGTCGCAGCTCATCGTGACCCGCATCCGCCGCCGGATCGCCACCGCCCCCTCGTGCGCCACCGGCTGCTCCGCCATGCGGCCGACCGCCAGGATCCCGGCCTCGGGCGGATTGATGATCGCGGTGAACTGGTCGATGCCGAACATGCCGAGGTTGGAGACGGAGAACGTGCCGCCGGTGTACTCCTCGGGCGTCAGCTTCCGCTCGCGGGCCCGCGCGGCCAGGTCGCGCGACTCGGCCGCGATCTCCCGCAGGCTCTTGAGGTCGGTGTCGCGGATCACCGGGGTGATCAGCCCGTCCTCGATCGCGACCGCCATGCCGACGTGCACCTCGTTCCAGTAGCGGATATGGTCGTCCTGCCACCAGGCGTTGCACTCGGGATGCTGCCGCAGCGCCAGGGCGACGGCCTTGAGGATGATGTCGTTGAACGAGACCTTGAACTCGCCGCCCGCCGCCAGCAGCGCCTCCCGGGCCTCCCGCGCCCGCTCCATGTCGACCTCGGCGGTGAGGTAGAACGTCGGGATCGGGCCGATCGACTCCGCCAGCCGCCGGGCGATCGTCTTGCGGATCTGGGTGAGCGGCACGTCCTCGATACGGCTCGCCCGGCGGGTACGCGGACCACCGGCGCGCGGCCGGTCGCCAGCCGCTCCGGCCGCCGCCGCCGGGCGCGGCGAGCCCTCGACGTCGCGGGCGACGATCCGCCCCTCGGGCCCGGAGCCCGGCGACCGCCGGCGATGTCGAGGCCGCGCTCGGCGGCCATGCGCCGGGCGAGCGGCGAGGCCTTGACCCGGCTCCGGCTGGGGCGGCGGCCGGGGCTGCGGCCGGCGCGCCGGAGCGCTGCCGGCTGTCCGTTCGCGTCCACCGCGGGCCCGGCGGGCGGGTGTGGCGGCGCCGCGTGTCGGCCGGCCCTGGGTCGGCTGGGGGGCCGGCTTGCGCGGCGGTTCCGCTTCGGTCGCGGACGGCTTGGCGGCTGCAGCCTTGCCGTGCGCCCTGCCCGGCGGCCAGCGCCTCGATGTTCTCTCCCGGCTCGCCGATCACGCCGACCAGCTCCGACACCGGCACCGTGGCGCCTCGCCTGCACCACCCGCTTGCGCAGCGCCCCGCCGCCGCGGGCGACGAGCTCCATGATCGCCTTGTCGGTCTCGACCTCGGCGAGCACGTCGCCGACCGCGACGGCGTCGCCCTCGTTCTTCTTCCACTTGACGAGGCGCCCCTCTTCCATCGTGGGGGAGAGCGCCTCCATGAAGACCTTGGTGCCATTCGTCGCGTTCCCGGTACATGACCTTCTTCACCGCGGCCACGATCTTCGCGGCGTCCGGCTTCGCGGCCCTCTCGAGGTTCTTGGCGTACGGCATCGGCACGTCGGCCTGGTGACGCGGAGGACCGGCGCGTCGAGGTCGTCGAAGCACTCGCGCTGGATCGTAGTCCACCACCTGCGCGCCGACGCCGCGAACTCCCAGCCTTCCTCGAGCACGACGCAGCGGTTGGTCTGCGCGACCGAGTTCAGGATCGTCTCGACGTCCATCGGACGGATGGTGCGGAGGTCGACGACCTCGACCTCGATGCCTTCCTTCGCCAGCTGGTCGGCGGCCTTCAGCGCGAGCGACACCGTCTTGCCGTGGGTGACGACGGTGACGTCGCCGCCCTCGCGCTTCAGGTCCGCCTTGCCGAGCGGGATGACGTACTCCTCGTCGGGCACCTCGCCCTTCGTGTTGTAGAGCATCTCGCCCTCGAGGAACACGACCGGGTTGTCGTCGCGGATCGCGCTCTTGAGCAGGCCCTTCGCGTCGTACGGCGTGCCGGGCGCGACGACCTTGAGGCCGGGGATGTGCGCGTAGAAGCTCTCGAACGCCTGCGAGTGCTGCGCCGCGAGCTGCAGCGCGGCGCCGTCGGGCCCGCGGAAGACGATCGGCACGTTCAACTGGCCGCCGGACATGTAGAGCATCTTGGCGGCGGCGTTGACGACCTGGTCGAGCGCGAGCGAGCGCGAAGTTCCAGGTCATGAACTCGATGACCGGGCGCAGCCCGACCATCGCCGCGCCGACGCCGACGCCGGCGAAGCCGAGCTCGGTGATCGGCGTGTCGACGACGCGCATCTCGCCGAACTCCTGGAGCAGCCCTCGGCAGACCTTGTAGGCGCCCTGGTAGACCGCGACTTCCTCGCCCATGAGGAACACGCGGCGTCGCGCTGCATCTCTTCGCGGAGCGCCTGGTTCAGCGCGTCGCGGTAGGTGATGACGGCCATCGTCGTCAGCCCCGAGTCGTGCGGCGACGGTGTGACCGAGCGGCTCGTCGTCCCGACGTAGCACGTCGCTGCGTACGAGCGTCCTCGGAGCTCGCGGCTCCGGCCGCCGCTTCCGCGAAGTCCCACGCGTCCTGCACCTCGTCCTTGATCTCCTCGTCCAGCGCCTTGATCGCGCCCTCGTCGGTCAGTCCCTCGGCGATCAGCGCGCTGGGAGCAGACCGCGATCGGATCGCGCTTCCGCTACTCCTCGAGCTCCTCCTTGGTGCGGTAGTGGCCGCTCACCGCGTCCGACATCGAGTGGCCCATGAAGCGGTAGGTGCGGACCTCGAGCAGCGTCGGCACCTTGTCGGCCCGCGCGCGCTCGACTGCGCGCTCCATGGCCGCGCGCACGGCCAGCACGTCCTGCCCGTCCACCACCTCGCTCGCCATGTCGTAGGCGCAGCCGCGCTCGTAGATGTCGTGGATCGCGCACGCGCGCTCGAGCGCCGTGCCCATGCCGTAGCGGTTGTTCTCGCACGAGATAGATGACCGGCAGCTTCCAGAGCGCGGCCATGTTGAGCGCCTCGTGGAAGGCGCCGTTGTTCACCACCGACTCGCCCATGAAGCAGACGCTGACCTGGTCGCCGCCGCGGTACTTGATGGCGAACGCCACGCCGGTCGCGAGCGGGATGTGCCCGCCGACGATGCCGTGGCCGCCGAGGAAGTCGAGCGCGGCGTCGAACAGGTGCATCGAGCCGCCCTTGCCGCCGGAGCAGTCCCGGCCGCCGCCGAACAGCTCGGCCATCACCGTCCGCGCGCTGATGCCGCGCGCGAGCGCCTGGCCGTGGTCGCGGTACGTGGTGATGATGTAGTCGTCGGGGCGGAGCGCCGCGAGGCTGCCCACCGCCACGGCCTCCTGCCCGATGTAGAGGTGGCAGAAGCCGCCGATCTTGCCGAGGCGTACGCCTCGCCGGCCGCTCCTCGAAGCGGCGCTGCAGGAGCATCTGGCGCAGCCAGTCGCGGTACCGGTCGGCCGTGTCGGGGTCGAGCCCGCCGCGGGGCCGGGGCCGGGTCGCGCGCGGTCGGTGAGGCCATTAGGCGCCGGCTCCGGCGGCGCGGGCCTGCTCCCAGGCGTGGTAGCTCGAGCGGATGAGCGGGCTCGCCTCGACGTGCGTGAAGCCCATGCCCAGCCCGATCTCCCGCAGCTCGGCGAACTCGTCCGGCGTGAAGTACCGGTCGAGCGGCAGGTGGCCGGCCGACGGCCGCAGGTACTGGCCGAGCGTGAGGATGTTGACGTCGCTCCGCCGCAGGTCGCGCATGCAGACCACCACCTCGTCCCATTCCTCGCCCATGCCGAGGATGATGCCGGTCTTGGTGGGACCGTCGGGCACCATGGCGCCGGGCCCGCGCCAGCAGGCTCGAGCACGCGCTCGTAGCGGCCGCCGGGCCGCGCCAGCCTGTAGAGCCGCTCGGCGGTCTCGGTGTTGTGGTTGTAGATGTCGGGCCGGGCCTCCAGCACGGTGCGGATCGCGCGCTCGGAGCCCTGGAAGTCGGGAATGAGCACCTCGACCGAGCGTCTCCGGCAGCCGCCGGCGGATCTCCGGATGCATCCCGCGAAGGCCTACGCGCCGACGTCGGGCAGGTCGTCGCGATCCACCGACGTGATCACGACGTGCTCCAGCCCCATCCGCTCGACCGCGTCGGCCAGCCGGGCCGGCTCCAGCGGGTCGAACGCCTTGGGCGTGCCGTGGGCGACCGCGCAGTAGGCGCAGTTCCGGGTGCAGACGTCGCCCAGGATCATGAAGGTGGCGGCCGTGCTCCCAGCACTCGCCGACGTTGGGGCAGTGCGCCTCCTCGCAGACCGTGTGCAGGTCCAGCTCGCGCATCATGGTCTTGAGGCGGGTAGTTCGGGCCGCCGGGCGCCTTCACCTTGAGCCAGGACGGCTTGCGCGCCGGCGCCGGTATCGGCGCGGCGGGGGAGGGGCCGCCCGGCGCGTCGGGCGCCGAGCGGGTCAGTTGTACCAGCGGAACCGCCACTCTCTCACTCTCCGGAATCGCGAATCGAACCCAGGATCGGGCGAAAGCTAGCCCGGGACGGAGAGGGAATCCACCGGTTCGACGCACTTCTGAAGGATGGTCTGGGCCGCCTCGCGCGCCGTCTCCGAGGTGCGCTCCTGCTCTTCCGTGGGCCCCCGCTGGGTGGTGTACTCGGCGAAGGTGCGTGCGGTCACCTTGAGCGTCGTCATGGCCTGGCCGTCACCAGGAATCGCCTGGATCTCGAGACGTTCGACCAGCCGACGAAACTGCACATCCGGTCGGCGCGCCGTGAGGTCGTACCGCCGGGCGGTGAGCCGCTGCTCGTTCAGGTCGATCGAGCTCTGGTCGAACTGGATCGTCTTGAGCTGCGCCCGGGCGCATTGGAACACGTCCGGCGCCGGCGACGGGACTCGGCGCGGTCAGGGTCGTCGCGAGCGGGGTGTTGCTGCACCCGCCAAGCAGGCCAGATCGCCACCAGGAAGGTGGAGGAACGCATCGTGAGAAGCGCCTCGCGTGGAAGAGAGGGACGACTGGATGTAGACCGAAATCTAACGGGGCTCGCGGGGCAAAAGAACCGGCGGCCCCCGAAGGAGGCCGCCGGCGGCTGCGAGAATCAGCCGGTGGATCAGA
Source organism: uncultured Gemmatimonadales bacterium (assembly GCA_963729985.1). Classification (GTDB taxonomy): domain Bacteria; phylum Gemmatimonadota; class Gemmatimonadetes; order Gemmatimonadales; family GWC2-71-9; genus CAVVWJ01. The sequence continues at coordinate 426,345 of CAVSPJ010000008.1, forward strand.
AGAACAGCATCAATCCGAACGCCGGTGCGATCTCCTTGTTCTTCTCGGTGGCATCGACGTTGTCTTCGCTGACGGCGTAATTGAACTCGCCGACGACCTTGAGCGACTTGGTGGCCTGGAAATAGATGCCGCCGGAAGCCAGCCAGTTCTTGGTCTTGAAGTCCGAGGTGGCCTCCTCGTCGGACGAGGCGTCGAGAATGCTGATGCCCCAGCTGCCGGCCAGCGTGACCTTGCTGTTGGCGGGGGTCACGGTGATCTGACCGATGCCGCCGTAGGACTTCCGCAGGTCGTCGCTACCGGAGCCGGTTCCGGCCGGCCCCGTTCAGGAACAACAGCGTCGTACCGACGCCCTTGCCGTAGTAGCCGGAAGCGGTCACGGAGAACATGGGCGTGCCGAACCGGACGCCACCGCTGCCGCCCCAGGCGAAGGCGGTCTCGCTGGCGCCACCGACCTCGGGGGTCTTGTTGGATTGCGCCAGGCCGCCGACCCACACCTTCGTGTTGCCCGAAGCCCACACGCCTTCCGCCTCGATCCGCGGGAGCTGCACCGTCTCGTAGGGCGGGTTGGTGGCCGGCTGGAACAGGCCGATGGAGAGCTGCCCCGGCCGTCCGGCCGGTGTCGAGTAGGTCATCTGCGCCTTGAACTGCGGATAGATGTAGCCGAAGCCGATGCGGCCGAGCGTGGTGCCGTTCCCGGCTGGGCCACCGGTGGCGCCGACACCGAAGAGGGTCTGGTCGGTGAGGATGTTCTGCCGCCCATACAGGCCGAGCTCGCGACCGGCGAGGATCTGGCCCCAGCTGCCGCCCACGGTCAGGAACACCTGACGCATGTCGATCTGGGCACCGAAGCAGTCGTGCCCTTGTCCGGCGACGCTGTTGCCATCATCGCCGTAGCCGCACTGGATTTGCGGCGCGAAGCCGAAGTGCACGCTGAGATCCGTCTCGCCTTCTTTGCCCTTGGCGTCGAACACCGCGAAGGCCGGAAGCAGGCCGGTGCGGATCCCGAAGGCACCCTTGCCGCCGAGCGCGTCGCCCTGGCCGACGAGCTGCCCCGGCGTGTTGGTACTGCCATCGCTGACATCGTCATACACCGCAAACGCGTTCACGTTGCCGGCGAACGTAAAACTCCAGCCATTGCTCATCTGCATCGTGAGCTGGGCTTCGGCGGCTGTCGCCGCCCCGAACGCCAGACCCAAACACAACAGTGCGACTCGCTTCATAGGTGCGTCTCCCTCAGTGAAGAAATGACCGCCAACGACAGTCAACCTCCGGGACGAATTCCTGCACCAACAACTCGGACCGCGCTCGGGCGCGGATGTCAGTTCGGGCGAGTGAGTATCGAGTTCACCTCCCAAAACGCGTACCAGGTCGGCAACGGTCGGTGGTTGTGCCACCAGTAGTAGTCGTTGATCCGGCTCGCGTAGACGTTTGCACCGTACGGGAAGCGGAACCCGCCGGTCCGGCGGCGCTCCCCGATCGCCCGTGTGAGACCGGCCGAGTCGCCGGTCCATTCGCAGCCCTGTCGCTGCGCTCGGAGCTCCTGCGGAGTGCAGGCTTGCTCCGCCGCCTGGCCAAATGCCGCGCCGGCCAGGAATCCCTCCACGTATGCGGTCTGTGCTTCATGCCCCAGTCGGCCCCAGTCGGTACCGTCGCGCTCGATCCAGTGGCGGGCCGGTTCCTGCGCCGACCACGCCTGCACGGCCAGTACGCCCACGGCTCCCAGAGCCATCCACCACCAGCGAGTCATCGTGCGCAACACGTCGGCCGGCGAGGACCCCGGGATTCGGGAGCCCCACCGGCCGGGTTCAACGGGTTACTTCCAGGCCTTCGGAAGGCCGAAAATCGAGCACTGCGTCTCCCAGCGGGAAGCTCAGCTGGAAATTCCCGCCGCACGCCACTGCCACGAACTGCTCCCCTCCGTGGGTGAAGGTCATCGGCGCGGAGTTGCAGCCGGCGCCGCCGTTGAACTGCCAGAGCATCTTGCCGGTCTTCGAGTCGTAGGCGTTGAAGTTGCCGTTGCCTTCGCCGGTGAAGGTCAGCCCGCCGGCGGTGGCCAGCGCGCCGCCCATCATCGGCTGCGGCACCTTGTTCTGCCAGGCGATCTTGCCGGTCTTGAGGTCCACCGCGCTGTAGAGGCCGTACTGCTCTTCGCCCGGAATCGCCACGAAGGCGGAGCCCAGCCAGAGGCGGCCCTTTTCCCAGGGCGCGTTGTGCACCTTGTAGTGCATCGGCTGGTGCAGCGCCGCGACGTAGGCGTAGTTCAGGTTCGGGTCGATCGCGATGGGCGACCACTCCGCGCCGCCGTTGGCGCCCGGCAGCATCCGGGTGCCTTCCGGCGTCGGCAGGGCGAACATGTTCTCGTGGGGGACGAAATTGTCGCTCTTGCGGACCAGCTTGCCGGTGGCCGCGTCGAGGACGTACATCCAGCCGGTCTTGCCGGCGTGGACCACCACGGTCTTGCCACCCAGCTTGGTCACCACCGGCGGGGAGACGGCGTCGAGGTCCCAGACGTCGTGCGGGACCGTCTGGTAGTACCACTTGGTCTTGCCGCTGGTGGCGTCGATCGCGACCACGGCGTCGGTGTAGAGGTTGTCGCCCGGCCGGACGCTGCCGTCGAGGTCGGGTGACGGGTTGCCTACCGCGAGGAAGATGCTGTTGGAGGCCTTGTCGTACGCCGGCGTCATCCACACGCCGCCGCCGCCGCGCTGCCAGGCGTCGGCGTAATTGGCGCTGTCGGCCTTTTCCTTGGCGATGTCGCGGTGCAGGTCGGCCGCTTCGGCCTTCGGTGCCCAGGTACCCCACCAACCGTTGGGGGCCTTCTCGTCGAAGGTCGGGTCGCCCTTGGGCGCCGGGATCGAGTACCAGCGCCAGACCTGCTCGCCGCTCCCGGCGGCGTAGGCGGTCACGTGGCCCCGGATGCCGTACTCGCCGCCGGCGACGCCGACGATGATGTTGTCGCCGATGACCAGCGGTGCGTGGGTGATGCTGTAGCCGAAGGTGGGATCGGCGACTTCCTTGTCCCACAGGACCGCACCGGTCTTGGCGTCGAGCGCCACCAGGCGGGCATCGAGGGTCCCCATGTAGACGTGGGCCCCTCCGTGAATCGCGACCCCGCGATTGTTCGGGCCGCAGCAGAAGATGGTGGTGCCGAGCTTGTGGGTGTAGCGCCAGAGTTCCTTGTTGGTATTCAGATCATACGCCATCGCGGTGTTGTACGGCGTCGTGACATACATGACGCCATTCTGCACGATCGGCGTATTCTCGAAGGATCCGAGCCGGTCGATGCCGGTCTGGAAGATCTTCCTGGGGACCAGCTGAGCCACGTTCCCCGTGTTGATCTGCTTCAGCGTGGAGTAGCGCTGGTTCCAATCGTTGCCGCCATAGGTGGTCCAGTCGCCGCCTTGGGCGGCGAGCGGTGCGGCCAGAACCAGAAGCATGGGGACCACCGACCAACCCGGCCTCTTCGTCATACGCACTCTCCCTCGGGGGTCTAGGTTTGCTTCAGCCGGCGGAGCTGAACCCGGCGACTGGCTCGGGCGGCCGGGCAAGGGGCGCGCGAGCGGTAGCTTCCTCACCAGTGGGCCGTCACCACGAGGCCAAGCGGCCGCCGGAGAGCGGCGGGCGAGGCCACGCATGCCCGTGCCTGTACGTTGTCGGTGGCGCGGCCGGTGAGGCCGCGGAATCGGCGCCGGGTTGCCAGGCCGGGCGGTTTCCGGGAAGCGCTAAGAGAATGAACGGCTTACAATCTGTTTGACCGGGTCCGGGCGTCAAGCCCCCGAAATCCCTGCCAGAGGCCGCTTTGGACCTGTTCCAGACGCTCAACCCCATGCCGTGCAAAACTTTGCGCTATATATGGTCATCCCCGGGCCGCACCCCTCGATCCTAGCGGAAAAGCACCGTCGCCTTGGCCAGAGTCGTCCAGATACCCCACAGCAATGGCAGGGAAACCAGGAGCCAGGCAATGCCTACCACCAGCCAACTGCCCGGGGAGGGCACCTCGGACCTGTCGTCAGACGGCATGGAGAGCTCCGTGGCGGAGAGTTGCCTGGTGAAACAATATTCGGATCACAGTGATTTTATGCAATGTCCCGCCCTAGGTCCGCCCACCCGTCCCCCGCAGCAACGCCCGCTCGCGCTCCAGCTCCGCGTCCGACATGTACCAGCGCTCGGCCACCGGCCGGACCGCGAGGTTGCAGAAGAATCCCACCACCAGTAACCCGGCCAGGAGGTACATCGTGATGTTGTAGGCCTGCGCGGCCGGAATGCCCCGCTCGATCTGGTATTCCCGGATGTAGCCGATCAGCACCGGCCCCAGGATGCCCGCGGCCGACCAGGCGGTGAGGAGCCGTCCGTGGATCGCTCCTACGAACTGGGTTCCGAAGATGTCCGACAGATAGGCCGGGATGGTGGCGAACCCGCCGCCGTACATCGTCAGGATCAGGCAGAAGATACCCACGAAGAACGCCACGTTGCCGATCCGGCCCGCGAACGGGGCCGCGGCATACAGCGCGGTGCCCAGGGCAAAGAAGATGGCGTAGGTCCGTTTCCGGCCGATATAGTCGGACAGCGAGGCCCAGCCGATTCGCCCCGCGATGTTGAAGACGCTGAGCAGCGCGGCGAACGCCGCCCCGATCGTGGCGAGCAACGCCTGCTGGCCTTGGTCCAGGTTCCGAAGCGCGACGCCGGGCAGATCGATCAGTCGCCCCCCGAAGACTTCCTGGATCATCGGCGAGGCCATGCCGATCACCCCGATCCCGGCGCTCACGTTGAGGTGAGCACGCTCCAGAGCAGCCAGAACTGGGGGGTCTTCCACGCCTGGTCGACGTGCACGTGCCGGGTGGTGATCATGCCGCCCTTGGCTGCGGGCGGTGTCCAGCCGGCCGGTTTCCAGTCCGGGGCCGGGATCCGGTACCCGAACGCGCCGGCCAGCATCGTCACCAGGTAGATCGCGCCCATCGTGATGAAGGTCTTCATGACGCCGACCGACGTCGCGGTCGCGAAGTGCTTCATGAGGATGTCGGCCAGCGGCGCCCCGATCATCGCGCCGCCGCCGAAGCCCATGATCGCCATGCCCGTCGCCATGCCGCGCCGGTCGGGAAACCACTTGATGAGGGTGGAAACCGGCGAGATGTACCCCAGCCCCAGCCCGCAGCCGCCGATCACCCCGGAGCCCAGCCACAGCAGCCAGATCTGGTGCAGGTGTATGCCCAGGGCGGAGATCAGGAATCCGCCGGACCAGCAGAACGCCGCGACCACCCCTGCCTTCCGTGGGCCGGCATGCTCCAGCCATCGGCCGAACACCGCGGCCGAAGAACCGAGAAAGACGAAGAAGAGGGTGTACATCCACTGCAGCGTGCTGATCTTCCAGTCGCAGGACGTCGCCACCATCTGCTCGAAGAAACTCATGCTCGCCGGGCAGGCCACCGGCTCGGTGATGCCGATGGCGCGGCTCAACGGCAGCCAGAATACGCTGAACCCGTAGGCCATGCCGATCGAGAGGTGAATGGCGAGGGCGGCGGGCGGCACCAGCCACCGGTTGAAGCCCGGTTTCGCGACGATCCGTTCCCGCGAGAGTAAACCCGCCATTACCACGCTCCTGGATGTAGATTTGGGGATGCCTGAAGCTACCGGTCACCGATCGACGAGGCCAGAGCGCGCATGAGCCGGTCGCGTCGATTCCAGGTTCTCGCAGCGCTGGTGCTCTGCGCCGCTCCCCTCGCGGCGCAGAGCGCGGAGACCTCCACGGCGGTTCCTTGGGTAACCGCCGACCCCGCCGGCCGCACCGCGACCATCGCGCTCCGGGTCACCGCTCCACCCGGTTCGCCGTCCGCGCTTCTGAACGGTCACCGCCAAGGCGGGGTGCAGGTGGTGGTGCCTCTCAAGTGGACCGTAATCTGGGACTGGCAGTCGGCCGACTCGACGGCGAAGCACAGCCTCGTGGTCATGGCCGAGCGCGAGAAGGTCCCCCTCGAGGGGGGCCGCCCGGCGTTCCTCAACGCGATGAGCCGGAGCCTGACCGCCGGCCTCCCGGCCGGGCAGAACGACCACACCGAGTTCGAGGCCGAAGAGCCGGGCTGGTACTGGCTGTTGTGCGGCGTGCCGGGACACGCGCTGGCGGGAGAATGGATCGGGCTCAGGGTCGATCCAGAAGCCACGACTGCCAGGGTCCGAACGCGCTGACTCACTCTACACGCTGCTCTCGCAGCAGCCCCTCCACCTCTCGCTCCCAATCCCTGACCTGTTTGAGATGCTGTGCCCCGGTCGCCGGCCCGTAGAACCCCGCGTGGATCCGGCGTACGTTGCCGTCGCGGCCGAGAAAGATCGTGGTCGGAAACGCGGTGAATCCCTTGAGTTGGGGCAACGTCGCGCCCGCGGCCTCGGTGTCGTTGACGCCGGCGAGCAGCAGTGTGAACGGTATCTCGAATTTCTCGCGGTAGCGTTTCACCTGCCGCCGGTCCACCGCCGTATCGCCGGACACCTCGTAGGCCAGTCCCACGATCTCCAGCCCGCGATCCCGATACTTCCGGTAGAGCCGCACGAGCTCGGGCGCCGCGTCGTGGCAGGTCGGGCACCAGGTGCCGAACACGTCCACCACCACCACCTTCCCCTCGAACCGCGGGTCTCGCTCGGTGACCAGCCGTCCCTCGAGGTCGGGAAAGGCGAAGTGGAACCGCTCGGTCGTGTCCGCCTGGGTGTTTTCCGTGAGGGCCTTGAGATGCGGCGCCCCGGTGCTGCGCACCGCGATCCAAGGCGTCTGGGTCCGAAGGCCGGCGTGAAAGATGCCTCGAAGCGTATCGGGCGCGCCGCCGCCGCCACCCAGGGAGCCGGTGAGCAGATAGACGTAGGAGCCATCGAAATGGGCCAGCGCGAAACTGTCGCCCGTCACCCGTCCCGCGAAGTGTCCGTAGTCGCCGGTGTTGGAGATGATCGTGCCCTCCAGTCCGGCGTCGCCGTTGCGGAGCTCGATCACCCGTGGGCTGGTGCCGAAATCGCTGGTCCACAGCGCGTCCCACTTGCCGACCAGCCGCCTCGGCGCCCGGCTCGGCTTCCACCGCCCGCGGGCCGCCCGAAACGGAATGACCCGGGGCCCGCGGTTGCCGACGTTCCGGTAGACGCCGATCAGGGAGTCGCCCGCGAGCCTCACGGTGATCGCCGCGGCGTAATCCGCCATCTCGAGCACGAGACTGTCCCCGACTGACCTCACGCTGGAGAACGGTTGGCACTTGGACCCGTTGCAGAACTCGCCGGCGTACCCGGGGCCCCGCCGTTCGAGCTTCACTCCGAACCGAAGCTCTCCTCCCGCGAGGTCCAGCGCGGCTTGCCAGTCGCCCTCGGGAGCCGGCACCCGCACCGACGGTAGTGCCAGCGCGCACACCACCATTGCCATGGCCGCTCTCATCTGGTCTCCAGGTCGTCGGGTGGGGCGCTCAATCCACCGCCGGCGTACCGCTCCCCGGCCTCGACTCTGGTGTCGATCGTGTTGCCGCGCCACGGCGCGGGACAGGGGAAGGCGGAGCTGTAGGCGCAGAACGGGTTCCGGGCGCGATTGAAGTCGAGGCGGTAACGTCCGCCGCCGACCGCCACCAGCGAGACGAACCGGCCGGCCGGATAGGTGCCCTCGGCGTTGGTCCCGTCCCGAAAGAAGATCTCCAGGTCCGACTCCCCCTCGAATCCGGTGGGAATTCGGCGCACCCTGAGGCGGACCGAGCGCCCGCCGATCGGTACCAGAACGGTTCCGGCTTCCGCGGCGTCGGTCTCGATGCCGTCGAGGGCCAGCACCAGGAGCTGTGCCGGTCGCTCGGGCGGCGCCAGCGGACCGAGAAACACCAGTCTCGAATCGTAAGGGTAGTACTCAACCGGCTTGTCCTCCCGGGTCGGGCCGTACACCGTCACGACCCGACGGCCGGAGACCCCACCGGCGGCCACGAAGTAAGAGCCCAGTGCTACCGGACGCCCCGTGCCGAGCACTCGCGTGCCGGCAGGTCCCTCGAGGGTCACGATGCCGTTGCGCTCGGTGGCCCGATGCTCGCCCACCCCTTCCAGTGGAACGTCCGCGTCCGGTGGGCCCAGCCTGATCCCTTGGCCGACCGGCTGCTGCGCCACCGCCGCCAGGGGTGAATTGGGCGCCAGGGCGAGCCACTCGGCATACGCCGAGCGCTCCCGGGCGAGGTCGGGGGGAGGTGCTTGCGACTGCAGGGGAGCGGCAAGCACGACGAGGGCCGTCAGGGCCGCCGCGGGGAGATGAGGACGGGTCACGAGCGCTTGAGCGGACCGACGAGGAGTATGGGCGTGGTTGGCTGCGCCGAGCCGGACTCCGGCTCCACCGTCACCGCGGCGGCGCTCACCTCGCCGTCGGCCGGGACAGGAATCTGCTCTACCTTCACGTGACCGGTGGGCTCCGGCTTGAACGTCACCGACGGCACCGGCGCGCCGTTCTGGATGAACCACAACTGGTAGGCCCGTCCATCGGGAACCGGGTTGAGTCTGAACCCATGAACGATGGCGCGATGACGCTCCCGGTCCCAGAAGAGCTGGATGCCCGGCTCCGGGTCGCCGCTGGCCGTGAGCTGGAACATCTGAACGCCGGGCTCGAAAATGGCATTCAGCGTGGCTTCCCGTGCCGAGAGCATCTGCCTCGTCTCCCCGAGCCGCTGCGCGACCCGGCTCAGCTCGGCCTGCAAACCTTGCACTTGCCTGAGCTGGGCGAACCCGAAACCGAGGCCGACCACGGCCACCAGGCCGGCGGCGAGTGCTCCCCACCAGGGAGCCTGGCGGCGATGCGCCGACTGCGGGCGCGCGGACGGGGCACCCATCCGCCACAGTAGCCGCTCCCGCAGGTCTGGCGACGGCGCGGCCTCCGAACCGCCCAGCGCCAGCAAAGCGGCGACATCGCGATACTCGGCCACCTCGCGCTGCGCTCCCGGCGAGCCGGCCAGAAACGCCTCGAACCGGCGCGTCTCCTCGGGCGACAGCGCGCCCAGGGCGTACGCCGCGGCGAGATCCTGAAGCCCATCCTGCTCGGGGTGACTCATCGGCCCGGCTCGAAGTAGAAGGGACGCAGGCATTCCCGCAGCTTCTGCATGCCCAGGCGCACTCGGGTCTTGATGGTGCCGAGCGGCTCCTTGAGCCGCTCGGCGATCTCCGACTGGGAAAGCCCCTCGAAAAATGCCAGCTCGATCGCGCGGCGCTGAGGTGGAGACAGCGCCTCCAGCGCGAGCTGCACCTGCTTTCGGCGTTCAGCGTGGTCCACCCCGCTCGATGGGTCCGCCCGCCAGCCGCCCATCGCCGGAGAGGAATCCGGGCGCTCCGCGGCCGCGGTGGCGGTGATCCGCTCCCTACGGCTGCGGGCGCGCACTAGATCCAGCGCCCGGCTCCGCGCGATGGTGGTGAGCCAGCCGGCCACCGAGCCGCGCGCCGCCTCGAACCTCGACGCCTCGCGCCACGCCTGCGCGAAAGCGTCCAGCACCACCTCATCGGCGTCGGCCCGCTGTCCTACGATCCGGTAGGCCACGGCGTACAGCACCTGGCCGTACCGGTCGTACAGCTCCGCCATGGCGCGCTCGTCCCGGGCCGCGGCCCGGGCGATCAGATCGGCGTCTGGTTTCTGTCCGGCGGATGATGACGCGGCCATGAACTCCTGCGGAGGATTGCCGGGACGCGAACGCACCACGGGGCGTGAGCGCACCAGCGGACTGAGCTGCATTCTACGCCAGCTCCCGGTGCCGCGTCCACCCTCGCACTCAGCGCCTCGACCCCGCCGATTTCCGCTCCACCTCCAGCCGTGCGTGCGGCGGCAACAGACTGCGCTGTGCCTTGGCACGCCGGAGAAGAGGTTCCGCGTCCGCCGGGCGTCCCAGTGCCTGCAGGATTCGTCCGCGATAGTACTCGAGCGTAGGCGATGCTCCGCCGATGCTCAGCGCCCGATCGGAGGCGGCGAGCGCCTCCCGCGGCTCCCCGCGGCGATAACGCACCCAAGCCAGCAAGTCGAGGCTCTCGATGGTCGGCCGCCGGGCGATCTCCCGCTCGGCGATGGCCAGTGCCGCCGCGCGGTCTCCGGCACCGTTCCGCTCCGTCAGGAAGAGCGCCAGCTCAGGCCCGAACAGGGCCTCCTTCTCCGCCGGCGTGACGACTTGGAGGAATCGCTGTTCCCATGCCGACCGCTCGTCCTCGCGGCGCAGTCGTCCGGCAACCTCCGCCAGCCTGAGATAGAGGTCCGGATGGGCGTCCACGGCGATTCCCCGGTAGAGCCGGTGGGCCGTGCCCCAATCATTCCGAGCGGCGGCCAGATGCGCCTGCTGCTCGACCGCACCCCGGTAGCCAGGCTGAATGGCCACCGCGCGATCCAGTACCGCCCAGGCGGCCTCGGGGCCGCGCTCACGGTGCACCATCCCGGCGAGCTCGGTGAGACACCAGGCGACCGTAGACGGGCGCGCCGCGGATTGTTCCAGCTTGCCGCAGACCCGTTCCATCGTCTCTCGCGCCCCGGTGGCGTGCCCGGTCGCATCGAGCCACTGGGCTCGGCGCACCAGGGTCGCGAGCGAGCCGGGACGCATGGCGCGAAGGGCCGTTTGCGCCTCGGAATAGGCTCCAGACGCGAGGCTTGCGTCGAAGAGGGCACCGCGCGCGTCCTCGTCTCGCGGCTCGGCCTCGACCGCCGCCCGCGCGGCTGCCAGTGATTCGGCGAACTTGTGCTGGGTCAGCAGGACGCCGGAGAGTCGGCTCAAGGCCCCGGCGCGATCGGGGGCCAGGGTCGTGAGTCGCCGGGCCAGCACCTCGGCCCGGGCCACGTCCCGGGTGTCGGCGGCCAGACCGAAGCGAACCATGTAGCGCCCGGCCAGCCGCCCCGCGATGAGATAGTTGTTGGAGTCCGCCGCCAGCCGCTCCTCGAAGAACTCGATGCTGCGCGACACGATGGCGGTGTCGGCCGCGGCGACCGCGAGGGTCGCCGCCGAGCCGCCGGGCCGGCAGGCCGCCGCCCCGGCCAGCAGACCGGCCAGTGCCAGGGCGGTGAGAGATGGCCTCATGGCAGGTGGGGAGCAGCCAGGTAGGGGAAGCTCGCCAGGAAGGCCCGGTCGTTGGCGTCCACGTGATCGTCGTTCAGGTCCGTGTTCGCGCCGAAAATCAGGCCCAGCTCGGCGGTGATCACGTCGTCCTGCGGCCGACGGCCGTTGAGGAAGCCGGATTCCTGTGACGTGTTGATCGGCTGGATATCGGGCAGCAGGGCGTCGGCCAGAGCGTCGGGATCGGAATTGCCGAACGCAGTCAGCTTGTCCACCACGAACTGCCGGAACATGGCCTGATCCGTGGCCGGTACGGCCTCGTTATACGCGTCCTTCTGATCGCTGGGAATGAAGACCGTCGCGATCGCCGGAAGCCCGAACCGGTCGGACTGAGTCGCCTCCCGGAAGGCGCCGGGGCCGCCGCCGTCGTTGTCGCTGCAGGCCGCCACACTCAACAGTCCGGTGACCAGCAGGAGGGCGGGGCGCAGCGTGATGCTCTGAAACATGGATTCGATCCTCGTAGTTTGGCGTGTCAGTTGGTGAACTGGCTCGTGGTGCCCCAGATGCCCAGCGCGGAGGTGCCGCCCAGCTGGGCGATGGGGACCTCGAAGACCAGCGCCAGCACGTCGGTCCCGGCGAACGTGTCCGTCCCCGGATTGTTGAATGCGGTGGCGTTCCCCCCGACGATCTGGTTGAACTGCGCCAGGTCGAAGAAGAAGGGATCATCCCGCACGCCGGCGAACACCGTGATGCCGTTCGCGGCCGCGGTGACCGGTGTGGCCCCGTTGCTCAGCGCGACCTGCACCAGCTCGTCTCCGTCGGGGATCCGGCTGGTGGCGCCGGTGACCTCCGGTGCCACCGGGCCCCGGAAGTGGATCACCTGGTCCGCGGCGGTCCCGGTGACGAACGCCTGGACCACGAGGTCCTCCACGGCGTCGCCGGTGTTGTCGATCTTCCATTGGTAGAGCACACCCGGATCGAAATAGGTAGTGCTCGCCTCGGCGGGCGGGATGAGCCCCGATACCGTCATGACCAGCACCAGGTTGTTCGGGTTGGCCGGGCTTCGGAACGAGTAGATATCGGCGATGTCGCGTGCCGGATTGGCCGTGAGGACCGTGCTGTCGCGATGGTCCGCGGCGCTGGCCCAGCGCGCGAGGCCCGCGGCCGCGGCGGCCAATGCGACCGCCAGAAGCAGCGGACCGCGGTGAAGGGTGCGGGTGCGCATGAATGATCTCCCCTTGGGAACGTGTGGATAGGACGGCAACACCACTGGTACGCCGGAACGCGGCGATCGGATGTCCCGGGCGTCCGATTGGGGAGTGCGTGCCCGTGGGCGATTTCTCGAGAGGGGAGGGAGCTGGGGCTAGGGTACCAACCGCGCTGAACGGCGATTCACCAGGTCCAGAAGCGGATTGGAGAGAACGCGGCGAGGTCCTCGGCGGTGGGCTGGCCGGCGATGAGCTGCGACACCAGCAGTCCCGTGAGTCCCGCGAGCAGGATCCCGTTCCGCCCGTGACCGGTGGCATACCAGAGACCCTGGAGCCGCGGCTCACCGCCGATGATCGGGAGCCCGTCCGGGGTCACCGGCCGGAGCCCCGCCCAGGTCCGGCGTACCTCCGCGCTGGTCAGGGTGGGGCACAGGGCCGTGACCGCGGCGAAAATCCGGGCCAATCCCGCCGAGGTGACTTCCGGATGGAAGCCCGCGTACTCCATGGTAGAGCCCGCGATCGCCTCGTCACCCCGCGCGACTAGGTAGCCGCCTCGGCCATAGACGATCGCCCGCCGGGCACCTGCGGGCCAGGGGAGCGCCGCCATCTCTCCGCGCACCGGGGCGACCGCCACGGGGCGGGGGACGCCCTCGATCGAGCCTGTCCAGGCGCCGGCGGCGAGAACCACATCGGCCGCCAGGTAGCGGCCGCGCCTGCCGGCGACGCCGACCACGCGGTCGCCCCGCGATTCGATGCCGGTCACCGCGTCTCGCTCGAGGACGGCCCCGAGGCGGACGGCATCCTGGCGCAGCGCGGACACGAGCCGCTGGGGTTCCAGGGCCCCTTCGTGCGGGGCCCATAGCGCGCCACAAGTTGGCCCCAGCCAGGGCCATCGGCTCTTTACCTCGTCCTCGTCGAGCCAGTCGGCCAGATGCCCCTGCTGCCGCTGCCACGCCACCTTCGACCGTAGTTGCCCCGCCTCGAGCTCGTCCGCCGCCACCCAGGCAATGCCCTGGCGCCAGAGCCCGAGGTCACTGCCCGTGGTCTCACGGAGGGCCTCGGCCAGGGGACCGTAGTGCTCCCGCGCCGCCACCCCCAGTTCCAGCAGCGGGTCTTCCGGCTCGGACTCCATCTGGGGGGCCAACATCCCGGCGGCGGCCTTCCAGGCCTGACCGCTCTCGCCCTCGGGGTCGAGCACCAGCACGCGGCGCCCGGCCAGCGCCAGCTCCCGCGCGCATGCCGCGCCGATTGGTCCACCACCCACTACGATAACATCGTAGGCAGCAGTCACTTATATTTCCTATGAAACTATTTGAAACGTAGGGGCGTACTGCGCCGTGTCCATTGTCCGGAGGAAGTTACCATGCTCAGGAGTCTCCTCGGTTTCGCGGTCTTCGCGGTGATCTCGATTTTTCTGGTGAAGGTGCTGTTCGGAGTTTTCGGCCTGGTGCTCGGCTTGCTCGGCACCATCCTGTGGCTGGCATTCGTGGGCTTCCTGATCTACCTGCTCCTGAAGCTCTTCGCGCCGGCGACTGCCCAACGGGTGCGGGAAATGGTTGCGGGCCGGTACTAGCCGGCCCACGGCCGAGCGTTCAGCGCCCCTCCAGAACGCCCCAGACGAGCAGTGGGATCATCAGTTCGTGGTGACCGGTGAGGAGGTAACCCTCGCCGCCGGCGCGGGTCGGCCGCTGGACCACGTTCAACCGCGGCCGGTAGTGGCGCTGCATGTCGAAGTCGGCGGCGAGGAAATGGGTAGGCGAGCCGCCGTGGAGGTTGCGTGCCACGGTCAGGGCCTTGAGAAACACCTCCGGAAGCACCACCGCGCTTCCCAGATTCAGCACCGCGCCACCCTGGTCCAGGGCGGGGAGCGAACCGGCCAGGCGCCGGAAGTCGCGGTGACTCGTGGCGCCAAGCGCGGCGCCGTCGGTGGAGGGGTGCTGGTGAATGATCTCCGCCCCGATCGCGGCGTGGACCGTGATGGGAACGTCCCGTTCCAGCGCGGCCAGCAGGATCGAGCTCTCGCCGCCGGGAAGCCCGGCCCGCTCCGACAGCGCGCGGGCCAGTCCCTCACCCATCCCTCGCCCCGCGGCCGCCGCGCTCGCGATCGCCGCGTTCATCTCCGCCCCGGTCTCCTCCGCCATCCCGAAGGTTCCATCGGCCAGACCGCTCTCCACGTCTTCGCTGGTCCCGCCGAACGCCGCGAGCTCGAAGTCGTGGATCGCCGCGGCCCCATTGAGGGCCATGTGGCTGACGATGCCGTGGCGCACCCAGGCGCCGATCAGGGGTCCGAGCCCGACCTTGATGACGTGGCCGCCGATCAGGAGCACGACGCCCCGGCCTTGGCGGGCCGCGCGGCTCACACCGTCGATCACGGCGCGCAGATCGCGCGCGGCGAGGACGTCGGGCAGACTGTCGAGAAAGGTCTTGAACGAGCGATCGTTCGCGGGCGGGGCGGCGAGGAGCGAGGGATCCACCTTGTTGCCCCGGGCGGCCACCGGCACGGTCCGAACGCGGCTGAGATCGGCCTCGTCGTAGGCCACGCTCAGCTGCCGGACGTCGAAGCGGCGCCGTCAGGCACCACCATCTCCTTGAGCCGGAGCGTGATGGTGCCGAAGGGAAACTTGCTGCGGATCTGCACCGGGAGTCTGCGCGCGTCGTCGGTGAGCCAGATCCGGGTATCGGAGCGCTTGGAAAACATGCCCTTGGTGTCAATGACGGGATGCAGCACGAGGCACTGCACCTTGCTCCCGTCGGGAAGCTCCATCTTCTCGCGTTTCACGACCTCGATGGTGACCGGATTCTTCTCCTTCCTGAAATACCGGTCGAAGCGGTAGGTCTGGCCGACCTCGAGGGGCGTGATGCGGACGAAATAGAAGAACGCCGCGTCGTCCAGCGGCTGCCGGGGGCTGTCGAACGTGGTGTCGCGTCCCGTCTCCCGATAGAAGCCGGAGTCGGGGAAGATCTCGTAGGTGCGGTGCTTCGGCTTGTCGTTCTCCACGAAGTCCTGCACGAAGCGGTGGGAGGCGAAGTCTTCGGTCGCGACCCACGACTCCAGCACATCGTCCAGCGAATAGAAGATGGTCTTGCCCTGGAGCCGGAATCGCAGCCGGAAGGTCTCCACTCCGCGCACCGTGTCGATCGCGGCCACCTGCAGCGTGCCGGACGCCGAGGGTCAACATGCCGAGCTTGGCGCTGTAGGTGAGGGTCTCCCCGACGGCGAAGGGGTACTCCGCCGGCGAAGCGCGGCGCCGACGGCGGCGTCCCCTGCAGCAGGCCCGCCAGCAGGAGCGACGGGCCCGATCATCAGGACACCGGCTCCGGGTGGCGTTCCTGGTCGCGCGGTGGTCGGCTCGGCCGGAGGCGCGATCGGCGCGGCGCGCAGCGTGGACCGCGCCCGCCACAGGCTCATCGCCTCCTCGGCCGGCCGCAGCCGGCTGGAGCGCTGGCGCAGGTCGTGGCGCTCGATCGAGGGCACCGACTCCACTCGGCGGGCGTAGCGCCCGGTGCGCCAGTACAGCTCCGCGTTCGCGGCCCACCCGTCGGTCGTCAGGAGCCCGTTTCCATGGCTCCGCATGGCGTTCCTCAGCGCGACCAGGCGCAGGATGGCGAACCCCGAGACCACGTCGTGGACGCCGGGGACCGTCACGGCGCCCCGCAGCAGCTGCGGCGCGAAGCGGCGAAGCATGCGCTGCTGTCTCGAGGGTTCGCCCTCCAGCTGTGCCTTCGGCGACCACGAGGTCGGCGCCGCTCTCGATCCGGCGGACCAGATCCGGGATGACCTGGGGATTGTGGGTGAAGTCCGCGTGCATCAGGATCGCCGCGTCGCGCTTGGGACGGTCGGTCAGCTCGAGCGCGGTCCGGAACAGCTCCTGAACCGACGCGGCATAGCCCCGGCGCTGGGGGTGATGCACCAGCGTGAGCGGCAGCACGCGCGCATAGGGCTCGAGAATCTCGCCGGTCGCATCGGTGGAGCCGTCGTCCAGAACGAGCAGCTGGTACTCCCGGGGAAACCCCGCGAACACCTGGCGAATCTTCCAGAGGAGGAGGCCGATGGTGGCGGCCTCGTTGTGACTCGGTATGCAAACGTAAATCATGATCCGTCAATCGCTGGGGCGCACGAACGATACACCGATCGGACCTCCGCTGCCATGCGCTCCGCGCTGAATCGTTCGACGACGCGCGAGGCTTGTTCCACCAGTCCGCGGCGCAGCTCGGCATCGGAAAGAATCCGCCCCACCGCCCCGGCCAGCGCGTCGGGATCGCGCGGAGGAACCAGGAGACCGGCGCCCTGATGCAACATCTCGGGAAGGCCACCCGCGGACGTGGACGCAACCGGGATGCCACGCGCCATAGCGTCGAGCACGGAGGTGCCCAGGCCCTCCTCCCGGCTGCTCATGACGTAGAGATCGGCATCGGCGATCACTCGGAGCGGGTGGGCGACCTGTCCCAGAAAGTGCACTCGCCCGGTCAGGTCCAGCTCGCTGGTCAGCCACTCCAGGACGGGCCGCAGCTCGCCATCGCCGGCGATGATCCAGTGCAGGGCGGGGAAGCGGCCCATCAGGCGCCGGGCCGCGTGGAGCAGCGTCACGTGATCCTTGTGGGCCACCAGTGCGCCCACGGTGCAGGCCAGCGTGGTCTCCGGGGGAAGGCCGAGTCGCTCGCGAAGGCCCAGCGGCTCGGCCTCGCCGCGCCGCGTCGAGGTCGATGCCCGAGTGCACCACCACCACCCGGCCGGCACGCCACCCCGTCCTCGAACAGCACGTCGGCCACCGCCGCGGAGACCGCGATGACCCGTGCCGCCCGTCCCCACAGGCCGCGACGCCGGAGATGGAAATCCACCCGCCGGGTCGCCACCAGGGGCACCCGTGTCACCAGGGAGCAGAGGCCCGCCAGAGTGACGGCGTGCGCGTCGTGCGCGTGGAGCAGGGCCCCGCCGGCCCGAATCTCCCGGAGAATGGGGAGGAGCACCCGCGGATCGAGCCCGAGGTTCCACCGCGCCTCGTGGACCCGGATACCCTCGTGCTTCAGCCGGAACGCGAGTTGGGTCCCGGCACCGGTCACCACGACCTGGTTGGCGAGCCCCGCGCGCTGCAGCTCCCGGGCGAGCAGCCACACCTGACGTTGCCCGCCGCGCCATTCGCGGCCGGACGCGACGTGCACGACGTGGCGGTCACGTTTCGGGAAGCGCCTCGACCGATCGGATGCCGCCTTCGCGGTGACGGACGTAGGGGCCGCTGTGGCGGGCAACCTCTCCCAGCATGCTCCGGAGCTCCGCCAGGCTGAACGGCTTGTGCAGGTAGGGGCGATCGAGGGACTCGAGGAACGCCAGGGTGTCGCCCCGGACCGTGTCGCCGGTGCTGAAGACCAGCCGGGCCGCGAGCTCGGGACGCCGGCGGGCCAGCTCCTCGTAGAACTCGCGCCCGCTGAGCCGCGGCATCCGGAGGTCGGAGATCACCAGGTCGAACGGCTCGTCGGCCGCCACCGCGAGGGCCTCGGCGCCATCGCTGGCCACGACGGGAATGTGTCCCCACGCCTCCAGCGTGGCACGCATGTAGTGGAGGATGTGGGGCTCGTCGTCCACCACCAGCACCCGCAGCCGTTTGGTGGGCACCCGTGAGTCGGTGTCCTGGGGTGGCGGCGGGAGGCCGGGTCGCGAGCGGAAGCTGCACCGTGAAAACGGAGCCCCGCTCCTCCTCGCTGGAGAGCATGATCCGGCCGCCGTGCTCGCGCACGATGCCCTGACTGATGGACAAGCCCGAGTCCGGTGCCCTCGCCCTCGGGCTTGGTGGTGAAGAACGGCTCGAACACCTGGGCCGCCAGCGTCTCCGACATGCCGGGGCCGTTGTCCGCCACGTCCACGGCGACCCCGTCGAGCCAGCGCCGCGCGCGGACCACGACGGTGCCGGGCCGGCCGGTGCTGGCGATGGCCTGCGCCGCGTTGTTGATGAGGTTGACGAAGACCTGCTGGATCTGGTTGGGATCGATGTCGGGCATCGGCAGGTCGGGCTCGATCTCGAGGCTGGCCTCCACCCGATACGCCATGAGGTTGTTCCGAAGCAGCAGGAACGTCGCGTCGAGCAGCGGCTTCAGCGCGGTGGGCCGCCGCTGATGCTCCTGCTTCCGCGCGAAGCTCAGCAGATTCTTCACGATGTTCGAGGCCCGCTCTGCCTCCTCCTGGATGACGGTGAGCGGCTCCCGAAGCGACGGGGGAACGTTGGGGACCTCGGTGAGGTAGTCGGCGAACCCCACCACCGAGGCCAGTGGGTTGTTCAGGTCGTGGGCGATGCCCGCGATCAGCTGCCCGATGGCGGACATTTTTTCCGACTGGATCAGCTGGTCCTGCAGGCGGCGGCGCTCGGTCTGGTCGTCGAAGAGGAGCACGACGGTGGACCGGTCGGTGCTGCTAATCGGCACCACCGTAACCGCATAGGTCCGCTCGCCCGTGCGGAGATCCACCTCGCGGCCCGCTCCTTGCTGGTCGAGCACCCTCTGGAGATCGGTGGCCCACTCGGGCGGCGCGAACGCCTGCCAGGGCCGGCCGATCAGGCTGGCGGGTGGGGCGTTCACCAGGTCGGCGAAGGCCAGGTTGGCCCGCCGGATCCGGCCGCCGCGATCCACGATGCAGAGCGCCGGCGAGATGGCGTCCACCACTTCCTGCCAGGACCGTCGGCCGTCGTCGTGCAGGTCGACCAGGCGAGCGCTCTCGAGCGCGATGCTGGCCTGGCTCACCAGCCCTTCGAGCAGGACGAGGTCCGCTGGGGTGTAGCGACCGGGCTCACCGCGCACGGCGATCGTCCCGGTTACTCTACCTTTGGCGATGAGCGGCGCGAACAGCCAGCTGCCGGACGCGTCGGGTTGGGGCGGAAGCCCTCCGTCCTGCAGCAGGAGCTCGAGACCGTCCGGGAGCAGGAGCGCGCCGCTCCGGGAGGCGCACTCCAGCAGGTGCTGCCGGTTGGGCCCCCGGGGGGCCAGGCGTGAATGCTGTCCCTGGCGTCCACGTCGTGATGGAAGAGGGAAAGCGCGATCTCGGTGGGAGCCAGGTTCTCCCGCACGTGACGCATCAGGGCGTCCACCACCGAAGCGCGGCGCAGGGTCCCGGCCAGCTCCTGGCCGAAGCCGATCACCCGGCGGAGCATGGCCAGGTCGTCTATCGCGGGAGGATTAGTCATGATCCGGGCGAATGCGCGGGGCCGCCTGACCGCGGCGGACCTCCAGCTGGTGATCCTGCTGCTGAGCCGGGGCTCCGCCCATCGGCGGGCGTCGCTGGAGCGCCGCCTGGCCGCGGAGGGCCCGGACCCGCTGCTCGACGCCCCGGAACTGCTGGAGCGGCTGCTCACGGTCCGCACCATGCTGGTGCCCTCCGAGACGCTCTTCTTTTATGTATTGATCCGCCACTCGCTGCGCCGAGCCGCGCATCGACGACCGCGACCTGGCCGACTAC
Source organism: uncultured Gemmatimonadales bacterium (assembly GCA_963729985.1). Classification (GTDB taxonomy): domain Bacteria; phylum Gemmatimonadota; class Gemmatimonadetes; order Gemmatimonadales; family GWC2-71-9; genus CAVVWJ01. Next base: position 445,994 of record CAVSPJ010000008.1, read on the forward strand.
CTGGCCGCGCTGCTGCTGGACTTCGGGCAGCGCGACCGGGCGTGGCGGGTGGACTGGCATGACGACCAGCGGCACCAGTACCTGGTGGACATCCTGACCGACCTCGGGGCTACCGAAGGCGACCGCCGGTTCCGAGTGATGGTGCACCTCGGCAACTACTCCCTCTGGCTCGCGGGCCTGTTTCCCGATTATATCGCGGCGCGCCACCTGCGAAAAGGCGGGCCGGACGTCGGCTACTACGATGCGCTGGGCCGGCGGGGATTCGGGATGGCCTCGGATCACCAGCTCGCGGCCGAGTATGGCCTGGTGGCCGTCCTCCGCACCGCCGCGGAGCGCTTCCCATCGGTTCGGACCGCGCTCAACGGGGTGAGCGACCGGGTCTTCTTCCCGGGCGCGAAGACCACCGAGCGCGCGCTCCGCGATCTAGGAATCCACTGACGCGGCCGCGGTCACCGGCCCGCTCCACCAGCGCCTTGAAGAGACCGCGCTCCGGCGCCGCCGCCTCGGCGTGCATCTCCTCCGGATGCCACTGGACGGCGAGCATCCACGGCTGACCCTCCGGTCCCTCCACGGCCTCGATCAGATCGTCCTCGCTCCAGCCGGTGGCGACGAGCCCCGGCGCCAGCTCGCGAATCCCCTGATGATGGAAGGAGTTCACCCGCATCGAGGTCACGCCCAGGGCCTCGGCGGCGAGACTCTCCGGCGCGAGCCGGATCGCGTGGCTGCGGTCGGTGCGGGTGCCGGCCCGGTTGTGGTCCACCGGTCCGGGCCGCTCGGACGGGAGGTCCTGATACAGCGTGCCCCCCATCGCCACGTTGATGACCTGGATGCCGCGACAGATGCCGAGGATCGGAAGCTCCCGCTGGCGGGCGGCGGCGAAGATCGCGAGCTCGAAGATGTCCCGCTCGCGGCTCGGGGGATTGAGCAGGGGAGAGCGAGTCGGCGTTGTACCAGGCGGGATCCATGTCCTCGCCGCCGGTGAGCACCAGTCCGTCGACCCCGTCGAGCGCCCGTGCGGCGTACGCCGACCCGATGAGCGGGCTCACGATGACCGGCAGGCCACCCGCCGCGCGACCGAGCGAACGTAGGCCGAGTTGAGGCCGGTCCGCTCGGCGCCGTCCCAGGCGCGCACGACCCCGCCGAGCGCGATGCGCGGGGTTCTCACCGAATGATCGAGTCCGGGAAGAGCGTCGGGCAGTTGGGGTCCATGATCTTCGCGGGATCGACCTGAACGCCGATCAACGGAATGGAGCGGCCCGCCATCGATACCTGGCCCAGCTTCGGGCGCCCCCGGAATCGGATCGCCCTCGTACACCATCACCCCGATCACCCGATCCTGGGTGTCCACCACCAGCACCCCGAAGCCGGGCCTGGTGCTCGGTGGCGGGTTTCCTTCCATGCCCACCACGAGGGTGGAATCGGTCCGGCCGACCACCGCGGGGAAGGCGCCGTCGGCCACCACCCGGACGACGGTCCGCTCGGGCAGCGCGGCGGGCGGGGCGGCCAGGGTTTGATTGGGGATGGTAAACTGCTCGAGAAGGTTGGTGGCCCCTGCCAGGGCCGCCATGCCGCAGGTCGGAGGCACGCCCCCGGACGGACGATCGCAGCCCGCCGTGAGGACGAGGACTGAAGCGAGCCAGGCTCGGTGCGGCATGGGTCAAAGATAGGCTGCGCGCCGCGCGAGTCCAAACACTTCGCCGGGAGTGAGAAAGATCACATCCGCGGGTCGGCACGGCGCTCTATGCATGCAGAGTTCGGCAGCGCCCGCTCATGCGGAGAGGAGCCTTGGGGCCACGATTCAGGGATCGCCGCGACGCGGGACGCCGGCTGGCGGCCGCGCTCGGCGCATACTCCGGCCGGACCGATCTGCTGGTCCTCGCGCTCCCCCGCGGCGGTGTGCCGGTCGGGTACGAGGTGGCGCGGGCCCTCGACGCGCCGCTCGACGTCATGCAGGTGCGGAAGCTCGGCGTACCCGGACATGAGGAGCTCGCCATGGGCGCGATCGCGTCCGGCGGCGTGCGGATCCTGAGCGAGGACGTGGTGGAGACGTTGAGCATCACCGAGCGGGTCATCGCGACGGTCGCTGCCGCCGAGGAGCAGGAGCTCGACCGCCGCGAGCGCGCGTATCGGGGGGAGCGCCCGTTTCCCCGACCTGCGCGGTCGCACCGTGATCCTGGTGGATGATGGTCTCGCGACCGGGTCCACCATGCGGGCCGCTGCCGCGGCCCTGCGCGCCCAGGGAGTTGGCTGGCTGATTGCCGCGGTTCCGGTCGCACCCCAGGAAGTCCTGCGACCGCCTGCGGACACCTGGTGGACGACGTGATCTGCGTCGTGACACCCGACACCCTTTCGTGGCGGTAGGAGAGTGGTACGAGGACTTCACGCAGACGACGGATGCGGAGGTTCGGGAGTTGCTTGCGCCGGGCCGCCGCGGGAGGTGAAGTAACCGCGGCCAGCGCCGCCGGCGAGCGGCGGCCGGCCCATGAGGGTCCGGCCCCGCGCGGCGGCATTACTGCGCCGTTGTCGTGTCCATGCCGGTGGTTCGGTCATGGCGGTATCCATCGCTCCCGGCGCGGGGACGGTGTCCGCCGTCATGCCGGGGCTACCGGTCTCGGTGCCGGCCCCACCGGCCGTGCCCGCGTCGCGGCCGGCCCCTCCTCCACATGCGGCGAGGGCGAAGGCCGTGAGGGAGCCGAGAATCCAGGAGGTGCGCTTCATGGGAATATCCCTTTCCGCCGGCGGAGCCCGTGGGTCGACCGCCCGGGGTTGAGTGGGTCGTTGGTTGTCCTGCACCCTTACTTCCAATTCTGCAAACGGTAAGCCCAGTTCAGCCGGGCCGACGTGACGCCCATCACTCCTCACCCCGCCTGGCCGACAAGGCTTCCACCGAACGACTCAGGTTCCGTCGGGCGGCCGCCTCGTACCGGTTCCGGAAGTGGTCGGAGCGGTAGAGCGGCTCCCGGGCCAGGAAACGAGCCAGGATCGGCCGTTCGGCCAGATCGATAGCGAGGGCCGGCGACGGCATCGTACTCGGCACGGATCCGCCGCTCGTACTCGGCATATTCCGTCGGCGGCCGCCCGAGGATCGACAGATCGACGTCGCACACCAGCGCTGCAACGGCGTCCTCGGCTGGCCGCGAGTGATCGGTGAGGGCGATCAGCCGGGCGACCTCGCGGGCCCGCGCTTCCGAAACGCCGGCCTGGTTCAAGGCACGGGTGGCCCACTCCGCGCTCCGCGCCTCGTTGTCGGCAGCGCCGGGGAGCGTAGGCCGCGTCGTGGAACCAGAGCGCCGCCTCGGCCAGGTCGCGGTCCGCCGCGGCTGCCGGCGCCGCATCGAGCTGCTCCAGGCAATCGCGGAGATGGTCCAGCCCGTGGTAGTGACCGGTGTGGCTCCCGGTAGGCCGCCAGCAACCGGTCGAAGACCGGGTACCCGTCGTCCGACGCCCCCAGCCGTCTCCACAGTCCGCCGAATCGGGCCCGCAGCGCGTGTCGCTCATCCCGCGAGGAACCACTTCGCCAGGGGCGCCGCGCCACGCGCCAGCGGGACAGCCGGTGCAGCAACGGGAGCGCAACGGCCCGGCCCGGCGACCGTCGAAGAAAGGCGGCGAGGCTGTCGTGCCGGTGCTTGACGCGGAGCCACCGCGCCAGACGGTCGGAGGGATGCGCCGGATCGAGGATACGGCGGGCAACCTCTTCGCCGGTAAGCAAGCGCGGAGTAGATCCCTTCCGCCGTCAACGCGGAGGGAACGCCCGCCGCGTCTCCCGCGAGGTGGACACCATCGGCGAAATGGAGGCCCCGGAAGTCCACCTCGAGCGTGGCGCCCTCGAGCGGCGCGCCATGCCCGGGCAGCGCATCCGCTCGAGCCGGGCGTCGAGGTAGGCGCGGAGCGCCGCCGGCCGGACCACGTGCTTCGAGGCGACCGCGCCGACCGAGGTGTAGTCCGTCGTGAGGGAACACCCAGAAGTAGCCGCCGCGGAGCTCGCGGTCACACTCTACCGGAGCGGCTCGAGCCGTACGCCCGGAAGGTTGTACTCGGCCGCGAAGCAGACGCGCGGCGAGGGAAGGCCGAGTGCCCGGCGCACGGCGGAGTCGGAGCCGTCGGCGCCGATCAGATGCCGCCATCTCACGCGGGTTCCTCCCACCAGCGCGGTCCGGCGCGCCAGGTCCAGCTCGCGCACCGCGCAGCCCGCTCGCACCTCGGCTCCTGCCGCGCGAGCCCAGCCCGACTGGTACCGCCCAAGCTCGCTTCGTGACAGGGTGACGACCGACGTGCTGGCCGGGTCGAGCGTCACCGGGCGACCCCGCGGCGAACGCCACCAGCCCGACCGAGGTGAGCCCGACGTCGTCGGGAAGGCCGAGGCCGCGAAGGAGCGCCACGGTCTTGGGCGTGAGCCCGCCGGCGCAGGTCTTCGGCCCGATCTCGGCGTGCTTCTCGGCCACGAGGGCCTCGCGCCCGGCGTCCGCCAGCACCTGGCCCGCGCGAAGGCCGGCCGGGCCCGCGCCGACGATCAGGTGCTCGACCGTCTCCATGCGGCGTCCTCGCGAATGCGGGCGGCGGCCTGGGCGCGCTCCGCCGCGGTCGGATTGCGGGCCAGTCCCATCCGCCGGAGCCACATCCGCGCCTTGCGGTAGAGGTCGGACATGACATGGCCCGGCGGGAGGGCGCGGGTCCGGGGAAGGACGAAGAAGTGAACGTGGCGCACTCGTTCGCCGTAGGTCGCCACATAGGTGCGCTCCGGCCGGACCACGCGCTCGACGGCGGCGACGGCGACGCGCAGCACCGGGCCCAGCGCCGCGGCCTCGGCCTCGGTCAGGACCGCCAGGGACTCGCAGTGGCGCCGGGTCTGCACGATCAGCTCGCCGGGATCGGTCTGGGGGCCGGGGTGGTGGCTGACCAGCCACAGGCCGTCATCATGGATGGGGCCGCCCGGAGCGGCGACGCGACCGGCCACCTGTTCGCAGATGCTGCAGGGAGAAGCGGTCATGGTCGGTGGTGGCCTCGGTGAGATACGACCGTAGGCTATCCGGATGGCCCGCCCATGGGGAAGTGCTTGGGATGGCGCGGTCGCTTGACGGTGTCGAAGGCCGGGTCTAGCATTCGATTCTCCAGACGCGGACGCCGGGCCCGGCGTCCGAATTCTCCTGAGGTTCCATGAGAGGTGGTCGCCGGGTGTTCGACGGCCTGAAGTCCCGGCTGGACAGGCTGCTGCGCGATCGTGGCGGATCGGACCCGGCGGCCTACGCCGCGGGGCTGCACGAGGCGCTGGTGGAGGCCCGACTCGGCATCACCGAGATGCGCCGCGCCCTGGCCGCCTCCGAGGCCGAGCTGGCGTCGGAGCGAACGCAGCTCTCCGACGCCGAGCGCAGGGGTCGCCTCGCGGCCGACCTGCCGGACGCGGAGACGGTCACGGTGGCGGAGCGGTTCGCCGGGCGGCATCGCGAGCGGATTCTGGTGCTCGAGCGGAAGATCATGGTCCAACGGGACGAGTTGACGCTGGCGGAGCGAGAGGTGCAGGAGATGACGGCCCAGTGGCGTGCGGCCTCGCGAGGCCGGCCCCCCTCCGAGTCGATCGACGCCGCCTGGCGGGATCTCGAGGCTGCCGGTGAAGCCCGTTCCACCGGCGAGTCCGACCGCGATGGCCGCCGATCTCGACCGGCGGAGGCGGGAGGAAGCCGTCGAGGCGCAGCTGGCGTATCTCAAGAAGAAGATGGGGAGGGACAAGTGAACAGACACCATCGTTCGCGCCGGGCGGCCCGCCGGTGGCTCACCCTGCATTCCTGATCCTTCAATCTTCGTTCCTGCTTGCCCAGTCTCCCACCCAGGCTCCATCCCACTTCCGGAAACTCGCCCACACCTACAGCATCGTCGCCTGGGATTCCGCCACCGGAGATCTCGGCGTCGTGGTCCAGTCCAAGTTTCCCAACGTCGGCGGCATCGTGCCGTGGGCCAGGGCCGGGGTCGGCGCCGTCGCCACCCAGAGCCTGAGCAACACCGCGTACGGGGAGCGCGGGCTGGAACTGCTGGCCGGCGGCGCGACGGCGGAGGACGCCCTCCGCGCGGTGATGCGCTCGGACACCATGCTGCAGGACCGCCAGGTCGGCATCGTGGACGCCCGCGGCAACGCGGCCAGCTTCAGCGGGACCAGCACCTTCGACTGGAGCGGAGGCCGGGTAGGCGCGCCGACGGGGAACGGGAAGCGTCGCCGGCGGAAAGGGTCAGGTACTGGTGGGCCGGGGATTCAGCGCCCAGGGCAACATCCTCGTGTCCGACCAGACGGTGAAGAACCTCGCCGACGTGTTCGAGCGGACCCGAGGGGGGCTCGCCGACCGGCTGGTGGCGGCGCTGAAGGCCGGTCAGGCCGGCGGCGGTGACAAGCGGGGCATGCAGTCGGCCGCCCTGCTCGTGGTTCGCAAGAACGGCGGCTATCTCGGCGCCAACGATCGGTTCATCGACATTCGGGTCTACGACGCGGTAGATCCCATCGCGGAGCTGGAGCGCCTGCTGGCACTGCACAAGCTGCACTTCTTTCCCAGCGAGCCGGGGGACCTGGTTCCCATCACGCCCGCCCTCGTGGCGCGGCTGGAGCCGATCCTGCTGCGCCGGCCCCGCTGGACAGCCCGAGAAGTGGCTGTCCCGAGCGCAGGGTGCCGCCAACCGGCAGTTTCTCGAGGCACTCAGGAACTTCATGTACTGGGAGAACTACGATGTCAGGGTGAGGATGGACGGCAAGATCGACCGGGTCGTGCTGCAGGACATCTCGACCAAGCGAACGGGCGCCGTTTCCTCGCCCCACGCCGCTCCCACGAGGTAATACTTGGCCACTGCCGTCGCTCACCCCGCCCCGCCCTCCGAGGCCCCGCACGACACCGCCTTCTTCGGCCATCCCCGCGGCCTGTCCACGCTGTTCTTCACGGAGATGTGGGAGCGGTTCAGCTACTACGGGATGCGGGCGCTGCTCATCCTGTTCATGACCGCGCCGCTCGCGACGGGGGGCCTCGGATTCAACACCGCCAAGGCGGGGGCCGTCTACGGCACCTACGTGGCGCTGGCCTATCTGACCTCGCTCCCGGGCGGATGGATCGCGGACCGGTTCCTGGGCCAGCGGCGGTCGACGCTCTACGGCGGCGTCGTCATCATGCTGGGCCACATCTCGCTCGCGATCCCCGGCATGGTGACGTTCTACCTCGGCCTGCTGCTGGTCGTGACCGGCACCGGGCTGCTCAAGCCCAACGTCAGCACCATGGTGGGTGCGCTGTACGGCCAGGACGACGTAGCGACGCGACGCCGGGTTCTCGATCTTCTACATGGGGATCAACCTGGGAGCGTTCACGGCCCCGCTGCTTTGCGGCTGGCTGGCCCAGAGCGAGCAGTTCCGCGGGATCCTCGCTTCGTTCGGGATCTCCCCGGCGAGCTCGTGGCACTGGGGCTTCGCCATGGCGGCGATCGGCATGTTCTTCGGCATCACGCAGTATCTGGCGGGGTGGAAGTACCTGGGTGAGGCGGGCATGTACCCGGTGAAGCCGGAGAGCGCGGAATCCCACGCCGCGTCAGCGCCGCCAACTGGGGGTCGGGCTGCTGGTGGTCGGAGTGGTGCTCGCGCTCCTGGCCGCCGGCGCCCTCACCGGCCGGGTCACGGCGGAGGGGGTGGCCAACGGTCTCGGCGTGTTCCTGCTGCTGACTACGGTGGGGTTCTTCCTCTGGCTCTTCACGGTCGCCAAGTGGACCGGGGCGGAGCGGAAGCGGCTGCTGGTGGTGCTGGTACTGTTCCTTGCCGCGTCGGTCTTCTGGTCGGTGTTCGAACAGGCGGGGTCGACGCTCAATCTGTTCGCCGATCGCGATACCAGCACCGTGGCGTTCGGCTACGACTTCCCGCCCTCCTGGTTCCAGTCGCTCAACTCGCTGTTCCTGATCATATTCGCCCCGGTCTTCGCCTGGATCTGGATCAAGCTGGGGAAGCAAGGACCCGACCAGCCCCACCAAGTTCACCCTCGGCCTGGTTCTCGTCGCCGCGGGGTTCGCCATTCTGGTGTTCGCGGCGCGGCAGGCGGAGCAGGGAGTGGCGGTGAGCCCGCTCTGGCTCGCGGGGACGTACCTGCTGCACACCTTCGGCGAGCTGTGCCTGAGCCCGGTCGGACTCAGCGCGATGACGAAGCTCGCGCCGGCCCGGATCGCGGGGCTCACGATGGGCGTCTGGTTCCTCGCGACCTCGGTGGGAAACTACCTCGGTGGCCGGGTGGGCGGATTGTACGAGTCGTTCTCGCTCCCGGGCCTGTTCGGTTCGGTGGCCCTCTTCGCCCTGGGCGCCGCGGTCGTTCTGGCGCTGCTGATCAGGCCGATCCGACGGATGCTGGAGCGCTGACGGCGTAGAGCAGCACCTCGCCGACATCGTCGTCTTCGTCGGCGGCCACGGGACGCATCCCGACGTTCTCGGCCACGCGGAGCGCGGGGGTGTTCCACACCGGGGCCAGCGCGCGCACCTCGCGGACACCGGGTTGGGCGAAGGCCCATGCGACCAGCGCGCGTACTGCCTCGGTCGCGTAGCCCCGCCCTTCGTACTCCGGGTACATCGCGTAGCCTACCAACACCGCACCCTCCGAGGTGACCGGCCCCCGAACGCGACCGAGCCCACCGCTTCGCCCGAGGCGCGATCCACGATGAGCCAGTTCCACCACGGTGCCTCGGTCGGCTCCACCCGCAGCCGCTCCCGGACCACCGGGAGCGCTTCGGCCATGTAGGGCGGGGGAGCCGGCTTCCCGGAATGTGGCGCCGGTGATGGCCCGAAGCCGGTCACTGTCGCCGGTGAGAAGCGCATCGATGGCCTCGGCGCTCATCGGGGTGAGGTCGAGGCGGCCGGTGGCGGACGGACGTAGTGGACATGAGGACTACCTCGTATGGAGATCCGCCAGACAGGATTGCGCTCGTCCGCCGTTGCTCCCCGCCTCCTACGGCCCCGACTCATCCACCGGCCCGCTCTTGAACACCCGAAAGAGATAGATCAAAGACGGCGCCAGCACCAGCGTACCCAGGGCCAGGGCCACCAGCGTGAGCCGCAGGGTGATTTCCGGCGCGGCGGCCCGGGCGATCGAGAGGTCGGGCGGCACGAGGTAGGGATACTGCGCCACGACCCATCCCCAGAAAATGAACGAGATCTGGAGTCCGACCCCCAGCCGCGCCGCGCGGTACCGGCGATGCCAGAGCGCGGCGATGACGGCGATGGCGGAGACCCCGGTCGCGACGTGGAGCGGCAGGGCCCAGGTCGATGCGGTCAGCCCGCGGTGCATGAGCGGCGCCTGGTCGAACGACAGCAGCAGAACCAGCGCGGCGGCGAAGAAGACGGCCACCGCCGCTCCGAGCGCCTTCCGCCGGAAATCCTCGACCAGCTCCACGTCCCGGGTCTCCATCGTCAGGAAGACCGCCGCCAGGAAGGCGAAGAGGGACAGCGTCAGCAGGCCTACGCTCGAGGGCGAAGGGCGTGAGCCACGGCTCGACGAAGCGCTGGGCGAAGTCGCCCCGAGTCGGCGCCACGACCCGTCCGCTGGCCACCGCGCCGATGCACACCCCGAGGAGCAGCGGTGTGATCACGCTGGCGCTGGAGAAGATCCGGCCCCACCGGCGCTGCACCGCGTCGTGCTCGTCGTCGTAGGTCCGGAAGGTGAACGCCGAGCCCCGCAGCACGATGCCCACCAGCATCAGCGACACCGGAATGTGGAGCACGGTCATGATGCGGGCGAACACCGGCGAGAAGCAGGTGAACGTGAGCACCACCGCCAGGATGAGCCAGACGTGATTGGCTTCCCAGATGGGGCCGATCGCGTGGGCGATCACCTCCCGCTGCCTCGCGCGGCGGGGGCCGGTGGCGAGCATGTCCCACACGCCCCCGCCGAAGTCGGCCCCGCCCAGGAGCACGTAGGCGTTGAGCGACAGCGCCAGCAGTCCCGCGATGGTGTCCGCGAGGGCGAGCTCAGGCATCGGTCCGCGGCTCCGGTGCGTAACGCCGGGTCCACTCGTCCGGTCGAGGGCTGCGAATGATCTGGCGATAGAGCAGCCAGGCCACGACGACGCCGAGGAAACAGTAGAGGAGGGTGAAGACGGCGAAGGGGTACGACCAGCCCCGGCATCGGCGTCACCGCGTCCGCCGTGCGCATCACGCCGTAGATGACCCAGGGCTGCCGGCCGACCTCGGTCACCGTCCAGCCCGCCTCGATGGCGATGAACCCCATCGGCGCCGCCAGCGCCACGGCGAGGAGCAGGCGGCGCTCGTCAGCCAGCGTCTCGCCGGCGCCACCCCACCCAGGCGGCCCAGAGCGAGACCAGCGCCAGGTAGGTGCCCAGCGCCACCATGATCTGAAAGGCGAGTGTGTACGATCGGCACGTGGGGCCACTGGTCGCGGGGAAATTCCTTCAGACCCCTCACCTCGGCATCGAAGCTCGCCGAACGCCAGGAAGGAGAGCCCGCCCGGAATCCGCAGCGCGTAGCGGGTCTCGGCCGCGTCCATGTCGGGCCAGCCGCCGATGAGCAGCGGGGCCCAGCGTGCCGGTCTCGAAGTGCCCCTCCATCGCGGCGAGCTTGGCCGGCTGCATCCGGGCGACGGCCTTGGCGCTCAAGTCTCCCGAGATCGGCTGGAGCACGGCGCGCGGGAGCGCCCACCAGCAGCGCGACCGACAGCGCCCGGCGATGGAAGGCGTTGTCGCGGTCGAGCAGCAGCAGAAAGGCGTGAATCCCCGCGACCGCGAAGCCGGTGGCGGCGTACGCCGCCAGCGTCATGTGCAGGGTCTGCGGGAACGCCATCGGATTCAGCATGCCGGCGATCGGGTCCACCTGGGCGATGCGGCCGTCCACCAGCTCGAACCCGGTGGGTGCGTTCATCCAGGCGTTGGCGATCACCACGAAGACGCCCGACGCCGCCCCGCTCACCGCCACCAGGACGCCCGCCCAGAGGTGCGCCCGGGGTGAGATCCGGTTCCACCCGTACAGGTAGACGCCGAGGAAGATCGCCTCGATGAAGAACGCGAATCCCTCCAGCGAGAACGGCATCCCGATGATCGGGCCGGCCGCCTCCATGAACGTCGGCCAGAGGAGCCCGAGCTCGAACGAGAGCACCGTGCCCGACACGGCGCCGACCGCGAAGAGGATGGCGGTGCCCTTGGCCCACCGCCTGGCCAGCTCGAGGTAGATCCGGTCGCCGGTCTTCTGCCAGCGCCGCTCGGCGACCACCATCAGCACCGGCATGCCGATGCCCACGACGGCGAAGATGATGTGGAAGGCGAGCGACATCGCCATCTGCGAGCGCGCGGCGAGCAGGTCGGACATCGCTAGTCCCGGGCCCGTTGGCCGATCGCCCGGAGGTAGCGGCCGGCGGAGTACCGCACGGCGTGCCCGGCCGGCCTCCAGGACGTTCTTCCCCGTCCAACCCCCGTAGATCTGCTCGAACTCGAAGGGGGCGACGGCATTCACGATCCGTTCCACCGCCGCGCTGCCGAGCGGGATCAGGTTCGGATAGCTGTACATGAAGCTGACCGTGCGACGGTCCTGCCCCACCATGATCGAGTCACCGGTGAGCAGGGCGCCGAGGCCGTCGGCGCCTTCCGCCCAGTGGAGGACGGTGCTCCCCGCGAAATGGCCACCACAATGAATCAGGGTGACGCCCGGCGCGACTGTCGAGCGAGTCCGCCGCCCCAGTACACGATCGCCCGGTCGTTTCGCATGACCCAGTCCCGGTCGGCCTCGTGCAGGTAGATCGGGATGCCGCCGAGCGCGCGGCTCCACTCGACCATCGACGCATAGAAGTGGGGGTGGGAGATCGCCATCGCCCGGGCGCCGCCGAGCCGGCGCACCTCCGCTATCATCGCGTCGTCCGCCAGGCTGGTGCAGTCCCACAGAAAGCCGCCGCCGGTGCCTCGGAGGTGGAGCGCCCGCTGCCCGATGGCGAAGGCCGGCTCGATGCCGATGCCGGTGAGGCCGGGGCCCTCGCGCTCGATCCGGCTGCGGTGGCCGCTCCGGAGGTGGTCGAGCGTGGTCCACTGCTGGCCCTGCCAGCCGGTGTACTGGCGCTCCTCGGAGCAGATCACGCATGATGCCGGTGGGGAGGGCGAGTCGGCGTACTGGACGCCGCAGGTCGTGCAGATGAAGTTCGCCATGCTGGAAAAGTACACGAGGACGATAGGTTTCCTGAGGGGTGGCATCGGGCCGCCCATACGGAGGTACTCATGGCCATCTGCGAAGTCTGCGGCAACGACTACTACCTCGTCCTTTCAGGTAGTCGCCGCGGGACAAACCCATACGTTCGACAGCTTCGAGTGCGCGATCCACAAGCTGGCGCCGGTCTGCCAACACTGCCGCTGCAAGATCGTCGGTCACGGGATCGAGGCGAACAACACCTTTTACTGCTGCGCGCACTGCGCGCGGGAGCAGGGCGTGACCGCGGTCGCGGATCACGCCTGACCGGCGGAATTTCAGCCGCCTTCGATCACGCCGCAGACGACGCGCGAGCCGGAATTGCCGCTGGGATCGGTCACCTGGTCGTCCGGATCGGCGTGGATCACGAACGCCCGCGGTTGCGCGCCGAGCACCGATTCCGGTCCCTTCGACAACAGACTCGCCGAAACGGCGAGGGTGGTGTCGGCGCTGCCGTCGGCCTCGACGACCAGGTTCGGCAGGTCTCCCGCGTGCGGCCCGTCCGGGTTCAGCAGGCCGTGCTGCTTCGACCCGGGATTGAGGTGCCCACCTGCCGACTCGAATCCCGGCGGGGCGCAGGCGCCGCTCTCGTGAATGTGCATCCCATGCTCGCCGGGGGAGAGCCCCGCGACGCTGATCCCCAGGTGCACCTCCCCGTCCTGCTGGGAGAAGGTCGCGAGTCCTACGCGGGTCCCCGAGCTGTCGAGGAGACCGGCCTTGGCGGCGGGGTCGGGCAGCTGGTCGCCTTCCGGCCCGCGGGGCTGCCCGCCACACGCGGCGGCGAATGCGATCACCGCCAGGAACGCGGCGGTGCGTTGCGTGACCATGTCGAGCCTCCAGTCTGCCGTGCCGCGACGATCTACCTCTTCCGCCGCTGGTAGACTCCCGTGAGGGTCCCTCGCGCGAGGATATGGCCTCGCATCGCCGCCTCGAGATCGGAACGGTTGGCCCCGGGAGAGAGATTTGGTGCCGTGTCGAGCGAGTACAACTGAAAGACATAGCGATGCGGTGCGCCCGGTGGTGGGCATGGCCCGGTGTAGCCGAGGTCGCCGGCGTCGTTGAGTCCCTGCCGGGCGCCCGACGGGAGCTCGGGTCTCGGCGGCACGCCTTGCCCCAGCTCGACGGCGTCGGCTCCGAGGTTCCAGATCAGCCAGTGGACCCAGGTGCCGCTCGGGGCGTCCGGATCGTCGCAGATGAGCGCGAAGGTGCGGGTTTCGACGGGGGTGCCGGTCCACGCCAGCGGGGGCGAGAGATCCTCGCCGTCTCCGGTGTGGACGGTGGGGATCGTCTCGCCGTCGCAGAACCCGGAGCTGGTGAGCGTCAGATGGCGCGTGGGTGAATCGTCGCGGGGGGCGCTCATGTCACGATCCTCCGGCCTTCAGCCACAGCCTGGCGGCGGCGATCACCAGGAACACGGCGAACATTCGCTGCAGGGTGACGGGAGGAATCACCTGGGCCAGCCGGGCTCCCGCCCAGGCGCCGAAAAACAGGCCGAGCCCCAGCAGGAGTGACGCTTTGATATTGAGGTTGCCGTTTTGGTAGTAGGTGTAGGCGCCCAGCAGGCCCACCGGCAGCAGTAACGCCCCGAGCGAGGTCCCAATGGCGAGTTTGAGGGAGAAACGGGCGACGATGATCAGCGCCGGGACGATGAGCATGCCGCCCCCGATGCCGAACAGTCCCGACAGGACCCCCGCCACGACACCGATCAGCACGTAGATGACCACCATGGGGCCAGGCTCCGCGGTTGGGGTACGCCGTCGCCGGGAAAGCTATCCTTCGTGGCGCGCTTGCCAATCTACCATAACGCGCTTGCCAAATTGCGCGTTGCCAGCCATGTCTACGTGTGAGCGGGCTCACGGAAGTGGCGGGACAAATCGGCAGCATTCAACGGATTGGGCGAGCCCGGCGTTCCCGGACCTCGCTGCGCGCGCCACCCAGAAATCAAGGAGTCGAACATGCGAAAGGGCGGCCTGCTGGTCGGGATGGCGATCGGCGCCGGCATGGTCTACCTCCTGGATCCGAACTCGGGCCAATTGAGGAGGGACCGGCTACGGCACCGTATTCAAAATCGGCTCGGCGACCGGGATGCGACAGAGGCGGTGGTGGAAGCCCCGGTCGGCCGCTACGGCTCCCGGCGCGGCGACATCCAGGGCCTGGAGTCCGCGACGTTGGAGCGCAAGCCGGGCGTCGGATCCGCGGACCGGATGGTGGCGCTGGTCGGCGGCGCGCTCGCGCTCTACGGCCTCGCCCGTCGGGGCGCCCTCGGAATCGCGGCGCGAACCGTCGGCACAGGCATGCTCTGGAGTGAAGTACGCGGTGCTCGGAATCTTGCACGGCGGGGCCGGGAGAGGCGCAGGGCGGTCGATATTCAGACCACGCTGTTCGTCGGCGCGCCGGTCGAGCGAGTGTACGATTTCTGGACCGACTACGAGAACTTTCCGCTCTTCATGTCCCACGTGCGCAAGGTGCGGGACCTGGGGGGCGGGCGTTCCCATTGGGTGGTCCGCGGGCCCGGTGGCGTGCCCCTCGAATGGGACTCGATGCTCACGGAACAAACTCCGGGCTCGGCGCTCGCCTGGCGCAGTCGCCCCGGATCGATGTTGGAGAACGCGGGCACCGTGCGCTTCCATCGCGAGGGAACGGGAACCCGGGTGGATCTCCGCCTCTGCTATCACCCGCCGGCGGGTCACACCGGGCAGGCGATCGCCGAGCTGATGGGGGCCGACCCGAGGGGCAAACTGAACGAGGATCTCGGGCGTCTCAAGGCGCTGCTCGAGGACCCGAGCGGGAGTGCATCGCAGGGCTGACCATTGGAGACACCAATTTCGCGACGGGGGATGAGCGCCGCCGGGCATGAGCTCGCCGGCCAGGCCGCGGAGCGACACAACGAGATGCGCCCGCCGAAAGCTCGTGCCGGTGAGCCGAGGCCGGTGGGCAGAGAGGATGGGAACATGACCGCGACCTTCGATGGGATCGCCGGTACCGAGAGGTGGGAAAATTTGCGGCGGCAACCGGGCGCGAACGATGTCAATGTGGGCCGGCGGGAGCGCTGGATCACGGCGGTCGCGGCGGCCGCGGTGGCCGCCTACGGGTTACGCCGGCGTCGAGGCCGGCGACTCCTCCTCCCGATCGCGGGCGCCCTGCTCGGACGGGCCGTCAGCGGACGATGCGCCGTGAACCGGGCCCTGGGCCGCAACACCGCGCTCCGCGACGAGCCCTCAAGCTCGGTCACCAGCGTGCGTCGCGGCGAGGGGGTCCGAGTCGACGAGAGCATCGTGCTCGACCGGTCGCGCGGGGAGGTCTACCGCTTCTGGCGCAATCTCGAGAACCTGCCTCGCTTCATGGACCACCTCGAGGCCGTCACGGTGCTGGACGACCGGCGCTCACACTGGACCGCCAAGGGGCCGGCGGGCAGCCGGGTGGAGTGGGACGCGGAGATCCACCGCGAGGTTCCCAACGAGCTGCTCGCCTGGCGCTCGTTGCCGGGTTCGGCCGTCGACAATGCCGGCTCGGTTCACTTCATGCCGACGGATACCGGCGACACGGAGGTGCGCGTGGTCCTGCGCTACGATCCTCCTGCCGGAAAGCTCGGGGCCGCGGTGGCGCGACTCTTCGGCGAGGACCCGTCCCGCCAGATCGCCGACGACCTCCGGCGGCTCAAGCAGGTCGTAGAGGCCGGCGACATCGGGTGACCTACGACTGTATCATCGTGGGCGGCGGCCCCGCCGGGCTGAGCGCGGCGCTCATGCTCGGCCGGTGCCGCCGCCGGGCGCTGCTGTGCGACGTCGGCGGGCAGCGGAACATCCTCGCCCGCCGGATCCACGCCTATCTCACCCGTGACGGGACGGCTCCCGCCGAGTTTCTCCAGGTGGCGCGCGCGGAGCTCGGCCGCTATGGCGGTATCGAGTGTCGCGAGCTGGAGATCGTCAAGGCGCGACGGAACGGGGATGGCTTTCTGCTCGAAGCGGCCGACGGGACCCGGCTCACGACCCGGAAGCTGCTGCTGGCGACCGGCGTGGTGGACGACCTGCCGGAGATCCAGGGGCTTCAGGCCCTGTATGGGACCAGCGTTCATCACTGCCCATACTGCGACGCCTGGGAATGGCGCGACCGGGCACTCGCGGTCTACGGCTGTGATGAGCGGGGCGAGGGGCTCGCGCTGGACCTGACGGCCTGGTCGGCCGACGTCCTGTACTGCACCGATGGCTCGCCGGTGTCCAGCAGCGCACGGGCTCGACTGAGCGCGGCCGGAATCTCGCTACGGGAGGAGCCGATCCTCCGGCTCGAGGGCCACGAAGGGAACCTGGAGCGGATCGTCTTCGCGGGTGGCGGTGCGGCCTCCAGGAATGCGCTGTTCGTGTCCTGCGGCCAGCGGCAGCGAAGCCGGCTCGCCGAGGTGCTGGGCTGCCGGTTCGGCGCAAGGGGGACCGTCGACACGGGCAAGTGCGAGGCCACCAACGTGGCCGGGGTCTTCGTGGCCGGGGACGCCTCCAAGGAGGCCCAGTTCGTCGTGGTGGCTGCCGCCGAAGGCGCCGAGGCGGCCATGGCCATTCACCAAGCCTTGATGAAGGAGGACCGCGAGTCGCGCGTGCCGGCCCCTCAGAAGATCAGCTCCACCCCCAGCCGGGCCAGCCGCGGCGGCCCATAGGCGAAGATCGGCTGCGCATAGTCGTTCGCGGCCGCGAGGTACATCGGAAACAGCTCCTCCCGCCCGGCAACGAACCCATCTCCATCCAGATCCGCGGCGGCTCGGTACCGGGCCGACTCATAGGGAATCGGATTGGGGTTCGCCAGGTAGGCCGCCTCGGCCATCCGCTCGATCGCCCGCGAGTCAGCCTGGGGCTCCCCGGTATCGCGACGCACGGCGACGACGTTCCGCCGGTCGAGCAGGTTCCTGATGTCCAGGTAGATGCCGCCGGAGGCGCCGCCCAGCCTGACCGAGCGCCGGATCAGGAGGTCGAGCGAGGACGTGTTAGGCAGCCGGGAGCCGTTGGGCAGGCCGACCAGCGAGTCCCCGGTGCTGTCGCTCATGGAGAAGGGGAGTCCGGATGCGAGCCGCAGGATCACGGCGCCTTCCAGCCCGGCGAGCGGCCGCACCCCGCCGATGGACGGGCCGGCGTGGTCCGCTACCTTGCCGCGGGCGATCGCGGTGAGCGTGTGCCGCTGGTCGTAGTCGAGCGGGAACTCCGCTCGCGTCGGACGGGTGGTGTCTCCGGTGACCGGGTCCACCACGATCAGCCGGTTGAGGAGAAAGGGATCCGTGGCCGTCGCCAGCGCCTCCTGCAGCGTGTAGGCCAGGCGGAAGCCGACCCCGCCCCGCAGCTCGCGCTCGAACAGCACTTCGCCACCCTTGACGGTGCCGGCATCGGCGTTGCCGAAGATGGTCGAGTCCGGGTCTACGCCCAGCGGCACCGAGGCGACGAGACCGGTGAGCCGCTTGAGGTAGATGCCCACCCGCAACGTGAGCTCCTCTTTCGGCCGGACTCGGGCGCTCAGCTCGTACTGGCTGGCCTTCTCGAACCCGAGATTGGGGTTACCCCGGCGGAATCGGCCGGTGCGGGTCGTGTCGTCGAAGGCGGCGTCCACCAGGAACTGGTAGTCGGGCGCCTGGCTGAACCGCCCGTAGCTCGCGACCACCGTCGCCCCGCTCAACACCGTGCTCACGGCGAACCGCGGGCTCACCGAGCTCTGCGCGCCCCGCGCTTCGCCCGGCAGGCTGCTGCCCGCGTCGAAGCGGTCGTAGCGCAGGCCGCCGGTGAGGGCGACATCTTCGATCCGTAGCTGGCCCTCCGCGTAGGCCGCGGCGCTCCGCGGCGAAAAGGCGGACCGCGCCGCCGCCGGCACGGTGTCGCCGACCGGGAGAAAGCCGAGCGCTCGCTGGAAGGTGCGGACCTGCTGAGCGACGTACTCCCCGCCGGCGTAGAGATCCAACCCCGGCATGCCACCGATCGTGCCGTCGAGCTGGAACCGGGTCTCGCCGAACCGGTTCCAGGCCAGCTCGCCGCGCGACCCCTCACCCTGGAAGAAGGCGGGCACTCCCCACGGCGCCCGGACGCTGGCGTCGGGCTTGCGAAGTCCCGCAATGGGGTCGCTCGAGGCAGTCTGGGCCCGGGCCAGGTCTTCACCGACGAACTGGAACCGGGATCCGGTGAGCGCGCCGAGCGAGTAGTCCGGCTGCTCCACCAACTCGCCCCGCAGAAACTCCCGCACGTATCGCCCGGCGCGAAGGTCGAGCACCAGCGGCAGGCCCGACCGCGGGTCCCTGATGTACTGCAGGTGCCCGCTCACCAGATCGCCGCGCAGCCGCTGTGCCGGGCCGAAGGTCGGGTCGTACTTGTAGGCGGGGTCGTAGAGCAGGCGCTGGTCCTCGGTGTGCAGCCCCAGCGCCCGCAGGGTGGCACGCTCGGTGACGGGCACCACCAGCTTGGCCGCGCCGGTCCACTGCTCGCCACTGTTGTGCGGCAACGGGTAGGGCACGGTGGAACGCGGGTCCCGCGGATCCACCGGCGGCGGCGCGCTCACCGGATCGGCGTCCATCCGGCCAGAGACATCGAACGCCGCGATCAACCCGAAGCGTCCACTGAGCGGGCCTCCGGCCCGGAGCGCGAGCCGATCGAGTCCGCGGTCGAGTCCGCCGCCGAAGGGCCGGTCGCCCTCGTAGGCCACCCGGCCCTCCCAGGCCTCGCCCGGCTCCCGGGTCACCACGTTCACCAGCCCCGACAGCGCCTGGCCGTACCGAGCCGAGAATCCGTTGGTGACCAGCGACGCCTCGCTCAGCAGGTCGGGTGGGATCTGGAGTCCCAAACCTCCGCTCGATGCGTCGAGCTGGTTCTTCACGCCGAGCCCGTCGAGGATGAACGACTCCTGGCCGATCCGGCCGCCCCGGTAGCTGGTGCCGACACTTCCAGCGGAAAGGGCCAGCGCCTCCTCCAGCGAGCTGATCGGCAGGTCGCGAAGGTCCTCGCTGCTGATCCGCTGCTCGGTGCTCGTCGCCAGCGGGTCGAGCACCGCATCGTACGGCGCCGTCACGACCAGCGGGTCCAGCTCGAGAGGGTTGGCCACGAGGTCGAAGTTCACGGTGACCGTCGCGCCGGCCGGCACGAAGACGCTGTCGAGCACGACGCCCCGGTAGCCGATGAGTCGGGCCGCGACCCGGTGCCAGCCGGTGCGCACCGCCCGTGCGCGGTACCGGCCGGCCGTGTCGGTCACCGCGCCGATCCTGCCGTCCACCAGGATCTCGACGGCCGGGAGGCCGCTGCGGGACTCGGCCTGGCGCACCTGCCCCCCGACGGCGCCTTCGGCCTGAGCCGCGAGCGGGCGAGCCGCCGCGAGACCGGTGAGCACGCCGAGCCCGAGACCGAGGAAGATCCGGATCCGGGTCATCACTCGCCTCCGAAGAGATAGAGGTCGCCGCTCTTGCTCACCGTGGTATCCTGGTCGAGGACGGGCCCCGTGATGATGAGCGGGAATCCCTCGGCTACGATCCTGCTTCCATCGGGGGACACGGCGGGCCGGCGATAGAGCCGTTCAGGAGTGTCCAGCACGATCTCCCCGGCCCCCTCGAGGTTCAGCACGTGCAGCACGCCGCCGCTGTCCCATTGGGTCGGGCCGGTCTGCGGATCCACCGAGAACGCCGTCCGCCCGCCCACGATCGCCGCCGCACGATTGCCCGATGCGTGCACGTCCCGAACGACCCCGGCGGGTCCAAAATCGTGAAATATGGTGACTGCGCCGCTGGAGAGCGTCCGGCGGTAGATCCGGGGGTCGTTGACCAGCGTGAACAGAATCGCCGCGCCGTCCTCGATGGGAGCGACACCCGTGGCCTGCGAGGTTCCGGGCACGGCCGTGCCGATCGCGGTCTCGCCGGAGAGGTCGAGCAACGTCACCTCGGTACCGGAGACCAGGGTGTCGAGCGGACAGCCGGCATCGGGGCATGCCCTGCGGATCTTGAACTGCTGGCCGACATATACCAGCCGATCCGCCGAGAGCCACCGGAGGTAGCCGGCGTAGTCCTGGGCCACGCCTCCGGCGGGGGTGAACGGCAGGCTGCGAACCGTTTGGGGAGTGGAGGCATCCAATGTGGGGGCCACCGCGATTCCCAGGAACACGGGGCTGGTTCCGCCCAGGACGCCGTTCCCGGCGCTCAGCAGGGCCAGCCGGCCGTCGACCGCGGCGGCGGGGGATTGCACGGCGTCGGTTGTGGTCTCCTCACCGGGGACGTCGCAGATGAGCCTCCGCTGGCTGCCGCCGGTCGGCGGCAACTCGCCGAGGCACACGTCGTGGTCGCCCCGGTCGAGCTGCTGGGCCGAGTAGAGGATGCCGGACCCATCCGCCAACCATGCCGGGGTGCCGTCGTGCGCGGGGTTCAGGGTCAGTCGGGCCGGCGGACCGGGATCGAACGGTGTGTTTCTGCCTTGGGGCGCCGAGAAGGGCTCACTGTGGGTACAGCTGGTGGACCAAAGCGCCAGGGAGAACATGGCGCGCGCAGTCCACCCGAAAGGTGTCACCGACGAGCAATGTGTCATGCGGAGCCTGGAAGAGGGCGGAATCCTACTAACGACGCGCAACCGACGGCGGCCAGCACAGCAAGCTGTTCGATTCCGGGATTCGAGCATCCCACGACCGAACATGCTCGGCGCCGTCGCACCCGACATCGGTTTATGCAAGTCATGATCTTTCAATCCATTGCAAGTGAGCCCCGTGCTGGCACGGTCCTTCCCTCCCCTGCGACACACCGGCGGGACACCACGCCG
This sequence comes from uncultured Gemmatimonadales bacterium, assembly GCA_963729985.1. Lineage (GTDB taxonomy): Bacteria > Gemmatimonadota > Gemmatimonadetes > Gemmatimonadales > GWC2-71-9 > CAVVWJ01. The sequence continues at coordinate 466,925 of CAVSPJ010000008.1, forward strand.
GCGGCAGCGGGACATTCGCACGGGACCTCTAATAAGGAATAGGCGTGGACATTCCCCGAGCACCGGCCAACCGTGGGCGCAAACGGCTGATCTATGGCGGCCATCGCCCTGACCGCGCTGGTGGCCACCACCCTCGGCCTCCGCAGCCTGAAGCCGGCGGCGCCCCGGGTGGACCGGACGTCGGTCTGGATCGACTCGGTGCAGAAGGGGCCGCTGGTGATCGAGGTTCGAGGCCCGGGCACCCTGGTGCCTGAGCGCATCCGATACATCTCCGCCGTGACCGCCGGTCGGGTCGAGCGCCGTCTCGCCGAGCCCGGGCAGGAAGGTGGAGCCGGAGACGGTGCTGCTCGAGCTGAGCAATCCGGACGTGCAACTCGAGGCGCTGGAATCCGAGCGCCAGCTCACCGTTGCCCGGGCCGACCGGGTCAATCTGGAGACCAATCTCGAAACCCAGCGCCTGAATCAAGAGGCGGCGGTCGCCGCCGCCAAGGCCGCGTACCAGGACGCCAAGCGGAACGCCGAGGCGGCGCAAGGGGCTCGCCACCAGGGAACTGATCTCCTCCATCGAGGCCAGCCGGGCGATCGACCGGGTGGAGGAGCTCGAGACCCGCTATAAGGTCGAGGAGCAACGACTCGCGGTGATGGTCGGCGCAACCGACTCGCAGCTCGCGCTCCAGAAGGAACAGGTCGGTCGGCTCAGGGCGGTGACCGATTTCCAGCGTGGCAGAGTGCACTCGATGAAGGTGATGGCGGGCGCCGACGGCATCCTCCAGGAGCTGCCGCTCGAGGTGGGGCAGTGGGCCCAGTCGGGTGCGACCCTGGCCCGTCTGGTGGAGCCGGGCAAGCTCAAGGCGGTGCTCCGGATTCCGGAGACGCAGGCGAAGGACGTGGCGATCGGCCAGCCGGCGGCGATCGATACCCGCAATGGCATCGCGAAAGGTAAGGTCAACCGGATCGACCCCGCGGTCCAGAACGGCACCGTGACCGTGGACGTGTCGCTCGAAGGCGAGTTGCCCCGGGGGGCCCGCCCGGACCTCTCGGTGGACGGCACCATCCAGGTGGAGCGGCTGGAGGACGTGCTGCACGTCGGCCGGCCGGCGTACGGCCAGGCCAACAGCGCCGTCGGTCTCTTCAAGCTCACGCCGGACGGCGGCGAGGCCACCCGGGTGAACGTGCGGCTCGGTCGCACGTCGGTCAACACCGTCGAGATCCTCGGCGGCCTCGAGCCGGGCGACAAGGTCATCATCTCGGACATGTCGAGGTGGGACGGGCACGACCGGGTGAGGGTGAATTGAGCCGTGGGCTATGGCTGTGGACTCGAGGCAGCGCTCAAACTCACGGACGTGACCACTCGTAGTATCTGCTTAGGCTCACAGCTCGTAGCTCACGGCTTCCACTCAACCCGAGACCGCCCATGGCCGAATCGCTGATCCGACTCGAAGGCATCAAGAAGGTCTTCTACACCGACGAGGTCGAGACCCACGCGCTGTCGGACATTCACCTCGACATCAAGCACGGGGAATACGTCGCGATCGCGGGCCCGTCGGGATGCGGCAAGACGACGCTGCTCTCGATCCTCGGGCTGCTGGACACGCCCACGGACGGCTCCTATACGCTCGACCAGCAGCCGGTGGCGAAGCTCTCCGCCTCCGAGCGGGCCCGGGTCCGCAACCGCCAGATCGGATTCATCTTCCAGGCCTTCAACCTGATCGGCGATCTCACGGTGTACGAGAACGTCGAGCTCCCGCTGACCTATCGCGGCATGGCCGGCGGACGATCGCCGCAAGCGGGTGCAGGCCGCGCTCGAGCGGGTCGGCATGTCGCACCGGATGAAGCACTTCCCGGCCCAGCTCTCGGGCGGCCAGCAGCAGCGTGTCGCGGTGGCGCGCGCGGTGGCCGGCGATCCCGCGATCCTGCTGGCCGACGAGCCGACCGGCAATCTGGATTCGACCAACGGCGAGGCGGTCATGGAGCTGCTGCGCGAGCTGCACCAGGCCGGCGCCACCATCTGCATGGTGACCCACGACCCGCGCTACGCCCGCCACGCCGACCGTTCCGTGCATCTCTTCGACGGCAAGGTCGTCGAAGAGCGGCAGCTTTCCGCGGTGAGCTGACGGCGGGGGAGTCGAACGTGCTCTCGAGCATCCGTCACACGCTGCGTTCCCTGCGCCGCGCCCCCGCGTTTACGCTGGCCGCCGTGGCCACGCTGGCGCTGGGCATCGGCTCCAACACCGCCATCTTCAGCGTCGTCAACGCCGTGCTGCTCAACCCCCTGGGGTATCCCGATCCGGACCGTCTGGCCGTGGTATGGGGGCGGCACACCACGATCGGCCGGGAAACGGCGTCGCTGCCGGACTTCCTCGACTGGCGCAGCGAGGCGCGCTCGTTCGAGACGCTCGCGGCCATGACGCGCTCCCGCTTCAATCTGACCGGTGCGGGCGAGCCCGAGGTGGTGCGCGGCGGCCTCACGACCGCGGGACTCTTCCGGACTTTCGGCGTGGTGCCGTCGGTGGGACGCGGGTTCCGGGAAGACGAGGAGCGTGGCGCCGCGCCCCGGGTGGCAATGCTGGGCGAAGGGTACTGGCGACGCCGGTTCGGGGGCCAGGCGGAGATCGTCGGGCGGCAGATCCTGCTGAGCGGCGTACCCCACACCGTCGTCGGCATCGTGCCCCAGGCGCTCAGCCTCGATCAACCAGTCGAGGTCTGGATCCCCCTGGTGACCGATTCCACCCGGCCCCGCCGCGCCGACTTCCTCACCGTCTTCGGCCGGTTGCGACGGGGAGTGTCGCTGGAGCGGGCCCAAGAGGAAATGACTACGATCGCCCGTCGGCTGGAGGCCCAGTATCCCGCAGTCCAACGCCGGCTGGGGTGCCGAGGTGGTGAGCCTTCGAGAGCAGACGGTGGGGCAGATCCGACCGGCCCTGCTGGTCTTCATGGGCGCCGTCGGACTGGTGCTCCTCATCGCCTGCGCCAACGTGGCGAATCTCATGCTGGCGCGGGTGGCCGGCCGCACCCGGGAGCTCACCGTGCGCTCCGCTCTCGGCGCCTCACGGACCCGGCTCGCCGGTGAAGTGCTGCTCGAAAGCGTGCTGCTCGGGCTCCTCGGCGGCGGGCTGGGCCTCCTCCTGGCGCTGTGGGGCGTCGAGGCGCTGCGCTCCCTGCAGCCGGGCACGATCCCGCGAGCCGAGGAGATCGGGATCGATCTCCGGGTCCTCGGCTTCGCGCTCGCGCTCTCGGGTCTTACCGGAGTGCTGTTCGGCATGGCGCCGGTGTGGCGGCTCGGTGCCCGCCACCTGGGGGACGGACTCACCGAGGGTAGCCGAGGTGTCGCCGGGGGGAGTGCGATTCACCGGGCCCGCTCGGCGCTGATCCTCGCGGAGGTCGCGATGGCCGTCGTCCTCCTGGCCGGCGCGACGCTCCTGCTGCGGAGCTTCGACCGGCTGCAGCGGGTGGATCCCGGATTCTCGACCGAGCGCGTCCTCACCGCGCGCGTCACGCTCCCGCGCACGAAGTACGATGGAGAAGCCAAGTGGGCCGCGTTCGGAGAGCAGTTGCTCTCCCGGGCCGACGCGCAGCCCGGCGTGCGCTCGGCCGCCCTGGTATCGGACGCACCGCTGGGGGACTCGCCGCCCTATATGGCGTTCGACATTCAAGGTCAAGAGGCGCCCCAGGACGGCTCGGTCCAGGATGCAGCCGTGTTCAGCACCAGCGCGGGGTACTTCGAAACACTCCGCATTCCGCTGGTCGAAGGCCGCTTCTACGGCGCGACCGACCGCGCCGGCGGCGAAGCCGTGGTGGTGATCAACCAGGCACTGGCCCGCCGCTTCTGGACCGGGGGGCAGGCTCTCGGCGCCCGCATCACATTGGACGACCCCCGGGAGCCGGATGCCCGCTGGCTGACGGTCATCGGCATCGCGGGCGACGTGCGCCACGAGCAGCTCAGCGACCACGCGTATCCCCAGATCTACCTTCCGTTCGCCCAGTCTCCGACCAGATCCATGGTGCTGGCCCTTCGGGCTCAGAGTGACCCGGTCGGTCTGGTCCCCGCGCTTCGCCGCGCCCTCGCCGAGCTCGATGCCGACCTGCCGCTGTCCAGCGTGGCGACGCTCGAGCAGCGGAAGGCGGCCTCGCTGGCACGGCCCCGGGTGAACGCGGCGGTGCTCGGGGGGTTCGCGCTCGCGGCGCTGGTGCTCGCGGCGGTCGGGATCTACGGCGTCGTCGCGTACGGCGTGGTGCAACGCACCCGGGAGCTGGGCATCCGCATGGCGCTCGGCGCCGGCGGCGGGACCCTCCTGCGGATGGTGATCCGCCAGGGGATGCGGCCCGTGCTCGGCGGTCTCTGTCTTGGTATGGTCGGCGCGCTCGCGGGAGGCCGGCTTCTCCGCAGCCTCCTCTTCGGCGTCGGTGAGGGCGATCCGTGGACCTTCGCCGCCGTGACATTATTCCTGGTCCCGGTGGCCCTGGCGGCGATCTATCTCCCGGCGCGCCGGGCGGCCCGGTCAGACCCCATGATCGCGCTCCGGAACGACTAGCGATGCCGCTCGCGATCGACCCGCTGATTCGCATGGACGGGGTCTCCAAGATCTTTCACACCCCCGAGGTGGAGACGCACGCTTTGTCCCGCGTCGCGCTGGGGATCCGCGCGGGCGAGTTCGTCGCGATCTGTGGGCCTTCCGGCTGCGGCAAGACGACGCTGCTGTCCATCCTCGGCCTGCTCGATTCGCCGAGCGAAGGAAGCTACGTGCTCGCGGGCGAGCCGGTGGCCACGCTGTCGCCGTCGCAGCGGGCCCGGGTCCGCAGCCGGGCCATCGGCTTCATTTTCCAATCGTTCAACCTCATCGGCGACCTCGACGTATTCCAGAACGTCGAGCTGCCCCTGAAATACCGCGGCATGGCCGCGCCGGAGCGCCGAGCGCTGGTGCACGGCGCGCTGGAGCGGGTCGGGCTGCTTCACCGGATTCATCACTACCCCTCGCAGCTCTCGGGCGGGCAGCAGCAGCGCGTCGCCGTGGCCCGGGCGGTGGCGGGCAAGCCCCTGGTGCTGCTGGCCGACGAGCCCACCGGCAATCTCGACTCCAGGAACGGCGCGCAGGTGATGGAGCTGCTCGGCGAGCTGCACGGCGAGGGCGCCACGATCGCGATCGTCACCCACGACGCGCGCTACCTGAGCCACGCCGGCCGCCGGGTCTACCTCTTCGATGGCAGGATCGTTCCCCACGGACCGCTCGAGCGGGAGGTGGCGTGATGGATGTGCTCTGGCGGGACCTCCGGTTCGCCGTGCGCGGCCTGGCGCGAAACCCGGCCTTCACCGCCATCGCGGTGCTCACTCTCGCGCTCGGGATCGGCGCCAACACCGCGATCTTCAGCGTGGTGTACTCGGTGCTGCTGCGTCCGCTCTCCTACGCCGATCCGGAGCAGCTGGTGTCGATCCGGGCCGGGTACGAGGGCACCGGGCTGGCCGAGTCCCCCGCCTCGCAGCCGGAGTACCACGACTACCTGAGGGAAGTGAGCGCGCTGGAGGACCTGGCGGCCATCTACCCGATCAACATCAACCTGACCGGTCTGGGCGAGCCCCAACGGATTCAGGCCGCGGTCGTCTCCGACAACTACTTCCGTCTCCTCGGCGTCGCGCCGGCCCAGGGCCGCGATTTTACCCCAGAGGACGACGAAGGCCGCATCGGCTACGTCATCATCATCTCCTACGACCTGTGGCGGCAGCGCTTCGGGGGAGACCCCGACATCATCGGCAAGACGGTGCGGCTGGACGACGACCCGATGAGGATCATCGGCATCATGCCGAACGGCTTCCGCCACGTCCTGGAGAGCGGCGCCTCGCCGATGGAGGTCTGGGCTCCCATCGCGCTGGACAATCCGGATCCCAACTACCTCAATCAGCGCAATGCCCGGGTGTACGACCTCATCGGCCGGATGAAGCCGGGAAAGACCGCGACCGACGCGCAGGCCGAGCTCGACGTGCTCACCGGGCGGCTGCGGGAGCGGTATCCCCGGGACTACCCGGCCGGGCAGGGCTGGCGGCCGGTGGCGCAACCGCTGGTGGAGCAGGTGGTCGGCGACGTGCGACCGGCGCTGCTGATCCTGCTGGGGGCCGTGGGCTTCGTCCTGCTGATCGGTTGCGCCAACGTGGCGAACCTGCTCCTGGCCCGGGCCACCGCCCGCGAGCGCGAGATCGCCGTGCGCACCGCGTTGGGCGGCAGCCAGGGGCGGCTGGTTCGCCAGCTCCTCACCGAGAGCCTGGTGCTCGCGGGGGCGGGCGGCGCGCTCGGCCTGGTCCTGGCGGCATGGGGCGCGTCCGCGCTCGGCAGCCTCGTCGCCCTCTACCTGCCGCGGGCCGGCGAGATCGCACTGTCGCTTCCGGTGCTGGGCTTCACCGGTTTCCTCATCCTGCTCACCGGGATCGGCTTCGGCATCGTTCCGGCGTTGCAGGCGTCCCGCCCCGACCTCCAGGGAGTGCTGAAGGACGCCGCTCGGGGCTCGAGCGCCGGGGCGCCTCGCACCCGGATGCGTGGCGCGCTCGTCGTGGCCGAAGTCGCGATCGCGCTCATGCTGCTCGCCGGGGCCGGCCTGCTGCTGCGGAGCTTCCAGCATCTGATGGCGGTCGAGTACGGCTTCGACCCCGAGCGGCTGCTGACCCTCCAGGTGTGGCTGCCGGTGCCCAACGACAATCCCAAGGGCCGGTTCTTCCGGCACGATCAACGTCGCGAGTTCTACGAGCGCGCACTGGCCACGGTGCAGGGCGTGCCCGGGGTACGCGACGTCGCGCTCACATCGCTGCTCCCGCTTCGGGGCCGCAACGATTCCCGCTTCGTCATCGAAGGCCGGCCGGCCCCCGAGGACCAACCGCCGCCGAGCGCCGAGTTCCGGATAGTGAGTCCGAACTACTTCGCGACCATGGGGATTCCGGTGCTGGCCGGTGAGGGCCTGCCGGAGTTGGCGGATTCGCAGTCCACCCGCAAGGTCGTGGTGAATCGCACGCTGGCGGAGACGTACTGGCCCGGAGACGACCCCATCGGCCGGCGCATCAAGTTCCTCGGTTCCGGCGCCGATGGTCCCTGGATCACCGTGGCCGGCGTCGTGGGCGACGTGCGGCAGGTCACCATGGCCGAGCCGCCGCGCGCCGAGCTGTACGTCTCCTACCGCGCAATCTCTTCCCATGAAATGTCCCTGGTGGCCCGCACCACCGGCGATCCCGAGCGAATGGGGACGGCTATCACCGGCGCCATCCGCGACGTGGACCCCGAGCAGCCGGTCTTCGGGGTGATGTCGATGGAACGGGTGATCGAGAATGCCAGCGCCGAGCGGCGAGTGTCGCTGCTGCTGCTGCTGTTGTTCGGCGCGATCGCTCTGCTGTTGTCCGCCCTCGGCATTTACGGCGTCATGGCCTACACCACCAACCAGCGGCGGCACGAGATCGGGATCCGGCTGGCCCTGGGCGCGGGCGGATCGGACGTGCTGCGGCTGGTGGTGGGGCAGGGCATGCGGCTGGTGCTGATCGGGCTCGGCGCCGGGCTGGTCGGCGCCTGGCTGCTGAGCCGGGTGCTCGCCAGCCAGCTCTTCGGCATCACCGCGCAGGACCCCGTCACCTACCTGACGGTCGCGCTCCTGCTCGGCTCCGTCGCGCTGGTGGCGACCTGGCTGCCGGCACGACGGGCCGCCCGGGTGGATCCCATGGTCTCGCTCCGGTCCGAGTGATGGACACCCTTCGGCAGGATCTCCGCTTCGCCCTCCGACAGCTCGGCAGGTCGCCCGGATTCACCGCGATTGCGGTGCTGACTCTGGCTCTCGGGATCGGGGCCACCACGACGATCTTCAGCGTGATCGACACGGTATTCCTCCGGCCGCCGGCGCACGTGCGCGAGCCCGAGCGACTGGTGGCGGTGTTCACCAGCGACTTCAGCGGGCCCCGGTTCGGCACCTCGTCCTATCCCGACTTCGTGGACTTCGCCCAGGGTGCGGCCGGACTGGCAGGGCTGGCGGCCAGCGCGCCTCGGCCGCTCAGCGTGTCCACCGGCAGGGAGGGCTTCCGGGCCCTGGGCGAAATGGTGAGCGACGACTACTTCGGGCTGCTCGGGGTTCCGCTGGCCGTGGGGCCGGGATTCTCGCGTGAGGCGTCGGAGACCGATGCCGTGATCGGATATGGCCTCTGGCAGCGGCGGCTGGGTGGAGCGACGGACGTGATCGGCCGGACCATCAGACTGTCGGGCCGGACATTCACCATCGCGGGCGTGACCCCGGAGGGGTTCGACGGCTCGATACGCGGCGTCAGGGTCGAGGTCTGGACGCGGCTCGCCGCCCAGCGCGTCCTCTCGCCCGGCGACGACATGCTCACCAACCGCGGGGATCGCGGCCTCTTCCTGGTGGGAAGGTTGCGCGAGGGTGTGACGCCGGCCGAGGCCCAGAGCCAGCTCGGGGTGGTGGCGGCGCGCCTGCACGCCGCGTACGACCGAGTGTGGGCCGACCATACGGGCGCCAGCCGGATCGTGACCGTCCTTCCCGAGCGGGACGCGCGGATCTTCCCGTCCATTCGGGGCCCGGTGACGCAGTTCCTTGGGCTGCTCATGGGGGTCGCGTGTCTGGTGCTGGTAATCTGCTGCGCCAATCTGGCGAATCTCCTGCTGGCCCGGGGCAGCGCGCGGCGTCGCGAGATGGCGGTGCGCCTCGCGCTGGGCGGTGGCCGTTCCCGGCTGGTGCGACAGCTGCTGACCGAGGGACTGGTGCTCGCGGGTGCCGGGGCGGCCGCCGGGGCGCTGCTCACTACCTGGGTCACGGGAGCGCTCGCGAGGTTCGAGCCGCCGCTGCCGGTTCCGCTCGCGCTCGAATTTCCCCTGAACGGCCGGATCCTGCTTTTCACCGTTCTCGTTGCCGCCCTCACGGTGGTGCTCTCCGCGCTCGCGCCGTCGCTCCGCGCCACGCGGCTGGAGGCGGCGAACGCGCTTCGTGGGGACCTGGGGGCGACCGGCGGGGGTCGGCGCATCGGCCTTCGCGACGGATTGGTGATCTCTCAAGTCGCTGTCTCACTGGTGGTGCTGGCCGCGGCCGGACTTTTTCTGGCGAGCCTCCGGAACGCCACCCGCATCGACCCGGGATTCCGCACCGCTGGGCTGGCGTTGATGCGGGTCGAGCTGGGGGTTCAAGGCTACGACTCCGCTCGCGGGATTGCCTTCTACCAGGAGCTGGAGCGGCGAGTCCGCTCGCTGCCGGGGGTCGAAGCGGTCAGCCTGGGCGAGACCGTACCGCTGGGGCTCTCCCATCCCCGTCGGGGAATCGAAGTCGAGGGCTATGCGCCGCGGGAGGGCGAGGAAATGGAGTTCGGGGTGAACACGGTGGGCGCCGCGTACTTCGAGACCATGGACATCCCGCTGGTGACTGGGCGCGGCTTCCAGTCGGGCGATCGCGAAGGCGCCGCTTCCGTCGCGGTGGTGAACGAGAGCTTCGCGCGCCGGTTCTGGCCGGGCGCGAATCCGATCGGCCGCCGGTTCAGCACCGGCAGGGGAGGAGTGCGCGAGGTGGTTGGCGTGGCGCGAGACGGGAAGTACTGGTCGCTCACCGAGGAGCCGCAGCCGCATTTCTACGAGCCCTTCGCCCAGGCGTACGAGCCCGACATGGTCCTGCTGGTGCGGAGCGCGGCCGATCCACGCTCGATCCTGCCGGCCCTGGCCCGCGAGGCCGCGGCGCTCGATCCTGAGCTTCCGGTCGAGGTGAGCACTGTGGCCGAGCATCTCGGGTTGGCGCTGCTCCCCCAGTGGGTCGGCGCGGTGGTGCTGGGCGTATTCGGCGCGATCGCCGCCCTGCTGGCGGCGTTCGGGCTCTACGGCGTGATGTCGTACGTGGTCTCGCAGCGGACCGCCGAGATCGGGATCCGGATAGCCCTCGGCGCCCGCTCGCACGACGTCCGGATGCTGGTGATGCGCCGGGGGCTGACACTCACCCTGGCGGGCCTCGGTCTAGGCCTCGTGGGAGCGGTAGCCGTGACCAGGCTTCTGCGCGCCTTTCTGGTGGACGTGAGCCCCACCGATCCGACGACGCTGGGTTCGGTGGTCCTGCTCTTCACGGGCGTGGGGCTGCTCGCCGGCTGGCTCCCCGCGCAGCGGGCGGCGGCGGTCGAGCCGATACGGGCCTTGCGGGCCGAATGACCGCCATGCTCTGGCGGCGACCTCCGCCTCGCGATCCGGCGGCTGCGCCGAAGCCCGGGGTTCACCGCGGCCGCGGTGCTCACCCTGGCGCTCGGGATCGGCGCCACCACCGCCTTCTTCAGCCTCGCCGACGCGGCACTGCTGCGGCCGCTGCCGTACCCGACCGCCGATCGTCTGGTGATGCTGTGGGAGACCCAGAGCGCCGCCGGCAAGGAACGCGACCGGGCGTCGCCGGCCAATTTTCACGACTGGCGCGCCGAGTCGCGGGCTCTCGACCAGGTGACGGCCTGGGTGGCCTGGGGCTTCGCGCTCACCGGGGACGGTGAGCCGGAGGAGCTGTCCGCGGTGCGCGCCTCGGCCAATCTGTTCCAGACCCTCGGCGTCTCGCCGGCGCTGGGGCGCGGGTTTCTTCCCGACGAGGAAACGCCGGGGCGCGACCGCGTAGTGGTGGTGAGCCACGGATTCTGGGCCGGCCGCTTGGGCGGCGATCCCCAGGTGGTCGGACGCAGGCTCACGCTCGACGGCGAGCCCCACGAGATCATCGGGGTGATGCCCGCCGGCTTTCGCTTCCCCGACGACGGGTCCGTGGCCCTCTGGAATCCCCTCGCCTTCGATGCGTCCGAGCGGCACTCGCGGGCCGAGCGGCGATTCAACGTGCTCGCTCGCCTCGCGCCCGGCGCCACGCTGGCCGACGCCGCCGCCGAGCTCGACGTCCTGGCGGCGCGCCTCGCGGAGGAGCATCCCGAGACCAATGCCGGGTGGACCGTCACCGCCCTCCCGGCGGGCGAGGCGGTCGCCGCCGGCAGCCGGTCGGCGGTCGCGCTGCTGCTGGGCACCGTCGCGCTGGTCCTGCTGCTCGCCTGCGCCAACGTCGGGCACCTCTTCCTCGCCCGCGCGCTCGATCGCGAGAGCGAGCTCGCCATCCGGGTTGCCCTCGGCGGCGCGCCCGCCCGGCTTCTGCGGCTGCTGGTGATCGAGAGCGGGGTCGTCGCGCTCCTCGGCGCCGGCATCGGCCTCGCCCTCGCGGCCTGGGCGGTCCCGCTGATCCAGACGCTCGACCCCGGCCTGCTGCCGGGCTGGCGCGAAGCGTCTCTCGATGGGCCGGTGCTGGGCTTCGCGCTCGCCCTCCTGATCCCGGTCACGCTCCTCTGCGGCGTGCTTCCGGCGCTCCGGGCGGTCGGGCTCGATCGTCGGGCGCCGATAACGGGCGCCAGCGCCCGGATGACGGCGGGACGCGGGCGCGGCCGGGTACGCCGCGGGCTCATCGTGGCGGAGGTGGCGCTCTCGGTCGTGCTCCTCGTGGCCGCCGGACTGCACCTCCGCAGCCTGGTCCGCTTGGAGCAGGTGGACCCCGGCTTCGACGCCCAGCGGGTGCTGGCGGCAACGGTGTTTCCCTCCGGCCCGCGCTACCAGTCGGACGCGCAGCAGATCGCCTTCTTCAGCCAGGCCATCGAGCGGCTGGAGCGGCGCCCCGGCGTCGCCTCCGTGGGCGCCGTGACGACGCTGCCGATGAATCCCGTCGGCATCGATTACGACCTGCCGTTCACTCCCGACGGCAATCCTCCTCCCGCCACGGCGGACCGGCAGGAAGTGGACTTTCGGGTGGTCGCGGGCGCCTACTTTCGGGCCCTGGGCGTGCCGGTGGTCCGAGGCCGTGGATTCGACGAGGCGGACCGTGAGGATGCCGCCCGCGTGGTGATGGTGAACCGGACCCTGGCGAGCCGGTTTTTCCCCGGCGAGAACCCGGTTGGGCGCCGGGTCTGGGTCGGCGGCGGGATCGGGACGGCGGAAGTGGTGGGGGTCGTAGGCGACGTGCGCCACCGGAGCCTCGCCGCCCGGCCGAGGGCGGAGCTGTACGTCCCCTTGCGGCAGTACCCCCATGGCGGAATGACGGTCGTGGTCCGCGGAACCGGCGATCCGGCGGGGCTCGCGCGGACGGTGAAGGACGAGATCCACGCCATCGATCCCAACCAGCCGATCTCCGATCTGGTCACACTGCCGGAACTGCTTCACGGCTCGGTCGCGCCCCAGCGGTTCAATCTGCTGCTGCTCGGCGGCTTCGCCGGGGTCGCCCTGCTGCTTGCCGCCGTCGGCGTCTACGGGGTGATCGCGTACGCGGTGGGCCAGCGCACCCGCGAGATCGGCATCCGGATGGCGCTCGGCGCAGCGAGCCGGGAGATCCGCCGGGGCGTGGTGCGCCCCGCGGTGGGGCTCGCGGCCATCGGCGTGACTCTCGGTTCCGCCGGCGCCTGGTTCCTCGGCCGGCTGGCGGCGCCCGATCTCTACGAGGTGAGCCCGCACGATCCGCTCACGTTCGGTGTCGTGGCCGGCGTGCTCCTCGTGGCCGCCTGGGCCGCCTGCGCCATACCGGCGCGGCGCGCCGGCCGGCTCGATCCGCTGATCGCGCTGAGGGCCGAATGATCGATGTCCTCCGGCATGATCTGCGGTACGCGCTCAGGAGCCTGCGCCAGCGTCCCGGCTTCAGCGCGCTGATCGTCCTCACACTCGCCCTCGGCATCGGCGCCACGAGCGCGATCTTCAGCGTGGTGAACGGCGTCCTTCTCCAGCCACTGCCGTACCAGCGGCCGGACCAGGTGATGCTGGTCCACGCCCGTTGGGAGGGCGTGCCGCAGGGTGAGCTGAGCCTGCCCGAATACTGGGACCTGCGCGAGCAGGCACGCTCGTTTACCCGGCTGGCGGCCTTCAGCAATGGCTCGCTGACGCTGACCGGAAGCGGGACGCCCGAGCGGCTTCAGGCCGGCTTCGTCACCGCGGACGCCATCCCGCTGCTCGGCGTGTCGCCGGCTCGAGGCCGGTGGTTCGCGCCGGAAGAGGACCTGCCCGGTCATCCGGCGGTCGTGCTGTTGAGCGATGGTCTCTGGCGGCGCCGCTTCGGCGCCGACCCCGGGATCGTCGGGCGCACGCTCATGCTGGACGACGCGCCCACCACGGTGCTCGGCGTCATGCCGCCGGGATTTCAGTTGCCCTCGCATCACGCCGGCCGGGGCATGGAGCTCTGGTCCCTGCTCCAACTGGACCCCGCGGTGGACCGGAGCGAGCGAGGCTGGCATTGGCTGGCGGTGATGGGACGGCTCCGGCCGGGCACCGAGGCCGGGGCGGCCGATCGCGAGATCGCGGCGCTGATGGCCGAGATGCGCCAGCGCTACCCCAACGAGTACGACGCGCAGTTCGGCGGCTCGGCTGCGCCGGCTGCGGAAGAGCTGGTGGGCGACATCCGGCCCGCGATCCTGGTGTTGATGGGCGCCGTGACGCTCCTGCTCGTCATCGCCTGCGCCAACGTGGCCGCCTTGTTCCTCGCCCGGGCCGAGGCGCGCCAGCGGGAGATCGCCGTCCGGGCCGCGCTCGGGGCCCGGGCCGGCCGGATCGTGCAGCAGCTGCTGACCGAGAGCGTGGCGCTCGCGGCGGCCGGAGGCCTGGTGGGGCTGGTCATCGCCATGTGGGGAATCCAGGCGCTGGTCGCCATGGCGCCGCCGACGTTGCCGCGCCTCGGGGCGATCGAGATGGACGGCTGGGTGCTGGCCTTCACCGCGGCGATCACGCTTTCCACCGGCGTGCTCTTCGGTCTGGCGCCGGCGCTTCAGATCGCGCGACCCAATCTCTCAGGCGTGCTGGTCGAGGGCGGGCGGACCGGCAGCGGTGGGGTTCGCGGGCAGGGGTTTCGCCGGGGACTGGTCGTGACCCAGATCGCGGTCGCGCTGGTACTCGTGGCTGCCGCCGGACTGCTGGCCCAGAGCTTCGCCCGGATGCGCGGGGTGGACCCGGGCTTCGCGCCGGAGCGGCTGCTCACCGCCCGGCTGGAGCTCTCGCCGGTGCGGTACGAGAGCAACCAGCAGATCCGGGCCTTCTACCAGCAGCTCCTGGGCCGGCTCGAGGCGATGCCGGGAGTCGCCTCGGCGGCGGCGGTCAAGGCGTTGCCGATGATGCAGCTCGAGTTGGGCGACTGGTCGTTCGTCCAGGAGGGCAGATACTCGTTGCCGCCCAAGCCGTCGGATTGGCGCCTGGGGTTCTGGCAGGCCACCAGCCCCGGGTACTTCGAGACCATGCACATCCCCGTGCTCCAGGGTCGGGCGTTCGAGGCCACTGACCGCCTCGGCGCGCCGGGCGCAGTGGTGATCAACCGCACCCTCGCCCGGCAGGTCTGGCCCGAGGGCGACGCCCTGGGCCAACGCGTCCTCCTCGGCGGCGGCGCCACCGACTCGATCTGGCGCACCGTCGTGGGAATCGTGGGCGACGTGCGGCACCGGGGTCTCGACGCCGAGCCGGTGCCGGAGATCTACCTGCCGCACGCCCAGTTCCCCGCGGGCACCGGGACGGCGCTCCGGACACTTCGCATCGTCCTCCGGGCCGAAGGCGATCCGGTCCACCTCACCGGCGCGCTGCGCGCGGCCGTGGCCGAGCTCGATCCGGACCTCCCGGTGGCCGACCTGCAGACGATGGAGGAAGCGCTCGGTGCCTGGGCGGCGGAGCGGAGGCTCACCATGCTGCTGGTGGGAGCTTTCGCGCTGCTGGCGCTCACCCTGGGCGCCATCGGGATCTACGGAGTCATGGCGCATCTCGTCGCCCGGCGGACCCGCGAGATCGGTATCCGGATCGCGCTCGGAGCGCTGCCCCGGGAGATCCTTGGCCTGGTGCTGTCCCAGGGCGCCTGGCTCGCGGGGCTCGGCATCCTCTCCGGCCTGGTCGGAGCGCTCGCGACCACCCGGCTGCTGGCCAGCCTGCTCTTCGGCGTCGGTCCGACCGACCCGGCCACCTTCGCCGCGACGGCGGCGGCGCTGGCCATCGTCGCCGCGCTCGCCTGCGTCTTCCCGGCCACCCGAGCCACGCGGGTGGACCCGGTCGACGCGCTGCGGAGCGAATGATGCGTGCCCTCGGACGGGACCTTCGATACGCTTGGCGGGCGCTCCGGCGCACCCCGGGTTTCGCCGCCATCGCCATCGGGACGCTGGCGCTCGGCATCGGCGCCACCACGACGATCTTCACCGTCGTGAACGGCGTCCTGCTCCGCCCGATGCCCTACGCGGAGCCGGAGCGGCTGGCCAACATCTGGAACGATCTGGGGGAGGGCGCCCAGTCGCTGCCGGCGGTGTCCGCGCTCGACTTCCGCGACTATCGAATCCGCAGCCGGATGTTCGAGGCGTTCG
The DNA here is from genome assembly GCA_963729985.1 of uncultured Gemmatimonadales bacterium. Taxonomy (GTDB): domain Bacteria; phylum Gemmatimonadota; class Gemmatimonadetes; order Gemmatimonadales; family GWC2-71-9; genus CAVVWJ01. The sequence continues at coordinate 482,238 of CAVSPJ010000008.1, forward strand.
CCGCGGCCTCGGGCCCCGGCGTCGTCGGGCTGCGCGGCAACCTGACCGGCGACGGCGACCCCGAACGGGTGGATCTGGTACCCGTCACGGCGAATTTCTTCTCCCTCCTCGGCGTGACGCCCCATCTGGGCCGGAGCTTCACCGCGGAGGAAGAGTTGCTCAACGGGCCCAGGGTCGCGCTCATCGGCGACGGGCTCTGGCGGCGGCGGTACGGAGCCGACCCGTCCCTCGTGGGCCGCACCATCCGGATCGATGGGATCGAGCACGAGGTGGTGGGAATTCTGCCGCCCGACTTCCGGCTGTTGCTGCCGGCCGAAGCGTTCATGGTGACGGATGCCGAGGTCTGGACGCCATTGCAGTATGACTATGGCAATGCCCCGCCGCGGAACTACACCGGATTCACGGTGTTCGGCCGGCTCGCGCGCGACGCGTCCTGGGCCCAGGCGCAGGTCGAAATGACTCTCATTGCCGAGCAGCTGCGCTCGGAGCACCCGGAGCACGCCGCGTCCAACCTCCGGATCCGGGTGGTGCCGCTGCACCTGGACGTCGTCAAGCACGCGCGCCCGGCTCTGCTGGTGCTCATGGGCGCGGTCGGGCTGGTGCTGCTGATCGCCTGTGCCAACGTGGCCAACCTGCTGCTGACCCGGGCGACGGCGCGCGAGAGCGAGCTGGCCCTTCGCACGGCACTGGGCGCGACGCGGGGGGCGATGGTGCGGCAGCTGCTCGCCGAGAGCGGGCTCATCGCCCTGGCGGGGGGTGCCCTCGGCCTGGCGGTCACCTTCTGGACCATGGAGTTGCTTCGAAGGCTCCATCCCGCGAACCTGCCGCGCCTGGCCGACGTCCGGGTGGACGGGGCCGTGCTCGGCTTCACCCTCGCCGTCTCCCTGGCCACGGTGGCGATCTTCGGCCTCGCGCCCGCGATTCGGGCCGCCCGGGTGGATCCGCACACCAGCCTGCAGCGGGGGAGCCGGGGCGGGGGTGGGCGGGGGCGCCGGCGCACCCGCGACCTGCTGGTGTTCGCCGAGGTGGCGCTTTCGGTCGTCCTGCTGGTGGGGGCGGGCCTTCTCACCCGGAGTTTTCTCGAGCTGCAACAGGTGCGCCCCGGTTTCGACGCGTCGGACGTGCTCACCTTCCAGCTCTCATTGCCGGCTGCGCGCTATTCCGACGGAGAGTCCCGCCTTCAGTTTTATCGCGGCCTCGAGGAGCGTTTGCTGGCGTTGCCCGGCGTCACCAGCATCGGGCAGGTATCGAGGCTGCCGCTGACCGGCAGCGGAACCCTCCAGCCGTTCGCCTACGACGAGGCGACGGCCAGAAACTGGGAGAGCGTCACCGCGGATGAGCGGATCGTCTCCGAAGGCTACTTCCAAACCATCGACGCGCGCCTGCGGGCGGGCCGGTGGTTCACCCGGCGAGACGCCGCCGATGCGCCGCCGGTCGCGATCATCGACGAGAGCCTTGCCCGGCTCGCGTGGCCGGGCGGCGACGCGGTGGGGCAGCGGCTGCAGGTACAGCCGACCGGAAGCGAGAATGCCTACGTCGAGATCGTCGGCGTCGTGGAGCACCAGCGGATCAACGACCTGGCTCGAGCGACCCTGCCCCAGATCTATTGGCCTATCGGCCAGTCGCCGACGGCCACCTTGGCGTTCGTGATCGAGACCACGACCGAGCCCTCCGCGCTCACGGCGGCGGTCCGGCGCGCCGTCGGAGAGCTGGACCGGAACCTTCCGCTGGCCCGGCTGGAGCCGATGTCCGTCTACGTCGCCGATGGAAGGGCGCCGGCTCGCTTCAGCCTGATCCTCATGGCCATGCTGGGCGGGATCGCTCTCCTGCTCGCGGCGGTCGGCGTCTTCGGCGTGATCTCCTACTCGGTGAGTCAGCGGACCCGGGAGTTCGGCATCCGTCTGGCCCTTGGCGAGGATCCGAAACGGACCCGGCTCAGCGTCGTCTTGGGCGGGATGCGCCTGGTGGTGCTCAGCATCGGCGCGGGCCTCGCCGCCGCGTTGCTGGGCGGCGGCTGGATGGCGGGCTTGCTCTATGGGGTGGCGCCCGGGGACCCGCTCACCTTCGGGGGCATCGCGCTGCTGCTGGCGGGGGTTGCGCTGCTCGCCTGCTATGTGCCCGCCAGGCGGGCGACCCGCGTCGATCCCGCCCTCGCCCTGCGCGGGGAATGATCCCCTTCCTCCGGTACCCCGGCGAACCTCCCCGGAGCGAGCGATGAGCACTCTCGGACACGACCTGCGATATGCCTGGCGCGCCCTGCGCCGCACCCCCGGCTTCGCGGTTGCCGCCGTCGCGACGCTCGCCCTCGGGATCGGCGCCACCACCACGATCTTCACTGTGGTGAACGGGGTGCTGCTGCGGCCCCTTCAATACGAGGCCCCCGACCGGCTGGCCAACATCTGGAACGACCTGGGCCAGGGAGCCCAGTCGCTCCCCGCCGTGTCGCCCCTGGACTTCCGCGACTACAAGCAGCGCAGCCGCAGCTTCGAGGACTTCGCCGCGGCGGCGGAAGGCAACGTCGCCAATCTTCGCGGGAACCTCACGGGCGATGGTGAGCCGGAACGGGCCGACATCGTGACGGTGACCGCCAACTTTTTCCCCCTCCTGGGCGTGCGTCCGATGCTCGGCCGCCAGTTCCTGCCCGAGGAGGAGGTGGTGAACGGCCCCCACGTAGTGATGCTCAGCCACCGGCTGTGGGAGCGCCGCTTCGCCGGCGATTCCTCGCTGGTGGGGAAGACCATCCAGATCGACGGCGTCGCCCACGAGGTGGTCGGGATCCTGCCGCGGGACTTCAGCCTCCAGCTACCCACCGAGGCGTTTCAGGTGACCGACGGCGACCTCTGGGCACCGATTCAGTTCGACTACGGCCAGTCGCTGCCCCGGAACCTGACGTTCTTCACCGTATTCGGCCGGCTGGCCCCGGGCGTGACGTTCGAGCAGGCCCAGGCGGAGATGGACCTGATCGCCGGGCAATTCCGATCGGAGTTTCCGGAGCATGCGGCGTCGAACCTCCGGATCCGCGCCGTGCCGCTGCACTATGATGTAGTGAAGCACGCCAGGCCGGCGCTGCTCATCCTGCTCGGCGCCGTGGGTATGGTGCTGTTGATCGCCTGCGCCAACGTGGCGAACCTGCTGCTGGTCCGGGGGACCACCCGACGCGCGGAGTTCGCGCTGCGTACCGCGCTCGGCGCGAGCCGGGGGGCGATGATACGGCAGGTGCTGACCGAGAGCCTGTTCCTGGCGGTCGCCGGCGGCGGGCTGGGCCTGGGCATCACCATGATCGCGTTGGGCGTGCTCCGGCGGCTTCATCCGGCCAACCTTCCCCGGCTGGCCGACGTCCAGCTGGACACGACGGTCCTCATCTTCACCGCGGCGGTCTGCGCGGCTACGGCCGTGCTCTTCGGGCTGGTTCCGGCGCTCCGGGCCGCGGGAGCCGATCCTCAGGAGCACCTGAAGGCCGGCGGGCGGGGCGGAAGCGCCGGCGACCGCCGTGGCGCGAGGAACCTGCTGATCGTGGCCGAGGTGGCACTGTCCGTGGTCCTGTTGGTGAGCGCGGGGCTCCTGATCCGGAGCTTTCTCGCCTTGCAGCGGGTGAACCCCGGCTACGATGCCGGCGACGTGCTGACCTTCGAGCTCTCCATGCCGTTCGGGAAGTATCCCGGCGGGGCGTCCCGACGCGCCTTCTTCCGCGACCTGCGGGGACGGCTGACGGCGTTGCCGGGCGTGACCAGCGTGGGACTGGTGTCGCAGCTTCCGCTCACCGGCAGCGGGCCGCTTTCGCCGTTCGCGTACGACGAGGAGACCGCCCGCAACTTCGAGAGCGTCACCGCCGACGGCCGGAACATCTCACCCGAGTATTTCGAAGCCATGGATGCCCGGCTCATCGCGGGGCGCACCTTCACCTATCAGGACTCGGCCGGCACGCCACCGGTCATCATCGTCGACGAGACGCTTGCCAAGCTGGCCTGGCCGGGGCAGAACGCGGTCGGCAAACAGCTCCAGCTCCAGCCCACTGGGACCCCCGACGGATTCGCCGAGGTGGTGGGCGTGGTCGAGCACATGCGCCAGCACGACCTCACCCGCGACATCCTGCACCAGATTTACTACCCGATCGGACAGGGTACGCCGGCAGTGATGACGTTCGTGGTGGAGACGGCGCTGGATCCGGTGAGCCTCATCCCCACCGTGCGACAGACCGTCGAGTCCATGGACCCCGATCTGCCGGTGAGCCGGCTTACTCCGATGAGCTCGTTTCTCTCCGAGGGCCGGGCGCAGGCACGGTTCAGCCTGGTGCTGATGTCGGTGCTGGGGGCGGTGGCGCTGGTGCTCACGGCGGTGGGTGTGTTCGGTGTCATCTCGTACTCGGTGAGCCAGCGGACCCGCGAGTTCGGCATCCGGCTGGCGCTGGGTGAGGACCCCCGGCAGACCAGGCGCAGCGTGCTGCTCGGCGGCATGCGGCTGGTGCTGGTGAGCATCGGCATCGGCCTGGTGGGGTCGCTGGCGGTCACCCGGCTCCTCGCGGGGCTGCTGTACCAGGTGCGGCCGGCCGATCCCATCACCTTCGCCGGGATCGGGCTGTTGCTCGCGATGGTGGCGCTGCTCGCCTGCTACCTGCCGGCCCGGCGCGCGACCCGGGTGGATCCGGCGCTGACCCTCCGGAGTGAATGAGTGTGCACTTACCCCCTGCCGAGGACGAGGACTCCGTGATCCGACTCGCGAATCTCGACCGCTACTTCGAGGCCGGCCCCACCCGCACCTATGTCCTCCGCCGCATCGACCTGGAGATCCGGGAGGGCGAGTTTCTCACCATCATGGGACCCTCCGGGGCGGGCAAGTCCACCCTCCTCAGCATCCTGGGCATGCTCGATAACGCCTGGACCGGAGAGTACTGGTTTCTGGACCAGGCGGTACACGCCCTCCCCGCCAAGAAGCGGATCGAGCTCAACAAGAAGTACATCGGCTTCGTGTTCCAGAAATACCATTTGATCGACGATCTCACCGTGTACGAGAATCTTGAGATCCCGCTGTCCTATCGCGATATCCGGTCCAAGGAGCGCGCCGCCATCGTGGCCGAGACGCTGGACCGGTTCCAGATCGTCGGCAAGAAGGACCTCTACCCGAGCCAGCTGTCCGGCGGCCAACAGCAGCTGGTCGGCGTGGCGCGGGCGGTGATCGCCAGTCCCAAGGTGCTCCTCGCCGACGAGCCCACCGGCAACCTGCACAGCGCGCAGGGCGAGGAAATCATGGAGCTCTTCACCCGGCTCAACCGGCAGGGCACCACGATCGTGCAGGTGACCCACTCGGAGCGGAACGCGTCGTACGGCCACCGGACGATCAACCTGCACGATGGTTGGGTGGTGGAGCCGGCGCCGGCGATGCCGTCGCGGTAGCCTGGTGCGCTGATCCCAGGCAGCACATCGCGTCAGCCGGCACCAGGCACGCTCTCTTGCCCGGCTGCCCGGCCGCCTCCCCGATCGCTACATTGTGACACTCGTGCCGACTTCTCCCGCATCCCCCCCCGCCCGCGTGCTCGTCGCGGACGACCAACCTCACGTTCGCGAGGCGCTCCGCCTGCTGCTGAAGGGCGAGGGCTACGCCATCGAGACCGCCGCCTCTCCCGCCGGGGTGCTCTCGGCCGTGCAGTCCACCGACTTCGACGCCGTGCTGCTCGATCTCAACTACGCGCGCGACACCACCACGGGCCGTGAGGGTCTGGAGCTGGTCTCGCAGCTCCAGAGCCTCGATGCCACGCTGCCGACCGTCGTGATGACGGCCTGGGGCAGCGTGGAGAAGGCGGTGGAGGCGATGCGCCGGGGCGCCCGCGATTTCATCGAGAAGCCCTGGGACAACAACCGGCTCCTCGCCACCGTGCGGACCCAGGTGGAGCTGGGGCGCGCGCTGCGTGACACCCGCCGGCTGGAGAGCGAGAACCGGCTCCTCCGCCGGGACGGCGCGCCCGATCTGATCGCCCAGTCGCCCGCGATGCGCCCGGTGCTCCAGCTGATGGACCGGGTGGCCGCCTCCGATGCCAACGTGCTGTTGAGCGGGGAGCACGGCACCGGCAAGGAGGTCGTCGCCCAATGGCTCCACTCGGCATCGCCCCGCGCGGCGCGGCCGCTGGTCGCGGTCAACCTCGGCGGGCTCTCGGAGAGTCTCTTCGAGAGTGAGATGTTCGGACACGTGAAGGGCGCGTTCACCGACGCGCGAACCGACCGGATCGGCCGGTTCGAGCTGGCCGAGGGCGGCACCTTGCTGCTGGACGAGATCGGGACCCTGGATCCCCGGCAGCAGGCCAAGCTGCTCCGGGTTCTGGAGACCGGCGAAGTGGAGCGGGTCGGCGCCTCGCGGGCGCGCCGCATCGACGTCCGCCTGCTCTCGGCCACCAACGCCGACCTCGGCGCGGAAGTGGCCGCGGGACGCTTCCGCGAGGACCTGCTCTTCCGGCTCAACACCATCGAGATCCGCCTGCCGCCGCTGCGGGAGCGCCGGGAGGACATCGCGCCGCTCGCCGACCATTTTCTCCGCCGCTACGCCACGCGCTACCGAAAGTCGCTGGTCGGCTTCGAGTCCGACGCGGTCGAAGCGCTGGGCGCCCACGAGTGGCCGGGCAACGTGCGGGAGCTGGACCACACGCTGGAACGCGCCGTGCTGATGGCCCAGGGCAACGCCATCCGCGCCGTCGACCTCGGCCTCCGCACCGGCCCGGGAACGGTGCCGCGGCTGGAGGACCTGCCGCTGGAGGAGGTCGAGCGGCTGCTCATCCGGAAAGCGCTGGAGCGGCATGGCGGCAACGTGAGCCAGGCGGCGAAGGCGCTGGGGCTGAGCCGCAGCGCCCTCTATCGGCGGCTCCAGCACTATGGGCTCTAGCCGGAAGCGACCCCGAAGCCACGAATCGCGCGTGTTCACCGCCGCTCTCGCGGCCGGCCTGCCGGCTGTCGCGGTGGCGAGCTGGCTGCTCTGGACCGGCGACTATCCGCTGCGGGTGCGGCTCACCTTCACCATCCTCGCGGCCGGCAGCTGGGTGCTCGGCGCGCTGCTGCTGCGCGAGCGCGTGATCCGCCCGCTCCAGACCATCTCCAACCTCCTCGCCGCCCTCCGCGAGGGCGATTACTCCATCCGCGCCCGCGGCGCCAGCCCCGATGACGCCCTGGGACTGGCGTTGTTGGAAGTGAACGCACTGAGCGAGACCCTGCGGGGGCAGCGCCTGCGAGAGCTGGAGGCCACCGCCCTCCTCCGCCGCGTAATCACCGAGATCGACGTGGCCGTGTTCGCCTTCGACGGCGACCGCCGGCTCCGGCTGGTCAACCGAGGAGGCGAGCGACTGCTGGGCCAGCCCTCCGAGCGGCTGATCGGGCGCCCGTCGGACGCGCTCGGGCTCAGCGACTGGCTCACCGGCGAAAGCCCGCGCTCCTTCGACGCGACGTTTCCCGGCGGCGCGGGCCGCTGGGAGGTCCGGCGCGGCACCTTCCGGCAGGACGGCCTGCCCCACCAGCTGCTAGTGATCTCGGACCTGAGCCGGGTGCTCCGCGCGGAGGAGCGCTCCGCATGGCAGCGGCTGGTGCGCGTCCTGGGGCACGAGATCAACAACTCGCTCGCGCCGATCAAGTCCATCGCGGGAAGCCTGAGGAGCCTGGTCTCGCGTCCCGCGCGGCCGGCCGATTGGGAGAACGACCTCCGCGGTGGACTCGAGGTCATCGAAGGGCGCTCGGAGGCCCTGGGACGATTCATGGGATCCTACGCGCGGCTCGCCCGGCTTCCGCAGCCCCGGCCCGGCTCGGTGGACGTGGCGACCTGGGTGGGGAGAGTCGTGGCGCTGGAGACGCGCCTCGAGGTACGGAACAACGGAGGTCCAGCGGTGGTGGTCACCGCGGACGGGGATCAGCTGGACCAACTGCTGATCAACCTGGTGCGCAACGCCGCCGACGCCGCGCTGGAGACGGGCGGCGGTGTGGACGTCACCTGGCGCACCACCGCCGGTGTGCTCGAAGTGGTGGTGGACGACGAGGGCCCGGGTCTGCCCGATCCCGGAAACCTCTTCGTTCCCTTTTTCACCACCAAGGCGGCCGGGTCGGGTATCGGGCTGGCCCTGAGCCGGCAGATCGCCGAGGCGCATGGTGGTGCCCTATCGTTGACGCCGAGGCTGAAAGGGCCCGGAGCTCGTGCCAGCCTGCGCCTGCCGCTTGGAGCAAGGAGGGAACCGAGTCGTTCCTGATGGAACCCGCCTGCGCCGACCTGCGTTAACCCCGACATCCACTCTCCCGAGGCAATCCGTCGGATGCGTGTCCTGATGTTCGGCTGGGAGTTTCCGCCATTTCAAGCCGGTGGCCTCGCGACCGCCACGCTCGGGCTGGTCAAAGGGCTCCTCGCCCGCGGCATCGAAGTCACGCTGGTGGTGCCGTTCGCGGCCGCGAAAACCGATGTGCCCGGCCTCCGGCTGGTGAGCGCCGCGGAGCCGCGTCCGGGCCTCCGCTCGATCCGGGTCGAGTCACCGCTGCTGCCGTACGAGGGAGCGGAAGAGTACCTGGTTCTCTCGGAGCGGCGGCGCGGAACGACCGGCGGCTCGGTCTACGGCTTCAACCTGTTCGACGAGGTCGAGCGCTATGCCGAGGTCGCGGCGCTGATCGCGGCGGAGGAGCCACACGACCTGATCGATACCCACGACTGGATCACCTTCGCGGCCGGGCTTCGCGCACGCGCGGTCGCGGGCAAGCCCCTCGTGGCGCACATCCACGCGACCGAATACGACCGGTGCGGAGGGCCGGGAAATCCCGAGATCCACCGCCGCGAGCGCGCCGGGATGCTCCAGGCCGACCGCGTCATCAGCAACAGCGCGATGCTTCGGCGGAAAGTGATCGAGCAGTACGCCATCCCTCCCGAAAGGATCGAGGTGGTGCACTTCGGCATCGACGCGGCGCCGGAGCAGGATCAGGCGGACCTGCCCGTCGCCGCCGGACGGCCGACGGTGCTCTTCCTGGGCCGGGTCACCCGGCAGAAGGGCCCGGAGTATTTCATCGAGGTGGCCCGCGGCGTGGCCGACCACGTTCCGCGATCGCTGTTCGTACTGGCCGGCACCGGCGATCTCCTTCCCCACGTGATCGAGCGCACGGTCGAGCTCGACCTCGCCGACCGGGTGCACTTCGCGGGGCCGGTGCAGGGGGCCGAAGTGGACCGGCTCTACCGGGCGGCGGACGTCTGCGTCATGCCCTCGGTGAGCGAGCCGCTGGGGCTGGTCGCGATGGAAAGCCTGCGGAACGGAACTCCCTGCGTCATCCCGAAAGACTCCGGAGTCTCGGAGGTGCTGCGCCATGCGTTCCGGGTGGACTTTTGGGACGTGGAGGAGACCGCGAACAAGGTGGTCGGGCTGCTCACCCATAAGGTGCTCTGGCAGGAGATGAGCGAGGCCGGGCTGGCGGAGGTACGGAGCCCGCGCCTCGGGCTGGAGGAAGCGGCGGGGAAGACCGCGGCGTTGTACGCGCGGGCGTTGTCGGAGAACTCGTCGCCGGACAGGTCGCCGGCCGTGGCGACCATCGGCGGCACCGCGGCATAACCGAAACCACACCGGAAGACCACCATGCCCGATCTCTGTCTCTATTGCCAGGTTCACCAGCCCTATCGCCTGCGTCGCTATCGGGTCTTCGACATCGGCACCGGCACCGGCTACTTCGACGACGACGCCAACCGCAGCATCCTCCGTCGGGTCGCGGCCAAGTGCTACCTGCCGACTAATCGGCTGCTGCGGGAGCTGATCGAGCGGTCAGGGGGTCGGTTCCGCGTCGCCCTCAGTCTGAGCGGGACCCTGATGGACCAGCTCGCGGCGGATGCGCCCGAGGTCCTGGCCAGTTTCCAGTCGCTGGTCGCCACCGGAGGGGTCGAGCTGCTGGGCGAGACCTTCTACCACAGCCTCGCCGCGCTCGCCGACCCGGAAGAGTTCCGGGCCCAGGTGGAGCAGCACCGCCAGGCGATCTGGCGGCACTTCGGCCGCCGGCCCGAGGTCTTCCGCAATACCGAGCTGATCTTCGACGATACGATCGCACCGTCGGTGGCGCGCCTGGGCTTCAAGGCGATCCTGGTCGAAGGCGCCGACCGGGTGCTGGGGTGGCGGTCGCCCAACTACGTGTACCGCTCGGTCTCCGCGCCGGAGCTCCGGCTCGATTCCTCGCAACTACCGCTTGAGCGACGACGTCGGCTTCCGCTTCTCGAACCGCGCCTGGGATCACTGGCCGCTCACAGCGGACACCTGGGCCGACTGGATCGGCCGGAGCGCCGAACCGAGCGTGCACGTCTTCGTAGACTACGAGACCTTCGGCGAGCACCAGTGGGCGGAGACCGGCATCTTCGAGTTCTTGCGGCGGCTCCCCGAGGCGCTGGACCGGCGCGACATCGCGTGCGTCCATCCGTCTACCCTCGCGGCGCGCGAGCCGAGCGGCCCGCTGAGCTTTCCGACGCCCACGTCGTGGGCCGACGTCGAGCGCGACACCAGCGCCTGGTTGGGGAACCGGATGCAACGCGCGGCGCATGAGCGGCTCTACCGTCTCGGCGCGCGGATCAGGGCGCAGGGAGATCCCTCGCTGCTCGAGTCCTGGCGCCGCCTCGGCACCAGCGACCACTGCTACTACATGTGCACCAAGTGGTTCGCCGACGGCGATGTGCACAAGTATTTCAACCCGCACGACTCCCCCTACGATGCCTTCGTCGCCTTCATGAACGCGATGACCGATCTCGAGCGCAGGTGTGACGCCGGCCCGGTCCGGACCGAGGCGCCGCTGGGGGAGATGGCCGTGGCTGTCTAGCGCCACGGGGCGAGGTCGCTACTATCGGGTGGACCCTGTGTCCCACCCTGAGAGCGAGGCCCGCGCCATGTTCGAGGAATTCAAGAAATTCGCCATGCGGGGGAACGTCGTCGACCTGGCCGTCGGCATCATCATCGGCGGGGCGTTCGGCACGATCGTCAAGTCCCTGGTCGACGACGTAATCATGCCACCGATCGGCCTGTTGCTCGGTGACGTGGACTTCGCCGACCTCTTCATCCTGCTGAAGGACGGGGCGGAGGCGGCCCCGCCTTACACCACCCTGGCGGAGGCCCAGGCGGCGGGCGCCGTCACCATCAACTACGGCCTCTTCGTCAACAGCATCATCACGTTCCTGATCGTCGCCCTGGCCATCTTCCTCCTGATTCGCGCGATCAACCGGCTGAAGCCCGAGGAGGCGCCGGCCCCACCCAAGACCAGGGATTGCCCCTATTGCAAGATGCCGATCCCGGTCGCCGCGTCCCGCTGTCCGGAGTGCACCTCGGAATTGCGATAGGGTGGAGGGCGAGCCCGCCGACCGGGAAGGCACTCTGTGTTACAAAGTACTTGCTGACAGAGACGACACTCCTTTATACTTCGCCATCATGGCCTCCCCGCATCGCATCCCCCGACCGGCCCCCGAGCCGCTCCATGCGCGCGCGATGGACGATCTCTCGTTCATCCGCCGTACCATGGAGCACGCGACGGCGTTCACCGCGGTGCCGGGGTGGGGCGGAGTGGCGATGGGGGCCACCGCGTTGGGCGCCGCGGCCGTGGCCCACGACAGCGTGACGCCCGGCGAAGGGCTGATTCCCTGGCTCGTGGCGTCGGTTGCTGCGCTGCTCATCGGCGGCTGGGCCATGGCCATGAAGGCACGCCGCGCCGGCACCACCGTCTTCTCGTACTCCGGGCGCCGGTTCGTGCTGAGCTTCCTGCCACCGCTCGTGGTGGGCGCGCTGCTCACCGGGGCGCTGGCGCGAGCCGGTCTCTACCAGGCCGTGCCCGGCACCTGGCTGCTGCTCTACGGGACGGGTGTGGTGACGGGTGGTGCCTTCTCGATCCGAGTCGTCCCGATCATGGGGATCTGCTTCCTGCTGCTCGGCGTGGTGGCGCTGTTCGGGCCCCCGACGTGGGGCAACGGGCTCATGGCCGCGGGGTTCGGCGGCCTGCATATCGCGTTCGGACTGCTCATCGCCAGGAGGTACGGTGGCTAAATCCAACCTCGCACCCCGCGATCCGCCAGAGGACGGCGCCAAGCGGCACCGGCTCGAAGGGGTCCGTGGGGACGCCGCACGTCACGGCCCCCTGGAGCTGGAGCGTCTGATCCACGAACGGATGCGCCTTGCGATCGTGAGTGCCCTCGCGGTCAACGACTCGCTCACTTTCAACGAGCTCAAACGTCTGCTCGAGACCACCGACGGCAACCTCAGCGTTCACGCGCGCAAGCTCGAAGAGGCTGACTATGTCGTGTGCACCAAGTCCTTCGAGGGGCGGGTGCCGCGCACCGAGTACCGGCTGAGCGCAGCGGGCCGACGGGCGTTGGAGCGCTATCTCGCCCACATGGAAGCGCTGATCCGCGCCACGCGAGAGCGCTAGGGCCTTTTTTTTGGGGATGCACTTTATGAAGCAAAGCGCTCTGCACGTGGGAATCATCATGGATGGCAACGGCCGGTGGGCCACCCGCGGTGGCCGCTCCCGCCCGACGGGGCACCGCGAGGGGGCGCTGGTGGTCCGCCGGATCGTGGAGGCCGCGCCCAGCCTGGGCATCGGAGTACTGACCCTCTTCGCTTTCTCCGCCGACAACTGGCGCCGCCCGCCGACGGAGGTGGCGGCCCTCATGCGTCTCTTCCGTGAATATCTCCGGGCCGAGACCGGCCGGTGCATCGAGGCCGGCGTCAAGCTGGAGGTCATCGGGCGGCGCGACCGGATCGACCAGCAACTGCGGCGTCGGATCGAGGCCAGCGAACGAGCCACCGCGGGGGGGGCGAAGCTCACACTGAGGGTCGCCCTGGACTATTCGTCGAGAGACGCGATCCTCCGGGCCGCGCAGTGCCTCCGTCCGGACACGGTGCCGACCCGCGACGCGTTTGCCCGGCTGCTGGCGATCGTAGACCACGGCACACCGGCGCCGGAGCTGGACCTCCTGGTCCGCACCGGCGGCGAGCGCCGGCTGAGCGATTTCCTGCTCTGGGAAGCCGCCTACGCCGAGCTGCTGTTCGTGGAGCGGATGTGGCCCGACTTCGGTGTCGAGGACCTGGCCGCGGCGGTACGGGAATTCGAAGGCCGGGAGCGCAGGTACGGGGGGGTGCGGCACATGGCCGCCGATGCATCCTGATAGGGCGGCTGATGGAACCTTCTGGTCTCACCTGGCGTTCACCCCTCACGACCACCTCTGTCCCGGAGCCCTTCGGTAAGGCGGGATCGATGACTCATCGCATTTCCTGCACGGAGATGGTGCTCCGGCTGGACGATTTTGTAGACCGTGCCCTTTCGCCGGCGGAGCTGGAGCTGGTGGAGGAGCATCTGCTCGAGTGCGTCAGGTGCGCGGGAAAGTTCCGCTTCGAGGTTTCGCTGGTCGAGGGGCTGCGCGAGCGCCTCAGCCGGATCGCGGTGCCGGAGGGGCTGCTGCGGTCCATCCGGGAGCGTTTGGAAGGGGAAGCGGCCCCGGGCTAAGGTCCGACCTCCGCCCATCAGCTCCCCTCCCTCGAAGGGAACCGGGCCCCGCCTCCCGACATTCTACCCTCCATACACCCCTCAGGAGGCACCCACGTGGCTGGAGCGGAGAGCGAACGTCTGGCGGACGACCGGCGCCGGACCCGGAATTGGAAGCGGTGGGGACCCTACCTCGCCGAGCGGCAGTGGGGCACGGTGCGCGAGGACTACTCGGCAGTACGGCGACTGCTGGGACTACTTCCCGCACGACCACGCGCGCAGCCGCGCCTACCGCTGGGGCGAGGACGGCCTGCTCGGCATCACCGACCGCCAGGGCCGGCTCTGCTTCGCGCTGGCGCTCTGGAACGGGCGCGACCCGATCCTCAAGGAACGGCTGTTCGGCCTCACCGGCCCGGAGGGGAATCACGGCGAGGACGTGAAGGAGCTGTACTACTACCTCGATTCCACGCCGACCCACTCCTACCTGCAAGGCGCTCTACAAGTATCCCGCAGGCCGAGTTTCCCTACGAGCCGCTGGTGCGGGAGAACCGCGAGCGCGGGCAAGGCCGACCCCGAGTTCGAGCTGATCGACACCGGCGTCTTCGACGAGCAGCCGCTACTTCGACGTGTTCGCCGAGTACGCCAAGGCCGAGGCCGACGACATCCTGATCCGGATCACCGTCGCCAACCGCGGCCCCGAGGCCGCCACGCTGCACCTGCTGCCGACGCTCTGGTTCCGCAACACCTGGAGCTGGGGCCGCGAGGGCGAGGGGTACTGGCCGAAGCCGGCGCTCCGCCGCGACCGGTCCGGCGCGCATCGAGGCGGACCACCAGTCGCTCGGCAGCTACGTGCTCGAGGTCGAACCCGTCGCGGGCGAGCCCGCCCCGACCCTGCTCTTCACCGACAACGAGACCAACGCCGCGCGACTCTTCGGCGTGCGCGAACCCGCAACCCTACGTCAAGGACGCCTTCCACCGCTACGTGGTGCAGGGCGAGCGCGAGGCGGTGAATCCCGCCGGCAGCGGCACCAAGGCCGCGGCGCACTACGTGCTCGCGATCCCGGCCGGGGAGGAACGGGTCGTCCGGCTTCGGCTGCGCCGGCGCGAGCCATCCCTCGAGCCGGCGTTCGGCCCCGGGTTCGACCAGGCGTTCCAGGCCCGCATCCGCGAGGCCGACGAGTTCTACGCCGAGCGGATTCCCGCCGCGGCCACCGAGGACGAGCGCCGCGTGATGCGGCAGGGCTACGCCGGCCTGCTCTGGACCAAGCAGTTCTACCACTACGTCGTCGACGACTGGCTCGAGGGCGATCCGGCGCAGCCCCCGCCGCCGGCCGCGCCGGCAGTTCGGCCGCAACAGCGAGTGGCGGCACGTCTACAACCGCGACGTCATCTCGATGCCGGACAAGTGGGAGTATCCCTGGTACGCCGCCTGGGATCTCGCCTTCCACATGATCCCGTTCGCCCGGATCGATCCCGACTTCGCCAAGGAGCAGCTGCTGCTGCTTCCTGCGCGAGTGGTACATGCACCCCAACGGGCAGATCCCGGCCTACGAGTTCGCCTTCGGCGACGTGAACCCGCCGGTGCACGCCTGGGCCGTGCTGGCGGGTCTACAAGATGACCGGGCCCGCGGGGCAAGCGGGACCGGCTCTTCCTCGAGCGCGCGTTCCAGAAGCTGCTGCTCAACTTCACCTGGTGGGTGAACCGCAAGGACCCGGAGGGGCAGCAACCTCTTCGCCGGCGGCTTCCTCGGGCTGGACAACATCGGCGTCTTCGACCGCTCCCAGCCGCTGCCCACCGGCGGGCACCTCGAGCAGGCCGACGGCACGGCGTGGATGGCGTTCTACTGCAACACCATGCTGTCGATGGCCCTGGAGCTGGCGTCGCGAGGACCCGGCGTACGAGGACCTCGCCTCCAAGTTCTTCGAGCACTTCATCGCCATCGCCGATGCGATGAACCACCTCGGCGGCACCGGCCTGTGGGACGAGGAGGACGGCTTCTACTACGACCAGCTGCACGTGGACGGCCAGCACATCCCGCTGCGCGTGCGCTCGATGGTCGGCGTCGTTGCCCCTGATCGCGGTCGAGGTGCTCGAGGAGAAGAACTTCGCGCACCTCGCGGGCTTCAAGCGCCGGATGAACTGGTTCCTCGACCAACCGCACCGACGTCACCCGCGACATCGCCTGCATGCGACCCCGGGAGCGCGACGGGCAGCACGCGGCGGCTGCTCGCCATCCCCACCCGCGAGCGGCTGGAGCGGATGCTGCGCTACGTGCTGGACGAGACCGAGTTCCTCGTCGCCCAACGGCCTTCGGTCGGTGTCGCCGGGTCCACAAGGAGCACCCCTACGAGTTCGACGTCATGGGCGATGACCTACCGGGTGGACTACGTCCGGGCCGAGGGCGAACACCGGGCTGTTCGGCGGCAACTCCAACTGGCGCGGGACCGATCTGGTTCCCGGTCAACTTCCTGGTGCTCGAGGCGCTGGAGCGCTACCACCACTTCTACGGCGACGAGCTCAAGGTCGAGTGTCCCGTCGGCTCGGGGACGATGCTCAACCTTCAGGAGGTGGCGCTCGAGCTGGAGCGGCGCCTGGCGTCGGCTCTTCGTCGCCGACGCGGACGGACGCCGGCCCTGCCATGGCGGCGACGCGCGGTACGCCTCGGATCCCCACTGGAAGGATCTGGTGCTGTTCCACGAGTACTTCGACGGCGACGACGGACGCGGCGTCGGCGCGAGCCATCAGACCGGGTGGACCGCGCTCGCGGTCCGCTGCCTGGAGGACATCACCCGCCGGCGGGAGCAGGCCCCGGAGCCGCCCGCCCCCAAGAAATCGCCCCGCCTCGCGGTGAGCCGCCGATGAGCACCCCCATCGCGACCGACGACCGCACCGAGTGGCTGGAGGCGGACGGCCTGGGCGGCTTCGCCTCGGGCACCACGTCGGGAATCCGTACCAGGCGCTATCACGCGCTGCTCCTGGCCGCGACCACGCCTCCCACCGGCCGCATGGTGCTGGTGAACGGGGTCGATGCATGGATCGAGCGGCCGGGGGAGCCGCCGGAGTACCTCACCCGCCAGCGATACGCACCGGGAGTCGTGGCGCCGGAACACGGCGCGGTGCTCGAAGGCTTCGCGGACGAGCCCTGGCCCACCTGGACCTGGCGCCTGCGCGACGGCTCGACGGTGGAGCAGGAGCTGTTCGTCCCGCGCGACACGACGCTGGTCGCGATGCGCTGGCGGCGGATGGGCGGCAGCGGCTCGCTGGTGGTCCGCCCGTTCCTCTCGGGCCGGGACAGCCACGCGCTTCACCACGCCAATGGCGATTTCCGCTTCGACACGCGACGCGACGAAGCGGCGGTGACCTGGGAGCCGTACTCCGGTGTGCCGGGGGTGACCGCGCTGGCCGACGGCGATTACACCCACGACCCGCAATGGTACCGGGGCTTCCAGTACGACGAGGAGCGCGATCGCGGGCTCGACTTCGAAGAGGATCTGGCATCTCCCGGCCTGTTTCGTTGGGCGGACCAGGGGGACGCAGTGCTGCTCTTCGGCGTGAAGGGATCGCTCCCGCCCGCCGGGGCGCCCGCCTCGGAGTACCGCCGCCTCCGACGCTCGGAGCGTTCCCGCCGCGGCCGGTTCGACTCCCGGCTCGAGCGCGCGGGCGACGCGTATGTCGTCCGCCGCGGCGCGGGCCGGACCATCGTCGCGGGCTATCCCTGGTTCACCGATTGGGGCCGCGACACGTTCATCTCCCTGCGGGGACTCTGCATCGCCACCGGCCGGCTGGCCGAGGCGAGGTCCATCCTGCTGGAGTGGGCGGATCACGTCTCGGAGGGGATGCTGCCGAATCGGTTCGTCGACCAGGGCGGCGCGCCCGAGTACAACACGGTGGACGCCTCGCTCTGGTACGTCGTCGCGGTGCACGACTATCTGCGGGCGGTCGAGGAGCGGGAGCGGGGCGTTCCGGCTCGCGACCGCCGGATGCTCGACCGACGCGGTGCGCGGCGATCCTCGACGGGTCACGTTCGCGGGACGCGCTTCGGCATCCGGGTGGACGGCGACGGCCTCCTCGCCGCGGGCGAGCCCGGGGTCCAGCTCACCTGGATGGACGCCAAGGTGGGCGACTGGGTGGTCACGCCGCGGATCGGGAAACCGGTCGAGATCCAGGCGCTCTGGCTCAACGCGCTCCGGATCGCCGGGGACTTCACCGCCGACTACGCCGACCTGCTCGAGCGCGGCACGGGGGCGTTTGCCCGGCGCTTCTGGAACGAGGCCGCGGGGTGCCTCTATGACGTGGTGGACGCCGATCACGTGCCGGGCCGCGCTCGACGGCTCCATCCGGCCCAACCAGATCATGGCGGTCGGCGGCCTGCCGTATCCCATGCTGCGCGGCGAGGTCGCGAGGCGGGTCGTGGACGTGGTGGAGCGCATCCTGTGGACCCCGCTGGGGCTGCGGACGCTCGAGCCCGGCGCGCCGGGCTACCGGCCGCGGTACGAGGGCGGAGTCCTGAGCCGGGACGGCGCCTACCACCAGGGGACCGTCTGGCCCTGGCTGCTCGGCCCGTTCGTCGAGGCCTGGGTGAGGGTCCGAGGCGGAGGGGCCGCGGTGCGGACCGAGGCACGCAGCCGCTTTCTCGATCCGATTCTCGAGCACCTGCGACCGGGCCGGCGTAGGCCACGTCTCCGAGATCGCCGATGCGGAGGCGCCGCACGTCCCGCGAGGGTGCCCCTTCCAGGCCTGGTCGGTGGCCGAGGCGCTTCGGCTCGACCTCCAGATCCTCGCCGGGGGTCGCGGGGGGCGCGCGCGGCGGCCGGCGGCGAAGGTGGGCGCATGAGCGCCGCTGAGCCGGTGGGGGTCGTCATCCGGGTGGCCCTGGACTGGACCCTCGATCTGCTGCTGGAGAAGGACCTGGTGCAGCTCCAGGCGGATCGATCGGGGCAGCGGGAACGCGAGGCGGTCGCATGACCGCGCGGGCACCGGGGTTCCGCATCGAATACGTCATGGAAGCCGCGCTCCTGGGGATCTTCATGATCGCGGCGTGCGGCTTCACGGTACTCCTGGAGTACCCCGGGTCACCGGTGCGCCAGATGCTGCCCGATCCCGGGTTCCGGCGGGTGCTGACGGGGCTGGCCATGGGATCCACCGCCATCGCGCTGATCTACTCGCCGTGGGGCAAGCGCTCCGGGGCCCACATGAATCCAGCGATTTCCCTGACCTTCGCCCGGCTGCGGAAGGTCGCCCCGCGTGACGCGGCGTTCTACGCGGCGGCGCAGTTCGTCGGCGGGGCCGCTGGCGTGCTGGTGGCGAGCCTCGCGTTCATGGGACTGCTCTCGGATCGGGCTACCAATTACGCCGCGACGCTTCCGGGCCCGCGGGGGGTTGCCGTGGCCTTCGGGGCCGAGGTGGTCATCACGTTCGTGCTCATGACCGTCGTCCTGGTGGTGTCCAACCACCCGCGCTGGGCGTATCTCACCGGACTCTGCGCCGGGATCCTGGTAGCGCTCTACATCAGCGTCGAGTCGCCGCTCTCCGGCATGAGCATGAATCCGGCACGGACGCTCGGGTCGGCGGTCTTCGCGGGCAACTGGACCGCCCTGTGGATCTATTTCGTCGCCCCGCCGCTGGGAATGCTCGTGGCGGCGGAGCTCTACGTGCGGCGGCGGGGACACGCCGCGGTGTTCTGCGCCAAGCTGTGCCACGCGGAGGGAGTGCGGTGCATGTTTTGCGAATGGCGGGCGGTAGAGGCGGAGCGACGAGAGCAGGAAGTGGCGGACCGGGCTCCACACGGGGACGCGGTCATGCAGGTGTTCCAGCCCTGAGTTCCGATCCGCAGCCCGAGAGAACCGGGTGCGGCTGAGGGGCGTCCCTGGGAGAGGGAACCAATCACCACGACCCGGCATTACACGGCTGTCGTCATCTGTCGCCACACCACCAAGGAGAAGGAAAGTATGCGACGCCGTACCTGGATTGTCGGCCTGGTCGTCCTCGGCGCGATCGGCTGGTATCTGTTCCGGCCCGAGCTGCTGTTCGTCAAGACCTCGGTCAACGAGAGCCTGCCGGCCGACGTCGCCGTGCAGACCGCGATGGCGGGCGCGACGGTGGAGTCCGGCGTGCTGCTGAGCGGCCAGTTCCGCTCCCTGGCTCACGAGACCGTGGGCACCGCCGCGGTGCATGACCTGGGCGGCCGCCGGATCCTTCGCCTCACCGGATTCAGCACGTCCAATGGTCCCGACGTCCGGGTCTATCTCGTCGCCGCGAACGATGCGGCCGACAACGAGACCGTCACCAAGGCCGGCTTCGTCGAGCTGGGCAAGCTGAAGGGCACCCAGGGGGACCAGAACTACGACATTCCCGCCGGGCTGGATCTCGAGAAGTATCGCGCGGTCACCATCTGGTGCCACCGGTTCAATGTGAACTTCGGCACCGCGCCGCTCACCCCAGCGTCCTGAGAGAGGAGGCACCGTGTCGCTCGTCCGCGCAGTCTCGTTGTCGGTGGTCGCGCTGGCCCTCGCGCAGGTCGCGATGGCCCAGGGCGCCCCAGACGCCACGAAGTTCACCGTGAAGGTGGAGAACATCAGCCAAGGGAGAGGTGCTCAAGCTCTCCACCGGCAAGACCGCGCCGTTCGTGGCCGCCCCGATCCTCTGGGCGCTCCACACCGGTGCCGCCAACCCGATCTTCACCGGCGGCCAGCCGCAGTCGGGCAACGGCCTCGAGCAGCTGGCCGAGACCGGCAACCCCGAGGGGCTGGTCAAGCATCTCTCGGGAGCGTCGGGTGTGACCGCCGTGGGCGCCAACGCCCTGCCGGTCGGGGACACCGCGGAAGGCCCGCTGACCCCGGGCAAGGCGTACGAGTTCGAGGTGTCCGCCTCGCCCGGCCAGACGCTGTCGCTCGGCGTGGATGTTCGGCCAGTCGAACGATCTGTTCTACTCCAACGATCGTCCGATCGCGCTCTTCGACGGGCGGGAAGCCGGTGAGCGGGCGACATGACCGCCCAGATCTCGCTGTGGGACGCCGGGACCGAGGTCAACGAGGAGCCGGGTCTCGGCCCCAATCAGGCTCCACGGCAGGCCTCGCCCGACGCCGGGACGCGCCGGAGCAGGCGGCCGTCGCCCACGTCCACGACCGCTTCAAGTATCCCCGCACCGGCCAGGTGCTGCGGCTGACGATCACGCCCAGCGGGTCGGCGATGAGCAGCAAGTAGACGAGAGCAGGAGACGATGAACGGCGAAAGGTGAAAGGACCGCGACCCGGCCTTTCACTTTTCCCCGTCACGCGTTCTCTCACACGGTTGACCCGGTTTCCGGTTTCTCCTCTTTCACCGTTTCGGCCCGGGACAGGACTCATGGCTGCCACTCATTTCGACGTCATCGTCATCGGCTCCGGCGCCGGCGGCGGCACGCTCGCCTACCGGCTGGCGCCCTCGGGCAAGAAGATCCTGATCCTGGAGCGGGGCGACTACGTCCCCCGGGAGACGGAGAACTGGAGCACCCGCGCGGTCAACGTCGAGGGCCGCTACCAGACCAAGGAGACGCTGGCGCGGCCAAGGACGGCAGCGAGCTGCATCCCCACACCAACTACTGGGTCGGTGGCAACACCAAGTTCTACGGCGCCGCGCTGTTCCGGCTGCGACAGGAGGACTTCGGCGAGCTCCGGCATCACGGCGGCATGTCGCCGGCCTGGCCCATCTCGTACGACGACCTCGAGCCCTACTACACCGAGGCCGAGCACCTCTACCAGGTGCACGGCGAGCGCGGCGAGGATCCCACCGAGCCGCCGGCCAGCGCCGCCTACCGCTATCCGGCCGTGAGCCACGAGCCCCGCATCCAGCAGCTCAGCGACGATTGGGCCCGGGCCGGACTGCAAGCCGTTCCACGTCCCGCTCGGCGTCATGCTGGACGAGCGCGACCGGCGGAAGAGCCGGTGCATCCGCTGCGCCACCTGCGACGGGCATCCCTGCCTGGTCGCACGCCAAGTCCGACGCCCAGGTGGTCTGCGTGGATCCCGCGCTGGAGCATCCGAACGTCACGCTGCTCACCGGCGCCTACGTCTCACGGCTGGAGACCAGCGCGTCGGGCCGGGAAGTCACCCGGGTCCTGGTCGAGCGCGACGGCGCGCAGGAGTCCTACACCGCCGACATCGTCGTCGTCTCCGCCGGCGCCATCAACTCCGCCGCGCTGCTGCTGCGCTCCGCTGAGCGACCAGCATCCCCGCGGGCTCGCCAACGGCTCCGACGTGGTCGGGCGGCACTACATGGGGCACATCAACTCGGTGCTGATGGCGCTCTCCCGCTGCCCCAACCCGACCGTCTTCCAGAAGACGCTCGCGCTCAACGATTTCTACTTCGGCAGCGCCGGAGTGGCAGCTATCCGATGGGGCACATCTCCTTCGTCGGCAAGCTCGACGGCGTCACGCTCTCGGCCGGCGCGCCGACGATCGCGCCGGGCTGGACCCTGGATCTCATGGGCAAGCATTCGCTCGACTTCTGGCTCACCTCGGAGGATCTGCCCGATCCCGAGAACCGGGTGACGCTCGACCGCGACGGCCGGATCGTCCTGGCGTACCGGCCCAACAACGAGGAAGGGCACAAGCGCCTCACCAAGCGGCTCGAGGGCCTCATGCAGCAGCAGTCGCGCTGCGTCGAGCACGGCCACGACTGCCACCAGGGGATCTTCTCCCGGAATCTCTTCGTGGGCCAGCGGATTCCCGCTCGCCGGGTGTGGCCCACCAGAACGGGACCATCCGGTTCGGCTCCGACCCGCAGGACGTCGGCGCTGGACCCGAACTGCCGGGCCCACGAGGTGGACAATCTCTACGTGGTGGACGGGAGCTTCTTCCCGTCGAGCGGGGCGGTGAACCCGGCGCTCACCATCATGGCGAACGCGCTGCGCGTCGGCGATCGCATCCTCGAGCGGCTGGGCGAGCCCGCGGAGCGAGAGGCGGCCCACGGCGGCGGAAGGGGCGGCGGTATGAGCCTGGCCGGCACGAGGCGTGGCTCGCTTCGCCTGGCTCCGGGTGACGCTGGCCGCGCTCGTGCTGGGCGTGCTCCCCGGCGCGCAGCTCCTCGCCCAGGCGGCGGCCCCGTGGCAGGGCCGCGGCGTGTCGGCGGCGGTCCAGGAGGGTGCCGAGACCGCTCCATCCGAGAGCGGTCGCGGCGCAGGCGGTCGCCATGGTCGGCCTCACCGTCTCCGACATGCAGCGGTCGGTGGACTTCTACACCAGGGTCCTGGACTTCACCAAGGACACCGACGACGAGCTCGCCGGGGAGGCGGTCGAGGACGCTGCAGGGTGTGTTCGGCGCCCGCATCCGGGTGGTCCGCCTCCGGCTGGGCGAGGAGCGGCTCCAGCTGACCGAGTATCTGGCCCCGCGGGGGCGGCCGGCGCCGGTGGACGCCCGAAGCAACGACCACTGGTTCCAGCACGTCGCCATCATCGTGAGCGACATGGACAGCGCCTACGCCCGGCTGCGGCGGTTCGGGGTGCAGCATGCCTCGACCGGCCCTCAGACTCTGCCCAAGACGATCCCCGGGGCCGCCGGCATCCGTGCGTTCTACTTTCGCGACCCCGACGGACATCCCGCTCGAGATCCTCCAGTTCCCGCCCGACAAGGGCGACGCCAAATGGCACCGCGGCTCCGGCCGGCTCTTCCTCGGGATCGACCACACGGCGATCGTGGTGGACGACACCGAGACGAGCCTGGCCTTCTACCGCGACGTCCTGGGATTTCGGGTGGCGGGCGAGAGCCTGAACTTCGGCACCGAGCAGGAGCACCTCAACAACGTGCGCGGCGCGCGGCTTCGGATCACCGGCCTCCGCGCGGCTGGGGACCCGGGGTCGAGTTCCTGGAGTATCTCGCCCCCGCCGACGGCAGGCCGTTTCCCGCCGACGAGCAGGCGAACGACCTGGTGCACTGGCAGACCACGATCCTGGTGCCCGACGCCGCCGCCGCGGCGAAGGTCGTGCGCCGGGGCCGGTTCCGCCTCGTTTCGCCGGGCGCGGTGACGCTGCCCGATACTTCCCTCGGCTTCCGGCGCGGCCTTCGGGTGCGCGATCCCGACGGCCACGTCGTTCAACTCGTAGAGCAATGAGGAACAAGATGCCCGCTACCGATGCTCCCGTCCGCTCCGACCAGCCCCGGCAGGCCGCCGCCGGCGGACCGACGATGATGAAGGCCGTCGCGGTGTTTCCCGGCAAGCCGGACTCGATGCACCTGGCGGCCATGCCCAAGCCGACGCTGGACGAGGTCCCCGGCGGCCGCGGCGTCCTGGTGAAGGTGCTGCGGGTCGGCGTGGACGGCACCGACAAGGAGATCAACGCCGCGGAGTACGGCGCGGCGCCTCCGGGCTACGATTTCCTGGTCACCGGCCACGAGAGCTTCGGGCGGGTGGAGGCGGTGGGGCCGAACGTGACCGAGCTGCAGCCGGGCGACTACGTGGTCGCGACCGTCCGGCGACCGGGCTCGAGCATCTACGACCGGATCGGCACCTACGACATGACCACCGACGACATGTACTTCGAGCGGGGCATCAACCTCCGGCACGGCTACCTGACCGAGTACTACGTGGACGACCCGGAGTACATCGTGAAGATGCCGCCCGAGCTCCGCGAGGTGGCCGTGCTGCTGGAGCCGACCACGGTGGTGGAGAAGGGCATCGCGCAGGCCTACGAGATCCAGCGCCGGCTCCGGGTCTGGCGGCCCCGCCGGGCGGCGGTGATGGGCGCCGGGACCATCGGGCTCCTCGCGACGCTGGTGCTGCGGCTGCGCGGCCTCGAGGTGACCGTCTTCGGCCGCACCGCGAAGCCCTACCTCAACTCCGACCTGATCGAGGCGCTGGGCGCGCGCTACGAGAGCACCGCGGACGTCTCCGATCCTGGACGGCGCCGCGAAGTACGGGCCGTTCGACCTGATCTTCGAGGCCACCGGGGCGTCGCCCGTGGTCGTTCGACAGCATGCGGGCGCTCGGCAAGAACGGCGTGCTGGTGCTCTCGAGCGTCACCGGCGGCGACCGCACGGATCGAGGTGCCGGCCGACCGGATCAACCTCGAGTTCGTGCTGGGCAACAAGGTGATGGTGGGCACGGTGAACGCGAACCGCGAGTACTTCGAGATGGGCGTCAAGGACATGGCCCACGCCGAGGCACAGTACCGGGGCTGGCTGGCGCGCCTGCTCACTCACCCGGTTCGGGGCCTGGAGAACTGGAAGTTGCTGCTCGACACCTTGACGGGAGCCAAGGGGGCAATCAAGGTGTACTGTGTAGTCTCTGACATGTGAGGGTTCCTATGCCGCAGCCCAAGAGGCTGCAGGGCCAGGACCCGAGCTCCGCGGTTGCCACGCGGTCCTCGATAGGTCGCCGGGAGGCCCGCCTCCGTCCGGAGTACGCCACGCGCTACCCCGGAATCCAGGCGGGTGTGTGGGAACCGGCGGCCGTGCTGTGCGACCGCGTGCTGGCCGGCGGGTTGCTCCGCGGGTCGCCGATGGGCTGGCGCCACCGGGTGCTGGCAGCCGAGCATTTCGAGTTTCGTGGTGACATGCCGAACGGGGAGCGGCCGCGGCGGGAAGACCGCTGAGTCCGCGGTTCCACCCGTCGGCCACGCGAGTGGGGTGGTCGCCTCATCGATTATCATCCCGAGCGCAGCGAGGGATCTTGCCGTCGCGTGTTCGGTGCGACGGTGAAGATCCCCCTAATGCTTGGCCCGTAATGTACTTTAAGTGACTACCGTAAGTCATGATATAAAAATGGCTTACGATAGTTGCCAAAAGTGGATTATTGCTCCGCTTCCTCCCGCGCGAACACCGTCTTTCCCTCCACGATCGTCCGCATCACTCGCACCCGGTGAATCTCGCGCGGCGCGATGGCGAAGAGATTCTGCTCCAGGATCACCAGGTCCGCGAATTTGCCGACCTCGATCGAACCCGTCTGCCCCGCCTGGTGGGTCTGGTACGCGGCATTGATGGTGTACATGGCGATCGCCGTGGAAAGATTCACAACCTGCTCCGGGAGCCACGGCGTCATCCGCTGGCGCTCGTCGGTCAGGCGACGGGTGATCGCCACCTGAATGCCGTCGAGTGGAGCCAGCGACGAGACCGACCAGTCACTGCCCGCGGAGACCACAGCGCCTGACTCGACCACACTGCCGATAGGATACAGCCAGCGCGAGCGCGCCCGGCCAAGCACGGGCTCGGCGAGCCGCGTGATATACTCGTCGCCGTTGGCCCAGTACGGCTCGAAGTTCGCCACTACCCCGAGGCGCCGGAAGCGGGGGATGTCGGCCGGATCGATGAGCTGGAGGTGGGTGATGGTGTGCCGGGAATCCCTGGGGCCGTTCACCTCGATGGCGCGGGCGAAGGCGTCGAGCGTCATGCGGATGGCGCGATCGCCGATGGCGTGCACGTGGATCTGCCAGCCCTCGCGGTCGAGCGCTACCGCAAGGCTGTCGAGCGTCGGCTGGGCATAGGTCGGCTTGCCGGCGTCGCCCGGGCGACCTACGTACGGCGCGAGAAGCGCGGCGGTGCCCGACTCGATGACCCCGTCCTCGAAGAGCTTCACGGCGATGGGGCGGACCCGCGGGGATGCGTACCGGGCGCGCCAGTCGCTCACCCGGCGAACCAGTCCGGCGATCCCGGTGGAATCCGGCGCCCCATCCGCGGCCACGGTGACACGAATGGTGAGCTCGCCGCCGCGATCCGCCACCGCGTAGGCGCGCAGGTAGCTCTCCGAGGCCGACGCCTCGAAGGCGGCGGTGATGCCCGCCTGGTTCGCCAGTGCCTGGGCTCGCGCCAGCCCCGCCGCGAGCTCGGCATCGGTCCACGCGGGAAGCAGGCGGGACACCAGATCGACCGCGTCCTCACGCAGCGTCCCGCTCGGCTCGCCGGTGCGGGGGTCTCGCTCGATTCGCCCGTCGGCGGGATCGGGCGTATCACGGGTGATGCCGGCGAGGGCGAGTGCCTTGCTGTTCACCCACGCCGAGTGGCCGTCCGCGGCCTCGAACATCGCCGGCCGGTCGGGGACGATTTCATCCAGCAGGCGCTTGGAGGGATTCGCCTGGGGGAAGGCCGTCAGCTCCCAACCGACCCCGCGCAGCCAGGGTGTGTCGGGCCGGGCCGCCGCGCAGGCCCGGATCGAATCGGCGATCGCGGAGGCGCTTTCCATAGTGAACAGCGCGCACTCGCCCAGCTCTACTCCGGCGGCGACGAGGTGGACGTGCCCGTCCTGAAATCCCGGGAGCACCATCTGCCCCCCGAGGTCGACCACCGTCGTCCGAGGGCTGACCAGGCCGCCGGGAACGCTGTCGCTCCCGACATACACGATGCGGCCTTCCCGGACTCCGATCGCGGTGGCCCAACTTCGTGGCGCATTCATGGTGTACACCGCGCCGCCGCGGAGCAGGAGGTCGGCCGGGGCGTCCGGGCGGCCGGCCGGTGAGCCGCCGCCCCGGCCGCAGGCCAGAGCCAGGAGCGCCGCGGCCGCCAGCCGTAGCGCCATGGCGCCGGTCGGGCAGGAGCTGACGCCTTCGCTGCGGGTGATCCGACGGGACGGCCACGCCGAGCGATCGCCCGTGGGTGACACTACGGCGGGGTCAGCACGTCGGCCGGATTCGTGAGTTGGTGGGTCACGGGTGGGCGAGCCCAACGGCGGATCGGCTGCCGCTGCCAACCCGTCGGCGAACCGCTTCGATGTCCTGCACCGGGCGAACCTCCACGCACCCGGTACGTACCCAGGGGAATTCCGCCGCGATCCGGACCGCCTCATCCATGTCTCGGGCCTCGATCAGATTGAAGCCGCCCAGTACTTCCTTGACCTCGGCGAACGGCCCATCGGTAGCGATCGTGCGGCCGTTCCGAATGCGGACGGACTTCGCCTTCTCCCTGCCTTCGAGCATCTGGGACTCGATCAGGCGTCCGTCCTGGTGCAGTTCGTCGGCGTGGGCGAAGCACTCGCGCATCATGGCGTCGGGCTGATCGGGCGGCAGGGTGTCGAGCAGGGTCTCGTCGTTGTAGATCAGGAGCATGAACTTCATGCCGGTTCCTCACCGTTGGTCTAGTGGCTCTCGCACAGGCGCGCCGTGAACCCGGCGCAGTCCAGGAGGGCGCGCGGGCCGTTCCACCCCCATGGCAATGAACAGGGAAACGTAGCTGCAGCCGTCCGGCATGGCATGGTCTGCCGCGAGCGGGCCCATGAGCCGGAGGTGGCCATCGGCCCGGCATTGGACTAGCCTCCCCTCATGTCCGTCGACCACGACACTCGAACGCATCGATTCACCATCAGCCTCCCCTCGGGTACCGCGGTTCTCGCCTACACCCCGGCTGGACCAGGCGTGCTGGAGGTCTACAGCACCTTTGTCCCGCCCGGCGACCGGGGGAAAGGCGTCGCGGCCCGGCTGGTCGAGGCCGCCCTCGGGCACGCCCGAAGCGAAGGGCTCCGAATCATTCCCAGCTGCTGGTATGTCGCGCGTTGGATCGAGCAGCACCCGGAGCACGCGGACCTGCTCTCCGACTGACCCCCGATCCCCGGGGGTCAATCTCGTCATCGGTGCCCGACTGGCCGGCCTGGGGGGTGTTCTACGGCTTCGGAAAGTTGTTGGCCACGCCGCCGTCTCGCACCGTCCGCGCCACCCGCTCCGCGAAGATCCGGGTTCCCGCGCGCACCATGGCGGCGGGCTCGCCCTTGAGCTCGGTCGAATCGTCGAGGACGATCTTGCCCGAAGGAGCGTGGATCAATTGAGCGGTGAGGAGCCAAATGAGGTTGCTGGTCTTGCTCACCTTGGCCAGCACGACCCACGGTGCATCCAGGTTCCGGGCCACGTGTCGCGCGCAGGCGACGATGACGTTGCAGGGCTGGCCGCCGGTGACGGCTCGTGCCGAGTCCGACGCGGCGGCGGCCCGGGTCATCTGGGGTTCGATCAGCTGCGGCCCCAGCAAGGCGCTCAGCGTCGAATCCAGAACTTCGGTCGCGAGAGCAGCCCGGGACGTGTCGGACGCCTCGATCAGATTGGCCTGGGCGTTGTAGAGCGCCACGTCCAGGGCGGCAACCCGGGCATCGGGGCTCTCGAGCAGGATAGCCGCGGTCTGGGCCAGCACCGATTCGGGCAGGCCAACACCGCACATGAGGGAGGCGAGAAAGAGTCTGGGCAACATCGGGGTGACAGCTCCTGCAGTGGCGGCTGGGGCCGGGTGTCGGCCGGTCTCCCCTAATTGAACTCGCATCGGCGCCGGTCCTCAAGTCCGGGAGCCGACCCGCCACTTGCGCTCGCGGGGCAGGGTCCAACCTTGAACAAAGTCGGCGGGAGCTCCTCGCGGCCGCCGGCGGCCGGTACACGTGGTCGATCTCACCCTCCGGCACCCTGATGCTTCACGGGCGCGGCGAGTCTCACGATCGCGTCCGCCGGCGGCAATTACCCGAAACCAACCGGGATACGATCCCCGGCTCGATGGGGCCGGCCGACGGCAGCGAGCGTATCCAGCTGACGGACGTCGTGCCTTAGTGGACGGCTCCCGTCGCCGCGACGGTGACGGGAAAGGGACCGAACTCGAGCTCGTCCGCATCCTCGCCGTGGCCGTAGCCGACGGTGACGGTACCGGAGGCGGGCTGCCCCTGCGCCGTGACGTCCTTCTGAAAGTTCTGCCCCGCCACGGTCGCGGTAGTGGCCAAGGCCGCCGGGGTGAAAGTGAGCCGCGTGTGGTGCGTGTCCTCGATGCCGGTGATCTCGGCGCCCTCGTCACTCAGGAATCTGACCTCGACCCGCACCGTCTCGCCGGCGGGCAGCACCATGGCGTTGGTCACCTCGACACCTCCGACGAACAGTGCCGCGTCCGCCGGCGTATGACCCTGCTCCGGCCCGGTCTCGTCGCCGCTGCACCCGGCGAAGGCCAGCGCGATCAGCAGAGCGGAAAAAGAGAAAGTGGTAGGTCGCGTCATGAAGTGTGTGCTCCTGGAAGGTATGGTCAGTTGGAGGGGTCGCCGAAGCGGAGCGCGATCCGCAGCGTGCGCGGTGCGCCCGGATTCAGAAAGCCGGAGGCGCGCAGCTCCGGGTACCGGGTGTTCAGCAGGTTCAACAGATCCACGTCGAGGGTCGTGCCGAATCGGCTCACCCGCGCGGATGCGCCGAGATCCAGCACGCCGAATGCCTGGGTCCGCACATTCGGCTCCCCGATCGGGGTGAATGGGCCGGAGAAGCGGAGCGTCGATCGTGAGTAGACCGACGGTCCGAGTGGGGCCTCGACGCCGACCCTGCCGGAGTAGCGGGCCACGCCCGGCACCCGCGCCCCCGGGGTGAGGGGGACGTCGTGGAAGCGCGGGGTGGGGAACTCGCCAAGCGACGCGGTGGTGAGCGTCGGTACCGTCACCGGGCTGCCGCCGGCCCGAATCCCGGTGATGCGCGCGTCGTTCCAGGTTCCCTCTGCGGCGAAGCGCCACCCGGGATGGGGCTGCACCGAGAGATCGAGAGACACCCCCTGCCGCACACTCTCCCCCTCGTCGGACACCTCACGGGTCACCGGATCCAGGATCCGCTCTCGGGAGACGTCGAACCGGAAGAGGGCCACTTTCGCCTCGAACCGCTGATCCTGGTAGCTCGCGCCGACTTCCTTGGCCCACGCCACGGCCGGGGGACGGGACGGGTCGCCGATCACGCCGATCGAGCCCCGGAAGCCGCGGCTGAAAGAGGCGAGCAACGCGATCCGGTCGCTCAGCAGATACCGCGCACCAACCTTCGGCCCCGCCATGAGGCGGGTCTGATGCTCCCATCCGCCGCCTGGGGCCAGCCGGTCGAGGCTCGCATAACGGATCAGATCCAGCCGCCCGCCGAGATCATAGGCGATCCGCTGCGCCAGCAGCCCGCGCCAGCGCAGGAAGGCCGCGCCGTTCTGATAGCGGCCGTCGTTTCCCTGGTCCTGTGAGGAGCGGACCCTGGCGTCGGTATCGAAGAGCTCGTAGCGGGTCCAGTCGGCCCGGCCGCTGACGCCCGCGGTGACCTCGCCGGTCTGGCGGCGCCAGGTCATCTTCGCCTCGCCGCCCAGTGCGGCCCGGCGGTCTTCCTCCTCCGTTTGGGCCACCGCATCGTCGTGGGGGATGTTGAGGAAGACGCGGGACCGCACACCCTGGGTCCACCCCGTCGTTTCGAGCGACGCCCCGGAGCCCATCGGGCGGGCGTAGTGACCGTGCAGGATGAGCCGGCCGGCCCTTCCTCCGTCGGTCGGATCGGTCGCCGCTTCCAGGTCCCCGGCATTGTACCTCGCCACCGATACGAATCCCGGGGAGTTCCAGGTCGATCCGTAGAGCATCGCGCCCCCGGTGAGTCGGCCCTGACCCACCCGTCGCCATCCATGAGCCACGGCGTTGCCCAACCAGTAGTCTGCGTTGTCCCGCCATCCCTGCTGCCGCTCGGCGTCTACCGCGAGGAATGCCCCTCGGGTCGGTGTGCGCCAGCCGGTCCGGACCCAGGCGCCCGCGTCGCCATGACTCGACCCCCGCAGCGCGCCGGCGCTGCCGTCGGCGTCGTCGGCGGTGGTCACCTCGACCACGCCACCGAACGCGAAGTCTCCGTACAGCGGACTCGCGGGACCGTGAATCACCCGGAGGGAGGCGATCGACGCCGGCGAGAGGAGGCTCCAGTCGGCATACCCTTCTACATGGCCGTGGAGGGGGAGGTTGATGGGCACGCCGTCGATTACCAGCAGGAGGTCCGAGGAATGGTCGGAGGTGAACCCCCGGATCACCGCGTCGGAGGCGAAGCCGGGTCCCTGACCCTGTTCGTGGACCTCGATGCCTGTGGTCCGCCGGACCAGATCGTAGGGGCCGCTGGCCGGCGAGCGCTGCAGGCGCTCGGCGGACACGTCGATGGTTTCGACCGGAGGGGCCACCGCCGCCGCCCGCGCTCCGACCACGGTGATGGGGGCGAGTAGCGTGACACCGGCGGTATCGCCGGCCGCGGGCTCCTGCTGCCCGGCCAACGGCCCCGGCATGGCGACCACAGCGGCGAGCAGTATCCCGGCCGAGCCGAGGTGGTGGCTCGATCGCTGTTTCGATACAGACGTGATCCGCATTCCCAAGGCACTCCTGCGCGGGCCGCCCGAAGCGCCCGTGCAACGTGAGACGGCGCCGGCCAATGCCGGCGGCGGTATGGAGAGCTTTACCTGTTGAGCTTCGTGCTGGACGACGAAGGGTCAGGCGATGGTGAGGGACGGCGGACCGACGGAGTAGGGAAGCAGGTGGGCCGGGGCCATGGCGGCCGGAATGGTCTGACCGAAGTGAGCGATGCTCGCGGGTCGGGGTTCGGCCCGGGGGTGTGCGAGCTCGACCGACCCAACGGTGAGGCCGGCGGCGGGCGTGTGGGCGACGCATTCACATGCCTGACGATCCGGCCCGTGATGGCGGTGGCCGTGATCGTGACCTGGCATGTGCTCCGGCCCGGCGCCGGCCGGCTCTTCGGCGGTCATGCACCCCCATGCCGCGGGGGATGCCATGACCCGATACCCGAAGCCCCCTAACAAGAGCAAGGCCAGCAAGGCTCGAAGACCCCGGCGAAGCCGGAACATCCGAGGTAGGGTGTGCATGGGCGTTAAATACCCGGCCCCGGGTCCTGGCGCAAGCGTGAGGGTCATTGCCGGGTGCGCAGGAATGCCACGATCGCTCCCGTCTCCTCGGGAGTCAGCACCCGCACGTACGCCGGCATGTTGGGGCCGCCGTTGGTGATCCTCGCGGTGATCTGGTCGGCCGACATGCGGACGGCCACGTCGGTGAGCTCGGGCCCGCGCTTGCCGCCGTAGCCTGCCACCGCGTGGCAGAACTCGCAGCCGGAGTCGTGGAAGAGCTTCGCTCCCCTCACCACCGCCGGATCGGCGCTGTTGACCACGTGGGCCGGGAGGGCCACCGCATCGAAGTCGGGCGACCAGTCGGCTCGCTCCCCCGCGACCCAGAAGACGAGAATCATGGTCCAGATGAAGACCACCAGCAGCGCCGCCATGGGCCGCCGGCGCACGCTCCGCTCGCCCTTGTTGAACATCGGGACCAGCAGCAGCAGGGCGCCGAAGACCAGCGGCCCCGCCACGATGATGATGGTCTCGAGGTGGTGGGGCGCCATCGCGAGGACGGCGAAGTACCAGAGAAAGTACCAGTCGGGTCGCGGGTACGCCTCGAGAATGCTGGGGTCGGGCGGCGGCCCCAGATCGGGCGGCCCCACGATGATGGCGAGGAGCGCCACGGTGGAGACCACGGCCGCGCCGAAGACCACGTCCCGCCAGGCCGCGTCGGGCCAGAACGGCACCCCCTCGCGGCGCAGCAGCTCGTCGTAACGCTCGCGATAGGTGGCGGGGTCCACCGGATCGCCCGCCTTCGGGCGCTCGGAAATGCCATGCCGTAGCACCAGCCACAGGTGCAGGCCGATGAGCAGGAACACCAGCGCGGGGATGAAGAAGACGTGGAAGGCGAAGAAGCGGCTCAGCGTGGCGCCACCGATGGTGTCGCCCGCCAGGATGAAGCGGGCGATCTCGCCGCCCACGATCGGCATGCGCTCGGCCTGCGCCGCGCCCACGATGACCGACCAGACGGCGGTCTGATCCCACCGGAGCAGCTGGCCGGTGAAGGCCAGGGCGAGCGTCAGCAGCAGGAGCACCGCGCCGGTGAGCCAGTTGAGCTCGCGGGGGAACTTGTAGGACGCCATCAGATACGTGCGCGACACGTGGATGCCGATGAGCAGCACCATGGCGGACGCGCCGAAGTAGTGCATCCCGCGAAGGAACCGGCCCAGCAGCGCCTGCTCCGAGATGAACCGCAGGCTCTCGTAGGCCTGTCCGCTCGAGGCCACATACACGGTGGAGAGGGCGATGCCGGTGGCGATCTGGAGCATGAAGGCCAGCAGCGTGGCGCTGCCGAAGACGTACCACCATCCGGTCCGCGGCGGCACCGGGTGCTCCAGCGCCCGGCGCGTCGCCGTGATCAGGCCGCTGCGATCGTCGATCCAGGCCAGGAGCCTCGTGAGCACGTCGGCCTCAGGCGAAGGGAATCGGGCTGGTCTGGATCTCGACCTGGCCGCCGCGAACCCGCACGGGGTAGGTCGGGAGCGGCTTGGGCGGCGGTCCGGCGGAGACGGTGCCGTCGGCGTAGTACACGCCCCCGTGACAGGGGCAGAGAAACAGCTTGGCTTTCGAGACCCAGCGCACGGGGCAGCCCAGATGGGTGCAGTGAACCGAAAATGCGGTGAAGCTCGTCTCGTCGTCGCGCCGGAGCCACGCGGCGGTGCGCGCGGTCACCCCGGCCCACGGCAGGGGCGACGCATCCTCGAAGCGGACGGTCACCGTCTCGCCGATCTTGAACTCCTCCACCGGGCCGACCTGCCGCCAGGCGCGAGGCTCCTTCCGGATCAGCGGCGCGAGGAGAAAACCGATGACGGGAAGCCCCACGACCGCGCCGATGGCGGCGGAAAGCGCAACGGAGATCCGGTTCAGGAAGCGGCGTCGCGCGAGTGGAGTGGATGGTGGAACGGAGTCCATGGACGATCCGCCGTGAGAAACGGTTGGGGGAGCGGTGGCCAGCCAACATACGGCGCGCGGGGCCGTGCGACAAGCACGGGCGTCGCGACCCGGCCGCGAGTCCGCGGCAAGACGACGCACGCCGTGTCATGCATTAACGTCCTCCGTAACAACGTCTTGCCTGCTTCACCTCAAGTCGTTTCTTCACCCAGCTGAAGCGGGACGCCAAGCTCGCTTTCCGGAATCGACCGCTTGACAAGATCGCGGTGCAACTCCCCATTTGTGTAACCATGCCCCGGTCCCGCCTGCTTCCTCTCGTCGTGTTGGCCATGCTGGCCGGCCGGAACGCGTCCGCCCAGAACCTGCGCGAGACGCTCTCCGGGCTCTTCATCTTCGGTGAGGGCCAGGATCCGCTCTTCCTCGGGGGGACCGGCGCACCCAACAACCCTGAGTCGGTCAGAATCCACGGCAGCCATTTCGTGCCCGCGGCGGTAGCGAGCAACGGGACGGTCATCTCCTTCCTGACGAACTCCATCGGCAGCAACGTCGCCAACGTTCCGGTGAGCGCCACCAGCGGAGGGTCGACCTTCAGCTTCGAAGGCGGCGTACCGGTGCGGACCTCCACCTCCGCCGGGCCGGTGTTCGGCGAGCGGGCACAGACGCTGGGTCGCGGCCGCATCCTCGCGGCGGTCACGCCGCACCGGCGTGAACTTCAAGGCGCTCCGGGGCGTGGATCTCGACCACGTACGCTTCACCTTCACCCACGGCAACTCGGATTTCCCCGGCTGCGACGAGGTCGCGGGCGGCGACTGTTCGCTGCTCGGCGTTCCGCTCCTCGAGAACGAGACCATCGACCTGGCGCTCTCGCTCGACGTCCGGCTCACCGTGACGGCATTCCTCTTCACGTACGGAATCACCGACCGGGTGGACGTGAGCGTGGGGGTCCCGATCGTGTCCACCGCGATCGAGGGGGCGACTACGGCGCAGATCAATCCCGTTCGGCCCGCCTCCCGCGGTCCACTTCTTCGGGGGGACGCCGGACGATCCGGTGCTCACCGCCTCACGCTTCGTTCGCGGATCGGCCACCGGACTGGGCGATGCCAACGCCCGGGTCAAGCTGAACCTCCGCCGGGGCGATCCCCTGGCGGTCGGCTTGCTGGCCGACGTGAGATTCCCCACCGGGAGCGAGACCGACCTGCTCGGCTCCGGCGCATTCGCCGCCCGGGGGTTGGCCATCGTCTCGGCCCGGTTCGGTGCCTTCTCTCCTCACGCCAACGTGGGGTATCTGTATCGCGGCGGCGAGTTCGAGAGCGACGCGGTGCTGGGCACCCTGGGCTTCGACCACCTGCTGGCGCCATGGGCCACGTTGGCGGTGGACCTGATCTCGCAGCTTCAGGTGGGAGACAGCCCGCTGCAGGTACCGGCGCCGGTCGTCATCCAGTCGCCGTACGTCCGGACCATCACGCCCAGCTCGATTCCCGACCGTCGGGACGACCTGGTGGACGGCTCGGTCGGGCTCAAGCTGACGACGGCACCAGGGCTGACGGTGGTGGGCAACACCCAATGGCCGCTCAATCGCGGCGGCCTTCGGCCGGACCTGATCTGGACGGTTGGGCTGGAATACAACTTCTGAGACCGGCTTAGCGGATGTCGACGATGCTCCACCGCCCGCTCTGGCGCTGCAGCGCGGCGTTGAAGGACACCGGCTGGCGCTCGCTCCGCTGGGTGCTGGTGTTGACGTAGGTGTAGGTGCCGCGAACCCGAGCCTCCGCCTTGGAGTCGCTTACATCAAGGGTCTCGATTTCGAGCTGGGCCGTGACGTCGCGCACCAGCTGGAAGAACTGCTCCCACCCGCGGTGTTGCGGCGCCGTCATCCCCGGATAAATCCGCTTCAGATCATTCAGGCTACGCGACTCGATCGCGCGCGCGTACTGGGTGATCAGCCCCTGGATCTCCGGTTTCGGATCGGCGGGACGTGGCGGTGAGGGCAGCGACGCCGCGGGCGGAGCTGCCGCCGGGCTCGTGTCCCTGGCCGCGGTCGTCTCCGCGACGGGGCGTGGAACCGGAGGGGGAGCGGTGACAGCCGAGGGTGCGGGAGCCGGCGGGAAAACGGCGCCGCTCTCGGCCGGAACCCTAATCTGTGGGGAGGCGGGCGCGGGCGACGGGTCCTGCGGCAGCGGGGGCCGGACCGCGGGAGGCTGACTCGGTGTCTCAGCGGGGCGGGGAACCACCGGCCTCTGCTGGCGCGTCGGCTTCGGGTCCACGCGCGGGACGGGCAGCTCTGCCGGGACATTCGGGTCCGCGGGTGGCGGGGACGGCCGGACCGGCGGCGCTGAGCCCGGGGAGTCGACCGCGGATGTGGTGCCGACCGCGGGCGCGTCAGCGGCCGTGAGGCCGGGCCCTGCCGGCACCGGCTGCTGTCGCCACAGCCAGAGTCCCCCGACTCCCAGCAGGAGGGCCAGCGCGACGATCGCACCCGCGATCCGCCGTCGAGACGCCGGCGTTCCATTCCTGGGAGTCAGGGGGCGGACCGCGGTGGTCGGGACCGTCCCGCCGGTCGGCGTGGCGATGGCATCGAGCATGTGCATCACCTCGAGCGCGGTCTGCGGCCGGTCGGCCGGGCGCTTGCGCCAGGCAATCGCGCACCAGGCCCGCCAGCATCGACGGAATCACCGGCCGCCGGCGCTCGATCGGCTCCGGCTCCTCCATCACGTGGGCGGCCAGCATCGCCTGCGGAGAGCGCCCCGCGAAGGGCGGCATTCCCGCCAGCATTTCGTACGCCATCACACCCAGCGCGTAGATGTCCGCCCGGTGGTCGGTCTGGGGGCTCGCCGTGGCCTGTTCCGGGGCCATGTAAGTCGGGGTGCCCAGCGCGACGCCGAAGGTGGTCATCGGGGTTGCGCTGCTTCCGGAGTCGGAGGAGATGCTCACCGCCTTCGCCACGCCAAAATCCGTCACCACTGCGACGCCGCCGGAGATGAGCACGTTGTCGGGCTTGACGTCGCGATGGACCACGCCGCACGAATGGGCGTAGGCCAGCGCCGAGACCACGTCGCGCAGGATCCGCACGGCCTCCGCGATCGGCAGCTCGCCTTCCCGGCCCATCCGCGCCCGCAGCGACTCGCCGGCCACGAACGGCATGATGAAATAAGGAAGCGTGCCGGCTTGACCGGCGGAGAGCAGCGGGACGATGTGCGGATGCTGTAGCTGAGCCGCGAGCAGGATCTCCCGGCGAAACCGCTCCACGTTCACGCCGGCGGCCAGCTCGGGCAGGAGGACCTTCACCACGACCCGGCGGCCCAGCGCCTGATCGAGGGCCAGGAAGACGCGGGACATCCCCCCGCCTCCGAGCTCCCGCTCCAGGAGATAGGCGTCTCCGAGGGCGTGCTGTAGCTGCTCGTCGAGCTCAGGGTTCACGGCGTCAGGGTCGGGGGGAAACCCCAATTTAGGGATGGGGGGAAGGGAAGGCGACCCCTGCGAGCGCGTCGGCCAGCGCGGCGGCGCTCGGCGGCCGGTCCTCGGGGCGCTTCGCCAGGCAGGCCAGCACGAGCGTCTCCAGCGCGGGGGGGATGGGGGTCTCGATCAGCCGTGACGGTGGTTCGGGCGGCTCCTGGAGGTGCTTGAGAATGGTCTGCAGAGGCGTCTCGCCCTCGAAGGCCAGGCGTCCGGTCAACAAGTAGTACGCCACGCACCCCAGCGAATACAGATCCGCCCGCCCGTCCAGCTTCTGGTCGTGCGCCATCTCGGGCGCCATGTAGGCGGGCGTTCCCGGCGTCATCCCGGCGCCACGGGTGAGCGAATCGCTGTCCGCCCCGGCGATGGAGCGCACCAGGCCGAAATCGAGCACCTTCACGAAGTCCTCCTGAAGCCCCAGCCTCCCCAGGTGGATATTGGCCGGCTTGATATCCCGGTGGACCAGGCCCTGGGTGTGGGCCTCCTCCAGCGATTCACATACCTGGCGGAGAATGTGGACCACCCTGGACGCGGGCTGGGGCCCCTGCTGCCGCACCAGCAGCTCGAGATTGATGCCTTCCAGAAGCTCCATCACGAGGTAGAGCGTCGCATCCTCGGTGACGCCGAAATCGTAGAGCTCGACGGTGTGCGGCGAGCGCAGCCGGGCCGCCGCCTCGGCCTCGCGCCGGAAGCGCGTCGTGGCGGTCTGCGCCAGCGTGTCGTCGGTCGACGCGAGCACTTCGGGACGGATGAGCTTGATCGCGGCAGGCCGCGCCAGCATGCGATGGGTCGCCAGGTACACCTCGCCCATGCCGCCGCGGCCGAGCAGCGCCCCGAGCCGGTAGCTCCCCATCTCGCGCTCTCTGCTGACCTGCTGTCCCAGCCGGGTCACCACGTGCGAGATCACGACCGCGACGCCGAGCAACAGATAGTTGGGGTAGTGCATTAGCAGCGGGTTCAGTGGCGACCCGTATCGGTACAGTCCGGCGGCACTTGCGGCGGCCATCCCGACGGGGTCCATGGACGCGGCGACGAAGCCCGCGACGAGCATCTTCCAGGGTTCGGCAGGCACGATCGCCGCGGTGATGAGAATGATCGGCCCGATCCAGCTGATCATGGGATTCAAGTCGGTCGGCGTGTAAGACGGCTCTCCCCAGTGGATCAGTACGCCGATGCCGAACGACATGACCACCATGTAGGCGAGGGCCAGGTTCATCACGAACGCCGCGTCGCGCCTCCCGGTCCGGAGGTAGCCGTAGAGGGCGAGGGAGATGCCGATGCCCCCGGCCGCGATGCCATCCACGACGTTGAACCGGGCCCAGCGGGGGTCGCCCGGGTTGGTGAAGTAGAGCGCGACGTGTGCCAGCCCCGGCGCGAGGGTCCAGAGCGCGGCCGCGATCAGCGCCATGATCTCCACCCGCCGAGTCGCCTGGCGGAGGAGGTCGTCGGGCAGCTTTCGGGGCGAGCCCGGGGCAGTCTTGGGCTCGGTGGGTGTGTCCCGGGCCAGGCGACCGATCAGCTTCGGTGTCTGCATTCCTACTCCGTGCCGGGAGAACGAAACCGCTCGAGGTCGTCGGGACGGTCGAGATCGGCGAGCAGCGCGGCCGGCCAGCTCACCGTCGCGGCCTCGTCGCGATGCTCCCGAACGATCCGCCTGCCGCCCTCGGCGCCGGCCGAGCCTAGAGCGGGAAAGAGGCGGTGAGCGTAGAGCGTCGGCGGAGCCTGCACGCCGCCGTACAGCGAGATCACCAGCGGTTCGGTTCCCTCGCGGAAGCGGGCCACCAGTTGGGCGCACATGGCGGCCGTCACTTGCGGCATATCGGCGAGAAGCACGACCGCGGCGTCACAGTCCACCGGAACTCGCTCGATCCCCGCGCGAAGGGAGTGGCCCATCCCCCAGGCATGATGCGGGTTCGTCACCAGTGCCACGTCGAGTCCCTGGAGGGCCGCGGCCACCAACTCCGCCTCGAATCCTAGCACGACGATGACTGGCGCGAGGCTCGCCTCCAGCGCGCGCCGCGCGGCTCGGCGCACCATCGGTTCGCCATCGAGCTCGACCAACAGCTTGTTGATGCCGAGCCGTGACGAGGAGCCCGCCGCCAGCACCACCCCGGCCACCCGACCGGTGGACACTAGGCGCTCGACTCGGGCCAGAGCGCGCCCAGCCTGGTGTCCCATTCCGGAGGATAGAACAACTGGTTCCCGGCCTCGGGATAGTGGGTCAGCTCACCGACCACCACCCGCGCCCCGATCGCGTAGAGGTCTACCCGCACGAACGCGAACTCCCTCGCCAGGCGCTCGGCGACGGCCCGCATCGCGGTGAGTGTGGGGGGAAGGTCGCTGCTCGGACCGGGTGGGTAGGTCAGCTCGAGGCGTACCGGGTCGCCGTCCGGATCGTAGAAATTCCGGGTGTGGCGGGTGAACCGGCCGTGATCCACCTGCAGCAGCGCGGCCCGCCCGCCGAAGCACCACCACTTCCAATCCGGCGGCGTCTCCCCGGTGCCGGCGTCCAGAAACTCCTCGACCACCAGACGAGGCTGGATCCCCCGGTATCCCCATTCGCCGTTCTTGCGCCAGTAGGGATAGGCGAGCCACTTCACGGCGCGGGTGACGATCGCCCGGCGGGTGGCGGGGTCGTCCGCGGTCACCACGGCCGTCATGCCGCTCCCGTGCGTCGCCTTGACCACGAATCTCGGTGGCAGCTCGAGGTCGAGGAGCTGCCCGGGGGAGTGGAGGACCCCATAGAGCTCGGGCAGGTAGCCCGGACCGAGCCGCGCGTGCACGTGGTCGCGCAGCGCCAGCTTGTCGGCCGTGATCGTAAGGAGGGGATTGCGGTCGCGGGCCATCTTGAGGAAGAGATGGTGCGTCAGGGTCCTCGGCCGCGAGATAGGGAGGAGCGTTCCGTGCCAGATGAGATGCCGGAGCCACTGGAACGCGATCGGCGGCAGGAGCGCCGCGACGCTGCGAGCCCGGCGCCACAGCTTCCGCGCGCGCCGGCGCGCGGGGGGAAGCTCAGGAGGCAACGGCGGGCAGCTCCAGAAACGCGGCGTACCGCCGACCGGCAGCGCTCACCGCTCGTCGCGCCGGCGCGGCGAGGCGGGTAAACGGACTCAGCCGGACCGTGACCGTGTGCTTCGCAACCGTTCTGGTCCAGGATCCCTTCACCCGTCCGCGCACCACGATGGCCGGCCTGAGGATGTCCATGCCCGTGGCAGGCCGCCCATGAGCCGATTCCACCAGCATGTCTCGGTCGCGATAGGCGACCGTGTACTCGTCGAAGGCCGGCAGCAGATAGGCGCGGCGGGAGCTGTCGTCTACGGGCGCTGAAGGCGCAGCCCAGTAAGTCCGATCCGCTAGCCCGAACGAGACCAGGTATCCCGTCGCCAGGGCCAGGCCGTCCGCGGCGTCGGTCAGGAGGAGCCCCGACCACCAGGCGAAGTCGTTCACCGTGGCGGGTCCGTGGCTGGTGAAGTAGCGTCGCGCCAGCTCGGCCAGGGCCTCGTCACGCGCCGGGCGCTTCCCCCCCGGGATCCATTCGTCGAGGAGCGCCAGGGTCTGTTGCTTCCCTTCACGCGGCCCGTAGCAGATGAGGCCGTCATGCGCCAGGCGCCAGGCGATGTGGAGTCCGCGCCCACCAGCCGCGGAAATTCCGGCGCGCTCCAGGGTCCGATAGGTCGCGTCCCGGGTCAGGCGCCGGCCGCCTTCCAGTGCCCGGGCCACGACCTCACGGCTTCGTGCGAGGGTCCTCTGGTCCAGGCCGTATTCCCGCTCCAGCCGTGCTGTGCTCGCCGCCACCACGCGAGGGGCCAACAGGTCGAGCATCCAGCGGGCGTCCTCCGCCGCCGTGAAGTGCAGTGTGCCGCGCATCGGCCAGGTGCGGACGATCGCCCGGTCGGTGATCGCCCTCTCGATCATCCGCTCGGTCGCATTCCGGGTGCGGAGCCCGATGGCCCAGAGGGCGCCCGCGTAGTCCTGGGCCTGAACAGCGCCCATCCATCGCACCAGGTCGGCTGGGTCGTCGAAGGGCGAGGTCGCCAGGCGCTGATTATGGAGGCGAAGGCGGAGGAGTTTCGCGGGCGTCATCGGGCGGAATAATACTCACGAGCCGAGCGCCCGTACCGCCCGGCGCCCGGGACACCTCCCAAGTCCCAGTACCTCAGCGAGTCTCGAGTCCCAGCATCCGCGCGATCCCCTGGCGGGGCTGGTATCCCAGCACCCGAGCGGCCCGGTCGATCGGATACACCCGGTCGATCCTCTGCGGGAGCGGCCAGCCCCGTCGCTGGAACGCCGCCCGCACGCCCGGCACCCGTCGCTCGATGACCTTCCAGGGATCGTCCCATAGCGCCGCCAGATCCTCCCGGTGGAATGGCGACGCGGCGGAGACGTTCACGGTGACCGATCCCCTCACTGCCGCGACCAGCGCCAAACGATGGGCCTCGGCCACGTCGCAGCGGTCTACCCCGCGATACATCCGGTAGAACGCCATCAGAGGCTCGGGTTCGGCGAAGCACCGTGACATCCGGAGAATCACCACGCTCAGCCCGCCGCCGGCAGTCTCCCGACACAGCTCTTCGGCCGCGAGCTTGGTCCGTCGTAGACGTCCGATGGCCGGGGCGTGAGGCTCTCGTTCGCCCAGGTCGCGGGCGGGCCGGCACGCTCGCTGCAGCCGTACACGGACGTCGTGCTGGTGAGCACGAATCGCGAGACGCCGGCCGCCGCCGCGGCGCGGAGCAACACCCGAGTCCCCTCTACGTTGACTCGCCGGAACTCCTCCTCGCCGAACGCGGCCAGGTGCGGCACGTGTAGGGCGGCGGTGTGCACCACGGCGTTCACGCCGTGCATCAGCCTCCCGACCAGCTCCTCATCGGCGATGTCACCGATCCTGGTCGTCTCCGGGCCGGCCCGCAGATCCAGGCCCGTGACGTGCGCGTCCCGCCGAAGGAGCTCGGCGATGGCGAAGCCGATGGCCCCCGAGCTGCCGGTGACCAGGACGTACATGGTGATCGACGAAGGGAAATTCGAGGACTTTTGCCCCGGTACGAGACGGACCATCGGGTGACCATGCCTCTTGACACTACCTCCACCGGAAAGTTCATATGGCTCGCTTCCTTTCGCACGCGTGCTTCGTCCGCACCACGGATGGCGGAGCGGTGGCGTTCGCCGACCGGCACCATGGCTGGTTGGCCGGCACGGAGGGGAGAATTCTGAAGCTGGTGTTCCGGAACTAGGCCCGGCCGGCCCGGGCGGCGGCCAATCCGGCTGCCCGGCCCGTGGCCCAGGCCCAGAGAAAGTTGTACCCGCCGATGGGGCCGAATGCGTCGAGTACCTCGCCGCAAATGAAGAGGCCGGGATGGCGCCGGCTTTGCATGGTCCCCGGATCGACCTCCGCCAGGCTCACTCCGCCGCCCGTCACCTCGGCCTTCCGGTAGCCCTCGTCCCCGGACCACGGCAGCTCGGTTCCCACCAGCAAGCCGATCAGGCGCACCCGCTCTTCCCGGCGCAACTGCGCCAGCGGCCGCGCGGGCTGGACGCCGGCCAGGCCCGCGAGCGTGTCCGCCAGCCGCTCGGGAAGCTCCCGGCGGAGCACGCCGCCCACAGTGCGGGTGCCGCTCGGCCGGAGCGCGCGCTCCCAGGCCGCCTGGTCCAACGAGGTCCAGTCCACCGTCAACCTGGCGCCGCCGTCGGCCTCCAGCCGAGAGCGCGCGACGACGTGGGAGACGTCCAGCACCGCCGGCCCGCTGTATCCGCGGTGGGTGAACAGAAATCCCCCCGACGAGCTGCCCAGCCGGGCGCCATCCCTGGCCGTGATCATGACCGAGAGCGACACGCCGGCCAGGCCCTCGAACGACGATGGCTGGGACACCACCGGCGTCAGCGCCGGGTACGTCGGATGGACGGTATGCCCCAATGTCCGAAGCATCGTGAGTCCTAGTCCGTCGCTCCCGGTAGTGGGCACCGACAGCCCGCCGGTTGCCGCGATGACCGCATCCACGGCCAGCGGCTCGGCACCTTGCCGCTCCACCACCCAGCCGTGAGAGGCGGGTACCAGGCCTGTGACCCGGGTACCGGGCAGGAATCGTGCGCCTCTCCGCGCTGCCAGAGCGAGGAGGCCGTCGCGGACGTCGCGCGCCCGATTCGAGGCCGGAAAGAGCTTCGCCGTGTCCGCCTCTTCCACCAGGGGCATATCCAGCTCGCGCTCGAAGAAGGCGATCTGGTCCGCCAGCGGCCAGGCGCGAAGAATCTTGCGCAGTGCATGTGGCGAGGAATCGGTGACGAACCGTCGCTCGTCTATTCGCGCCGGGAGAATGTTACAGCGGCCGCCGCCGCTGATGAGGATTTTGCGCCCGCCGTCTGTGGTGGACTCGAGCAACAGCGTTTCCGCTCCTGCGGAAGCCGCGAAGATCGCCGCCATCGTGCCGGCGGCGCCGGCTCCGAGAACGGCGACGCGGCGAATCTGTATAGTCCCTCCAAGACCGAGCCGGCCATTTCGCCGTAGTTCTGAATCTAGCGCCTGACCCGCCCCGACCGGAGCGCCCCGGCGTGTTCCCTTGTCTCGTGAGGTCGGTATTTCTAGTATTGGCGCGCACCGCATCGAGCGGCGCCCGCTTCCGAGGTCATTGTGGTTTCAGTGCTCGTCCCTGGCGCACTCGCGAACGAGACGCCCGCTCCACCCA
This sequence comes from uncultured Gemmatimonadales bacterium, assembly GCA_963729985.1. Classification (GTDB taxonomy): domain Bacteria; phylum Gemmatimonadota; class Gemmatimonadetes; order Gemmatimonadales; family GWC2-71-9; genus CAVVWJ01. Next base: position 526,271 of record CAVSPJ010000008.1, read on the forward strand.
GTCGTTGAACGTGGGTGCCCCCGCGGTGCGCGTGAGCTATCTGGTCCGCTGCGAAGCCCGCGAGATCGAGGCTCGGGCGGACTCCCTCCTGCTGGAGCAGGCCGTCGAGCTGCCGCGCGCTTCGCTGGGGGAGCCCGGCGTCACCGAGCGGGTCCTGGGCCGGGTCGAGGGCATCGAGTCTCGATCGGGCGGCACCTATCGGGTCACCATGTCCCATCCCCTCGTCACCACCGCCCACGACCCCGCCCAGCTGCTCAACGTCCTCTTCGGCAACTCCTCTCTCCATCCCGATGTCGTGCTCGCCGACGTGGAGCTTCCCGAGGCGGCATTCGACTGGCTGCCCGGTCCCCGGGCCGGCATCGCCGGGTTACGCGCGCTCACCGGCGTCGAGGGCCGGTTGCTCGTGGCCACCGCGCTCAAGCCGATGGGGCTCGATCCGACGCAGCTCGGCACCCTCTGCCGCACCTTCGCCTCCGCCGGCGTCGACCTGGTGAAGGACGACCATGGGCTCGCCGACCACCCGTTCTGCCCATTCGAGGCCCGTCTGGAGACCTGTCTCCGTGCGACCGAGGGCACCCGGACGTTGTACGTCCCCAACCTGATCGGCACGCCCGAGCGGGTGATTCGACAGCTGGCGATCGCTCGTGAGGCTGGGGCGAAGGCCGTCATGCTCTCGCCGATGGTGGTCGGCCTTCCCTTGCTCCACCAGCTGGCGGCGATGCCGGAGGGTCTGCCGATCCTGGCGCATCCCTCCCTGGCCGGGCTGTTCCGGGCGGACGTGACGGTGCTGCTCGGGAAGCTGTTTCGGTGGTATGGAGCCGATGCGGTGATCTTTCCCCACGCGGGCGGGCGGTTCACCTTCGAGACCGAAACCTGCCGCGATCTGGCCACGACCTTGCGAGCCCCGAACGCACGCGTGCGGCCGAGTTTCCCCGTTCCCGCCGGGGGACTCGGTGTGGGGCAGGTCGAGGAGGTCCTGGCACTCTACGGCCGGGACAGCATCCTGCTGATCGGCGGAGCGCTTTACGAGGCGGGCCACGAACTCTATGAGCGGACGCGCGCGCTGGTGGCCCGGGTGGCCCAGGCGGCGGCCGCGGAGCCGGTATGAAAACCCACATTCGACGAATTGCCGAGTTCCGCTGGGACGGCGTCCCAGTGTCCGCCTATAAGCCGGGCGGCACCCATTTCGCCGGCATCACGCGGCAGCTGCTGTTCGAGGGCGGGGACGGGCTCGGTTGCCAGCTGCGCTACTTCGAGCTGGTGCCGGGCGGGTACTCCTCGCTCGAGCGCCACCGCCACGCGCACGCGATCATGATCATCCGCGGGCGGGGCAGGGCCCTCGTGGGCGACGGGATACTCGACCTGGCGACCCATGACCTGGTGGCGGTGCCGCCCCTCACCTGGCATCAGTTCCGAGCCGGCACGGAAGAGCCATTGGGGTTCCTCTGCATGGTGGACTGCGGCCGAGACACACCAGAGCGTCCCGACCTCGAGGCGCTTGCGGCGCTGCGGAAGGCACCGGCGGTCGCGGAGTTCATCCGGGTGTGACCTGGCCTCCATTCGGATCACCCGACCGTCGCGGCAGGCAGCTCGTGGTCGAGTACTTCTTCGCCGTGCTGCCGCAGATTTGCGATCGGCGGATCTCGGAGCTCGAGGCAACCGCGACCGAACACGCGTGATCGGGGCCGCTCCCGTGTCCCCCGCCGCGCGCCTCCGGGCGCTCCTGCGCGACCTCGGCGACGCGGTTCGCGGCACCTCGCTGGACTACACCAGGGGCAGCCTCGGCCGGGCCGTCCTGCTGCTCTCCGTCCCCATGATGCTCGAAATGGTGATGGAGTCGGTGTTCGCCGTGGTGGACGTGTACTTCGTGTCCACCCTCGGTTCGTCGGCCGTCGCCACGGTCGGGCTCACCGAGTCGGTCCTCACTCTGGTGTACGCCGTCGGGATCGGACTCTCGATGGGCGCCACCGCCCTGGTCGCGCGCCGCATCGGCGAGCAGGAGCCCGAGGCCGCCGCCGACACCGCCGTGCAATGCATCGTCGTGGCGGTGGCGGCCTCCATCCCCTTCGCGCTCGCGGGGATCTTCTTCTCGCGAGAGCTCCTCACGCTCATGGGCGCCGACGCCTGGAGCATCGAGCACGGGTCGCGCTACACCGCGTGGATGCTCGGCGGCAACGTCGTCATCATGCTGATCTTCATCGGCAACGCGATCTTCCGCGGCGCCGGCGACGCGGCGATCGCGATGCGGGTCCTCTGGCTGGCCAACACCCTCAATATCGTGCTCGACCCGGCCCTCATCTTCGGATGGGGTCCCCTGCCGGCGATGGGTCTCGAGGGTGCCGCGATCGCGACCAACATCGGGCGGGGCGTGGGTGTGCTGGTCCAGCTCTGGATTCTGCTGCGGGGCGCCAAGCACATCCGGGTGCTGGCGTCCCAGGTCCGGATCCAGACCGAGGTCATGGCCCGGCTGATCCGCACCTCGCTGGGTGGCATCGGCCAGTTCATCATCGCGACCTCCTCCTGGGTGGGGTTGGTCCGCATCGTGGCCGAGTTCGGCAGCGAGGCGCTGGCCGGCTACACCATAGCGGTGCGCATCTTCATCTTCACGCTGCTGCCCTCGTGGGGGGTCTCCAATGCTGCCGCGACGCTGGTGGGTCAGAATCTCGGTGCCGGGCAGCCCGAGCGTGCCGAGCGGGCGGTGTGGATCACCGGTTGGGCCAACATGGGGTTCCTGCTGGTGGTGGCCGGCGTGTACGTCTCGTTCAGCGAGTCCTTGGTACGGATCTTCACGTCCGAGCCCCGCGTGGTCGCGGCGGGAGCGGAGTGCCTGCGGATCTGGTCGTACGGATACCCGATCTATGCCTGGGCCATGGTCATGCCCCAGGCCTTCAATGGCGCCGGCGACACCATGACGCCGACCAAGATCAATTTCTTCTGCTTCTGGCTGTTCGAGATCCCGCTGGCCTATCTGCTGGCGCTCGAGCTGGGCATCGGGACCACGGGGGTGTACTGGTCGGTGGTCCTCGCGGAATCCCTGGCCGGGTTGGTGGCGATCGTGCTCTTCCGCCGGGGCGGGTGGAAGCAGATGCAGGTCTAGCGGTGCTCCCCGGTTGCGTTGCCGATCACCGAGTCCAGGTCGTCCGGGGCGCGTTCGCGGCACTCCCGCCTCAAGTCTTCGATGTCGGCCGCCAGAAACGTCCCCAACAAGCCGTCCATGGTGATCTCGAAGGCCGGCAGTTCCTTCTTCGCCACGCTGTTGGAATACATCGCCATGACCGCGCGCTCGTCGAACTTGTAGAAGGAGTAGGTGGGGTACCGCCCGAAAAGCCGGACCTGGATCGGTTTCCGATACTCCCGGGCCAGACGGGCGAAGTAGCGATAGGCATCCTGCACCATCGCGGGGATCAGGGGGCCGTCGTCGAAGTGTTTCTCCAGCGAGAACATCAGCTCGTGGTTTTCCAGATCCGGCAGAAAGATCTCCAGTGCCGCGTTGCCGCGGCCCAGAAACGTCTTGATCGCCGCGTCGTGATTCTCCCGCCACCGCCGCGAATGGATGAAGTACAGCACCATGGAGTTGGACGAGCCGATGAGCTCGTCGAACCGGGGGACGAATCCCGCGAAGGAGCCGACCCGAATGATCCCGGGGGGCTCGGGTGTGAGGGGCGTCGGCGTCATGGGCAGGATGCTAGCCCCCTCGAACCGAGGGGGCAATTCGGGGCGGGAGCCGGCCGGCCGGAGCGCCTAGGCCCGTCGGCGAGCCGCTATAAAGAAATGCCACGAGCAGGCCCAGCGCCGTCACCAGCACGCCGTCGAACACGATCTGCTTGACCACTGTTGGCCCGGGCATCGGCTGCACCACGTAGTAGATCATGTACATGGGCACGACGGCGAGCAGCACCACGGCCAGTCCGTACCGAATCCCCTGTCCCGTCCAGGGCGCGTCCCCGATCCCCCGCACGTAAATCCACACGAACGCTCCGGCCATGATCACGTGAGCCAGGAGCATCAGCGGGAAATACGGCCCCGCCTCCGCCTCGGGGCGGAACAGCGTCGGAAGCGCCAGATAGTCGTCGCGGAGGAGGGTGCCGTGGACCACGAAGCTCCCCACCATCCAGGCGAGGAAAATGACGAGCCAGGCCGTCAGGAAGCGCTTGTTCATGAGACCTCCGGTGGGGATCAGGGAAAGATGCCGAGCTGCTCGTAGCTCACCGCCACCTTGTCGATCGCCACGATCATCGCGGCGGTGCGCATGGTCTCCTTGCCACCGTGCTGCTTCCAGATCTCACGGATCGGGTGGTAGGCCCCGACCATCGTCTCCTCCAGGCCCGAGTTCACCAGGTCTTCCTCGCTGGCGCCGTGGGTCACCCGCTCCACCTCTTCGGGGGTGAACTTGCGGCCGGTCACGCCCTCCACCGCCTCGAGCAAGCGGCTGTAGGCCCCCTGCTCGAAGCGCTTCTGCATCCTGCCGAAGCGCACGTGACCAAGGTTCTTGACCCACTCGAAGTACGAGACGGTCACCCCGCCGGCGTTGATGTAGGCGTCGGGAATCACCATGATCCCGCGCTTGGACAGGATCTCGTCGGCCTCGACCGTGGTGGGGCCGTTCGCGGCCTCGACCACCATCTTGGCCCTGAGCCGGGGGGCGTTCTCCGCGGTGATCTGGCGCTCCAGCGCGGCGGGGATCAGAATGTCGCACTCCAGCTCCAACGCTTCCTCCCGGCGGGCGAGGTTGGTCGCGCCCGGCGTGTCGAGAATGCTCTTGCGCTCCCGGCGGTGGGCCATCACGGCTTCGATGTCGAGTCCCTTCGGGTTCGCGATCGCGCCCTCGGACTCCGACAATCCCACCAGTACGGCTCCCGCCTCCTGGAAAAACTGCGCGGCGTGATAGCCCACGTTGCCGAGGCCCTGGATCACCACCCGCTTGCCTTTCAGGCCCGGGCTGAGGCCCAGGGCCTTCATGTCCTCCTTCACACCACAGATCTCGCGGACGCCGAAGAAGACGCCCCGGCCGGTCGCCTCGACCCGCCCTCGGATGCCCCCGGCGGCCACCGGCTTGGCCGTCACGCAGCCCAGCGCGTCCAGCTCACCCGGGCGCAGCTGCGTGTAGGTGTCGGCGATCCAGGCCATCTCGCGGGGCCCGGTGCCGACATCGGGGGCGGGGACGTCGAGGCCGGGCCCCAAGAAGTTCTTGCGCACCATCTCGAAGACGTATCGCCGCGTGATCCGCTCCAGCTCCGCGGCCGAATAGCGCTTCGCGTTGATCCTGATGCCGCCCTTGGCGCCGCCGAACGGCACGTCCACCAGCGCGCACTTGTATGTCATCAGGGCGGCCAGGGCCTGCATCTCTTCGGCATCGACCGCCTCGGCGTACCGGATGCCGCCCTTCGTGGGGAGCTTGTGATGGCTGTGCTCCGCCCGCCAGGCATGCATCACCTCGATGGTGCCGTCGTCCCGTTTGATGGGAAAGCTGGTGTAGAAGAGATTCTTGCAGGCTTTGATGTTGGCGAGCAGGGTGGGATCGTGCCGGGTAAACCCAGCGGCGTGGTCGAAGGCGCGATTCACCTGGTCGAGGAAGCTGGACCCGAGGGACATGAGCGCTCTCTCGCGGGTGGCGAGGGGAAGTAAACGGGTGCGACCAATATAGACGGGCGGGTCGGTTACGTCGCTAGGCCTCGCCCGCCGCCGGGCGCTCCAGCAGCTCGCCGAGCTGCGCCGCGACCCGGCGCGCGTCGGCAGAGGTCAGCCGCCGGCCGATCAGCCGGTCGATCTCCCGGCCGTAGACGCTCCAGCAGCGCCTGAGCGCTTGGAGCCCCTGCGGAGTGAGCACCGCGTAGGCGCCCCGCGCGTCGTCCTCGGAGGGCTCCCGGGTCAGCAGTCCGGCTCGCCTCCAGCCGATCCACCAGCCGCGAGAGACCGCTGCGACTGAGCAGGGCGGCCCGAGCCAGCTCGGCCAGCCGGAGACGGCGGCCCGGCGCCTCGTAGAGGGCGAAGAGGGCGTCGTACCAGCGCAGGGGAATGACGCCGGCCTCGCGCAATGCGGCGTCGATTCGTTCGGTGAGGTCGGCGTGCACGGTAAGGAGCGCGCGCCAGGCGGCGAGTGTTCGGGGGTAGGTCGGGCCGCCATCGGTGCACCATAGCTGCGCATGCTTGCGTGTGCAACCAATGCGGCCGGGTCCCGGACCTGCTCAGGCCGCCCCTCTCGCGCCACACCGCCGCCAGCAGGCCTCCGAGCAGCATGAGCACCACCGCCAGGATGCCGAACGCCACGTAGCTCCGAAGCGCGCGCCGCCGGTACTCCAGGCCCAGGGGCGTCAGCCGGTCGGACGACCAGGACAGCTCCAACGGACTCACGCCGGGCCGGCGATGGCGAACCATCTGGACGTAACAGTAGAGCCCGTACACCCACAGGGCGATCGCCACCGCCGCGCCGATCGAGATCGCCGCGAGGCCCAACATGTCGCTCACCCATCTCTCTCCGCGTCAACGGCTTGTCTTACGGCACGCCGACCGGCCGGGCAATCGGGCGTACCAGCGGCTATCTTACAGGGGTGAGCCGCGCGTCGTCCGGCAAGTCGACTCCACTCCCGCCACCGGCAGGTGAGTATGGCAACGTCTCCCAAGTCGTCCGAGAGTCCGTCCCTCTCCGCCTCGACCCCTGATCGACCGGGTTCGTGAGCGGGTCGACCGCGCCGCCGCGACGCTTCCCGACAAGGGGCGCGGCGAGCGGCGCGGCGCCAAGACCGGTCGGACCCTTGGCTCCGCGACGCCGCGTGAGACGCGAGCGCTGCGCCGGGTATTCCGCGAGATGGGCCGTACCCAGCGCAGCGCCCGGCGGCAGACCGGGCAGAACCCGTCCCCGGTGGTCCGCGAAGCCGCGCTCGCGTTTCGTCAGTCGCCCAGTTTGTCGGCGCTGGTGCTGGTGGCTGCCTCGCTCGACGAGGTCGGCCTGCTCGCTTGGTAACCTTTCTCAAATAGCTGACGCGCCGGTGACACGCCGGCGCGTCGACGAGCCGGCACTTTTGATCTCAGCGTGAATCCCGGCTCTCTTCCCGCAAGACCGCCAGGCTCCGGCTGCCGAGCGTGATCAAGGCCTCGAACCGTCCCTTCACCCCGACCTTCGAGCCGGTGCGCGGCGGACCGCTCTTTTCACTCACCACCGTGAGCGTGCCGGTCTTGTCACGTACCTGGTACGCGCCCAGTCCGAGCCCGCCGGCGGACTCTTTCACCTCGCCCTCGACCCGAACCGACTTGCCGTCGTAGCGCGCGGGATTGTCGAGCAGCTCCCCGATCGGGGTGACGCCGGCGCACCCGGCGAGCAGAAGCAGGGCGCCGGCGAATGGCACGAGGCCGGTCAACCGGCCGCCGCTACGGATAGTCATCAGCATCGTCATGCACTCCGGGTCTGGGATCGGCGATGGACCGACGTCTCGAGGCGAATGTACTCCGGACGGGGCCGTCAGCCAGCGGCCGGACGCGACCCGGTGGGCCCGCTTCATTCGCTGGCGGGGCACGGCGCTTCCCGCCGATGGTGAGCGCCGGCGCACACCGCACTCAGCACGGCGAGGGCCGCCGCCGTCAGCATGATCACCCGAAAGCTCGCGACGAACGACTCCGCCAGGTCCCGCCCGAACTCCGCCTGCAGCCCCGGGCCGGCCACCGCGGGCACCCGTGCCTCGGTGAGTCGCGAAGCCTCCTGGGCCATGGCCCGCCGAACCAGCGGCGACACGTCGGACGCCGCCAGGCGCCGGTCGAGGACCGTGCCGAACACCCAGACCGCCACGGTACCCAGGATCGCGACCGCCAGCATTCCGGCCATCCGGGCGACGGCGTTGTTGATGCCAGACGCGGCGCCGGTGTACGGGTCCGGAACCGCGCCCATCACCGTCGTGGTGAGCGGCGCGACGCTGACCGCCATCCCCAGACCGAGCACCACCAGACCGGGAAAGAACGTCGTCCAGTAGGCCCCGCCGATCTCCGGCAGCGGCGAGCAGCGCGAACCCCGCCGCCGCGATGATCGGCCCGGCGGTGAGCGGCGCGCGCGCGCCGTAGCGCTCGACCAGTCCGCCGGACCAGCGGGACAAGGCGCCCGAGCACCAGGGTGAAGGGGAGGAAGGCCGCGCCGGCGTACGCGGGCGAGTAGCCCTGAATCCGGATCAGATTGAACGGCAGGAAGAACAGGGCACCACCCAGCGCGAAGTAGAGCAGGAAGGTCATGGCGTTGGCACCGCTGAACGAGCGCGACCGGAAGAGGTGCAGTGGCACCATCGGCGACGCCACGCGCGACTCGTGCCGGACGAAGGCGGCGAGGAGGAGCACGCCGCCGCCCAGCGAGCCGACGACTGCCGGCTGGGTCCAATCGAGCGTGGCCGCGGCGGTGAGTCCCTGGGCCAGGGCCCCAAGGCCCAGGACCCCCAACAGCGCGCCGCGCCAATCTATCGCGGTGTCGGACTCAGCCCGGCTCTCGGGGACCCGACGCAGGATGAGCCAAAGGGTGGCCGCCCCGACCGGAAGGTTGACGAAGAAGATCAGGCGCCACGACGCCACGTCGACCAACCAGCCGCCCAGCACCGGGCCCAGAGCCGTGGTGAGCGCGGAGAAGCCCGCCCAGGTCCCGATGGCCCTGCCGCGCTCTTCCTCGGGGAAGGCGGCGCTGATGATGGCGAGGCTGCTCGGCACCATCAGCGCGCCACTCATCCCCTGCAGGGCGCGCGCGGCGATCAGCGCTCCCCCGCCCGGGGCCAGCCCGCACGCCACCGACGCGGCGGTGAAGCCGGTCACTCCGAGGGCGAACACTCGCCGCCTCCCGAAGCGGTCGCCGGCGGCGCCTCCCACCAGAATGAGGGCGCTCAGCATCAGCATGTACCCGTTGACCACCCACTGGGCACCGGATACCGACATGCCGAGATCGGCTTGAATCGCGGGCAGCGCGACGTTCACCACCGAGCCGTCGATGAACGCCATGCTCGATCCGAGAATTGTCGCGGCGAGCACCCAGGGCTTGGCTCGGTCGGCGCAACCGTCGGTGCGCAGCCCGCCACGGATGACCCCGTCGTCGCAGGGCGGTCGGGCGAGGACGGTCACCGGGATCGCCGGACGAGTTGCTCAGCCACGGATGCTGCGGGTGTCGAGGGTGGGCATGGGTCTACCTCGGAGTAGTCGCCGGCTCGCGGTGGCGTTTCCAACCAACCCAAGTTGGCTTCGGCGGTGGACTTTGGCGACCGGCGACCGGCGGCGCGCCTCTTGCTCCCCAGGAGGGTTCCCTTTTCTGGTGCGGCCCAAATGCTTTGGAAACGCCCCCATCGATTCAGCCGGTCGAGGTCCCTCCTCGCGGTCTGCGGCACGCTGGCGCTTTCCGCGTGCGCTTCCAAGTACGCCCAGGTGCCGCCTCGGCTCGATCTCCAGCGGCACGGCCGGGTGGCCCTGGTCACCTTCGGAGCCGCGGCCGAGGACCGGGCCATGAGTGTTCTGGCCACCCAACGCTTCGCCGAGGCGGTGCTGGCGGGTCAGCCGGGAGTCGAGCTGCTCGAGCTGACCGACGCGGACTCGGTGATCAAGGCGTTGCCCCCAGGCACGGATCCGGTAGTGCGTGGCGCAGGCGATCGGCCAGGCCAAGGACATCGGGGCCGTGTTCGTGGGCGAGCTGAAGGTATCGGGAGTGAAGCCCAAGGCCCGCCTCGGACTCAGCGAGGTCAACCTGCGGACCACCGTGTCCGCCGATCTCCACGTGCGCCTGCTGTCGACCCGCGCGGGCGGGACCCTCTGGCGCTCGAGCTCGGCCGCCACCGGTACGGTCAGCACAGTCGCGCTCGCGGGAGGGCTGCCCTCGGTCGCAATACGGGACACCGACGAAACCTACGGCGACGTCGTACGCTCCCTGGTCACTGACGTTACGCGGGATCTGCGGCCCACCTGGGTGAAGCAGTAGGTCCACCGAGCCGTTCCAGCCGCAGGTACAGAGGGCCCTTCGGCTTCAGCGTGAGCATCGAGCGGATTCTCGGTGGCGCTCCCGCCTGAGGCGTCATCCGCCATCGCCGCGCGACCGTGGCGATGACCAGCGTCCCGATCATCCGAGCCATCTCACCGCCGATACACGAGCGGGGCCCCGCGCCGAAGGGAAATGCGGCGTAGCGGGGCCGCCCGCTCCGGGCCTCGTCGGTCCAGCGTGCGGGATCGAATCGGTCCGGCCTCGGCCACCAGCGCGGATCGCGTTGGGTGACGAAGGGACTGAGGAAGACGGCGGCGCCGGAGGGAATGAGGTGTCCGCCGATCCGGTAGTCGTGAATCGGCCGTCGGCCGATCCGCCCTACGGGCGGATACAGCCGGAGTGCTTCGTCGAACACCATGCCGGCATAGACCAGTGCGGGAATGTCTCCCGGACCGGGGTCGCGGCTTCCCAGCACCTCGTCGAGCTCCCGCCGGAGCCGCCGAGCGCTGTCGGGGTGAGTGGCCAGGAGATGCCAGGTCCACGTCAGCGCGGCGCTGGTGGTGTCGTGGCCGGCCAGAAAGAGCGTCATGGTCTCGTCGCGCGCCAGGCGGAGCGGCATGGGTACCCCGTCCGGTCCCCCCTGGAGCAGCGACAGGAGGCTGCGGTCGCCGGATGGCCTGGCGTGGGCCAGACGGCCTCGTACCGCCGCGTCGATCCGGTCCGCCGCCTGTCCGGCGCGCCGGAATGGCGGCAGTCCGGCGCGCTCGAGTCGCTGCGCCATCGGTGCTGCCAGCACCGGCACCCACCGGGCCAGCAGCCGCAGGTCGGCGGCGATGGGAGCAGACTCCGCTGCCAGATCGGTACCCAGCAGCGTGGCCGCGACGATCGTCATCGCCAGCTCATCCATTGCCGCCTTCAGGTCCAGCACTTCACCGTGGATCCATCGATCCGCCATTCGGCCCGCGATCAGGGGGACGGTCTCTCCATAGGCATGGAGTTGCCGCCGGCAGAACGCCGGCTGCAGCCGGCGACGCTGGACTCGGTGGAGGTCCCCTTCGCTGGTGAGGAGTCCGTCGCCCAGCAGCCGGCGGGCGCGTTGCATCAGGCGCCCTTTACGGAATCCGTTCGCGTCCTCGACCAGCACCTGGTGCACGTGGTCCGGATGGGAGAGCAGGAACGCCTCGCCTCGCCCCAGCCGGAACGGGGCGACGTCGCCCCGGGACCGCGCCAGCCGCAGCAGGAATCCGTTGGTGTCGGCGTAGAACCAGGGCAGGTGACCCACCAGGGGCAGACCGCGCCCGACCCCGGTCATGGGCGGCCCCCCGGCGTGCGGCGGCGGGTGGTCCACAGGAATGCCGTCCGGTGTCGCTCGAACACTGGTACCAGCCGCCAAGGGATCCGCCGGCCGAACGACCGGACCGGATGGGAAAGCAGTTGGCTGAGGGGCGTTTCCTGTGCGAAGAGTCCGCCGGGCCGCAGGACTCTCGCGATCTCTTCCAGCGCCGCCGCGGAGCGGCCGATGTGATAGCAGGTCCCGAAATCGATGACCAGATCGAACGAGGCGTCCGGAAACGACATGCGCCGGACGTCGCCGGTCACCAGCTCGGCGTCGATGCCGGCATCACGAAGTCGGACCCGCGCCGTTTCGAGCAATCCGGCGTCGAGGTCCAGCCCGACGAGGCGCGACGGCCGAAGCAACCGGTGCAGCACCGGAATGGCTACCCCTCTGCCGCACCCGACCTCGAGCACCCGCCCCCCGACGGGCAGGCCAAGGGCCCGGATCATGAGCGGGATCTCGAGGAAACTCTGGCGGGAGTTCCGGCCCTCCTCATCGGGAAACGGCCGATACTCCCGATCCGCGGACGGCGCCAAGGCGCGGGGGGACCGAGGTACAGCCGGGAAGCCGGGAGCGGAGCGGGTTCCTGGGGGTGGCATGAGCGACTCCGGTTGGGATGAGGGGCGACTGTCACCCCACCGTACCGCCCGCCCGTGACCCGCGCGTGACCCGGTCGGGCACTGGTCCAAGCGCCCCACCGGAATCGGCACCGGATCGAACGACGCCTGCGCCCCAGCCGAGCCGAACGGCGGCCCAGCCGGAACGCAGGCGGTCGCGGCGACCCGAAGGCGCCGACTATGACTCTCAGCGACTCGCGGACTGCACCGCCAGCGGCGGCCGGATGCCGGGAACGCTCACCCGCACCCGATACAGCCCGGTGCTCGCCGTCAGGTACAGTCCCCGCGCGTCCTCGTCACCCCACGCGAAATTCGCGTCGTGTTCCGGCAGCTCGATCCGGCCCAGAGCCTTGCCTTCCGGCGACAGGATCCACACTCCGCGCGGCGCGGAGACGTAGACGTTTCCCCGCTGATCCACCTTGACCCCGTCGAGCGCGACCTCCTCGGGCTCGCTGGTGAAATCGTAGAACACCTGCCCCATGGCGAGTGTGCCGTCTTCCTTCACCTCGTAGCGCATGAGGACCTTTCGCTTCAGGTCCCAGTTGCTCACGTAGAGGTAGCGCTCGTCCGGCGAGAAGGCGATCCCGTTCGGCCCGCTCAGCTCCGACGTGAGCAGGGTCAACGTCCCGTCCCGCCACAGGTAGACCCCGCTGAACGGCAGCTCTTTCCGCGGGTCGTCGAACGCCTCGCGGCAGTCCGAAGGGCGGATCGGTGAAGTAGAGCGAGCCGTCCGACTCGGTAGACCAGGTCGTTCGGGCTGTTGAGCCGCTTGCCCTGGTACCGGTCGGCGAGCACGGTGATGTTGCCCGGCCGCTCCAGCCGCGTCACCCGGCGGTTGCCGTGCTCGTTGATGGTGAGCAGGCCGTTGCGGTCGAGGGTGAGCCCGTTGCTGCCCGGCTGGCGGTAGGCGCCGATATCGAACCCGCTGTACCCGCTCTTGCTCCGGTACACCGACACCGCGCCCTCGGGCGACCACCGGTAGATCGTGTTCGCGTTGGGGTCACTGAACAGCAGGTAGCCGTCGGGATGCCAGACCGGGCCCTCGGTGAACTGAAATCCGCCCGCGAGCTTCTCGATCTTCGCGTCCTTCGGCACGATCCGGTCGAGCGCCGGATCGAGACGCACGATCGACCCGCCGGCCGCGGCTCGCGCCTCCGACCTTGCCCGTGGCGTGGAAGTCCAGCGTCGCCGAGCGAATCCAGATAAAGTTGACCGGTGGGTTGGAGATCGGCCCGTTCACGCCGAACACCGCGATCTGGAATTGCTGCCCCGGCCGGGCATCGCTGGTCAGCACCACCCGGTTCGGGGCGTTGAACCCCTTCACCAGCTGTCCGCCCGTCTGTCCCAGCACCACCGGGAGCTTGCCGTCCACCCAGATTTCGGCGTAGTCGTCGATCACCAGCTCGAAGACGACGGTCGAGCCGGTGACGTCGAAGTCGGCCACCCTGCGGGGCAGGGTGACCCGGGTACGGTACCAGTTGAAGGCCAGCCGCCCGTGGGAGCGCCTGGACTCCAGCGCCGTCCGGCTCGATGCGGTGTCCAGCCGGAATCGTCGAAATCCGCGGCCCCGGCGTGCGGGGTGATGTCGTTGGTGCGGTTGGGCGCTCCCGAGGGACGCAGGTCCGCGCCCGGCTCCCGGTGGTCGACCTCGACCACCGCGACGTCGCTGTAGCGCCAGGTCGCTCCGACCAGGCGGGCGCCTTCCGCCGTGCGGAGATCCACCACCGCGGCCGGCAGCGTCGCCGGCAGGTCGGTGGTCTCCTGGGCCACGGCGTATTCCGGCGGTCCCGCCAGCGAGACCAGGAACACCAGGAGGAGGCGGCGCATCACATCGCTCCTACGGCCGTCTTCCGGCTGTCCTGCCGGACCTTGACCACGTAATAGAGCAGCGGACCGTTCACCTGCTTGAACCAGTGCGGCGTCCCGTTCGGCACCACCACGACGTCGCCCACGGTGATCTCCCGGGTCTCACCGCCTTCGATCTCGCTGCCGCGCAGCTCCTCCGGACCGGTGGACTTGGCCGCCACGGCCTTGCCGCCCGTCACCAGAGTCGCCGAGCCCTGGAGCACGTAGATGATGTCGGTGTCCCGGGTGTGGATCTCGGCCAGCCCCGGCTCCGACGCCCGGCGGCTGGCGTGGATCTTGTAGTCCTCGACTTCAACGAGCGGCGCGCCCTTGGCGAACGCGTTCTCGACCTGGTCGTGTCTGAGGACGGTGACCTTTCCATCGTCGGCCTGCGCCTGCGCGAGGCCCAGCGGCAGCGCCGGCAGCGCCGACGCGAAGAGAATGATCCCGATGCGCATGATGGCTCGCTCCTATCGGCTCGCGCTGGTCTTGGCGCCCAGCGCGGCGGCCCCGGCGGCCGCGATGACCTGGTCCCGGACGGCGCTTGCCGCCCCGCTCACACCGATCGCGCCGACGATCTGCCCGTCCACGACGATCGGCTCGCCTCCCTGCAGCGGCGCCGGTACCACGCTCAGCAGCGTGGTGCGCCCGCTGATGATGACGTCCTCCAGGGCCTTGCTGGGCCGCTGGAAGAGCGCCGCGGTGCGCGCCTTCTCGGTCGCGATGTGGGTCCCCATGGCGAAGGTCGGCTGGATCCGTTCCAGGTACATGAGGTTCCCGCCGTCGTCCACCACGGCGATGGATGCCCCCTCGTTGGCCCGCTTCGCCTCCGCGGCGGCGGCCGCGGCGACCGCTTTTGCCCCCTCCAGCGTCAGCGTTTTCCTGGTGACCGTGCTCTGCGCCCCGAGTTCGCCGGCGGCGGCGAGCGCGAGGGCGAGCACCAGCGTTCCGATGGCTCTCATGGCCTCTCTTCTCCTGGGTGTGTTGTCGGCGATCCGGTGACGTGGGCTCTAATGCCGGCCGGGGGCTGGAGGTTCCCACCGGCGTTGCCCCCGGGGGGGGTCCAGCCGTACCTTTTCGGGCAGGAGAATGCATCTGAGACACTTTCCGCTCGCGGCCCTCTTGCCCGTCAGCCCCCAACACTCGACAGCCCACTCGGAGGGACCCCCGTGACTCCCGTCGCGACCAGTCGTCTTCCCCAGATCCTCGAGCGACGCGAGTCCGAGATCCTCGCGCAATGGAATCGAGAGCAGCTCGCCGGCGGGACCGCTCGCCGGGGTCTGCTCTCGGAGGCCGAGCTCGCCGGCCATTCCCGCGACTTTCTCTCGCGGGTGCGACAGGCCGCCGCCCGCGGCCCGCTGGCCGACCTCGAAGGGCCGGCGTGGGCCCCCGTGCGGGACCTGCTCGCGGACATCTCCCGCACTCGCGCGAGCAAGGGTTTCTCGCCCACGGAGACGGCGACCTTCGTCTTTTCCCTCAAACAGCCGCTCTTCGAGGCGCTGCGTCAGGAATACGGCACCGATTCGGCCGCGCTGGCCGACGAGATCTGGACCGCCAGCTCGGTGCTCGACAAGCTGGGCCTCCACACCACGGAGGTGTCTCAGCGGCAGCGGGAGTCGGTGATCGCCCGGCAGCAGGAAGAGATGCTCGAGCTCTCGACGCCGGTGGTGAAGCTGTGGGAAGGGATCCTGGGCCTGCCGATGATCGGCACCCTGGACAGCGCGCGAACCCAGGTGGTCATGGAGCTGCTGCTCCAGCGGATCGTCGAGACCGGGGCCGAGGTCGCGATTCTCGACATCACCGGGGTGCCCACGGTGGATACGCTGGTCGCCCAGCATCTGCTCAAGACGATCACCGCCGCGCGGCTCATGGGCGCCGAATGCATCATCAGCGGGATCCGCCCCCAGATCGCCTCCACCATCGTCCACCTGGGAGTGGATCTCAGCACCGTGATCACCAAGGCCACGCTGGCGGACGCGTTCGAGGTGGCGCTCCACCGCGTGGGCCTGGTGGTCCGGCCCGCGGCCCGGACCTGAGGCGCCGGCGATGGAGCGGATCCCGATCCTCAAGATGGGCGAGCTCCTCCTGGTGAGCATCCAGGTGGACATGCACGACCAGCTCGCGCTCGCGCTCGCAGGACGACCTGACCGAGATGATCGCCAAGACCGGTGCCCACGGCGTCCTGATCGACATCTCCGCGGTCGAGGTGGTGGACTCGTTCATCGGGCGGATGATCGCCAACATCGCCGCCATGGCCCGGATCCTCGATGCCCGAACGGTCCTGGTCGGGATGCAGCCGGCGGTGGCGATCACCCTGGTCGAGCTGGGGCTGACCCTCCCGGGCGTCCGGACGGCGCTCAACGTCGAGCGCGGCATGGCGCTGCTCCGCGCCGAGGTGCCGGCGGTCCTCCGGGAGAGGTCGGGGGAGGCCGATGCCGACGCTGAGGGATGAGACCCTCGACATCCGGTCGAGCGCCGACGTCGTCCGGGTCCGGCAGTTGGTGCGCGCGCGCGCCGATGGAGCTGGGGTTCAGCCTGGTGGACCAGACCAAGCTGGTGACGGGAGCCAGCGAGCTGGCCCGCAACGCGCTCGAGCACGGCGGCGGGGGGCAGGTCCGGGTCGAGATGATGAACGACGACAGTCGCAAGGGGATCCGGATGACCTTCGAGGACCGGGGGCCGGGGATCCCCGACACAGCGCTCGCCCTGACCGACGGTTACTCTACCAGCACCGGTCTGGGGCTGGGATTGAGCGGCACCCGACGGCTCATGAGCGAGTTCCGGATCGAGTCCGAGATCGGCAAAGGAACCCGGGTACAGGTCGCTCGCTGGCGCTAGCCGGCGCGACCGGTTGGAGCAGGGTATGGGGAACGGCGCGACAGTGGCGGTGGCGGTGGAGGATGGCAGCCAGGTGGGCGAGGCCCGGCGGGTGGCGACGGCGGTCGCGACCGAGGCCGGCTTCGACGAAGGCGCCCGCAACGACATCGGCATCGTGGCCACGGAGGCGGCGACCAACCTGATCCGTCACGCGGGCAGAGGCGAGCTGCTGGTTCGCCGGCTCCACGATCCCGAGCCCCGCGGCCTCGAGCTCGTCAGCGTCGACCAGGGACCGGGCATCCGCGACCTGCAGGCCGCCCTGGCCGACGGCTATTCCAGCCGGGGCGGCATGGGCGGCGGATTCGGCGCGATGCGGCGCCTCGCCGAGGAGTTCGCCATCTGGTCGGCGCCCGAGGCCGGCACCGCGCTGGTGTGCCGGTTCTTTCTGGGCGAGGCCCGGGGGGCCCGGCGGTCCGGCTGCAACCCTGGCCGGCCTCGCGGTTCCGCTGCGGGGGGAGACTGCGTGCGGAGACGCGTGGGCGGTGGTCACCGCGCAGGGCGCGGAGGGCCTCCTGATGGCGGACGGGCTCGGCCACGGACCCGCCGCCGAGGAGGCCGCCTCGATCGCCGTGCACCTGTTTCGCGAGCGCCCGGGGGCCTCCCCGGAGCAGTTGATGGATCTCCTGCACGCGGGGATGCGTGGCACCCGGGGCGCGGCGGTGGCCGTGGCGACCATCGACCGGCGCAACCGCCAGATCCGCTTCGCCGGCGTCGGCAACATCTCCGCCGTGCTGCTGACGGGCAACACGGCCCGCAGCCTGGTGTCGCACAACGGCACGATCGGCCACCAGATGCGGAAGCCGCAGGAATTCGTGTATCCGTGGAACCCCGGGACCCTGCTCGTCATGCATTCCGATGGACTCGCCAGTCGCTGGAAGCTCGATCGGTATCCCGGCCTCTTCCGGCAGGACCCGGCCCTCGTCGCCGCGATTCTTTACCGCGACCATGCCCGGCGGCGGGACGACGTCGGCGTCGTGGTCCGCCGGCTTTTCGACGACGAGGGCGGGCCGTGAGCATCCCCTTGCTCAAACTCCGGCTGCGTAGCGACCTCGATGTGGTGGTGGCGCGGCAGCGCACCCGCCAGATCGCCGGCCACCTGGGGCTCGATCACGGCGATCAGGTTCGGCTCGCCACCGCCGTCTCCGAGATCGCACGGAACGCGGTCCAGTACGCGGGGGCCGGCTGGGTGCAGTTCGAGCTCGAGGGCGACGCTCGCCCCAGCCTTGATCGTCCGGGTGGAGGACGCCGGCCCGGGGATCCCGCACCTCGAGCAGGTGCTGTCCGGCCGGTATCACTCCACGACCGGGCTCGGGGTGGGCATCATGGGCGCCCGTCGGCTCACCGAGGGGTTCAGCATCCAGGCCGTGCCCGGACACGGCACCACGGTTACCCTCGGCAAGCCGCTCCCACCCGCCACGCGCGCTCGGAGCCGTCTCCCCGCGGCGGAGCTCGGGCGGGTGCTGGCGGCCACCCGAACCGAGGACGCTCTGACGGAGCTCGAGCACCGGAACCAGGAGCTGCTCCGCGCCCTGGCCGGCCTCGCGGAGCGGCAGGCCGAGACGGACCGGCTCAACGCCGAGCTCGCGGAGACCAACCGCGGGGTGCTGGCCCTCTACGCCGAGCTCGACGACCGGGCGGCGGAGCTGGGTCGGGCCTCGCATCTCAAGTCCGCGTTTCTCTCCGGCATCACCCACGAGCTTCGCACGCCGCTCAACTCCATTCTCAACATGACCCTCATCCTGCTTTCGCGCATGGACGGCGAGCTCACCCCGGAGCAGGAGCTGCAGGTGACCCTGATCCAGAAGTCGGCGACCACACTGGCGGACCTGGTCGCGGACCTGCTGGACCTGGCGCGGATCGAGGCGGGGAAGACCGAAGTGCGGCTCGCGTCCTTCGCGGTGACCGACATGTTCGGCGCGCTGCGGGGAATGTTCCGGCCCCTCCTCACGACCGACGAGGTCGGGCTGGCCTTCGAGGCCCCCGACTTCGAGGTGACCCTGCACACCGACGAGGGCAAGCTGTCGCAGATCCTGCGCAACCTCATCTCCAACGCCATCAAGTTCACCGAGCGCGGCGAGATCCGGGTCTCGGCCGGAGATGGCGGCGGACGATTTCATGGTCTTCGCGGTGAGCGACAGCGGCGTCGGCATCACGCCCGAGGACCAGGCGCGGATCTTCGAGGAGTTCGCCCAGGTGGACAGCCCGCTCCAGCGGCGAGTCGGCGGGCACGGGCCTGGGCCTGCCGCTGTCGCGCAGGCTGGCCATCCTTCTCGGGGGCGGTCTCCAGGTGGAGAGCGCACCGGGGGTCGGGTCGCGATTCGAGCTGCGGTTGCCGCGGGTTTACGGTGGGCCGCGCGTGACACCCGCCGAGGGTACGCCGGCGATGACCATGATCGCGGAAGGGCCCGAGCATGTCTGAGATCCCCCTCATCCTGGTGGTGGACGATACCGAAGCCAACCGTTATGCCGTCGTCCGTCACCTGCGCAAGGCGGGCTACCGCGTCTCCGAGGCGGCCGATGGCCGGAAGGCACTGACCGGGATCGCCCGGGAGCTGCCCGACCTGATGGTGCTCGACATCCGGATGCCGGATATGGACGGTCTCGAGGTGGTTCGCCGGGTGCGGGCGGAGCCGCGGACGGCGCACCTGCCGATTCTGCACCTGTCGGCGAGCTTCACCGATCCGGTGAGCCTGGCGGCGGGACTGGACGGGGGCGCGGACGGCTACCTCACCCATCCCGTGGACCCGGTGGTGCTGCTCGCGACGGTCCGCGCGCTGCTCCGGGTCCGGAGCGCGGAGCGGGAAGCGAGGCAGGCCGAATCGGCGTGGCGTGCGACGTTCGAGGCGATCGGCGACGGTGTCTGCGTGCTGGACCCCACCGGCTCCATCGAGCAATGGAACGCGGCCTTCGAGGCTCTGGTGAGTCGCAGCCGACCTCAAGGGCCGGCGCCTGTCGGAGCTGGTCCCGGCACTCGCGACGCTCGACGTGCCGCCGTTCGTGGCGCTGGCGGACGGCTCGCCGCCGCTGGGCAGCGAGATCGCGGTGGACGGCAAGCGCGTCCGAGTGTCCGCCGGGGTGCTGCCCGGCGCCGACGGCGAGGCGCTCCGGGCGGTGTGCGTGCTGACCGACGTGACCAAACAGCGCGAGGCGGAGCTTCGGGTGCAGCAGGCACAGCGACTCGAGGCCGCGGGCCAGCTCGCGGGCGGGATCGCGCACGAGATCAACAACATGATGACCGTCGTGCTCGGTTTCTGCGAGTTCATGGCCCGGTCGGAGCGAGTTGCCCCAGCATCTCCGGCGCGATACCGAGGAGATCCGGAGGGCCGCGGGACGCGCCGCCGATGTGGCGCGCCAGCTCCTCGCCTTCACCCGGCGGCAGATGCTCCACCCGCGGCTGCTCGACCTGAACCAGACGCTGGTGGGCATGGGGCATCTGATCCGCCAGCTCATGGGCGCCGACCGGGAGGTGACCTTCGGGCTGTCTCCGGATGCCGGAATGGTGTATGCCGACGAAGGCCAGCTGGAGCAGGTGATTCTCAACCTGGCCCTCAACGCCCGCGATGCCATGAGCCGCGGCGGACGCTTTACGATCACTACCACCCGGGAGCGGCTGGGAAGCGAGTTCGCCGCGCTGCACCCCGGCATCGAGATCCGGCCGGGCGACTACGCCCGGATGACCATCGCCGATACCGGCGAGGGGATGCATCCCCAGACCCTGGTCCGGGCGTTCGAGCCGTTCTTCACCACCAAGCCGGTCGGGGAAGGGAGCGGGCTGGGCCTGGCCACGGTCTACGGGATCGTGAAGCAATCGAATGGCTACATCTGGGGCGAGAGCGATCCCAGCGTGGGAACGTCCTGGTACGTGTACTTGCCGCTGGTATCCGAGCCCGCCAGGACCCCGTCGGATCACCCGGAGCCGGCTCCGCTGGAGCAGCGGCAGCGCGACCATCCTGGTCGTCGACGACGAACCCATGGTGCGCGCGCTCGCGCGGCGGGCGCTGGAGATCTACGGCTACACGGTGCTTCGAGGCGGAGCACGGCGAGGCGGCCCTTCAGCAGATGTCGGCCAACGGACGCCAGGTCTCCCTCGTGGTGGCCGACATCGTGATGCCGCGACTGGACGGGCGCGAGCTCGGTGAGCGTCTGGGGCTGTCCCACCCCGGCCTGCCGGTCCTCTACATGTCGGGTCATACGGGAGACGAGCTGGCGCGCCGGAAGCTGCTGGAACCAACGGTGCCGGTTCTCCAAAAGCCGTTCCACCCGGACGAGCTGGTCGCACGGGTGCAGGAGCTGATCACCAGGGGAGCGATGAGATGACGGCTCCGCGGTTCCGCGTCACGCTCGCTCCGCTGGTCCTCCTCGCTGGCGGGCACGCCCAGTCGCTGCGAGCTGTCGACGGCGAGCGGGACCGGCGAGCTCCGCCTGATCGGCACCATTCACTTTCTCGAGGTGGAGGGCGGGTGCTGGCAGCTCGAGGCCGAGACCGGCCGGCGCTACGAGCTGCAGCCCCGGCAGGCACCGCCGGCCCTCTTGCGGGACGGGGCTCGGGTCAGTGTCGTCGGCCAGCCGGCGGATGAGTCGCAGACCGGTTGCCGGGTCGGCTTGCCGATCGATGTGCGGAGCGTGCTGTCGGTGCAGCTAGGCGCCTAGGATCGGGGTCCGACCACACCCGGGCGCGTCGAGGCCGTTGGATCACTGCACCCCTGCAAGGTTGTACAAGGCCCGCCACGCTCGAAACACTTCGCGATAGTCCTGATGCACGTACTCGAATCGTCCGCCCCCCCGTCCGCGTCGATCCGGGGACCAACTCCGCCATGTCGGCCATCTGGGTGAGCGCGAACTCGACCTCGATCGTGACCGGCTGCTCCGGCACGAAGGGATTGTGGCGCCGCCGGAGGGCGGCGGTGGCCCCCTCCCGAATGCGGCGGCACGATTCGGTGGGCGACACACTCCGCGCGGCAAACCGGCCCACCGCGTGCTTGACGATAACCGCTTCGACGCAGTCACCCAGGAGCTCCCTGGCCTCGGCCGCCAGCGCCTGATCCCCGCTCACCAGGACCACCGGCACCCCGTGGTGCCCGGCGAGCGCGGCGTTGATGGCCAGCTCGCCGGCCGGGCGCCCGTTGAGTCGCACCGCGTGAACCAGGCTGGTATAGGTGTGGTCGATGATCGCGTGCGCGGCCCCGGCCATGGCGTGATAGCCGACGAACATCGCGGCATCGAACCCCAGTCCACCCCCTCGACCATCGAGCCCAGCTTGGGCCCTCCGCTCAGCAGCTCGGCCCCGGGATGGAGCTCCTCCGCGAGCAGGTTTCGCATTCGCCAGTGGCTGTCGTTCACCAGGACGCGGGTGGCCCCGGCGGCGAAGGCGCCCTCGACCGCGGCGTTCGCCTCGCTGGTCATGAGGCGGCGGAATCGGTTATACTCTCCTGCATGCCGGGGATCGATGGGGTCGGTCTGGTCCTCGTGGACCACGCCGGCCACCCCCTCCATGTCTACGGAGATATAGACCCGCATGTGCGCTCCCGTGGCGGTGGACTTCCGGCGTCCCGCGGAACCCTAGAGGACGAACGATGCGCGGATGGACCTACGGACTCGCCGTGGCGGCGGCTACTATGGCCTGCGGCGGCGGTGGAGAGTCCCAGACCAGCAGTCTTCTGCAGCAGGGCCGGCAATACACGGCCTGGCTGTACGGCAGCCAGTACGAGAAGCTGTGGGACCGCTTCTCGCCAGACATGCGGCAGACCTTCGGTAGCGTCACGGAGCTCGCCAGCTTCGCGGGTCAGGCCGTGACGCGACTCGGTCGCGAGCAGGGCCAGGTGAACGAGACGATCGAGAGCCGAAGCCCGCTCAAGATCTATAGCCGCACCTCGACCTTCGATCGCTCGCACCACAAGATGCTGCTCGAGTGGACCATGGGGGAAGACGGGGCGGTCACCGGGCTCGTTCTCCGACCCGCGCTCGACCTCGAGTCCCCCTAAACGACGGCTAGTAGACCCGGCCCCCGAGCGGCACCTCGCGTTCCGCCGCCAGCAGCACCACTTCGCCGGTCTCGCTGGGCAGCCCGAGCACCAGCACCTCGGAGGTGAACCCCGCGATGTTGCGAGGCCCCAGGTTCACCGCCGCCACCACCAGGCGGCCGACCAGGTCCTCGGGCCGGTAGAGTGCCCGGAGCTGCGCGCTCGAGGTCTTCTCGCCCAGCGGACCGAAGTCGATCCAGAGCTTGTGGGACGGCTTCCGGGCCCGCTCGTTGGGCTCGGCGCGCAGGATCCGACCCACCCGGAGGTCCAGGGTCGCGAAGGCCTCGACGGGATTCATTCGACCACGGCCTCCGCTTCGATCTCGATCAGCATGTCGGGAGAGATGAGCCGCCGCACCTCCACCATGCGTGGTGGCCGGCCGGATGGCGGTGAAGGCCTCGCCGTGCGCCCGGGCGAACTCCTCCCACACGCGAGATGTCGGTCACGTACATGCGGGTGCGCACCACGTCGGCCATGCGATGCCCCGGCCCGCCGCAGCGCCGCGTCGATGTTCTTGAGCGCCTGGGCCGCCTGGGCGTAGGCGTTCCCGGCGCCGACGATCTTACCGTCGGGGCCGGTGGCCGTGGTGCCCGAGACGTGCACGGTATTCCCGACTCGGACGGCCCGCGAGTAGCCGACGATCGGCTCCCAGGGCGTGCCACTGGAGATGAGTTGTCGCGCCATGAGAGTCTCTCGAATGGCTGGCTGCGGTCGAGCGAAGGAGGAGAGGTAGGAGGCTAGGAGGCTGCCTTGCGGTCGCCCGGCGCGGCCCCCGGCCGGGGCGCGGGGCAGATGGCTCCGACCGCCTGGAGCAGGTCGGTGATCGGTGAAGGGCTTGGCGACGGCGGCACGCCGGAGCGCGCTGCACCAGCTGGTCCACGCCGTCGCCCGTGAGATCGCCGCTGGTGACGATCAGTCGGCCGGCCAGGTCGGGCGCGGCGAGCCAGATCTGCTCGCACAGTTCCGCCCCGCTCACGCCGGCGAGGTGCAAGTCGCAGAGCACGGCGTCGAAGTGCTCGCTGCGCACCAGCGCCAGCGCCTCGTCGCCGCTGCCCGCGGTGCGCACCCGGTAGCCGACGCGCTCGAGCAGCCGCTTCACGGTCCTCTGGATGGTCGGCTCATCGTCGATCACCAGGATCGCGGGGTGAAGATCGACATCGTTGGTCAAGGGTCTAGCTCCTCTCGGATCCGGCGCGCGACATGCTCCCGGACCTCCGGAGTGTCGTAGAACCCGGACTCCAGCCGCCGGATCACCTGCGTCAGGCACTCGCGGGTGATTCCCTCCAGGTCGGACCCGGCGCCCGATGTACTCGGGTTCCCCTCCGGGGCCTTCCCGCTGCCGCCCCTGCCGGGCCCGTCGGACTCGTAAGGGGCGCCCGTGGTCACGATTATCGGCATGTGGAAAGTATCGGCCGGGGCACGCCATGACTTGAGTCTGCAGGCACGTCCCTGCCACCCGTCCGAGGGACCGGACGCGGGCCGCGCCGGGCCACAGCCAGCCGAACTTTCAGATTGGAAGATAGGGCTCGGGTGGGAGTGCCGGGAAGTCCGCCGGTGAGTGGCGCTGGTTGACCCTATCACGGATGGTTCGGGAGACGCTATGTTGTGCATCTGCGTCGTGCGTCCGCGCGGCCGGCGCGGAGTGGGGGTTCTCGAATCGCTGAGCACGATGTGACCGCTTCCATTCTTTGCATCGACGACGAACCCGCTGTGGGCGTGATTCTCGAGCATACGCTCGCTCGCGCCGGCCACCGGCCCCATCCTGGTGTCGAGCGTCGACGAGGCGATGCGCGTGGTCGAGCGCACGCCCGTGGACCTCATCATCGCCGACTACCGGATGCCGGGCCTTACCGGGCTCGATCTCCTCGCCCAGCTCAAGAAGGAAGGCCACAAGATCCCGGTCATCATCATGACGGGGTATTCCAGCATCGAGCACGCGGTCGTGTCCATCAAGTCCGGGGCGATCGACTACCTGACCAAGCCGATCCAGGCGGAGACGCTGGAGATCGCGGTCCGCCAGGCGCTGGAGGTCGTGCGATTGCGGCGGGAGAACGAGACCTTCCGCCGGGAGATCGTGAGAATTCGCGGGCGGCGCGCGCTGATCGGGGACAGCGAGGCGTTCCGCCGCGCCATGGAAGTCGTGAGCACCGTCGCGACCTCTCGCGCCACCGTCCTGCTGCAGGGCGAGTCCGGCACCGGCAAGGAGCTGTTCGCCCGGGCCATCCACGATCAGAGCCCCCGGGCCGACGAACCGTTCATCACCGTCAACTGCGCGGCCCTTCCCGAGGGCCTGGTCGAGAGCGCGCTGTTCGGTCACGAGAAGGGGGCCTTCACCGGGGCCACCGCGCGGTCGGCCGGCGCCTTCGAGCGGGCCCACGGGGGAACGCTCCTGCTCGACGAGATATCGGAGATGCGGCTCGACCTGCAGTCGAAGCTGCTCCGGGTCATCCAGGAGCAGGAGTTCGAGCGGGTGGGCGGGCATCAGCCGATTCAGGTGGACGTCCGGCTGATCGCGACCACCAATCGCGATCTCAAGGCCGAAGTGGAGGCGGGCCGGTTCCGCGGAGACCTCTACTATCGTCTGAACGTGGTGCCGATTCACGCCCCGAGCCTGCGTGAACGGCTGGAGGACATACCGCGCCTGGTCCATCACTTCGTGACCCGGGCGACGGAGCTCCACGGCGGGACCTCGCCCACGATCGCTCCGGAAACCCTGGAGATCCTCCCTCGCTACACCTGGCCAGGCAACGTCCGGGAGCTGGCCAACGCCGTCGAGCGCGCCGTCATCCTCTGCCGGGACCGCGTGCTGCAGCCGACGGATTTCGACCAGCAGATCCGGGACGCCGCCGCGCGTCATGGGCGCCCGGCCATCGTGACGGACGCGCCTGGCGGCGCCATCGATTACAACCTCGACGCCCTGGAGCGCATCGCGATCGAGCGCGCCCTGGCCGCCACCGGCGGCAATCGCACTCGTGCCGCGAGGCTGCTGGGTATCAGCGAACGGACCCTCCGCAACAAGCTCAACAGCCCGCGGGCAGTCTCCGGCGGCTGACCGGGTTCCTCCCCCGGGCCGGCAGGAACGGCCCGGCGGCGGCAAATTCTTCCGGCAACTCTTCCCGGGTCGGCTTCAGGGCACTGCGCGACTTAATTTCCTCCCGCCTCGTTCGGCGCTTTCAACTCGCGATAGTGGAACCGCTTACCACGAAGCTCGGCGCTCGTTCAGAGCCCGGGGTACGCCGATTGCCTTTGACGGGTGAGGAGCCACGTCATCGGAGCGGAACGTGAACCAGACAGGCATCGCCGGCGACAGCTGCAGGATCGTGGTCGGAAGTGGCAAAGGGGGAGTCGGGAAGTCGGTCGTGAGCGTCATGCTCGCCGCGGCGGCCGCCGAGCGGGGCCGTGACGTGCTGCTGTTCGACGGCGCCCAGAACCTGGCCAACCTCCACGTGCTTCTTGGCATCGGCCCGCGGGACAGCATCGAGTCGGTGCTCCATGGCCGAGTTCGGGTTGAGGGGCTGGTGCAGCCCGTGGCGGAGCACTTGTGGCTGCTGCCCGCGGAGTCGGGCGCCGAAGGGCTCTACGCCCTCGATGCGCTGGAGCGGGCCCGACTGCACTGTCGTCTGGCGGGCCTGTTCCGGCTTTACCAGGTCGTGATCGTGGACGCAGGTGGCGGCATCGAACCGGTGGTTCGCGCGGCGACGCTGGGCGCCGACCGGGTCTTGGTGGTGACCACACCGGAGCCGACCGCGCTGATGGATGCCCATGCCCTGGTGAAGATGTTGAGCCTCCAGGCGCCACACGTTGGCATTGACGTGGTCGTCAACCGATGCGGCAACGAGCCCGAAGGGCAGGACGCCTTCGCCAAGCTGGCCGCCGCGTCGGAGCGGTTCCTGAACCGACGACTCCACCTAGTGGCCATCCTCCTCGAGGAGCCATCGATCGCCGCCGCCGTCCGGGAGCCCCGCCGCTTCATGGCGAGGTTGATGGAGACCCAGGCGGCCCACACGATCCGGGATGCGAGGCTCGACCTGCTCGACTTGGTGGAGACCATCGGGAGCATTGCGTGAAGTCCGCCGCGACCGTCAGGAACGGGATCAGGCCGGGTGACCTCTGGCAGCGGTACCGGGATACCGCCGACCCGGGAGCCCGCCGCGAGTTGCTCGAGCTCTACATCGGGCTGGTCTACCATGTCGCGCGCGAGATGAGCCGCCGCACCAATCTGGTGGAGCTGGATGATCTGGTGAGCGCCGGCACCTTCGGCCTGATCCGGGCACTGGACAGTTTCGACCTCTCGCGGGGCCTGGCCTTCAGCACCTACGCCGTCCGCCGCATCCGCGGCGCGATCCTGGACGACCTCCGGAGCCAGGATTGGGCGCCGCGCGCGGTGCGGGTGAAGGCTCGGCGGCTCCAGGTTGCGACCACCGCGCTGGAATTCCGACTCGGGCGTTCGCCGCGTGCCGAAGAAGTCGCGGACCAGCTCGATATCGACGTGTCCACCTACTGGCGTTGGCGGGACGACACCGCCTCCCGCACGCACATGTCCTATGAATGCGACTCGCGCGGCACCACCGGCACCGCGCCGACCCTCCAGGAGCGGCTCGAGGATTCGGCTGCCTCCACCCCGCCCGAGGAGCTCGGCCGGAAGGAGGATGTGAGGATCCTCCGTGACGCGATTGCCCACCTCCCGGAGAAGGAGCGCACCGTGATGGCGCTCTATTACTACGAGGAAATGAATCAGCGGCAGATCGCCGAAGTGATGCATGTGACCGAATCGCGCGTGTCGCAGATCCGCACGCAGGCGTTGAAGCGCCTGCGCTCGCGTCTGGCTCCGACCGGAGCGGTCCCATGAGCGGGGGCCGGCCGCGGCGGTCGCTGGAGTCGTTGGAAGGATTGTCGCGTCGGCCGCGGGGGCGGGCGCCACGGTTGCCGCTGGGATCGCTCGATCCCGCGATCATCGATCGGGCCCGCGCCATCAACGCGGATGCCCTCAAGGCCATACACGATCTCCTTGCCCGAACCGGCGACACGGGGCGCGGGTAACCCATGGATCTCGACGTGACGGCATTGCAAGGGGTCGCCGATCTCACGCTCGCGCTGAACCGCGAGCGCCGGCTGATCGGCGAGCTGCAGCGGGCGATGCTACAGCAGCGGCAGGCGGTGGGCCGGGCTGACGTGTCCGGGATCGAGGCCAGCCTCCGGCTCGCGAGCCGCGTGCTTCTCACGATCCAGGAGACGCAGCGCTACCGGGCGACGCTGCTCCAACACCTGGTGGACCGGCCCGATGAGCGGCTCGAAGACCTCGACGGCCGTTTCGGCGCCGTGTTGCCGGACCCGTTTCTCGATGCGCGGCGAAAGCTGCGAACCTCGGCGACCGAGCTGGCGGAAGCGGTCTGGTGCAATCAGGGGGTGCTGCTGGACGCGCTTCGGGAGCGAGAGGCCATGCTCCGTGAGCTGCTCACGGGAAGTCGGCCTGCGTCCCCGGCCGTGTCCATCGCGGCAGGGTGATCACGAATCGCGCGCCCGGCCCCGAGTTCGGGGCGTAGGCCACGGTGCCGCCCGTAGGACGCAGCACCTCGCTCGCGACCAGCAAGCCCAGGCCGGCGAGCTGTGGACCGGGTTTCGTGGTGAGAGGGGACGTGAAGAGCCTGTCGGCCAGATCGGGGGCCACCCCTGGGCCGTTGTCGGTCACCACGATCTCCACAGTGTCGCCGTCGCTGCGGGCCGCGATCCTGATCAGTCCGCCTTGCCGCGACTGCAGCGCCTCCATGGCGTTGAGGAGAAGGTTGAGCAGGGCGTGCTCCAGGTGCCGTACGATGCCGGTCGCGGCCTGCACCGTGGGATCGACGGCCAGCTCGAGTCGGGTGGGGACGCGGCCCGCATGGTGCAGGTCGCCGATGAACTGGACCGCCTCGCGGATCGAAATCGGTCCCGGCGCCGCCGGAAGCTGGGGGCTCAGCACCCGGGACAGCAGATCCAGCGAGCGGCCGAGGTGGCCGCACGACTCCCGGAGAATTTCTTCGAGCTCCCCATCCGGATCGGAGACGAGATCGGCCAGCAGGGTCAGCGATTGGGCCGGGCCCCGGATGTCGTGCAGCACCCATCGCGCGGCGACGCCGAAGGCGGAGGAGCGGTTGGCGGCGACCAGGAGCGTCAGGTCCCGGCTGGATGAATGGATGGTAGCGATCCCCCAACCTACATCGGGTTTCC
Source organism: uncultured Gemmatimonadales bacterium (assembly GCA_963729985.1). GTDB lineage: Bacteria > Gemmatimonadota > Gemmatimonadetes > Gemmatimonadales > GWC2-71-9 > CAVVWJ01. Next base: position 555,098 of record CAVSPJ010000008.1, read on the forward strand.
GGATTTTCCAGACATGCGGCAGCGCCCGCGGAGCGTTCCATGATCGCGACACCTGAGACCAGCGCCAGGCTGCTGCTCGTCCTGCCGGAAAGCGCGGCACCGTCCGGGTTGGCTGAGCGCCTCCAGGCCGACGGATTCACGGTCGCCGTCGCCCGCTCCGCGCCGGAGGCGCTCGAGATGCTCTCGCGGATGAAATACGGCTGCCTGGTGGCGGACGCCTCGCTCGCCGAGGGGCGGTTGCCCGGGTTCGTGTCCGACTGCCTGATCCGGGAAGCGTCGCTGGCGGTGGTCGTCTGCGGTGCGGGGCAGGACGTTCCGGCGGCGGTGAGCTGTCTGCGGGCCGGCGCGATGGATTACGTCTCGGACGTGGTGGACTCGTTCGCGGTCGAGCGCGCTGTGGTGGACGCCATTGCCCGCCGGCGCGACGTGCTCCAGGAGCAGGCTACCAGACGGGTCCTGCGCGAGGAAGTTGCCAGCCTCCTCGGTGAGTTGCGGCGGGAGCGGGCCCGGGTGGAGAGTCTCGCCCTGGCCACGCTCGAATCCCTGGTTCGCGTGGTGGAGACCAAGGATCCCTGGCTCGCCGGCCATTCGGTGCGGGTGGCGCAGCTCGCGGCGTCGCTTGCGGCCGAAATGGGCCGGACCGACACCGAGATCGAAGCCGTGCGGCTCGCCGGCCGCTTGCATGACATCGGCATGATCTGCCTAGGCGACGGCATCCTCTCCAAGGCCGGGCCGCTGACCGGCACGGAGTTCGAGCAGGTCAAGCGCCACGTGGTGATCGGCCATCAGATCCTCGAGCCGGTGCCCCATTTCGGCATGGTGAGCGTCTTCGTTCGAAGCCACCACGAGCGATGGGACGGCGCCGGCTATCCCGACCAGCTGGCGGAACAGGAGATTCCCTGGGGTGCCCGGCTGATCTGTGCCGCCGAGATCTACGATGCCCTCACCACGACGCGCCCCTACCGGCAAAGCGTGTCGCCCGACGAGGCGGTGGAGAGCATGCGCCAGCTCACGGGAAAGATGATCTGCCCGGCCGTCCTCTCCGCCCTGGCCGCCGTCGTGTCGAGGCGGGAGGCGCTGGTCTTCGTGGACCCGCACCACGAAGCCCCCAGCCGCGGCATCGGGGAGGACCTGGTCGCGGAGTTCGACAGCCGGGTGGCGAAGTCGGCCTGAGCCGGTCGAACAACACGAGCCCGGCAGGCCGATGTCCTGGCCTGCCGGGCTCGTGTTGTATGACCGCTCAGGCGTCGTCGACGCCTGGGTTGGGATCGAGCTCTTGCTTGGCTTTGCCCACCGCCTGCTTGGCCTTGCCCGCGAGCTCCTTGGCCTTGCCCTTCAGCTGCTCGCTGGTGTCGCCGGTCGCCCCACCCACGGTGTTGCGAACCCGCCCCTCCACGACGTCGGCCGTCCCTTCTACCCGGTCCTCCGTGCCCTCGGTCGCCAGGTCTTTGTGATCGCTCATGTTGACCTCATGGTTGAATACCCCGCCAATATGGTCGATGGGTGCCCGGGTGGTTGTGACCGCGCTCACGCCTCCGCGGGCGAGGGCGTCGTCTCCGCGTAATGGCAGGCGGCGGATGTGGCGCCCACCGGCCTCAGCACCGGGACGTCGGTCCGGCAACGCTGGTCGCGGCGCGGGTGGAAGCAGCGGGGGTGAAATGGGCAGCCCGTGGGCGGAGCGCTCGGGCTCGGCAGATCGCCACCGAGCACGATGCGCGAGCGTTGCCGGGTGGGGTCGGGCTCGGGGACGGCCGACAGCAACGCCACGGTGTACGGATGCCGCGGTTCCCGGAGCAGCGCCTCGGTCGGTCCCTGCTCGACGATGGTGCCGAGATACATCACGGCCACCCGGCGGGCGATCTGGCGCACCACCGCGAGGTCGTGGGCGATGAAGAGATAGGAGAGTCCGCGCTCGCGCTGCAGGTCGGCGAGCAGGTTGAGCACCTGGGCCTGCACCGACACGTCGAGCGCGGACACCGGCTCGTCGCAGACGATGAACGACGGCTGTACCGCGAGGGCCCGGGCGATGCCGATCCGCTGCCGCTGGCCACCCGAGAACTCGTGCGGGTAGCGCCGGGCATGGCCGGGATCGAGGCCGACCTCCTCCAGCAGCGCGCCGACTCGCCGCCCGATGTCGCTCCCGCTGGCCAGGCGGTGGATCTCGATGCCCTCGGCGATCGCCGAGCCGACGGTCATCCGCGGATTGAGCGAGCTGTACGGATCCTGGAAAATGATCTGCATCCGGCGCCGCATCTTCCGGAGCGCGACTCGGTCGAGCGAGAAGATCTCGCTGCCCTCGAACACCGCGCTACCCGCCGTCGGCTCCTGCAGACGTAGAATCGTGCGGCCCACCGAGGATTTCCCGCATCCCGACTCGCCCACCAGGGCGAGCGTCTCGCCCTCGCCGACGTCGAATGATACGCCCTCCACCGCCCGCACCGCCGGCGCGCCGGCGCGGAGGAGGCCCCCTGCGTGGTAGTGCTTCACCAGGTCGCGGACCTGCAGCAGGCTCACCGGGCCCCCGTCAGCGGCCATCGGCCGGCTCCGCGGCCAGCCAGCAGCGCATGCGGTGCTCGGGTCCGAGCGGCAGCAGCGGGGGCATCGTCTCGCTCTTGTCGAAGGCCTTGGGGCACCGCGGGCGGAACCTGCACCCGCTCGGCCAGGCGCCCGGTGACGGCACGCTGCCGCCGATCGGCGAGAGCCGGTCGACCGGACCGGTGATCCGCGGAATCGAGGCGAAGAGACCCTGGGTGTACGGATGTGACGGGCGGGCGAAGAGCTGGTCGGTCGGCGCCTCCTCCACCAGCTGCCCCGCGTACATCACCGCCACCCGATCGGCCCGGCCGGCGACGATGCCGAGGTCGTGGGTGATGAGCAGGACGGCCATGCCCCGGCTGTCGCGAAGCCGGTCGAGCACCTCGAGGATCTGGGCCTGTACCGTGACGTCGAGCGCGGTGGTGGGCTCGTCGGCGACCAGGATCTCGGGCTCCGCGGACAGCGCGATGGCGATCATCACCCGCTGGCGCATGCCGCCGCTCAGCTGGTGGGGATAGGCGTCGAGGCGGGAGGCGGGGTCGGGAATGCCCACTTCCTGCAGCAGGGTGAGCGCTCGCCGGCGGGCTTCGGCCCGGGAGACGTCGAAGTGCGCGCGAACGCCTTCGGCGATCTGGTACCCCACCGTGAAGACCGGGTTCAGGCTGGTCATCGGATCCTGGAAGATCATCCCGATCCTGCGTCCCCTGATCCGGCGAAGCGTCTCGCCCTCGAGCGCCATGACGTCGGTCTCGCCCAGCCGGATCGCGCTCCCGCCCTCGATGCGCCCCGGCGCGGGCACCAGGCGCAGGAGCGCGAGGCTGGTGAGGCTCTTCCCGCAGCCCGATTCACCCACCAGCGCGAGGGTTTCTCCCCGGTCGAGGCTGAAGCTGACCCCGTCCACCGGGTACACCCGGTCTGGTCCCGAGCCGGGGAAGGAGACTCTCAGGTTCTCGACGTCGAGGATTCGAGTCATGCGCCTCGCGGATCGACGGCGTCGCGGAGCGCGTCGCCGAAGAGGTTGGCCGAGAGCACGGTGAGGACGATGGCGAGGCCGGGGAAGATCCCGGCCCACGGCGCGGCCACCAGCACCGATTTCGCGTCGAAGATCATTACGCCCCAGGAGGGGGTCGGCGGCTGAACCCCGAGGCCGAGAAAGGAGAGACCCGCTTCCAGCAGGATGACGTCTCCGACGCCGAGGGTCGCCGCGACCAGCAGCGGCCCGGTGGTGTTCGGCAGCAGGTGACGGAAGATAATCCGCCGCCGGCCCGCGCCGAGCGCCTCGGCGGCTCGCACGTACGATTCCTCGCGGAGCCGGAGCACCTCGCCGCGCACCAGCCGCCCCGTGCCGAACCAGCCGGTGGCGCCGATCAGGACGATCAGCACCGCGACCGGCACTTGCTCCCAGACGGCGAGCACGAGCAGCAACAGAAACAGTCGGGGTATCGCCAGCGCGGCATCCACCAGCCGCATCAGCACGGTATCCAGCGAGCCGCCCCAGTACCCTGCGACCAGCCCGACCGCCGCCCCCAGCGTCACCGAGAGCCCCACGGCCAGGATCGCCACTGCCAGCGAGATGCGTCCCCCGGTCGCCACCCGCGCGAGGATGTCGCGGCTCAGGTCGTCGGTGCCGAAGGGATGCGCCAGGCTGGGCGCGAGGTTCTTGCAGGTGAGCACACAGGGCTGCGCCAGCGGATCGGGCAGGAGCAGCGGCCCGACGGCCGCCGCCACGGCCAGAACGGCCAGCGTCAAGGCGCCCGCGCGGCCGCGGGGATCGCGCCATGCCCGGCCCAGCGCCTCCACCAGCGGGGTCACGAGTAGCGGACCCGGGGATCGAGGAGCGCGTACGCCAGGTCGCGTGAGGAGACTCGACGTCACCACCAGTCCCGCCGCGAGCAGGGCGGCGCCCATCACCAGTGGATAGTCACGGTTGGACGCGGCACTCGCGGCGAGGGAGCCCAGGCCCGGCCAGGCGAACACCATCTCCACGAATACCGAGCCGGTGACCAGGAGCGGGAGCCAGAGACCGAACAGGGTGATCACGGGGAAGAGCGCGTTGCGCCAGGCGTGGCGCCAGACCACCGCCCGCTCCGGAATGCCCTTGGCCCTGGCGGTGCCTATATAAGGAAGGCGCAGCACCTCGAGCAGCGCCGTCCGCTGGTATCGCATGGTGCCTCCGATGGTCACGATCGAGAGCGTGATCGCCGGAAGGAGCAGGTGGGCGCCGATGTCGAGGGCGCGCACCAGCCACGACGCGTCCCGCGGGAGCAGCGGGCTCTTCATCCCCGCGACCGGCAGCCAGCCCAGCTCGATGCCTACCAGCCACGCGAGGACCAGGCCCAGCCAGAACGAGGGAGTCGCGTACCCCGCGAGCGACAGCACCGTCAGGACCCCGTCCTCCCGGCTCCCGCGGCGAACCGCTTGCCGGACGCCGAGCCAGAGGCCCACGGTGAAGTTGAGCAGAATCACCGCGCCGCCGAGCAGCAGGGTGGGGACGATCCGGGAGGCGAGCAGCGTGGTGACCGGCAGCCCGTGCTCGATCGAGATGCCCAGATCGGCCCGGAAGACGCCCTTCACGAACGAGGCGAACTGCCGGTGCATCGGCTGATCCAGGTCGTACATGGCGCGAACCCGGGCGATCTCCGCGGGGCTCGCTTGCCGGTCCTCCTGGATCCGCGAGAGCGGATCGCCCGGCGCCAGGCGCATGAGGACGAACATGAGCACCACCGCGATCAGCGAACGTCACGATCGCCTGAATGACTCTCCGCACCAGCCAGGCCGTCACCTCAGGATTCCGGTGCGGGCCAGCGCCAGAGTGCGATCCAGGATGACTCCGGCCGAATGGTCACGTCGCGGAACCGGCGATTCACCCCGAAGACGAACGTCTGGGTATAGATGAAAGCGGCGGGGGCGGTCTCCTCGACCCGGCGGAGAAAGCGGTGCCACGCCCCGCGGTCCGCCGTGGGGTTCCTGATCGCCCGCTGGAGCAGGGAGTCCGCGACCGGATCGCAATACCCCGCGACGTTGCCGGCCCCACGGCACGACCAGCTGAACGCCAGGCCGCTTGGCGATGGATCCTGGCTGGCCGCGGAGAAATCGATGTCGAAATCGCCGGCCGACCGCCGCTCCGCCCAGACGGCCGGCTCCACCCGCACCAGGTGAAGGTTCACCCCCACCTGCCGCAGTTGCTCCTGGATGATGGACGCCATCTGCATCCGGGTCAGGCTCGAGGTACTCACCAGCAGCCTGAGCGAGAGGGGAGCGCCGTCCCGGTTCTCCCGGATGCCGTCGCCGTCCCGGTCCACCCAGCCGCGGCCGGCGAGCAGCCGGCGCGCGGCAGACTGGTCCTGGCGGGTGTAACGGGGGGCCCCGTGCCGGATCCAGAGCTGGGAGGAGACCGGCCCGAACGGCACGTAGCCGTACTGGCCGAGCACCGCGCGCACCAGCAGGTCGCGATCGAGGGCGAGCGTCAGCGCGCGACGGACGTCGAGGTCCGCCAGGATGGCGTGGGGACGATCGCGATGCGCCGGATCCCGCTGATTGATAGAGCAGGTAGCCGAGATTGCTGGAGGGAACCGGCACCAGCCTCAAATGCCGCGAGTGCTCGACGCGGGCGATGTTGGTGGGTGGCGGCGGGATGTTGTCCATCGCGTCGGCCTCGCCCGCCAGCAGAAGGTTGATCCGCGCGTCGGAGCTCACCGCCACCCGGACGATGACACGCTCGATGCCCGGCCGGCCCAGAAAGAAGTCGTGGTTGGCGGCGAGCTCGATGAACTGGCCCTCCTCCCGCCGAACCCAGCGGTAGGGGCCGTTACCGACCGGGTGCGCCGCGAACGAAAGCCAGGCCTTGTCGCCGGGCGGCAAGGCCGCGAGCAGGTGGGCGGGCAGGATGGCGACATGGAAGGTCGCGTCGTAGAGCTGTTCCGCGTAGACCTCCTTGAAGCGGAACACCACGCGATGGCTGCCCTCGGCCTCGACGCTGGCCACGCGGCGGGTGACGTCGGCCAGGCGCGGCGCGATCGTGGCGTCCCGGGCGCGACCGAAGGTGAAGGTCACGTCGCGCGAGGTGACCGGTGCGCCGTCGTGCCAGCGGGCCCGCGGATCCAGCTCGAACACCAGGGTGAGCGAGTCCCGCCGGCTCCAGCTCTTCGCCAGCAGGGGAACGAATCCCCGGTCTCCCGCGGTGACGAGACCGGGTCCCACCCCGGCGAGCCGGAGAAAGAGGTGGTCGGCGATCTCGTAGTTGGCGAGGGTGTTCTGCGCGCCCTCCATCAACGTCGGCACCGGCACCGTGGCCTGCTGGCCGGTCACGATCACGATGCTGGAAGGCTCGCGCTGAGCCAGTGCGGGCGCCGGCCAAGCTGCGCGCACACCGGCAAGAACCGCGGCGAGGACGAGGCGCAGCCGTCCAGGACATCACGGGGGCTCCGGGGTCGAGCGATGGAAGAGGGACCGACTCAATGTAAACGGGGGGCGGTGGGAGGGAACCGCTCGATCAGGCTCTCCAGGTCCACTCAGGGGAGCGGAATCTCACCTCGTGGCGGCCCGCGTCGGCCAGGAGCTCGGCGGAAACCGCTTCGGGCTCCCAGGCGCCGCCCCAGCGATCCGCGGCGACCGCCGCGACGGCATCGGCTACTTCGCGGAGGTCGGGCGAGCGGCCGATGGCATCGCTCAGGGGGCCGGCGAGGTCGGGAGGGGCGCCCCCCACGGTGACCTGCTGCACCATGGCCTGGCGCCCGGCCAGAAGGATGGAGCCGTGCTGCAGCAGCCCGGTGCCTTCGCGGAGTTGGGCGCTGCCCACGACCTTGCGGTTTCCCACCATGATCTCTCCTCCGGCCGGCGAGGCGAAACAGGCCCCGGCGCCGAGTCCGGCCGTGCGCCGCGGCGGGGCCAGCTCGGCCCGTACGCCCAGTCGGCGGAGGGCCGCCAGCAACATGCCATGGATCTCCTCGTAGGCCTGCCGCAGGCCTCCGAACGCGCCGATGGGCGCGGCGAGCGCGTAGGTCAGTTCCTCGGCGTGCCACACGGCGCGGCCGCCGGTCGGCCGTCGGACTACATCGAGCCCGAGCTCGGTGATCTTGGCGCGGTCGTACCGTCGGAGGGCCGGCTCGTGCCGGCCGAAGGAGAGACAGTACGGCGCCCAGCGGTACAGCCGGAGCCAGTGCTCCCCCCGGTGCGCGCGGTGCAGCATCGCCTGGTCCAGCGCCATGTTCTCCCATCCGGGCCGGCCGGCGAGGTCGAGGCAGAGGCTATTCCCCATAGGCCTCCATCGGCGGACAGACGCAGACCAGGTTCCGGTCGCCGAACGCGCTGTCGATCCGGCCCACGGTCGGCCAGACCTTGTGCTGGCGCACGGCCGGGCTGGGAAAGGCCGCCCGCTCCCGGGGATAGGGACGGTCCCAGCCGTCGGCGATCACCTGCTCCAGGGTGTGGGGCGCGCCCGCCAGCAGATTGACCTCACGGTCGGCCCGGCCTTGCTCGATCTCGCGGATCTCCTCCCGGATCGCGATCATCGCGTCACAGAAGCGGTCCAGCTCTTCCTTCGACTCGCTCTCGGTCGGTTCGATCATCAGCGTGCCCGGTACCGGAAACGAGACCGTCGGCGGATGAAACCCGTAGTCGATGATCCGCTTGGCGATGTCCTCCACGTCCACCCCGGCCGAAGCCTTGAAGGGGCGGGTGTCGATGATGCACTCGTGCGCGACCAGCCCGGTGGGCGCGGAGTACAGGACCTCGTAGTGGCCCTTGAGCCGCCGCGCGATGTAGTTGGCGTTGAGGATCGCGATCCTGGTCGCTTCGGCGAGGCCATCGTAGCCCATCAGCGCGATGTACGCCCAGGAGATCGGCAGGATCGCCGCGCTGCCCCACGGGGCCGCGGAGATCGTGCCGCAGGCGCGCGGGTGCGCCAGATCCACGATCGGGTGGCCCGGAAGGAACGGCGCCAGATGCTTCATCACCCCGATCGGGCCCATGCCGGGACCGCCGCCCCCGTGCGGGATGCAGAAGGTCTTGTGGAGGTTGAGATGGCAGACGTCCGCCCCGATGTCGCCCGGGCGGCACAGTCCCACCTGCGCGTTCATGTTGGCGCCGTCCATGTAGACCTGGCCCCCGTGCTGGTGCACGATGCGGCAGATCTCGCGTGATCGAGCCCTCGAACACCCCGTGGGTGCTGGGATAGGTCACCATCAAGGCGGCGAGCGTGTCCTGATGTGCCGCGGCCTTGGCCCGCAGGTCGGCCACGTCCACGTTGCCCCGGGCGTCGCTCTTCACCGGAACCACCTGCATGCCGGCCATGACCGCGCTCGCCGGGTTGGTCCCGTGCGCCGACTGAGGGATGAGACAGGTGACGCGGTGCGCCTCGCCCCGGGACCGGTGGTACGCGCGGATCACCAGCAGGCCGGCGTACTCGCCTTGCGAGCCCGCGTTGGGCTGGAGCGACACCGCCGCGAACCCGGTGATCTCCGCCAGCTGGTACTCCAGCTGGGTGAACAGCAGCTCGTATCCCGCGGCCTGGTCTCTCGGCGCGAAGGGATGCAGGCGGTTGAACTCCCGCCAGCTCACCGGCACCATCTCGGTCGTCGCGTTGAGCTTCATGGTACAGGAGCCCAGCGGGATCATCGCCGAGGTGAGCGAGAGGTCCCGCGCCTCGAGCCGCTTGATGTAACGCAGCATCTCGGTCTCGGAGTGGTGCCGGTGGAAGACCGGATGGTCCAGGTACCCGGATCTCCGCGCCAACGGCTCGGGAATGGCGCGCTCCGGCTTGATGCCGATGTCGTCCAGCATGAACGGGAGCGCTTCGTTCAGGGAAAAGACCGCGATCAGGTCGGCCAGGTCGCCGAGCGTCACGGTCTCGTCGAGCGCGATGCACAGCCGGGTCGGCGGCAGGGGCCGGAGGTTGATCTGGCGCACCCGCGCCGCGTCCAGCAGGCGGGGCAGCGCCCATTCGGGCACCTCGACGCAGATCGTATCGAAGAAGACGTCGTGCACGATCCGGTAGCGCAGCCGGCGCAGCGCGTTGGCCAGCAAGACCGCGCGGGTGTGGACCCGCTCGGCGATGCGCCGGAGCCCGCCGGGGCCGTGGTAGACCGCGTACATGCTGGCCATGACGGCGAGGAGCACCTGGGCGGTGCAGACGTTGCTGGTCGCCTTGTCGCGGCGGATGTGCTGCTCCCGGGTCTGCAGCGCCATCCGGAGGGCGGGCCGGCCGTCGCGGTCACGCGAGACGCCGATGATCCGCCCCGGCATGAACCGCTTGTGCGCCTCGCGGGTGGCGAAAAAGGCCGCGTGCGGCCCGCCGTAGCCCATCGGCACCCCGAAGCGCTGGCTGTTGCCGATCGCGATGTCGGCCCCCCATTCGCCCGGCGGCACCAGCACGGTGAGGGCCAGCAGGTCGGTGGCCGCGGTCACCAGCGCCCCGGCCCCGTGCGCCCGCTCGCAGAGCGAGCGGAAGTCGCGGACGGCCCCGTCGGTGGCGGGGTATTGTACCAGCGCGCCGATGACGCCGGGCTCGAAGGTGAAGGTCTCCGGCTCGCCCACCACCACCCGGATGCCGCGCGCTTCGGCGCGGGTCTGCACCACCGCGATCGTCTGCGGGTGGCAGTACTCGTCCACCAGATAGACCGGCTCGCGGGTCACCTTGCTCACCGCCAGGGTCAGCGCCATCGCCTCCGCGGCCGCCGTCGCCTCGTCGAGCAGGGAGGCGTTGGCGATCTCGAGCCCGGTGAGGTCCGACACCACGGTCTGGTAGTTGAGCAGCGCCTCGAGCCGGCCCTGGGAGATCTCCGCCTGGTAGGGTGTGTAGGCCGTATACCAGCCGGGGTTCTCCAGCACGTTGCGCTGCATCACCTGCGGGGTGAAGCAGCCGGCGTAGCCCATCCCGATGTAGGATCGGAACACCCGGTTCATTCCCGCCAGACCGCGCAGCGCCTGGAGCACCTCGCGCTCGCTCCGCCCGGGGGGAGCGCGAGCGGGCGGCGGAGGCGAATCTCCTCCGGCACGACCGCGTCGATCAGCTCCTCGATCGATTCGTGCCCCAGCACGGCGAGCATCTCGCCTACGTCGGCTCGCCGGGGCCCGATGTGCCGGTAGGCGAAATGGCTGGGATGGAGGACGTGGAGCTCGGGAGTCGTGGTGGGGGTGTGGACGGTGGTCATGAAGTGGCTGCCTCTGAAGTGAGCCGTGGCTTCCGTGGCTCCTGCACGCAAAAACGCCCCGAGGACACGACCCCGGGGCATCGCTGATGTCGTGCTGCGCTCGAACTCCGATTCGCGTTCACGCCACCGACTCCCGGAGACTCAGTCTCCGATGTGGGCCCGGTAGGCGCTGGGCGAGAGCAGGTCGTCGAGCGCCGCCGGATCCTTGATCCGGAGGGTGATCATCCAGCCCGTCGCCGTAGGGATCGCGGTTCACCGCCGCCGGATCGTTCTCCAGCGCGGGGTTCGCGTCCACCACCTGGCCCGCCAAGGGAGCGTACAGCTCCGACACCGCCTTGACCGCCTCGATGGTGCCGAACGACTGGTGGCCGTCGAGCTGGGCGCCCGCCTTCGGCAGGGTCACGAAGACCACGTCGCCCAGCTCGCCCTGCGCGTAGTCGGTGATGCCGATGCGGACGACGCGCGGCGTCCTTGGTCCGGGCCACGTACTCGTGCTCCTTGGTGTAGACCAGATCGTCCGGGACGTTGGACAAGGCGGGCTCCGTCATGGGGTGGCGGGTGGGAGGATAGGCGGAGTCGCGGTGGAGGTCAAGCGCGGGACGAGAGGGCGCGCCACACCGCGCGCGCGGCGCGCTCGAGCGCCGCCGGATCGCCGTCGTTCTCGATCACGAAATCGCTGCGGGCCCGCTTGTCCCCTGCGGGCAGTTGCGCCCGGATCAGCCCCCGTGCCTCGTCCGGTTCCAGGCCGCGGTGCTCCACCAGACGGGCCAGCCGCACCTCCTCCGGCGCGTCCACCAGCACGATGACGTCGAACTGACCCGGATCGGTGGCCTCGAAGAGCAGGGGGATGTCGCTCACGACGACCCGGTCGCCTCGCGACGCCGCCCGCGCCAGCAGCTCCGCGTGCCGGAAGTGCACCGCGGGATGCACGATGCGGTTGAGCGCCGCGAGCGCCTCGGAATCGGCCAGGACCCGCCGGCGCAACGCGGCGCGGTCGAGCGATCCGTCCGGCCGGAGCACCGCGTCCCCGAACCGGAGCACGATCTCCCGGAGCACCGCCCCGCCGGGCGCCTGTACCTCGCGCACGATCTCGTCGGCGTCGATGATGGTGGCGCCCCACCGCTGGAACAGCCCGGCGACGGTGGACTTGCCGGCGGCGATATTGCCGGTGAGGCCGACGTTCAGCATGGCCCGCTCACCCGCGGTCGCGGGTGGCGTCCCGGCTCCATTCGGCCGATTGTGCTCCAGGGCGACGGCGTTGGCGCGCCGGGTGTAGTCCACCAACAAGGCCAGCTGCTCGTCGCTGCAGCGCCGGTGCAAATCGGCCATCGCCCGGGCCAGCGGCTGGGAGAGCTTCCCGACCGCTCGCGCCCGGTCCGGAACCAGATGGACGATCACCGCCGCCGGTCGGTGACGTCGCGCTCCCGGCGCACGAATCCCGATCGCTCGAGCCGGTCCACGACCCCGGTGATCGCGCCGGTGGTCGAGCCCGGTGAGCTCCGCGATGCGGCCGGCCGCGAGGGGCCCATGGAGGCTCAGGAGGTCCATCGTCTCCAGGTCGGTAGGGGAGATCCGCAACACCGAGGCGGTCGCCTGACTCAGCATGACCGACCGAGCCCCCATGGTGCGCAGCTCCCGATCGAGCTCGGCGAGGCTGGAGGCGCGGTCGGGTGACGCTCTTGGCCCCATCGCCGCCCTCTCTTAGTTTCTCAATAACGTGGCGCTTCATCGCCGACCAGGTGTTTCGGCGCTAGCCCCGCCATCCGAGAGGCTAGAGCAGCCGGGTCTGGTCCTCGTCCTGCCGCGGCACCTCGTGGCAGTGCCGGCACCGCGCCTCGTAGCTCTCCCGGCCGCCGACCATGATGGTCGGCGAGTCGTACCGCGCCGGCTTGCCGTCGATCAGCCGCTGGTTGCGGCTCGCCGGGTCGCCGCAGACCACGCAGATCGCGTGCAGCTTGTCCACCATCTCGGCGACCGCCATCAGCTCGGCATCGCGCCGAACGGCTCGCCGCGGAAGTCGGTGTCGGTGCCGGCGAGGATCACCCGCACGCCGCGGGCCGCGAGCAGGGTCGCGACGCTCACGATGTCGGGATCGAGGAACTGCGCCTCGTCGATCGCGACCACCTGCGACCCCGGGCCGGACCAGGCGGAAGATCTGCGCCGCCGAATCCACCGGGATCGCCTCGAGCTCCGTCCCGTCGTGGCTCGAGACGCTGTAGAGCCCGGCGTAGCGCGCGTCGAGGTGCGACTTGAAGACCTGCACTCTTCGCCGGGCGATGATCGCCCGGCGAACCCGGCGGATCAGCTCCTCGCTCTTGCCGCTGAACATCACGCCGCTGATCACCTCGATCCAGCCCGGGTGTTGGCCGTAGTTCATCACTTCTCCGGTCGGGGCTCGCGTGCCGCCAAGAAAATGCATGCTCTCCCGCGCAACTTCCACCCACCTTGCGGCGCTCTCGTCCGGTCGGCGATATTCGTGCCCCTCTGCCTACCAAGGAGCCCCCGTGAACAAGCAAGCCGTCGTCGAGGCCGTCGCCAAGCGGCTGGGGGTGACGCGGGCCCGCGCCGGGGAGATCACCGATCTCTTCTTCTCCCAGACCGGCATCATCGCCTCGGAGCTGAAGCGGGGCGGCAAGGTAGCGATCTCCGGCTTCGGCAACTTCGAGCTTCGACGCCGGGCGGCCCGCGAGGGCACGGAATCCGCGGACCGGGAAGGTGCTCGCGATCAAGGCCTCGGTCGTCCCGGCGTTCCGGGCCGCCAAGGCCTTGAAGGAAATCGTGAACCGGAAGCGCTGACTGCTCGGGCGGCCGGCCTCAGGATCGGCGCGGCGGTCGCGCCGCCCGCGCTGCCTTGGTCGGGCCGCGGTCCACCCGTGCGGTGATCCGCTTCCGCCGGATGGTGACGCCGTTCAGCGCGCCCGCGACGCGCTCCGCCTCCCGCGCCGGCAGCTCCACCAGCGAGTAGGCGTCCCTCAGCTCCACCCGCCCGATGCTGACCCGGTCCACTCGGATGTCCTTGGTCAGCACCGCCACGAGGTCGTTCACCGTGGCGCCATCTTTCTTGCCGATCCCCACGTAGACCTTGACGGTGGCGGGGATGTCGGCTGCCGGGGCCGTGCCGGCGGCCGGCGTGGTCCAGAGCCGGTACAGCGCGGCGGCCACCGCCGACGGGATCGTAGCGCTCGAACAGGGGAGCGAGGGTGAGGAGGGCGGCCTCCGGTCGCTGGTCCTCGATCGCGCGGACGATCGTGGCGCGCCGCGCCGCGGCTTCGGCGGTGATCGCGTCCACCAGCCCGGGGAGGCGGAGCGGGCGGAGCGGCGCGGCGATTCCCGCGACGTAGGGCTCGGTGCCGGGCGGCACCAGCAGGACGACCTCGCCCGGCGGAGAGCAGTTGCCGCAGGCGCTCGGCGGTGGGCAGGTCGAAGGCGATCACCACCGAGGCCCGGGGTGCGTCGCCGACGGCCAGCGTCACGCTGGCGTCGCCGCGCGGCAGCACCCGGGCGATGTCGGCGTGTCGCGAGCGGTCCACCGTCCAGACCGCGACCGAGGCCGGATCCATGATCTCGACCAGGTCGGCCAGGGACTGGACCCGGCGCTCCCAGGAGACGCCGGCGGTCCGCACCGGGCCGGCGGCGACAATGGCCTCCGTTTCCCCGGAGCCGGCCCCGATCGTCAGCGCCCGCCGGGCGTAGCGCTCCACCAGGTCGGCGGCCTGCCGGGCGGCCGCGGTGCAGATGAGGCGCTGCGCGTCCTTGCTGAGGTCCTGCATCAGCGGGGCCAGGCTCTCCCCGCTTTCCCAGCTCTCCGGCCAGGCGAGGAACACCGCGCCCGATCCGTTCGAGACCGAGCGCCGAGCGGCGATGGAGAGCGAGGGCGGTGTCGGGCGACGTGACGAGGAGATCCACTTCGTCGGCCTTCAGGCGGCGCATGGCGCGCGCGGTTCCGCGGGCGACCTGGATCCTGAGGGCGTCCCCGCCGAGGGCGGTGACCAGCAATCCCCACTCGCCGAGCTGAGCCTCGGCGCAGAGCAGGAGCCCGCGGGTGCCCGGTCCCAGCCGGCTCAGCATCCCCGCGAGCGAGGGCACCGCGTAGGCCGGGGACGGCGGCGCGACGACCACCACGTTGTGACCCCGCGCCGCGGTCGGCGTGGTCTCGCGCAGCGAGGGATCGTCGGGGCTCCAGCCCAGCCGCTCGAGCGCGGCGGCGATGGGGACAGTGAGATGCAGGTCATCGAAAGACGTCACGCACACCTCGAGATCGTAGCCGCCCATCGCCGCCCGTCCGCCACCGGACTGCCCGCCCGGCGCGCAACCTAAGACGCCCGCCTATCACCGCCAAGCCCGGCGGTTGACTTCCCCGTTCCGGGGGAGAACTTTCTCCCTCACGACCGACTTTCACCACCTCCGGAAGCACGCATGCCCGACCCCCTTTCGCCCAACGTTCAATACCTCAAGGCCTCCGAGACGGTGGCCATCAGCAACGAGGCCAAGCGCCGCAAGGCCGCCGGTGAGGATGTGTACGACCTCGGCGTGGGCGAGCCCGACTTCGATACGCCCGCGCCCGCCGCGCAGGCCGGCATCCAGGCGATCCAGAAGGGCATGACCCGCTATCCGCCCAACGTCGGCATCGCCGAGCTGCGGCGCGGCATCGCGGGCGCAGCTGAGCCGGATGTCGGGTGGCCGGCCGGTGGATCCCGATCAGATCGTCGTCAGCTCCGGCAGCAAACAGTCCATCTTCAACGCCTGTTTCACCCTGTTCGGGCCCAGGGACCGGGTGCTGATTCCCGCTCCGGCCTGGGTGTCGTATCCCCAGATCGTGCACCTGACGCGCGCGGAGCCGGTGCTGGTGCCCGGCGACGTCGAGTGGGGCCTCAAGGTCAGCGCCAAGGATCTCGACCGGCACCTCACCAAGACCACCCGGGGTCTCATTCTGTGCTCTCCCTGCAATCCGACCGGGGCGGTGTACACCCTGGCCGAGCTGCGCTCGATCGCGGAGTGGGCCAAGAAGAATGAGGTCTGGATCATTTCGGACGAGATCTACCGCCGCATCAACTACGGCTCCGGCCCGGCGCCCTCGCTGCTGGATCTCCCCGACGAGCTGCTCGAGCGCACCGTGATCATCTACGGCGCGAGCAAGGCCTACGCGATGACCGGCTGGCGGATCGGCGCGGCGCTGGCGCCGCCCCACCTCACCAAGTCCATGGCGGCGCTCC
Organism: uncultured Gemmatimonadales bacterium; assembly: GCA_963729985.1. GTDB lineage: Bacteria > Gemmatimonadota > Gemmatimonadetes > Gemmatimonadales > GWC2-71-9 > CAVVWJ01. The sequence continues at coordinate 570,996 of CAVSPJ010000008.1, forward strand.
AGTCGCACACCACCACCGGCGCGAACCATCCGGCCCAGTGGGCGGCGGCCGCCGCGTTTACCGACGACAAGGTCGACGCGGAGGTGAACCGTATGGTGGCGGCGTTCCGCCGCCGGCGGGACTACCTGGTGGACCGGTTCCGCACCGCCGCCCCCGGCATCGAGTTCGTGGAGCCGCACGGCGCCTTCTACTTCTTCTTCCGGGTGGATGGCATCCGGGAGAAGGATCCGGTCACCGGCACCAGCTTCTGCGAGCAGCTGATGAAGCAGGAGGGCGTCGCGCTGGTGCCGGGTGCCGCCTTCGGCGACGATCGCTGGGTCCGGTTGAGCTACGCCGTCTCGGACGCCGAGCTGGAGGCCGCGCTCGACCGGATCCTGCGCCTGATCCAGCGCCTCGAATCCGCCCGTGCCGCCTAAGACCACCCGCTCCCACCTGGAGGCGAGGGTGGAGCCGCTCGGCGGCGGTCTGCCGACGATCTCGTGGCGGTGGGATCCCGAGACCGACATCCTCTCCGGCGCCTTCAAGGGCAATCGCAAGTCGGGTGGCCTCACCGGTACGGTGGAGCTGACCGACGCCGAAGGGTCGGTGGCGGTGCTCGACGTGAACAACGGGGTGATCTGCGGGATCGACGTGGTGGTCTGGCCGGAGGTCTCCACCCGCTCCGACATCCAGGTGCCCGCGCGGCTGACCGATGGCCGGGTCGTCCTGCCCTCCGGCGGCTCGCGAGCCGCCGTCGCCTCGGTGGAAGTGGACACCACGCTGTCGGTGGAGACCAATGCCGTCGGAGAGCGTCTTTCACCTGCGGATCGGGCCGCACCGTGCCGGTCGAGGTCGTGCGCGCCGCCGACAACTTCTACGTCGAGATGGACCAGCAGGGTGGACTGGCCGGCTTCTGGATGACGAACGTGCCGCCGTTCACGGCCTTCGAAGAGGAGTGACCTCGCAGATCTCGACTCTGGCGGCGCTCCGGCGGCGACTGGCCGTGAGGGGCCTGACGCCCGCGTCCGCAGTCCCCGAATCCAGCGGAGGCAGGTCCGAGGAAGCGTGCATCCGTCCGGCCCGGCTGGTGGAGGACCCCGCGCTCCGGTGCCGGCCCCTGGGCCCGGCGGAGCCGTGGCCGGATCCCGCTCGCTTTTCTCGACGGCGTCCAGCGCATGCATCTGGTCGCCTATGCCGGCGCGGCCCCGATCTACGTCGCCGAGATCGCGGCCGCCGTGCGTGAACGTCGCGACGCTCGTCTCCGAACCGTGATGGAGGATCGCCGCCGGGTCGTCATCGCCCGGCCCCGTGCACTGGCGGCCGCGGGCGACGCGCTGGAGGACCTCGCCACCCTGGGTCTGCCGGAGGATGAGCCGCCCCATCCCGTGCGCGATCTGACCCAGGCGGCCCGGGCGCTCGACCGGGCGCGCGGCCAGCTGGAGCTCGACCTCGGCCGCCGGTTCCGGCGCGGATCCGACACCTGGTTGCTGGTGGACGGCTCGCTGGCCGAAAGTCCCGACTGGGCCGCCGACCTGCGGACCATCGGCGTCTCCAAGAGCCACGCCACGCTGCCCTTCGAGGGATCCGACCTCGAGCAATACCTCCGGCTTCCGCTGGGGCACCGCACCTCGATCTTCGCAGCCCCAGACCCGGACCGTCGCCCCGGTGCTCGCGTGGGCCCTTCGCCTGTGGGAATGGGAGGCGAAGGACCTGTTCCACGGCCTGGTGCGCATCGAGGTCGCGCCGGCGAACGGCATTCCGGCGACCGCGGACCTCGTCTCGCGCCGGCTCCTGGCGGAGCGGGCGCCGATCAGCCTCCCCGACCCCCGGTGGGACCGTCTCCTCTACGGCATCCATTCCGTGGAACAGTACCTTCGCGCCCGCGCCGGGGCGCTCGCCTGATGGCGCGCGCGCTGGCCGCCCTCGCGGGCCGGGAATTCGACCTGTTGGTCGTGGGTGGCGGCATTACCGGCGCCGTCGCCACCTGGGATGCGGCACAACGCGGTCTCTCCGTCGCGCTGTTGGAGCGGGGAGACTTCGGCGGCGCCACCTCGGCCGAGTCGCTCAAGGTGGTGCACGGTGGGGTTCGCTATCTCCAGCATCTGGACATCGTTCGGGTCCGCGAGTCCAGCCGCGAGCGCCGCGCCTTGCTGCGGATGGCGCCCCATCTGGTCCACCCCATGCCGTTCGTGGTGCCCACCTACGGACACGGGATGCGCGGGCCCGAGATCCTCGCCGTGGCGTTCACCCTGCTCAACGGGCTCACTGCCGACCGGAACCGGGGCCTGACCGACCCCTCGCGGCGCGTCCCCGCCGCCGGGATCGTTTCCCGTGCCCGCGTCCTGGAGTGGTTCCCCGACATCAACAGGGACGGACTCACCGGGGCCGGCGTCTTCTACGACGGGCAGATGTTCAACCCGTCGCGGCTGGTCTGGGCCATGGTCAGGACCGCCGCGCGGGCCGGCGCCGCGGTCGCGAACTACTGCGACGTGACCACGTTGCTGCTCCAGGGTGGACGGGTCGCGGGGGTGCGGGTGGAGGACCGCCTCGGCGGCGAGAAGTTCGAGGTGCGCGCCCGCACCGTGATCAACGCCGCCGGTCCCTACGCCGAGGCGCTGCTGGTGCGCTCCGGCGTGCGGGCCGCGCGGAGCGTTCCCTTCTCCCGGGACATGGCGCTGGTGCTCAAGCGGCAGTTGGTCGACGGCCGGGCCCTCGCGCTCCAGACCCGCTACCGCGACCCCTCCGCGGTGCTGACTCGCGGCGCGCGCCACCTCTTCCTGGTCCCCTGGCGGGGAAAGACGCTGGTGGGGGTGAACAGCCTGATCTGGCGTGACGAGCCGGACAACCTGCGGGTCACCGAGGCCGAGGTCGCCGATTTCGTCGCCGAGATCGCCGAAGCCGACCCCAAGCTCGGCCTCACGATGGACGACGTCGGGCTGGTGATGGCGGGCCTGCTCCCGGTCGAGAAGGGCGACGAGAAGACCGGCGACGTGAGCTTCGGCAAGCGGCCGCTCGTGGTGGACAACGCGCGAACCGACGGCGTGCAGGGGCTGGTCTCCGCCATCTCCAACCGCTATACCGTGGCCCGCGGCGTGGCCGAGCACGCGGTGGATCTGGTCTATCAAAAGCTGGGCCGGGAGGTGCGGCGTTGCCGGACCGAGATCACCCGGATCCACGGCGGCGGATTTCTTCCGCTTCGCCGATTTGGTCCGCGAGGTGGCGGAGGCCCTGCCCGAGGGCGTGGACCGTTCCATCGCCGACCGGTTGGCCCGCGATCACGGCTCGGCCTTCGGCGAGGTGCTCCGGCTGGCGCGCGAGCGGCCCGAGTGGGGCGTGACCATCGGCGGAACCGACATTCTCCGCGCGGAGGTGGTCCACGCCGCCAGGAGCGAGATGGTCTGCAAGCTGTCCGACGCGGTCTTCGGCCGCACCGGCATCGCCACGGTGGGCGATCCCGGCCGGGCGGAGCTCGAGGAGTGCGCCGACCTCGTCGCGGCCCAGCTGGGGTGGGACGCGGCGCGGCGCGAAGCCGAGCTGCGCGACGTGCGCGACCGCATTCCGTTCCGGCGCCGTTGAGCGGGCCGGCCCTCCCATGACTGCACCGCCCGTCGGCCGGGTCGTCGCCACCGAGCTCAAACCCTCGACGCCGCACCAGTTCCACTTCTGGACCGCGCGCGAGTCGGCCATCGGCATCGGCGCGATCGTGCGGGTGCAGGAGGCCGGGCGCACGGTGTATGGCGTCGTCACCGACGGCTTCGCCTATTCCGATCTGGTGACGCCGATGCACGCGGTGCTCGGCGCCGACGGCGATCCCGTCGCGGCGGGCAACGAGCCGACCACCCGCGCCGAGATCCGGCTGTACACCGCGGCGGTGCTGCGGCAGATCCCGGAGGAGCCGCTCCAGCCGGTGCCCCTCGGCGCCGTCTGGCTCGCCGACGACGCCGACGTGCTGCTCGCGCTCCGCATGGACAGCTACACCGGCGGCGACCGGGCCACCGGCATGCCGGTCGGGCTCTACGCCGCCGGCGGGCTGGAGTCCCCGGTCTACCTCGACTGCGACTTCCTGCTCGGGCCCGAGGCGGCGCACCTGAACATCACCGGCGTCTCGGGTCTCGCCACCAAGACCAGCGCGGTCGAGTTCCTGCTCGCCAGCATCTTTCAGACCTTCCCGCGGCACAAGGGCTCGGTGGCGGCGCTCTGCTTCAACGTGAAGGGCCCCGATCTCTGCTTCCTCGACCAGCCCGCGGCGCTCTCGGAGGAGGACGGTCGGATCTACGAGCGGCTGGGTCTTCGCGCAGAGCCGTTTTCGGACGTGCAGTACTACGCACCGCTACGCCCCGACGGGGTCAACCTCAACACGCTGCGGACCAACGAGGCCCTCGCCGCGAACACCCATCCGCTGATCTGGGGCCTGCGCGAGGTGCTCGACTACGCCGAGGTCGTGCTCAACCGCGACGACGTGGACGCCAAGGCGGACGCCTTCATCGATTTCCTGGCGGAGCGGGTCGTCGGCCGCGAGTATCAGGACATCACGCTGCGCGACCGCCCCTTCCAGGTGCAGAGCTTCGCCGACCTGGAAGAGTTCTTTCGGGCCATCTTCGACTTCCTCGAGGCGCAGGGGCGGGGCGGGGAGGTCTGGAAGACCCACCACGTGGCCACGATCCGGAAGGTCCGCAACCGGCTCAGCAACATCTCGACCCGGTCCAAGGGGCTGGTGACCGACGACGGCGCCGCCAACGACCTGCCGTGGGGCCATGTCGCCGATCGCAGCGTGTACGTGGTGGACGTCGCCGGCCTCGATCCGCTGGCCCAGGACCTGGTCTTCGCCCGCATCGTCTCCAAGCTGCGCGAGCATCTGGAGCGGCGCGACCTCGGCGTGGACCACGTCGTGGTCTTCGTGGACGAGCTCAACAAGTACGCCCCGGGGGACGGCCCCGAGACCTACGTGCGGAAGATGCTGCTCGACCTCTCCGAGCGGGGACGGTATCTCGGCCTGGTGCTCTTCTCGGCCCAGCAGTTCCGGTCCCAGGTGCAGCGGCGGGTCGTGGGCAACGCGGGCACCGGCGTCTACGGCCGGATGGACGCCGACGAGCTGGCCACACCCGGCTACGCCACGCTCTCCCCCGCCACCAAGATCAAGCTTGCCACGCTCCCCAAGGGCGAGCTGATGGTGCGCCATCCGCACTTCACCCAGCCGATCTTCGTGAAGTTTCCCCGGCCGCCGGTGCTGGGCGGGCGCGAGGGCATCGAGCGCTATCCCCCCTCGGGCGACGTCCCCTTCGCCGAAGCCGTCGCGCGGCGGCTCCGATCGCTCGACCGACGGATCTCGGCCGAAGCGGTGTACCAGGCCATCGACGGCCGCCGCGAGGACGATGTCCGCCGGGCCCTCTCCGCCACCCGCCGCGAGCGGCCGGTGGCTCCCTTCACCTATTTCGTCGCCTGTCTCGGCAAGCGAGTAGCCCCGGAGGTCGTGCTTCCCCGTCGCGGCGTTCCCGCCGTCCGGCGGGGCGACGACGGCTACGGCGCTTGATAAATCCCGATCTCACATGACATTTCCTGCGTGAGACTGGCCCATCTCGCCGATCTCCACCTGGGAGTTCGGCAGTACCATCGTCAGGTCGCGTCCGGCATCAACCAGCGAGAGGCCGACGTGGCCCGCGCCTTCCGGCTTGCCGTGGACGGGGTCATCGCGGCGCGCCCGGACGCGATCGTCTTCGCGGGCGATCTCTTCCACTCTGTCCGACCCACCAACGCCGCGATCGTCTTCGCCTTCAAGCAGTTTCAGCGGCTGCGCGAGGCGCTGCCCCAGTCGCCGATCGTGCTGGTCGCCGGCAATCACGACACGCCGCGCTCGGCGGAGACCGGCTCCATTCTCCGCCTGTTCGAGGAGCTGGGAGTGGACGTCGCGGTGGACGAGGCACGGCGCCTGGAATATCCCGCGCTCGACCTCTCGATCCTGGCCGTTCCCCACCAGGCGCTCGTGTCCGGCGAGCGGCCGTCGCTTCGACCGGAGGGGACCGCCCGCCATCGGGTCCTGGTGCTGCACGGGGAGATCGAAGGCAGGCTCCCGACGGAGCGGCACACGGTGGAGTACGGCGGCGCGCTGGTCGGGTTTCGGGAGCTGGGCGCGGAGGAATGGAGCTACGTCGCGCTGGGCGCACTACCACGTCCAGCACGAGGTGGCGCCACACACCTGGTACGCCGGCTCGCTCGAGTACATCGGCCTGAACATCTGGGGCCAGCTGGCCGAGGAGGCGGAGCAGGGATTCCGCGGCAAGGGCTGGCTGCTCGCCGATCTCGACCGCGGCACGGTGACCCGGGAGGCGGTGCCCGCGTCCCGTGCGGTGATCGACCTCGAGCCGGTGCGCGGCGAAGGCCTCGGCGCGGACGCGTTGAACAAGCTGATCGAGCAACGGCTTCGCGCCATTCCCGGCGGTGTGGCCGACCGGATCGTCCGGCTCCGGGTGTACGACGTGCCCCGGCACGTGGCACGCGAGCTCGACCATTCGACCCTGCGTGCCTACAAGGCCGAGGCACTGCATCTGCATGTCGACATCCGCCGGCCGGAGCTGCATCGCACGGTCGGCCTCGGCGCTCCCGGCCGGCGCCAGACGCTGCCCGAGCTGGTTCGGGAGTTCCTGGCCAACCGTCCGCTCCCGGCCGAGATCGACCGGGAGACCTTCGTGCGTCTCGGGCCAGGAGCTGATGGATTCGGTCGAGCGGGATCTGGCCGGGGCCTGATGCAGATCGACCGGATCCATCTCCGCAACTTCCGCCAGCACGAGGATACCGAGCTGGAGTTCGGCGCGGGCCTGACCGGCATCATCGGTCCCAACGGCGCGGGGAAGACCACCATCCTCGAGGCGATCGCGTGGGCCATGTACGGCATGCCGGCCGCCCGCGGCAGCCGTGACACCCTCCGGCGCCGCGGGCGCCGGTCCTCGCGACCGGGTCGAGGTGGAGCTGGATTTCTCCCTGGGCGCGCACCGTTACCGGATCGCGCGGTCGCTCAACGGGGCCCAGCTCTACCAGGACGGCGACGTTGCTCCCATCGCGAACAGTCTCGGCTCGGTGACCGAGCGGGTCACCCGCCTGCTCGGGATGACTCGCGAGGAGTTCTTCAACACCTACTTCACCGGTCAGAAGGAGCTGGCGGTCATGGCCGCGATGAGCGCGCCGGAGCGGGCCCAGTTCCTGTCCCGGGTGCTGGGCTACGACCGGATCCGGGCGGCGCAGGACCGGCTCAAGGAAAAGCGGTCCGCGCTCCGCGCCCGCCTCGAGGCGCTCCGGGCGAGTCTGGGAGATCCCGCCGAGCTGGATGAGGGACGAGGCGCGGGCCCGGGAGCGAGTGGCGGCCGCGAAGGCGGCGGAGACCGCCTCGGCCACGGCCCTGGAGGGTGTCGATCGGCGCCTGGCCAAGCTCCGCCCTCGCGCCGAGCGCCTGCAGGAGCTGCGCGATGCCGCCCTCGGCCTCGAGGCCGAGCTACGGGTCGCCGACCACGAGGCGAGCGCGGCGGGCCAGCGGGTCGGGCGACTGGAGCAGCAGGCCGCCGAGGCGGAGGCCTCCGGCACCAGGTTGGCGGAGGTGAGCCGGCAGCTCGAGGCGCTGCCCGCTCTTCGCGTTGAGCGTGAGGCGCTGGACCGCCTGGCCGAGGCGCACACCCGCCGGCGGGCGTTGACCGCGCAGCTCGCGGAGGTCCGCAATCACCTCGCGTCGGTCGAGGAGCGGATCGAGCGGCTGCCCGCCGGATCGAGCGTCGAGACCGCCCGGCTCCGGACCGATGAGCTGCGCGCTGCCGCTCACGGCGGCGACTCTCGAGGCCGAGAACGCCCGGACGGCGTGGGTTCGGGACGCGCAGGACGCGCGCACCAAGCGCCAGGGACTGCTCGATCAGTATCAGGAGCTGCGCGACCAGCGCCAGCGACTGGTGAAAGCCGGGCCGGAGGGGGACTGCCCCACCTGCACCCGGCCGCTCGGCTCGGAGTACGAGAACGTGCTGGGCCTGCTCGACCGGCAGATGGAGGAGGTCGTCACCAACGGCAACTTCTACAAGCAGCGCATCGACCAGCTGCAGGACGAGCCTCCCGACCTGGACCAGCTCGACCGGCACCGCCTGGCGCTGGAGCGCGATCTTTCCGAGGCCACCGGGGAGCTCGGGCGGCTGGAGGCCCAGGCCCAGGATGCCGCCCCGCTGGGTGAGGAGCGCACGCGCCTGCTCGGCCGGGTGGCGGAGCTGGAGGCGGCGATCGGCGCGGCGCCGGCGGCTTACCAGGAGCACCGCCATCGCGAGGTCGAGCGCGCTCATGCGCGAGCTGGAGCCGCTCGCCCTCGAGGCGGAGCGCCTGCGGGTCGTCGGCGATCGCGCCGTCGCGATTCGGGAGGAGCTCGCGGTGGCCCAGCGGGAGCACGCCGTGGCGGCGGAGCGGGTGGCCGCGCTTCGGACCAGCTTCGCGGGGCTGGGCTACAGCGAGGCCGCGCACAAAGACGCGCGGGAGGCCGCCGCCACGGCCGAGCGCCAGCGGCGCGAGGCGGAGCTGGCGCTGGTCCGCGCCAAAGGCGAGAGCGCCGCCGCCGCCGAAGCGGTGCAGGCCGCCGAGCGCCGCCGCCAGGAGTGGACCGCCCGGCAGCGCGACTCCACCGCGACCTCGCTGGATCTCGCGCTCCACCAGGAGCTCGACCGCGCCCTGTCCGATCTCCGGGGCGAGCTCAACGCCACGCTCCGCCCCGACCTGTCCGACCTGGCCTCGTCCTTCCTGCGGGATCTCACCAACGGGCGCTATGCCGAGCTGGAGCTGAACGAGGACTACGGTGCGATGCTGCTGGACGACGGCGATCCCAAGGCGGTCATCTCCGGGGGCGAAGAGGACGTCGCCAACCTGGCGCTGCGCCTCGCCATCAGTCAGATGATCGCCGAACGGGCCGGGCAGCCGCTCTCGCTCCTCGTGCTGGACGAGATCTTCGGCTCTCTCGACGAAGACCGGCGCTCCGGCGTCGTCGACCTGCTCCGCAGTCTCGCCGATCGCTTTCCCCAGGTCATTCTCATCACCCACATCGATTCGGTCCGCGACGGGTTCGACCGGGTGATCCGAGTCGGGCTGGACGTGGCGAGCGGCGTCGCCACCGCGCGCGACGAGCCGCTGGCGGGACACGATGTGGCGGCCTGACCGGAGCGTCCGGGGGCCCGATCGTCCTGGCCATCGGGACATCGATCCTCTCAACCGGGTCTTCGCCGAGGCGTTCACCGATCGCTACAGCCGCGACGGGCTGGTCGGGGTTCGGGTGCCGCAGCTGAATCCGCTGGTGTGGCGCTATGCGATCGAGGACGCGGGTGACGGCGCCATGGTCTGGCGCGATGCCGACGGCCACATGGTGGCGTTCAACATGGTGCACCGCTCCGGCACCGAAGGATGGATGGGTCCGCTCGCCGTCCGGCCCGACCGCCAGGGCGAGGGACTCGGCTCGCTGATGGTGCGAACCGGCATCGACTGGCTGCGCACCCAGGGCGCCACGACCATCGGGCTGGAGACGATGCCGCGCACGGTGGACAACATCGGCTTCTACAGCCGGATCGGGCTGGTGCCCGGCAATCTGACCGTCACCCTGGTGCACGACGTCCCGAAGCGGGCGGTCCCGGTGGCCGAGCTCCTCTCGAGAACGGCCGACGGCGGACCAGGGCATCCTGGAGTGCCGCCGGCTCGCCGAGTCACTCCTTCCGGGAGTGGATTTCACCCGTGAGATCGCGCTGACCAGGGAGCTCGCCATCGGCGACACCACGTTGATCCGGGAGGGTGGCGGGCTGGTCGCCTTCGCGCTCTGGCACTCGACCCCGCTCGCCGCGGGCCGGCCCAAGGACGAGCTGCGGGTGCTGAAGCTGGTGGCGCGCGATCCGGCCGCTTTCGAGCGGCTGCTCGATGCCTTGCCCGGCGCGGCCGTCGCTGAGCGGGTCAACCGCATCGCGGTGCGCTGCCAGACCGAGTTCGCCGCGGCCTACCTGCGGCTGGTGGGCCGGGGGTACCGGGTCCACTGGACCGATCTCCGGATGACGCTCGAGGGCTTCGCGCAGCGCACGCCGGAGCGGGGCATCGTGATGTCGAACTGGGAGATCTGAGCCGGTCAGTGGCGGTGGGCGAGCACCTCCTCGACCGCCTCGAGCAACCGCGATGGGAGGAACGGCTTCCGAAGCATGGGCACCGACGGCTGGTACAGGTGGTGGGCCTCGAGGTAGGCCCGGGGATAACCCGGAGATGAAGAGAAGGGGGAGGCCGTCGCAGTGTTCCTTCATCCAGTCGGCAGACCTCGCGCCCACCCAGGATCGGCATGACGAGATCGCAGATCACGAGATCCACCGCGGGGCCCTCACGCTCGAGCAGCCCGATGGCGGCGGCACCGTGGCTGGCCTCGAGTACCCGGTAGCCGCCTTCCTGAAGGGACCGCGCAACCAGCTCCCGGACGAGGTCTTCATCGTCCACGACCAGGATCGTGCGTGGCCAGCCGGGTGCAGGTTCTGATCGATGCAAGGTCTCTACCGTCGGCTCAGGTGGTCGTACATAGGGCAACGTGAATCGGCCGACCGTGATGCCCGTCACGCGCCGGCCCATCGACAGGAGGTGGCGTGAAGCGCTTGACCTGCGAGGAAACCTTCCGGCGGCTGGACGACTTCGTGGATCGCGAGCTGACCCCGGAGGAGATGGCGCTGGTTCGAGACCACTTGGAGAGTTGCGCCGCGTGCGCCGGGGAATACCGGTTCGAGGCGGAAGTGCTGGACGCCGTGCGATCGAAGCTGCGCCGAATTGCAGTGCCTTCCGATCTGGTGCAGCGCATTTCGGAGAGCATCCGCAAGGCGGACAAACGCCCCTGATCACCCGCCGCGGCGCGGGGCCGCAGACCGGCGCCCCCTCACCGGCCGGCGAGAACGTCCCGGTACACCGCCAGCGTCCGGTTCACGCTGTGGGCCAGGGTGAACTCCTGCTCGAACCGGGCCCGGCCGGCCGTCCCCATTCCCACCCGCAGGGCCGGCGACTTTAGCAACCGCTCGATCCGGTCTCGCAGCAGGTCCACGTCGCCGCGCGGGACCAGATAGCCGTTCACGTCGTCGCGGACGGATTCGCTGACCCCGCCGACCGCGGAGGCCACCACCGGCAATCCCGCCCGCATCGATTCGAGGATGCTGAGGGGGAACCCCTCCCAGTTCGTCGCCAGCAGGCTGACCTGGGCGCCGCTCAGGATCCGGTCCACGTCGGTCCGCTGACCCAGGAAGTGGATACGACCGCCCAGGCCTAGGTTGGCGGCGAGCGATTTTCTCTCCTCCATGAGCGGGCCGTCGCCGATCAGATCCAGCTCCCAGTCCAAAGCCTGGAGTCGGGCGAGGGCTTGGAACAGGGTGGGGTGGTCCTTCTGGGCTCCGAAACGGGCGACCATGACCAGGCGAACCGGTGAGCGGCCGGGATCAGCCCGCAGACTGGTCGGCAGGTCGGGCATCCCGTTGTGGACCGTGACCAGGCGGTCCTCGCCCGCGATCCCGGCGGCCAGGCCGAGTTGCCGGTCGAACTCCGACACCGTGATGATCTTGCTGGCCAGGGGGCCGACCAGCCGCTCCACCTGACGGTAGACGGCGGCATGCGATGGGGAGACGCCGGGAGTGAAGGCCCAGCCGTGAACGGTGAAGACGACGGGCACCCGCAGTGAGCGTCCGGCGATCCGCCCCAGGATGCCGGCCTTGGAGGAGTGCGTCGCCAGGAGGTCGGGGCGCAGCTCCGCGAGGGCGGTGCGAATCTCACGGAGCGCTCGCAGGTCCCGCCAGGGATGGATCGGGACGGCGAGGTGGGGCAGCACCCTGACCGGAATGCCGAGGGTTCGGAGATCATCGATGAACGGACCGCTCCCGCTGGTGATCACCGACGGCGAGTGAGCCTGCGCCTGCACCGCGGCGGCGAGGTCCCGCACGTGAATCTGAGCACCCCCGATCGGGGATGCCGTGGTCACGATATACGCGATCCTCAAGCGGGTCGCCTGCGGGCCCGCGGAATCCTGGGCAAGCCGGTCGCGTCGGTCATGGATCGGTGCCTCGCGGTAGCATGGCCGGTGGGGGGAAGGCGTCGGGTTCCGTGGGAGCTCCAGGTGGCCGAACCGCGGCAAGTGGCTCCCGGCCGGCGAGAATTATATCCGCGGTCGGTCTCTCGCGCGCCCCACCCTGTCGGGGTGGCGCCCAACCGGGTCAGGGCGGAGTGTCTAATGCTTTGGTGGTGTAATAAAAACATACGATGTTTTGTTACAATGCATGATGATGTACACAGTTAATCTCTTTGTAATCAATATATTACAGAATCAGCTTCATTTATAAAGTTGTGGACTGTCTAAGAACTCCCGATTGAGTACGTCGAGAGAATGCCGTAAATACATCGAGCCCAAGGGTGCGAGTGGACTGACGGGAGGGTTGGGCACCGCGCGGTTCCACGGCAAGGATCCTCGAACAACATGACGTACACCTACAAGCTTGCGCGCAGACTGGCAATCTCGCGAGACTTGGTCATGCTCACCGTCCTCGTTCTGCTTGCTGCGTGTGCGGGCGAGACCACGGCACCGGACGCTTCCGGCCCTCCGACCACACCCTCAGCACCTCACGCTCCCGTCGGGCTTCGCGTCCTTCCGGGCATCGTGACCATCGAGACTAATCAGCGAATCCGCTTCCGCGGCGAGATGCGTACGCTGCAGGGTCAGGTATACGCTCCCAAGCTGACCTGGGAGGCGAGTGGCGGCACCATCACTGAGATGGGCACGTTCACCGCCGCGACCCCGGGCACCTATAGGATCGTCGGCCGGGGACAGAGCCGAGGTCGCCTGCACCGGCCGGATACCTCGGTCGTGGTTGTGGTTCGCGCGCAACCCACGCTCAGGCGCATCGAGGTCTCCCCCCGCCAGTCGACCATCGGCGCCGGAGGCACGCTCGCCTTCACCGCCGTGGGCCGCCTCGCCAACGGGACCACGGCTCCCATCGGAGTGTCCTGGGCGGCGACCGGCGGCACCATCGACCCGGCGGGCGGTTACCTGGCCGGTGAGGCCGAGGGCTCGTACCGGGTGATCGCCGCCAATACCAGCGGGACTCTAGCCGACACGGTGCAGGTGAGCGTCACCGCGCCGACGATCCCGGATCCTCTGCCCGGCCCGACGCCGGATCCGACTCCGACGCCGGATCCGACTCCGGATCCGGATCCGGATCCCACCCCGCCGCTCACCCGCGTCGTGCTCCGGCCGGCGACGGTCTTTCTGGCCACGGGCACCACTCGCCTGTTCGCCGTGTTCGGCCGGAACAGCCTCGGCGACAGTGTCGCGGTCGATGTGACGTTTCGGGCCACCGGGGGGACTATCACGCCGACCGGCCTCTACACCGCTGGCGCAACCGCGGGCACCTACCGGGTCATCGCAACCTCGAGCCAGCTGGCCGATACCGCGGTCGTGACCCTGAGCGGGACCTCGGGGGGAGGCACCCCGACACCGACGCCGACACCGACGCCAACCCCCGCTCCGGGCGGTAACGGGGTTCCGATGGGGATATTCGGCCTCCTCAGCTACGATGTGAATCCCGCACCCTACACCATGGCGGTGGACGGCTACACCGCGGGGAACATCCTGACCCGGATCGCGACCGCCCGCCGGATGAAGATCCGGCTGTTCCTGAACATGACCGGTGGCGGTCACAGCAACTACATGACTAACGGTGTGTTCGACATGGCCAAGTGGCGGGCCAAGATGGACAGCTACAACTCCCCCACGATCCGGCGGCCGTGGCCGCCGCCGTGGCCGATGGGACCATCATCGGAAACTCGGTGATGGACGAGCCGGCCAATATCTCGCCCACCAATTCCTGGGGTCCCGCCGGCACCATGACCAAGGCCCGGGTGGACGACATGTGCCGTTACGTCAAGCAGATGTTTCCCACCTTGCCGGTGGGGGTGCTGCACGACCACCGGATCTTCGAGCCGGAGAAAGGCTATCAGACCTGCGAGTTCCTGGTGTCGCAGTACCGGCTTTCCAAGGGGGACGTGCAGGACTTTCGCGATGGCGGTCTGGCGTTCGCCAGGCGATACAATATGTCCATCCTCTTCAGCCTCAACATCCTCCACGGCGGAGACCCGGGCACCACCTGTGAGAAGTGGGGCGACGACCCACGGGGCATCCTCTGCCCCATGTCCGCCGCCCAGCTCCGGGATTGGGGCAAGACATTGGGGTCGGTCGGGTGTGGCCTCATCATGTGGAAGTACGAACGGGCGTATATCGACAAGCCGGAGATCCAGGGCGCGCTCCGAGACATCGCGGAATCGCTGGCGAGAGTTCCCGGCAAGCCCTGCACCCGATCCTGACCTGACCTGACCCCCTGCAGTCCAAAGGCAGGGTCGGAACGATCGAGCCGGCCGGGAGTGGCACTCATCCCGGCCGGCTCGATTGTTTGGTAGCGCTCCCGTGTGACCACTGCATACCTTCAGACCTGGTCCGACCAGGACCTGTGGTCCGACCACGACAGGCAGCCACTCGCTCCCGGGATAGCACCGAGTTCGCTGCTCGGAAGTCAAAGCACCAGAATTACTTGAGTTCGCCACCCGAGGCCCGATGCCGGCTCCGGCTGGCCTGGAACCTGCGTTTGGGGGCACTTGACCCGTCGACTTCTCACCCTGAGACTGCATGCCTGCATGATCGATATCCGCAGAACTCCCGCGTGGCTCCTGGGCCTGGTCATCGCCGTCGGGTCACTCACGTGCAAGAGCGACATCAGCGATCCCAACCCGCAGCCGGCGGCGCTGGTGAAGCGCGGCGGCGATGGACAAGTCGGCCTGGTGAATCAGCAGCTGGCCGAGTCACTGGTCGTCGTGGTGGAGGATGACCAGGGCAGCCCGCTTTCCGGTGTGACCGTTCAGTGGTCGGTGGGTGGCGGAGGCAGTGTCGATCGAGCGCAGGTTCCCAGCGGGCTCGACGGGAAGTCGGCCGTGGTGCGCGTGCTGGGCAACGCCGCCGGTGTCTTGACCACCACGGCGGCCGCGAGCGGTCTGCCGGCGGTCGTGTTCACCAGTACGGCTGAAGCCGGGTCCCTCCCCAACCTCACGATCGCGGTTCAGCCGTCGAGTGCCGCGGTGAACGCGGTCCCGCTCGATCGCCAGCCGGTCATCCAGGTCGAGGACGGGACCGGTCAGCCGGCCGGCGCCGGCGTCGCCGTCACCGCCGCGGTGGCCGGAGCGACCTTGGCTGGCGACGCGGTGGTCGAAAGCGATGAGACCGGACTCGTCCGATTCACCGACCTCGAGCTCAGCGGGCCGGATGGCAGCTACACCGTCGTCTTCTCGGCGCCGGGTTACGTCTCGGTGCAGTCTTCGCCGATCGCGCTCACGGCGACACCGGTCGAGAGCGAATCGCCTGGTGATCACCACCCAGCCCTCGAGCCAGGCGGAAAACGGCGTGGCGCTCGGCCAGCAGCCGGTCGTGCGCGCCGAGGATCAGTCGGGCGCCCCACTCGGCGCGGGCATCATGGTCACGGCATCGGTCGCTGGCGCCACCCTCTCCGGCACGGCCAGTGTCGCGACCAACGGGAATGGCGTTGCCACCTTCACCAACCTCGCCCTCAGCGGTCCATCGGGCAGCTACACCCTGGACTTCTCCGCCACCGGCCTCACCAGCGCCGCGTCGAACGCGATCACGCTGCAGACCACCGCGAGCGAGATGGGGCAGTGGACCGCACCGATCACGTGGCCCATTGTGGCCATTCATAGCATGCTGCTCCCGGACGGCCGGGTGCTGGCGATCAACCGCATTCAGAATCCGCAGCTCTGGGATCCCGCGACCGGCACCTTCAAGTCGGTGCCGGCCCCCGCCAATCTCTTCTGCGCTGGCCACGCGCTCCTTGCCGGACGGGCGGGTATTCCTCGCGGGCGGGCACATCGACGACGGCCAGGGTCTCCCGAACCTCACGCTCTTCTCGGCGACGAGCGAAGCGTGGACCTCGCTGCCGGCGATGCCGCGCGGCCGCTGGTACCCGACCACGACCGTGCTGGGCAATGGCGACGTCGTGATTCTCGCCGGCAGGGATCAGGATTCGACTCAGGTTCCGGTCCCGGATCTCTGGAGCGACGGCACCCTCCGGCAGCTGACGGGGGCCAGCTTCGCGCTGCCGTACTACCCGAGAGCGTTCGTGACGCCGGACGGCAGGGTGTTCGTCGCGGGACCCGCCGTAAGAACACCCGGTATCTCACGACCGCGGGGACAGGCTCGTGGAGCGGTGGCCCCAAGCGGGTCACGACCGGGGTCGCGAATACGGCTCGGCCGTCATGTATGACGACGGCAAGATCCTCTACGCCGGCGGAGGGGTGAATCCACCCACCAACACCGCGGAGGTCATCGACCTCAATCAGGGGTCGCCCAGCTGGAGTTTTACCGGCTCCATGGCGCACGCGCGGCGCCACCTCAACCTCACGGTGCTGCCCAACGGCGAGGTGCTCGCCACCAGCGGCGTCGCCGGGGTGGGCTTCAACGACGTCAGCGCCGGGGTCCACGCCGCGGAGATGTGGAATCCCGAGACCGGCCAATGGCGTACCATGGCCAGCAGCGTGATCACTCGTGGCTACCACTCCAGCTCGCTGCTGCTTCCCGACGGCCGGGTTCTCCACGCCGGCAGTGGCGAGGGCGCCGGCGCGCCCGACCAGAAGAACGCCGAGATCTTCTCGCCGCCTATCTGTTGCGCGGCGCCCGCCCGGTGGTCACCAGCGCTCCGGCAGACGTCGCCTACGGCGCGCAGTTCCGCGTCCTCACGCCGCAGGCGGGCGCCATCACTCGCGTCAGTCTGATCCGCCTCGGCGCCGGTGACCCATGCGTTCGACGAGAATCAGCGGTTCCAGTGGCTGAGCTTCACGGCGGATGCGACCGGCCTTACCGTGACGGCGCCGGCCTCGAGCAACCGGGCGCCGCCGGGTCACTACATGGTGTTCATCCTGAACGGGGCTGCAGTGCCCTCCGTCGGACAGATCATCAGGATCCACTAGCCCGAGCCCGGGGTCGCAGGGCCGAGGTGGGGAGTGAGCGGCACCCAGTTCAATGATCTGAGCGTTCCGGTCCGCGCGGGCTGAGCTGTGGAGCCCCCGCGACCGGCCAGTGGACCACCCTCGCCAGCAGCGCGATCGTTCGGGGGTACCACGCCACCTCGTTGCTGCTTCCCGACGGCCGGGTGCTCCATGCCGGCAGCGGGGACGGGGCCGGTGCCCCGAACCAGCGGAATGACGAGCTGTTTTCGCCGCCGTACCTTCTGCGGGGCAGCCGGCCGGTGATCACCAGCGCCCCCACCGAGGTGAGCTATGGCGCGCGTTTCCGGATCCTCACACCTCAGTCGGCCGCTATCGCAGGGGTCAGCCTACGCCCAGCTCGAGCAACCGAGCCCCCCCGGGCACTACTATGGTGTTCATCCTGAATGGCGCGGACGTTCCGTCGGTCGCCAGGATCATCCGAATTCACTAGCCGTTGGGCCGTTGTGGCGTCAGCGCCACACTCTGCGGCGGACCTGGCATCCGATTCGCCGCATTTCTTTCCAGCGACGCACCAATTCTTGCATTGTGTCGGAGAACACCGTGCCGAATGCGCGTCGGGGTGATCTTGGGATTTGATTGTGGTAAATTGTCTTGCGTGGGCGGTGCGCCGGCCGGTCTGCTTCGGTGCCACCCCGCTCCGGGGGCATGGATTGTGCAGACGTTGCTTCGGAATGCCCCGAATGGGCCTGGCATCGTCGCCAACCTTCTCGGTTCCCCGAGGTTTATGCGCACCCTGTTCCCCGTCGTACTCCTCGCCTTGGTGGTGCTGCTCGGTTCCCCCGTCGGCGCAGGAGTCACGCTCGTCGAGCGAGCAGTCGGTGCTGGCGCCGGGCGATTCGGTGCGGATCGTGGTGTGGCGGAAGCCGGAGTTCAGCGGCGATTTCGTGGTGGCGCCGAACAACTCCATCACCCATCCGCTGTTCCGGTCGGTGCAGGTGGGAGGGGTGCCCTTCGCCACGGCCGAGGCCAACCTCCGCCGGTTCCTGACCCGGTTCGAGGAGAACCCTGAATTCGTGATGGAGCCGCTCATTCGCGTCGCGATCTCCGGCGAGGTGGAGCAAGCCCCAGGTGTTCGCGGTGCGCCCCGAGACGACGATCGGCGAGGCGGTGGCCCGCGCCGGCGGCACCACGGAGCTCGGCGCCCGCAACCGGATCCGCGTGCTCCGGCTCGATCCCAACGGCCAGCAGAACCAGCTCGTGGTCAACCTCACCGACCCGACCGGCGGGTCCAGCCTGATCCCGGTGCGGTCTGGAGACCAGATCATCGTCGATCGCAGGAAGTCCTTCATCGAAGGACATCCTGTTGCCGACCCTCGGCGTGATCGGCTCGATCGCGTCGGTCGGCCTGCTCATCGACCGCGTCAGCCGGCAATAGACTTCCATGCGCGTTCAGCCCCCCAGCAACCGCCTGCTTCCCGGCAGCCTACGAGCCGTCGGTTCGACCGGTGGAGATGCCGATCGGTGTCCGCGGGAATGGTGTCCTTTCGCCAGGCGCTCGCCGTGGTGCGCCGGCGCTTTCAGCTCATTCTCGCCGTGACCGCCTGTGGCGCGGCGCTCGGTCTGTTCCTGGCGTCGCGGGAGCCCACCACCTACCAGGCGTCGGCGATGCTCCGGCTCGCCGGGCGAGCGCCAGACCCTGACCGGCGTGGCGGAAGAGGCGGCCCCGATGCTCGGGCCGGACCGCCGACCCCATGCTGTCGATCATCGAGCTGCTGCGCAGCCGAACCGTGGCCGGCGTGGTGGTGGACAGCCTCGGCCTCCAGCTGGTCAGCCTGACGCCGGACTTCTCGGTCGAGGACCTGGCGCGACGTGCAGGTCGATCCCCGCGCGGCGGGCGACTCCGTGCAGCTGGTGTTCCGCGGAAGCGGCGTGCAGGCGCGCCGGGCCGAGCGCGCCGTGACCGCGCCCTACGGGCAGCTGGTCAATCTCGGCGTGGTGCAGTTCGCGGTGCGCTCTCGCCCCGCGGTCGAGACGGTCACGCCTGGGGATCCGCTCGAGAGAGGCGGCGATCGACGGGCTCCTCGCCGGCCTGCTGGTCACCCGCACGGGAGCTGACCGACGTCATCGACGTCGGCTTCATCGCCGAGGACCCGCGGACGGCCCAGCGGATCGTGAACAGCACGGTGCAGGCGTTCCAGACGCTCAACGTGCAGTGGGCCCGCGAGCGCTCCCGCCGGCGGGGGGAGTTCCTGGCCGAGCAGCTGGCCCAGACCGACAGCACGCTCGAGCGCGCCCAGGCCGAGCTGAGCTCCTTCCGGAGCCGCCAGCAGCTGGCCAGCTCCCGGCACAAGCTCCAGGCGGAACAGGCTGCGCTCCTGACGCTCGACGCCCGTCGCGAGGAGCTCGAGGCCGACCGGCAGACGTTCGGCGCCCTGGCGCGAGCGGCTCAAGGCCGAGCGACGAGGCCTCGCGCGAGGAGGCGCTCCGCGCCCTGGCCACGTCACCGGCCATGGCGGACAACCCGGCGATCGGCGGGCTCTATCAGCAGCTCCTGAAGTACCAGATCCGGATCGATTCGATGACCACCGGTCCCTGGCGCAGCTCGCCCAGACAATCCCGATCTGATCCAGCTGCAGGGCGCTGGCCAGCTCCACTCAGCAGCAGCTGGTGCAGGCGGTGCGCAGCCATATCAGCGCGCTCGAGCGCCCGGGTCAATGCGCTGGGCGCGCTGCGGCAGCGCACCGGGGCCTCCATGTCGATCCTCCCCGCGATGGCCGAGGAGGAGATGCGGCTGAGCCGGCGGGTGGACGCCCTGGCCAACATGGGCGATGACGCTCCGCGGCGGACTTCCAGCGCGCCCGAATGGCCGAGGCCGTCGAGGCGGGCGACATCGACGTCGTGGCCCTGGCCCCGTTGCCGTCCACGCCGCTGCTGAGCAGCTGCGGCCCTGAAGGTCGCGTCTGGGCCTCTTCCTCGGCCTGGCGCTCGGCATGGTCATCGCCTACATCCTCGAGGCGCTCAACACCTCGGTGCGCCGGCCGGAGGATCTCGAGGCGGTGCTCCACGTGCCCGGGCTGGCGGTCATTCCGCGGATCACCGACGGCTCGCGCAGCGCGCAGTCCCATTTCCGCAGGCTGCTCGGGTCGGGGAAGGCCGCCCACGCCGGCCGCAGGCTCGCCCCTGACGGGCAACCAGACGTTCTCGATCGGCATCGAGGCGTTCCGTAACCTGCGGACCAGCCTCATCTGGTCGGACGGCGGCGAGACGCTGCGAACGCTGGTGGTCACCAGCGCCGCGCCGGGAGAGGGCAAGACCATGACCGCCGCGAATCTGGCGGTCACGCTGGCGTACGACGGGCTGCGGGTGCTGCTGGTGGACTGCGACATCCGCCGGCCGCGGGTCCACGGCCTGTTCCAGCTGCCGCGTGCACCGGGCCTAATGGAGCTGCTGCGGGCATCCGCGGATCCCGACGCGCCTCCCACTGCGGGCCATCCGGGAAACGCCGGTCGCGCGGCTCTCGGTGCTCACCTGCGGCGCCCTGCCGGTGAACGCGTCGAATCTGCTCAGCGGCACCCGCATGCGGGTGCTGCTGCGGGAGCTCCAGGAGCAGTTCGATATCATCGTGCTCGACACTCCGCCGGTGCTGGCGACCGCGGACGCCAGCATCGTGGCTTCGCTGACCGATGGCGTGCTGCTGGTGGTCCGGGCCGGCACCACCGATCGGAACGCCGCGCAGCGGGCGTATCAGCAGCTCGCCAACGTCGGCGCCCGCGTGGTCGGAACCGTGCTGAACGATCCGGGTGGCGAGGTCGCCAAGGAGGGCGACTACTACTACCCGTACGACTACGCCGCACAGGAACAGTGACACCCTCCGGTGTTCGTTAGCGGCCGAGTACTCGCTGCGCGATTCATGGAAGTCCATTCTGCGCCCGGCGACACGGCCGCTCGAGGCTGTTGCCGCTCGGGCGCGTACGTAAGACGCGCGCACCGCGCGCCCGGTGTGGCGGGCGCCCTGACGATCACGGAGGAATGTCACACTAGGATGTCGTCTTCCATCGCCCCCCAGGAACCTCGCGTGGCCGCTCCCGCCGCCGCGGCCGCAGCGGATGAACATCGTGATCGTCGGCCATGTCGACCACGGCAAGAGCACGGTCATCGGCCGGCTGCTGGCCGACACCCACTCGCTCCCCGAGGGAAAGCTCGAGCAGGTCCGGGCCCAGTGCGAGCTCAACTCCAAGCCGTTCGAGTACGCGTTCCTGCTCGACGCCCTCAAGGACGAGCAGGCCCAGGGCATCACCATCGATGCCGCCCGGGTGTTCTTCAAGAGCGACCTGCGGCACTACCTGATCCTCGACGCTCCCGGCCACATCGAGTTCCTGAAGAACATGATCACCGGCGCCGCCCGCGCGGAGGCCGCCCTGCTGGTGATCGATGCGGCCGAGGGCGTGCAGGAGAACTCCCGCCGCCACGGCTACATGGTCTCGCTGCTCGGCATCAAGCAGCTCGCCGTCGTGGTGAACAAGATGGACCTGGTCGGCTGGGACCGCGGCGTGTACGAGCGCATCGTCCAGGAGTACGGCGCCTTTCTCGACCAGGTCGGCATCAAGCCCGCCTGCTTCATCCCGGTGTCGGCGCGCAGCGGCGACAACATCGCCGACCGCTCGGCCCAGCTCCCCTGGTACCAGGGCCCCACGGTGCTCGAACGCGCTCGACCAGTTCCACACCGAGCCCGCCCCGGTGGAGCGCCCGTTCCGCATGTCGGTGCAGGACGTCTACAAGTTCACCAAGCAGGGCGACGACCGCCGCATCGTCGCGGGGACGATCGATTCCGGCGCGCTTCAGCGTGGGCGACACGGTCGTCTTCTATCCCGTCGGGCAAGAAGAGCCGGGTGAAGAGCATCGAGGCCTTCAACCGGCCCGGTGCAGGGAAGGGTGGAGGCGGGCTGGTCGGTCGGCTTCACCCTGCAGGAGCAGATCTACATCACCCGCGGCGAGATGGCGACGCTGGAGACCCAGCCGCGGCCCCAGGTCACCACCCGGCTCCGGGTCAGTCTGTTCTGGCTCGGCAAGGAGCCGATGGTCAAGCGGAAGGAGTACCTGCTCAAGCTGGGCACGGCCCGGGTGACGGCGCGGATCGAGGAAGTCCTCCGCGTGATGGACGCCTCGACGCTCGACACCGCGGAGCAGCGCATCGCCGTCCAGCGGCACGACGTGGCCGAGTGCGTGCTCCGGCTCGACCGGGCGATCGCCTGCGATCTGGCGGAGGACGCTCGCCGCCACCAGCCGGTTCGTGATCGTGGACGACTTCGAGATCCGGGGCGGCGGCATCGTCCGCGAGGCGCTGCCGGATCGCCAGGCCGACGGTGCGCGACCGGGTGATGCTCCGCAACTACAAGTGGGAGCCGAGCATCATCCAGCCGGAGCACCGGGCGGAGAAGTACAACCAGAAGGCCGCGCTGATTCTGGTGACCGGCGAGCACGAGAGCGACCGGAAGGGCGTCGCCAAGGCGCTCGAGGGCAAGCTGTTCGAGGACGGCAAGGTGGTGTACTTCCTCGGCATCGGCAACGTGCTCTACGGCGTGGACGCCGACATCGAGCGGAAGCAGGAGAACCGGCTGGAGCACATGCGGCGTCTGGCGGAGGTGGCCAACCTCATGCTCGACGCCGGCATCATCCTGGTCGTCGCGGCGGCCGAGCTCACCCAGGACGACCTCGAGGTCATCAAGACCGCCGTTCAGCCCGACTGGATCGAGACGGTCTGGGCCGGCGACACCATCACGACCGACCTCGCCTGCGACCTGCAGCTGCCCGGCGGCGCCGTGCCCGGAGGCGGTGGACCGGCTGAAGGCCCACCTCCAGGACAAGGGCGTCATCTTCCGCCCATGGTGACGAGCGAGCTGCGGTCGGCCGTCGTCGACCTCGTGCGCGAGGCCGGCCGGGCCACCATGGTCTACTACGACGGCACGGTGGCCGCCGACGTGCGCGAGAAGGACGACCGCAGCCCCGTCACCCTCGCGGACGAGGTGGCCCACGGCATCCTGCGTCGACGGGCTCCGTCGGCTCGACCCCGCCACGCCGGTCGTCTCCGAGGAGGCCGAGGCGGCCGGCTTCGAGGACTCGCCGCGGCTGGCAGCGGTTCTGGCTGGTGGATCCTCTCGACGGCACCAAGGAGTTCATCAAGCGGCGGGCCGAGTTCACCGTCAACGTGGCGCTGATCGACGACGGTGAGCCGGTGTTCGGCGTGGTGCAGGCGCCGGCGCTGGAGCTCCTGTACTGGGCGGTCAAGGGGGCGGGCGCGTGGCGGGAGGAGAAGGGCGGCCCGGCGGAGCGGATCTACTCCAGCGCGCCCGCCCCGGGCACGCCGCTCACGGTGGTGGAGAGCCTGCTCCCACCCCTCGCCGGAGCTGGAGGAGTACCTCCAGACCATCCCGGTCGCGCGGAGGGTCAAGGCGGGCAGCTCTCTCAAGTTCTGCTGGGTCGCCGAGGGCCGCGCCGACATCTACCCCCGGCTGGGGCCCACCATGGAGTGGGACGTCGCGGCCGGGGATTGCGTCTACCGGCAGTCCGGGCGGGGCGGCGAACGGCCGTCACCCCTCACCTACAACAAGCCGGACCTCCGGAACACCAGCTTCGTCATCGGACTGTGAGCGCTCCCCAGACGACCGCGCCGCCGGCGCGAACCCGGATGGCCGCCCCGGTGTTGTGGTTCACCGGACTGTCCGGCTCCGGCAAGAGCACCATCGCCGTTCGGGTGCACCAGGAGCTGACGCGGCGCGGGGTGGACGTGGAGTACATCGACGGCGATGCGTTGCGGGAGGTGTTTCCCAACACCGGCTTCACCCGGGCCGAGCGCGAGGAGCACCTGCGGCGGACCGGGTACATGGCGAGCCGCCTCGCGGCGCACGGCGTCACCGTGGTGGCCTCGTTCGTCTCGCCGTACCGCGAGTCGCGCGACTTCATCCGGCAGCAGTGCCACGAGTTCGTGGAGATTTACGTGGCGACGCCGCTGGACGAATGCGAGCGGCGGGACGTCAAGGGACTGTACGCCCGCGCGCGCCGCGGTGAGATCAGGAACTTCACGGGGATCGACGACCCCTACGAGCCGCCCGAGCACCCCGAGCTGACGCTCGACACCCGCGCCCTGAGCGTGGAGCAGTGCGTCGCGCGGGTGCTCGAGCGGCTGGGAGGGCAACCCTGATGGCAGTGAGCCATGGATCATCTCGATCAGCTGGAGAATCGGAGCGTGCACATCCTGCGGGAGGCGTACGCCAACTTCAAGAACCTGGGCATGCTCTGGTCCATCGGGAAGGACAGCACGGTCCTGCTCTGGCTGGCCCGGAAGGCGTTCTTCGGCCACGTGCCCATCCCGCTGATTCACATCGATACCTCCTTCAAGATCCCGGAGATGATCGAGTACCGGGACCGGCTGGCGCTGGAGTGGAATCTGACCATGATCTACGGCCAGAACCGCGCAGGCGCTGGAGGACAAGCGGACCTATCCGGACGGGGCCGTGGACCGCATCGCGTGCTGCAAGGCGCTCAAGACCGACGCGCTCAAGCACACGCTGAGCGGCGAGTGGCCGCGCTACCGGCTCAACCACAGCAAGAAGGTCTACGAGCTGGACCGGAACACCGAGGCGTTCACCGGGGTGATCGTCGGCGCCCGGGCCGACGAGGAAGGGAGCCGCTCGAAGGAGCGGTACTTCTCGCCCGCGCAACGCCCAGTCGCGCTGGGACGTCGGCGACCAGCCTCCGGAATTCTGGAACCAGTTCAAGACCGAGTTCGCGCCCGGCACCCACCTGCGGATCCATCCGCTGCTCGACTGGACCGAGCTCAACATCTGGGAGTACATCCGGCGGGAGAACATTCCGACCGTGTCGCTGTACTACGACCACGGAAGACGGCAAGCGCTACCGCTCGCTCGGCTGCTATCCCTGCACCCACGCGGTGGACTCGGACGCGGCCAACGTGGACGACATCATCCTGGAGCTGCAGTCCGGGAAGTTCGCCAACATCGCCGAGCGCTCCGGCCGAGCCCAGGACAAGGCCGATGGCGGCGGACTGGAGACCCTGCGGCGGGACGGATACATGTAGGCGATGCTGCCCAACTTCATCGTCATCGGTGCCGCGAAGGCGGGCACGACCGCCCTCTACTGGTACCTGTCGGAACACCCGTCGGTCTTCATGAGCCGGGTCAAGGAGACGAACTTCTTCGCCTACGGCGTGGACCATGGCGGACGGCTGCTCTACGGCGACCCGGACGTACACCACTTCCCCGTGACGTCGCTGGCCCAATACCAGGACCTCTTCGCGGACGCGGGTGGGGCGCCGGCGGTGGGAGAGGCTTCCCCGATCTACCTCGAGTGCCCCCAGGCCGCCGGCCGGATTCGGGAGCTGCTGCCCGCCGCCCGCCTCATCTGCTGTCTCCGTCATCCCGTCGAGCGAGCCTACGCGGACTACCTGATGTACCTCTGGCGCCGGGGCCGGCGATTCGACCCCGAGCGCGATCTGGCGGCCGATGCGGTGTGGGCCCGCCCCGACTCCCGCTGGATGGCCGTGAGCCGGTACCATGCGCAGCTGGCACGGTACTTCGAGGTCTTCCCCCGCCGGCAGATTCATGTCTTCCTGTTCGACGATCTCAAGCGCGGCGCCGCCGAGGCGGTGCAGGGCGTGTATCGCTTCCTGGAGATCGACCCCGGGTTCGTTCCCGATTTCGAGATCGCGCACAATGTCGGCGGGGTGCCGAACAGCCGGTTCCTGGAGTCGCTGCTCACCAACCGGAGCATCAGGTCGGCGGTGGAGCCCTGGATCCCGAAGCGGGCCGCGGACTGGGTCCGCCGGATTCGCACCACCAACATGCGGAAGGCGCCACCCTTGCCCGTGAACCTGCGCAGGGAGCTCACGTCCCGCTTCCGCGAGGACATCGTGCAGACCTCCGGCCTCATCGGCCGGAGTCTGGACCACTGGTTCTAGACCCGCCTCGCGCCGTCGGGCCGGCCGATCCTGCTCTAGGTCCAATGGCTCAGGTCGCGATGCAACAGCCGGGACAGGAGCGCGACCTCGTCACGAAAGGCTGCCACCAGCTCGGCCCGGAACGCGGGCGACAGCGGCTCGCGCCGCTCCCTCACGGTGTTCAATTCCACGATCCGTTTCGTGACCGCGCTGATGCCCCCGGCCCCCAGGGCCCGTTTCAGGGTCCGGAAGGCGGCGCGCAGCGGGGGCGGCGGCTTGCGGTAGAAGTCTCTGAACCAGGCCAGCCGCGCTCGCTTGCTCTCGTTGATGCGGGGAAAATCCGTTCGCAGGTCCGCCGGGAGGTCGAGAAACCGAAGGACCTCGTCATAGACCTGCTTGGGGGAGGCGGCGAAATCGTCGTACAGGATCAGCTTGACCTGCTCGGGCGGAAAGATCGACAGCAACCGGCTGGTCTGAGTGCCGAATTGGCCGACCTCCGCGTACTGCACCAGGAACGCCCCGCGCGACGCCGGCGGCAGTCCGATCCCCTGACGGCGTTGGGCCTGCATGCGCCAGGCGGTCTCGAAATCCCTCTCGTTCTCCTCCGCGACGTAGAGCAGCTGCGAATGCAGCGCGTGCACCATCTCCACCGGATTGCGAAACATCGCGATGAGCTTGGCATCGGGATTGTATTCATGGATGTTGGCGATCGCGGTCGAGGAGCGGAGGTAGTAGACCGAGGCTTCACCGACCCGCATATGCGCGTCGCCGCTATGCGCGAACAGCCTGGTGTACTCGTCCAGGGTCTTGATGAAGGGATAGCTGCCGAGGTCTTTTGCGAAAAAGTGCGGCTCCTTGACCGTCGGCATGAAGATGTCGGGATGGGGCCGGAGGTACTCGTACAGAGCCGTGGTCCCGCACTTGGGGGCGCCCACGATGAAAAAGTTCGGCTTCACGGCCAAAGGGTCGGACTCCTCTCACTGATGCCCGGCACGGCGCCGGGAACGGCGCCCGCGTCGGGATCCGCGGCCGGCCCGCGGTGGGACGCTTCCGTCGGGGAGACGCCACGCTTGCCACGCATGGAAGGTGCCTTCGCTATCCCACTCCAGTAGATTGCCCTGCGCGAGTTTCAGCGTCAAGCGGACACCCCGCCGTCTGAGCCGCGCGACTCGACGGACCCGGGCACGGATCGTGCCCCGGTGACCGGCCGCGCATCGCCCCGCCGCCCTGCCGGACGGGAGCCGACTTCAAGTGAGGGGATCCGAGCAATTGGGTTTAGAGATCGATGTTCCGGAAGGCCACGGAAGGCGTATCCGATACGTCTGCATACCGGGAAGCCCTTTCACCGGCTCCACCCTCCTCGGGACGCTGCTCAATGAGCACCCGGACTGTGCCTCCATCGGGGCCGCCACCGGGCTGACCAAGCGGACCGACCTCTCGACCTATCTCTGTTCCTGTGGCCTGCAGTTCCGGCAGTGCGAGTTCTGGAATCACATCGCGGCCAGAACCAGGGCGCTGGGCTATCCGGTGAACGTGTTCGAGACGAACTTCTGGAACACCCATCTGCGCCTGTCAAACAATCATCTGCTCAACGCCCTCCTGGTTCGCTCCCTCGGGTCCGACCGGGTGAATGACCTGCGAGACGCGGTGGTGGGGAAATTCGCGACGGCCCGGAGCGCGATCGCGCTCATGGGGTGGAACTCGTGGAGCCTGGCCTCCGCGGTGCTGGAGCGGACTGGAAAGACCGTGTTCGTCGATACGGCCCGAGATCACCAGCGGCCCAAGTACCTTTCCCGGCACCCATTGCTCGACGTCAAAGTCATCCATCTCATCCGGGATCCGCGCGGCAACTCGGCCAGTATCATCAAACACACGGGAGCGGACATGGCGACCGCCGCCCGGCAGTGGAGGCATTACAATGTCGAGGCCGCGCGGATGCAGCGGTACGTGCCGCCTGGGGCGTGGTTGTCGCTGCGCTACGAGGCTTTGTGCGCCGATCCCGATGGCGTCCTCGATCAGATCTCCGACTTCCTGGGCGTCAGGCGCGCCCGGTTGGACCTTGCCGCCCGCGACCGCGACAGTCACATCATTGGGAACAAGATGCGATTGAAGGGCCTGAACGAGATTCGCGAGGACCGCTCCTGGCAGACCCGGTTGGATGGCGGGGACCTGGCCGTCCTGGCCCGGATCGCAGGGCCGGCCAGCCGAAGCCTGGGTTATGACTGGCCCTGACTGGCCAGCAGGCCCGTTTCCACCGTTTCGCAGACCCGCTCCACCCGTACAGACGACTGTGGTAGATTGCCTAGCCGGGCGGGCCAAGCGCGGCCGGATGGCGGCGTAAGTCCGCCTGCCCGCGTCGGATAGGCCGTGCAAACAGTTGCGCAGTCCGGATGGATCGGGGCATGGATCGTGCTTCGTCATGACGGAGTGTTTCGCCAAACGCGGTCACGGGGAGCCACGAACCTGCAGATGACCAAGATCACCAAGCCGATCATCATCGTCGGCACCGGGCGCTGCGGTTCGACGGTCTTTCACCGGGTGCTCGCTAGGCACCCTCAGGCGATGTGGCTCTCCGGATTCTGCGATCGCTTTCCGGCCCGGCCGGCCTGGAACCGGCGCGCCGTGGCGGCAATGCACCATCCCCTGCTTAGCCGGATGTTCGGGGGCAGGATCCAGCCCGGCGAGTGTTACCTGTTCTGGGACCATCATGCCTACGGGTTCTCCGCCCCCTGCCGGGACCTGGTTCGCTCCGACGTGACCGCCCGCGTCAAGCAGCAAGTCCGCGCGGCCATGGAATCCATGCTCACACCCAGGTTCGATCGGCTGCTCATCAAGATTACCGGCTGGCCGCGCATCGGCTACCTGAAGGAAATCTTTGAGGACGCCAAGTTCATTCACATCGTCCGTGATGGCCGGGCCGTGGCCAGCTCGCTGCTACACGTCGACTTCTGGCGTGGTTGGCAGGGGCCCCAGGGCTGGCGGGCCGGGCTCTTGTCACCTGAAGATCAAGCCACGTGGGAGGGGTACGACCGTTCCTTCACGGCCCTGGCGGGGCTCGAGTGGCGGATCCAGATGCGGGCCATGGAAGCGGCACGCCAGGCGTTGGACCCAAAGGACTTCCTCGAAGTCCGTTACGAGGAATTCTGCCAGCAGCCGCTGGACACCTGCCGGCGGGTCCTGGAATTCGCGGAGCTGCCCGGCTCCGCGGAATTCGAGCGGCAGGTCGAGGCCGCGTCGATCAGAGACATGAGCAACCGCTGGCGGAACGATCTGACGGGCGGCCAGCAGAAGCTCCTGGACGACCTGCTCCGCGAGGACCTTTCCCGGTATGGCTACCAGGTGACCGATCGAGCGGGAAAGGTTCATGAAGCCGTCGGGCGCTGACCGGCTCCGGCAAGCCGCCATGCGGTCGCGGCGTCCCCGGTAGTGGGTCGCCCATGACGTCGCAAGACGCCAAACGGTCGGGAGCTCCCCACGGGTTGACCCAGCGTGCGCTCGGTGGGATGGTCTGGACGTTCTCCGGCACCGGCGTACAGGTGGCGGTCCAGCTCCTGGCCATCATGGCACTGGGGCGGCTGCTCTCACCGGCGGAGTTCGGCCTCATGGGCGCCGCCACGGTCGTGATCGCCTCTTCCCAGATCGTCTCCCAGATCGGGGTCGGTCCGGCGATCATCCAGCGGCGGGAGCTGGAGCCGATCCACCTGCGCGTGGCGGCCACGCTCTCCTGCTTCCTCGGCCTCCTTCTGGGCGCGATCGTGTGGTTTGGAGCGCGAGCCATCGCCGCGTTCTACCGGATGCCCGAGCTGGAGCCCTTGCTCCGGGCCGTCGCCTTTCTGTTTCCGCTCGACGGGTTGAACACGGTTGCGAAATCCCTCCTCACCCGGCAACTCCGCTTTCGGCTCTACGTCGCCCTCGACGCCGGCAGCTACATCGTGGGGTACGCCGGCATGGGGGTGCTGCTGGCGTGGCTCGGCTACGGCGTGTGGGCGCTGGTCATCGCGCAGCTGTCGCAGGTGACGTTACGCACGGTGGTCATGTATAGCGCCGCCCGGCACCCCGTCCGGCCGAGCCTGAACATCCGTGCCGCCCGGGATCTACTCGGCTTCGGGTTCGGCCATTCGATGGCGCAGATCGGCACGCTGCTCTCGCAGCAAGGCGACAACCTGGTGGT
Organism: uncultured Gemmatimonadales bacterium; assembly: GCA_963729985.1. Classification (GTDB taxonomy): domain Bacteria; phylum Gemmatimonadota; class Gemmatimonadetes; order Gemmatimonadales; family GWC2-71-9; genus CAVVWJ01. The sequence continues at coordinate 601,100 of CAVSPJ010000008.1, forward strand.
GGGCCGGTGGCTCGGCGCGGCCGCGCTGGGCATCTACGGGCGCGCCTACAACCTGATGGTGATGCCGGCGTCGGCGTTCGGGAGGATCGTCAACCGGGTTCTGTTCCCGGTCATGGCCCAGGTGCAGGACCAGCGGAACCGCCTCGCCAATGGATACGAGCGGGCCCTCGCCATCGTCGCCCTGCTGGGCCTTCCGCTGAGTGCGTTTCTCTGGGTCGTTGCCCCGGAGCTCATTCCGGTGATCCTGGGGCCGGCCTGGGGCGGTGTCGTGCTGCCGTTCCGGTTGTTCAGCATCAGCCTCCTGTTCCGCATGAGCAGCAAGATCAGTGACGCCTGCACCAAGGCGGCGGGAGAGGTATACAAGCGGGCCCTGATTCAGTTCGGCTACGCGGGACTGGTCGTGGTGGCCGCCGTCATCGGGCAACGCTGGGGCGTCGGGGGCGTCGCGGTCGGCGTGTCGATCGCCATGGGGATCAACTGGCTGAACATGGCCCAACTGGGCCGGACCGTGACCGGCCTCGACTGGACCCGATTCGCCCGCGCGCACGCGCCTGCCGGCCTGCTCGCCCTGGCCATCGGAATCGCCACGACCCTGGGCGCCGAGGCGGGCCGGGCCGCCCACCTCGGCAAAGTGCCGATTCTGATCGTCGCGAGTCTCGCCGCGGCCTCGGCGGGGTTCGCGACGACGTGGCTGCGTCCGGCGCTGTTCCTCGGCCCCCACGGCGCCTGGGCGTGGCGGGAGGGGGAGGCCCTGGTCCGGCGCCGCTCTCGGGCCACCGCCCGTTCCGGGCCCCCGGACGCGGATACGGAGACCCTGGCGCCCGCCGGGAAGACGGGCTCGCGGTGACGGAAGCCCGGCCGACCAGCGTTCTGCATACCTTGAAGGCTCCGGCGCGTGGGCTCCGCGCGGGGTATCGCCAGCTGACGGGGCCGTTCCGCGGCCTGCCCTCGGCCCTCATCATCGGCGCGCAGCGCAGCGGCACGACGTCGCTGTTCAACTATCTGGCGCAACACCCCGACGTGCTCCCTCCCGTGGTGAAGGAGGTCCACTACTTCGATCTCCATTATGCCCGCGGCATTCAGTGGTATCGCGGACGGTTTCCATTCCGGCATCGGTTGCGTCGCGGGACGCTGACCATCGATGCCTCGCCGTACTACTTGCCCCACCCGCTGGCTCCGGAGCGGGCCGCCCGGCTGCTGCCCCAGGCAAAGCTCGTGGCCCTCCTGCGGAACCCCGTCGACCGCGCGTTGTCGCACTACCAGCATGAGGTTCGGGGTGGCCGAGAAACGCTCTCCTTCCCGGAAGCGATCGATCGCGAGCCAGAGCGGTTGCGCGGGGAGGAGGAGCGCGTCCGGGCCGAGCCTGGCTATTACAGCTACAACCATCATCGCTACTCCTACGCCCGCCGTGGGGTCTACCTCGACCAGCTGCAGCGCTGGGCCCAGTACTTCCCGCGCTCGCAGATGCTGGTGCTGCAGAGCGAATGGCTGTTCCAGGATCCGGCGGCCGCCAGCTCGGCGGTATACGACTTTCTGGGCCTGCGGCCCCACCGGCTCGGGCAATACAAGCCCTTTCTCCAGGGGAAGTACGAGCGCGACATGCCGGTGGAGCTCAGGCGGAGACTGGTGGCGTACTTCGAGCCGCACAACCGCGAGCTGTTCCAATGGCTGGGCCGGGAGTTCGACTGGACATGACGGGGCCAAGGCAGGGCCCCATCGCCTTCTTCCTGCCGGGCCTGCAAGGCGGCGGCGCCGAGCGGGTGATTCTCAATCTGGCGCAGGGGATCACGGAGCGCGGGCTCCCGGTGGATCTGGTGCTCGCGGCGGCCGAGGGCCCCCTCCTCGATCAGGTGCCGCCGGGCGTGCGGCTGGTGGATCTCCGGGCGCCACGCGTCCTCCGGAGTGTCGGCCCGCTGGCCGGCTATCTCCGGCGCGAGCGGCCCCGGATTCTGATCTCCTCGCTGAGCCATGCCAATCTCGTCGCCCTCTGGGCGGGCAAGCTGGCCGGACGGGCCACCCCCGTCATGGTGACCGAGCACAACACCATGTCCCGGTCGGCGACGGAACAGGGACCGTTGGAGAGGGGGCTGTGGCCTCCGGTATTGCGGACGTTCTACCGCTGGGCCAGCCATGTGGTCGCCGTGTCCCAGGACGCCGCCGATGATTTCGCGCGAACCTCGGGCTTTCCACGCGACCGGATGGAGGTGGTCTACAACCCGGTGATCACCCCGGCCGCGATGGCGCTGGCCCGGCAGGAGCCGGACCACCCCTGGCTCGCGCCCGGACAGCCACCGGTCATCCTCGGGGTCGGACGCCTCACGCGACAGAAGGATTTCCCGACGCTGGTCCGGGCCTTCGCCGAAGTCCGGCGACGCCGGCCCGGGCACCTGATTATCCTCGGGGAGGGCGAGGACCGACCGTTGTTGGAGGCGTTGATCGGCGAGCTCGGCCTGGCCGACGCCGTGTCGCTTCCCGGGTTCCGCGACAATGCCATGGCCTACATGGCCCGGTCGGCCCTGTTCGTGCTTTCCTCCGGGTGGGAGGGACTGCCCACGGTGCTGATCGAGGCACTGGCCGCGGGAACCCGGGTGGTGTCCACCGACTGTCCCAGCGGTCCGAGGGAGATCCTCCAGGCCGGCCGGCTCGGCACCCTGGTGCCGGTGGGCGACGCGGGCGCATTAACCGCGGCAATCGTCGACGCGCTGGACCGCCCGTCGGGGGCGGTTCCACTGGACGCGCTCAAGCCGTTCACCCGGGACGCGGCGGTCGACAACTACCTCCGCCTGATCGAGAACGCCTGATGGGCACAATCGCGTATGCCGCCGCGTGGCTGTTCGTCTTCACGCTGCCCTGGGAGAACGCCCTCGCCATCATTCCCGGCGTCGGCATCCTCACCAAAGTCACGGGCGGGCTGGCGCTCGCGGCCGTTCTGGGCAACGCGCTGCTCTCGGGCCGACTCCGCCGCTGGCACGGATTGCATCTCGGCGGGACTGCTGTTCGTGCTATGGTGCGGTGGCGAGCTGTTCTTCTTCCATGTCGGTCAGCGGCTCCCCTACAAGTTCTCCACCTACGTCCAGCTCTTTCTGGTCCTCTGGATCCTCTGGGAGGCCGCCCCGTCGCTGTCGCGACAGCTCGGCCTGCATGGTGGCGTACGTGTTCGGCTCCTATGTCGCGGCGCTCTCCACGATCATGCTGTATCGGCGGGCGGCGGGCCAGCTGCGGCGCTTCGCCGCGGTCGAGTCCGATCCCAACAACCTGGCGATGACGCTGGCGCTGGCGATACCGATGGCTTGGTACCTGGGGATGACCTCCCGCAACGGCCTGGTGCGGTGGGCCTGTCGAGCGTACATCGTCGTCGGTCTGGTCGCCGTCGGCCTCACCGCTTCTCGCGGGGGCATGGTAGCGACCTTCGTCGCCCTCCTGATCGTGCCCCTGACCATGACCAGACTGACTCCGGGAAGGATGGCCACCGCCATCATGGTGCTGATGCTGTCCGGTGCCGTGGCGGTGGCCTACATCCCCGACAAGATCGTGCAGCGGCTCGCGACCACGGGCACCGAGGTGGAGGACCTGAGCCTCGGCGGCCGGTTTCAGCTCTGGAGGGCGGGCGTCCACGCCTTTGCCCAGCGGCCGATGACTGGCTATGGCGCCGGAGGTTGGCGGGGGGCCGTCTCGCCCTGGCTGGGCCCCGACCCCCAGGTGGCGCACAACTCCTACCTGTCGGTGCTGGTGGAGACGGGATTGGTCGGTCTGCTGCTGTATCTGTCGATGTTCGCCGCGGTGTTTCTGGCGATGCTGGGCCTGCCCTCGCTGGAGCGACGATTCGGGATGGTTCTCCTGGCGACGCTCTGTGTGGCGATGCTCCCGCTGAGCTGGGACGACCAGAAGGCGGTCTGGTTCGTGCTGGCGGCACTGCTGGGATTTTCTCAGGCGATAGCCACCGGGATCGGGGGAGCCGGCGGCAATCCGCCCCCGCTCCGGACCGCTCCCGCGATGCGCCCGGCCCCGCCTTCGCGGCCTCGGGATCCGGTGACGCGCGCGGCACGGGACACCAATCGGGATTCCCGGACATGACGCCCAAGGTGAGCGTGGTGACGACGGTCTACAACGGCGAGCCCTACGGCGATCGCGCGATACCCAGCATCCTGGCCCAGACCTTCACGGACTTCGAATGGATCCTGGTGGACGATGGCTCCCAGGACCGCACCCCGGACATCCTGCGGGAGCTGGCTCAGCGGGATTCCCGTGTTCGGGTGTTCTCGCCCGGGCGCCTGGGCATTACCGCGGCCGCGAACTACGGGGTCTCGCAGGCCCGTCGGCGAGTATATCGCGCGCCAGGACTTCGACGACCGGAGCTATCCCGACCGGCTGCGCCTTCAGGTGGCGCTGCTGGATGCCCAACCCGAGGTCGGTGTGGTGGGCGGCTACTACCTGTTGGTGGACGAGAACCGGAAGGAGCGCTACGTGCGGATGCCTCCCACGGAGCACGCCGCTATCGTCCCGGCCCTGGCCAAGTCCATCCCGCTCGCCAACACCATCGCGATGTTTCGACGACGGGTGTGGAGCGAGTCGGGCGGGTACCCCGACGTCGCGGACCTCGAGGACCAGTTGTTGTGGCTCAGCGCCGCCAAGCTGGGCTGGCGCTTCGCCAACGTGCCCGAGGTGCTGGGCGAGCACTTTGTCCACAGCGCCAGCTTCTTCCACCGCTCGTTCAAGTACATCGATCGGCAGCGGAATCTGGCGCGGGTCCAGGCCCAGGTCGTCCGGGAGCTCGGCCTGCCGAAGTGGATGTATCTGTTCCCGCTCGGGCGGTACACCTACGCCTATTTCCCGACCGGCCTCAAGCGGGTGTTGCGCCGCACCCTGGGAGGGTCGCAGGAGCGCGATCTATGAGGATCCTGTTCCTCTCCACCAGCATGGGCCTGGGCGGCGCGGACCAGCAACTGCTGTCCGCGGCGCAGGTGTTGCACGCGCCGGGGACACGAGATCGTGATCGTGTCGCTGACCCCGCTGGGCCCGATGGGGCTGCGAGGCACGGGGCGCCGGCATTCGGACGGAGTCGCTGGAGATGCGACGCGGCATCCCCGACCCGCGGGGCCTGGCTCGGCTGGTCCGGCTGGTCGCGCGGGTGGAGGCCGGACGTTCTCCATAGCCACATGGTCCACGCCAACCTGATGGCCCGGGCGCTACGGCTGCTGGCCCCGGTTCCGGTGGTGGTGTCCACCATCCACAATATCTACGAGGGCGGCCCGGTCTGGATGGCGGCGTATCGCTTGACCAACCGCTTGGTGGATCACATGACCATCATCAGCGACGCCGCGGCCGAACGTTTCATGGCGGAGCGGCATCGTGTCCGGAGACGCTTCTCACCGTCGTCCCCAATGGGATCGACACGGATCGGTTGCGGGACGTGCCTCCCGGCGCGCGCGAGTCGCTCCGGCGCGAAGCCGGCGTGGACGACCGGGAATTCGCCTGGCTGGCGGTCGGCAGGTTCGAAGTCGCCAAGGACTACCCCAACATGTTGCGCGGGTTCGCCCGGGTCCGCGAGCGCCAGCCTCGAGCGGTCCTCCTGCTGGTCGGCCGGGGGTCGCTCCAACCGGAAACCGAGGCGCTCGCTCGGGAACTCGGTCTCGCCGGCGCGGTCAGATTCCTCGGCGTCCGCAGCGACGTGCCCGTGGTGATGAGCGCAGCCGATGGTTACGTCATGTCCTCCGCGTGGGAGGGCATGCCGATGGTGCTCCTCGAGGCGGCGGCGGCCGGGCTTCCGATTGTGGCCACCAGCGTCGGAGGCAACCGCGAAGTCGTCAGAAACGAGGAGACCGGCTTTCTGGTGCCGGCGACCGACCCCGAGGCGCTGGGCCTGGCCATGCTGCGATTGATGAGTCTGACGGCGGAGCAGCGTCGCTCGATGGGCGAGCGGGGCCGGGAGCACGTTCGGGCCAATTACGGCTTGCACCGGGTGGCGGAACGCTGGGAGAGGCTCTACCTGGAGGCCATGGCCCGGAAGGGGCTGACACTCGAGCCTTCGGCGTCGCCCTGACGGGCTGATCCGTCGTCAGCCGTCGCCCTGGGCGGGGGTCGGCGCCGGCGGACACCGGTAGACCTGAAGGTACTGCTGCCTGACGTCCACCCGACTCCGTCCCACGGTGTTGCTGAGCTGGCAGTTGTCGTAGATCCAGCGGATCAATCCCCCCTGCTTCAGGTTGGTGCGGAAGGCGTGCGCCGGCGCGGGGGCCACGATCCACAGCGCGCCTCCCCGATTCGCCTCGCGCGCGGCTTGTACGGATTCCCGCAGCGGAGTCGTGTCGTAGCGAAGCCGCCCCACTTCCGTTCCTGGCAGGTAGTGACCCAACGCTACCGGCTGGTCGGAGATGACCACGTCTCCCGGCGTGAGGCGCGGCGTGAGCCACTGGGCCACACTCTTGAAGTCGAACCGCCGGCCGTTGAGGAATTGGGAGATCAGGGTCGGCATCCCGGGGACGAGCACCAGGACCGTCAGGGTGGCCGGAAGCAGCCACCGCGGGCGCAGTCTCCAGTCCATCTCGAACACCCGGTCGAGGAAGACCCCCGCACCCATGAAAAAGACCGGTGCCGCCGGGAGGAGGTAATAGGTCGACACCGGCGTCCGGAACAGGATGAGACAGAGAAAGGCCAGGGGAAAGAGGAACAGGCTCGCCAGGAACAGCCCCAGGTACCGGTCCCGTTCCCTCCAGATCAGATAGATGCCCACGGCGCCGATCAGGACCACTGGAACGGTGAGGCCATCGGTGTACGCCAGGATGTAGACCAATGGCTTGAGAGCCCTCGGGGGCGCACGGAGGAGGAACTGGCCACTGCCCGGGTTCTCGTCGTGCGCGGAAATCCATCCGTAGAGAATGGGAATGAACCGCACGGCGATGGCCCCGACCACGATGACCCCGACCAGGATCCCCCATCGCACGCTCGTGTGGCTCCAGAGCTGCTTCAGATAACGCGGCCGCAGGTAGGTGACCACCAGCCATATGCCGGGCCCCCCGACCAGGAGGACGGCGGCGGGGTGCGCCAGCGTCGCCAGTGCACCAGCCACGAGCCCTACGACCAGCGCGCGACGGTTGCGCTCCCGCAGCCCGAGGTAGAGGGCATAGGGGTACAGCGCGGACAGCAGGAAGACCAGGGACCAGTAGCGCCCGAACTGGGAATAGATGACGTGCACGGGGCTGAGGGTGAGCAAGAGGGCCGCGAAGAGGGCCGCCCGGGTCCCCAGCAGGCGCCGAGTGACCAGGTAGAGCACGGGGATCGCCAGCACTCCGAAGATCGCCGGCAACAGCCTGAGTCCGAACTCGTCGAGCGGCAGGAATGGCGCGACGACGTAGTGGTTGAGGAGGTACAGCAGCGGCCGAGGGTTGGTGAGGCGTACTCTGGTGGAATCCCGCAGCATGAAAATTTCGTCGCTATCGAACCCCCACTCGCCGAGCCGTCCGAAGCGGAGGGCGATGGCGATGGCGATCAGTCCGGCCAGCAGCAGGGAGGGATTGACCCCCAGGCGCGGTTCTTCGGTCTGGGGACTTACCTTCCCACTCGACGTCATCGCTCCCCTCCTTTTTTTGACTCTGGTACCTTGCGGACCGATTCCGGATAGGCCGATCCCCGGCGCGCTGCAATGTTGCGGGTTAAAGTTCGGACCGAAAGGGGCCGCCCGGGGGGTGTCGACTCTTGTGACGGTCCCGACAAACCCTTGACAAATTTGACCCGCCTCGCCATCCTCTACGCGGCGCAAGCCCTCGACGACGAGATGACACCGCCTCGGTGCCCATTCCTTCGCGCCCTGTCAGACTAGTCCTCTAGTCTCAGTTGAACCCCGCTCTACTCACGCAACCATAGGGACAGGCAGACAACCTGCCTTATCCCACTGTGTCAGGGCTCTCCATACGAAGAGCCGCCGCTCAGGCCGGGCCTGGCGATGGCCCCTCGTGCGCCCCGACCATGTGTCCCTCCCAATCCAGTCGTCGACGGAGAGAGGAAAAGCCTGCGTATGGTCCACCGCTTCGAGTTGCCCTTCAGCGCCGCTCGGCTTCGAGTACCGGCAATTGCCGTCCTGATCCTTGCTTTCGCGGGCTGCGACAGCACCGAGTCCTTCAGTCCCGAGAGCGTCGTCGCGCCGGAGGCTGCGGGGCCGGAGGCAGCCGCGGCTCCCGAGCTCGCTTCGATCTCGTTTGCCGGAGGCATTCCGATCGGGAGCTTCAACCTGCCGCTCAGCGAGTACGGCTCGGTTTTCAATGGCGCCCATGCCAACAGCTCGCCGAACAAGCTGGCGAACGAGCTGGCGCAGATCAAGGCGCGGGGTGGCAAGGTCGTGCTCGCGTTGTCGGGAAGCCCGAAATACTACCTGGATGGGAACCGCTTCAGCATGACGAAGTGGAAGGCGCGGGTGGACCGGTTCAAGAACGTGAACTTCTCCTCCTACATCAACGACGGCACCGTCATCGGCCACTACATGATCGACGAGCCGAACGACCCGGCCAACTGGGGTGGCCAGCCCGTGTCGCCCTCCACCCTGGAGGAGATGGCGAAGTACAGCAAGCAGCTCTGGCCCAATCTGGCGACCATTGTGCGGGTCGATCCGAAGTACCTCGCGAGCAACCATCGCTACCTCGACGCCGCCTGGGCGCAATACCTCTCCCGGCGGGGCGATGTCAACAACTACATCCGGACCATGGTCTCCGAGGCCCAGAAGAAGGGCGTACAGCTCGTCGTAGGTCTCAACGTGCTCAAGGGCGGGTCACCCAACGGCACCCCGATGAGCGCGACCGAGCTCACCACCTTCGGCTCGGCGCTGTTGAGCAGCACCTACCCCTGCGCCTTCATCAACTGGAAGTACACCTCCAGCTACATGTCCTCCAGCGGCATCCGGACCGCGATGAGCGCGCTCAGGCGCAAGGCGGAAAGCCGGAGCAGCAAGAGCTGCCGGAGCTGAGGCCCGCGGCAAGTACCGATTCACCGAAGGGGGCCGCGGGGTTCCGCGGCCCTCTGTTTTTTTGAGACCTTGACAAACCGGACGTGGGTTACGAGACTGAACCCGGCGCGAGCTCAAGACCACGAGATGACTCCACCTCGGTGCTCATTCCTCCGCGCCCCGCACAACTAGGTCCGCTAGACTAGGTCCAGAGTTTCCGCGGCTCCGCTCCTCCTCCGCAGACCATACATCCGCAGGGATCGGGCAGGGTACCTGCCTCGTTCCGCCGTGTCAGGCTCATTCGCCGACGGTCCGCGTCAGCCGCGGAGTCGCGCGTCCATCCATGCCTGCACCCGACCTGACCCTTCCTTCGTCCGCCGCGCGTCCGTCGCGCACGGAGAGAAAGGACCAGCCCGCGTATGACCAACACGTTCAGGAACCCGTTTCGGACGGCGCGCCTTCGAGTGCCGCTCCTGACCGCATGCATCCTGACCTTCGCCGGATGCGGTGCCGACGAATCGCTCGAGCCGGGCAGCACCGCGCCGCCCGAGGCTGTGGAGGGCGTCGAGGCGGCCCCGGTTGCCGACCCGGTGCTCGCGGCCGCCGCCCGCCGGGGCATTCCCATGGGCCATTTCGCCCAGCCCATCTCCACCCTGGGCAGGGTCTACAGCGGGGGTCACAAGAACTTCTCGCCCAGGCGCATCGTGAGGGATTTGTCGGAAATCCGGCGGCGTGGGGGCAGGGTGGTGATTCCGTTCGCGGGCAGCCCCAGGTACTACACCGAGAACGGCCACTTCAGTCTGAGCAAGTGGAAAGCTCGGGTGAACCGCTTCCGGGGCGTCAACCTGTCCTCGTTCATCGACGACGGCACCATCGTCGGCCACTACATGATCGACGAGCCGAACGATCCCGCCAACTGGCGCGGCCAGCGCGTCTCGCCGTCCACGCTGGAGCAGATGGCCAAGTACAGCAAGCAGCTGTGGCCCAGGATGCCGACGATCGTTCGGACCGAGCCGGAATACCTGGCCCGCAATCACCGCTACCTCGATGCCGCGTGGGCCCAGTACCTCAGTCGCAAGGGGACGCCGGAGGCCTTCATTCGGCGGAACATCGCGGACGCCCAGCAGCGCGGGGTAGCTCTCGTCGTAGGGCTCAATGTCCTCAAGGGCGGCACGCCCAACAGAACCAGGATGACGGCGAACCAGGTCAAGTCCTGGGGTTCGACGCTGCTGAACAGCTCGTACCCCTGCGCCTTCATCAGCTGGACCTACAATGCGACATACCTCTCGTCCAGGGGCATCACCGATGCCATGCTCGCCCTCCGCCGCAAGACGGAAAGTCGTAGCAGCAAAACCTGTCGCGGGTGAGGTGCCGAACCGGATCCGGGGCGGAGGCTACCAGCCGCCCCGGCGGAACAGGATGACCGGGATGGTCCGGAGCATGATGCGGAGGTCTTCCCACAAGCTCTGCCGGCGGATGTATTCCAGGTCGTAGCGCACCTTGGTCCGCACGTCGTCCAGCGAGCGGTCGTAGTGGTGGTTGATCTGGGCCAGCCCGGTGATGCCCGGCTTGGCCCGCTGGCGCAGGGGATACTCGGCGATGTGCCCCCGCAGCTCCGCGAAGATGGTGGGGCGCTCCGGCCGGGGGCCGACGATGTTCATCTCGCCCCGCATCACGTTCAGGAGCTGGGGAATCTCGTCCAGGCGATACTGCCGCAGGAAGCGGCCGACCGGAGTGATCCGGGGGTCGTCCTGGGTGGCCCAGACGGCGCCGGTCGCGAGCTCGGCGTCCACCCGCATCGTGCGGAACTTGTAGATGGTGAAGGGGCGGCCGCCGATGTCGCGGGTGCGTCGGTGATTGCCGGCCTCGGGTCCGGGAACGCGGCGGTCCAGCCCGACGCGCTCCTGGGTGTAGAGCACTGGACCCCGGGACGAGAGCTTGATGGCCACGGCGATCAGGAGCAGCAGCGGAAGGGCGATGAACAGCGCCAGCAAGGCGAGGACGAAGTTGACCCAACGGGTGACCCGCGCGCCAATCCCGCTGTCTTCAGCAGGAGTGCTCGCCGGCGAATCGAGCTCGCTCTCCAATGGCGGGGGCTCTGCGGTCGATCCCACCCGTTCCGCCAAGGCTTCCATCCAACGCGTCACGTAGATTGTCCGGCTCCTGTGGAGTAGAGGCGAGGCCGCGGGGCGGCGTCCCATTTTTCGCACGATCCATGCCTGGGAAGACCGGTCGTGACAGGGCCTTAGGTGCAGCACCCAAATGACTCACAGTCATCATGTTACGGCTCATATCTAATCTGCTTTCTAGATTGAGTGAAGGAGCCTTTTGTGGTAAATCGCCTACATCTGCGTCGTGTGCGGGGACACCTCAGCCCCTGAGCGCCCACCAGCGCACCAACAGGGTACCGCTCACGGCGAGCAGCAGATGCACCGCGCCGGCAGTCACCGAGCTGAAGAACACCAGCGCGATCCAGGCCACGACCGATACGACCGCGACGAGCAGCGTGAGCGACATCGACTCCTCCGGAACGGATGGGTTCGAGTACGTTGACGGCCAGCGTGCCGGTTCCTATCTTATCAGTTGCGGTAACGGGGAGCCACGTTATTGAGCCAACAGGTCCGATGATGGGTCCGAATGCCGTGGCGGATGCCATGCCCCCCGGGGGAAGGCAGAAGTCAAGGTGAGGGCGCCGAGCATTCTCATTGGGCTTCAATAATCCTCTTCGTTGCCGTCCTGAACGCCGATCTCTTCGCGAGGTCGGCGTTTTTGTCACCCCGTGAGGCGCGGTCATGGTGCCCTAGCCTCGGCTTCCCGGACCCCCCATCTTCCCTCCCATGCCGAGAGCGAGCGTCACCCGCAAGGTCCACTTCAACGCGGCCCACCGGGTGCACAATCCCGAGTTTTCCGACGAGTGGAATCGCGAGATGTTCGGGGTCTGCAACAATCCGAACTATCACGGGCACAACTACGAGCTGGAGCTGACCGTCGAGGGTGACATCGATCCCGAAACCGGCTACGTGCTCGATCTGAACCGGCTCAAGCGGATCGCGGAGGAGCGGCTGCTCCAGCACCTCGACCACAAGAACCTGAACCTCGACGTCGAGTGGTTCAGGGAGCTCATTCCCACGTCGGAGAACGTCGCGCTGGTCTGCTGGCGGGAGCTGCGGGCCGCCCTTCCCGAGACCCTCACCCTGCGGCTGCGACTCTGGGAGACGCCGAGGAACTATGTCGACTATCAAGGCGCATAAGGACCGGACCCTCGTGACCCATCCGGAGCTCGAGCCCTCGCAGCCGGAGCCGTTCGCCGAGAAGGTGCGCGACATCCTCGCCGCCCTGGGGGAAGACCCGGGCCGGGAGGGACTGGTCAAGACCCCCGAGCGGGTCGAGTCCTCGCTCCGTTGGCTCACCCAGGGCTACCGGATGTCGGTGGACGACGCGGTGGGCGACGCGGTGTTCGAGGAGACCCACCAGAGCATGATCATGGTGCGCGACATCGAGCTCTATTCGATGTGCGAGCATCACCTGCTCCCCTTCTTCGGCCGGGCCCACGTCGCCTATATCCCGGACGGAAAGATACTGGGCCTGTCCAAGGTCGCCCGCATCGTGGACGTCTTCGCCCGCCGGCTCCAGGTCCAGGAGCGGATGACCGACCAGGTCGCCGACGCGATCATGGACGTGCTCCACCCCACCGGGGTCGGGGTCGTCATCGAGGCGGCGCACTTCTGCATGATGATGCGCGGCGTCGAGAAGCAGAACTCGCGTACGGTCACCAGCGCGCTGCGGGGCATCTTCCGGGACGATTCCAAGACCCGGGTCGAGTTCCTCCGTCTGGCCCACGGCGGACGCACCAACGAGTGACGGCGCTCGCGGGCCGGCTGGCGCTCGTCACCGGCGCGTCCCGCGGGATCGGCGCCGCGACGGCCCGGGCCCTCGCCGACGCGGGCGCCCGGGTCGTCCGGGTGGCGCGTGCCTTCCCCGGCGCGGGAGACCCCCGGTATCTCGATCTGCCGTGCGACCTGACCGACCAGCGCCAGGTCGAAGGGCTCGCCGCTCGGGTCCTCGGCGACGAGGGCGTTCCCGGCGTGGTGGTGAGCAACGCCGGTGGCTTCCTGCTGCAGCCGCTCGAGCGCACCAGCCTCGCCGAGTTCGATGCGCAGATCGCGCTCAACCTCCGCGGGGCTTTCCTCCTGGCCCGGGCGTTTCTGCCCGCCATGCGCGACGCCGGCCGCGGCAGCTTCATCAGTGTCGGCAGCGTGGCGGACCATACCGGGTTTCCCGAGAACGCCGCATACGCCGCGAGCAAGTACGGTCTCCGGGGACTCCACGAGACCCTCGCCGCGGAGTATCGCGGCAGCGGCGTGCGGCTGACGCTAGTCTCCCCCGGCGCGACGGACACCACGATCTGGGACCCCTTCGCGCCCGAGCGCCGTCCGGGATTCCCCTCCCGGGCCGAAATGATGCGACCCGACGACGTGGCCGACGCCATCCTGTTCGCCGCGACCCGGCCCGGCCACGTGCAGGTGGACTGGATCCGGCTGGGGCCCTCCGGACCCAGCTCGACCGGAACCAACGCCTCCGCTTCCGATGCCTGAGCCTTCCGCGATCGTCCATTCCCGGCTGCGCGCCCTGCTGCGCCCCTGCCTGCTTTTCGTGTCGCTCGGCTGCGTCCCCGCCGCCGCGGGGGCGCAGGGGAACCTCCCGCCGCTGCCGGACAGCGCCGGCTGGGGCGTCCACGTACTCGCCGCCGCGCGCGCGCCCGGTGGCGCGCTGTGGCTGGGCACCTATGGAAAGGGGATCTACCGCCTCGCGCCCGGCGCGGCGACCTGGGAAGTGATCCGGAGTGACACGACGCCCGGCGCGCTCTCCTGGGATTTCGTCCACGCCTTCGGCTTCGGGCCGCGGGGCCAGGTGTGGTATGGCACCGTAGGGAACGGCTGGGGCCTCTCGGTAGACGGCGGGAAGACCTGGAAGAGCTGGACCTACGACCAGCTCGGGCCAGAGTGGCAGTACGTGGCGGCGGGCGGCATCGCCACCCGGGGTGACACTACGGTGATCGCGACTGCGGACGGGCTCCAGATCACGACCGACGACGGCGCGCACTGGACCGCCATCGTCGACTCCGCGGGTCCCGCCGCGAAAGGCCCGGCCGACACGGCGCTCCCGCTGCTCGCCAACGAATACGTGCGCCGCCTCGGCGCCGACGAGCGCGGATGGATCGTCGCCACGCTCCGGGGCCAACAGCGGCTGAGCCACACCGGCGCGGGATGGGCGGCCGAGCCGGCCCCGCGCGCCGCGTTCGCCCCGCCGGACTCCGTGAGCGTTGGCGGGCGCGCCTACCGCGGCGGTCCCTGCGGCCTCCAGCCGGCGGGCAAGGCTACCCACTGCCTCCTCGGCAAGGCCGAACCGGCTGCGGCTCCCGCCACCCCGCCCACCGTCTGGCTGAAACGGCCGATCGCTCCCCGCGACAACCGGTTCATCGATCAGACCTACCGCTACGGCTCGACCATGGGCGGGAACTTCCAGCAGCACCAGGGCGTCGAGTTCAACAACCCCGACGGGACGCCGGTGCTCGCGGCCGGTCCGGGCACGGTGGTCCTGGCGGGCCGAGCCGAGGCAGGCGCGCTCACCGTGACGATTCGCCACGACACCACGGTCACCAGGGACGGGGTCCGGTACCGCCTCTATTCGACCTACTATCACAACTCGTCTCTGGAAGTGAAGGAAGGCGACCGGGTGGGCGCCGGCCAGGAGATCGCGAGAGTCGGCAACACCGGCCGCGCGACGAACGATCACCTTCATCTCGAGCTGTCGGCCTCGCCGACCGACTCGCTGGGGGCGATCGTCGACTCCTCGCAGCGCTTCCCGCTCTACACCACCAACCCGGAGCTGTGGGTGGAGCCGCTGCCGGGCACCGGCATCGTCGCCGGGCAGGTCTTCGGCCCGGATGGGACTCCGGTCAGACAGGCCCGGATCTACGGGATCGTCAAGCGCGAGCCCGGCGAGACTCCCTTCTCCTTTGCCGAGACCTATGGCGACAAGGGGCACTCCCATCCGCTCTACGGCGAGCACTTCGCCCTGGGCGACGTGCCGGCGGGTCGCTATGTGCTGGGGACCGAGATCGACGGCCGGCGGGTCCTCCGGCGGATCACCGTCGCTCCCGGGAAGCTGACCTGGGTGGTCTTCCGGCCCTGATGTTCATCGAGCTCACCGACCACCTCCGCTGCCCCGCCGAGCATGAGGAGAGCTATCTCGTTCTGTTGCCCGATCGCCTCGACCAGCGCTCGGTGCGCGAGGGCCGGTTGGGTTGCCCGGTCTGCGGACGCACCTACCCCCTGACGGACGGGATCCTCGACCTCGGCGGCATGATCCCCGACCCGCCGGCGACGACGCTGCTCGAGCCCGAGCCCCTCACGGCCCTGGCGGGCCTGAGCGGACCGGGAGGCTACCTGGTGCTGGTGGGAAGACCGGCGGCGGGCTGGCGCGAAGTGGCGGAGCTCAATCCCGGCGTCGGCCTAGTCGCGGTGAATCCGGGGCCGGACGTGCCCGACGCGCCGGGGATCAGCGTCCTCCGGAGCGAATCGCTCCCGCTCCGGTCTCGCTCGATGCGTGGGGTGGTGCTGGGAAGTCCCTACGGGGGCGACCCGCATTGGATCGCCGAGGGGACGAGAGTGGTGCTGCCGGGACTGCGGGTGGCCGGCGAAGGCCCGGCCCCGGAGTCCGGCGTGATCGAGCTGATGGCCACCGCCGGGGGCGTGTGGGTGGGCACTCCCCGGCGCTGACGCCGGTTGTGCCGGCTATTTCTCGAGGTAGAGAGCTTCGATCGCCGGCCGGTGGTGCTCCTCCACGATACGCCGGCGCACCTTCAGGGTCGGGGTCAGCTCTCCCGCCTCCACCGTGAAATCCGTCGCGAGGATCAGCAGCTTCTTCGGCATCTCGAACTGCGCCAGGTCGCGCAGGGTCGCCCGCACCTCACGCTCGACCTTCTGCCGCACGTCGGGATGCCCCAGCATCTGCGCGAGGTCGCCGTCCGGAAGGCCCTTGTGCCGGGCCCAGGCCTCCACCTGCGCGGCATTGGGTACGACCAGCATGATGGGGAAGGGCCGCCGGTCGCCGATCATGACCGCGCTGGAGACGAACTTGCTCGTCTTGGCGAGGCTCTCGATGGGTTGGGGAGCGATGTTCTTTCCGCCGGCGGTCACGATCAGGTCCTTCTTGCGGTCGGTGATGCTGAGGTACCCGTCGGCGTCGAGTACCCCGATGTCACCGGTGTGGAACCATCCCTCCTCGTCGATCGCCTCCGCCGTCGCCTCCGGCTTGTTGAAATAGCCGCACATCACGTTCGGGCCGCGGGTCAGGATTTCGCCGTCCGCTGCGATGCGGATCTCCACTCCCGGGATCGCCCGGCCCACCGTGGCCAGCCGGTGGTGCTGGAACGTGTTCACCGCCATCACCGGGGAGGTTTCGGTCAGGCCGTACCCTTCCAGGATCGGGAGCCCCGCGGCATAGAAGAATCGGGCGATCTCGGGCGCGAGCGGTGCGCCGCCCGAGATGAAGAACCGGATGCGGCCCCCGGTCCGGGCCTTGAGCTTCGCGAAGGCCAGGCGGTCCGCCAGGGCCCGCTGCAGCCGGAGCGCCGGCGGCACCGGCCGCTTCGCGATCGTGGCCTCCGCCCACCGCTCGCCCACGTCCCGGGCCCAGGCGAAGATTCGTTGCCGGAGCGGGGAGGAGGTGCGCACCGTGTCCAGCACCCGGGTGTACATCTTCTCGTAGAGCCGGGGCACCGAGGCCATGAGGTGGGGCCGGATCTCCAGCATGTCGGCGGGCACGGTGTCGACGCTCTGGGCGTAGTTGATCACCACGCCCGCGTGAAACATGCAGTAGTGCCCGAACATCCGCTCGAAGATATGGGACAGCGGCAGGAAGGAGAGGCACTCGTCTTCGGCGGTGAAGCTGAAGAGGTCGACGCTGGTGCTCACGTTCGACGTGATGTTCCCGTGGCTCAGCATCACGCCCTTCGGATCGCCCGTGGTCCCGGATGTATAGATCAGCGTCGCGAGATCGTCCTCGGCCACCTCGAGCGCTCCCGCCCGCCAGTCCGGATGCCGCGCTCGGGCGGCGTGCCCCATCGCCAGCACCCGATCGAAGCGGACCACGCCAGGGCCGGTGGCGGCGGCGTCCAGCGCGATGACGTGGGTGAGCGCGGGCAGGCGGTCGCGAACGCTCATCACCTTGGCCAGCTGCGCCTCGCTCGACACCAGCACCGCGACCGCGGCCGAGTCCCGGAGGATGTATTCGACTTGTCGGGCGGGCAGGGTGGGGTAGATGGGGACGTCGGTACAGCGCGCGGCGAGACAGGCGTAGTCGGTGATGGCCCACTCGGGCCGGTTCTCCGAGAGAATCGCCACCCGATCACCCCGGCGCAGGCCCAGCTCCTGGAGGCCGATGCTCAAATCCTCCACCTGCCCGGCCATCTCCCGGTAGCTGATGCCTGCCCAGCTTCCCGTCCGCTTGGCTCTGAGTGCTACCGGCCGGCTCCCGAAGCGGTCCATCGCCTCGAAGTAGAGCTGGGTCAGGGTCCGTGGCGTGACGCCTCCTATTGGAACAGGACGATGAAGCGCTGGCCCGAGCCCGGCACCGCCGAACCGCGGGTCCGCTCCGCCCGGACCCGGACGATCGCCGTGTCGGGCGGGGTCTGGCCGTCGACCAGACTCAAACCGATGCCGGTGCCGCCGTCGGCCCCGGTGGTGACGGTGTCGCTCTGCACGCCGCCCGTGAGCTGCACGACCGGTGCCGCGCCGGCCACCGGCTGGGTAATCTCGAAAATCACCTGCCGGGAGCCCACCGGTCCCGGCGGAGTGCGGCTCTCCAGCCGGACCGCGAGATTGGCGGCGGGCGGGGGGTCGGTGGCGATGGGAATGATGAAGACCGAGTCGCCGACGATGATCAGCGTGTCGGCGGGCGCAAGGATCGAGAAAGTGAGCCGCTCGGAGGCGAGCGACCCGACCAGCGCCTGCACGTCGCCGGTTCCGGGCGCGGCGCCGGTGACGAGGCCGGTCGGGTCCACGCTCACCGCCGCATCGCTGGTGCGCCATTCGATGGTGGCGTCGACCACGTTTCCACCGGCGTCCAGGGCCCGCGCGACGAGCTGGACCTGTTCGCCGACCTCCAGGGTCTGGAAGGCCGGCAACTCCAGCTCCAGCCCGACCACGCCGCCCGCGCCCTCGCTCAGACCGCTGCAGCCGGCTGCCGCCATCAGCGGCAGCAGGTACGCCCACCGCCTCACAGCGTCTCCGGGGCTGGGCTGCTGGCGATGTCACGCAGGGCGCTCTCCGCGTGCCGGATCCAGCGGTCCGCGTCGGGACCCTTGGGCGGCCGGGCCAGGAACGCCCGCAGATGCTCGGCGGCCTGCTGGACGTCGCCCCGCTTCAACAGGAGGAAGGCCACCCCGTAATGGGCCCCGACCAGGCTGGCGTCCAGCTCGAGCGCGCGCTTGTAATGCCGGATCGCCTCCTCCGGTTGGCCGGTCTTGGTGAACGCGATGGCCATGTTGAGGAGAATGCGCGAATCACCGGGGTTGTCCCGGAAGGCGAGCCGATAGGAGGTGAGCGCCGCCTCGAAGTCGCCCTGCCGCTCCAACGCTAGGCCCTCATTCAGATAGTCGAGCCGCTGCGGCTGCAGCGACTCGCGAGGCTCCTTGCCGATGATGCGTCTCCAGAAACTCATGGGACGATGGCTTCTCCGAGCAAAGTCGAACGGGGACAACGCGTTGGCTTCCGCGAATCTAGTGATCACCGACGGTCGCCGCAACGCGCGCGGGCTGTTGCCGGGCTCTGGGAACGGGCGTAGGTTGGGGCAGGCGAACCAGGAGGAATGCATGCGCCGCAGCCAACCGCCCGCATCGAAGGGCGTGCTCGAAGTCGACTGGCCGTTCTTCGGTGAGCTGTGCCGCGCCCTCGCGCTCCGGGTGGCCAAGGACTACGAGCCGGAGATCGTGCTCGGTATCGCCAAGGCCGGCGTCATTCCCGGGGTCGTGGTGGCGTCCATCCTGCAGACCGAGTTCACCTCCATGGCCGTGACCCGGCGGGGCGCCGGCGAGCTGCCGGTCCTGGTCTCGGGGCCCCCGCCGACCATCCGGGGCCGCCGCATACTGGTGGTGGACGAGACCTGCGACACCGGCAGCACCATGAAGCTCGCCTTGAGCGAGATCCGCGCGCTCCAACCCGCCGAAGTCCGTTCGGCCGTCTCCTTCAAGACCGGCGAGTACGCCCCCGATTTCCACGCCTTCGAGACCGACAACTTCATCATCCTCCCCTGGGACCGCGAGATCATCCAGGGCGGCGAGCTGGTGATGCGGCCCGACTACGCGGCCCGCCTCTGACCCATTGCAACCCTGGCGGGTCTGATCCGGTCTAAGCAGGGTCCTCATCCCGGAGAGACTCCGATGCAGGTCCTGCCGACACTGACCACCCTGGGTTGCCTGTTGTTCCTTCCGGCGGCCGCCCCGGCGCAGCAGGGTGAGCAGTACACCCTGGATGGCGCCGATGTGGCGATCTACAACATGGCCGGCTCGCTCACCGTCGAGCCCGGCACCGGCGCGGTGTCCGTGGACCTGGTGCGCGGCGGCGCGGATGCCGCCCGCCTGAACATCGAGCGCGGCGAGGTCGATGGCAGGGAGACTCTCCGGGTGGTGTACCCGGCCGAGTCGATCACCTATGCCGGGATCGAGCGCGGCTCCTCCACCACGCTCAGAGTTCACGACGACGGCACGTTCGGCGAGGGAGACTGGCATGACCGCCGCGGGGGGCGGAAGGTGAGGGTTGCCGGCGAAGGAGACGGACTCAGGGCCCATGCCGACCTCAAGGTACGGATGCCGGCAGGACAACGGCTGTCGCTCTACCTCGCCGTGGGTAAGGTTTCGATCGCCAACGTGAACGGAGAGCTGCTGGTGGACGGCCACTCGGCGCCGGTCACCGCCTCCGGCACCAAGGGCACGCTGGTGCTTGACGTGGGATCGGGGCCGGTCCGGGTGAGCGGGGCCACGGGGAGCCTGAGCGTGGACACCGGGTCGGGCGATGTCGAGGTGTCGGGGTTCAGCGGCGGGGAGCTCTCCATCGACACCGGCTCGGGCGGAGTCATCGGAAGCGAGCTCCGGGCCGGGGTGATCAAGATCGACACCGGCTCGGGCGATATCGAGCTCACCGCGGTCACGTCACCGGTGCTGACCCTGGAAACCGGGAGCGGCCGGGTCGGCGCCGAGCTGCGCGGCCCGGTGCGTGAGCTGGCCGTCGAGACCGGATCGGGCGACGTCTCGGTGCGGGCGCCGGCGTCGCTGGCGGCGGAAGTCGAGCTCGAGACGGCGAGCGGAGGGATCGACACCGATTTCCCGCTTCAGGTGACCCGGCATTCCCGCGATCACGTGGTTGGCCGGATCGGCGATGGCACGGGCCGGGTCGCGATCGAGACGGGGTCGGGTGACGTGCAGCTGCTCAGGAACCCGAACTGAAGCCCAGCGCTTCGGTGTAACCCGCGCCCTGCGCCATTCGGTCGTACAGGGTGCTCAGGGTTTCGGGAGAGCCGGCCAGAAAGCGGCAGCGCGCATCGCCTCGCGAGCGGCACTCCACTTCCATCACCGCCACCAGGCCGTCCGAGAGGCGTCCGAAGAAGTCCGCCAGCATCCCGCAGGTCAGGTGGCAGGAAGGAAACTCCCCGCCGCCGGCTTCCACCGATTCGGCCCACTCGGCCGAATCGAGGGCCAGGACGGCGTCGCCGAGCGGCGTCGCTTCGAGCCGGCCCCATCCCTGCTCGGCGAAGAACTCGGACAGCGTCTCGCTGAGAAACTCGGCATCGAGCGCTCCCGGGTCCTCCAAGCCGCGGGTGGCGAGCATCCATTCCCTGAACTCGCCGAACAACTCCTCGCCTCCCGCGAAGCCTGCTTCCTGGAGATAGGTCGAGGCCTGGAGCCCGGTGTCGCGCTCGAGAGCCGAGCGGAGCTGGTGCAGCACCCGGCGGCTCGAGCCGGAGGCCGCCGTGATGCGGACGGGAGCGGTCGGTAGTCATGGGCTCGGGGGTTGGGGACGCTGCATCTTAGGACCCGCGACCGACACGACGCAAGAGCTCGCCCTCGTCGATCACTTCCACGCCCAGCTCCTTGGCCTTGTCCAGCTTGCTGCCGGCCTCCTCTCCCGCCACGACCGCCTCCGTCTTCCGGCTGACGCTGCCCGCCACGCGTCCTCCCGCCGACTCGATGAGCGTGGTGGCCTCGGCGCGCGAGAGGGTGGGAAGCGTTCCGGTCAGGACGTAGGTCTGCCCCGACAGGGCGCCGTCGGTGCCGGAAGCGCCGGGCTCCGTGAAGGACGAGGCCGGCACGCTCCAGCCGGTCCACCAGCTGGGCGTTCCGCGGCTCGGCGAAGAACGCCACGACCGCGGCGGCGATGGTGGGGCCGACCCCCGGCACGGCGTTGATGGCCTCCTCCGGGGCGTGCATCAGGGCCCCCATGGTGCCGAACCGCCGGGCCAGGAGCACCGCGACCGTCTTGCCGACGTGCCGGATCCCGAGCCCGAACAGCAGGCTGGACAGCGGACGGTGCTTCGACGTCTCGATCGCCGCCACCAGCTGGTCGGCCGACTGCTCGGCGAACCGGTCCAGCTCGACCAGCTGCTCGCTCCGGATCTGGTAGAGGTCGGCCACGTCGTGGATCAGCCCGGCGTCGAGGAGCTGGCGGACCCGCTCGTAGCCCAGGCCCGCGAATGTCCATCGCGCCGCGGGAGGCGATAGTGGACGATGGACTCCAGGATCCGCCCCGGGCAGGACGCGTTGGGGCAGTACCGCATGACCTCGTCGGTCGGCCGCTCCACGGGGGTGCCGCAGGCGGGACAGCGGTCGGGCATCCGCCACGGCGCCGCGCGTGACGCGGGGTCCACGCCCTCCAGCAGGGGACGAATCACCTGCGGGATCACCTCGCCGGCGCGGATCACCTCCACTCGGTCGCCCTCCCGGATGTCCTTCTGGGCGATGAGCTCCTCGTTGTGCAGCGTGGCGGCGCTGACGGTGACCCCGCTGATCTGGACCGGCTCGAGCGAGGCCCAGGGGTTGAGCGCGCCGGTGCGGCCCACGTTGATCTCGATCCGCTTCACCGTGGTGACCGCGACCTCGGGCGCGAACTTCCGGGCGATCGCCCAGCGGGGCTCCCGGCCGCCGACGACCCCCAGCTCGGCCTGCAGCTGCAGCCGATCCACCTTCACCACCACGCCGTCGGCCTGGAACTGGAGATGGGGCAGGAGGTGCTCGAGGGAGCGATCTTCTGCTGCGCGCCCTCCAGCGTGTCGAAGCGCTCGCGATGCGGCTCCACCTGGAAGCCCCAGGCATCGAGCAGGTCGAGCACCTCCGAGTGGGTGCGCGCCGACAGCGTCCCCTCGATCGGCTCCACCGCGAACGCGAACATCCGGAGCCGGCGCTTGCGGGTGAGCGCGGGATCGAGCTGGCGAAGGCCGCCGGCCGCGGCGTTTCTCGGATTGGCGAAGAGCGGCTCCCCCTCCTTTTCCCGCTGCTCGTTGACCCGCTTGAAGCCGGCGTAGGGCAGGTAGACTTCGCCCCGCACCTCCATCACCTTCGGCCACCCCCGGCCCTTCAGCGTGAGGGGCACGTCGGCGATGGTCCGGAGGTTGGCGGTGACGTTCTCGCCGATCTCTCCGTTGCCCCTGGTGGCGCCGACCGTCAGCCGCCCCGCCTCGTAGGTCAGGGTGACGGCGGCGCCGTCGATCTTGATCTCGGTGGTGTAGCCGGCCGTCCGCACCTCGGGCGCGAGCCGCGCGTTCCGCTCCTCCCAGGCCGTGAGCTCTTCGGCCGAGAAGGCGTTGGCCAGCGACAGCATCGGCCGCTTGTGGGTGTACTTGGCGAACGCGCTGGCGACCGGCGCGCCGACCCGCTGGGTGGGACTGTCGGGGGAGGATACTTCGGGATGCGCCGCCTCCAGCGCCTGCAGCTCGCGAAAGAGGCGGTCGTACTCGGCGTCGGTGATCTCCGGCGTGTCGAGGACGTAGTACGCGTAGTTGGCGCGTTCGATCTGCTGCCGCAGCGAGGCCGCCTGGTCGGCCGCGCGAGAGCTCACCGCGAGGTGGCCTCCTGGCTGAGGACCGCCTGGGCCACGCCCGAGAGCCGGCCGATCTCCGGCGAGACGTCCGCGGTGAGGTCGGGCTCGTCCTCGCTGCCCGCCCGGGGCGGATAGGTCGAGAGCAGGTTCCGGAGGAAACCGATCAGCGCGGCCTGCTCCCGCTCGCGACGGCGCAACGCGCCGCTCTCCCCGCGCTTCTGGCGCAGCTTCTCGAAGCGGTGGGCGTTCCGCAGCGCCTTGGCGGTGAGGTTGGCCACGACCTGGCAGAACTGGAGGTCCGCGGTGGAGAAGGTCGGGCCCGTCGCGGAAGGTGCGCAGCAGGATCGCGCCGATCGCCGTGCCGCGCCAGGAGATCGGGATCGCGGTGATGGACTTCACCCGCCGGGCGGTGAGCGACCCCCGCGCCGGGCTCAGCGACGGGTCGGTCGCGGCGTCGGCGATGAACACCGTCTCACCGGTCTGGATGGCCCTGCTGCAGTTCGGGGTAGCGCTCGAGGTCCACCACGTAGTTCCGGATGCCGGGGTCTTCGTAGCTCGCCACCAGCCGGACGCGGCGTCCCCCCCGCTCGGCCAGGAAGATCGAGCACCGGTCGAGGCCGAAGGTCTCGCCCAGGCGCAGCGCCACGGACTGGACGATGTCGGCGAAGTGCAGGCTGCCGCTGATCTCCTGGAGGATCTCGATCACGGCCAGCAGATGCTTCCGTTCCTGCTCCAGCGCAGCGAGCCGGTGCTGCAGCCGTTCGACTTCATCGAATGCCGGTGCCGCGGTCATGGTCGTATCCAGGGTGGATGTCTAGGCGGATAATAAGAGCATTGCGGCGGGGCGAAAGCCGTGAAACGTCCTGCAGTTGTACTGTCAAATCCGTGAGGTGTCATGATGGTTGACGCCACCCCCGGTCCGGCTAGGTTGCACCGGGCCGGCTAGGTCTTGTCTGCGATCCGTTTCGCCAGCGCCGCGGCACGCTCTCGATACACCGGATCCAGCACCTCGCGGTCCGGCAATGCCTCGATCCGGCCGAGCTGATCGCGGGCCTCCTGGTACCGCTTGCGGTCGGCGTAGATCCTCGCCAGCTCCAGGCGGTGATAGATCCTGGCGGGATCGAGCTCCACCGCCCGCTGCAGGTTGGCGATCGCCTGCTCCCACGAGGCCTGCCGGAAGATGCCGGCGCCGAGAAAGCTCCTGGCGAAGAATCGGCTGAGCGCCGAGAGACGCATGATCTCCGCGTTCCAGCGTCCCAGGACGTGGTACGCGCCGTCGTGGTCGGGATCGAGCTCGATGGTCCGGAGCGCCTCGTCGCGGATGACCTTGGCGCGGCGGATCCGCGTCCTTCTTGCCCATGGTGAGCGAAGCGAGGCCCACGCTGGCCGCGACGGCGAAGTGCCCTTCGGACCCCAGGGAATCCGCCGCCACCGACCGGCGGGCCAGGACCTCGGCCCGGGCGTAGAGCGAGTCACGCTCTGCGCTCTCGATGCTGTCGGGGATCAGCTGGCCCCGGTCGAGCAGGGCGATGGCGGCCCGCCAGTTGGCGGCATAGTCGGTGGAATCCAGGGCCAGCGCGGCCTCGAAGTGGGCCAGGCCGGTACGCAGGTCGTGCGCCTGGATCGCGGCCGTTCCCATGGCCACGTGATCCGCGACCGATTGCCCGGCGAGATGGGCCGGGAGCGCGATCCAGAGCAGACCGGCACCGAAGCGCCAAGCAAGCATGCCAGCGACCGTCCCCGAAAGAAGGCTCCGAATGGTGATTCCCTCGTTGATCCAGCACAAGCGGGACGGGAACGCCATCGCCCCGGAGGACTGGGCCCGCCTGATCGGCGACTACACCGCGGGCCGGATCCCGGACTACCAGATCTCGGCGCTGCTGATGGCCGTAGTGTTTCGCGGCCTCGAGCCCGCCGAGCTGGCGGCGCTCACCGACGCGATGCTCGCCTCGGGCGACCGGCTTCGATTCGACGGGTTCGCCATGCCCCGGGTGGACAAGCACTCCACCGGCGGGGTGGGCGACAAGGTCTCGCTGCTCCTGGCGCCGATGGTCGCGAGCTGCGGCGTCGCGGTGCCGATGATGTCCGGCCGCGGTCTCGGACACACCGGCGGCACGCTGGACAAGCTGGAGTCGATCCCCGGATTCCGCACCGGGCTCTCGCTGGCGGAGGCGCGGGCCCAGATCGAGCGGATCGGCTGCGCCATGCTCGGGCAGACCCCGGAGATCGCGCCGGCCGACCGGAAGCTCTACGCGCTGCGCGACGTGACCGGCACGGTGGAGTCGATTCCGCTCATCTCCGCCAGCATCATGTCGAAGAAGCTGGCCGAAGGGCTCAACGGGCTGGTGCTCGACGTGAAGACCGGCAGCGGGGCCTTCATTCCCGATCCCGAGCGGGCCGTCGAGCTGGCCCGCACCATGATCGCGCTGGGTGACGGCTCGAGGCTGCCCGACCGTCGCGCTGCTCACCGCCATGGACCGGCCGCTCGGGCGAGCCTGCGGACACTCGCTCGAGGTCGAGGAGGCGCTGGAGGGCCTGCGGGGGAGCGGGCCGCCGGACCTGATGGAGGTGACCTACGCGCTCGGCTGTGAGATGCTGCTGCTGGTGGGCGCCGCCGCCGACGCCGCCGATGCCCGCCGCGCGGCTGGAGGCCTCGGTTTCCTCGGGGCGGGCGCTGGAGACCTTCGGCCGGATCATCGAGGCCCAGGGCGGCAACCGCGCGCGTGGTCGACGATCCCGCGATCCTGCCGCAGGCCGGAGCGGTCGAGGTCTTCCGCGCGCCGAGAAGCGGGGTGGTCGCCGCCGTGGAGCCGCGGCGCGTCGGCCGCGCGATCCTCGCGCTGGGGGGCGGGCGGGTCACGATCGAGGACCAGATCGACCCTTCGGTCGGATTCGTGATCACCGTGAAGCCGGGCGACCCGGTACGGGCCGGCGATCCCGTCGCCTCGGTCTTCGCCCGGGACGATGCCGGGGCTGCCGGGGGCCTCTCGGCGCTCGCCGAAGCCATCTCGATCGGAGACGAAGGGCGTCTCACGCCGCTGATCACCCATCGCATCACCGCGCGAGGCGTCGAGGTGATGGCGGGAGCCGGCCTGAGATGCCGTTCTTCGTCGGACCGTTCCCGGCGGTGCTGCTGGCCGCCGTGCTGATCGTGGCCCTGGTGCTCTGGCTCCTGCGCGACCGGCGGTATCCGGGCCCCCGGCTGCACGGTGCCGACGCGATCGACCGCGAGGAGCTGGAGGAGGCCGAGCGTGAAGTCCGGGAGCTCGAGGCGCGCAGCATGGCGGATGAGGAGCGGCCGGGAGACGATTGGGGTCCGGGCACCGGCCGTCCCCGTCCCCCCACCCGGCTCTGACCCGAGGCGCCGACCATGGACTTCGAGCGGACCCACGCCGGCCGACGAGGTGACGCGGCTCCTCGAGGCGGTGGAGGCGGGCGACAGCGACGCGCTGAACCGCCTGGTGCCGCTGGTGTACGAGGACCTCCGCCGGGTGGCCCACCGTCAGCTCGACCGGGAGGGCGGGGGCCACACGCTGCAGACGACCGCCCTGATCCACGAGGCCTATCTCAAGCTCGCCGGCGGCGGCTCCCTCGGCGCCGCCAGCCGGGCGCACTTCCTCGCCATCGCCGCCCGGGCGATGCGGCAGGTGCTGGTGGACTACGCCCGCCGGCGGAAGGCGGCAAAGCGGGGCGGCGGCGTGATCTCGGTGACTCTGGGCGACCAGCCCGAGCCGGCGGACGCCTCCGCCGAGGACCTCCTCGCGCTCGACGAGGCCCTCCAGCAGCTCGATGCCCGCCAGCGACAGGTCATCGAATGCCGGTTCTTCGGCGGCATGGAAGAAGGGGACATCGCGGCGGTACTGGGCATCTCGGAACGGACCGTACGCCGGGACTGGGTCAAGGCCCGGGCCTGGCTCTACCGGTCCCTGTGGCCCAGCGCTAATCCCTAAGGGGAGCAGCCCTTACCGGGGCAGAACGCAACGATCTCGGCAGAGTTTGGCCTCGAGTGCGGCGCTGGTCACGCCGCAGCGTTATCTCCTCTCCGTTTGGAAACCTCCAAGAGCATGTTTACCAGCGGTTTGGCGCCCATCCGCCGCGGCCTGCATCCGGCGGCACGGGTATCGCTTCCTACGGGTGCGGGCTCCTCCCAGCCCGAAGCGTCCCTCAACCCGCAACGCCGACGCGGCAGCCCCGCGGCCCGGACGGAAGGAACGGCCCCGATGCGTGCTCTCAGTGCGATGCTCGCGACCCTGTGCCTCGCCGCGCCCCTCGCCGCCCAGAACTCGGCCAGCGCCAGCGTCACGGCGACGGTGCAGCAACCGATCACCGTCACCAAGAACAACGATCTCTCGTTCGGGAGCGTCTTTCCCGGCGTGGATAAGCCGATCGCGGTCACCGCGGGCGGGGCGGCCAAGTTCACCGTGGCGGGGCAGGCCAGCACGCCGGTGAACCTGACGTTCACCCTGCCGGCGACCATCGCCAGCGGGGGCAACACCCTGGCGATCGGCTCGTGGGACGGCCACTTCAGCGGCATCGATCAGACCACCGGCGGCACGACGTTCACGCCCAGCGCGTCCGCCACCGCGGCGACCCTCAGCGGCTCCGGCGGGCTCTTCGTCTACGTGGGCGCGACCGCGCAGCCGACCGTCGCCCAGGCTTCCGGCAGCTACAGCGGCAACATGACGATGACGGTGGTCTACTTCTAAGCGGGGCTCTCCCAGGGGGACGATCGTGAGGGCATCTGGAGCGGTGCTCGCCGGGGTTCTGTCCCTGGCGGGGCCGGCCTCGTGGGCGGCCGCACAGTCGGTGATGGTCGCCTCGCCGGCCATCGTGATAGAGGACCGCACCCGGACCGGCGCGTTGACGCTCATCAACGACGGGATCGAGCCTGTCGAGGTGAGCGTCTCGACCTTTTGCGGGTATCCGGTGACCGATTCGATCGGTCGCATGTACTTGCGCACCTTCGCCACGCCGGCCGATACCATGCCGTGCGCCGCCGAGTGGATCCAGAGCTTCCCGCGGCGGTTGCGGATCGACGCCAAGAGCCGGGCCACCGTGCGGCTCCTGGTCACGCCTCCGGCTGGCACGCCGCCCCGGGAATACTGGGCCCGCGTGATGGCCTCCGCGAAAGTGGGGAAGGTGGCCGTCGGCGGACTGCCGGACTCCTCGGCCATCCAGGCGTCGCTCGCGGTCGAGGTTCGTTCCGTGGTCGGCCTCTTCTATCGTAGGGGCAAGGTGCAGACCGGTGTCGAGCTGGACCGGCTGCGTGCGGAGGTCGAGGGGGACTCGCTGGTGGGCCGCGCGCTGCTCACGCGCCGAGGCGACGCCGCCTTCGTGGGCTCACTCAAGGCGACGCTGCGTGACCCGGCGGGGAAGACGATGTCCGAAGGCCTGCTGCCTCTGGGGGTCTACTACACCCTCGAGCCGCGATTCACCGTCCCGCTCTCCGGCGTGCCGGCTGGCCGCTACCAGTTGTCGGTCGAGGCGGTGAGCAGCCGGCCCGACCTGCCTGCCGACATGCTGCTGGCCACCGTCCCCGTCAGCCGATCCGTCGAGGTAGTGTTGCCGTGACCCGCGGTGTCGTGGCGCTGCTGGCGCTGGCCCTCCTGACCGCTGCGACGGAGGCCGGGGCCCAGGTTACCACGCTTCGCGGTCTGGCCTTCGGCACCGTCACCTCGGGAACGACCACCCAGGTCCTCAAGACCAGCGTCAACGCGGCGCAGTGGAGGATCACCGGGACCTTTCTGCTGGGCGGAACCTTCACGCTCACGCTGCCCACCACCCTGGCCGGGCCCGGCACGCCGATGCCGATCGCCTTCGGCAACACCGACGGCCAGCGCAACACCGCCAACAATCCCAACGGAGGAACATCCTTCAATCCCCACGCATCCCAGAACATCCCGGTGCTGACCCTGGGCGGCACGATCTACGTCTGGCTCGGCGGATCGGTCTCGCCGCCGCTCAACCAGACACCCGGGAACTACAGCGCCACGGTCGTGCTGACGGTGACGGGGATGCTCTAAGGGGCAGGCATGTCGACCACCCGCGCGCGATCCGCCCGTCTCCTCTCGCTGTTGCTGGTCCTGGCCGGCCTGCTTGCCGCGGCGCAGCTCAAGCCGTCGCCTCGAGCGCCACGAGGCGTGCCGCCGACTCCGCACGACTCTTCCGTCGTAACGTCGGCTGACCCCAGTCACGGAGCGTCCGCGCTGCCGTTCGGCAGGCGAGGCGCCGCGCGGTCACACCCGTCCCAGCCGGACGCGCCCCCAGCCCAGGCGGTCGATTCACCCAAGACCCGCGCTCGGCGGGATGACGCCCTGCCGGGATCGGGGCCGGCCCTGTCCACCGCGGCGCTTCCGCCCGATGTCCAGACCGCCATCCCGGCCGTAACCTCGCCGGAGCCGGCCGTGGGGGACGAGGCGGCCGCGCTGCTTGAGGTCCAGTTGGGCCGGCTCGCCCGTCGGGTGCTGAAGACGCGGACCGTAGACGGGAAGCTGCTCCTGCCCCTCGCGGCCTGGATGCAGCTCGCGGAGGTCCAGCACACGGTCGAGGGATCGCGCATTACCGGCCGGCTCCAGCCCGCGCGAACCCCGATCCTGGTGGACGGCGACTCCGGACTCGCCCGGGTGGGAGATCGCAGGCTGGCGGTGGATTCCAGCGACGCCCGCACCATCGATGGGGAGGTGTACGGCTCCCTGCGGCTCCTCGCCGACCTGTTCGGCGTCTCCGCCGGACTGGACCCGGAGAACGCCGCGATCGTCATCTACAATCCGGAGGGATTGCCCATCGCGCGTCGCATCGAACGGGAAGCGTCGCGGTCCATTCTGATCGGTGGTGACGAGACGGTGGCCCCCGAGCTGATCTTCCGCGGGCCCGATCACAACATTCCCGGCCTCGCGGCCGCCTACGAGGTTCGGGGCTCCAGCCGGCCCGGCACCCCGACGTCGTACGACGTGGGGATGGCGAGCGGGGTTTTCCGTGGTTCCGTGGTGCTCCGGGCCGCCGGCAGCACCGAGACGTCTCCCGGGGTTCAGGGAAGCTGGTCGAGGGCGTGGCCCGACCACCGCTGGCTCACCCAGCTCCGCCTGGGTGACGGCCTCGGCTCGGGACCCCGGCCGTGGATGTCGCGGGGCGTCTCCCTCACCAACGCGCCGATCAGCCGGGCGGTCCTGGTGGAGGACCTTCCGTTCGCCGGAACCCTGCCGCCCGATTGGAGCGTGGAAGCCTATCGGGCGGGGCGCCTGGTCGGGTTCGACTCCGCGGATGCGTCCGGAACCTACGCGCTGACGCTGCCGGTACACTACGGCGAGAACCCGGTGGACTTCGTCGCGTACGGACCATTCGGCGAGATCCGCACCTTCAGCCGCACCTTCCGTGCGCTGCCGTCGATGGTTCCCGACGGCACGCTCGAGTACGCCTTGTCGGCCGGGGGCTGCCGCGGAACCGGGTGCGACGGGGGAGGCAATGTCGACCTGCGGTACGGCGCGTCCCGGCGGTGGACCCTGCGCGCCGGGCTGGACCAGGTCTGGGGGGGCGAGGCCGGCACGCTCTCCCATCCCTATGCCGGCGTCGTGGGATCGCCGACCAATGCCCTCGGCGTCGAGCTGGAGGGCGCGGCCGGCCTCCTGTATCGGGCGGGCCTGCGGCTGGAGCCGTCCTCCCGCCTGCGGCTCACCGGCGACTACGTGTCGTATACCGATACCAGCCGGGCGTCGCCGTTCCTGCCTCCGGGGACACAGGAACAGTGGTCCCTGTACGGCCGGCTCATGCCCGGCCGGCGCCTCGGAGCCGTGGCACTGGAGGCCCAGGGAACCCGCACGCTGACGACGTCCGGTGCCCGCGCACAGGCGCGGGCCGGCGCCGCGCTTCAGTTCCAGAACATGGTGCTCAGGCCCTACGTCCGAGGGGAGCGACTCCCCATTGGCGCTGGCGAGGTGGAGCGCGGCTACGCCGGCCTGGAGGCGACCATCCTGCCACGGCGCTCGCTGGGGCCGCTGCTGGGCGGGTTCTGGGTGCAGGGGATGGTCGAGGCCGAAGCGGCACGCAGACCTACCAGCGCCGCGGTGACGTTCGCACGCAACCTGGGCTCCGCCTTCCGGATCGAGGCGGGGACCCGCTGGGAGCGCACGTACCCGGGACCGATCTTCACCCTGTCGCTGGTCTCGCAGCTGGACGTGGTCCGTGCCACCTCCATCGTCACCGCGTCCGAGGTCGAGCCGGCGCGGCTCGATCAGTCGGTCGGCGGCTCGGTGGTATGGAGCAGCGGACGAACCGCTCCCGTCTTCTCCAGCGAGCCTTCGCTGGACCGCGGCGGGGTCGGCGGACAGGTCTTCATCGACCTGAATGCCGACGGGCGCCGCCAGGACAGTGAGCCCGGAGCGCCCGGTACCCGGATTCTGGTCGGCAATCGCTGGGTGAAGGCCGGTCCCGACGGCCGCTATCAGGTCTGGGGCGTGTCGCCCTGGGAGGAGTTGCTGGTGTCGGTAGACACCACCAGCCTCGCCTCGCCGTGGTGGACACCGGGGTTCCCCGCCGCCGCGGTGATGCCCACGCCCAACCTGGTCCGGAGCATGGACGTGCCGATCGTCATCGGGGGAGTGATCGAAGGGAGCCTACTGCTCGAGGGGCCGGTGGCGCAGTCGCTGGACCGGCCGCTGCCGATCGTGCTGACCCACGTGGAGAGCGACACCCGGATCATCCTGGAGTCGTTCAACGACGGCTCGTTCTACCGCATGGGACTGCGTCCGGGCCGTTACCAGGCCACGGTGGACGAGGCCGCGCTGTCACCGCTGGCGCTCCGGGCCGACACCGTCCAGTTCGAGCTTCGCCCGGGAGCCTCCGCACGCGAGCCGGGCGCGACGGTCTCCAACATTCGGATCCTGCTGCGGAAAAAGACCTGAATTACCCTCTCACGCCGTCCATCTCCACCGCGATCGTGCGCCACTTCCCCTGGTTGAACCGGACGACGCTCAGCGCGCACCGGATGAGGTGGCCCACCAAAATCGCCAGCCAGATGTCGAGCGGGTCCAGCGTGCCGGTCTGCTGGATCACGAAGCAGATGCCCAGCGGCACGATGACCTGCGAGACGATCGAGATGTAGAGGGGGCTCTTGGTGTCTCCCGTTCCCTGGAGGCCACCGGTGTACGTGAGCGCGGCGGCGACCAGCAAACCGGAAACGCTGAGCACGCGCAGAAGCTGCACACCGATCTCCACCACCACGGCGTCGTTCATGCCGAAGATCGAGAGCAGCTGGCGGGGGAAGAAGAAGAAGAACACGCCGACCAGCCCCGCGCCGCCGATGCCATATCGAGCGGCGATATGCACCGCCCGGGTGGCCCGGTCCGGGTCTCCCGCCCCGAGATTCTGTCCCGCCACGGCCGCGGCCGCCCCCATGAGCCCGATCGAGGTCCAGGTGATCAGCGAGAACAACTGGGTGTATCCCACCGCGAACGCCGCCTGCGCCGCCGCGCTCTTCGCCAGCGAGCCGATGAAGGCGAGCATCAGCACGCCGCCCACGTTCATCGCGATCCCCTGAATCCCGGTGGGCAGGCCGAAGCGGAAGAGCGAGCGAATGATCGCCCAGTCGGGTCCCCAGCCCCGACCACGGGGGAAGGACACCACCCAGCCCCCACGCCACAGCTTCACCAGGGCGTACACCGCCAGGATCCACGAGGCGATCACCGTCCCCATCGCCGAGCCGGCGGTGCCGAACGCCGGAATGGGCCCCAGTCCGCGGATCAGGACCACGTTTAGGACGAGGTTGAGCACCGTCAGGGCGATGCCGAGAACCATCGGAGTCCGCGCGTCACCCGCCGAGCGCAGGGCGCCGCTCAGCATGTAGAACACCAGCATCCCGCTGATGAACAGGAACATGATGCGCAGGAAGGGCAGGGCCTCCGCCTTCACCTCGGGCGCGGCGTTGACCAGGTCGAGCAGGGATGGCGAGAGGAAGTACCCCAGCGGGGCCAGCACCAGGAGCGAGATGCCGATGGCCGTGAGGAACGCCTGGTAGACGGTGCGGTCCACCTTGTCCGGCTCTCCGGCGCCGGCGAACCGGGCCACCAGCACGCTCATGCCGGTGAACAGCGAGTTGATGAAGATGATGACGACGATGACGATCTGCCACGCGACCCCGATCGCGGCGTTGCCGGTGAACCCGACCAGGTGGCCCACCAGGACGTGGTCCACGATGCCCTGGAGCCCGCCGATGACGTTGGTCAGCATGGTGGGCCAGGCGAGCTTCCACACCGCCCGACCCAGCGGGCCTTCGACGATGGAGCGGTCGTAGCGGGGCTTGGCCGGTGGGGCCGAGGTGGCAGTCATCTAGAGTCTCCGTACGGTGGCTACCATCTAGTCGTTCCACCATATCGGAAATCGACAGGCCGTCCGCGTCACGTGTCTACCGCTCCGCCCGGCTCGCCAGCCACGCCCCCAAGAAGGCGCGCTGGGCCTCGCTGGGCGCCTCTCCCGCCTGCTCCATGGGGACCACCGCTACGCGCGGATCGGCCGCCAGCACCAGGATGGCGCGGACCTCGCGGCCCCGCTGCTGAAAGACCAACGTCACGGAGTCGCCCGGCGCCCGCGCGGCGAGGAGCGCCTCCCAGTCGGCCTCGCCGCCGATGGCGCGCCCGTCCGCCGACACCAGGCGGTCCCCGCGCTCCAGTCCAGCGGCATGAAGCGGGGTGCCCGCGATCGCGGGGGACGTCACTATGGTCCCCGCGCTGTCCGCCGCGAGCGACAGCGGGCCGGCGAACGCGGCGCCGGGGTGGGCGGGCCGGACCAGCATCCCGGCCCGCGACAGCAGCGCCGCGTAGTCGGGCACGTCGCGTCCCCGCACGTAGCGGCTGAAGAAGTCGCGGGCGAACCCCGCATCGCCGGCGTACTCGCCCAGGGTGCGCTCCAGGTCGTCCACCGTGTACGGCCGGCGGACGGCGTAGCGGCGGACCGGTCGGCCGAACCGCTCCCACATCAGCCGCATGTACCCGTCGAGCGACTTGCCTCCCGGCCGTCCGCGGAGGGTGAGATCCAGTCCCAGCGCGATGCCGGAGCCCCAGGTGTAGTACGAGAGGAAGGTGTTCGGCTGGTTGGTGGGATCGATGGCGGTGGCGGCATCCACGAAGGGCGCCAGCAGGCTCATGTCCATCGGACTGTGGAACCGCCGGCCCGGCGCCAGGACCACGTCGTTCACGATGCTCGCAACCATCTCGAAGAAGGTGGAGTCGGAGAACAGGCCGGCGCGGCGGATGCTGAGCCGGTCGTAGTAGTTTGTGAACCCCTCGCCGAACCACAGTCCGTGCGAGGGATCCGCTCGGGTCAGGTCGAACGGCTCGATCTCAGCCGACCGGATCCGCTCCATGTTCCAGGAGTGGAAGAACTCGTGCGACGCCGTGCGAAGCAGCCGGTCGAACTCCTGTGCCAGCGAGGCGTCCGCGCTCAGCACGGTGGAGTTGCGGTGCTCCATCCCGTCGCCCGAGGCCCACGGCAGGTAGTCGGCGAGGAAGGTGTACGCCTGGTGGTCGAACCGCGCCGTCTCACCGAAGATCCCGACCTGTTCCGCCACCACCTTGCGGACCGCGTC
Source organism: uncultured Gemmatimonadales bacterium (assembly GCA_963729985.1). Taxonomy (GTDB): domain Bacteria; phylum Gemmatimonadota; class Gemmatimonadetes; order Gemmatimonadales; family GWC2-71-9; genus CAVVWJ01. The sequence goes on from CAVSPJ010000008.1 coordinate 635,700, forward strand.
GGCGAAGGCGTCCAGGTCGGCATCGGTGCCCTGGTGGTGCAGCGCGATGCGGACGGTGTCGGTCCGGCCGGAGTCGGGCACGGTCCAGGACCGGAGCGCGAAGTCGCTCAGCTCGACGGGGCTGTCCATGAAATACGCCAGGTCTGGCGCCGCCCACGCCAGGGGGTCGCCGCCGGCCAGGAGCTGGGTGGCCACCCGCCAGGCGCTCCCCTCGGGCGGAGTGAAGCGCACCGCCACGGGACGGGCCTCGAGGCCGCGGGCCCAGGCGAAGGTCGCGGGGATGTTGAGGTGCGCGTGGCTGGCGTCGATCTGGGAGTAGGTGCCGTCCGCCCGGTCGGCGAACAGGGTGTAGGCGAAGCGAACCGGCCGGCCCCGCGCCACCACGTGCCACCGATAGGGATCCCGGCGGACGACGGTGAGGCGCCGACCGCCCGCGTCTGTGACCTGCACGTCGTAGACGTTCTTGGCGAACTCGTGGAGCGCGTAGCGTCCGGGTGAGGAGCGGCTCATCCACACCTCCAGCGTGTCGCGCCGGGCCGCTGGGAAATCCACCACGATGCGGGCCTCGTGGTGCGCTACATCAGGGAAGGAGACGGCGTACCGAACGCTGTCCGGGGCGGGTGGAATACGGGAGACAAGTGAAAGGGCGAGCAAAAGCGCGAGCGGCATGGTCGGCCTGGGGAAGAGGTTGGAACAGAACTAGCCGCGTTATGGAAAGGGATGACGACCGCAGAGAACGAAATGTTCCGGGCTCACTCGGCCTGGAGTGCCCGCGCCGGGTCGATCGCCGTCGCGCGCAAGGCGGGGACCAGCGTTGCCACTGCGGCGATCGCGACCAGGAGCGCCGCCGCCCCGAGGAAGGTGAGGGGGTCGGTGCTACTTACCTCGTAGAGCTGCGCCCGGAGCCAGCGCGTGGCCACCGCGGCGCCCGCCACTCCGACCGCGATGCCCACTGCCGCGAGCCGCATCCCTTCGCCGAGCACCAGGCGAAGTACTGCGCGCGGTTGGGCGCCGACCGCCATCCGGATGGCCATCTCATGGCTCCGCTGCGCCACCAGATACCCCACGACGCCGAAAATGCCCAGCGCCGCGAGGAGGACCGCGGGCACGGCGAAGGCCGCCAGAAGGCCGGTGATGAAGCGCCGGTAGGCGAGCGATTGGCCCAGCGACGCGCGCAGCTCGTACACCCGGTTGCCCAGCCGCGCGCCCTCGAGCGGCAGGTCGGGATCCACCGCGTGGACCGCCCCCACCACCGCCGGGACCAGACTCTGGGGGTCGCCCGCGGTTCGAACGAGCAGCGACATCCAGGGCCAGACCGTGACCGTGTACGGCAGGTAGACTTCGGGTGCGAAATCGGTATCGAGGGAGAAGTGGCGCACGTTGCCCGCTACGCCGATGACCGTCGCCCGTATCGCCTGGCCAAAATCCGGCCGGCCCTGCGCCGATTTGTAGACGGTGATGCGCTTGCCGATCGGATCGCCCCCCGGCCAGTAGCGGGCGGCCAGTGCCTGGTTCACCAGCGCCGCATCACCCGGGTGGGCGATCTCCTGGGGCAGGAAGTCGCGGCCCCGGACTATCGGAATTCCCGCGGTACGGAAGTACGCGGAGTCCACCTCGCGAAACAGCACCTCGTCGCTGCCGTCCTCCCGGCGGGGGGCGCCGTCGACCTCGATGGCGCTGTTGGCGGACGCACCACTCAATGGAATGTGGTTCGTCAGCGCCACGGACTGGACGCCGGGAACGGCGGCCACCGCGGCCGCGACGTCCCGGTAGAGCTGGAGGGCGCGTTCCGGCGCATCGTACCGTGGCGACGGCGGTGAAATCGGCAGCGCGAGCAGGCGGTCGGTGTCCAACCCGGTGGGCACCTCCTGCAGCCGCACCAGGCTCCGAAGCAGGAGGCCCGCGCCGGTCAGGAGCACGAGGGCGAGCGCAATCTCACCCACGACCAGCACCGCGCGAAGCCGGCTGCGTCCGATGCCGCCGCTGGCTCGCGCACCCTCGCGGAGCGCGGCCGTGAGCGAGCCGGACCGACGCACGACCGGCAGCAGTCCAAGCGATACGACCATCGCGATCGCCAGGGCGACGGCCGCGAGCAGCACGCCCGGGTCCAGGGCGACTACATCCGCTCTCGGCAACAGATCCCGGCCCGCCATCCGAATCCAACCGGTCAGGAAGATCGCGAGGCCCAATCCCGCCGCGCCCGCCGCGACGCCGAGTACGACGCACTCGGCGGCCAGCAGGCGGAGCAGTGTACCGGGCCCGCCGCCGAGCGCGGTGCGGATGGCCAGCTCGCGCGAGCGCGAACCCGTCCGGGCGAGGGCCAGCGCCGCGACATTCACGCAGCCGATGAGCAGCACGAGCGCCGCCGCCGCCGTGAGCAGGCGGAGTTGCTCGCCGGTATCGCCCAGGATCTCACTCGCTACCGGCATGAACGCCACGCTGCGCCAGCCGCCGCTTTCCGCGGGATGCGCCTCCGCGAGGCGCGCTGCGACCAGGGAGAGGGACCGCTGCCCGGCGGCCGAGTCGACCCCAGGCCGGAGTCGGCCCACGATCCGGCTGTCCACGTGCACGCCGCGCTGTTCCAGCGCCGGGTCGGTCGAGATGATGGCGCCGATGGGAGCCCAGAGGTCGGCCCAGGTAGGGTAGACGAAGCCGGCGGGCATCACTCCGACGACGGTATACGCCCGGTCACCGAGCGTGATGCTCCGCCCCAGAACCGCGCGGTCGCCGCCGAACCGGCGCTGCCACAGGCCCCACGACAGCAGCACGGCGGTGGGGGCGCCGGGCTTGGCGTCGGACGGGTCGAGCGTACGTCCGAGGGCGGCTGGCTCGGGGAGCACGCGGAAGTAGTCGTCCGTGACGAACGCGCCGACCAGCCGCTCGGCGCCGTCCCCGGCCTTCAGCACCGTGCCGAGGCCTCGGGCGAACGCGATCGCCTCGAACGCGTCCGTTCCGTCCCGCCAATCCCGGAACGTCGGATAGGAGGCGAGTCGCATATTGTCGGCCGAGTCGCGCTCGGCCACCATCATGACGCGATCGGCCGGAGCGTAGGGGAGCGGGCTGAGGATGAGGGAGCTGAGGACACTGTAGACGGCGGTGACGCCGCCGATCCCGATGGCGAGCGTGAGGACGACCGTCAGGGTGTAGCCCGGCGTGCGGCGGAGCGTGCGGAGGGCGAGGCGGAGGTCACGCACGACGCCGCCCCTTGCCTACACGTCCAGGTTGGTCACGTACTTCGCGTTCCGCTCGATGAACTGACGCCGGGGCTCGACCTCGTCGCCCATCAGCTCGTTGAACAGTTCGGACGCCTCGACCGCGTCCTCCATCGTGACGCGCAGGATGGTGCGCTTCTCCGGGTCCATGGTGGTGTCCCAGAGCTGGTCCGGGTTCATCTCGCCCAGGCCCTTGTAGCGCTGGATGTTGACGTTGCCCTTGCCGTCGCCCCCCGTCAGCCGCTTGGTGTACTCCTCCCGCTCGGCGTCGCTGTAGGCGTAGAACTCTTCCTTGCCCTTGGCGACCCGGAACAGCGGCGGCTGCGCGATGTAGACGTAGCCCGCCTCGATCAGCTCCTGCATCTGCCGGAAGAAGAAGGTGAGCAGCAGGGTCCGGATGTGGGCGCCGTCCACGTCGGCGTCGGTCATGAGGACGATCTTGTGGTAGCGGGCGTCCTCGAGCTTGAAGTCGTCCTTCACCCCGGTGCCGATCGCCGTGATCATGGACCGGATCTCCTCGTTGCTGAGGATCTTGTCGATCCGGGCCCGCTCCACGTTGAGGATCTTGCCGCGCAGCGGCAGGATGGCCTGGAACTCCCGCTTCCGGCCCTGCTTGGCGCTGCCGCCGGCCGAGTCGCCCTCGACCAGGTACAGCTCGCACAGCGCGGGATCGTCGTAGGAGCAGTCGGCCAGCTTGCCGGGCAGCACCGCGTTCTCCAGGCCGGACTTCTTGCGGACCAGGTCGCGCGCCTTGCGGGCGGCTTCGCGGGCCCGGGCCGCGCTCACCGCCTTCTCGATGATGTTGCGGGCGACCGGCGGGTGCTCCTCGAGGTAGCTGCCGAGGTGCTCGTTCACCACCGTCTTGACGATCCCCTCGACCTCCGAGTTGCCCAGCTTGGTCTTGGTCTGGCCCTCGAACTGCGGCTCCCGCACCTTCACGTGGAGCACGCAGGTGAGCCCCTCGCGGATGTCCTCGCCCGAGAGGGTGAAGTCTTCCTTCTTGAGGAAGTCGCGCCGCTTGGCCACGTCGTTGATGGTGCGCGTCAGCGCCGACTTGAAGCCGGTGAGGTGGGTGCCGCCTTCGTGGGTGTTGATGTTGTTCACGAAGGTGAAGGTGTTCTCGTTGTAGCCGTCGTCGTACTGCAGCGCGATGTCGACCTCCACGTCGTCCTTGGTCGCGGTGAAGGCGATCGGCTTGGGGTGCAGCGGCTTCTTGTTCCGGTTGAGCCAGCCGACGAACTCGATCAGGCCGCCCTTGGCGAAGAAGGTCTCGCTCTTGGGGTCCTCGCGCTCGTCCTTGATCGTGATGCTCACGCCCTTGTTGAGGAACGCCAGCTGCCGCAGCCGGTCGGCGAGGGTGGTGTAGTTGAACTCGAGCACCGTGAAGATCTCGGGATCGGGCTTGAACCGGACCGTGGTGCCGGTGCTCTTGGTCTTGCCCAGCACGCTGAGCTTCTTGGTGGTCTTGCCGCGCACGAACGCCATGTGGTGCTTGCTGCCGTCGCGCTCGACCACCACCTCGAGCCGCTCCGACAGCGCGTTCACCACCGACACGCCGACGCCGTGCAGGCCGCCCGACACCTTGTAGCTGTTCTTGTCGAACTTGCCGCCGGCGTGCAGCACGGTGAGCGCCAGCTCGACCGCGGGCATCTTCTCGGTGGGGTGCATGTCCACCGGGATGCCGCGGCCGTTGTCGAACACCGTGATCGAGTTGTCGGCGTGGATGGTGACGTTGATGGTGTCGCAGTGGCCGGCCAGCGCTTCGTCGATCGAGTTGTCCACCACCTCGTAGACCAGGTGGTGCAGCCCGTTCTCGCTGGTGGACCCGATGTACATGCCGGGGCGCTTCCGGACCGCCTCCAGACCCTTGAGGACCTGGATCGCGTCGGCCTTGTACTCCAGTGTGCCCTCGAGGAGGGCGGCGTCTCGCTTGGCCATATGCTCCGTCGTCTAGGGCCGGGGCCGGTCGAGCGGACCGGGCATCCAGCGGATTTCCTTCACCCGTCCCTGCCGGCCGGTATTGAGCCGGGCCAGGATCCGGGGTGTCATGAGGCTGAGCTCGTTGGCCCAGGCCGCGGTGGCGACCCTGACGCGCAGGACGCCGTCGGGGGTCACCGATTCCGGCGCCGTCACCGAGGCGATCTGCGGCCCGACCAGATTGGGCCAGGCCTCGATCACGCCGGCCTGCTGGATCCGCTTGGCGATGCCGGACCGGCGCAGGTAGCTCGCCAGCGCCTCGGCGATCGGAGACGGCTCGCGCTTGTCGGTCATGCCGCGGGGCGGGGCCCCGCCACTCTGCCGTCCGTCACCGACCAGACCTCCAGCCCCAGGCCCCGCGGCAACTCCTCGTGGCGGGGCGCGGTGAGAAACACCTGCCGCTCTTCCGGCCCGATCAGTCGTGCCGCCAGCCGCTGCCGCCGGCCGTCGTCCAGCTCGGCGAACACGTCGTCCAGCAGGAGCGCGGGCTCGGTGTCGCGCGCCTCCCGCAGCGTGGCCATCTCCAGCAGCTTGAGCGCCACCGCGGCGCTGCGCTGCTGGCCGGTGGAGCCGTACTCCCGGATCGGCAGCCCCGCGATCTCCAGCGTGAGGTCGTCGCGGTGCGGGCCCACCGTCGAGACGCCGCGGGCGCGGTCGGTGCCCTGCGCCTCACCCAGCGCGCGGGCCCAGGCGCCCGGATCCGCCAGCTGCGGATCGCCCCGGTAGCTCAGCGCCGCCCGGCCCGCGCTCGCCCAGGCACGTCGAACTCGGCGGCGAAGCGCTCCTGGGCCTGCCGGGCCCACCGCTCCCGCGCGGCCACGACCTCGGCGCCCGCGGACGCGAGCGGCAGGTCGAACACCCAGGCCAGCTCCGGGACGGCCCTGCCGCAGCGCGCTGTTCCGCTGCGCCAGCGCCGCGCGGTACCGCGCGAGCGCCCGGAGGTACCCCCGGTCGGCGAGCGACAGGAGCCGGTCGAGGTACTGCCGCCGCCGCGCCGCGGGGCCCGACGGCCAGGTCCACGTCGCCCGGCAGGAACACCACCGCCAGCCAGCGGCCCACGGCCTCGGTGAGCCGCTCCGACTCGTCGCCGTCCAGCAGGATCCGCTTCCGGCGTCCCGCCGGCAGGTACTCGGCCGCCAGGGTCGCGACCCCGCAGGCCCTTCGACCGAGACCTCCACGTGGAACCCGGGCGACCCGAAGCCCGCCACCTCCTGGTCCGTCGCCCCCCGGAACGACCGGAAGAGCACCGGGTAGTAGACCGCCTCGAGAAAGTTGGTCTTGCCCTGCGCGTTGTCGCCCAGCAGCGCGAGGCCGCGGCCGGGAACCGCGCAATCGAGGTCGGCCAGATTCCGGAACCCGCGTGCCACCAGACGACGGAGACGCACTACTGAATCGTGAGGCGGCGCGTGACCGTCGGACCGACGTTGCCGCTCACGTCCACGCCGAAGATCCCCAACATGATCGTGCGCCCGCTGAGGCCGATGGTCGGAAAGTTGAGCGCGAACGTGAGCGTATCGGCGCCCTTCGCGTCGAGCGGGAGGTAGCTCAGGTTGGCGCCCTCGACCTGGATGAAGACCGAATCCACTCCGCTCGAATCCACCGTCCGGGCGCCGATCACGAAGAGGTCGCCCTCCGTGATCGTGGTGTCCTGCGCCGGCGGATCGATGAAGCTGGTCGGGCCGATCCCGTCGTCGGTGTTGGACTCGAAGGTCAGCCGTTCGCGCTCGTCGCACCCGAGGAGCAGCACCAGCAGAAGTCCCCATACGGCCTTTGCGGGCATCCCGAAAAATAACCGGGTGCATGGGCGAAATGCAGTCCCGGACCTAGACTTAGGCCCCCTGGAAGGCGGGCTTCCGCTTGGCCATGAAGGCGGCGGTGCCCTCCCGCATGTCGGCGGTTCCGGAGAGGAGGCCGAACAGGGTGGCCTCGAGCAGCAGCGCCTGGTCCAGCCCGACGTCGAGGCCGGCGTCCACCGCCTCGAGGCAGGCCCGCACCGCCAGCGGTCCGTTCGCCAGGATGGACCGGAGCAGCTGCTCGGTCTCGCGTCATCAGTCGGTCCGCCGGCACCACGCGGTTCACCAGCCCGATCCGGTAGGCCTCCGCCGCGTCGATCATCTCCCCGGTCAGCAGCAGCTCGAGCGCCCTCCCGCGGCCGACCAGCCGGGGCAGCCGGACGGTGCCGCCGTAGCCCGGACCGATGCCCAGCTTCACCTCGGGCTGGCCGAAGCGCGCCTGCTCGCTCGCCACCCGGAGGTGGCAGGCCATCGCCAGCTCGCATCCGCCGCCGAGGGCGAAGCCGTTGACGGCGGCGATGACGGGCTTGCCGCACTGCTCGAGGCTGCGAAAGACTCGTTGCCCTTGCGAGCGACCGCGCCTTGCCGTCCACCGGGCCCTGGGCCGCGATCTCGCCGATGTCGGCGCCGGCCACGAACGCCTTGGGGCCGGCGCCGGTGAGGATCATCCCTCGGATCGCGGCGTCCTTCTCGACCCTCGCGGCCACGTCTCCCAGCTCGGCGATGACCTCGGCGTTGAGGGCGTTGAGCTTCTCCGGGCGGTTGACCGTGACGGTGGCGACGGCGTCGCGCAGCTCGAAGAGCAGTGTCGTGTAGGGCATGATGGTCGTCGCTCGTGGTGAAAGGACTCGGGTATCCGATAAGAGTATCTTCCCCCCATGCAACTTCCCAATCCCATCGCGTGGACCTCGACCGGCGAGATCCGCCTGCTGGATCAGACGCTGCTCCCGGCGGAAGAGCGCTACCTGACGCTGGACTCGGTGGACTCGGTCGCCGAGGCGATCAAGGCGCTGCGGGTGCGAGGGGCGCCGCTGATCGGGATCGCGGCGGCGATGGGCGTGGCGCTGGCGGCGCGGGGCGGCCGCGAGAACGTGCGCTCGGCCATCACGACCCTCGGCGCCACGCGGCCGACCGCGGTGAACCTGCACTGGGCGCTCCGCCGGATGGAGCGCCGTGCCGAGCGCGCGGTGCTGGCCGGCGAGGAGCTGGCCCCGGCGCTTCACGCGGAGGCGCAGGCGATCTGGGACGAGGACCGGGCGATGTGCGACCGGATCGGCGCGCTGGGCGCGCCGCTCATTCCCGCCGGCGCCACCGTCGCGACGATCTGCAATGCCGGCGTGCTCGCCACCGGCGGCATCGGCAGCGCGCTCGCGCCGATCTACCATCTCCATCGCGCTGGGCGCGCGCCCCGGGTGGTGGTGCCGGAGACCCGGCCGTTGCTCCAGGGCAGCCGGCTCACCGCCTGGGAGCTCAGCCGCGCCGGGGTGGACTGCACCGTCATCGCCGACGGCATGATCGCGAGCCGGCTGCGGCTGGGCGACGTCGCCTGCGTCCTGGTGGGCGCCGACCGGATCGCCGCCAACGGCGACGTCGCCAACAAGATCGGCACCTACGGGCTCGCGCTCGCGGCCAAGGCGCACGGCGTGCCGCTCTACGTCCTGGCGCCGACCTCGACCATCGATCCCGCGGTGCCCGACGGCGCTGCCATCCCCATCGAGCAACGCGCCCCGGAGGAAGTGACCGGGTGGCGCGGCGTCCGCGCCGCTGCGGACGGAGTCTCGGTCTGGAATCCCGCCTTCGACGTGACTCCCGCGGAGCTGGTGACCGCGATCGTGACGGACCGGGGCGTGGTGCCGCCCGGTCAGATCTCCCGCCTCATGGACTGATGCCCTCGATCCTGGCCCTCGATCAGGGTACCACCGGCTCGACCGCGCTGATCATCCATAAGGATGGCTCGGTACTGGGCCGGGGCTATCGGGAGTTCACCCAGCATTTCCCGCAGCCGGGTTGGGTAGAGCACGACGCGGAGGAAATCTTCCGGGTCTCACTCGACGCGATCGTGGAGGCGCTGGCGTCCGCGGGTGAGCGGCCCGCCGGGCTGGGCATCACCAACCAGCGGGAGACCGTCGTGCTGTGGGATCGCCGGACGCTGGCGCCGGTGGCGCCGGCGATCGTCTGGCAGGACCGCCGCACCAGCGCGCGCTGCCGCGAGCTGCGAGACTCGGGCATCGAGCCGCTGCTCCGCGAGCGCACCGGCCTGGTCGCGGACCCGTATTTCTCGGCGACCAAGCTGGAGTGGCTGCTCCGCGACAAGGACATCCGACGCCGGGCGGGCCGGGGCGAGCTCGCAGCGGGCACGGTCGAGAGCTGGCTGGTGGCCAGGCTCACCGGCGGCGGAGTGCACGTCACCGACCACACCAATGCCAGCCGCACGCTGCTGTACGACCTCCGCGAGCGCGATTGGCATCCCGAGCTGCTCCAGGTCTTCGGGGTTCCGCGCGACCTTCTTCCAAGCATCGTCCCCTCGGCCGGCGTGGTCGGCGAGTGCGACCCGTCCCACTTCGGACTTCCGCTGCCGATCGCCGGTCTCGCCGGCGACCAGCAGTCGGCGCTGTACGGCCAGGGCTGCTGCGGCGACGGGCTGGCGAAGAACACTTACGGCACCGGCGCGTTTCTCCTGATCCACCAGGGCGACCGGCTGCCGCGGCCGCCCGAAGGTGTGCTCGCCACCGCGGCATGCGGGCCGAAGGGCGAGCCGGCCTATGCGCTGGAGGGCAGCATCTTCGTGGCGGGCGCGGCGGTGCAGTGGCTGCGTGACGGGCTGGGAATCATCGGCGCGGCGCCGGAGACCGACGCGCTGGCGCGGAGCGTTCCGGACACCGGCGGGGTGCACTTCGTTCCGGCGTTCGTGGGGATGGGGACGCCGCACTGGGAGCCGGAGGCGCGCGGCACCATCACCGGCCTGACTCGCGGCACCACCCGGGCCCACTTGGTCCGCGCGGCGTTGGAGGCCATCGCGTTCAGCAGCGCCGAGCTGCTGGCGGCGATGGCGGGGGACGGGCGGCAGGTTCCGGTGTTGCGGGTGGACGGCGGCGCCGCGGCGAACGACTGGCTGATGCAGTGTCAGGCGGACGTGCTGGGGATCCCGGTCGAGCGGCCCGACATGGTGGAGACCACGGCGCTCGGCGCCGCGGGGCTCGCGGGCGTGGCGCTCGGCGTGTGGCGGGGGACGGACGATTTTCTGGCGGGGCGGCGGTTCAGGCGATTCGAGCCGGGTGTGGATGCGGGGGAGCGACGGCGGCGGATGGCGGAGTGGGAGCGCGCCGTCTCGGCCGCGCTGGCGTGGGCTCGGAACCGGTAGTCGCCCTGCCGGGCGAACGTCGCCTCCTTCCGGTGTGCGTCGTCCACGCAACCAATCCCGGGCGGCCGTTGTCTACCTCGAGTCCACGCCCGTGCCGGCTTCACCCCCGTCGATCGAGGCATGTCCATGCGCGGCGCAAGCGTGCTGGCCGTCTTCCTGCTGCTCCCCAGCCCCGCGCCGGCGCAGGTACCCTCGGATTCGGTTTCCGCCGCGAGCCTCGCCGGTCTCTGGAAGGCCGTCCGGCGCTTCGGTCCTGCCGCGCGCGGGCCGCTCATCCTCACCCGCGGCGCGCAGGGCTGGACCGCGGAGATGGTGGGGCGGCTGCTGCCGGTTACCGCCGCGGGCGACACGCTCTCGTTCTCGCTGCCCAACGGTGAGGGCGAGTTCAGGGGACGGCTCCCATCGCGCGGGGCCATTGCCGGCCACTGGTTCCCGCCCGCCTCGCAAGCCCTGCTGGTTGGCTTCCGCTTTCCGTCTCCTGTCCGCCTGACCGCCGACGGCCCCGGCCGCTGGCGCGGTGACGTGCTGCCCTTCGACGACGAGTTCACCTTCTTCCTGCTCGCGCGCTCGAGGCCGGATGGCACGCTCGACGTCGTGCTGCGGAATCCGGACCGCGACTACGGCGGCCAGATCGGCGCCCGGCGCCTGGTCCGCCAGGGCGACCGCCTGGTGCTCTTCGGCCAGAGGGGCGCCGCGCCCGAGCGCGAGGTGGCGTCGGGCGCCTACGACGCGGCCGCCGGCCGGCTCACGCTCGTCTTCCCGTACCGAGGCGGGAGCTACGACTTCTACCGGGAGGGGGACGACAGCGACTTCTATCCGCGCGGCCGCCATCCGGGCCGGTACCGCTATCGCCCGCCTCCCGGGCTGGGGGACGGCTGGCCGACGGGCACGCTGGAGGAGGCCGCCATCGGTCGCGTGGCGATCGAGCGCGCGGTGCAGACGGTGCTCGACATGCCGATGGACTCGCTCGGCGCTCCCCAGATCCACGCCTTGCTCCTGGCGCGCCACGGCAGGCTGGTGCTGGAGGAGTACTTCCACGGGGAGAGTCGCGACCGGCTCCACGAGACCCGCTCGGCGGCCAAGAGCGTCACGTCGGTCCTGATCGGGGCCGCGCTCGCGGCGGGTGCGCCGATCTCCCTTTCGAGCTCGGTGTACCGGATCATGCAAGGTGACACCGCCGCCGCCGGCCTCGATCCGCGCAAACGGGCGATGACGCTGGAGCACCTGCTGACGATGTCGTCGGGCTACTATTGCGACGACAGCGACGAAGGCGCGCCCGGCAACGAGAACACTATGATGGATCAATCCGAGGAGCCCGACTACCACCGATTCACGCTCGCGTTGCCGATGGCGTCGGCGCCGGGCGAGCAGGCGGTGTATTGCAGCATCAATCCCAATCTCGCGCTCGGCATGCTCGCGCGGGCCACCGGCGAGTCGCCGCTCGAGCTGTTCGACCGGCTGCTCGGCGCGCCGCTGGGCATCGCCCGGTACGCCTGGGTGCTGGATCCGGCGGGGCACCCCTTCGGCGGTGGCAGCATCCGCTTCCTGCCGCGCGACTTCATGAAGTTCGGCCAGCTCATGCTGGTGGGTGGGACGTGGCAGGGGCGTCGGCTGGTGAGCCGCGACTACGCCGCGCGGGCGACGTCGCCGCTGGTGCGGATCGGCAACCGGGGCTACGGCTATCTGTGGTGGGGATTGGACTATATGGTGGAGGGTCGCCCGGTCCACGCCTTCGCGGCTCTCGGCGCGGGGGGTCAGGTCCTGGTGGTGGTGCCCTCGCTCGATATGGTCATCGAGAGTTACGGCGCCAACTACGCCACCGCGGGGTGGCGGTACGTGCAGAACGAGCTGATTCCGAATGCGTTGCTGCCGGCAGTGCGGCGAAGCGAAAACCGATAGCTCGAGACTCCTGCCACGGCGCGCCTTGGATGCGGTGTGGAACGTCGGATTGTGCGGGGGCCAGCATGATCGCCCGCAGCTGATGCGCAAGAGTTAGGCGGACGCCAGACATTTTTGAGGGCGGTCACGCTCAAGTCACGCCTTCCGAGCATGCTGGGGGCGTCCCCTTTGGGAGGCACATCATGTTCATCGACCGTGAAAGTACGTCTGATCGGCCGGTCAGTAGGCCGCTGGCTGGGTTAAGCGGGCACGCGGCGGGCGACGCGGCCTGGCGGCGATTCTGTCGGGGGGTTGGTGCCGGAGGCCTCGTGGCGATGTTCGCCTCGTGCGGCAATGACGTCCCTGGCCCAAGCGCTCTCGACGACGTCTATACACTCCACCAACTGAATGGAGCGCCACTCCCCTACGACCATGAGGGCCTGGGCTGCTGTACGTACTTGGAAGGGAAGCTGGAGCTGGACGGAGGACGCTACGCCGCCGCCATTACGGCGCGAAATCGGAATACGCGCCAGGTCTTCACGGCGATGGAATGGGGGACCGTTGTGCACCGGGAGTCGTCGCTGACCTTTTCACCAGAGAGTGTCACCGTGACGCCGCTCCTCCTTGATGCCGGGACAGTCTCCGGTGATACGCTGCGCGTGGCTTTCGGCGGTGAGGGGCCGGGCTCTGCGGACCAGTTCCAAGCGCTTTACGTACGGGCTCCTGAGCGCTCGGGAAGGACGGTCGGTCGGGAAGGGCAGTATGGTGGCCGTTCAGTCGCCACTACTGTGTCCTGGTACCTGCCGTCGCGCTGCCTAACCCGCGCATGCAGCCGACGGGCCGGATCGGTCCCGAGCTCCGCTCGGGCGCAGCGTCCCTTGTGGACGCTGCGGAACGAAAAGGCTGTGCGGGCGCCGGCACGAAGGCCCGCAGCTGATGGGCATATCGTTAGGCCGCAGCACCTCGTTCCAGTGAGGCAATGAGTGCCTGAGCTCCTCTTCGGCCGGTAGCCTAAGAACCTAGGCGGTGAGGGACAGTTCATCCTGCTTGAGCGGACGAGTGCCAAGGCGGCTGCCGGTGCATTCGGCTGCCGGACGTGGGGTGCGTTTGCGCAGATCGCGGGACTTCCTTGGGAGTCTCTGTATGAGGAATGGAGTGAGGATTACGCGGAGGCGGGGGTCGGTAAGCGGCATTTGACTCCCGAGAGTCGTTTTCGCTACGCTGACATCGTCTTTGGTCTCACAACCGGGCCCGAACTCCCGCACCCAGCCGTTGTGGCATACGAGGTGGTCTACAAGTCCCATACGTGCGGGGCTACATCGTGGCTCGTCACTTGGAGTTCGAGTCAGGAACGCCGAGCGGCAGCATGGAATGCATTGTTGCCCCATCGGTCGAGCCGTTTCTTGAACTCCAGGAGTACTTAAGCCGAGAGCGAGGTAATAAGTGGTCCCCCCGAAGTGGAGGCGACGTGACTCTGGGCCATCCGCCGCGACAGCAGCCCCGCGAATGAAATCGGGCTGATCCAGGAACTGCGCGGCAAGGGCATGGTGCGGGCGAGTGGAGGCACAGATGCTGACCGAGGATGCCGGGTGTGCCGTGCTGGCGGACGTCGCCTATCCGGGACTCACGCGGGATATCGTGCACGCCTGGCCCTCGCGGTCGCCGAAGACCTCCCGCTCCGATCCCACCACGGCCACCCCCCGGCGGCCCTTTCCGCCATCCTTGACTGCACTCACCACCGCCACCCATCCTTCCCGCAACCGGCCGAGCAGCCCGGCGAGCGGCCCGAACCCCCTTTGGCTTTGGATTTCCTACCCACAATAGTGCTCTGTGGTGTCGATGCCACCGCTCGCGCCTTCATCTCAAGCACGGCGAAGGACGGGCACTCGTCGCAAGTTCCAGATGAAAGCGACTTCGTGCGAATGAATGGGACCGAACCGAGCACACCGAGCAGACACAACGCCCGGCGACCGCTGATCGCATCGATAATGAACGTCGATTGGGCGCGGTTCGAGGGCGCGGCAGGATTGCGGTGCACGATCGGTATCGCCATTCCTCTCCTCTTCGGCCTTGCCGCCGATCAATCATCAGCGGCAATGTTTGGTGCGCTCGGCGCCTTCGGTGTGGGGTTCGGCTCATTTCAAGGCGCCTACCGGAGTCAGGCGATCCCGATGTTGCTGGCCACATTGAGCATGGCGTGCTCGGTATTTGTCGGCTCGCTTGCGGGCCAGTCGATCGCGACGGCGGTGCTCGTCGCCGGCCTCTGGGGATTCGCCGGCGGCTTGCTCGTTGCCCTCGGTCAGTCCGCTTCATTCGTGGGGCTGCGGGCGATCCTCGCGCTCCTCATTGCCGGAGGCATTCCCGCAGACGTAGGCAGCGCGGCTGCCCGAGCGCTTTTCGTGCTGGGCGGGGGACTGACACAAATGCTGCTCGTGGTGATGATCTGGCCATTGCGCCGGTTTCCAGCCGAGCGGCGCAGTCTCGCCGCAGTCTACAGGAGCATGGCAGCGTACGCAGCGGCGATCCCTGGGCACGATGCACCGCCCGAGCCCCACACCCTCGCCGGTACGGCGTCGCCATTGGCCGACCCACAGCCGTTCGCCACGACTGGCGAAATGCTCGGCTTTCAAGCGCTGCTCGATGAAGCGGAAAGAATTCGAGCGGGCCTCGCCGCGCTCGCTTTTCACCATCGACGGCTCTTGAACTCGGATCGATCCTGTGCTGGCGCCGTTTCGTCGTTAACGGCGCAGGTTCTCGAGGAGATCGCCGCGGCGCTCGCCTCGGGGCGAGCGCCACGCACGGTTCCCGGAGTCGCGCAATCTCTGGCGGACTGCGTGAAGATGCTCTCGCCAGCGATCCGTAGCGAGCCGTTGCTTGCTCAGCTCGACGCGGCGTGGCGAACCGCGGGCCTGCTGGCGGGGGCGCCGCAGGGTCTGGCACACGCCGGTGAAACGATCGCACGTCGCCGCAACCGACGTTTCGTGCGCGATGCTCTGACGACGCTCCGAGCCAACCTGAGCTTCGACTCGACCGCGTTCCGACATGCCCTGCGGCTTGCGGCAACGATTTGCCTCGCCCAGGCCATGGCCGCAGCTCTCGAACTACCGCGGGGTTATTGGGTCCCGCTGACCGTCGCGGTGATGCTCAAGCCGGATTTTCATGACACCTTTGCGGCCAGTATCGCCCGAGTCGGCGGCACCGCGCTCGGAGCCGTTGGCGCCACCGCACTTGCGCACAGTGTCAGTCCCGGGTCGGCACCGTCCATCGCGATCATGCTCGCCTTCGCGTGGGCCGTGTACGCCATGGCAGCCGTTAACCCAGTTGTGTTCGCCGTCTGCATCACCGGATATATCGTCTTCCTCCTGTCGCTTGCCGGAGTGCCCCAAAGCAGTATCGCTGCGGAGAGAATCATCAACACAGCTATCGGGAGTGCGCTTGCCCTGTGTGCCTACGTCGTGTGGCCCACCTGGACCGCCAAGGGAATGCGGGAGGCGTTGGCGACGATGCTCGACAGGCAAGCCGTGTATCTCCGCGCACTGCTGACGGCCTACAAGGACCCCGGCGCAGCGGACGTGAAGCGGGTTGACGAGCTCCGCACGTCGGCGAGACGGGCGAGATCGAACGCGGAAGCGATCATCGAGAGGACGTTTTCCGAGCCGTATGGAAGTCATCCGATGAAATGGCGGATGGCGATGGGAACCCTGGCGGCCAACCGGCGCATCGCGTGGGCTGCGTTAGCACTGCACGCCGGTCTTCAGAGCGAGGGTGGTCGCACTGCTCCCTCGATTGAACCGCTTGCGCGAAAGGTGAGCCGCAGCCTGCGCTCGCTTGCGACCACCGTCCGCGGAGAATCCCCACCGCCAGCGCATCCGCTGATGGCGGAAGCTAACCTGGCACTGGGCCCAGACATCGACCAGATGATCAGCGAAGAAATAAACATGATTGTCGATGGGGTAGAAACCATCGCCCTTCTGCTCCGTTCCGACCATGATGGAAGCACCAGCCTGGGAGGAGGGGCAGTCACGACTGGCGACCGCAAGGAACGGCCCGCTGGGCTACACTCCGATGCTGGACTCGAGCACGGGTAGCGCGCGCGCTGCCCCGCTCGGGTTAATTCGGGGGCCGGCGGTGCAGCCCTCCAGGCAGGTGGGTAGAAAGGCACCAGCACGATCGCCCGAAGATGATGCGCATTGTGGATAGGCGTGCGTGCCATCAGCATCTGAGTTAGACCGGAGGATACATGCCCGAAGTCTCACGCCAATTGCGGCGCTCCAGGACCAACCGGCAAATCGCCGGAGTCGTCGGCGGCCTGGCCGAGTACTTCCGGGTCGACCCAACATTGCTGCGCGTCATTTACGTCGTAGTCTCGATCATATCTGCGGCATTCCCAGGGCTGCTCGTGTACGTCCTGCTCTGGCTTTTGATACCTGAGGCTGAGGACCTTGCGGGGCCTGACGCCTAACCCGCCAATGCATTCGACAGGCCGGGGCGGCCAGGGCTCCAGGTGGGCGCGGCGCTCCCGGTGGCCTAGCAGCGGAAGTGTTGGATTGAGCGGACGCAGGCTCGAGAGCCTGCAGCTGATTGTCAGTCGTCAGGCCGACACTACGGACATCCTGCCGTCGCTGCAGCGTGCCTGAGGGTCGCCGCTGATGCGCCTCTGCGATAGGCGGCACGCGAGACACCGACCACCATATTGACAACTCGTTCGAGTTGGGGGGGAGGGAGCTGGATCATGCCACTCTATCTATCGCGCTTCAGCTACACGCCAGAGACTTGGGCCAGACTGATCGGGAATCCAGAGGACCGCCGAAAGGCCGCTCAGACGTACATTGAATCGGTTGGTGGCAAGCTCCATGGGTTCTGGTACGCTTTCGGAACACACGACGGATACAACCTCTGGGAGGCCCCCGACAACATGTCCATGGCCGCGGTGGCGCTTGCGATTAGTGGCGGTGGTGCGCTTAGCTCCTTCGAAACGACAGTCCTCTTGACCGTCGACGAAGCGATAGCCGCCCTGCGTAAGGCCGAGAAAGTCCGCTACCAGGCGCCGGGCGCGTAGCGCCTCACTCGGGTGCGGCTTAACCCGCGCATGCAGCCGACGGGCTGCATTTGCGCGCAGCTCCGCTTGGCCACGGCGCGCCTGGAGCGCGCTGTACCGGCTTGAGGGCCTGCAGCTGATGCGCTAGTCGTTCGGCAGCGACAGGCTCGCTTAGTCTCGTCAGCAATTCGGAGAGGGCAAGATTCATGGACCTAAGTGTGCGGGATTACCTGAGGCAGGCCAAGGATCACACGATCCCACCGCTCGTGCTCGAGTTGATCCTGCGCTCGGGGAAGTCGTTCTACATCAAGAACGTCCTTGCCATCGATGAGAAGGCTGGGATGGTGCCATTGCGCGTGTGGGATGTGCGAGCCCTCACCCAAGCAGACCTGGAAACCGTGCTGCGGCGCCTGAGTGCGGTCCAGTCCCGTGATGAGTTGGAGAATATTGAGCGGCTGCACCCGAAGCTGGATCAGGGGAACCTCTGGGTCGTGCTCTCGGAGATCGAGGCCATCGTGGAATGGCACAGCGCTCTCTGGTCGGCGGTCGACAGTCCGGAAGGTCGCCACGTCATCCTGGGATTCAACGCCTGAGTCGGGTGCCCAACGCCGCTGCCTAACCCGCGCCATACAGCCGACAGACCGGAGGGTGCGGGCCTCCACCCCGGGCCGTGGGCCCATTGGGTGCGCTGTTGGACGTAGGTTTGTGTTGACGCGGCCTCGATCGCCTGCAGCTGATGCGCCAATCGTTAGGCGGACAGGCCACGAGCTACCTTGGCGGAGGACACCGAGTGCGGAGCTTCGTTGCTATAGTTGTCGGCGCAGGGGTCGCTGCAGGGCTTTACCAATTGGGTGCCATCGTCGCCTTGCTCGCCACGATCGGGCTCCCCCTAGGGGCACCTGGGGGCGAGCCCCCTGCCGCGTACTACGTACTCAACTTGGGGCTCGCCGCACTCGCCGCGGCACTGGGCGGAGCGGTTTGCGCCTGGGTGGCGCGCGGGGCCCGTCACCGGGTGGTCCCCCTCCTTGCAATCCTGTTGGCGGGCGCGGCGGTGTGGGGCTTCTCTCAACCCGCCTCCCAGTGGCCGCGCTGGTATCCGCTCGCGTTGGCCCTAGTCGGGGCAGGGGGGACCCTTGTGGGAGGTCGGCTCTGGCCCACACGTGCCGCCTGACCCGCGCATGCAGCCGCCAGGCCGGACGGGGCGCCGGACCTCCGCCCGGGCGGCACCCGCGGATGCAGCCGTGCGGGGAAGCCTAGGTTCGTGTGGGCGTGAGATTGGCGGCCTGCAGCTGATTCCCAAGCCGTTATGCAGCCGCACCGAAGTTCGCATTTGCCCGACGCTCCGAGACATGCACTCTGAGTCCTTCGTAGGCGTGGCGCGCTACGGCTGGCGAGGGCGCGAGCGAGAAGCCGTCAGGCACTTTGTCTTCAGCTACCTCGTACCACGATGCCGGCCGTGGAGCGCCCCACAGAAGCGGGCGGATTGGAATCGAAGTCGCCGTACCCGGTGTGCCTGACCTCAATCCGAAGCCATAGGGTCGCAAGGGCGTCGTGCTCCGGGGTTCCGCGGGGGAGACCTGCTGGGATTCCACGGGAAAGCCGACCCGAGTGCGCCGGGTCTTCTTGAGTGGAAGTGTCACCCAAGCTCACGTCAGCTGGAAATTAGGGGCAGGACGTGGAGTGGTTGAGGACGTTTACGGCTCGGTGGCGGAGCCAGGCTCCGCCCCCCGCCTCCCGCCGATGGCGGACAGCGGAACGTGCCGCTCAGGCCTCCGGGTCGCCGCTGGCGAGCTTGTCGAACCACGCCTCGATCGGTATCTCGCCCCCGCTGTGAGCCGCCCGGCCCTGGTCGGCGCGGGGCAGGTCCTCCTGCACCAGGTCGATCCGCTTCCAGCCGGCGAAGGGCGTCTCGACGGCCGGGCGCGGGACATATCGCGACGAGGCGACCCGCTTGTAACGGTGGATGTAGCGGGGACAGTTGATGAAGAGATGCGTCACGGCGACCCGCACCACCAGCTGCGCCTCATGCCAGGTGCCGAGCAGCGGATCGTTGGCATCGATCGTCGCGCTGCCCTGCACCCTGAGCCGGAACGGCTTCTCGAGGTCCATGAACAGCATCCCGACATTCGCCTGACCGGCGATGTTGCCCATCGAATAGAACATCCCGTTCCCGTCATAGGACGGAAATGCGAGCGTCGTGGCATCGAGTACCCGTACGAACCCCGGGTCGCCGCCCTTGTAGGAGACCGTCGGGCGTCCCTCGTGGTCCAGGCTCGCGAGCCAGAAGAGATCCTGGCTCTCGATGAAGATGCGGTCAAGGTCGGTGATCTCGGTGTGCTGCCCGATGGCGGCGAGCTTGTCGGCGATGCGCCGGGTATCGAACTGATCCTGCAGTGCCCGGTGCTCGGGACCGTAGAGGCTGGTCATCGATGTGATATGTCCTCGCGAAATGAGGGGTGGCGCTTAACGCCCGGCAAGATCCTCACCAAGGTCCTGAGGCGCGGCAGCGCGGGCATCGCGTCTCATGATACTCATCCCACATGAATTTGTTAGGCGGACGGACCGGAGGTTCCGAGCTACCCGATGAGGCCTGCCCCGTGATCGCCCAGTTAACCATCCTGCCGTTGGGCTGCACCAACAGGCGCGCTGAGCGTCGGCGTATCCGTGCCGGATCCGAGCGGAGCCGCTCACCGGCCCATGCTGTCCGGGGCCGTCACCAGGCTGTCAGCGTACCCCGGCGTCGAGTCTGACCGGGGGGGTGTCGAATCCGTGGGTGGCACCGTTCTTTTCCATGGTGGCTCGAGGCCGACTCCCGAATCCGCGGCCGGAATGATGTACCGAGGATCCAGCTTGGTGTCCACCGGAATCTGCAGCAGGAAGAACAGGGCGATCAACTCCTCTCGCGCACCGGGGTCTGAGCGGGCCAGTGCCGTGATGATGCGGTCGCGTGCGCCGAGCACAGTGGCGTAGTTCTCGGGAAGCGAGCCACGCTCGATCCCGTAATTCCGGATTCCGTCGAACACTCCGGACACCACGCTGCGGGCGCTGTCGTAATTGCCGTACTCCGCCTCGATGGCGGCGATCCCCAGGCGGCTGGTCAGAACCTGGAGCTTCAGGGCGCTTTGGGTCTGCTGGAGGGTCCGGTCGTTCGACCGCATCCGAACGTACAGCCAGGTGCCAGCCGCGAGGGCGATGACGAGCACGAGAAGCGCCAGCATCATTCTTCCCCTTCCGCTGGGTGCCGGTGCTGTCTCCATGGGTGTTCCTCGGAGTGTTGAGGGAAGCTCGGGCCGAAACGCCTGGTGGCGGTGCCTCGTCCGGGGGAATCTACTGCTCGATGCGCGCATCGCGCGAGCGCTGATGGCGTCAGCGGGGCCGGCCGCCCATTCCATGCCACCAGATGAGGCGGGAGGCAGTTGAGCATGAACGATTCCTCACGAGCGGACGCACACTGGGGGGCCCTTGCCCTCCTGCTGGGTGGCACCGGAGCCGCAGCGCTCACCGGCGCGATTGCATCGGCTCGAGCCGGTGAGTTCTACCAACAGCTCTCAAGGCCAACCTGGGCTCCGCCAGCTCAAGTCTTCGGCCCGGTTTGGAGCGTACTCTATGTGCTCATGGCGGCCGCGGCGTGGCTCGTGGTCCGCGAGTGGGGATGGCCTCGGGCTCGCCCAGCCATCGCGCTGTA
The DNA here is from genome assembly GCA_963729985.1 of uncultured Gemmatimonadales bacterium. Lineage (GTDB taxonomy): Bacteria > Gemmatimonadota > Gemmatimonadetes > Gemmatimonadales > GWC2-71-9 > CAVVWJ01. The sequence goes on from CAVSPJ010000008.1 coordinate 656,644, forward strand.
CGGGCTGCAGTTGGTGCTCAACGCGCTCTGGACGTGGCTCTTCTTTCGATGGCGCCTAGGGTGGGCTGCATTTGTGGAGATCCTCGCCCTCTGGACGCTTCTACTGCTCACTGTCTGGACGTTCTGGCGCGTGCGACGCCTGGCGGGCGGTCTCCTGCTGCCGTATCTGGCTTGGGTGACCTTGGCGGCAGCATTGACCTATGCCGTCTGGCGTCAGAATCCAGGCGTGCTGTAGTAGAACGTAGGTTTGTGCGCGGGCCGGCTTGAGGGCCCGCAGCTGAGTTGCAAGACGTTAGGCCGACGCAAACCCACTCATTGTGAGCGGACATAAACTGTGGGGCATTCCTGGCTGTACCACTGGCCCTGGCGATGACGCGCCACCGGCGAGAGGTGGCCGGGGACCAGGGGCGGCAGGCGAAGACTCGGTTGATCCTCCTGGGCACCGGTGGCGGCCCCCGACCGCGAGCGTCCACCTCGGCGCCGGCCCAAGTGATTGTCATCGGGCACGCGGCCTATGTGGTGGATTGTGGTAAGTGTGAGGCCACGCCTCGGCGCGCGGCCTAACCCGCTTCTGATGTGCATGTCGTCAGGCGGACGCCGACCGGCGGTTACTCGGGGCCGACAGGCCTGGGTGGGCCGGCGTTCCGTTCGGGCGCGCTATTCCGAGAGGCTGCAGCGTGGAAAGCGTTGATTGACGCTGGCGCGAACAGGATCGCCTGCGGCTGATTGGCAAGTCGTTCGGCAGCAACGTCCATAGCGAGCTAGGTCATGAGCATTGAAGCAGATGACATCCTTGGTGCAATTGCCGTTGGTATTGGCGCAACTCTGGTGATGGATCTTTGGAATCTGTTCCTCAAGCGTGCGTTCAGCATTCCATCGCTCAACTACTGTTTGCTCGGACGCTGGCTTCGCCACATGCCGGGAGGTACTCTTAGGCATGCGAGTATCACCGCGGCGCCACAGAAACCGCTTGAGTGCACGGTCGGCTGGATTGCCCACTACACCATTGGTGTCGTGTTCGCGCTTGTGTTCGTCGTGCTCACCTCAGGTGACTGGCTTGCGCGACCAACTGTGCTGCCCGCGCTGCTCTACGGCCTTGGGACCGTAGTGTTCCCGTTCTTCATCATGCAGCCGTCGTTCGGCTTCGGCATTGCTGCCTCAAGAACTCCAAATCCAACGCAGGCCAGGCTGAAGAGCCTTGCGACACACTGTGTGTTCGGAGTTGGGCTGTATGTATCGGCAGTTGGGGTGAGCTACGTGCTGCGGGTTCATGCCTAACTGCGGCGCCTCTGCACGCGCTGCTCGGCGCGGGTTGCTGCCTCCCCCGCAAAATGCCGCCGACAGGCCGTGGTGGGCCGGCGCTCCTCACGGGCGCAGGGTTCCCGATGGCCTACAGCTGATTCGCATTGCGGTAGGCAGACGCCGGCCACCGCTGTACCCTTAGGAGATCTCCTCGACGGAGTCTCCCCGTGATCTGGTTTGATAGTTGGAACAGCGTGGGCCGAGTCGCCGTGACCGCAGTGATGGCCTACGCGGCCTTGCTCTTGTTTCTCCGGCTCTCCGGAAAGCGTACCCTGTCCAAGTTGAACGCATTCGACCTGGTCGTAACGGTTGCCCTTGGTTCCACCCTCGCGACCGTGATTCTCTCGAAGGACATTGCGTTGGTGGATGGGCTGCTCGCGCTGGCCTTGCTGATCGGCCTGCAATATGCCGTGGCCTGGCTCAGCGTGCGGGCGACGGCCTTTCACAGACTGGTCAAGAACGAGCCGACCTTTCTCTTCTACGAGGGCACCTTCCTCGACGTTGCCTTGCGCCGTGCGCGGATAACACCCGACGAGGTTCTGGCCGCGATCCGTGGCCAGGGCGTCGAGGGCTTGGGCGACGTTCGCGCGGTCGTGCTCGAGACGGATGGTACGCTCAGTGTGGTCCGTGCTCGTGGGGCGCGTCCACTCGACTCGGCCTTGTCTTCGGTGGCGGAGCCCTCGGAGAACCTTGCCTGACCCGCGCATGCAGCCGAGAGGCCGGACTGGCGCCTGGCTCCCAGCGGGCGGAACCCTGCGACTGGAGCTGCACAGACGCTTGCTGGGGGCGGGCTCGCCGTCGATGTCAACGAGCAGAACGAGGCGGCGCTGGGTTTCTACAGAACGCTCGGGTTCTCAGTGACGGGTCGGTCGCCAACAGATGCCGGCGGCCGACCGTTCCCCATCCTCCACATGGAACGCGCAGCGCTCAGCGCGCCGATGAAACGTCTCAGGTGATGGGCCAACGGTCGGCGGCTAGCAGTTACAGAGGGGAAACGATGGAGCGCAGACCGTCCAAAGCTGAGATCGCGGCGGCGGTCGGCACTACGATTCCGGATCTGATCAGCCCCGGACTCGCGGTGCTCTTCTGCGGGATCAATCCCGGTCTCTACTCTGGCGCCACCGGCCATCATTTCGCTCGACCGGGGAATCGTTTCTGGCCGACACTTCGCGCGGCGGGCCTCACGGACCGCCTCGTGCGCCCGTGGGAAGAGCATCGCCTCCTGGAGTACCGGCTGGGCATCACCAATCTCGTTGCCCGTGCGACGGCAACGGCCGCGGAGCTTGAGCCAGACGAACTGCGGGCCGCGCGTACCAGGCTTGAACGGAAGGTCCGTCGCTACCGCCCCAGAGCGGTGGCCGTGCTCGGGATTGGCGCCTACCGGCTGGCGTTTGGCAGTCCTAGAGCTGCCTTCGGTCGCCAGGAGATGTTGCTCGCTCGGGCCGCCCTCTGGGTATTGCCCAACCCGAGCGGTCTGAATGCGAATTACCAGCTCCCCGACCTGGCGCTGGCCTTCGGCGAGCTCCGGGATGTTGTTCGTTAGGCAGCCGGCCCGAGCCTCACTACTGGGGTGCCTTGGGCGAACGAATCGCCTCCTCGCCATCATGAAGGCCGCCGCGCCGAAGCCGAGGCCTTAGGCACCCGCCAGGGAGATTGCAACGATGCCGGCATCGCGACTGCAACCCCCGAGCGTGTTGGAGAGCTCACTGTATTGCCCCGACCTGGACACGGCGGAGCACTTCTACCGCGATGTGTTCGGCCTCGAGGTAGTCGCCAGGCAACCCGGCCGCCACGTGTTCCTTCGCTGTGGCGAGGGGATGGTCCTCCTCTTCAACCCGGATGCGACGGCCGACCCGGCCGCGCCGACCGGCGGGCCACCGATGGCGCCTCATGGGGCCCGGGGTCCAGGCCATCTCGCGTTCCGGCTGCCTGAGCGGGACATCGAGCGGTGGCGGGCGCACCTGACCGCCGCGGGGGTGTCGATTGAAGCGGAGGTGCACTGGCCCCAAGGGGGGTACTCGCTCTATCTGCGAGACCCGGCGGGAAACAGCATCGAGTTGGCGACCGCGGCACTTTGGGGGTTCGCCGAGTCCACGATGCTCGGGGGTGCCTGACCCGCGCGTGCCGCCGACAGGCCGGAAGGGCGGGCCTTCGCGAGGACGCCGGGCGCCACCCAGGTTCTTCAACAGAACGAACTGTCATGACTGACATCGTCTATCATCTGAACGCTGACGACGAAATTGTCCTGGTAAATGAAGCCTGGTCGCGCTTCGCGTCCGCAAACGGCGGTGAAGCCGCGATGGCGCCCATGGTGCTGCACCGGCGTCTCTGGGGCTTCATCGCCGACCCGCCCACCCGGCATATCTACCACACGCTGTTTAAACGGGTCCGCTCTGGCGGCGAGACCATTCGTCTGACCTTTCGCTGCGATGCGCCGGCGCTCCGGCGCTTGCATGAGCTCGAAGTCGCACCTCGCGAGGGCGGGGGGATTGGGTGCCGCGTGCATCAGCTTGCCGTGCAGCAACGTGACCCGGTCGTGCTGCTCGACCCCGCACAGCCACGGGCGGATCAGCTCATCCGGATCTGCGGTTGGTGCAAGCGGATCGCCACCCAGGATGGTGCCTGGCTGCACCTGGAGGACGCCGTGACTCGCTCCAACCTGTTTGTCGACCAGTTTCCACCCGAGCTGACCCACGGGATCTGCCCCGACTGTCATCGGGTGTTCGGCGCAGTCGCGAAGGGGGAGCCTTTTGAGGCTGCGGGGCAGGCCGTCATGGGTGGGCTCTAGGTGCGCGGGCGGTGTATCAGGTCCGCTGGTCCACTGCCCGCCCGCGGCCTCGCAGCACTGGAGAGCACCCGCGGCTGATGCGCATGATCGTCGGGCGTCGGCCAACCCTTCGTTGAAAGGTCGGGCTGCCGTGATCCCTGACCTTCGGGATACGATCCTCAACACCTGGCGGACCAACAATCGGGTGACGGTCTTCCTGGTCGAGCACCTGCCGCCTGCGCTGTGGGCAGGCATTCTCCCTGGCGCGCCCCGCCGCACGATCCGCATGATCGCGGGCCACCTTCACAATGCGCGCTGCATGTGGATCAAGACCTTGGGTCAGGAGCTGGGGGTCACCGTGCCCCGCAGCGTCGACCGACGGCGGGTCGGGCGCAAGGAGTTGGTTCCGGCGCTGGAACGGAGTAGCCGGGGCATCCTCCGCCTCCTCACCCTCGGCTGCGAGCAGGGCGGCAGGATTCCGATGGCGTCGACCTACATCTGGCGTAATCTTCCGCTCGACGTGGGGCACGTGCTGGCCTATTTCGTGGCGCACGAGGCCCACCACCGCGGCCAGATTGTCTGGGCGGCGCGGGCGTTGGACTCTCGACTGCCATCGGCGGTCACCGGCGGCCTGTGGCAGTGGACGAAGCGTGCCAGGGAGGCAGCCCCGAGCAGCGCTAATGCCCTGTCGTCTAACCGCGCCGGCCGTATTGGAGATGAACCCTAGGGTGAGGCTCGGCATGATCCCCGTCAACGGTCTTCTCGCAGCTGCCCTTTTCGCAGGTCTGGCGTGCCGCTCCCGCCCGGCTGAGCAGGCCACCGCGACGGCGGAGTATCTGTATCTCTGGACAGCCTCCACCGACTCCACCCAGGCCGACTTTCTCGCCGTACTCGACGTCACCGAAGCTCCGCCCGCTACGGCCACCTCGTCACCACGCTTGCCGGTGCCCGGCCACCGAAACAGGCCGCATCACACCGAGCACGAGATGCCGGCCGATCATCAGCTCTTCGCCAACGGCTTCGGGTCGGGGAAGACCTTCATCTTCGACCTGACCGATCCGACGCGTCCGCGTCTCGCCGAACAGTTCGGCGACGTCGAGGATTACACCCACCCACATTCGTTTCTCCGGCTCCCCGACGGGCACGTGCTCGCGACCTTCCAGATGCGGCATCAGCCCACCGGGATGACGCTGGCGTGGACTGGTCGAGTTGACCCCCGCCGGCCAGCCGTCCGCTCCCGTTCGGCAGACACCCCTGGCCTCGATCCGGAGACCCGGGTCTACAGCGCCGGCGTCGTGCCTGCGCTCGACCGGATCGTGAGCGACCACGACCGACATGGCCGACGACTCCCCAGCCTCGCGCCAACTCCAGATCTGGCGGCTCTCCGACCTGGCACTGCTCCACACCATCACTCTGCCCGACGGCCCGGCCGGCGACGAGTCCAGGTTGACCGCGGAACCGCGAGTCCTGGCCGACGGCCGCACCGTCCTGGTCTCCACCTTCGCCTGCGGTCTCTACCTGATGGAGGGACTGGCGAGCGACGACGCCCTCGGCACGCCTGGTGGCTTCGTTCCCCCGTAAGCCAGGAACCTACTGCGCCATCCCGATCGTCTCGGGGCACTACTACCTGGTGACGGTGCCCGCCTGGAACGCCGTGGTGAGCCTGGACATCAGCGACCCGTCCTCGCCGCGTGAGGCTGGCCGGGTCATCCTCGGCCCGGGACGTGCCGCCACTGGATCGCCATCTCAGCGGACCAGCGACGCGTCGTGATCACCGGCTACGGCGGCATGGAGCATCGCGTCATGATCGCGCGCTTCGACTCCGCGACCGGCCAGTTGGAGATCGATGAGCGATTTCGGGCGGAGGGAGTGACCCAACCCGGATTCCGAATGGACGACAAGACCTGGCCCCACGGTGGGAAAGCGAAGGGGATACCGCACGGCGCCGTGTTCAGCCGCCGGCCGTAGATTGTCACCGATCCTTTGCAGCTGATGCGCGTGTCGTCGGACCGCACGCTCCTGGGAGGGCACCATGGTCATCGTCCGGAACATCTTCATCGCCAAACCCGGCAACGCGAGCAAGCTCGCTGCCCAGTTCAAGAGCGCCGCCGCCGCCGCGAAGCGTCCCAAGCATCGCGTGCTCACCGATCTGACCGGTGAGTTCAATCGGGTCGTGCTGGAGTACGAGGTGGACAGCGTCAGCGGGTTCGAGGCGCAAATGAAGGACTACGCCACCAATGAGGCGATGCGCGCGGTATTGAAGGGCTACACCGACTTGTGGGTCACCGGCCACCGCGAGCTCCTGCAAACGGCCTAAGGTACCCCACACGCTTCTGCTGGTGGCCCCGACACGCGATCGCTTTCCGCCCGCGAGCTGCGCTCTGGCTGCGCGGCGGCGATCAGATCGCGGCCTACGCTCGTACAATAAAGACTCCATCACGGTCCCTTCCCACCCGTTTCATCCCTCTTGCCACATCCTCCCTCACCACACCCGGTGCGGCGGAGGGCGCCGGCAACCGCCAACCGTTGGACGGCACCAGGCGTGGCAAGCTGGCGGAGCTTCTGCCGGCTTGCAGGGAATCTTCTTGCAGGAGGTCCAGATGTCCGTAACGATGCCCTTCGAACCCATTGCCGCGGTGTTCGAGCGTAACCTCAACATTCGTCACGTCTATGCCGAGCCGGTGCACCACGGGGACACCACCGTCATTCCGGTTGCCAAGGTCGCGTACGGTTTCGGTGCAGGAGGCGGCCGTCGGCCGGCTTCCGGTTCGGCGGAGATGGCAAGCTCGACCGGCGAAGCCGGCGAGGCCGAAGCCCAGGGTGGCGGTGGTGGTGGGGGGGCTGGCTGACTCCGATCGGGGCCCTGGAGGTCGGGTCGCGCGGCACGCGCTTTATCCGCTACAATCAGGTGTCGCGGCTGACCGGAGCCTTCGCACTCGGACTGGGAGCGGGCGTTGTCCTCGCATCGCGACTCCGCTGAGACCGTGAGCCGACAGGCCGGTGGGGCAAGGAGGCGCAGATGACAATCGGAACATGGGCCGACTCGTTCTGTATGCCCGGACTGGGCACGACCCTGTCGGTCGGCCCGACGGTGACCCTTGTCCCCGGAGCTGGCCAGGCTGTGAGGGGTGTCGGGGACGAGGCGAGTGGCGCACCTACCGTCGGCTGCCGGCCCGGAGCGACGACAATCCGGAAACCATGCCGGCGCACGGCGCACCGGGGTTCCAGAATCGGCTGACGCGGGCTCCGTAAGGCCTCTACAGGGAGATTCAGGTGCCCAGGAGTCCCGATTCGCCCGGGGTCGTGGTGTTCCCGCCCGCTCTGTTCGGCGGTGCGCTCGTCCTCGGCCTGGTCGTCCACTGGCTTTGGCCGGTCTCGATACTTCCGTCGTTGGTGGCCCGTGTGCTGGGCATTGTCGTCCTCGTCGTCAGTGGGCCGGGGCCGCATCCGAAGGTTCGTTCTTCAGTTATTCAATAGGAGCCGTCAGGATGCACCGTGTCCGGCAGCAAGACCTGCCATTTCAGGGCAGCGCTCACCAATTCGTCGGTGCCGAGAACGGCGACGCAACATCTCCGCATTCCTCCTCAGCGCACTCCCCGGTCGCGGTCCAGGGCCGCATCGGCATCCGTATGACGAAGTCCAGTTCGTCCGGGAAGGGCGGGGCCTCTGGACGGTCAATGGCGAGGAATTCGAAGCCGGGGCGGGTGACATTCTCGTCATCAAAGCCGGGGAGATCCATGGCTTCCGCTGTATTGGCGACGCGCCCCTGGTGCAGGTCGATGTACACCTGAGTCCCCGCTTCATTCAGGAGAATCTGCCCTAGGCGACTCGGTCCTGCGACGGACCCCCATTCGCAGGGTGCCGCAATGCACATGCCCCAGAATCCCGACGCGAATATCCGCGGTTTCTAGCGCCGATCGATGCGCGCGATGAAGCAGCCGGCCTCCGCATTGCGCAGGTGGGCGTAGCGCACGTTCTGGTCCTCGAAGACGCCCTCCAGAACGGCCTCGAAGGGCGACGTGCCGACCCGGCGCTGAACCAGGAGCGTACCGCTCCCACCGTAGCCATCGAGGGCCAGCGGCAGGGGGCGAAGGGTCTGGGGCAAGGTGGAAGCGTCATACCGCTCACAGCGCGCACGATGGATGAAGACCGGACCCGGCGCTGGCAGGGCCTCGGGATCGGTGAACGGCTGGTAGGTAAAGAGCAGCCGTTCGTCCGTGCCCACCTCGAACGTCCGCAGGCAGAGACGGCACGGGCCATACCCGGTAGCCTTCTCGGCATGGATGGGGTGATTGTAGTGGGGCGATCGCATGGAGGCCCTCGCGGCGGTCGCGATCGCGTCAGGAATGCCCTGAATTCGGTAGGAGCGCATGGTCGTTCTCGAAAGAGGTGCGACCACTGTAAGGGAGGTGGGCTCGATTCGCACTCCGAATCTTGCGCTTAAATTCGGGGCTGCCCGCAGCTGTAGAAGGAGTCAGGCATGGCTGAGCCGGGTCCATTGCTGACCGCCGCATGGCGCTACCTCGCCATGATCAACTACGAGGTGCCGGCGCGACTGCTGGGCCCGTTGGTGCCCGCCGGGACCGAGCTCGACACCTGGGGTGGGGCCACTCTCGCCAGCATGGTCGGTTTTCGGTTTCTGAACACCCGGGTCCTGGGGATACCGATTCCGGGGCATCGCAATTTCGACGAAGTCAACCTCCGCTTCTACGTCCGTCGCCGTGTGGAGGACGGCGCCTGGCGGCGAGCCGTGGTCTTCGTTCGCGAGTTCGTGCCGCGACGTGCGATTGCCAGCGTGGCTCGATGGCTCTACAACGAGCCCTACACGGCGGTGCCCATGCGGCATGAACTGGAGATGGCCGACGCCGCCAACGGGCAGGCAGGGCGCGCGGCCTACGCGTGGCGCCTGGGGGGGCGCTGGCACCGCCTCGAAGTGAGGACCCGGGGACGGGCCGCGCTGCCCGATCCAGGTTCCGAGGCGGCGTTCATCACCGAGCACTACTGGGGCTATACGGCCCAGCGCGATGGCGGGTCGAAAGAATATCGGGTGGAGCATCGGCCGTGGTGGGTTTGGGAGGCCGAGGGGGCGGAGTTCGACTGTGATGTGCGAGACGTGTAGGGAGCGGGCTTCGCGGAGTGTTTGAGCCGGCCCCGCTCGGCATTCGTGGCAGACGGCTCCGCGGTTGCCGTGTATGCCGGCCGGCGCCTCAAGGGGTTGGGGTCCGGGGAGGTCCTCAGTGTGGCGTGATTGCGCGTTCCTGGGCGCCGTCCGAGGGAACCAGTCGCACCCGGGAGGGATCCTGGTGCAAGACGCGTTCGGTGAAGTCCTGTCGCTCCTGTAGCTCACTCAGCTCCTGACGCAACATGGCACACTCGTCCTCGACTGCCCGAAGCTTATCTTCAGTTTCCGGGCCGAGGCCAGGCGTACCAGACAAGCGCCGCTCGAGAAATCGTGCCATTGCCAGCCCCACGCGTCCCAGTACCAGCGCCGTGGTGCCGGCGAAGACCAATTGCATGATGTCCACGGGGTCCATCGAAGACTCCATCTTGGAGAGGGACCGTTATCAGCCAGTGACCAGCAGGACGATGCAGGCGCGCGCCGCAGCCGGGGCGCCGGACGTCAGGCGGCTCGAAGGCCATCCTACTCGATACGAGGAGCCGGCTCAACCTTGATGAGCTCTCGAGGATGTGTCACCCCCTGCGCCAGGAGACGCTCCGCGAAAACGACCCGCTCGTGGGTTTCGGCGAGTTGAGTCTTGAGCAGGACGATCTCCTCGCGGAGCCCCTCGAGCTGTGCTTCAAAGTCCGGGTGGCTGAAATCGCCCGCGATACGTTTGGCTATGGCGCCACCGAGTCGAGAGCGCGAGAGCAGGAGCAGCCCTCCGACGGAGAGCCCCAGAACGGGGATCAGTACGCCAAGTAGGCTCTTGAGCGCCAGTACGAGGTCCGTGCTCATGACGCTTCATGACGGGTGGAGTGGCTCAGTGGTTTCAAGTAGCAACGCCGGTGTCCCTGACGTACACCGTGGCCGGGGAAGGCAATACGCAACTCTACGAGATCGTGACCGGCCGACTCATTGACCAATATGACACTGACGACTCCCGGCCCCCCTGGGTGGCAGCCCTGGAGGCCTCATGACCTCGGGCCGCGGCTCGAGTGCCGGGGGTCGCCGGTGGGTGTGCGCGGGGCTTGACGGCGTGCCGCGAATGCGCCAGTCGTTAGCAACTGTCTTGTCAAGCGACCGCTGAGTGGCGCCAGTATGTGCCGGTGCGCGCCATCGCGTTGAGGATCGTCAGCAGCTTCCGCATGCAGGCGACCAGCGCCACCTTGGCCGGCTTGCCCGCGGTGCGGAGCCGCCGGTAGAACGCGCGAATGACAGGGTTCCACCGCATGGCCACCAGTGCGCCCATGTAGAGCACCGCGCGCACCGGAGCGCGGCCGCCCCAGATGAGCCGGCGGCCTCGTAGGGTGCCACTGTCCCGGGCGAGCGGGGCCACCCCGACCAGCGCCGCGATCTGTTTGCGGGTGAGGCGGCCGAGCTCCGGGAGCTCCCCGAGCAGGGTGCGACTGACGATCGGGCCCACGCCCGGGACGCTCTGCAGGAGATCGTCCTGGGCGCGCCAGACCGGGCTTTGCTCGATGAGCTGCCCGAGGTCGCGATCCGCCGCCCCCAGCTCGCGCTGCAGCCAGCGAATGTGGGTGCGAATGCGGCGGGCCACCGGGGCGCGGGCGAGGCTGAGGCGATTGCGCTCGGCCGTGAGCATCTCGAGGAGCTGCCGGCGCCGGGTGAGCACGGCATCGAGGGCCTGGGCCGCCTCGTCGGGCAGCGGCCGGGGCGTGGGGCGCACCCGCTCGGCGAACAGCGCCAAGGTCTGGGCATCGATGGCATCGGTCTTGGCCAGCTGCCCCGTGGCCCGGGCGAAATCGCGCACCTGCCGCGGATTGGCGACCACGACCGGCACGCCGGCGGCCGCGAGCGCGGCGACCACCGCGTGTTCAAAGCCGCCGGTCGCCTCCAGGACCACGAGCATGGGCCCGAGCGACTGGATTCGGGTGAGCAGCGGGAAGACGGCGGCCTCCTCATTGGCCGCCTGCCAGCGCTCGCCGCTGGGCCGCACGGCGATGTCGAGCGTGGCCTTCGCGACATCGATGCCGATGAACACCGGGGGAGTCATGGGAGCCTCCGACTGTGAGCGCGCTCGTCGGGGCCCCACCTTGAGGATGCGGACTTCGGGGTCCGCGCAACTGTTCGGGCTTCGGGACGGGCGACGGGTGACGCCCACGCTAACGAGCGGTCTCTGAGACCCTAGGCCGATCGAGCTGTCACCCGCCATAGTCTGGCTCCTGATCTAGCCCGAAGCTAGATACAAGGCCGAAACGGAACAGTGTCGGGCGAACCCGACTCGGCGTAGCGAGGCGGCTTCGGTGCGCCTGAGACCGAATTGGCGGACCGAGACCGGGGCCACCCCTGTTCATCGCCGATCAGGGCGGTGCGTGGTTTTGAGGGATTTGAGCGCCACCTGGACTGCCGTGCGGAGGAGGTCCGAGGTGTATCTGGCGATGAAGACCCTGCACGTCCTCGCGGTGGTCCTCTTCCTGGGGAACATCATCACCGGCCTCTTCTGGAAGGCCCACGGTGATCGGTCGGCCGACCCTCGCATCATCGCCCATACCCTCGAGGGCATCATGCGGAGTGACCGATGGTTCACTCTTCCTGGGGTGGTGCTCATCGTGGCGTTCGGGACCGCGGCAGCCGTTCTAGGCCGGCTCCCCATCCTGGGGACCGGGTGGATCTGGCAGTCGATCCTCCTGTTCAGCATCTCGGGACTGGCATTCATGCTCCGGGTTGCGCCGCTGCAGCGCCGTCTGTGGGCGGTAGCCTCGGCGGGGATCAGTGGCGGGGGGTGGGACGAGGAAGCCTACCGTCGACTTTCGCGCCGGTGGGAGTTCTGGGGCCTCGTGGCGATCGTGACGCCCTTGGCGGCATTGGGTTTGATGGTCTACAAACCCGGATCGTGACCGCCGCGGCGGGTAACCCATGCTGCTCGCGTAGGTCGATGCGGGGCGCGGGGCCCGCTGATCGACTCCTCGAGGAGAGGCCATGAGCTGGTATTGGCTGGCGGCGATCGCCGCCGTCGTGCTGTTGAGCCTGGTGAGCCGCCGCGGCGAGCGGCACACGACCAGGAACCTGCGGTCGGGGGATGCGGCGCCGTCCCCGGAAGAAATCGATGCGCTGCTGCGGGCCGGGCGGAAGATCGACGCGATCAAGCAGTACCGGACGCTGCACCGGGTCGATCTCAAGACGGCGAAGGACGCGGTCGACGACCGGGCCCGGGAACTGGGCAGGTAGCCGGGAGGCCGTTGGGGGACACTCTCGGTTTCGGAGATGCTGTGTCAGCTCGCGGATGCCTCCGCCAGCATGGTGAGTCGCGCCGGCGGTTCTGCCGACCGCTTCCGTACCGTGCGCGGGTGGCTGGCATTGTACACCAACCTCCCATGGCCGCACGGCCTGAGCACGCCTCTCAACGTGAACCCACGGCGCGAGGGGAGCCGTCCGGCAGAGTTCGAGCAGGATCGCGCGCGCGCCATCGCGGACCTGCGGGCGTTGGCCGCGGCACCAGCCAACGCGTTGCCGGGGGGGCGCACGGTCACCTTGGTGCGATGGACCAGCGAGACTGGCGGCGGTGGGGCTACCGGCACACGGACCATCATCTTCGCCAGTTCGGGCTGTAGCGTCAGCACCGGCAGCCGGCTGGCCGTGGCGGAAGCTCCGGCCGGTCGTTGGCCGAGGATGAATCGAGCTCAGCGAGATCCCAGTGAGGTCCCATGCCGGAAACACCGGACACTACCGCCTACCCCTATACCACTCACCTCGACATCAAGTTCGGGCCGCTGGAGCGCATGGACGTGCCGGCGCTGGTGGCGGCCTGTGCCGACCGGTGGTACAACCAGACCCTCTGCCGCGTCAACGACGCGGTGGTGCGGCTCGGCGTCGTGCAGGGGGAGTACCACTGGCACAAGCACGACGCCGATGATGAGTTCTTCTATGTGGTCAGCGGTCGCTTCTGGATCGATCTGGAGGATCGCGTGATCGAGCTCGGGACGGGCCAGGGCGTGGTCGTGCCCAAAGGGGTGGTCCACCGCCCGCGCGCGCCGGAACGATCGGTCATTCTCATGGTGGAGACCGCCGGGATCGTACCGACGGGCGACTAGGGACGGGTCACTGTCTCTCGCCCGCAGGTGATGCGGCCTGAGCCGCCCTTGAGTCGACGGGCATCCGGTCCGCGTCACCGGCGCCATGACCCCCCGCAGTCCAACGCATGACGTTGGGCCGCTCCACTCCAGCTAGAGGAACGAGTATCTCTGGACCTGTGGAGCAGCGGAGCAACCGCCTCGTGCTCGCCATCGGCTTGGTTTGGCTGGGGCTCGCCCTCGCCCTGGGCGCCTCGGGGAGGCTGGCGGGCCTGCGGCCCCCGGCCCCGCAGCTCGTCCTCCTGGGGCTGACCGCGGTGACCGTGCTCGCGGGGGTGTGGGTTCCTTCACTGCGCGCGTGGGCGCTCCGGGTCGACCTTCGGGGTGTCGTGGCGCTGCATCTCAGCCGCTTCGTCGGCATTTATTTTCTGGTGCTCTACCAGCGGGGAGAGCTCCCTTACGCGTTCGCTGTGCCCGGGGGCTCGGGAGACATCCTGGTGGCTGCCCTGGCCCTCGTCCTGTTGCTCGGGGCGCCTCCGAGGACCAGGGGACGGCGCCTGGCGTATGTGGCCTGGAACGTCGTGGGGCTGGTGGACATCCTGTTCGTCGTAGCCACGGCCGCACGCCTTGCCCTGGGGGATCCTGGTTCCATGGCGGCGTTGCTGAAGCTGCCGCTCAGCCTCCTGCCGACGTACCTGGTGCCGTTGATCATCGCGAGTCACGTTCTGATCGCGGTGCGCCTGGCGAGAGGCACACCCGCGTGACGATCGCCTTCAGCCCGCCCCTCCAGAGGTCCGATCGGGGGCGCGGCTGGGTGAGTTCGGCATCACACTCCGGCAGGTCGGCTGACGCGGTGGATTGCGGGCCACGCCGGGGCGAGACGTAGATTGGGGGATGGTACCGCGTGTCTGGACGGTGGGCCACTCCACCAGGTCCCTGGACGAGTTCCTGGAATTGCTGGCGGCCCACGACATCGAGATGGTCGCCGATGTGCGCCGCTTCCCCGGCAGCCGCCGATGGCCACATTTCGGGCGCGAGCCCCTCGCCAAGGCTCTCGCGGCCGGTGGCCTCGGCTACGAATCGTTTCCGGAACTCGGTGGGCGGCGCCGACCCCAGGCTGATTCAATCAACACGGCGTGGCGCAGCGAGGCATTCCGCGGCTACGCGGATTACATGGCGACCGAGCTATTTGCCGAGGGTCTGGTGCGCCTCGCGGGGCTCGGCTGTGGTTTCCGGACGGCCATCATGTGCGCGGAAGCCGTCTGGTGGCGGTGTCACCGGGCGCTGATCGCCGACGGGCTCCGCTGGGCGGGCTTCGAGGTCTACCACATCATGGGTCCAACGGCTCCCGTCCCTCACCCGTACACCTCCGCCGCCCGAATCAGAGGGGGCCTCTTGAGCTACTCGGCTAGCGACGTCGCTTGACTACGCACGGCTCGCCTCGAGCCTTCAACTACTCAGGGGGGAACCATGACGCGGAGCAAGGTCGGAAGTAGTGTGCTGCTGGTGTTCGTGCTGGCCGGATCAGGAGCGGCCGGCGCGGCGCAGGCCCAGGATTTTCGCGTCACCCGCATCCCGGCGCCCGGAGGCGAGGTCGTCTTCGCGAACCCCGGCGAGCGCGAGGAGATGTACGACCAGTTGACCTATGCCGCGGCACGACGGGCGGGCGACTTCGTGTTCCTGTCCGGAGTCGAAGCCGGTCCGCTCAAGGGCGAGGGGACCGATCCCGAAGCTCACAAGGTGCAGCTGCGTCGTGCCTTCAAGGCCATCAACGCCAGTCTGGTCGCGGCCGGGGCGGACTTCTCGCACGTGGTGCAATTGCAGACCTTCCACAACTGCAAGACCCCCAATTTCAGTGGCGACTTCAACGATCAGCTGGGTGCCATGCTGGCCGTCAAGGCCGAGTTCATGAAGCCGCCCTATTCGACCTGGACGGCGATTTGCATCGATCGCCACTACAGCGACAATACCGTGGTCGAAATTGAGGTGACGGCCTATGCGCCGAAGGCCAAGCCGGGGCGCTGATGCCATGTCCGAGCCTCGACGCAGTCGTCTACTCGTCGGCTACCAGGGCGCTTGCCAGCGAGACCCGGTAGAAGGTGGAGAAGTCTCTCACGAACAGCAGGTAACAGCCGTCGGGTGAGGCAAGCGGGAAGTTTTCCGTCCGAGCTTGGGTGTTCACTTCCGCGCCCAGCGGTCGAGGTTCCGTCCACCGTTGCCCGGTGCGGACAGTGACCCACAGGTCGGAGGGCATCGGTTGCCGGGTGTTGGGATTGAGTCTCGAAATCTCCAAGATCACAAAGGAGCCGTCGGCCCCCGGGATGCCGCCCCAGACCCGGATGTCGCCGCGCCAGTCGACCCACTGCTGCACCGGCGTGAAGATGGTGGGGGCCTGGTAGGCATGACCGTCCCAGTGCGTCACCAGCGTCTGCGTCGTTCGCCAATCGGGGGACGTCCTGCGAAACACGATGTGGTCTCCCCAGAAGACCGGCTGAGAGTGGTAGCTGCCCGGTTCGGTGGCGGCCAGTATCGGCACGGGTCGATCCCAACCCTGACCCAGGCGGTCAGCGTACCACAGGCTTGCACTGGGATGGCTGGATGTGTCGCCAGGGATGGGCCGGTACGATGTGAAAACGAGGCGGTGCCCATCCGTAGAGAGCGCCGGATACAGGTCCGAATAGTCCGCGCCGAGCCTCAGGTGTTCCGGGGAGGACCAGGTGCTCCCATCCAACCGGGTGACGAAGATCCGGTAGTCTTCGGCCTGGGGATCGGTAGCCACCTTCTTGAAGAAGTAGAATTCCCGGGGATCGAGCCCGACCGCTCCCCGAAAGATCCTGCCGGAGTCCGCCAGCGCGGGGGCAAAGATGGCGGTAGGTGGCGCCAACGAGTCGCAGGGAGGCGAGTGAGGCCTCTGGACCCGGCTGAAGCGGAGTTCGGCAGCATTGCCGCTCGACAGGAAGCCGATTGAGATGACGCACATCAGGTGCTTTCTCATGACGCGGTCTCGTCGGTAGGTTATGGCAGACAATCGAAGTAGTCGTCGAGGGGATCACACCGCTGACTCACCCAACCGGAGGATGACATGGCTAAGAAAATGCGCTGCCGCGACCTTGGGATGAATTGCGAGTTTGAGGCGAACGCGGACACGGATGAGGAGATCCTCCGCCAGGCCTCGGCTCACGCGCGCAGCGCACATCAGATCACGGACATGCCGCCCGAACTGACGGCCAAGGTTCGCGCCGCGATTCGCACCGTCTAGCGGCCGTCAGAGTCGGGGCGGTCGGGCCTAAGGGGCCATCGGCCCCCACATGCGACTCTGGATGCGCCAGTGGCCGTCGGGCATCCGGGAGAACACGGTCAACGCCATGGTCTGGCTGGTCTGTTCGACGCGCTGGGCGTCCTTCTCGTAGACGAAGCTCAGCCGACCCGTGCCCCGCATGTAGGCCAGGTTCCCAGTGCCAGCGAGCTCGTCCACCGTCGTGGTGTATTGGGTCACGCGCGTGTGAGATCCGTCTCGCGGCCACCAGAACTGCTGAATGGCTTCCATGGTCGCGAGGGGCCTACCGCCGGGCGGCATGAGGACGGCATCAGGCGCCAGCGTCGCCAGGACCGCCGCGGTGTCGTCCCGCAGCCAGGCCTGAACGTAGGCCTGGTCGGCGGCATGGAGTGCCGCGGAGTCGACGGTGCCGAGAGGGGTGTCGCGTGACTGGCCCGCGCAGGCCGCGACGAGGAGCCACGTGATCGCTACGGCGCAGCGAGACGCTCGATGGGGACGCACAGTCCCTCCGGAGGAGTAAGCGGGGCTCTCGTGACCGGACGACCGCCCGCGGCGGCGTCTTGCGCGCTGGCGCTTCGTCAGGCCGGCGCGATCTCACCCTCGCGAGCCCCAGAGCTCCCGAGATGGAACGCCCCGGGCCCGAGCAGCGCGAGCGCCAGCGCCGGGGCGAGGCGCACCGCCATCTGTGGCCACCAATCGAGAGGGCCGGCACTCCAGTTGAGGGGAGTCAGGATCACGAGTGTGTCGATAAACACCAACGTGGCCGCGACAGGCATCCTCAGCCCCAGGACCAGCAGAAGCCCGGCCGCGATTTCCAAGCTCAGGTTGAAACCGGTGGCCACGGCTGGCGCGGGGAACTGCTGACTGGCAAAGTACTGGACCCGTACGGGGAAGGTGAACAGCTTTACCAGACCGTACGGGAGAAAGATCGCGGCCAGCCCCAGGCGGAGCACAAGCAGCGCCCAGGCCGCGCGGCGAACGGGAACCTGCAGCATGGCGTGTCCGCTGGGCATCGTCGAGCTCCGGAGGGTAGGGCCTTTCTCCAGACGACGGGACCGAGGGAACGGTTTCGATGGGGAGCGGACATCGTGACGTACCTTCGACTCAATGGCATCATGCCACCGTCGAGCCGGCCTGGGTGAGGGGGTGCGGCTGACGTTCGTGGCGACCACCGACGCCTTGAGTGCGGTCACCCGCACGGTCGAAGCCGAGCGTCAGTGCTGCCGGTTGCTACGAAGGCGGAACGCACATCGAGCACTCGAGGTTAGCGAAAATGAATCTGCCGGAACCTGTCAGCCTGGCCGCGAAGCTGGCCGCCATCACCGAGCATTGGCGGCCCCGTGTCGTCGGTGAGCTCAATGGTCAAGCCGTCAAGGTCGCAAAGCTCAAGGGCGAGTTCGTCTGGCATCATCACGATGCCGAAGACGAGTTGTTCCTGGTGCTCTCCGGGCAGCTGCGCCTGGAGTTCCGCGATGGAGTACGGGAACTGAATCCCGGCGAGTTTCTCGTCGTGCCGCGCGGGGTGGAGCATCGGCCGGTCGCGGCCGAGGAAACGGCCGTGCTGCTGTTCGAGCCATTGGGTGTGCTCAACACCGGCAATGTGACGCATGCGACCTTCACGGCTCCAGTGGACGCGCGGGCATAACGGGCCCTACCGACAAGAAGTGTCTGCGTAGAGCCCCTGGCGGGGCGTCCAGCCCGCCGACCCGGGCGTCAAGCCGCGGCAGTCGTCAGGGTCTGCGGCTTCTCGACCCGCCGCGCCCGCCCGCGAATACCCTCATTGCGGTGGCAAGCCTGGCACGCCCGGACCTGTGTTGCTGGAGATCGAGGCGGTGGTGGACCTGCCCAAGGGACGACAACGGTAGGGTTCGAGGCGCGCGGACTCACCCGACTGGAACAACGGTGCGGCGGGGCTTTGCATACGCGGGTGATGCCGGTAGGCTCCAAGACACTCTGGGCGCCGAGTGCTTCCACCTGTCGTTAATCCACGCCGGACTCCGCATGGATCACCGGGCTCAACTCGAGGTGCTCCCCGCATGCCGTTCGGTAGCTTCGTCCCGAAGAACCCCAAGTACGAGGTGGTCGTGCGTGAGAGTTTTGGGCGCCAATCGCTCATGGCGACGCTCGGGGCCAGCATCGTTCACCTCGCGCCGGGCGAGGTTGGCCTGAGGCTGCCCTACTCGCCGGCCCTGTGCCAGCAGAACCGGTACCTTCACGCCGGGGCGGTGGCGAGCATCGCCGATTCGGCGAACGGCTACGCCGCGTACACCCTGGCCCCCGCGGACACCGACGTGCTGGCGGTCGAGTTCAAGATTAATCTCCTGGCGCCGGCCGAAGGTACTCACTTCGTCGCCTCCGGCCGAGTCGTACGGGCCGGGAGCACGCTGACCGTGTGCCTCGCGGAGGTGGTCGCGCATGAAGGGCCGCGGCAGGCGCTGATCGCGACGATGCTGTCCACCATCATCATACGGCCCCGAGGGCACCTCGCGGAGGGCGCAGCCTGAGGAAGGGCGGTCGCAAGGGCGGGGCAGGAGGGATCGGGCCACTGAAACGGGAGGATACCATGAGTCAGTTCGCGTGGCTGGAGCAGGTGGCCACTCTGAGGGCCATGCTGGACACGCTCGAAACTCAGGTTGCCAGCGGGGACCTAGGCTCGTCCGGGCTGGAGGAGTTCAAGAACGCCCTGGACGATCTGCGGCTCCGGGCCTGGAGTCTGCTCATGGCCACCAACTCGGCTGATCCGCCCGGGTTTCACGTGCGGTTCCGGACCCGTCGGGGAACCGACATGTGCCGTGCCCTCAGCACGGACGTGCGGGCGGGCAAGCTGAGTGGCAGCCAGGCCGAGCTGCCGGCCATGGGCGCCGCCGCGCAGGACCTGGCGGCGGCGGTGAAGGCGGTGACCCGGAAGCCGTCGAAACGGCGAGGCAAGGATGTCGGCTGACGTTCGCCGGCCGGTCCCGCGAACAAAACGCCCGGTCGAGTGCTTGACGCACCCGCCGGGTCGGAAGTCGTGGCAGAATTGATCACCCAGGCTGCCGCGTGCCCTGGAGCCCGAAGGCTATGTCGTATGCAGCTGCGCCTGGTTAGGCGCCGAGCTTCGTGACGTTCTCCGCCGCGGGGCCTTTCTGACCCTGGACGACGTCGAACTCGACGCGCTCACCCTCGGCCAGGCTCTTGAAGCCCTGGGCCTGAATGGCCGAATGATGAACGAAGCAGTCCTTCTCTCCCCCTTCGGGGGTGATGAAACCAAAGCCTTTGGCGTCGTTGAACCATTTCACGGTACCGGTGGTGCGCATTGCCGTACTCCTCAGTGTGTTCCTGTAATCGGAGTTCGGCAGGGCCGGACCGACCGATTGCATGTACTCGTGACTGTGCCTCACGATGGGCTGCGGCCGCTCAGGTAGCAAACATAAAGGGCCCCGGCGTAACTCCCGGGACCCTTGCAGCTCCTTGGAATAGCATCGCACCGACGGCGCGACTGTCGCAGGACGGAAGTATACACGATTGGCCGGCGTTTCTCAAGGGGCATCCGCACCCGGCACCCGGCGGGTGCTCAGTTTCATCCATCGCCAGGCCCTAGATCGCCGACTTCGGACCGACCCCGGGACCACGAGATTCCCGCTCCGCCAGGATGATGCCGGCGACGAAGAGCAGCAGCATGGTGAGCACGAAGGTGCCGTACTCCTTGATGTACAGGTTCACGGTGCGGCCGACCAGGTCCTTGCCGCTGAGCCCCGTCGCCGCCATCGCGATTCCCAGGACCACAGCCGCGACGCGGTCCGGGAACGAAAGGTCCGCGAAGCGCACGGACAGGAACGCACAAAATACGAACAGCAGGAAGACCAGGTTCGCCGTAAACGTCACCGGAGAGAGCAGGAGACACGCCAGGAACACCACGCTGAGCTCGAAGGCCGACACCGGGACGTGGCGACGTCGGAGGATCACGAGCATCGCGAGAAGCGGCCAGCAGCACGGCCGCCCAGAGCACCCGGTAGATGCGCTGTGCGGTCCCTCCGAAAGGTCGACGATCGGACGCCGGACGTCGTCGCCGCCCTCGGTCCGCAGCATCGTCCGATTGACGAACGACGCGATGTTGTGTCCCCGGGTGTAGGAGCCGACTTCACCGTGCTGGTGCCCAGCCAGAAAGGAGTGGTAATACTCCGTGAGCTCGGCCGCGCCGGTCGCGGGGCCACGCACCAGCAACGGCAGGAGAACGCAGGCGGCCGCCAGCGGCGGAACGGCCAGCGCGGCGCGTCGCCGTCCCCGGATCGAGCAGCCAGGCGACGAAGAAGATCGGGACGAGCTTGATGGCGGTGGCCGTGACGATGTACGCGGCCGCGGCCAGGTCCTGCTCCCGGAGATGGGCCCGCAGGCCGAGCAGCACGAGGACGAGGATGACCTCGTTCATCTGGACGTGGTGAAAGTTGTCGAGGAAGAACTGGGCGGACAGCAGCACGGCGAGGATCAGCGGCACCGGGGTCGACACGCGGCCCGTGGAGGTCCGCGCCACGATGTCCCGAGTCAGAACTGCCGCCACCACCCAGAGGACGAGGTTGAGCAACGAGAACAGAATCGGCGGCGACGGAGAGCGGGAGCACCCCGAGCGGTTGAAACACGAACGCCGCGAAGGGGGGGTACTTGAACACCCGGGCACCGGGAAGGTACCCGTGGTAGAGGGCGTCGCCGCTGGTGAAGTTGCGTCCAGCCTGCCAGAACACGTGGAAGTCGTGTCCGACGCGCTGGTCGAGGCCCTGCTCGATCGCGAGCGCCAGGGCCACGGCAATGACGCCGACGGTCAGGACGAGGTGTAGGCGGAGCGGAGACGGGCCACGGCGGAAGATGCACGGGCCCTCGCCTGCCGTCCAGCAGGCCACCGGAAGGAGAGTGGGTTGGTCACCGAGAGGACGAGCTGAACGCCTTGGACGATCGAAGAGACCCTGAGCAAGGTTCCCCAGGTCACGCTCATCTTCTGGGTCATCAAGATCGCCGCCACGACGCTGGGGGAGACCGCGGGCGATGCGGTGTCCATGTCGATGCACCTGGGCTACGCTCGTGGGGACGGCGATCTTCGGGGCGATCTTCGTCGTCGCAGTCATCGCCCAGATTCGGGCGAGCGGGTTTCCATCCCTTCCTGTACTGGTCGACGATCATCGCCACGACGACCGTCGGCACGACGCTGGCCGACTTACGCGGATCGCTCCCTGGGTATCGGGTATGCCGGTGGCGCGTCGCTCCTGCTGGCCTGCGTGTTGGGGTCCTGTTCGTCTGGCACCGATCCCTGGGATCGATATCGGTCGACACCATCACCTCATCCCGAGCCGAGGTGTTCTACTGGGTGACGATCATGTTGTCCCAGACGCTGGGCACGGCACTGGGCGACTGGACCGCGGATACCGCCGGTCTCGGGTACGGCGGAGGCGCGCTCGTCTTCGGTGCCCTGCTCGCCCTGGTCGGCGCGGCCTACTTGTGGACGATCCTCTCGCGCACTCTTCTGTTCTGGGCCGCGTTCATTCTGACCCGGCCACTGGGCGCCGTGGTCGGCGATCTGCTCGACAAGCCCCGTGACGCCGGTGGACTGGCGCTCAGCCGGTTCACCGCCACCGCGGTGCTCTTGTGGTTCATCGTGGCGTGCATCTTCGTCTTCCCACAGCGAGTCTCGCAAGGGGCCCATTGAATGAGCCATCCACCCGGTCGCGGCGCCCGATGCTAAGAGTCGTTCGGCAGACCGTGACGTTGCCCGCGCCTCCGGGGGAGCTCTATGCGATGTACCTCGATTCCGCGGCGCACGCGGCCTTTACCGGCGGCGGCGCGGTGACGATTCGGGCATCAGCCGGCAGCGAGTGGAGCGCCTTCGACGGCCGGATCCACGGTCGCGTGCTCGCCCTCACCCCCGCATGCCAGATCGTGCAGAGCTGGCGGAGCTTCGAATGGCAGGCGGAGGACGTGGATTCCGTGTTGGTGCTGGCGTTCACCGCCGACGGAACCGGAACCCAGGTCGAGCTGGTCCACGTGGCGGTCCCGGAGCGACTGTACGACACCCTGACGAGCGGCTGGGCGAGTCGATATTGGGAGCCGTGGCGAACCTATCTCGAGGCCCGCTGAGTCGGGTGGTGCGGCGGCGCCGCGCTTGGTGACCTAACCCTGCGAACAAAGGTTGCTACAGTGAAAGTCTCCAAAGGACTCGAACGGGAACGCGAGCGATTGCTCGAGCGGGACAGAGAGTGGGCCGCCCTGGCCTCGACGGGCCGGGACATCGACCGCATCCTGTCGTTCTGGACCGATGACGCTCAGGTCCTGGCCCCCGGACTACCCGCCTTCGTCGGCAAGGCGGCGCTCCGAAGCTATGTCGAGGGCGCCCTGGCCATCCCCGGCTTCCACATCAGCTGGACCACGTCGGCGGCGAGTCTCTCGCCGGACGGCAGGCTCGCATACCTGCTGAGCACCAATACCGTCACGATGGCGGGGCCGGAGGGGCAGCCGGTGTCGACGCGGGGCCGTGCCGTCACGGTCTGGCGCCGGGAGGCGGACGGGATCTGGAAGTGCGCCGTGGACATCTGGAACGATGAGCCGGCTGGCCGCTGAAGTGTCTGCGCCAGCCCGGCGTCCGGTCATAGGGGTGATGGGCGCGAGTGAGCCCAAGACGTCCACGCTCCACCTGGCCCGCGAGCTCGGCCGACGCGCGGCCGAGGCGGGGTGGGTCGTGCTCACTGGCGGGCTCCCGGCGGGGGTCATGGAGGCGGCGTGCGCCGGGGCCAAGTCGGTGCCCGGCAGCCTGACGATCGGAATCCAGCCCACAGGTCCCGACGGACCTGTCGGCGCGCATGTCGATATCGCCGTCTTTACCGGGGTGGGCGAGGCGCGAAACGCCATCAACGTGCTCACCAGCGATGTCGTCGTCGCGTGCGGGGTGGAGGGACCGGGAACGGCGTCGGAGGTGGCGTTGGCCCTCAGGCTGGCACGGCCGACCGTCCTGTTGGCCGCGGCGCCGGACGCGGCGGTGTTCTTTCGCACGATCGCCGGCCGGGGCATGCTCCACGAGCTCCAGACCCCCGAAGCGGTGATCGAGTTCATCGAGCGGCAGCTGGGAATTCCTCGCTGGCGTGCGGTCTAGCCCATGGGGCTCCGCTTGACACTTTATCGGCTCCGCTGCGGTAGGGATTAGACCCACAGCCAACCGGCCGCTGCCATGTTCTTGTGCGCGCTCGCGCCACCACTCGTTCGGTCGCACCGCCCGAAGACCGGAGGCGCCAAGGGTCTCAGGCCCCGTTGCCTCCTCCTGCTGCTCCTCAGCCTCGGGGCGTGTGACCCCCCGCCGGATCCCGAGGCCGATCGGGCGGCCCTCCTCCAACTCCATGGGCTGGCGCAGACCGCCCACTTGGACAAGCGCGCCGACCTCCTGGTCGCATCGTTCGCGGATAGCTTCCTGAATATCTCCCGGGGTGCCGTCATGTCGGGTACTCCGGAGGAGTACCGAGTGAGGTTTCAGGCTTACTTCGACCGGTCCACCTTCGTGGAATGGGCCGACCTGGAGCCGCCGCTCATTCGCATCTCGCCGGACGGGCACATGGCCTATGTCGTCGTCCGGAAACGAGTGCGACTGAGCGCGGTGGACAGTGCCGGCGCATCGCGACAGGAGCACACCGTATTCGCATGGCTCGAGGTCTACGAAAAGCGAGGCGGAAGGTGGACGCTGATGGCGCTGGCGTCGACCGATCGGCCCGGTGCGGCCTGATCACCCTTCGGCGCCGTCAGGCGAAGGCGGCCCCTGCCCGGTGCGAGCCAACCCATCCATAATCACGTTTCGGCCCCTGACACCGGTGGACCTGCCACTGCTGCATCGATGGCTCGCCCGGCCGCACGTCGCCCGGTGGTGGACTCCCACGCCGACCCTGGTCGAGGTGGAGGAAGAGTACGGACCGCTGGCGAACCACAGGTCGACGACTCGGCCCTATATCGTGCTTGGCGATGGCGCGCCCATCGGCTTCATCCAGTCCTACGCCGCGCTGGGCTCGGGCGACGGATGGTGGCCCGAGGAGCACGACCCGGGTGTACGGGGCATCGACCAGTTCCTGGCCGATCCCGCGCAGCTGGGCCAGGGAGTCGGCACTCGGATGGTTCGCGCGTTCGTGGAGCGGCTGTTTGCCGATGCCGCGGTGACTCGAGTGCAGACCGACCCGTCACCGGAGAACCGGCGCGCCATCAGATGCTACGAGAAGTCCGGGTTTCGGGCCGTGGCAGAGGTGGACACGCCCGACGGCCGCGCATTGCTGATGGTGTGCGACCGGGAGCTTGGGCGTGTAAAGCCGTAGGCGCGAAGGCCGGAGTGGGCGGGAGCCCCCCTCCCGCGGAGGATGTGCCCGGCTTTCTGCGCCAACGCGCTTCCCATCGCGCAGGGACCTCTGACGGGTGGGGGGCGACTACGGCGAGAGTCTTAACCCTGCTTCATTGCGATCCAGATCACAGCCGACCCCTCGAAAGTCCCCGATATTCGCCTGGCCCTTTTTCCAGGCCCAGCCGGGGACCTATGCTGGTCCCGTCAGCGCCGGGGCATCGTGGCACACCTTCCTCCGTGAGGACGCTTACGACAACCGCTCCTTCAACCTCTCGGGCACGCGACCAGGGCCCCGAAGATCCCCAGTCGCTCGGATTGGTGGAACACACCCTCGTGGGTGGGGGCGAGATGGGGGCGCTCATGCGGGCGCTGGATTGGTCCCGCACGCCGGTGGGGCCGGTGGAACATTGGCCCCAGAGCCTCCGAACCGCCCTCAGCATTCTGCTGGACTCGGGCTACCCGATGTACATCGCCTGGGGAAGCGAGTTCACCCAGTTCTACAACGATGGGTACCGTCCCATTCTCGGCGCCACCAAGCACCCCGCGGCCCTGGGCCAAGGTACCGCCGAGTGCTTCGCCGAGATCTGGGACTTCATCGGGCCGATGTTCCAGCGGGTGTTGCGCGACGGCGAGGCCACGTACCTCCAGGATCAACTCCTGCCTCTGGACCGGAACGGCTACGTCGAAGAGTGTTACTTCACCTGTTGCTACAGCGCGATCAGGGAGGAGTCGGGGCGGCCCGGCGGGGTGTTCGTCACCGTGATCGAGACCACCGAGCGGGTGCTGAGCGAGCGCCGCTTGCGCATCTTGCGCGAGTTGGCCCTGGCGGCGGGGCGCGCCCAGCAGGACGCCGCGGCGTGCCGGGCGGCGGGCGAGGTGCTGGATGGCAACCCGCAGGACCTGCCGTTCGCGGCGATTTACCTGCTCGACGACCGCCGCACCGTGGCCCGGCGGGCCGGGACCAGCGGCCTCCGGGAGGGTGACCCGGCGTGGGAGGCGCTTCCCCCCCAGGTGTCGCTCGCCCCGGGGGCCGACGCTTGGCCGCTCAGCGCCGCGGTGCTGAGCGCGACGTCCACCCGGATGCGGGCCATCGATATGGGCATCCGGGAGCTTCCGGGCGCCTCGGTCTGGGGGGTCGCCCCGGAGGAGCTCGTGGTCACCCCGCTCGTTCTTCCGGGGCAAGCTGCATCCGCCGGCGTCCTGGTCACGGGCATCAATCCACGCAAACACCTCGATGAGCAGTACGAATCGTTCCTGGGCCTGGTCGCGGGTCAGGTGGCCGCCGCGGTGGCCGAGGCGCGGGCGTTCGAGGAGGAGCGCCGCCAGGCCGAGGCGCTGGCCGCTCTCGACCGGGCCAAGACCGCCTTCTTCAGCAACGTAAGCCACGAATTCCGGACGCCGGTAACCCTGTTGCTCGGCCCCCTGGAGGACGCGCTGGAGGAGACCTCGGCGCCGCTGATCGGGCCGCAACGGGAGCGGATCGAGGTGGCCCATCGCAACAGCCTGCGGCTGCTCAAGCTGGTCAACACGCTGCTCGACTTCTCCCGGATCGAGGCCGGCCGGGTGCAGGCCTTCTACGAGCCCACCGATCTCGCCGGGTTCACCGCCGATCTGGCGAGCGTTTTTCGATCCGCGATCGAGCGGGCTGGACTCCGTCTGGTGGTGGACAGCGTGCCAGCTGGTGATCCGGTCTACGTGGACCGCGACATGTGGGAGAAGATCGTCCTCAACCTGCTGAGCAACGCCCTTAAGTTCACGCTCCAGGGCGAGATCACGGTCGGTCTGCATCAGGTGGACGACAGGGTCCGCCTTACGGTGACGGACACCGGCATCGGCATCCCCGCCGAGGAGCTGCCCCGCGTCTTCGAGCGGTTCCACCGAGTGCGCAGCACCCAGGGGCGGACCCACGAGGGAACGGGGATCGGACTGGCACTGGCTCAGGAGCTGGCCCGCCTGCACGGGGGACGGATCGAGGTGGCCAGCGAGCCTGGCGCAGGCACCCGGTTCACCGTCACGATCCCCACCGGGACCGCCCACCTTCCTCGCGACCAGATCGGCAGCCCCGGCACCCTGGCCTCGACGGCCCTGGGCGCCGCTCCCTTCATCGAGGAGGCGATGCGTTGGCTGCCCGGCGACACCGAGCGGTCCCTGTCGGCCGGCCGGCCGGCCGACGACGAGCTCGCGGAAGGGAAGGCCGTGGGGACCCCTCGAAGCCAGCGGGCTGATCCGGCCACCAGGATCCTGGTGGCGGACGACAACGCGGACATGCGGGATTACGTCACCCGGCTGCTCAGTGCGCGGTGGACCGTGCTCGCCGTCGCCGATGGGCGCCAGGCACTGCGCGAAGCGCAGGCGCGGCCGCCCGATCTGGTCATCAGCGATATCATGATGCCGGGGCTGGACGGTTTCGAGCTGCTGGCCAAGCTTCGGGCCGACCCTCGCACTCGCACCGTGCCGACCATCCTGCTCTCCGCGCGGGCCGGCGAGGAGTCGCGCATCGAGGGACTGGAGGCCGGTGCGGACGATTATCTGGTGAAGCCGTTCTCTGCCCGCGAGCTCACCGCGCGGGTGGAGGGCACCCTGGCCCTGGCCCGCAGCCGGCGGGATGCGGAGTCGGCGCTGAGGGAGAACGAGGAGCGGTTCCGGCTGGCGCTTCGTGCGGCGCAGGGCGTGGTCATTGATTGGAACGTGGTGAATGGCGATGTGCTCTGGAGCGACGGCCTCCGGCTTTTTTTCGGGTTCGATCCGGCGGAGGCGGGAACCGACATCGGCCAGGCCATGGGCTGGTGGGAAGCGCAGCTCCATCCCGACGACCGGGAGCGCGTTCGCGACTCGTTCGACGCCTTCCTCGATAGCCGGGACGAGGGATGGATGATCGAGTACCGATTCCGCCGCGCCGACGGCCGCTGGGCAACAGTGCGCAATCACGCCTCCGTCGCCCGGGACGCCGACGGCCGGCCCCTCCGGGTGATCGGCTCCCTGCTCGACATCACCGAGCTCAAGGGCGTGGAAGAGCGGCTCCGGCAGTCGGCCAAGATGGAGGCGGTCGGCCGCTTGGCTGGCGGGATGGCGCACGACTTCAACAACCAGCTCCACGCCCTTACCGGTTTCGCGAATTTCGTCGCCCGGGACAGTGGGCTGTCGGGCAGCGCGCGAAAGGATCTGGTGGAGATTCAGAAGGCGGCCGACCGGATGGCGAGCCTCACCCGCCAGCTGCTGGCGTTCAGCCGCCAGCAGATCCTGGCTCCCGAAACACTCGACCTCAATCAGGCCCTCGCCGACACGCAGTCACTCCTCCAGCGGCTGATCGGGACCAACATCGAGGTGTACCTCGAGCTGGCGCCCGGGCCGATCTGGGTCCGCGTGGACCGGGCCCAGCTCACGCAGGTGTTCCTCAACCTGTCCGTGAATGCACGCGACGCCATGCCGCAAGGCGGGCGCTTCTCGCTGCGGACCGGTGTCCGCCGGATCGACGCCGGAAGCTCCGACGCGCCACCGGGAATGTCCGCCGAGCCGGCGACCTATGCTCAGCTCACCGTGACCGACTCCGGGACAGGGATTCCCGCCGAGCATCTGCCACGGATCTTCGAGCCCTTCTTCACCACCAAGGAGGTGGGGGAAGGGACCGGCCTGGGCTTGGCCACGGTGCACGGCATCGTCGCCCAGAGCGGGGGTCACATCTGGGTGGAGAGCGAGCCGGGACGCGGCACCACGTTCACCCTGCTGCTGCCCCTGGCGCCGGTGCCGCGGCCGTCTCCCCCGCAGACCGGGCCGACGACTCACCCGAGCCGCGGGCCCCGGGCGCGGGTGCTGGTCGTGGAGGATGAGGAAGCGGTCCGGGCCACCGTGGTGCGGGGGCTCGCCGAAGAGCACTACGACGTGCTCCAAGCTGGTAACGGGCGCGAGGCGCTGGAGTGCCTGGAACAGGAAGGTGGCCGGGTGGACCTGGTGGTGAGCGACGTGGTCATGCCGGCACTGGGAGGCGCCAAACTCGCCGAACGGCTGGCGGAGCAGTACCCGGCGCTGCCGGTGATCTGGATGTCCGGCTATCCCCGGGAAGCGGCGTTCGCGGGGCACGAGCCGGGAGAGGCGAATTTCTTCTTGCAGAAGCCGGTGCATCTCGACCACCTGGCCGACACGGTAGCCCGGGCGCTGCAACGGTCCGGCCCACATTCCGCCGAGACCAGCGGAGGGCCATCCACGGCCCGCCAGGGCTGAGCGCGCACCACCCTCATCGCGCAAGCATCCTGCCCGGCAGTTGTGGTCCCTCCCGAACCGAGGTATCACGGCGCCGGCCGAAAAACCTGCGTCGCACGCCGGCCTCCACGTAGTGCCCCCCATCATCAGACACTTCGATGAGTTGCCGAACCTCGCCACCCGGCAGGGGCGACAGTGTCGTGTGATCGAGTACCAGATGGCCCTCGGGCTGACGCAACTCACCGCTGGAAGCGGACGCTCGCGCCGGGCAGCACAGCCCCGCAGCACTTTCGAGATGCGATTGGTGCCGACTTGGGCGTCTCCGACGTACACGCGCCAGTCGCCCACCCGGAAATCGAGGGCGGCGTAGGTCGAGTCGCCGGAGCATGCGCCGACAGCCTGCGCGCCGGCCGGGCTGGTCAGGCCGGTGAGGAGCAACAGGGCAAGGGCCGCGGGTCGGCTGGCGGGGCCGCGAGTCGGTGGCATACTTCCGTTTAGGCGTACGCCGGCGAGCCGGTTTCGGACGCCCAACAGGGCGAGTCTTGACGAAGGGCTCCTCCGCTCCTCCACTAGTACCGTGACTCAACCGGAGATTGTTCAGTGTGCTGGGTTCTCTACCTTGCAGCGGATCGGCCACTTCCATTGCGGCCCTTTGACCCGGCGGCTCCCGGCTTCAATGTCTCGGTTCCCGAGGGGCGCGAGGCCGCCGTGCGAGCTCAATTCAGCAAGCCGTACGTGTATGCGCTCGGTGCCCATACCAGCTGTGGATGCGGGTTCGATCGAGGTCAAGCCACGCCGGACCGCCCGGAGGAGCTCGAGGCGGTCGAGTCCTCCCTCCTCGCCCTCCGGAGTTACCTCGGCGAAGCGCTCGCCAAAGCCGGCGCCGTGGAGCTCTTCGCGTGCTGGGACGGGGATCAGGCCGCTGGCGCGGAACATCGTTGGCGGCGCTCCCTGGAGGACTTCGACTCGGGGATGGTCTGGTTCCCGGATCGCACTTTCGTGACGGTCACGCCGGGAGCGGTCTGACCCCGCACAGGCGTGGCCCGACCGAGAAAAAGCATCAGGCGTTTCTACCGTCCCGGGCTCGGT
Source organism: uncultured Gemmatimonadales bacterium (assembly GCA_963729985.1). Taxonomy (GTDB): domain Bacteria; phylum Gemmatimonadota; class Gemmatimonadetes; order Gemmatimonadales; family GWC2-71-9; genus CAVVWJ01. The sequence continues at coordinate 686,800 of CAVSPJ010000008.1, forward strand.
GTGCTGATGGGATTGGCTGCCTGCGGGGGCGATCCCGGGCTCGACACCGGACTCGAAGGGACCGCCCGCAGAGGTCGCCCCCCGTGGGCGCCTTGGCGCTCGTGCTTGCCGGCGCCCGCTCTAAGGTTTTCTCGGAGCCGGGCTCGCAGTGGCCGAGTTGATACCCCCCGGCGCTCGCGCTGATTGACCTGGTGGGTGCGCTGGCCGGCACTGTCCTCCGCGGCGGTCGGGCGCGAGGGTAGGCCCCGGCACGACGAGCCACCCAGATCCACTTTCCAGATCCGGAAGGGAGGTTCGTTCCATGAGTTTCCCAAGCATGGGTGCGGCCGACCTCGGCGCCGAAGCCCTCAGAAAATTCGGGAGCGGCTTTCACGGAGGTGTCGAATGGAGCTGACGCCCAACCATATCCATTTCTTCGCCAGCTACGCGGTGGCATTCATCGCGTTCGGGCTCATCGGTCGCTGGTATGTGTGGCCCGCCGTCAGGGACCGTGCACCGCAGGCAGCCCTCTCGCCCTTGCTGCTCTACGCGTGCCTGCGTGTCAACGGCTTGATGTTCCTCATGCCCGGGCTGGTGGCGGAGGATCTACCCAAGGGGTTCGCCGTTCCGACGGCCTATGGCGACCTCACCGCGGTGCTGCTGGCGCTGCTGGCGCTGTGGGCACTGAGATCGGACAAGCCGTTTGCGGTGCCGCTGCTCTGGCTGTTCAACAGCGTCGGGTTGCTGGATCTGGTGTACGCCAACGTGGCTACCTTCACACAGGACGTTGACCCCGGCCAATTGGGTGCGTCCTATTATCTGGCGGTGCTGAACGTTCCCGCGATGGTTGTCGTTCATATCGTCATCTTCGCGTATCTGCGCCAGGATCGTGCGGCGGTCACCGGTGGCGAATCATCCAGTCGCGCCACCGGGTGAGCCGGGCGCACAAGGCTCCAGCGCGGGCAGGCAGACAGGAGGTAGCATGCGCCGGACCAATCTCAGCTTAATCTACGTGGCCACCTACCTTCTGGCGGCCGGCATCCCGCTGATCCTTGCGCCCCGCGTCGCGCTGCAGCTCCTCTTTTCCAACGGGGCCTATGGTGACATCCTGCCCCGGCTGGTAGGGGTTCTGCTCGTCGGCCTGGGGATCCTGGTCGTCCAGATCATACGCTACCGGATAACGTCGCTCTACCGGACTACCCTCGCCGTGCGGGCGGTGTTCTGCCTGGGCTTCGTGCTGCTCTACGTGATGAGTGGTGATCCTCTGTTTCTCGTATTGCTTGCCGTAGTCGGAGTCGGCATGTTGGGAACGAGTATCTCCTACGCGCTCGACAGACGGCAGGGCAAATGACGGTGCCTGTGCCGCCTGATGGTCGGCGATGCAGCGTCTGATCGGAACGAGGGCCGTCACCTACCCCGAAAGGATGGAGACCATGAGGCCCTATCTGCAGGCCTCGGGCACCTTGTTCGTGCTGATCGCAGTGGTGCACCTGGTGCGACTCATGTACCGGGCGCCGGCCGAAGTGGCGCAATGGGCGGTGCCGCTCTGGGTCTCGGTGATCGGCTTCGTCCTGCCGGGAGTCCTGGCCGTATGGGCGTTTCGCCTCCTGCGCCGAGTGAGGCCGCGGATCTGACGGACAAACCGTATCCCCGACGCTGAGCTCCGGGAGTGAGCCATCCAACTGGCCAAGCGGACCGCCGTGAACCCCGAGGCACACCTCGAGTGTTTGCGGCGAGTACATCCCCGACTCGATCCGATCCGGAGCGACCCGCGTTACCGCCCGCTAGTCCGGCGGGTCGGCCTGGAGAGCGCCGCCGGGTAGTGGCCCGTGAGCCGGCCGTCGCCTGAGTGATGGGAGGGCCGCCGCAACCATCCGCCGAGGAAACCCCGCTTTGGCCACCACACGGCTCGAGCCGCACACGGATGACGAGATCCTGGCCACTTATGCGGTCATGCGACAACTGCTGCCGCAGATCCGTTCTCGCGGCTTCGGCCGGCAGCTCCTCGAGTGGCTGAAGGACGCGGTTCGGGCCCGACGTTGCGCGGAGGTGCACCTGGACGCACGGGTGCATGGGGAGGCCGCGCACCGCTTCGACGAGCGGGAAGGATTCGCGAAGATGGCCTACCACTTCGCTGCGGTTCTCTAAACCGGACGACTCGGTACACCTACTTCTGCGGGGGATGCCCTTGGAACCAGCCGATCCTGTCGCCGCGCCAGCGGACGCTTTGGCGCAGCACGCCCGATCAGTGGAGCGACTGCTACAGGTGCTGCTCGCTTTCGCGGCCGGCTTCACCCTTATCTTCAGCGCCGGCCTCATGGTCGTGATCGGTGGTGGGCGTGCCCACCTGGCAGGCCGCCTCATGATCGCCGTCACCGCGCTCCTGGCCCTGGGTGCGATCGACTCGGGAGCTACCCGGCTGGCGAAGCGGCGGCGCCCCTTACTCGCGCCGGATTCACCCGGCTACCGGCGCTTCGTGGTGTGGAGCGCCCTGGGCCTTCTGCTGGCGGCGATGCTGCTTCTGGGTCTGGCGTGGTTCCTGCCCTGAGCTCGGTATTCATCGCGACGAGCCTCGACGGCTTCATCGCGCGGCTGGACGGCGGGCTGGACTGGCTGCCGGCCGGCGGTGGCGAGTCTCACGGCTACGACGAGTTCATCGCTACGGTGGATGCGATCGTCATCGGCCGCAAGACGTTCGAGACGGTGCTGGCCTTCGATGCCTGGCCCTACGGGACGACGCCGGTGGTGGTGCTCAGCACCATGCCGGCGGCATTGCGCAAACCCGAGGGCGCGGTGTGCGAGATGATGACGGGCCCCCCGCGCGAGATCGTATCCCGCCTCGAGCAACGTGGGATGAAGCATCTCTATGTCGATGGCGGAGTGACCATCCAGGGCTTCCTCCGGGCCGGCCTGATCCAGCGCCTGATCATCACGCGCATCCCGGTGCTGCTCGGAAGCGGGATGCCGCTATTCGGGTCTCTATCCCACGACGTGCGGTTGAAGCACATCGCAACCCGGACCTATCCGAGCGGCCTGGTGCAGAGCGAGTACCGGATCGAGGACGACGGTGACGTCATACCCTCCACAGAACCGGGATGGGACAACTCACCGACATGACACCCGGGTCGGTGAAGGGCCTGCGCCTCGTGGTCGCGGACGTACATGCGGCGCGGCCGGCGCTGCTCGAGCGCGAACTCGACGTCGGCCGGGTCTCGGATTTCACCAGCGTCAAGTACGCCGAATTCAGCGACCCCGACGGCAACGTGTGGTTGTTACAGGAGTTTCCCCCTGAACTGCGGCAGCCGGGGCAAAGCTTCCATAAGAAGTGATTTCCGAGAAAGTGCCCCCGATGCCGCGACGAAGTCCGCGCCCGAAACCCGCATTCACCGCCCGGAACGCCGATCGCCATGCTCTCTACCAGCTCGCCGTCCAGGATGCCGCAACGGAGGGGCGGTTCCTCGCCCGAACGTTCGAGAGGATCGCGGGACGCAAGGCCGCGTCCCTGCGGGAGGACTTCTGTGGGACGGCCCTGCTCTGCGCGGAGTGGGTGAAGAAAAAATATCGCACGGCGGTCGGCGTCGACCTCGACCGGGAAGTGCTCGCGTGGGGCGCCGCGCACAACCTCACCCGGCTGGGCGACCGGGCAGCCCGCGTCCAGCTGCGCCGACAGGACGTGCGGGCCCCTTGCCGCGGCCCCTTCGACCTGAGTGTGGCGCTCAACTTCAGCTACTTCACCTTCCGGACTCGCGGAGATCTCCGGGGATACTTCGCGGGCGTGCGCCGCTCCATGGCCCGCGATGGGCTCTTCGTGCTCGACGCGTACGGGGGCTACCAGTCCTGGCGGCGCCAGGTGGAGCGCCGCCGGCTGCGCGGCTTCACTTACATCTGGGACCAGGCCCGGGTGGATCCCATCGATCATTTGGTGGTGAACCACATCCATTTCGAGTTTCCCAACGGCACCCGCATGAGACGCGCCTTCACCTACCAGTGGCGGCTGTGGACGATACCGGAGATCCGCGAGCTCCTGGCCGAGGCGGGCTTCTCCCGCTCGACCGCGTATTGGGAGGACCGCGACGCAAACGGAATCGGCACCGGCACGTATCGACCCAGGACCCACGTGGCCCAGACCCCGGCCTGGGTCGCCTACATCCTCGCGGAGCGGTAGATCGAGTCGGTGCGTCCTTCGTCGACGGCATTTCCGCCGAATCCCTTCGACTGGCGTAACGCCAAGAAAAAGAACATGTTGCAGCTGGATTACTGCTCGTCACGGTGTCCTTCGGAGGTCCCGTGATCATCTCGGTCAAGAACCACTCCAAGATTCCCGACCAAGAGGTTCTCGCCGCCGTTCGCGCGGTCAACCGCCAGATCGCGGAGGACTTCGATCCCTACTGGGACCTCGGCGGCACGCTCCGCCTCGCCGACCGCCGGTCGCGGCGGCTCGAGGCGGATGCCATCATCCGGCTCGTTCCCCACGGCCATGACTACCACTGGAGCCCAACCGGCATCCCCGAGGCCCATGTCTTCACCGAATTGTCCCAGCTGTCGCGGGAGTCGGTTCCGTGGCTCACCTGGACCAACTCTCTCTCGCACGAAGCCCTCGAGCTGATCGCCGATCCCCAGCTCAACACGCTGGTGCGCGGCCCCCACCCGGTCCACCCCAAGCGGAGCGTGTTTCATTACCGCGAGGTCTGCGATCCGGTCCAGAGCGAGACGTACCTGATCGACGGGGTCACCGTTTCGAACTTCGTTCTGCCACACTACTACAACGCCATGGGTGAGTCCGGCGGGCGAAACGACTTTCTCGGCACGGGCGTGCCGGCGTTCCGCTGGAACGAGAACGGCATCATCGGGTTTTGGGACCCCCGCCAGGGGGCCCGGGGCCGCTACGTCATGTGGCCTCGATACAACCAAAGCCACCTGGTCACCAAGTACCGCCTGGCAAAGGGGACTTCCGGCCGCCTCTATCGATACGCGAGCCCGAAGGTCAGTGGACGTTCTCGATAGGCTGCGGGCCGCGCTGGCCGATTCCTACCGGATCGAGCGTGAGCTCGGCTCGGGCGGCATGGCGACGGTCTACCTCGGGCACGACCTCCGCCACGACCGGGATGTGGCCATCAAGGTGCTGCTCCCCAAAGTGGCCGCCGCGCTTTCCTCCGAGCGATTCCTGCAGGAAATCCACATCGCCGCCCAGCTGCAGCACCCGCTCATCCTTCCCCTCTTCGACTCGGGACAGGCCGACGGCCTCTACTACTATGTCATGCCGCGCATCGTCGGGGAGTCGCTGCGGCAGCGGCTGGAGCGGGAGAAGCGTCTTCCGCTCGACGAGGCGTTGCGCCTCGGTCGAGAGGTCGCCGAGGCGCTCGAGTATGCCCACGGCAAGAACGTCGTGCACCGCGACATCAAGCCCGAGAACATCATGCTGTCCGGCGGGCATCCGCTGGTGGCTGATTTCGGCATCGCACGGGCGTTCGGAGATTCCAGCTCCCCGCGCTTGACCTCCACCGGAATCAGGTTCGGCACTCCGCTCTACATGAGCCCCGAACAGGCGCTGGGCGACCCCTCGCTCGACCACCGCAGCGATATCTACTCGCTTGGCTGCGTGATCTACGAGATGATCGCCGGTTCGCCACCCTATACCGGGACCAGCCTGCAGGCCGTGATCTCGGGACACTTGCGGGGCACCCCGCCGGCGCTGACGACCACGCGAACGGGAGTGCCAGCCGCGGTCTGGGGCGCCATCGAGACCGCCTTGGCCAAGGAGCCGGCGGATCGATTCCAGACCTCCGGTGAGTTCGCCCGGGCGCTCGCCGATCCGTCCCAGGCCCGCCGCCTTCGTCGAAGCCCGAGGCCGGCGCTCGGACGAACCGCGCTCGCGGTCCTGGCCGGCGCCGTCGTCGCCGTGGCCGGCTGGGCCGGATGGTCCCGTTGGAGCCAACGTCCGGCGCTGGATCCCAATCTCGTCGCGGTCGCGCCGTTCGACGCCTTCGGGCCCGGCCTCGATGTCTGGCGCGAAGGACTGATGGATATGCTCTCCCGCAACCTCAACGGGGCGGGACCCCTGCGCGTGGTGTCGCCGTCGGTGGTGCTGCGCAGCTGGTCCGGCCGGGCGGATGTCGCCTCGGCACGGCGGGTGGGACTCGAGACCGGCGCGGGGCTCAGTGTGGTGGGATCCATCGTCTCCGCCGGCGCCGACTCGGTCCGGTTGGCAGTTACCGTAGTGGACGTCGCCAACGCCAAGCCGCTGGGCGACGTCGAGTTCGGGGGGGCGGTCTCGCGCATCGACGTCGCAGTGGATTCTCTGACGGTGGGCCTGCTCGCCGCGGTGGGCCGGACCCGGCCAATCGGTGCGGTGAGCCTGGGCACGGTTCGGTCGGGCTCGCTGCCCGCCCTCAAGGCCTATCTGCAGGGTGAGCAGTACTTCCGCCGGGCCGAGTGGGATTCGGCCGGGCGCCACTTCGAGCGCGCCGCGAGTCTCGACCCTGCCTTCGCCCTCGCCTTCTACCGGATCTTCCAGACCCGGTTCTACAAGGGCACCGGCGGGGTCGACTCCTTAATGTGGTCGTATGCGCTCCGCGCCGGCGCGCTGAACCGCGGCCTGGCGCCCCGGGAGAGCCTGATGATCGCAGCCGACTCCGTTCTCGCCGCGGTCAGTGGCGCCCCCGCCCTTGACGCTGAAGCCCAGCGCCAGAGCCGGCGGGTAATCGCGATCCTGGAGCTGGCCAATCGCCGGTTTCCCGATGACGCCGAGGTCTGGTACGAGCTGGGCAGGGCCCGCAACCGGATCGGTTATCTGGTCGGTGTACAGCCGGAGGCGGCGCTGGCGGCGCTGGACCGCGCCATCGCGCTCGACTCCACCTTCGGTCCGGCCTACGTGGAGGCGATCTCGTTCGCGACCCTGGCCAGGGGCCAGGAGGCAACCCGCCGGTATCTCAACGCGTACCTTGCGCTCGATCCCAATGGGACCCTGGCGGATGTTGCCCGGCTCGCTCTCGACCTCATGGATCCGGTACGCTCCCGGTCAGACGCCGTGGCTCGGACGCTGGATACGGCTTCGGCCCGGACGCTCTACCACACCGCGAACATCTTCGAGTTTGCCGGCGACTCCGCCGAGACCTTTATCCGGCTCGGACGCCACCTGGTCGAGCGCGGTCACGATCCCAGCCTGGCTGCCGACCCGGCGCTCCCCCGCCGGACGCTCGGCTTCGGCCTCGCGTTCCGGGGTCACATGGCCGAAGCGCTGAGCCTTCTCGGAACCGACCGGCTCTATCTCGTGTCACAGATCGCGGTGCTCGGCGCGATGCCGAGCGACCGTGCGGCGGCGGTATTCGCCCAGGTTCTCCGCACCAAACCCGCGCCGCAGTCCGAGCTGGTCTTCGCCCTGCCGTGGTGGGCCCAGCAGGGCGATACCACCGCGCTGACCCGGGCCATCATGCTCGGTGACCGGGAAGCGGGCCGGGATCCGGCGGCCCGGTACCTCGCCGAGTCTGCCCGCGCGTGGCGCACCCTGGCCTTTGGCGACAGCGCCGCGGCGCTGACCCAGTTCCTGCAGCTGCCGGATTTTCCCAACTACTACGGCATCGGCGACTGGGAGCGTTACATGGCGATCCGCCTGCTCAATGACGCTCGCCGCTTCGACGAGGCGCTCACCCGGCTCAACCGAGAGGTCCCCAGCACCGCGTTCCCTTGGGACGTCGTCCTCCTCCTGGAGCGGGCTCGCGTCACCGAGGGGCTAGGGCAGCCCGAGGCGGCGGCGAAACTATACGGCCGGGTGGCCGACTTGTGGTTTCGGGGTGACTCGGCCGTCCAACCCATCGTGTCCGCTGCCCGGGTCGCGGCCCTGCGGCTGCGCCCGGCCGACGGCCTCTAGACGGACTGGGCCGATGGCCGCACCAGGAGGACCGAGGGCAGGGCCGGGTCGGCCAAGCCGAGATAGAAGTAGCCGATGCCGGCAAGCCCGATCATCAGCGACGGGTTGCTGCCGCGGCGCACCCCGCAGGGCCAGTCGGCCGGTGCACCCGCGAAGCGCGCCGCGCCGGCTGCTGCAGCAGCCCACACCAGCTCCCCGATGTCGGCGTGACCGAGCACCTGAGACGCGTAGCGGAGAATCTCGCCCAGCCCGGCACGTCCGTGACAGAGGGAGAAATCGCCGTCGACCCAGCGGTCGCGGTCGGCCAGGGCGGATCGGGTGGTCCGCATCGCCGCTTCCGCATCGGCTCGGCAGGTGTCGAAGCCAAGCTCGACGGCGCGCAGGCGGGTGAGCCCGATGCCCGGCGCCCCGTGGCACCATGCCTCACACACCGGCGCGTCGTCTCCGTCCTCCTCGCGGAAATCGGGCCAGTTGTCCTCCGTGGGGCGAAACCACCGGCTCTCGTACCGGAAGGCCTGATGTGCCGCCTCGATCATCTCGCGGTCGCCGGTGGCGTTGCCGAGCTCGAGCAGCGACCACCCGATCCCCGCGGCGCCATGCGCCAGGCCGGTGAGCGGGCGCACCGCCTCCACGCCACCGAGGCGCGCTGGCCAGGACCATCCCTCGTCGCCTCTGGTGGCGACCGCGACCGTTCGGCGGCCGAGCCTCATGGCCAGGTCGCGGAACTCGGGGCGGCTCAGCCCCTCGGCCAGTGCCAGGAGCGGGCCGATCGCTCCCGTGCCACCCGAGATGAGGTCGACCACGAGCTCGCCGTCCGCCGCGCCAGCGAGGCGGCCGAACATAGCGGCGGCGCCGGCTTCGAGGTCGGAGCGCTCCAGCGACCGGCCGATCATCGCCGCGGCATACGCGATGCCCACCTGCCCGGTATAGAAACCGGCCCGAGCCGGTGGCGGGATGGTGTCGAGCCGGTCCAGCGCATAACCGATTCCGGCCAGCGCCGCGTCTCGCCACCGCCCGCTTCCCGTTCGCCGGCAGGCCTCGGACAGAAAGAGGGCCACACCGCTGGTGCCGCCGTACAATTCCGGTCCCAGTGTTCCGTAGGTGAAATCCACCTGGTCGGACCCGTCCTCCACGTCCTGGGTCATGCCCATCCAGGTACACCGGTCGCCGTGACTGAAGGCCGTGTCGCAGAGGTGATCCGCGATGCGGGCCGACACCGCGAGCGCCGCCTGAGCATCGAAGGTCACCGCGAGTCCTCGTGGAGCGGTGCAAAGTCGTCCGGCGAGCCGGGGTTCAGGTAGATCCGGTCCAGATCATACCCGTCCCGCGCCAGCCGGGACGCTACCAAGGCGACGCGTTCGGGCCCCGAGCGAAGCGCGACGCACTCCGGGTCGGTGAGGATGCCGGCGAGCAGCCGGCCGCGGTGCTCGCCGAAGCTCGATCCGTCGCCCGGGTCTTCCGCGAGCCCGACCCCCGGAGCAATTCGTTTCACCAGCAGCGATACCGTGGATCGCAGCCACGGTGCGATCTCGACATGGACCTTCCGCAGGATCGGTCTGCCCTTCGGGTAATCGTCCCGGGCCAGGTAAAGCACCGCGGGATCGGTGCGATGGTAGCGCAGCGGCTCGCTGAGGACCTTGAGCTGGAATCCGACGCCGGCTTCGTTGAGGCGCCGGGTCATCAGGCCGACCAGCCGTTCCGCACCGGCGGGCGCGAGATGCCAGTACAGCCGGACCACGTTACCCGCGTCACGGGTATCGTCGGCGTTGCCGTGGGCGAGGTAGAAGCCCGAGGCCAGCTCGAAGTACTCTTTGGGGATTCGGACGGCGCCGCCCCGGCCGAGAGTGACGGAGCCGTCCACCGGCCGGTACTCGCCGGAAGGGACCCAGAACCGGACTCCGTGGCGCTCGGCCACGATGCGGCTGTCAACCTCGATCCCTCGGGCGGTCCAGCCGGCCTGCCAGGTACCCGATCCCGAGTTCGCCGACGACAGCCGGTCCGCCAAGTCCCGCGCACCAACCCAGTCGGTGAAGCCTTGCGCGACCGCTCCTCGGGGCGGGACCCGGCAGTGGAGCGATGAGTAGATCTCCTCGGCGAGCGCGGCCGGCAGCGTGGACCCGGCCGCCGGGGAGGCGCCGCCGAGGGACAACTGGTGCCGCCGCCCCAGGAGGGTGAAGGAGGAAGGCGGGTCGACCCCCACCGAATGGAGTGCGGCGCGGAGATCCTCGCTGGCGAGCGTCACACTGGCTCCCGACCGTTCCCACCAAGGCCGAGGACGACGGCGCGCGCCTCGTCGGGTCTCAAGAACATGTTGAGGCCGAGCTGGAGAATGGCCGCGGCGCTCCGGGGCATGTGTGCTTCGGCCTGGCTCCACTCATAGGCCGACTTGAGAAGCCGGGTGGCCACATGGCCCGGCAGACGGTCCAGGAAGGAGTTGGCTTCCATCCCAGTCAGGCGGGCCGCGGCGAGGTAATCGGCCCAGAAGTCGCGGTGGGCCGCATAAAGCCCTGGAATCACGCTGCCCAGGAGCGCCGCCGCTGCCTCGGGGGTGGTCCCGTCGGTCAGTTCCAGTCCCAGCACCGCCTCCGTGAGAGTTGCGTGGAGGACGGAACCGACATCCCACGCAGGATCGCCCAGCTGGGCGAGCTCCCAGTCCAGCAGGATTATCCCGGCCGGAGTGCCCGCGCCGTCCGTTTGGAGCAGGACGTTGTTCCACTTGAAGTCGCCGTGAACGAGCCGGGTCGGCCGCCACTGGTTCCGCAGCCGGTCCAGGGCCGCCATCGCGGCCGGCTGTGCCTGAATGGCCCGGATCACGTCGAGCTGTGCCGGTGCGAGCTCGCTCAGGCTCGCGGGTGCCGGGCGGGCGATGTCGAACACCCAGGGCGCCGCCTGGGGCAGCTTCGTCCCGATATGCCGGTCGAGCCCGACCGGCAGGCGATGGCAGTCCGCCAAGGCGGTCGCCGCCATCCGGCGCGAGATCGCGAGGTAAAGTGGTGAGGCCTGGTCTTCCAGTACCTCGAGGCGGGTGGCCTCGGTGATCAGGTCGAGGACCAGGATGGAGCGCTCGGGATCGTAGTGGCGCCGGCGCGGAAACATGCGGCGGACTCCCGCCGCTCGGAGCTCGGTCGCGACCCAGTCATACAGAGCAGCCTCGATGGCGAGGGGGCCATCGGTACCGATCTCACCCCGTGGGGCTTGCTTCAGGAAGTAAGTCTGTCCCGGACCGCCGACCACCCTGAAGTTGCGGTTCCGACCGGGAACCTCCTCGATCCGGAGTCCGTGGTGGACTATGGAGGCGAGATCGAGGAGGCCGAGATTAAGCAGGTAGGGTACGCTCGAGTCCAGGGTCAATTCCGGCCGCGACCCGGTGACAACCGCATGGGTGGGCCGGTTGTGCCCCGGACTCGATGCCAACAGTGATCCCGTGCGCCGGTCGCTCGGCGCGCTAGCAGGTCTTCTTGCCGGTGCCGCATCCCGGTCCGCGGCGGGTCGGCTTGGTCTTCGGCTTGGGCTTCTTGGTCGACTTCTTCTTCGCGCCCTTCTTCTTCTTGGCCGCCATCACCGCCACGCCACCATCCTCGTCGCTCCAGTGCTGCGCCATCACGTCGCCCGAAAAGAATCTTGCCTCGTCGGTCATGTGGATGCGCTCCCCGGTTGGCCCGGTTGGAAGGAAACTGGCCGGCAAATCCGACGCCGTGCGTGGATAGTATGCGGCTGCGATCCGCCGCGCGCAATTCCGCGCGGCAGGGCTCGACAACCCACCCAGGGCCGGCGCCCGCTTGACCACCGCCGGTAATGCGCTTCTCGTTAGGAGAAGATCGCGAGTTCGCCGCGGGGGCGCTGGGAGGGCGGCATGCCAGGTGCGCGGTGCACTACTCAAAGGAGATACACATGGCCGACATTCGCCTTTTCACGAAGCCAGGGTGTCCTCACTGCGCGGATGCCAAGGCGTGGCTCGAGCAGCACGGGTGCGCCTTCGATGTGCTCGATATCACCAAGGACGTGGCGGTGCTGCGGGAGTGGCGCGAGCTCAGCGGCGGGGTGGGGGTTCCCGTCCTTGCCCACGGTCGCGATCTCGTCATCGGGTTCAGTCCGGAGCGCTACGGCGAGTTCCTCACCGCGTGCCGGCACACGACGAGCGTTGACCCGGCCGAGACGGAGGCTCAGCTCCGGGCCTAGTCGTGTGCGCCAAGCGCCCGATCCAGGTTATAGGCTGCGCTGATCAGGGCCAGGTGGGTGAACGCCTGAGGGAAGTTGCCCAGGGCCTCGCCGCTGGGCCCGGTTTCCTCCGCGAAGAGACCGACGTGGTTGGCGTAACCCAGCATCTCCTCGAACATGAGCCGGGCCCGGTCCAGCCGCTTGCGGTCCACCCTGCCGGCGCGGGTGAGGGCTTCGACCAGCCAGAAGGTGCAGATGTTGAAGGTTCCTTCCTCGCCTCGGAGGCCATCCCGCGTCTCTCGGGTATCGTAGCGGTAGACCAGACTGTTCGACACCAGGCCCCCCTGTTCCGGCGGGGCCAGGACAGCGTCCAGAGTCTTGAGATTCCGGGGGTCGCCCGGAGACAGGAACAGCACCAGCGGCATCATCAGGTTCGCCGCATCGAGCGTGGTGCTGTCGTATGACTGTACGAACGCCTGGCGTTCCTCGCTCCATCCCCGGCTCATGATCTCCTCGTAAATCTGGTCGCGGACCTTGAGCCATCGCTCCCAGTCGGCCGGGAAGGAGCGCTTCTGCGCCAGTCGGAGCGCGCGGTCCACGGCCACCCAGCACATGAGCTTGGAGTACACGAAGTGCCGCTGGCCGCCCCGCACCTCCCAGATCCCCTCGTCGGTGCGCTGCCAGTTGTCGCACACCCAGTTGACCAGACGCCGGAGGTAGCGCCACAGCTCGTAGGAGATCGGCACACCGTGTTTGTTGAAGAGGTACACCGAGTCCATCAGCTCCCCATAGATGTCGAGCTGGAGCTGGTCGTAGGCGCCGTTGCCGATCCGCACCGGACGGGAGCCCCGATATCCCTCCAGGTGGTCCAGGATCTCTTCATCCAGCCGATGCCGGCCGTCGATGCCGTACATGACCTGCAGCGTGCCTTCAGGGGACAGCTCCCGGCAGCGTGCCTCCAGCCACTCCATGAACTGTCCGGCCTCCTCGGTGAAGCCGATGCGCAGAAGGCCGTAGATCGTGAAAGCGGCGTCCCGGATCCAGGTGTAACGGTAGTCCCAGTTCCGCTCGCCGCCTATGCCTTCGGGCAGGCTGCAGGTCGGAGCTGCTACGATGGCCCCGGTCGGCCGGAAGGTCAGCAGCTTCAATGCCAGCGCGGACCGGTGCACCGTCTCCCGCCATCGTCCGCGGTAGGTGCAGCGCGACAGCCACCGCCGCCAGTACTCCACCGTGCTGATGGTCAGCGCTTCGGCCCGGTCCTCCGATAGCAGCGCGTCGGGGCCGGTGCGCTCGTCCACCTCGCCCAGCACGAAGATGGCGGTTTCCCCGGCCTGCAGGGTGAACTCGGCTTCGACCCCGCGCGCGTGCCGCTCGAGGGGCAGGGAGGTGGCCAGAGCCACGCTGAGCGTCGCGGTTCGGAAACAGGCACCGGCCTGCGACACATCGGTGGCGTGCTGGTCCCGGGCATAGTTGAAGGCGGGGAAGCACTCGAGCCGGAACGTCATGGCGCCGCGAATCACCTGGACCCGACGCACCACCTGATGGGGTCGCTCGTCCATGGTGTCCAGATCCAACGGCATGAAGTCGATGATCTGCCCCACGCCGTCGGGGTGGAGGAACCGGGTGACGAGGACGTTGGTGTCCGGCCAGTAGAATTGCTTGCGGCGGCTGCCGTCAGCCGCCGGTTGGATCCGGAAGTGGCCGCCTTTGCCGTGGTCCAGCAGTGCGGCGAAGATGCTGGGCGAGTCGAAGTGGGGGTAGCACAGCCAGTCGATAGAGCCGTCGAGGCCCACCAGGCCCACGGTGTGAAGGTCGCCGATGAGTCCGTAGTTCTCGATGGGCTGGTACGACATCGTGCCTCCTTCGAGGGCGGCGGGAGGTGGCCGGGCGGAAAAGAAACGTCTCCCCGGGAGCTTCGGATTGGTGTGAGACGCCGTCAGGCTGCGCCTTCCTCGGGAGACCGACCGCGCGACTGGCAGGTGCGGAGCATGGTCGCGATCCGGGTACGCAGGGCCGGCGGGGTCCGGACCTCGCGCAGGCGTCCCTTCAGTCTTTCGCCGGGATTGCGGGTCGATCCGACCGCAGCAGTATTGGTAGCCTGGAGCGCTCTAAGTCAAGGCTAGAGCTCCCGCCCGCCGGAATTACGAGGCGAGGAAGCTCGAGCGAGGGATTGATCGGAGGGAGACCGGCTGGAGGTCTCGCGGGTGGGTGCAGTGTCTCCTGAGTCAAGCACAGGCAAATCTATCGGCATGGTGCTGAGCGCTAGCGTCGTCGACATTACCACCCTCCACGCCGACGCCATCGTCAACGCGGCCAACGAGGCGCTGGCGCCCGGTGGGGGCGTCTGCGGCGCCATCCATCGCGCCGCCGGCCTTGAGCTGGCCCGAGCGTGCGCCCTTATCGGCGGCTGCCCGACCGGCGAGGCCCGTCTGACGCCCGGCTTCGACCTTCCAGCCAAGTTCGTCATCCACGCTGTCGGGCCGGTCTGGTACGGAGGTGGCGCGGGGGAGCCGGAGTTGCTGGCTTCGGCGTATCACGCGGCCATCCGGCTGGCGGCCAGGTACGGTCTGCGCAGTATCGCGTTCCCCGCCATCAGCACCGGGATCTACGGGTACCCGCTCCAGCCCGCCACCGAGGTGGCGGTTGCCGCGGTTCGTCGGGCGCTGACAGCGGGGTCGAGTCTGGAGCAGGTCATCTTCGCCTGCTTCAGTCCGGAAGTCCTGCGAGCCTATCGCCAGGCGGGGATCACGGCGTGACCATCGTCCGGCCGGTCGCTGCTGGGCGTCCGCCTGACCCGGCGTAAACAGCCGGCGGCCGAGATCGTGAGAGACCAGCCCTCTCGGTGTCGGTAACTCTTTGAAATCCGCCGGCCTGATCGCCCGAAGCGTGCCGGCGATCCTCGGCGCGATGGAGCGCGCGGGTGTACGTCGTCTGATCTTCACTTCCGGATACGGCGTCGGGGCGACCCGTAGGGACATGCCGCTTCTCCCGAAAATGCTGATCCGCCTTCTGCTTCGAGACATCCCTGCCGACAAGGGAAACAACTCATCCAGCGGAGCGGACTCGACGGGACCCTGGTCTATCCGGCAACTCTCACGAATGGAGCCCCCACCGGTCGGTATCGGGTCGGTCAGCGCCTTCGCCTGCGGGGACTTCCCAAGATCTCGCGGGCTGATGTCGCCGACTTCCTCCTGAGCCAGATCGCACCCGAACCTTCCTGCGCAAAGGTGTGCTGATCAGTTCCTGACCTTTCGTCCGCGGCCAAGTATGGAAATCAATCGGTCCGGCCAGGTCGCGACCCTGACCAATCCCGGGGACAGCGCGTATGTTGGTCAGATCTCCCAACAACCGAGGACCGGCCACACTCCTCTTTCGATCCGAGGTGTCTCCATGCTTCCCAACGTCCCTGGGCGCCGGTGTAGCGCCGCCTCCGCACGTTTCGTCGCGGTGGCGCTCGTCGCCGGCTGCGGGAACAGCGACAGCAGTGGTCCCAACCCCCCGTCGGTGGGCAGAACGATCTACGCCGTGGACCTCTCGAATAACTTCGCGCTCTTTCACAGCGGCAGCCCCGGAACCGTAGACCGCAAGCTCTCGATCAGCGGGCTTCCGGTCGGCGAGCGCATCGTTGGCATCGATTTCCGCTCGTCCGACGGCAATCTTTACGGGGTTGGTACCGACAGCCGAGTCTACATCGTGGATACGGTGACGGCTGCCGCCACGGCGGTCGGTGCGGCGTTCATTCCCGCGGTCTCTGGAGAGCACTTCGGGATGGTGATCGACCCGGCCACCGACGAGATCCGGCTCCAGAGCGCGGAGACTGGGCAGAACCTCCGTCTGGATCCGGCAACTGGCCAGGTGGTTGCCACGGATCCGGTACTGGCTTATGCCACCGGCGATCCCAATGAGTCCGAAGCCCCCGCCCTCGTGGCCACCGCGGTCACCGGAGCCAGCCCGACGACCTATGGGATCGATTGGTCGCTCGACGTCTTCGTGATCATGTCCGACCCCGGCACGGGCGAGGTGACCACTGTGGGGCCTACCGGCACCTCCACCGCTCGGTGCGCCGCGCTCGATCTTGGGGGTGATGGGGTGATGTACGCAACGATGACGACGAGCGGCATCAATAATCTCTACACCATGAATCTCAGCACCGGAGCCGCGACCCTGCTGGGAGAGATCGACCTGGTCGCATCGATCCAGAGCATCGCGATCCCGGACTAGCCCGGGTGGCGGCTCGGGCTCGGCGCGTGGGGATGGAGAGCCATGAGGAGTGCAAGCTGAATCCAGGCTCGGCGGACCAGCGACAGGTGCCTTGCCGTCGCGCAGGACGGGGAGCAACCTCCGGCGGACTGGGAAGCTCGACACCGCGAGATGGAGGCGAGGCTCCGGGAGATGGGCTGGCGCCCTAGCGCATGAAGGTGCCTCGAGACGTCGCAGATCGGAGTACGATGCCCGCCGCGGACGCTCAGGCGGCAGCCGGCCGGGAGCGCGCCCGGTTGCCCCTGGAGGTGTTGCCCGACACTCTGGCCATCTGCCGCCTGCCGGCGGAGGCTCTCCTGCCACCGTGGGCGTCCTCGCCGGCATCGTTTCTCACCATCAGCCGTACGCCGGACGAGTTGTCGATTACCGTGGTGCAGGACGCCGTGCCTGCGGGAGTCCGGTGCGAGCGTGACTATCGCGCCGTCCGGGTCCGCGGCTCATTGCCACCGACTCTCGTCGGCATCCTCCTGTCGATCGCGGAGCCCTTGGCCGAGGCGGGGCTGAGCATCTTCGCCATCTCCACCTACGAGACCGACTATGTCCTCGTCAAGGCGCGCGACCTCGCCGCGGCCCTCGATGCGCTGCGAGCCGCCGGCCATCGGGTCGGCCCCTGACGGCCGGTCTTCGCACCGTCGCCATGTTTCTTGACGGCACCGCGGTCATCAGCTATCCACAGAGCTGGGGCTCTGAACACCCCGAGCCCTCTCGCTCGACCAAAGCTGCGGAGGACGCATGAGTGCCGATGCACTACTGGCCGAACTGGAGCAAGAGGCGGGCCCGACCCGGCGAGTGCTGGAACGCGTGCCGGCGGGAAAGCTTGGGTGGCGTCCCAGTCCCAAGTCCATGACGCTGGGCCAGCTCGCCTGGCACGTCGCCACCATTCCCGGCAACATTTCCGGGCTGGCCCGGTTGGACGGCCTCGAGGCCGCCAACGTGAACTTCGAGCCGCGCATGCCGGACGAGGTCGGGGAGCTGATTCCCGCCTTTGACGCCGCGCTCGAGGACGCGAAAGCCTTTCTGCATGAGTTCGACTCGACATCGGCGGCCGCGCCGTGGCGGCTGAGTCAGAACGGCAAGGAGGTCTTCACGATTCCGAAAGCCGCCTTGATCCGGTCTCTCATGTTCAACCACTGGTACCACCACCGGGGGCAACTGGTCGTCTACTTCCGCTGTCTGGATGTGCCGGTGCCGGCCGTGTACGGACGGAGCGCCGACGAAAAGACCTTTGGGTGAGGTGGGCGGGACTGGCCTGCCCGGTATGGTGCGGCATGGACGCGGCCTGTTCTGGGTTCTCGCCACCGGACTGGTCGTGGTGGTGCTGATGACCACCGGACATCTCCCTCCAGTGGTGGCGTCGCACTTCGACGCTGCCGGAGTCCCCAATGGCTGGTCGAGCCGCCCGGCATACGCGCTCCTGCTGATCGCCGTGGGCGCCGTGCTTCCGCTCGGAACCATCGGCCTGGTGAACGCCGTGACCCGGGGCGGCCCGGAGCGGCTCAACATTCCCGCTCGGGAGCACTGGACTCGCGCCGAACACCGCCACGAGGCGGTCCGGCGGGTGCGGGCCTACATGTGGTGGCTCGGGTGTGCGATGGCGGGAATCGCTCTCGCGATTCATGGGTTGGTGCTGGCGGCCCATACCCATCTACCGCCTCAGCTCAGTTCCGCCGGGGTGGCCATCGTGCTCGGAGCGGCTGTGGCCGCCATCGGTGCGTGGATCGCCGGCTGGTATCGGCTGTTGCGGCGGCCGCCCGCCCATTGAGTGCTGGCGCGCCGGGCGCGGCCGACGGACCCCGTCGGCCGGACCAGGAGGTCCCGGATGAACGGCAAGGCTCCCCTGTACCTGATGTTCCTGGCGGCGGGTATCCTCGCCACGGCCCTGCTCACGTTCCAGCCCTACTCCGCGGATTGGCCGGGCCGGGATTACGTCCAGCCGGCACAGCGCTACCTCAAAGCGGCCATCCGGCAGGACTCGGTGCGGCTCCTGGGGATGTCGGCCTCGGTGTCGCCGGTCTTGTGGGCGTTGGGCGCCGCCCGTGCGCATCCCGATACTCTGGCGCTCTGGGGACGGCTGGTTACAGCTTGGACGGGGGAGCGGCGGGGCGATACTACCGAGGTCTTCGTGTATCCGCCGGGGGACGCGTGCCGCGGTGCGCCGATCGTGCTCCGGTTCGTCGGCTCGGGGAACCAGGCGCGAGTGCTGCGGGCGAGCTCGGACTGCCTTGATCTCAGGTAGTGCCCTCCCAATCCCTCACAGAGAGCCGGTCTTGAATCGATCCCCGTCTGGCCGTCCTGGAGCCGGCGAGTTCGCGGAATACGCCACGACGGACATCGACCAGGTTCCCGGAAACGATGCCGTCGAGGCCCTGGGCGCGGTGGCCGGCCAGACGCTCGCCTTGCTCGAGCCGGTCGGAGAAGACGCCGCAAGCGGGCTCAGCTACGCGCCGGGCAAGTGGACCCTGAAGGAAATCGTCGGCCATCTGGCCGACGACGAGCGCATCTTTGCCTACCGGGCGCTCTGTATCGCCCGCGGCGACCCTCGTGCGTTGCCGGGCTTCGACGAGAAATTGTACGTCGCCGGCGCCGGGTTCGAGCGCCGATCCTTGGCCGCCCTTCTTGCCGAGTACCGCGCGGTCCGGCAGGGGACCATCGCGTTGCTCATCGGTCTGCCGGACGGCGCCTGGCTGCACCGCGGCATCGTCAACGGGTACTCCGCCTCGGTGCGGGGCCTGGCTTTCCATATCGCCGGCCACGAGCTCCATCATCTCCGGGTCCTGCGAGACAAGTACCTGCCCGGGTCGAATCCGCCGAGGCCCTGAGCGCGTGGCGATCCTGCGCCATCCGGACCGATGGAGTACCATTCCTTGACGGGGCAGGCATCGGTTTGCCCCCGGCGGCTCCCCCCTGTTAGAAAGTAGGTCGCGGTATGGCCTCGCACCTGGCCCTCATCGAGCGCTCGAACCACCGGGATCTGGATCACGTGGAAGTTCAGGTCACCGTCACGGAACTGAGTACCGGCCGCCAGTCCTGGAGCGGGGAGTTTCAGTCGCGCAGCGTCGACGGCATTCTTCCCAACGAGCGGCTCTCGTTGACGTTGGACAACGGGCAGAAGGGCGCGGCAAGAGTCAGCGAAACCCGCTTCGACAGCCGCACTCCCGACGCGACCATCGTGCACTTCACCGGCACGGGACCGTTGGCGTAGGCCACGACCGGGGCACCCCAGGCATCCCGGACGAGGGCTGGAGCGGGGCCGGAGAGTCACACGAGTTGAAGCCCACCCTCGAGCACCCGACTCCGTGAGCCCGACATGCACGAGGAGATGACCACGACCGCCTTCACGCTCGACGGCTACCGCATCGTCGAGTCCCTGGGAGTCGTTCGCGGGGTGACGGTGCGGTCCCGGTCATTGCTGGGAACGATCGGCGCCAGGGTCGAGACCCTCATCGGCGGCCACATCACGATACTGACCTCGCTGTGCGAGCGCGCGCGGGCCGACGCCTTCGACATTCTCCTGGCGCATGCCCAGCGACGGGGAGCGAACGCGATCGTCGGAGTCCGCTACGATGCCACGGAGATCATGTCCGGCGTGACCGAGGTGCTGTGCTACGGCACCGCCGTGATCGTCGAGCCGCTTGAGGCGTACGGAGAGACCCCGTGAGACGCTCGAAGTCACCCACACGGAGCGCCGTATGAGTTCGAGGGAGCATGATCGCCGCATCGACTACATCGAGTTTGCCGTCGCCGATGTCTCGGCGGCAAAGCGGTTCTACAGCTCGGTCTTCGGCTGGGTGTTCACCGACTATGGTCCGGACTACACCAGTTTCGTGGATGGCCGGTTGAGCGGCGGCTTCCGGGGTGGTGAAGCGGCGCGGGCGGGCGGCCCGCTGGTGGTCATCTACGCCACCGACCTGGAGGCCGTCGCTTCGGCGGTGCAGTCCGCTGGCGGCAAGATCACCCGGCCGATCTTCGACTTTCCCGGTGGCCGGCGGTTCCACTTTCGTGATCCTTGCGGGCAGGAGCTGGCGGTGTGGTCCGATCCGATCGAGCAGGGCTGAGAGAGGGGCCTGGGTGGTTCAATGGACCGGATACGAGCCGGGCGTGCCTGGTGCGCGTTATGTGGGACCGGCATCAAAGTGGACGACGACGCACTCCTCACCCCGGATTTCATCGCCGACGAGCTGGAGCCCCTGTGGCGGTTCTCGGACGCCGCGATGCACCGGGCATGCTTCCTGGTCTGGGATCGGCGACAGACCTTCGTGGCGCGGTACAATCGCCTGGCCCGGCGCTGGCTGGCGCCGGACGGATGGCGCTGGCATATGACCAGTGAGGGAGACCTCGTGCGCGAACTTCAACCGCCCGCCATGGCGCCCACGACCAGCAACGGCTCCACCCCCTTTGCGACCTCCTCGGGCAGAGGCGAATCGGGCGGCTGGTGGGAAAGGTCCTGCTCGCAGGCGAAGAACCGCACGAAGGGCCGGCGCCGGTGGGTCACGTGGCCGCGGATCGTGCCTCGCAAGACCGGGTAGCTGGCTTCGAGCGCGTCCAGCACGGACCGCTGGGTGGCCGGCCCCTCCACCTGGAGCGTGATTTCCTCGCCGACCCGGGCCAGCGTGCGCAGGTGCGGTGGGAGCACGACCCGGATCATCGGAGCGTCTGTGCCTCCACCGACAGGACCGCGGGAAGGTCCCGGACCAGCGGTGCCCAGCTGTCGCCCGCGTCGAACGACCCGTACACCTGTCCGCCGGTGGTGCCGAAGTACACTCCGCACGACTCGAGCGAGTCGACCGCCATCGCGTCCCGTAAGACGTTGACGTAGCAGTCGCGCTGCGGCAGACCCTGGGTGAGCGCCTCCCACTCGTTCCCTCCCGTCCGGCTGCGGTACACCCGCAACTTTCCTTCCGGCGGATAGTGTTCCGAGTCGCTCTTGATCGGGACCACGTAGATGGTATCCGGCTCGTGCGCGTGAACGTCGATGGGAAACCCGAAATCGGTCGGCAGGTTTCCGCTGATCTCTTTCCACGAATCCCCGCCGTCGTCGCTGCGCATCACGTCCCAGTGTTTCTGCATGAACAGCACGTCCGGGCGCGAGGGATGCATCGCGATGCGGTGGACGCAATGGCCTACCTCGGCATTGGGATCGGGAATCCCCTGGGACTGGAGTCCGCGGTTCACCGGACGCCAGGTCTTGCCCGCGTCCTCGCTGCGGAACGCACCCGCCGCCGAAATGGCGATGAAGATCCGCGCCGGATCCTTGGGATCGAGCAGGATCGTATGGAGGCACATCCCGCCGGCACCCGGCTGCCATCGAGGGCCCGACCCGTGACAGCGCAGCCCGGAGAGCTCCTCCCAGGTGCGGCCTCCGTCGGACGAGCGGAAGAGCGCCGCGTCCTCCACCCCGGCGTAGACCGTGTCGGGGTCGGTCAGCGACGGCTCAAGGTGCCAGACCCGCGCGAATTCCCACGGATGCTGGGTGCCGTCGTACCACTGGTGCGTGCCGGGGACGCCGTCGTACCGGAACTCGTTGCCGACCGCCTCCCAGGTCTTGCCACCGTCGTTGGAGCGCTGCATCACCTGCCCGAACCACCCGCTGGACTGCGACGCGTACAACCGGGTCGGGTCCACCGGCGACCCCTTGACGTGGTAGATCTCCCAGCCCGCGAAATGGGGGCCGCTGACGCTCCACCGTTGACGCTTGCCGTCGGCCGTGAGCACGAACGCGCCCTTACGGGTGCCGACGAGTAAACGTACACCGCTCATCCTGGGGCTCCCTTCGAGAGGACCGTGGGAAGTTCTGGCGGCGAGCATCGTGCTCGCCATAACATATAGTCGAACGAGCGGGCGACCAATCGACATCCCGGCTCGCGTCCCTCAGGTGCCCCCACGGCAGTCGGTCGGATCCCGAGTCTCGACAGCGACCGGCCGCCGTCCAAGCCGATGTGCTCCACTCGTCTCCTGCGTCATGACCAACCGCTCAATCCAGCCGGCCTCGAAGCCCTGGGAAAGCAGGACCCCGGCCGCGGTGGGCTTCCGCGCGGTGACCGTCCTGCTGCTGGCGTGTAGCGCCGCCGACCGGGAGGCCCCGAACATCGGGGAATTCCGGATCGCCAAGCCCGCCAACAGCGGGGACGCACAGGTCGGCGTCGCCGGCGTCAGGCTGCCGGACAGCCTTCGGGTGGTGGTCACCCGAAACGACAAGCCCGCGGCAGGGGTGACCGTCGTCTGGTTCACGACGGAGGGCTCGGTGAACCCGGCGACCGTTCGCACCGGACCCGACGGCATGGCGGCCACCACCTGGACGCCCCTTCTGCTCTTCGCGGAGCAGTTCATGACGGCCCGGGTCGATGGAGACGGCGGAGCGGCCGTCGGCTTCACCGCCATCGCGACTCCCGATCCCGACGCCCCCAACACGATCCTGGTGCTGGGCGCCGGCGCCGGCCGGTTCGAGCCCGCCGAGCTGACGGTGCCGGTCGGGGGCAGTGTCAACTGGTTCTGGCCGCCGGGGAGTGTCGGACATAACATCGTGCCCGACGATGGGGACTCCCCACCCCAGTCCGGGGCCCCGGCCGACTGGCCCAAGTGGCACGTCTTCCAATTCACCGCCCCTGGCGTGTATCACTACCATTGTTCGGTTCACGGCGGTCCGGGCGGCGTCGGGATGTCCGGTACCGTCACGGTGAAGCCGGTGATACCCGAGTAGGTGGCATGAATTCCTGGCATGCCCTGCTGGGTCCTCTGCCCGACGGGGCGACCCCGCGGGCGTCGCCCGTGATCCCGCCGGCGCAGCAGGCGTCGGCTCTCATGGCGCCGGTCGCCGGGTGGGAGACCCTCATCCTCGAGCTCTCGGCCGGGTCTGCCGGCCTGCGGATTCTCCAGGTGCTGCTGGACGCCACCGGCCAGACTCTAAGCGCCTCCGACCATGTGCTCTTTCGATCCGGGCCCACCGGCGGACCCGGGCCGGTGCTGATCCGTCAGGAGAGCATCGGAGGACGCCTGGAGCCCGATGGGAGTTTCCGGGGAACCTTCTGGCTGGTCACCGGTCCCGAGCCGGTCGACGAGGAAGATCCCCAATGGGAGATGCGCCCCAGGGAGCCCACGAAGGAGGAGGTAGCTGTCCTGAAGCAGCTGGTTGCCGAGGTCGTGCGAAGGCGGCCGCCGCCGTGATCCTCGCCATCGGGTCGAATCCGACATGGTCACCTACGAGATAACGACGGTCGTCGAGCCGCGGCTCATCGAGGCGTACGAGCGATACATGCGGCAGGTGCACATCCCTGACCTCCTGGCCACCGGGTGCTTTCAGGGCGCGGCGCTGACCCGGTCGGCAGTCGGCCGGTATCGCGTCCGCTATGAGGCAGCGTCCCAAACGGACCTCGACCGCTACCTCACCACCCATGCGGCCCGGCTTCGGGAGGACTTCGCCTCACATTTTCCCGACGGCGTCTCGGCCTCGCGCGAGGTGTGGAGCGCAATCGAAACCTGGGAGCGTCACCGCTGAGGCTGGCCTCGCAGAAACCGAACCACCGCGGGCACCACGACCCCCGGCTGCTCCAGGTGCGCCAGATGCGCCGCCGAGTCCACCGCGACGAGCGTCGCCCGCGGCATGGCCGCCTTCAGTGCCTCGCTGTCCCTGAACGGCGCCACCGGGTCCTGTTTCCCCCAGACGATGAGCACCGGCCGCGGGGACTCGCCCAGCCTCCGGATCTGTTCCATCTGGTGGGGCGCGACCGCGATCGCGGCGCGGGTGCGCCGGAGGCTCTCGCGCGTACCTTCGAACTGCTGCTGGATCCGGTAGCGGGTCACCCACTCGGGATGCCGTTCGGGGTGGAGGAAATCGGAGCGCTGGCCGTCGGCTATCGCGTCGCCGCCACCCCTGAGCACCATGTAGACGTTCCAGGCCCACGCCGAGCGCTCCTCGGGAGGGAGCGGCCGCTGGGTGTTGAAGACCGGGTCGAAGTAGATCAGCGACCGGACCCGCTCCGGATGTCGGTCCGCGAAACTGGTGATGATCGCACCGCCGAACGAGAGCCCGGCGAGGTCCACCGGCGTCGTGATGCCCAGTGAATCCAGCAAGCCGGTGAGCTGGCGAACGAACAGGTCCTGGTCGTAGGCCGCGTCGGGCCGGTCGGACCAGCCTCGGCCGTAGTAGTCGTAGCGGACGACGCGGAACCCGGAGTCGGCCAGCCCTTGGTACAGCGAGTCCCAGATGTACGCCGGAACCGAGAAGCCCGCGGCCAGAACCACGTTCCGGCCGGTGTCGGGACCCAGCCTCTCGTAGTGGGTGACGCCGTCCGCCAAACGAACGAACCGTCCCGGCGACTCGGAGCGTGCGGCATCGTCGAGGGCTCGGCGCTCGGGGTCCTTGGCACGATAGATCAGCAACAGGCCGGTGCACGCCATCAGCAAGGCGGCGAATGCCCAGCGAAGCAGGCGCATCACGACCCAGGGGCAAGGAGTGGTGAGAAGTGGCAACCGCGACCGACGACTTCGATCCGGAAGACCCGGGTGAACCGCCCGAAGCAGCATTCGACACCTGGGACACGCAGGCCGAGGTCTGCTGCCCCTGCTGCGGGGAGATGGTGACCATCGGTCTCGATCCCGGCGGCGGCGCCGTGCAGGCCTACATCGAGGATTGCCAGATCTGTTGTCGGCCGTGGCGGGTCAGGGTGGTGTATGACCACGGCGGCCTGGCTCAGGTCGAGGTGGAGCCGGCATGAAACTGTCGCTCAGGGTACGACGGGGATCGGTGCCGGCCGGTTTCCGACTCCACCCGCTACACCACCGCGATCCGGGCGCTGTTCGCCGCCCCCCGAGGAGCGGCCTAAGGCCGCTCCTCGGGGTGCCGGCGCAACCAGGCTCGCACGTAGGGACACGTCGCCATGACCCGCATGCCGTTCTCGCGGGCGTAGCTCAGGGCCGCGCGGACCAGCGCGTCCCCGATGCCGTGCCCCTGTCCGGATGGCGGCACCTCGGTATGCTGGAGGTCGAGCACGTCCTCGCTGAACGGCGCGTAGAACAGCTCCGCGTCTCCGTCGGCAAGCGGCAGGAAGAAGCGGGAAGCTCCGGGGTCGTGGCGAACGGACATGAACATGCTCAGCGGACAGGGATGCGAGCGAGGTCGGACGGGAACCGATGCGCCCCGGCGGTCGGAATATGATGTGGCGGGGAAGCCGCCGGACGCAACCGGCGTGCGGACGGAGATCATTCTCCTACGCGACAAGCCTTGAGGCGGGGCGGTCCGGTGACATGACACGGAGGTGGGATGAGCTGGTGGCGAAACCTGTTCCGGGGTGGCGAGCGGCCGGAGGAGACCATGCGCCTGACGCGGCGCGTCATGGATCTGTTCGCGGAAGGCAAGTCCGACGCGGATGCCGAGCGCGCGCTGTTCCGGGAAGGCGTGCCGGTCGACCGGGCGCGTTCCATCGTCGCGGAGGTGCGCCGGGTACAGCAACGAATCCGGGGGCACTAGGAAGCCGGCGGCTCCTGGCGCTCCACCCCGGTCGCCAACCATGATTCAGCCTGCTCATGGACGATACTGACATCCTCAACCGGCTGCGAAAGCTCGAGCGTGAGGCCCGCCCGCTGGAGCCAGGCACCAGCCGACGGCGACGGCTCCGCGATGCCGTGATCGCCTCCTCCGAACGGTTCCTCCGGAAGATCGAGACCCTGAAGGCGTTCGACGATGTCGGCGACAGAGGCAGCGGGTTGCTGGACCATCCCATTGCCGAGCGGGGCGTTCCGCTCGATGCCGCGATCGAGCTGATCGAGCGCCACGTCGTGCGGCCGGGCGCCAACACCGCGTCGGGGGGGCACCTGGCCTATATCCCGGGCGGCGGGATCTACCACTCCGCACTGGGCGATTACCTGGCCGCGGTCGGCAACAAGTACGCGGGCGTCTTCTTCGCCGGGCCGGGGCCGGTGCGGATGGAGAACTTGCTGATCCGGTGGGTCGCGGACCTGGTGGGCTATCCCCCGGGGGCCGCCGGCAACATCGCCTCCGGCGGCAGCATCGCGAACCTCACGGCGATCGTCACCGCACGCGACGCCCACGGCCTCCGCGCGGCGCACTATCCCTCCGCGGTCGTCTATCTCACGGCCCAGGCGCACCACTCCATCGAGAAGGCGCTCCGCATTGCCGGCATGGGCGAGGCGCCGATCCGCCATGTTCCGATGGACTCCGGATACCGGATGCGGCCCGACGCGTTGGAGCAGGCGATCGGCGCCGACCGGGCTCAGGGGCTTCGGCCGTGGCTGGTGATCGCGGCCGCCGGCACCACCGACACCGGCGCCGTGGACCCGCTCGACGCCATCGCGAGCGTCGCCCGGCGGGAGCGGTGCTGGTTCCACGTGGACGCGGCCTATGGGGGGTTCTTCCTGCTGACCGAGTACGGCCGGGCCGCGCTGCGAGGCATCGAGCGGTCCGACTCGGTCGTGCTCGACCCGCACAAGGGCTTGTTCCTGCCCTACGGGTCGGGCATCCTGGTGGTGCGCGACGCCGAGCCGCTCGTGGCCAGTCACGACCTCTCCGGCAGCTATATGCAGGACGCCGTCCGCGAGCCCAGCGAGATCTCTCCCGCCGATGTCTCGCCCGAGCTCTCCAAGCATTTCCGCGGGCTCCGGATGTGGCTGCCCCTCATCCTGCTGGGGACCGGGCCGTTTCGTGCCGCCCTGGAGGAGAAGCTGCTGCTGGCGCGCTATTTCCATCGGGAGATCGAGCGGGCCGGGTACCAGGTTGGGCCGGAGCCGGATTTGTCCGTCGTGACCTATCGCTGGGCTCCCGCGGGGGCGAGCCCCGACCGGATCGACGAGATCAACCGGGCGATCGTGGCCGGATCCCGGCGGGACGGCCGGGTCTTCCTCTCCTCCACCATGCTGGACGGCCGGTTCACGCTGCGGATGGCGTCGCTCGCGTTTCGCACCCACCGCCGGACGATCGACCTTGCCGTCCGGGTGCTGCGGGAGCAGGCCCGCGCGATCGGCGAGGCCTGAGGTACGATTGTGATGGCGATCCTGTCACGGACCGGCCGTTCTACGTAGGATGCAGGCATTCCCAATTCGAGTATGGTCAATGTCTCGGCCCCTCGGACGATGAGCTGGCCTCATGCGGCTACTCCATGTGCTGCTCCTGCTGCTGATCCTGCCGGCCGGCGGGGCGCGCGCGCCGGCCGCGCAACCGGCCACGGGCGGACCGGATCAGAGTCCACCGCCGCGCTGGCAGCTGGCGGCCGCCTTCGTGAAGCGCGACTCGGTCGCGCTCCGGCGGCTCCTGGCGTCCGATGTCATGATCTGGCCGCCGGCTCCCGACACCGCTCGTCGCGGGAGCGCGGCCATCAGCTACTTTCTCGGCCTGGCGCTCGCTTCGCGAGTCTCCCAGTCGGACTTCCGCCCCCGGAGGGTCACGGCCGACGGTGCGTACCTGATCGAGGACGGCATGTGGAACTTCACGCATCGGCGGGTCAAGGTGAGTGCGCGCTATGATATCCGCTGGCGGCAGGTGAACGGCCGGTGGCAAGTGAGCTTTCTCAAGTGGGATCTCTTCCGCTAGCGGAGCGCGATGATGCGCGAGGGTAGGGGCATGAGGCCGGCGTGGCTTTCCCGGATCGAGACCGTGGGCACTACGCTCGTGGTCCTGATGGTGGGGAGCATGATGCTCTGGTACGAGGCCGCCGACCGGGAGCGCCGCCTCGCCGTCACCATCGGCAGCGCCGTGGTCCTCTACGCCACCGCGCTGGTGGCGTTCGGATGGCGCTCCGCGCCGTCCCGGATCGCCTGGTGGCCCTTCGCCGCCGCCGGGCTGGTGACCGGCGCGGTCGCCGAGCTGATCAACGCAAAGTTCCTGGTGACGCGCGAGCTGTTCGTCGCCGCCGGCACCGGTCTGGTGATCGGGACGGCGCACTGGGTCGCGCTGCGGGTATGGATTCGACTGGTTCAGCGCCGCGAGGCGTAACGGGAGCACGCCGAGGAGAATCCCATGGCCAACGAGGTCGTCGCGCACTACCTGGATGGTCGGGTCGTCAAAGGGGTCAGCCTGGACGTGGATCCCGGCCGGCCGAAATGCCACATCCGGACCGTGGCCCAAGGGACGCTGGAGGTCAAGCTGACCGAGCTGAAGGCGCTCTACTTCGTGAAGGATCTGGTGGGCGACTCCGGGCGCAGCGACATCCTGGCCCTGGAATCGGGTGACGGACGCGCGCGCGGTGCCTTCCCGATCGCGCTGGAATTCGTCGACGGCGAACACCTTGTCGGGCTCACGGTACGGTATCCGCCGGTGCGTCCGTTCTTCTTCGTGCTGCCGGGCGATGCGCGAAGCAACAACGTTCGAATCCTGGTGAACCGCGCGGCGGTGAAACGCATGAGCCAGCCACCGCCGCCGGCCGCCTAGGGTTGCCGGATCGGGCCGCGGGATCGGGCCGCGATGGCCATCCAACCACCGGGGAAGGAGTGCAAGTGGCGCAGAACCTGGACGTGATTCTCAAGCGGTTCGAGCAGCCCGACGAGGTCCGGGAAATGGCCAAGGGCCGCTTCGAGCTGGTCCATATCGGGCCACTGTCCGTCGGACGCGCGACCTACCAGCCGGGCTGGAGGTGGTCCGAGCACGTGGGGCCGACGGTCGGCGCCAATCGGTGCTCGGTCGAGCACGTGGGGCTGGTGCTCGCGGGCAGCGCCACCGTGGCGTTCGAGGACCGGGTGATCCAGATGCACGCGGGGGACTTGTTCTATGTACCTGCGGTACCCCACGACAGCTGGGTAGTGGGCAACGATTCGTACGTTTCCCTGCATTTTCTTGGCGCCGACCGGTACGCTCGGTGATCGGTCGGTCGGGCTCGAGGTAGAATCCAAGGCCGCTCCCCCGTATTACTTCCAGGTGTCGCGCCCCGCGTCGACAGATCGCCAGGCGGGCGGCTCACCCAGGAGCGTTTTGAGGAGTGAAACATGAGCACGCTGTCTCTCCCACGACCCGCGCCCCACGAATCCGCCCCGTTTTACCACGGGTATATCTCTCGGGTCGCGGACGGGCAGATCGGGGAATACCTGGTGGAGCAGCTCCAGGATCTGGAGCGCCTGATGGCCCCGCTCGACGACGCCATGGCGCGCGCCCGGTACGCGCCGGGCAAGTGGAGCGTCAAGGAGGTGGTGGGGCACATCACCGACGCCGAGCGGATCTTCGGCTATCGCCTGCTGCGGATCGCACGCGGTGACGCGACGCCCCTCCCGGGGTTCGACGAGAACGCTTACGTGCCTCCCGCCGAGTTCGATGCCCGCACGCTCGCGTCGCTCCTAGGCGAGTTCCGGGCGCTCAGGCGGAGCACGATCGCCTTCCTGGAAGGACTGCCGCGTGACGCCTGGGCGCGCGCGGGGCAGGCGAGCGGCGCCTCCGTCAGCGCCCGGGCGCTGGCCTACATCATCGTCGGGCACGTCATGCACCACGCCGCGGTATTGTGCGAGCGCTACCACCTGGCACCGGCATCGGGCGCCGTGGCGGGGGCCGAAGGGCGAGCCGGACCATGATCTTTCGTGTCTGCGACAACGGGCAGGAGCGGATCGTACCGGCATCGATGGAGCTGGTCGATCGGGTCTTTGCGCCGGAAGCGACCATTGCCGACGGCACCGAAATCACCCTGGCTGACGGCGACCGCTGGCTCGCGGCGCTGGCGGTGGGGGAACCGGGTGGGCCGGCCGAGTTTCTGATGTCGGGAGCGGTGGGGGAAAGGCCGACGGTCTCCGGGCAGGCGGGCCGGAGCGACGCACGGCGCCGGTTTCGGGAGTTCCTCTCCCCGAGCGACCAATAGCGTCGGCGCTCAGCCGGGGGTGCGGTAGACCAAGGTGCGCTGGGCCTGCTGGATGAACAACAGCAGGGCACTGGGTTCCGGCGTTGCCGGGCAGGAGCTCGGGGTGAAGAGTGGCCGGCGCATGGGTCGTTACCTCCTGGGGCTGCTGACCGTCTGGGTTGCAACCGGTCTCGTGTGATCTCGTGTGATTGTGATATAGAAGGCTTCCCGGCCGCGGAGGGTTCCCGCCATGACCGATCCTGCGCGGTACGTCGTCGACACTTCCGCCCTCGTCGCGGTCCTCACCGGGGAGCCCAGCCGGGACCGGCTCATCGCCCGGACCCAGGGCGCCGAGCTGCTGGCGCCGGGGTCCGTCCACTGGGAGACCGGCAACGCACTCTCGGCCCTGCTCAAACGCCGGCGCTTGAAGCTGGCCGAGGTCCAGGCCGCCCTCGCCGCCTATGCCCGGATTCCCATCCGCTTGGTCGACGTCGAGCTGGGCGAGGCGCTGGAGCTGGCGGACCGGTTCGGCCTCTACGCCTATGACGCGTATCTTATGGCGTGCGCCCGGAGTCACGGCGCGCCGCTCCTCACGCTGGATCCCAGGCTCGGCCGGGCGGCCCACGAGGCCGGCGTCCGGGTCGTCGAGGCATAGCGGATGGTCGAGGCATAGCGGATGAAGGAGTTCACCGCTCTGGAAGCGCGGCAACGGCTGGCCTCTCTGCTCGAGCGCGCCAGCAAGGACGGCGCGGTGCGAATCCGGCGCAAGGACGGGCGTTCGTTCGTGGTGCGACCGGAACAGCCGGTCCTCTCGCCCCTGGATGTCCCGGCGATCGACGCGCGGCTCGGCCGCGACGACATTCTCGACGCGATCCGGGAGGGACGCCGGCCGGCGTGAGCCGCGAGCGCTCCGCCTCCCGCGACAGCCATGGTGGTTGGGATCGAACAGGAGCGAACACTTCACCCAGTGCCCGGCCGAGCCCGGCGCCGGATCCTCCTTGTCGGAGGCCGGTGTCGTCGCCCACCTCGACCGGGTCAGCGGAGGCTACGGTGGCGAACATTGATGACTGTATTCCTGGCCGACAGGCGCGGGTGCTCCAGACCGGTGTCGCTCGCGTCGTGGGCAAGACCGGGACGATCGTGGAGGTCTCGCGCACGAGACGGCCGCCCGCCGGGCCGCTGCGGGACCGAGTTACCCTCGACGTCCCGGGTCACGGCGAGGTGGCCCTGAATCCGTCCGATATCGACGTGTTGCCGGGCGGAGCATGAGTTCCACATGCGCCGAGCGCTGACCGGCTGGATCGTGGTTGCGGTGGTCTTCATTGGGGTGGGCCTCGGGGCGGTCATCGGCGCCCAGGCGGCGCAGGTGCGTGAGCTGCCGCAGGGCACCATCCAGGAGTGGCGCCGCTATGCGACGGATGTCGAGCGGGGAACCCGGACGCCGTCCGCTCTCACGACCCGATTGCTCACCGAGACCGCCATCGCGCAACAGGCCCACGCGAGATCCGCGGTCGATCTGCTGCGCCTGGTGGGGGCCGGGGTCGCGCTGCTCGGCCTCGTTCTGGCGGTCGACTTGGTGCGGTTCCGCGCCAGGCACGGGCGCGAGTGGCAGGCGCCGAACGGGTGAACCAAACGGGCCCTCAGGAACCGCCGGCGGCCATGCCCCGGTCGCTCTCCGCCACCCTCGTGAGGAGCCGCTCGGCGAAATCGAGCCGCTCCTGCGCCTCGTTGAGCTGCGACTGCAGGAGATCCAGTTGGTTCTGGACGGCCACGAGCTGCGATTCGCATTCGGGATGATGCGAGTCGCCCGCGATCCGACGGGCGAGGGCCTCGCCTATGCGGGTGCGCGACAACATGAACAGGCCGCCGATCGACAGCGCGAGTACCGGGATCGTCACGCCGGCCAACGCGGTAACCGCGGAAATGATGTCCGGATCCATTCGAGGACGGACGAGCCCGGCCGTCCGCGAGTTTCAGACAGGAACGCCCATCTGCGAATCGGTGCCCGCCCCGATGCGAACTCGAGCCAGGTGGGAGTGCAGCACCGTGGTTCGATTGCGTCCCTGGCGCGCGTTCTCACGCCCCACTCCAGGAGGTCCTCGTGCCCCACCAGATTCGGCGTTTCGGGATCGGGCAGACGGCGAAGGTCATGGGGGTGCTTTACGCGCTCATGGGGCTGCTGGTACTCCCCATCTTCCTGGTCGCGTCCGCCTTCGCGCCGAGGGAGACGGGGTTCCGTCCCGGATTCGTCGTGGCGCTTCCCATCGTGTACGGGGTGGCGGGGTTCATCCTCAGCGCCATCGCATGCGCGGTCTACAACATCGTGGCGGGCTTCGTCGGCGGCATCGAGGTGGAGCTGGAGAGTGACCACACCGCGACCTGATCGCTCGACCCATGTCGTCTCCAGCCTTCCGATCGGCGGCGCTCGGGACCGGGATCTGGCTGTTGCCTGCGACCGTCACCGGGCAGCCGGAGTGAGGGCATGGGGTGGCTGGCGATCGGATGGTCGAGTTGCGGCCGGAGTCCGCACCGTCGGGCTATGCGGCGTCGTGGGTCTGCTGGCGGCGGTCGGCTGCCGGGAGCGTACCGGCTCGCTTTCCGCGGCGCAGGAGGCGCGGTTGGCCGATGAAGCCGTGGTCCGCCGGGCGGATGACCACGTGTTCCGATTCACCCGGAACCCGGGGACCCGCCGGGAGCTGCGGGAGGACCGGCTGGCCTCGATCGTGGTGACGCGGAAGAGCGTGCTCATCCACAAGAACGAGAAAGTAGGACTCGAGATAACCCCGCGAAGCCGCCGCTTCTACGCCGTCGAGCGGGAGCGGGATCGGATCCGGCTGCGCTCCGGGAGAGGACGCAGCGAGGAGCTCTGGTCGTTCGAGCCGCCGGACGATGCCACGGGGTGGGCGGAGGACATTCGCGCGGTGATCCGGGCCTCGGATAGCGAGGCCAACCGCTCAACGTGAGGAGGCCGGATGTCGCAGCACGTCTACAAGACGATCGAGCTGGTCGGCTCGTCGACCGTCGGGGTCGAGGACGCGGTCCGCAAGGCGATCGCGAAGGCCGCGGATACCGTCCGGAACCTGCGCTGGTTCGAGGTGACCGAGACCCGCGGGCACATCGAGGGCGCCAAGATCGCCCATTGGCAGGTCACGCTGAAGATCGGCTTTACGCTGGAAGACGACGGCTAGCCCATGAGATACCGAGCCTCCCTCCTGGCGCCGGTCGCCCTGATCCATCTCCTGGCCTGCGGCGGCAGTGAGAGCTTCACGCCGACCGAGGACACCGTGGCCGGGACCTACCATGCCAGTGCGTTCACGGTCACCTCCGGCGTCGGTACCACCGACCTGCTCGCGATCGGAGCGACGGTCGAGGCCACGCTGGCTCCGGGCGGCACGACCTCGGGCCGGCTCTTCGTGCCGGGAGCCGACGCGGACGGCAGCGATCTGGACGAGGATCTCACCGGCACCTGGACCCTCGCGGGCCAGACCGTCACGTTCGATCAGACCGCCGACACCTTCATTCGCGACGCCGAATTCATCGCGGGCCGCGGCACCTTGACGGGGGAGGGTACCTTCGACGGCGTCAGCATCTTTCTTCAGCTGGTGAAGAGCGAGTAGGTGGTGGGAACTTCGGGGCTCGAGCTCGGGGTGGGCCCCACCGACCATCTCACATTCTTCGGGGCGGCCGGTATCTTGATCCTGGTCGGACTACTCGCGTCCTACCGTCCCGCGCGACGAAGGGCGTGGGTCCCGCCGATGCGGGTGCTGCGATCACACTAGATCCCGGAGGAGCAATGGCGCAGGAGCCGCAATCCCCACGCGATACCAGGGAGTTCGTCGCGGGCTGGCAGAGCATCGTGGAGGAGCACGTGGTGGGCGATCTGGCCGGCGCACTGACCAAATTGGCCGCCAGTGAGCCGCAAGGGATGGCGGGGTTGGCCCGCCACGTCACCCATGCGCTGCAGGTGGCCGCGAGTCCGACCGGCAGCCTGCAGGCGGCGGTCCGATACCTGTGCGACGCCGCCGAGCAGGGCGGAAGGCCGGAAGGCTCCTAAGTCGGGCCGGGCGGGGACCTCCTCGACCGGGTCAGAACACTTCGTCGTCCCGCGGCCGACGCCCTCGTAACACCCGCCGGCATTCCGCCGCGAGGAGGACGAATGGAGCTGGGCCGGATTATCCCGCGGTGCGCGCTCTGGGCGCTCCTGACAGGGGCCGGATCGCCGCTCTCGGCCCAGACACAGCACGGCTGGCCCCTTCACGGCCTGGATCTGGCCGGGCAACGGTATTCGCCGCTCACCGCGATCGACACCGCCACCGTGTCACGACTGCGGCCGGTGTGGACCTACCACAGCGGTGTGACGGCCACCTTCCAGGCGACGCCCATCGTGATCGACAGCGCGATGTACGTCTCCCTTCCGTTCAGCGGGGTCGTAGCCCTCGACGCGCGGACCGGCCGCGAGCTGTGGCGCTACCGCCATCAATCCCGTTCGGCCCAGCTCTGCTGCGGGCCCGCGAATCGGGGCGTCGCGGTGGCGGGCGGCAGGGTCTACGTCGGGACGGTCGACGGGCGACTCGTCGCCCTCGATGTGGCGACCGGTGCCGTCGTCTGGGATGTCCTGGTGGCCGAGTATCGCGGAGCCACGGAGGCGACCAGCCAACTCAAGCCGAACGATCCGCTGGCGCAGGTCGGCGCCACCGGCTCCACCGGGGTCGGTATCAGCGCCGCGCCTCTGGTCTACGGCGGGAAGGTGTTCGTGGGCATTGCCGGCGTGGGGTACGGCCTGCACCCGGATCGAGGCCTCGCGGTCGTGGGAGTCGCCGGCCGATACGGACGGCCCGGGCTCATGGCCGCCTTCGACGCCCGAACGGGACGCGCGCTCTGGCGCTTCGACGTGACCGGCCCGGGGTGGGAAGGCTCGTTCCGGGCGTCCACCCCGGACGGCGTGCCGCTGGGACGCGACGTCGAGCGCGAGCGGGCGGAGGCCTCGAGCCTCCGCGACGCCTGGAAATTCGGCGGCGGCTCGATCTACACCACGCCGGTGGTGGACCCGGAGCGGCACCTCCTCATTTTCGGCACCGGCAATCCCTCGCCCCAGATGGCGGACGCGTCGCGTCCGGGAGACAACCTCTACACCTCATCGCTCGTCGCGCTCGACCTGCGCAGCGGGAAGCTGGTCTGGCACTACCAGCTGGTTCCCCACGACCGCTGGGGTTACGACGCGGCCAGCTCCCCGGTGCTGGTGGACCTGGTGCGCGACGGGGCGCCGGTGCCCGGCGTGGCTCACGCGGGAAAGACGGGGTGGGTCTACGTGCTCGACCGGCGGAACGGCCGGCTGCTGTTCAAGTCCGAGGCGTTCGTACCCCAGCGCAACCTGTTCACGCCCCCGGCGCCTGGGGACGGGGTGGACGTCGCTCCCGGCATCGGCGGTGGGGCCAACTGGTCGCCCTCCGCCTTCGATCGGGACCGGAAGCTGTTCTACGTCGCCGCGCTCCATCTGCCGACCAGGTACGTCGCCCACACGGCGCGGCGTCCGGACGGTAGCGTGCTGCGCTACGCAAGCACCCGGAATTCCGAGGAGGCGTGGGGCACGCTCACCGCGGTGGACCTCGCGGCCGGGGGCAGCTTCCGCTGGCAAGTCAGGACCGACGAGCCCCTGGTCGGCGGCGTGCTTGCGACCGCGGGCGGCCTGGTCTTCTCCGGAGCGGGGAAGGGGGTGTTCGCGGCCTTCGACGCCGGGACCGGCGGGCGCCGGTGGTCGTACCAATGCGACGCCGGGGTCAATGCGCCGCCGATCACGTACGGGGTTGGCGGCAGACAGTACGTCGCGGTCGCCGTCGGAGGAAACGCGCTGTTCGGATTCAAGCAGGGCGACATGGTGATGGCCTTCGGACTGGCGCCATGAGCGCCCGGCCCCGCAGTGCGGACGGCCGGCCGCCGGGAACCGGCGGGAAAGGGAGCGACATGAGCCGATCGGAGACCGAGCGCTGCCGGACCACCACTCGCCACCCGCCGAAGCGCCCCATTTCTCGAGGCTCCGCGCCTCATCGCCCGCCTGCCGGACCATGACCGGTGGGCAGCCGAGCCGTGGATCGTTGACGATGATGCCGTCGGCCCCACCACGCGGCTGGTCGAGTGCCTGGTGCAGGCGTTGGGCGGGAAAATAGATGGTGCGATACGCCTCGATCGTTTCCGCCGGCGGCAGGCCCTCCTGAGCCCGGTGCAGGGCGCGCTCCAGCGCGGTATCGAAGGTGCAGTCGATCCAGAACCCCAGATCGAAGTGGGGGCGATGGGCCCGCTGGTAGATGAAGATGCCTTCCAGCAGCACCACATCCACGTCGTCCAAGGCATACACGTGCGGTCGATAGGCCGTGGCCGTCTCCTCGGCGTAGTCCGCTTCGAGCCGGAGCGCGCGGCGATCGCGAAGCGGCAAGACCAGCTGCACGAACATGTCGTCCAGGCGGAGGCCGTGCCGATAGAAATGTCCGCCCGGATCGGTGGACGAGAATCGGACGGACGGCAGATTGAGCCATCCGTCCACGTTGAGCAGGGCGACGCGGAGCCCCGACGCCCCCAGGCGATCACGCAGCCGGGCGGCCACGAACCCCTTGCCGCTACCGTCGATTCCGGACAGTCCCACCAGCAGAGCCCGTTGGCCGGTCAGCGCGGAGCGCCGGCGCGCCACGGTGGCGCTGACTTCGTCGAGGTCGATCGTTCCTGCGTCCCGCCCCTCTCGTCCGGTGGGTGAGCCGGTGGGTGGAACGCTACGCTACCTTTCGAGGTTCCTGGGGAGCAGCCGGCGCGCGCGACCGTCATGGCCCCGTTAGTGTTCAGGCGAACCGAAACCTTCGGAGAGCGCACATGCTCCGCCACGACGACCTTGAGAGCCCACCCACCGCCGTCGCCGATCCCGTCGGCGAGCGCCTGTTGCGGGCCCGGACCATCATCATCAGCGGTGAGATCAGCCAAAGGCTCGCCGCCACCGTCTCGGGCCAGCTGCTGGCGCTTGCCGCCGAGTCCGAGGCGGACATCACCATTTTCCTCAACTCGCAGGGCGGGCACGTCGAGGCCGGGGACACCATTCACGACCTGCTCCGCTTCATCCGGCCTCGGGTGCGAATGATCGGGACCGGGTGGGTCGCGAGCGCGGGCGCCCTGATCTACGTCGCCGTGCCGAAGGAGCAGCGGTTCTGCCTGCCGAACACGCGGTTCCTGCTGCACCAGCCCGCCGGCGGCGCCGGCGGGACGGCTAGCGACATCGACATCGAGGCCCGCGAGATCCTCCGCATGCGGGACCGGTTGAACCGGATCTTCGCTCGCGAGACGGGACAGCCCCTGGAGCGCATCGAGGAGGACACCCACCGGAACTTCTGGCTGGGGGCGGAAGCGGCGCAGCGTTACGGACTGGTGGGACGCATCATCGAACACGTCGGCGAGCTCGACGGCTGAGGGGGGTCGCGCCATGGGTATGCGTGAGGAGTTCGAGGCCAGCGGCAACTGGCTCTTCCGGCGCCGCGGGTACCTGCCTCTGCTCCTGTTCCCCCTGCTGCTCGTCGCGGCCCGCGGAGCCTCCTATCTGTCGGGGGACCGCGGGCTCGACCTCGCCTGGGAAGCCGGCTGCGTGTTCCTGGCGCTGAGCGGACTGGGGCTGCGCACGGCGACCGTGGGATTCGTTCCCCGCGACACCTCGGGGCGCAATACCGGCGGGCAGCTGGCCGGCTCACTCAACACCGACGGGTTCTATTCGATCGTCCGGCATCCACTCTATCTCGGCAACTATCTGATGTGGCTGGGCGTGGCGCTGTTTTCCCGGTCATGGTGGGCGCCGGTCATGGTCAGCCTGATTTTCTGGCTCTATTACGAGCGCATCATGTTCGCCGAGGAGGAGTTTCTCCGGCGGCAGTTCGGCTCGCTCTACACCTCGTGGGCGGCGGGCACCCCGGCCTTCGTTCCCCGTCCCAGGCTCTGGCGCGCCCCGCGAGTCCGGTTCTCGCTCCTGACAGTGCTGCGCCGCGAGCACTCCACCCTGCTCGCCCTCATCGCATCGCTCACCGCGCTCGAGGTCGCCACCGATTACGGGAGCACCGGCCGGCTGGTCCTCGACCCGCTGTGGGGAGCCGCGCTGGCCGCGACGCTGGTGCTCTGCCTGAGCCTCCGCCTGGTGAAGCACCGGACGCGGCTGTTGCACGTCGAGGGCCGGTAGTGGCAGCGGTGAACGATCGGGCTCACCGGCTCGGGCCGCCGGAGGCGGCCGGTCGCGCAGAGGCCCGATGAGCGTCAGCGACGGCTTCAGGGACTTCGTGCTGGAGCAGCTCCAACGAGCGGCATCGGATGTTCGTGTGCGGAGCATGTTCGGTGGCGTGGGCGTGTACGCCGGCGACCTGTTTTTCGCTCTGCTGGACGACGACACGCTGTACTTCAAGGTCGATGACTCCAACCGGGAGCGGCACGAGTCGCGCGGCATGGGTCCGTTCCGCCCCTTCGGCGAGGGGGGGGAAGTCATGGGATACTACGAGGTGCCCGGCGATGTGCTGGAGGATGCGGAGGCGCTGGCTCCCTGGGTCGAAGCCGCCTTGACGGTGGCGAGAAATGCCAAGCGCGGCCGCTCGAGACGGCGCTAGAGCGCCTCGCCGGCATGGCTCTCAAGTGGTTTATTTACAGCAAAATATGACTGTAAGCTCAAGTTGTTTCTCGACCAGATCGCCGGGGCTGACCGCGGCGGCCCGGGTGGGACGTGGCGTCTCCCCCGGGGCGCGTTAGTGTTCAACATCCTCCACTCGGGACCTCCGTGAGCGTAAAGGCTTCGTCCGACACTCCCTCCTCCGCCCCGCGACCGGCCTCGGTCCACCGGCGCGACTACGTGCTCGTGGTCGACGACGAGCCGGCGATCCGCCGGTTCGCGGCGCGCGTTCTGGAAGAGGAAGGCTTCGGCGTACACCTGGCGCGCGACGGCGCGGAAGCGCTGGAAATGATTCGCGGAGGCCTCGCCGATCTGGGCGCCGTCGTCTCAGACATCGTGATGCCCCGGCTGAACGGAGTACAGCTGTTGGAGACGCTTTCCACGATGCGCCCGGAGATTCCGGTTCTTCTCATGTCCGGCTACGGCACCTCCCAACTGGCCGAGCTCGGCATCGCGAGTCCCTGCGCGGTGCTCACCAAGCCGTTTACCTCCGAGACTCTCGTAGCCGAGGTGCGCCGGTGTTTCCGGAGTTTGACGGCTTGAGTGCCACAGGGCGTCGGCGGCTCGCCGGAGCGAGGGCGGGGCGTCCCCGTCGCAAGTCGATCCTCGGCGGCGTGGTGTTGGCCGCCCTGGCGGCTTCGACCATGGCGGCAGCCCAGCAGCTTCCCGCCCACCGCGACGCCTCCGGTCGCCTGGGCCGGGTGAGCTTTCCCGTCTCCTGCAGGCCCGAGGCCCGAGCCCGATTCGAGCGAGCGATGGCCGTACTCCACTCGTTCTGGTGGGAGGAGGGTGACCCTGCGTTCGGCGCGGTGCTCGAGGCCGATTCGTCCTGCGCCATGGCCCAGTGGGGTCGCGCGCTCATCGCCTGGGGCAACCCGTTCGCCGGCGGGCCAGCCGGCACCGCGCTGACGCTGGGTGTCGAGGCGGCCACCCGAGCCGCGGCGGCGCCGCTGCCGAGTCCACGGGAGCAGGGATTCGTCAACGCGGTCGCGGCACTCTATCGCGATCCTGGCGCCACAACCAACGCGGTCCGGTTACAGGCGTATGCGGACACCATGGCCCGCCTCCATCGGGATCTCCCCGGTGACACCGAAGTCAGCATCTTCCATGCGCTGGCGTTGGTGGCGACGGCCCCACGCACCGACACGACGTTCGCCCAGCAGAAGCGCGCCGTCGCCCTGCTCGACCCGCTCTTCGAGAAACACCCGAATCACCCGGGGTTGGCGCACTACATCATCCATTCCACCGATTCACCGGAGCTGGCCGGGCACGGGCTGAGGGCCGCCCGCCGCTACATGCGGATCGCGCCGGCGGCCCCGCATGCGCAGCACATGCCGTCGCACATCTTCGTGCGGCTCGGGCTGTGGGACGAGACGGTCGCCTCGAACTGGCAATCGTTCGACGCCGGGATGGCGCACGCCCGCGCCGCGGGATCGCCCGGGGCCACGGGGCACGAGCTGCATGCCCTCGACTACGCCGTCTACGGATACCTCCAGCGGGGCCAGGATTCCGCGGCGCGGCACGCCGTCGCGACCGGGCGGGGTCTCGAGGTCCCACCGGCTCAGAGTGGCCTCCTCAGCGAATACAACCGGAGCGCGATGACGGCCCGGATCGCGTTGGAGCGCGAAGACTGGGCGTCGGCGGCGGCCTTTCCCGCGCCCGGGCCGGCGGAGGTTGGTGTGGCCGCGGTGCTCAGCCGGTTCACCCGCGCGCTGGGCTTGGCGCGGGCCGGCCGGCCGCGGGCGGCGGAGGCGGAAGTGGCCGCACTCGACGCGCTCGCGCGGGGACTCGGCCAGCGCGAGGAGCCCTATTGGTCCAGGGTGGCGGGCATCAAGCGCGATGCGGCGGAGGCCTGGGTTCGCTTCGAGGCCGGCGACACCGCCCGAGGTCTCGCCCTCGCGGCGGCCGCGGCCGATACCGAGGACGTTACCGACAAACATCCCGTCACCCCGGCGGAGTTGCTGCCGGCGCGGGAGCTTCAGGCCGACATGCTGCTCGCGGCCGGGCGGTACCCCGAGGCGCGTGCCGCGTACCGCGCCACACTGGCCCGGGAGCGGGGCAGGGCCCGAAGCCTGTTCGGGAGCGCGCGGGCGGCCGAGCTGGCCGGCGACCGGCGCGGAGCGGAAGAAGGTTACCGGGAATAC
Organism: uncultured Gemmatimonadales bacterium; assembly: GCA_963729985.1. GTDB lineage: Bacteria > Gemmatimonadota > Gemmatimonadetes > Gemmatimonadales > GWC2-71-9 > CAVVWJ01. The sequence goes on from CAVSPJ010000008.1 coordinate 727,648, forward strand.
GTCAAGGCGATGGAGCGCAGCGAGGGCACGCGTCCCGAACTGGCCGCCGCCCGAGCCTTCCTCCGCCAGCGCTGACGCGATCCGCCACGCGGAACAGCTGCCGGAGACCGCGAATGTCCCGCTCGACAGCATGACGCCGGCGATTCGCCCCGCGCACGCGAGCGACTGCCCCGAGCTGGCTCGGCTACGGTACGAGTTCCGCAGCGACATCGCCCACCCGGCCGAATTCGAGGCCGAGTTTGCCGGGCGCTGTGTCCGGTGGATGGCCCGTCGACTCGAGATCGCCGGCACCTGGCGGTGTTGGGTGGCCGACGGACATGACGCGATCATCGGCACCGCCTGGCTGCAGCTGGTCGAAAAGCTTCCCAATCCGGTCGCAGAGCCCGAGTGGCATGGTTACATCAGCAGCCTGTACGTCCGGCCGGCCTACCGCGGTGCCGGACTCGGCTCCGCGCTGCTCGGCGCCTGCCTCCACGAATGCGAGGCCCGGTCCGTGGACGCGATCATTCTCTGGCCCACCCCGGCCAGCCGCGGCCTGTACCTCAGGCACGGCTTTGCGGAGCGCCAGCACCTGCTGGAGCGGCGCCTCTGGAAGCCGGTGGACCAGCGGGGAGCACCGTGACCGAGCGCTCGTACGCCACCCCTGACGGCAGGGTCTGGGTCTTCCGTCGCCGGCCCGAGGTACGGCATGGCGAGGCCGCCACCCACGTCACTCTCCTGGTCGAGAGCCTCGGCTGGGTAAGAGTCGTTTCCTGTCTCCGGTCGGAATGGGAACGTGAGGCGCCCGATCTCGCTGGACTGCTGGCAAGGGCGGTCCCGGTCGGTGGGTCTCGGGGCGTCGGAAACGACCCAGAGCGTCCGGGGGATGGTTGAAGCTTGGGGTGCCCGGTGCTGCGTCCACCCTTCCGGTCGTCCCCTTACGAGACCATCAACTGGTTCCGGAGGGCGGCTTGACCAGCGCGGTACTTCGCGGCCATCGATCCATGTGGTCACCGGGACGTGCCCTGGTGCTCGGCGGGCTCACCGTCGGTGTGCTCGATTCTCTCGATGCGCTCGTCTTCTTCGGTCTGCGGGGCGTGTCACCGACCCGGCTGTTTCAGGGCATCGCCGCGGGGCTGTTGGGCCGCCAGGCATTCGAAGGCGGGATGGCGACGGCGCTCCTCGGGATCCTGATCCACTTCTTCATCGCCTTCGTGGTGGTCGCGACCTACCACGCGGCCGCGCGGGCGCGCCCCGGCCTGCTCCTCCACCCCTGGGTGTTCGGGGCGCTGTACGGCGTCATGGTGTTCGCCGTCATGAACCTCCTCGTGATTCCCCTCTCCGCCATCGGCGCCCGATCCTTTTCGGCCGGCGTGCTGCTCAACGGTCTGCTCATTCACGTCCTCGGGGTCGGCCTCCCCGCGGCACTGTCGGCTCGGGCAGCCGGGCTGGAGCGTGCTGCGGCGCCGGCATCCCAATCGAAGCGGTGAGCCGCGGCCGGACGACGCCTGCTCGGCTGCAGTGACTGCCTGGGCCACCTTGTCGTTCACCCAGATCCGGCGGCGGCCTCGGCAGGCGGTCCGGAGCGAAATTCCCCACCTCCTCGCGTCCATGGTTCCTGGGGCCGAAACCAAGGAGGACATCCTCACCGGCGATTGCGCGTGCTCGACTTGGTGCGGGCACCGTTCCACCTTCCGGTGCCGGTGCGTATTCTGAACGAGGGCTGCACGGAAGGCCGGGATGCTCCGGGCGCGGAATCGGCCGGCAGCGCTGGCATCCCGGACCGAGGACGAGGACATGGAGGAACAATGGCCAGTACGCCAATCGCATTGCTCGCCGCGGCGATTCAGCCCAGGCCTGGACGCCAGGGATGGCACGGCGGCCCGACACCTCTGGGTGCGGTTCGCGGGGTCACGGCCGCAGAGGCGTGGTGGAAGCCGGGTCCGAGGCGGAAGAGCATCTGGGCCCTCACGCTGCACATTGCCTACTGGAAGTATGCCGTTCGGCGGCTATTCGAGGGAGGCCGACGAGGCGCCTTCCCGAGAGGGCCATCCAACTGGCCCAATCCACCGGCACGACCCGACGAGCGGAGCTGGGCGGCGGACGTGGCGCTGCTTCGCGAGGAGCACGAGCGCCTGGTCCGGGCGGCGGGGGCGGTCAACCCGGCGCTGCTCTTCCGTCGTCCCCCGAGTTCCCGGCGGTGGACCTACGGGGAGCTGATCGTGGGGATCGCGATGCACGACGCGTATCACACGGGGCAGGTTCAATTAGTGAAGCGACTTTGGCGAGAGCGGTGAAGGGACCGGGGCGGGTAAGATGAGCCGGTGAAGCGACACAGAACGCGGGGGTCGCCGTATGACCGAAGCCGATGCCCAGCAGTTCGCGCTCGAGTGGGTCGAATCGTGGAACAGTCACGACCTGGAGCGCATCCTGCGCCACTACTCGGAGGACGTCGAGGTCACCTCGCCGCTGATCGAGACGGTGCTGGGGCCGGGGCGGGTCTCGGTGCGAGGAAAGAAGGCGCTTCGCGGGTACTGGAGCCGGGCGCTGGACCGCTATCCCGAGCTGCGGTTCATTCTGTTCCGGGCCTACGCCGGGCCCGTCAGCGTGGTGCTGCACTATCAGAGCATCCAGGGGCTGGTGGCCGCCGAATGCATGGAATTCGACGAGGCGGGGGCCGTCCGCCGGGTGCTGGCGCACTACGCCCTCGGCGCCGACCCGGTGGCTGCCTGAGGCGGCTGCCAGCGCTCGGCAATACCGAGATCCATCACCGATGGCGGAGGTGCCCGTGAGGATGTGGATCGATGCCGACGCGACGCCGCGCGAGGTCAAGGAAGTGGTCTTTCGGGCGGCCAAGCGTCTCGGCATCGAGACGATGCTGGTGGCCAATCAGCGCCTCCGGGCGCCTGCCGGCAACCCACTGGTCACCGCGATCTGGGTGGACGGCGGCCCGGATGTCGCGGATCGTCACATCGTGACGCACGCGCGGGCTGGTGACCTGGTGGTGACGCAGGACGTGCCGCTCGCCGCGCAGCTCGTGCCGAAGGATATCGCGGTGCTGGACCCCCGGGGCGAGGAGCACACCCCGGAAACCATCGGCGAGCGGCTGTCGGTCAGGGACTTCATGGATGCGCTGCGAATGGCCGGGACGGTGACGGGAGGGCCTCGACCCTATGACGCCCGGGCCAAGCAGGCCTTCGCGGCGGCGCTCGATCGGGCGCTCGCGAGGCTGTCGCGGGCGGGATAAACGACCACGGCCCGCTTCCACGTCGTGTAGCGGGCCGCGTCGATGCGCTGTCAGATTACCGCGGTGTTCAACTCTCCCGGGCGCGGCGGCGCCGCCGCCTCGCCGCCGCTGCTTTGAGCTGCCGCGCGGCGCTGGGCTTGACATAATGCCGGCGCTGGCGAAGCTCTTTCAGCAGTCCCGCTTTTTGCACCTTGCGCTTGAAGAGTTTGAGGGCGTGCTCCAGGCGATCGCTCTCATCGAGCCGAACTTCAATCACGCTGCCCTCCCGCTGAGTTGATCCGGGAGGCAATAGAGCGGGGGTCCGGCACATGTCCCGGGCCCCCAGGCCTCCTCGGAATGCCCTCGTGGTTGCGAGGGCGATGCACGCCAAGCTTACCCTGCCGGCCGCCGGACGGCAACGTCGCGGCGAAACTCCAGTGCGACCTAACCATACGCCGGCGGCTTGACCGTGACCGGCTACAGCGGCACGCCCCTCGCCCGTAAGCTGGGGCTGAAGGAGGGATTCGCGGTCGCTCTCCTGGGCGCTCCCTCGGGGTTCCAGCGCGCGCTGGCACCGCTCCCGCCGGGCATCTCGTGGCATGCCCGGCTGCGTCCCCGGCTGGACTGCGTCGTCCTGTTCGCTCCCGATTTGGCCACGCTCCGGGCTCGGGTCGCTCCGGCTGCGGCCTCCCTCAGACCCGCCGGCATGCTTTGGGTGGCCTGGCCCAAGAAGGCGTCCAAAGTGCCCACCGACCTGACCGAGGCCCGGGTCCGGGCCCATGGTCTGGCCGGCGGGTTGGTGGACGTGAAGGTATGTGCCGTGGATGAAGTGTGGTCGGGCTTGAAATTCGTCCGCCGCCTCCGCGATCGTTAAGCCACCATGGCTCCCTTCCGCTCGGTCCTGGTCCTCACGCTCATCTGCGGGTGCTCTCCCGCGCCCGCCGACCACCGCTTCACAGATGTGCAGCGCCGTGGTCACACGGCGATGGGAGTCGATCAGTACACCTCCACCCATGTCTTTCAACCGCTTCCCGACGGCGGCCGCATCGAGCTTCAGCGTGATACCGTGGACAGGGCCGGCCGGGTCCGGATTCTGGAGCACATGCACGCCATCGTCGCGGCCTTCAGTGCGGGGGATTTTTCCGTTCCCGGCTTCGTCCATGCCGGAACAGTGCCCGGCACCGGGGTGATGGCCGCCCGGCGCGCGAGGATCAGCTATCAGGTGGAGAGTCTACCGCGGGGCGCCGCGGTCCGTGTCACGTCACGCGATAGCTCCGCGATCGCGGCGATCCACGAGTTTCTCGCGTTCCAGAGGCGGGACCACCGGGCGGGCCCGACGTCAGAGCACTGACACCAGGCAACTCAGGACCAGCAGCAGTGCTCCCAGTCCCGCCCACCGGCCCCGAGCGCGATAGCCTGCTCCTGACGGTCCGGTCAGCGAGGGGGAACCCGGCAGGCCCGGCGCCGGGTGACGAAAGCTCGAGGCCAGGTCGGCCCGGCTGGCCTCCCAGTAGCAATGGAAGGCATAGAGAGCGAGGGTCACGGCGGTTGCCCAGCAGGCCTCCAACAACTCCGCGGTCATGTGGCCTTCCCAGTGTCGCCAAGGGTCCATTAGGTGCGTGACTGCCGAGCCGATGCAAAGCGCTGCATATTTCGCGCCGACCAGGACGGATCGGATGTCATCAGTGGCCTGCATGAGCCAGGCCACCCCGCGTGAAACGGGCGGCCGCAACGATCCTCCGGACCGATCGGGCTTGCTCGTCCGGAACGCGGACGCATCTTCCCTGGAGAGGGGAAGAAGCGATCCGAATACCTGCCCTCGGGGAGTAGCCCTGCACGCCGATACCATACTCTGGCGCAGACTGGATCAGCCCGGTCACGAGGCCGCCAGGCTGGTGCATCACGCCCCGTTCTGGCAGCTCGGCGGGACGGCGGTCTTTGCCAATAACCGGGAGCCCTGCCGCCTGGAGTACCAGGTGGTGTGCGATGCGGGGTGGCGGACGCTGCACGCCAGGATCCTCGGCTGGATTGGCACCCATCAGGTCAGGGCGGATCTGTATACCGATACCGCGCGGCGCTGGATCATCAATGGGCAGCAGGCGCCCTCGGTGGCGGGATGCGTGGATCTCGACCTCGCCTTCAGTCCGTCCACCAACACCATCCCGATCCGCCGCCTTTCGCTCAACCAGGGGGAGCGTGCCGAGGTGAAGGCCGCCTGGTTGTCGTTCCCGTCGCTGACCCTCGAGCCGCTGGTGCAGACCTACGTCCGGACCGGAGCGTCGACCTACCACTACCAGTCCTCGGGTGGGGAGTTCGCGACCGACCTGGAAGTCGGCCCCGCCGGATTCGTCCTCCGCTACCCTCCGCTGTGGGAAGGGCAAGCGGGCGCATAGCCCCCGCCCCGGCTCCGACCCCCCCGGCACGAGTCGCTCATACCCATTCCTTAGACCTCCTGCCGCAGACCTTCGGCCGCAGACGTCCTCCCGCGGACCTTTCGCACGGCGCGGGACCTGAGTATGGTCGGACGCATATCTGCACCACCGGGTGGACCGTCGACGCCGGGGAGCGGCATCCATGCTGAACATCGAAGCCGACCCGAGGGTCTACTTCGCAGCCGAGCGGACCCTTCTCGCCTGGATCCGCACCGGGATGACGATCATGGCGTTCGGCTTCGTGGTCGCGCGTTTCGGCCTCTTCCTCCGCTTGCTCCACGCTGGAAGCGGCCCAACGGTTTCGACCGGAGGGGTTTCGCCCTATCTCGGCGCCATGCTCGTGGTCATCGGTGTCGTCGCCATTCTGGCCGGAACCAAGCGATACCGCGAGTTCTGCCGCCTGCTCGGTCCTACCATGCTGCCATCCCCTCATGCCGAAGTATTGCCCTTGTTCATGGGCTGGTCGCTGGCGGTGCTGGGCCTGGCGCTGGTCGCCGTTCTGTTGGCGTGACCCGCACCCGGATCTTCTCGAAGCGGTTCGCGGTGCCGGCCGACGCGATCGACATGCAGGGGCACGTCAGCAACCTGGCGTACGTGGGATGGATGCAGGACGTGGCCATCGAGCACTCGGCCACGGTCGGATGGCCCATGCGGCGGTATCTGGATTTGGGCGCCGGGTGGGTGGTGCGCTCGCACTTCATCGAGTACTTCCGCCCTGCGTTCGCGGAGGAGCAGCTAAGCGTACACACCTGGGTCCCCCGCTTCGATCAGCGGTCCACACCACGCCGCTACCTGTTCGTCCGCGAGGAGGACCGGACCGAGGTGGCGGAAGCCGAGACCGTCTGGGTCTTCGTGGACATCGCAACCGGGCGGCGTCGGCCGATCCCGCCCGAGCTGCTGAAGTCGTTCGAGCCGATGCCGGAAGAGCAGGAAGTGCGGCGGGTCCTCGGCCTGGCGCCGTGACGACTATCGTTCGAGCCCCGACGGCCTTCATCTCTGAAACGGAGGAGTGATGCCGCAACCCAGCCTGGCGGCCGAGGTCGCCAACCTCCATACGACTCTGCAAGCGCTCGAGGCCCGCGTTTCGAGCGGCGAGGTTTCCATGGAGAGTCTGGCCGAGTTCAAGAGCTCCGTGGACGACCTGCGGCTGAGACTGTGGGGACTGCTCAGTGCGGGCACGGCGAATGACTACCGGGCCTTCCAGGAGCGGTTCAGGCTGCGGCGGGCACGAGAGATCTGCGAAGGGGTGGCCGGAGATCTGCGCGCCGGCACGCTGAGCGGCCGCCACGAAGAGTTCGGCTCGCTGGCCGCGGCCGCCACCGATCTCGCCCGCGCCATCGTGGCGACGAGCCGACCCGATGCCTGACCGATTCAAGCTCGAGTACGGCGGACGAGAGTATACCGTTCAACGGGGCGACACACCGGCCAGTGCCGCGGCAGGGGGCGGGTCCCCGGTGGGCCGGCGGTGCTGGTACCTCACCCTGGGGGCCAAAGCCATCACGAGTCTGGAGGCGGTTCCGGGCGAGACTGACGACGCCTTGCGGGCGAGAATCCGCCGCTGGCTGGATGCCCATCCAGAGATGCCGGACAGCGAGGACATCGTCTTGGGCGGTGGGTGAGGCGCAGGGTCAGTCGAGCAGCTTGACGGAGGCGGTCGGGGTGGGGGAGGCCTGCCGGCTGGGCCAGGTATCCCAGGTCAGCGGGCAGCCGCTCCCGAACGGAGGGCTCGGATGTCCGCTCCGTCGCATGAGTTCGTGGAGGATCTCGTGTCGGACCACCATTTCGTGGCCGGCCCATTCCGACGCGATGAAGATCTTGTGCCCCGGGTCCCAGTGCCCGACGCAGTCTCCGGCCGAGCAGCGAAAGCTCGGACCCGGCACGATCATCCACTCGACGCGGTCGAAGTTGCCGCTGAGTCCCGAGCACGCCTCCGTCTTTCCCCACCACTCCTGGTAGACCGCCGGTGGCTCCCACGGCTGGCTTCCCGAGGGATCGAAGCTGCAGGCGGCCAGGAGCGCGGCAAGAGCCAGGACGGGAAGGCGGACGCGGTGTAGCACGAATCGCCGAGGGGCAATGCGCGTGCCGATCGCCGTCCGGGACGCAAGCTGTTATTTCACAACAGAGACGTTCGTGCGTTTCGGTCCCCCCGCGCCGTCCCCCTGTTGGGATGCAAGAGCCTCCCGCAGTGCCCGGTATGCCATCCGACCGTCGGGCGATCGTGTTTGAGGCTGAAACAGCTGCAGGGTCTGGCCCCCCCGGCGGGGGGCAGCGAACTTATGGAAGCGCGGCTGGAAGCGCGGCGACGCGCTCCGGTTCCCCCTGGAGGTGCAAGATGTGGCACTATTCGAGCCTTCCGATCTGCTTGCTGCTGTCGTTCGCGGCAATTCCTGCCGCGGCACAGGTGGAGGTGACGGTCCACGGCGGACTCCACATGGGCGAGGTGGGGGGAGCGCGCCACGCGCTCGCGCAGACGCCCCGCGCGGCGGGCCCCAGCCGGTTGCTGGGCGAGGCGACCACCGCGGGCGCCCGGCTCGGCGTCGACCTCTCGGCGGGGTGGCAGCTGGACGGCGGAGTCGCCTGGTCCCGGAACAGCAACTGGGAGGGCTCGGTGAGCCGGACGTTGCCCTCGTTCGAGACCCAGACCCTCTTCGTGAGCAGCACGGTGCAGGGCTGGCTCACCCGGTCCGAGGCTCGCTTCGGCGTCGTCGCCGGAGCGGGGCCGGCGCTGATTCTGGAACGCGGGCCCGGCACGTCGTCCACGCACCGGACCAACCTCGGTGGCGTGGTGAGTTTCGGTGGGGTCATGCGGCTCGACCAGCGGTTCTCCGTCCGGATCGATGCCCAGCAGTATCTGTTCTGCAGCACCTTCGATGACCCCTACACCCCGCATCTCGGAACCGCTCCGGCCCCGCAACAGGGGTCGAGGCTTCGGCACGATTTCGTGCTTCTCGCCGGCTTCTCGTGGCGGGGCGGCTGACGCATATTCGCCCCGCCGGACCGGACGATGCGTCGGCGTTGGCCGAGCTTGGCGCCCGTACGTTCCGCGACGCTTTCGAGGCCGACAACACTCCCGAGAATATGGCGCTGTACCTGGCATCGAGTTACGGTCTCGCGATGCAGTCCGCCGAGCTTCGCAACGCTGGCATGGTGACGCTGCTCGCGGAAGCCGAGGGCAGGCTGACCGGTTATTCGCAGCTTCGGGAGGGGCCGGCCCCCGCATGTGTCGCCGGCCGGAGGCCGCTCGAGCTGTGGCGGTTCTATGTCGAACGCGCCTGGCAGGGCCGGGGCGTGGCGCCGGCACTGATGGCCGCCAGCATCGAGGCCGCCACTGCCCGCGGCGCCGGCACCCTCTGGCTCAGCGTCTGGGAGCGGAACGGCCGGGCGCAGGCGTTCTACCGGAAGTGCGGCTTCGAGGATAGGGGAGCCAAGGCGTTCATCCTTGGCAATGATCGCCAGACCGACCGGGTCATGACCCTCGCGCTGCGAGGGCGGGCCGGCTTCGGAGGGATAGATTGAGTTGGAAGGGCACTATGGGAGGTCTTCTGTCAGGCGTTCAGGTGTACCCACGGGGACGAGGCAGGGAGGTGCTCAGCCTGCGCCGCCGGCTCTCACTCGGCGTGACGGCCGGGCTTCATCGAGTCGTCGCGGGCCTCACCGGCCTCGCGCTGGCCGGCCACCCCCAGGCGGGAGGCATCCCGGTGCTTCGGGGCAGCGGGACGGGGCCCGACTCGCGAGCTCGCCTGGAAGCGGCGCTTGGACTGCTCGATCGCTTATCGCCGGGGCTGCGGCGGCGGCTCCAGCGGCACGTGACCGGTCTGTTTCTGATGCGTCAGCCTCCGGCGCACGGCTACTACTCCCGCATCACCGGCACCTGCACCCTCGATCTCGACGCGCTCGACGGCGAGTCTGCTGCCGAGGTGGCCGGCGCGATGGTTCGTTGTGCCACCGAAGGTTGGCTTTGGCGCTCGGGCCGCGGCCGGTCCCGTGACGACGAGGCGCGCGTTCTGGCCGTGAGCGAGCTCGCCCGCCTGCATTTTCTCCGTCGTGCCGTCAGGCGGCTGGGCACCTCGCGCTGAGCACCCATTCGCTCGATTGGGTTCGCACCATCACCGATATCTCGCCGATGCCGAATCCCGGACTCGGTTCCGGCGCCTTGCCGCTTCCGCTGCGCCGCCCGCGCCGATACGCGCGATGAGCGCCCGGGTCGGGTTGCTGACGATGGACCAGGACCAATGGCGGTTGCTCGGAACCGACCCGGCCGCCGTTGCCGGCCCGCGCGCACACCTTGCCCGAGCGAAATGCGTCGGTCGCGATCCTCGAGAAGCTCGGTTTCGCCCAGCGGGGCAGGTCATGGACCCCGAGGATGGGCCGACTTGGCGGTGGGAGCGCGCCCCGGGCTCCATTTTCACGTAAAGGAGTGCTCATGGGTGCCTACGTCATCGTGAACATCACCGTCCGAGACCCGGTTCGCTATGAGGACTACAAGCGGCTCGCGACGCCCACCATTCCCGCGTACGGCGGCCGCTACGTGGCGCGTGGGGGGCCGGTGGACGTGCGCGAGGGCGCGTGGTCGCCCTCCCGGCTGGTGATCCTGGAGTTCCCCACTCTCGAGCAAGCCCGCGCCTGGTGGTCCTCGCCCGAGTACGCTCCGGCCAAGGCCTTGCGGCAGTCATGCGCGGACACGCAGTTGGTCATTACCGAAGGCTTGCCCGGCTAGGACATTCAGGGGCGCGGGAGGCAGCATGCTCACGGTCACGACTCCCAGCGTCGATGGACGCCGGGTCACCCAACATTTCGGCAGCGCCGGCGGGACCGCCGTGGTGCTGGGATAATCGCATGGATGCTCAACGCGGCGTCACGCTCCGATTCCTCGCCGAGCCGAGCGATGTCAATTTCGGTGGAAAGGTGCACGGCGGGGCGGTCATGAAGTGGATCGACCAGGCGGGCTACACCTGCGCCGCTGGGTGGACCGGCTCCTATTGCGTCACGGTATATCTGGGCGGCCTCCATTTCCTGGGACCGATCCGCGTGGGGGAGCTGGTGGAGCTTCGGGCGCTCGTCATCCGGACCGGCCGTACCAGCCTCGATATCGCCATCGACGTCTACGCCGGCGAACCCACCAGCTCCGAGCGTCGGCGTACCGGACACTGCGTCGTGGTCTTCGTGGCGATCGGTCCTGACGGCCGGCCGACGCAGGTGCGGCCTTGGAGGCCCGAGACCGAGCTGGACCAGGCGCTCGAGAGCTACGCGGTACGTCTCGCCGGGCTCAGGAAGCAGATGGATACGGAAATGGAGAGGCGCCTGGGGACCGCCTCGGGGTAGGCATGGTGATCTCCGGGTTCCCGACCCATCTTGGTTCAGGCGAAGGGTCTCTGAGAAGGAACCGCGTGATTGCATACAAGGAACCGCATGATGTCATATAGAATTCGTGAATCCGGGATCCGCTGGCGAACCCACGCCGTAGCTTGCCTTGCCGCGTTCGCGCTGCTGCCGACCGCTACGCCGTGCCGGGCGCAGAGTGCCGTGGGCCTCGGCTCGACGGTGGTGGCACCGCGCGACAGCAGTCGTGCCGACAGCTCCCGTGCCGACAACAGCCGCGTCGACAGTAGCCGCGTCGACAGCAGCCGCGTCGACAGCAGCCGCGTCGACAGCAGCCGCGTCGACAGCAGCCGCGTCGATAGTACGCGCCAGGGCGGCGCGCTCGCTCCTGGCCATAGCACGGCGCCTTCGGCTCCCGCCGCGCCGGCGGACAGCGCCCTCGGCGCGGCATGCAGGGATTCCGGCGGCGCTTCGCCCGACTTGCTCATGGTTAGATTCAGCCCCTCCGCGACCGAGAGCGAGCGTGCGGCCGTCGCCCAGGAGGTGGGCGGGACGCTGGTCGCCACCAGCGAGCAGGGCCCGCCCGGCTCGTGGTACATCCGGGTCCCCGGGAGCGCCGTGGACCGGTCCGTCGCGGATCGCTTGATCGTGCTGTCGCCGGTCCTCGAGGTCGAGAGCACCCGCTGCCCTTCCTGAGCGAGAGGGCACCCTGCGAGCTGGAGAGGAGTCCCATTGGCGAGGTAACGTCCTGGACCCATGCAGTCCGCCTTGACCTCGGCGTGATACGAGCGCCCTGGTTCCGCCGTCGGCGCGCCAGCGCCAGCGGCGCGCTATGGATGCGCGGCGGCGCTGCTCGCCGGATGCGACCGTTCGCGCGACCTCGTCGGCCGAACCGATCTTCGTCCCGGTGGCCGGCAATTCGTCGCTGCCGTTCTCGGCCGCGGTACGAGTGGGCGACATGCTCTATCTCTCCGGCCAGGTCGGCACCGACAGCGCGGGGCAAGCTGGTGGCCGGCGGGATCGTCCCGGAAACGCGCCAGACCATGGAAAACATTCGCGCGGAGCTCGAGCGGAACGGATCCTCCATGAGCCGGGTAGTGAAGTGTCTCGTGATGTTGGCGGACATCAGCGAGTGGGGCGCGATGAATCAGGTGTACGTGACATTCTTCCCCAGCCGGCTTCCGGCCCGCAGCGCGATCGGCGCCAGCGGCCTCGCGCTCGGCGCACGGGTGGAGATCGAATGTCTCGCGACGGGCCCGGACCAGGAGTAGCTGCAGCCCCGGCTGCTCCGACCTTAAGGCAATGCTTTATATAATCTTGCGTTAAGTGACTGTTCGATAAGGTTTTGTGACTTTCATCGAATCCGACTTATTGCTGAATCCCGCCAGCCGGCGGGTGCTGGATTCACCGCAGATGCGCCGATGCACCTCATCCGGAGATCCCCATGCTCCACGCCCTCGCTCTTCCGTCCCTTAAAGTTGTCGCGCTCGCGCTGACGGGCGGCTCAGACGTGCTCAGCAAGCCATGTTCCGGACTCACCGCCGCGCCGGTGCTCGAGGAGATGCTCCCGCGGGCCCGCACGGCGCTCGACCTCGCGGGCACGGAGCAGGTGGCGCTCGATCCGACCGGCCGCTGCATCGGCATCCAGGTACGGACTCCGGGAACGGCGCGGTTGGTGCTCCTGCTGCTCCGCGGTGTCGAGATTCCCCGTGAAGTGGTGGACCTCAGAGTCGTGGAGCCCGTGCCCCCGACGGGCGCGTGAGGCGCGCGGCCGGCCCGATCTCCGGCTCGCGCGGAAGCGTGATCAGTGCGGGCCTTCGCCGATCACTTCTCCCGGCTCGCGACGGGCTACGCCGTGTACCGCCCCCAGTATCCCGAAGGACTCTTCGCCGCGCTCGCCGCCGCGAGCTCCACCCGTGGCACCGTCTGGGACTGCGCCACCGGCTCGGGACAAGCGGTGCCCGGTCTCGCGGCGCACTTCCGGTCGGTGCTCGCGAGCGACGCCAGTGCGGAGCAGGTTCGCGCCGCCGCGCCGCACCCTCGGGTCCACTATTTCGTGGCCCGGGCCGAGGCAGTACCGTTGCGCTCGCGGTCGGTGGGTCTGGTGACCGTGGCACAGGCGCTCCACTGGCTCGAGCTGCCGGAATTTTATGCCGAGGCACGGCGGGTGCTCCAACCGGGCGGCCTGCTGGTGGCGTGGACCTACGGCCGTCAACGGGTGGATGACGGGCTGCTGGACGAAGTCTTGAACGACTTTTACGATCACGTGGTCGGATCGTACTGGGCGCCGGAGCGGCGGTGGGTGGAGACCGGCTACCGGACGCTGCGATTTCCGTTCGACGAGATGAGGCATGCGAGGCGCGCTCCTCGGCTACATCGGTACCTGGTCAGCGGTGGCCCGGTGCCGCGAGACGACCGGACACGACCCGCTGGCGGAGCTGGCCGCACGGCTGGCCCCATTGTGGGGCGCCCCATCCGCGCCGCGCAGAGTGGAGTGGCCGCTCAGCGTGCGGGCGGGACGATGAGGAGGGTAGGATGCTCTTAGAGGCAGTGGCGGCGATCCTCGACCGCGACCTCCGGGCGCTGGCCCGTGAGGTGGAGGCGTACCCCGACGACGCGGCGGTCTGGCAGACGCCGGAGGGCATTTCCAATTCGGCTGGCACCCTCGTGCTCCACCTCGCGGGCAATATCCAGCACTTCCTCGGCGCGCACCTCGGCGGCACGGGATTCGTGCGCGACCGGCCAGCCGAATTCGCCTCTCGTGGAGTTCCGCGCTCGGCCCTGCTGCGGCAGATCGAGGCCGCGCGGCGCGCCGTCCGGTCGGCCGCGGACAAGACCACTGATGAAGGGCTGCGCTCGGATTTTCCGGAGATCGTCGGCGGCATGCGAGTGGGGGCAGGAGAATATCTGATCCACCTCGTCAGCCATTTCGCGTATCACCTGGGTCAGGTGGACTATCACCGCCGGCTGGTCACCAGGGACAATCGTGGGGTCGATGCCGTCCGCCCCGCCGAGCTGGCCAGTGCTCGCCCGGTCCCGGACTGAGCCGGCTCGGCATCCGACGGTGACCTGGCTGTCCTGGACCCCCAAAGCGCGCCGCTTCTGGCTGCCCTTTCTGCTGGTGTTGCTCGCCGACTGCGGCACCAAGCGCGCGGCGGAAACGCACCTCGTGCCCGCCAACGTGCCCCACGAATTTCTGGGCGAGCTGGTTCGGCTGACGCTGGCCTACAATCCCGGCGCGGCCATGAGCATCTCGCTCGGAGTTCACTCCCGGCTGGGGTTTTCCATGCTGGCGATCTGCGCCCTGGTCATCCTGGGGCACATGTACCGCCAGACCTCGCCGGGCGATCACCTCGCGGCCGCCGGGCTGGCACTGATCGCCAGCGGGGCCCTCGGGAACCTGCTCGACCGACTGCGCTCGCCGCGCGGGGTAGTGGATTTCATCGATGTCGGGATCGGCGACCTGCGGTTCTGGACCTTCAATGTCGCCGACCTGAGCATCACCTGCGGGGCAGTCCTGCTCCTCATCGCCTTCATCCGCGCCGGAGACAGCCAGGCGGCACCCGTCCAGAGCCCGGCGGACCCCGGCCCCTGAATCCCGTCTGGCGTTTGTGCCCCGCCCGGCCTACCATCCCGGAATGCCGACTTCCCGGGGGCTCCAGACCTACGAGGGCGACGACGTCACGGTCACCTTCGATCGGCGGTTATGCATTCACTCCGAGGAGTGCGTGCGCGGCCTTCCCACCGTGTTCAACCCCACCAGAAATCGTTGGATCCGTCCCGATGGCGCAGCCGCCGCCGACGTCATGACGGCCGTCGCCGCCTGTCCGTCCGGCGCGCTGCGCGCCCGGCGCTCGCGGGATCCGGCGCCGGCGGAACCACCGCCGGAGATCGTGGCGATCACGGTGTCGACCGACGGCCCGCTGCTGCTGCGCGGACCCCTCCGCCTCGTCAACGCCGCCGGCGACACGATCGCCACGGCCGACGCGGCCGCGCTGTGCCGCTGCGGGGCCACCGGTAATCCTCCCTATTGCGACGGCAGCCACACCCGGATCGGGTTCCGCGGTCGCTGACCGGGCCCCCGCGCGGCGAGCGTGCGGGCGAGAGGCGGGGAGTCGGCCCCCGATCTTGAATCCGGCACGGCTGGCACCGCGTAGGGCGCCGACCTCAGGCAGTCGGCTGCAAACCACAAGTGGGGCAACTCAATGGAGGGAGACCATGGCCTGGTCGAGAACCGGATGGATGGTCGCGGCGCTGGCGGTGCTCCACGTAGGGACGGCCCCCGCCCAGGGGCCTGGTGTGACCGAGCGGGAGATCCAGTCCATGTTGGACCAGTCGGCCGCGTCGTGGAATCGTGGCGACCTCGACGGCCATCTGGCCGACAATGCGGATTCCATCTCCTTCATGACCCGCAATGGGCCGATCGTCGGAAAGGCCGGCACGGCCGATGCGCTGCGCCGGGGTTTCTTCAAGGGCGGAAAGCCGATTCAGCAGCTGCGCTTCGAGCAGGTGTCGATCAAGCGGCTGGGTGCCGGCTACGCCCTGGTCGTCGGACGCTTCGTGCTCGAAGGCGGGGGCCAGGAAGACCACAGTGGCTGGTTCTCCACCATCTGGGAGCGGCAGGCGGCGGGATGGCGGGTCATTCACGATCACTCGAGCTGACATGACGCGGCCTCCCTCGCTGGTCATCGAGGGCCCCGACTGGCTCGACGGCGTCGTCGATTGGCGCGTGCGCTGCCGCTCGGATGAAGAGCGTATGCGGGTGGCGGTCGAGCTCGCACGCCAGAACGTGCTGCGAGGCACCGGTGGGCCATTCGGGGCGGGGGTGTTCGAAGCGAATGGCGGCCGGCTGATCGCCGCCGGCGTCAATAGCGTGACCCGGCTCAACAACTCGGTGCTGCACGCCGAAACCCTCGCCCTCATGTTCGCGCAGGCCCGGCTGGGCACCTACGCTCTCGGCTCGGAAGGGGACGAGTCCTATCTCCTCGTGACGTCGTGCGAGCCCTGCGCGATGTGCCTGGGGGCGGCGCTCTGGAGCGGGGTCCGCGGGCTGGTCTGCGGAGCCACTAAGGAGGACGCTACCGCCGTCGGCTTCGACGAAGGCCCGGTCTTCGCGGAGAGCTGGACTTATCTGGAGCAGCGCGGGGTCCGCGCGGCGCGAGGGGTGCTGCGCGCCGAGGCGGTTGCGGTGCTCGAGCTGTACCGCGCCATGGGTGGAGCGATCTACAACGCTTGAGCCACCCCGGGCGGGCCGCGGCCTTGCCGCGCGCCCCGCGCCAGGGTTTCATGTATACCAGCGATCGCCACTCCCCTGCTCCGGAGATTCGATGCGGCACCTGTTCCTCCTCCTCGCCCTGATCGGCGTCGCCGGGATCGCGCTCGGCGCGCTCGACATCATCCGCGGCGCCGCCGCTCCGCACGGCACTCCATTCGATTTCGAGGGTTACGGCGGGCCGGGGTCGATGATCGCCGGCCTGATGCTCATAGCGGGCTCGCTCTACCTGCGCTCCGTCTGGCGGGAGCGGCAGTAGCGTCGCAGGCCCCACCCCATCGTCGAACCACACCACTCGGCTCCAGATGTGGGAGGTACGGACGTGAGGCCGCTCCTCCGCAGTCTGCTGAAGATGCTGAACGACCTTCGCAGCCACCACCGGCGGCGGCTCGCGTTCCTCAATCCGCCCATCGAGCGCCGCCGGCCGCGGATCCTCATGGAGGACTACGCGGCCCGACACTCGATCGAGCACACCCTCGATCGCAAGGCCGAGCTGCGGCGGCTGGCACCGAGCCGGCCGGAGGCAGCCGCGCGCTATCACCAGCTGCTCACCTACGAGCTTGCCGGGCTCCGCGAAGTTATGGCCACACTCCAGACCACCACGGAAGGGCGCGACCTGCACGAGGCGCTGGCCGAGAGCAGGGCCGAGATCGAGCGGCTGGAGATCGAAGTCGCCTGGTGCCGGCCGTTGCTGCCTCCCGGCGCGACCGCACCGCCGGCATGAGGCGCGAGCTGCTCCTGCTGGTGGCGGTCGTGCTGATGGTGGACGCGGTGTTCATCGCCGGGTACTTCCTCCTTCACGTGGATACCGCCGGCGATCCGGCCAAGCTCGGCTTCATCGCCGCCTGGACCGTCATCACCCTGCTCGTGGTGCTCCGCCGGCTCGGTCGCATCCGCTCGCTGAGAAGCCGCGGCGGCTCCTGACGCCGTCGGCCTACCGCCGATTCCCGCAACAGCCTACCGCCGGAGCCGCCCCATCCTCGCGCCGCCGTCGAGTGGCGCCGCTCGCGAACCGTGCGTTTCTCAGGGGTAGTGGGGAGCCACCGATAGCCTTACGTTGGCTCTATGGAACCGGGACGCACGGTCGAACGCGATCCGGACCGTACGCTGGCTCATTTGGTCGTGAGCGGCATTGCGCCGGCCGTGCAAGGCGGACGTTATGCGGTGAAGCGCCTGGTGGGCGATCAGCTGCGGATCGGCGCCGATATTTTCACCGACGGACACGATGCCCTCGCCGCCCGGGTGCTCTACCGGACGCCGGGCGATCGGCGTCCTCTGTCCTCGCCGATGAGCTACTCGTTCGAGGACGACCGGTGGTACGCCACGATCTCGCTCGATCGGGTGGGGGAGTGGCGGTTCACCGTCGAGGGCTGGATCGATCGCTTCGCCACCTGGCGGTCCGAGCTGGAGAAGAAGGTGGGGGCGGGCCAGGACGTCGCCTCCGAATTGCTGGAAGGCGCGGATCAGGTTCGGGAAGCGGAGCCCCACGCCCGGGGCGAAGACCACGGCCGGCTCGCGGAGTATGCCGCCCGGCTCGGTGATCCCTCCGCCGATCGCGCCGCCCGGATTTCGGCCGGCCTCGCCCCCGAGCTCCAGGGCCTGATGGAGGTGTACGGCCAACCGTACGGACTCACTCGCGCCGAGGGCGAGTATCGGGTCCGGGCCGACCGCCGCGAGGCCGGCTTCGCCGCGTGGTACGAGTGCTTTCCCCGGTCCGCCACACCCGACCCCAAGCGACACGCCACGTTTCGCGACGCGGAGCGCGCCTTGCCCCGGATTGCGGCCCTCGGCTTCGACGTCGTCTACCTGCCGCCGATTCATCCGATCGGGCACACCCATCGGAAAGGGCCCAACAACGCTCTGGTGGCCGGCAAGGGCGATCCGGGCAGTCCCTGGGCGATCGGCAACGAGCACGGTGGCCACACCGCGGTGAATCCCGAGCTGGGCACCGTCGAGGACTTCCGGCGGTTCGTGGGTGCGGCCCGGTCGCTGGGAATGGAGGTGGCGCTCGACTATGCGCTGCAGTGCTCGCCCGACCATCCGTGGGTTCGGGAGCACCCCGAGTGGTTCTTCATCCGGCCGGACGGCACGATCAAGTACGCCGAGAATCCGCCCAAGAAGTACGAGGACATCTATCCCATCAATTTCTGGTGTGACCAGCGGGAGGCGCTGTGGGACGCCTGCCGCGAGATCTTCCTGTTCTGGATCGAGCAGGGGGTGCGCACCTTCCGGGTGGACAACCCGCACACCAAGCCGTACGCGTTCTGGGAGTGGGTCATCGGCGAGGTGCAGCGGGAGCATCCCGACACGGTGTTCCTTGCCGAAGCCTTCACCCGGCCCAAGCGGATGCAGACCCTCGCGCGGCTCGGCTTCACCCAGTCCTACACCTACTTCACCTGGCGCAACACGGCGGCGGAGCTGACCGAGTACCTGACGGAACTCGCGTCGCCCGACATGGCGGACTTCTTCCGGGGGAACTTCTTCGCCAACACGCCCGACATCCTCCACGAGTATCTGCAGCAGGGCGGCACCCCGGCCTTCCGGACCCGCCTCTTTCTCGCCGGCACCTTGTCGCCACTGTACGGGATCTACAGCGGCTTCGAGTTGAGCGAGAACGTGCCGGTGCGGAAAGGCAGCGAGGAGTATCTCGATTCCGAGAAGTATCAGGTGAAGGTCCGCGACTGGAGCGCGGCCGGCAATCTCGATGCGGACATCGCCCGCCTCAACCGGCTTCGCCGGAGCGAGCCGGCCCTGCAGAGCCTGACCAACGTGAGCTTCCACGAGAGCGGCCACCCGGAGGTGCTGCTGTATCTCAAGGGCGCTTGGCGCCGCGACCTGCTCTGCGCCGTCTCGCTGAATCCTCACCAGCCGGTGGAGGCCGAGCTGGCCGTGCCGGTCGAGCGACTCGGCCTCGGCGAGGACGTGAGCTACGAAATGGAGGATCTCCTGACCGGTGAGCGCTGTCGCTGGGCGGGGGATCGGCAGACGGTGCGATTCGATCCCGCGGCTCGAGCGGCGTACATCTGGCGCCTGGTGCGGGGCGGGGAAAGAGCGCCGTGAGCGAGGAGTCCGGGTGGTACCGCGACGCGATCATCTACCAGCTGCACATCCGGGCCTTCCGGGACAGCGACGCGGACGGGATCGGCGATTTCGCCGGCCTGACCGAGAAGCTCGACTACCTGAAGGACCTGGGGGTGACTGCGGTGTGGCTGCTGCCGTTCTATCCCAGCCCGCTCAAGGACGACGGCTACGACATCGCCGATTACAACGACGTGAACCCGGCGTACGGCACGCTGCAAGACTTCCGGACGTTCCTGCGTGAGGCGCACAAGCGTGACCTCAAGGTCATCACCGAGCTGGTGATCAACCACACCTCGGACCAGCATCCCTGGTTCCAGCGCGCGCGGCGGGCCCGGCCGGGCTCCCGGGCGCGGGATTTCTACGTCTGGAGCTCCACCGTCGACCGCTACACCGACGCGCGGATCATCTTCAAGGATTTCGAGCGATCCAACTGGACCTGGGACACCGACGCCGGCGCCTACTACTGGCACCGCTTCTATTCGCACCAGCCCGATCTCAACTTCGACAATCCGACGGTGCAGAAGGAAACCTTCGCGGCGCTCGACTTCTGGCTCAAGATGGGCGTGGACGGGCTCCGGCTGGACGCGGTGCCGTATCTCTACGAGCGCGAGGGCACCAGTTGCGAGAACCTGCCGGAGACCCATGCTTTTCTGAAGGAGCTGCGCCGCCGGCTCGACGCCAAGTACAGCAATCGGATGTTGCTGGCAGAGGCCAACCAGTGGCCGGAGGACGCCGTGGCCTACTTCGGGAACGGCGACGAGTGCCACATGGCGTTCCACTTCCCGGTGATGCCCCGCCTCTTCATGGCGGTGCAGATGGAAGACCGCTTCCCAGTGGTGGACATCCTGCAGCAGACCCCGCCGATTCCCGAGACCGCCCAGTGGGCCATCTTCCTCCGGAATCACGACGAGCTGACCCTGGAGATGGTGACCGACGAGGACCGGGACTACATGTACCGGGTGTACGCCAGCGATCCCCAGGCCCGGATCAATCTCGGGATTCGCCGCCGGCTGGCGCCGTTGATGGGCAACGACCGGCGCCGGATCGAGCTGATGAACGCCCTGCTCTTTTCCCTGCCGGGCACGCCGGTGGTGTACTACGGCGACGAGATCGGCATGGGGGACAACATCTACCTGGGCGATCGGAACGGCGTCAGGACCCCTATGCAGTGGAGCCCCGACCGCAACGCGGGGTTCTCCGGGTCCAACCCGCAGAAGCTGTATTCCCCGGTGATCATCGACCCGGAGTACCACTACGAGGCACTCAACGTCGATGCCCAGCAGAACAACCCGCATTCACTGCTCTGGTGGATGAAGCACATCATCGGCTTGCGCCGGGAGTACCGGGCGTTCGGCCGGGGAACGCTGCGGTTCCTCCTGCCCGACAACGGCCGGGTGCTCACCTTCGTCCGCGAGTTCGAGGACGAACGGATCCTCGTGGTCGCCAACCTCTCGCGCTATGCGCAGGCGGTGGAGCTCGATCTGGGGGATCTGCAGGGCGTCACCCCGATCGAGATGTTCGGCCGCACCCCCTTTCCCCAGATCGGCGCATCGCCCTACCTGGTCACGCTGAGCCCGTATGCGTTCTACTGGTTCCTGCTTCCGACCGGCGCGGCCGGCAGCCGGCGCGAGTCACGGGAGTTCAAGACGCCCTCGGTGAGCTTCGCCGGCGGCTGGGAAGCGCTGATCCGGGGCGATGAGCGCGAGGTGCTGGAAACCCACCTCCCGGCGTACCTGCGGAGCAGTCGCTGGTTCCGGGGGAAAGCCCGGCAGATCACCTCGGTGACGGTGATGCGCGCGATCCCGGTGCCGGTGGCGGAGCGCGACGTGCTGGTGACGCTGGTGGAGGTCCGCTACCTCGACGGCGACTCGGAGCAGTATGTGCTGCCGCTGGCCTATGCCGATGGCGATCGGGCGCGGGCGATCGCGGCGGCGGCGCCCAACTCGGTCATCCTGTCGCGCGAGGGCGGGGGCGTGCTCCACGATGCGATGGCCGACGAGGCCTTCGTGAACACACTGGTGGACGGCATGGGGCGCAAGAAGCGCTGGCGCGCCCCCCGGGGCGAGCTGGTGGCCAGCCGCACCAACGCCTTTCCCCAGCTGCGGGGGGAGGACGATTCGCTCCGCGCCACCGTCCTGCGTGGCGAACAGTCCAACACGTCCGTCAACCTGGGCGACCGTCTGCTCCTCAAGCTGTTCCGCAAGGCGGAGCCCGGGCTCAACCCGGACCTGGAGCTGGGCCGCTACCTGACCGAGCACACCGACTTTCGGCGGGTTCCCATGCTCGCCGGGGGCCTCGAGCTGCGTACCCGCAACGCGGAGCCGATCACGCTTGGCGTACTGCACCAGTTCGTGCCGAGTGAAGGCGATGCGTGGACCCTGACCCTCAACGCCCTCAGTCGCTTCTTCGAGCGCGCGCTGGTGTCGTCGATCCAGCCCGGCGAGGCGGAGCTGGCGCCGGCCTCGATGCTCGAGCTGGCGAAGCAGGAACCGCCGCCGGTGCTGGAGGAGGCGGCGGGCGGATACATGGCCCAGGCCCGTCTCCTGGGGCGGCGAACCGGCGAGTTCCACCTGGCCCTGGCCGGCGACCGCGAGAACCCGGCCTTCACCGCGGAGCAGTTCACCGGGCTCTACCGTCGCTCGATCTATCAGTCGCTCCGCTCCAGCGCGCGGACCACGTTCGATCTGCTCCGGCGTCGTCTCCTCACCTTGCCGGAGTCGATCCGCGACGAGGCCCGCGCCGTGGTAGCCTTGGAGGACACGCTGCTCCGGCAGGCCCGGGCCGTCATGGACCGGAAGATCCCCATGGCCAGATTGCGGATTCACGGCGACTATCACCTGGGCCAGGTGCTCTTTACCGGAAAGGATTTCGTCATCGTGGACCTGGAGGGGGAGCCCAGCCGGAGCCTGCCGGAGCGGCGCTACAAGCGCTCCCCCCTGCGGGACCTCGCGGGCATGATCCGCTCCTACGAGTACGCCACCGCCTACTCGGTGCGGCACGGACCGATGCGGAACGAGGACGTGCCGGCGCTGCTACCCTGGGCCCGGCTCTGGCAGCGGTGGGCCTCGGCCAGTTTCCTGCGCGGGTATCTGGACACCGCCGGAGACGCCTCGTATCTGCCGAAGGGGCCGGATCCGTTCGCGGCGATGCTCGATTTCTATCTGCTCGACAAGACGATCTACGAGCTGCGCTACGAGCTCAACAATCGCCCGGAGTGGGTGGGCATTCCGCTCGAAGGAATCCGCCGCCACGTCGTCGTGGAGAACGAACGGCCGTGGGGGCGGGCGCCAAGTGAGCCGGACGCCGACCCGGTCGCCCGCGGCGGCGGATCCCGCCGAGCTCGCCAAACTGGCGGCGGGCCGGCATTCCGATCCGCACCGGCTGCTGGGGGTCCATCCGGTGACGGACGGCGCCGTCGTGCGCGCCTACCATCCCGACGCGACGTCGGCGGAGGTCGTCGTCGAGGGCGGCCCCGCCCTCGCGATGACGTCCATCGGCGTGGCCGGCATGTTCGGGGCGTTCCTCCCCGGACGAGCGCTGCCGCTTCGCTATCGGCTGCGGTTCCATTTCGCCGCCGGCGGCGTCTGGGAGCAGGACGATCCGTACCGATTCCTGCCTTCGCTCGGCGAGATGGACATCTATCTGATCTCCGAGGGCACCCACCGCCGCCTCTGGCAGGTGATGGGCGCGCACCCGCGCCGGCTCGACGGCGTGGACGGGGTGGGGTTCGCCGTGTGGGCGCCCAACGCGCAGGGCGTGAGCGTGCTGGGCGATTTCTGCCGGTGGGACGACCGGCGCCTGCCGATGCGCCGCCTCGGCTCCTCCGGCGTCTACGAGCTCTTCGTGCCGGGGGTCTCGGCCGGCGCGCTCTACAAGTTCCGCGTGATCAGCCCCCAGGGTGCGCTCCGCATCAAGGCCGATCCCTTCGCGCAGGCGATGGAGCTTCCGCCCGGCACCGCCTCACGGGTCGCCGCCTCGTCCTATCAATGGGGCGACGCCGAGTGGATGGCCGGGCAGCCGACCCGGGACCTGCGGCGCTCCCCCATGGCTGTGTACGAGGTTCACCTCGGGTCCTGGGCCCGGGTACTGGAGGAAGGGAACCGGCCGCTCACCTACCGGGAGATCGCGCCCCGGCTGATCGATCACGTCAAGCGGCTCGGGTTCAGCCATGTGGAATTCATGCCACTGGCCGAGCACCCCTTCACCGGGTCGTGGGGCTACCAGGTGAGCGCGTACTTCGCGCCCACGGCCCGCTACGGGACGCCGGACGACCTTCGCTACCTGATCGACGCCTGCCACGACGCCGGCATCGGCGTGATCATGGATTGGGTGCCGGCCCACTTCCCCAAGGACGATTTCGCCCTGCGTCTCTTCGACGGCACCGCGCTCTTCGAGCACGAGGACCCTCGGCGGGGCGAGCACCCCGAGTGGGGCACGCTCATCTTCAATTACGGCCGGCGGGAAGTCCGGAACTTCCTCATCGCCAATGCGCTCTACTGGCTGGAGGCCTTTCACGTGGACGGGCTTCGGGTGGACGCCGTGGCCTCGATGCTCTACCTCGACTACAGCCGCGCCGCCGGCGAGTGGGTCCCCAACCGCTCTGGGCGGCCGCGAGGACCTCGAGGCGGTGGAGTTCCTCAAGCTGCTCAACTCCACCCTGGCCGAGGAGCATCCCGGGTGCTTCACGGTCGCCGAGGAGTCCACCTCCTGGCCGAAGGTGACCGGACCGGTGTCCGAGGGCGGACTCGGCTTCACCTTCAAGTGGAACATGGGGTGGATGCACGACACCCTGAACTACTTCGCGCTCGATCCGGTCCACCGGCGGCATCACCATCAGCTGCTCACCTTCGGCATGATGTACGAGTACAGCGAGCACTTCATCATGCCGCTGTCCCACGACGAGGTGGTGCACGGCAAGGGCACGCTGCTGGGGAAGATGCCGGGCGACGAGTGGCAACGCTTCGCCAACCTGCGCGCGCTCCTCGCCTACCAGTACACCCGCCCGGGGAAGCCGCTGCTCTTCATGGGCAGCGAGCTGGGCTCCCGACGGGAATGGAATCACGACAGCAGCCTCGACTGGCACCTCGAGGCCGAGCCCCTGCACGCCGGCCTGCTGCGCTACATGGCCGATCTCGGCGCCGTCTACCGAACCCGCTCGCCGCTGTGGCGCGGCGATCCCGACCTCGCCGGCTTCACCTGGCTCGACGCCGACGACAGCGACCGCTCGATCTACTCGTACTTCCGCCGCGATGGCGGTGGGTTCCTGATCGTGCTGCTCAACCTGACGCCGGTGCCGCGCCACGACTATCGCAGTGGCGCCCCACGGGAAGGGCGGTACTCGATGGTGCTGTCCAGTGACGATCCCAGGTATGGCGGCAGCGGTTTCGGGGGCGTGCCCCATGTCCAGGCGGAGCCCCATCCCTGGCAGAATCAGCCGGCTTCCTTGCTCATCGGGCTCCCTCCCCTCGGCGCTGTCCTGCTTGCCTACGACCCCGAGTGACCTTCTGAGCCTCCGCTCGTCCGGCTGATGCGCACCCTGGAGCGTGGCGCCGTCCCGCTGAGCGACGGCAGCACCCGGTTCTCCGTGTGGGCGCCGAAGGCGCGGCGGGTGGAGGTGGCCCTCACCCGGGACAGCGTCGCGGAGTCGCACCCGCTGGTGCCAGGTTCGGACGGCGTCCACCGCGGAATCATCCGCCGGATTCCGCCCGGCAGCGATTACGGCTATCGCCTCGACGGCGGCCCCGACCGTCCCGACCCGGTGAGCCGCTGGCGGCCTCACGGGGTCCACGGGCCGACCAGGGTGGTGGACCCCGCCGCCTTCCAGTGGAGCGATGGGGCCTGGCGGGGGCTGGAGATGGCCGACCTCGTCATCTACGAACTGCACGTGGGGACCTTCACCCCGGCCGGCACGTTCGACGGCGCGATCGAGCGGCTCCCCGTGTTGCGCGATCTCGGCATCACCGCGCTGGAGATCATGCCGGTGGCGGAATTCCCCGGCGGTCGCAACTGGGGCTATGACGGGGTATCGCCGTTCGCGGTTCAGAGCACCTATGGCGGACCCAACGGTCTCAAGCGCCTGGTGGACGCGGCGCACCGCGCCGGCCTCGCCGTGGTGCTCGACGTGGTCTACAACCACCTCGGGCCCGAGGGCAATTATCTGGCCGAGTTCGGGCCCTATTTCTCCGATCGATACCGGACGGTGTGGGGCGAGGGGTTTAATCTCGACGGGCCCGACAGCGACGAAGTCCGCCGCTACCTGGTGGACAACGCGGTCTACTGGGTGACCGAGTACCACCTCGACGGGCTCCGGCTCGACGCGGCCGACCGGATCGTGGACCTCGGCCCGGTGCATCTGGCGGAGGAGATCGGCGCCGCGGTCCACCAGCAGGGCAGTGCGTTGGGTCGGCGCGCGCTGGTGATCGCGGAGATCGACGCCAACGATCCCCGCTGGGTCCGAGGGAGAGACCTGGGCGGGTACGGCCTCGATGCCCACTGGTCCGACGACTTCCACCACGCGATCCACGTCGCGCTCACCGGAGAGCGCACCGGCTATTACGCCGATTTCGTGGATGCGGGCACCGTGGCCAAGGTGCTCGGAGAGCGGTACCTGAACGATGGACGATACTCGCCGCATCGCCGCCGGGCCCACGGCCGGCCCGCCATGGACGTCCCCGCCGACCGGTTCGTGGTCGCGATCCAGAACCACGACCAGATCGGAAACCGCGCGCGGGGCGAGCGGCTCGCCGCCCTGGTCTCTCCCGAGGCTCTTCGCCTCGCGGCCGCTGTACTTGTCCTTTCGCCGTACGTGCCGCTGGTGTTCATGGGCGAGGAGCACGGCGAGACCAACCCGTTTCTGTACTTCGTGAGCCATGGCGACCCGGCGCTCGCCGCGGCGGTGCGGGAGGGACGCCACCGCGAGTTCGAGGCGTTCGCCTGGGCCGGGGAGGTGCCCGACCCCGGCGCGGAGAGCACCTTCGAGGCGTCGCGGCCGAGTTGGGAACGGGCGGAGTCACCGGCCGGCGCGCGGCACCGGACACTGTACCGGGATCTGTTGCGCCTGCGCCGGTCCGAAGCGGCCCTGCGTCCCGGTGCCGCCGAGGTGCGGGTCCGCAGCGACGTGGCGGCGGGCTGGGTAGCGGTGCGCTATGACAAGGGGGACGACGTGCTGGAGGCGATCTTCAATCTTGCTTCGAAGGTGCGGGCGGTCCCGCTGGACGACAGCCGGCGCTGGAGCCTCGCGCTCAGCAGCGACGCGCCGGGATACGGCGGCGCCGGCGAGGCGGCGTTGGAGCAGGGGCTCCGGTTGCCGGGACACACCGCCGTCTTGCTGAGGAGTCTCCCCACATGAGAGTCTGGCCGGGCGCTCCCGCGCCCCTTGGCGCCACCTGGGACGGCGAGGGGACCAACTTCGCCGTCTTTTCGGAGCACGCCACCGCGGTGGACCTCTGCCTGTTCGACGACGCGGAGGGGGGGCAGGAGACGGCCCGGATCCGCCTCCGGGAGCGGACCGACCAGATCTGGCACGCCTATCTCCCGGACGTCCGCCCCGGCCGGCTCTACGGCTTCCGCGCCCACGGTCCTTACGCGCCCGAGGAGGGCCACCGGTTCAATCCGGCGAAACTGCTGCTCGACCCCTACGCCAAGGCCATCAGTGGCGTCATCCGCTGGAGTGACGCCCTGTCCGGCTATTCGATGAAGCCATCGATGGAGACCCGCGACCTTGTGCCCGACCCGTCGGACAGCGCCAGCGGACTGCCCAAGTGCGTGGTGGTCGAGTCGGCGTTCAGCTGGGGCGACGACAAGAATCCCCGCACGCCGTGGAACCGCACCGTAATCTACGAGGCGCACGTCAAGGGGATGACGATGCTGCACCCCGAGGTGCCGGAGGAGATCCGCGGGACCTATCTCGGGCTCGCCACCGATCCGATCATCGATCACCTGCTGGCGCTCGGGGTGACGGCGATCGAGCTGTTGCCGGTGCACCACTTCGTGACCGAGCGCCGCCTGGCGGAGACGGCGTTGGTGAACTACTGGGGATACGGCACCATCGGCTTCTTCGCGCCCGACGTCCGGTATGCTACCGGCCCGCTGGGACAGCAGGTGGCCGACTTCAAGTCCATGGTGAAGCGGTTTCATCGCGCCGGCATCGAGGTCATCCTCGACGTGGTCTACAACCATACCGCCGAAGGCAATCATCTCGGGCCCACCCTGAGCTACCGCGGTCTGGACAACTCCGCGTATTACCGGCTCGACCCCGGCAACCTCCGCTATTACGTGGATTACACCGGGACCGGCAACACGATCGACATCCGGCATTCGCGGAGCATGCAGCTGGTCATGGACAGCCTGCGGTATTGGGTCGCCGACATGCACGTGGACGGGTTCCGCTTCGATCTCGCGCCGGTCCTGGCGCGAGGCGATGTCGACGTGAGCCCGTTCGCCGAGTTCTTCGACGTGGTCCGGCAGGACCCGATCGTCTCCCGCGTGAAGCTCATCGCCGAGCCCTGGGACCTGGGGCCGGACGGCTATCAGGTCGGACGGTTTCCCATCGGCTGGGGCGAATGGAACGGCAAGTATCGCGACACCTCGCGGGCGTTCTGGCGTGGCGAGCCCGGGCAGGTGGGCGAGTTCGCCTCGCGCCTCGCCGGCAGCAGCGACCTCTTCGAGGCCAGCCAGCGGAGCCCGCAGGCCAGCGTGAACTTCGTCACCTGCCACGATGGCTTCACCCTGCACGACCTGGTGAGCTACGAGGCCAAGCACAACGAGGCCAACGGCGAAGACAACCGGGACGGCTCCGACGACAACCGCAGCCGGAACTGGGGCGTCGAAGGCCCCACCGAGGCGGTTCACATCGTGCGGATGCGCGAGCGAATCAAGCGGAACTTCATGGCGACGCTGGCCTTCTCGCAGGGTGTGCCGATGATCTCGCATGGGGACGAGCTCGGCCGGACCCAGATGGGAAACAACAACGCCTACTGCCAGGATGGCCCGCTGACCTGGGTGGACTGGAACCTGACTCCGCTCCAGCGCCAGCTCCTCGGGTTCACCCGCGCGGTGTTCACCATCCGGGCGGCCAATCCCGTGCTGCGCCGCCGGAACTACTTCCGTCATGAGCCGCGCCATCCCGGAGAGCCGAAGGACCTGACCTGGCTCAGGCCCGACGGGACCGAGATGACCGAGGCCGACTGGGACGATCCGGGCAACCACGTGCTCGGCATGCTGATCCTCGGCGAGGCCACCGACGAGGTGGACGAGCGCGGGCGCCGCCTGATGGGGGAGGCGATCCTGCTGCTCACCAACGGGGGCGCGCGCTCCCGGCCGTTCACCCTCCCCGTGATGCACGCCCCCGGGGGGTGGACCGAGATCCTCAATACCGCCCATCCCGTGCCTCGCACGGTGCGTCAGGGCAAGGTCAGCGTAGTGGCCCACTCGCTGATGCTGCTTCGCTACGAGGGGCCTCGGTGATCGCATGCCCGAGATCCGTGCCACTTACCGGTTGCAGCTTCACGCCGGCTTCCCGCTCGCCGCCGCCCGCGAGCTCGTCCCCTATCTGAGCCGGCTCGGCGTCACCCACATCCACTGCTCGCCGATGCTCCAGGCGAGGCGGGGCAGCACCCACGGGTACGACGTGGTCGATCCCAAGCGGATCAACCCCGAGCTCGGCACCGAGGCCGATCTGGAGGCGCTGCATGCCGAGCTGGCGTCGCGGGGCATGGGGATCGTGCTCGACATCGTGCCCAACCACATGGCCGCCTCGAGCGAGAACCCCGCCTGGGACGACGTGCTGGCTCATGGCCCCGCCTCCGCGTTCGCCCAATGGTTCGACATCGACTGGCGCGCGACCGAGCGCGAGCTGCGGAGCCGGGTGCTGCTCCCCATCCTCGGCGACTCTCTGTCGGACGTGGTGAAACGCGGCGAGATCGGGCTGGAGAGCCGGGCGGGCGTGCCGCGGGTCCGCTATTTCGAGCACGACCTGCCGCTCGACCCTTCGACCCTGCCGGCCGTGCTGGCGGGCGCGCTGGCCGGTTGCCATCAGGCATTGGGTCGGGCGCATCCCTCCTGCGTGGCGTTGGAGGAGATCACTACAGCGCTCCGCCGCCTCCCCCGGAGAAACAGCCGCCGCGCCCCCGCCCTGACCCGACGCCGCGCTACCGCGCCCGGGCTGCTCGACCGCCTGCGCGACCTGGCCGCGAACGCGCCCCAGGTGGCCGCGGCCGTGGACCAGGCGGTGCAGCAATTCGGCGCCGGCGGGGAGGGCGAGCACCGGCTCCGCCGTCTGCTCGAGGCCCAGGTCTACCGGCTGGTGCATTGGCGGCGTGCGGCCCGGGAAATCAATTACCGCCGGTTCTTCGACGTCGACGATCTCGTGGCGCTTCACGCCGAGGACCCCGAGGTCTTCGCCCAGACCCACGCGCTGGTGCTCGAGTGGCGGCGGCGAGGCTGGGTGGACGGGTTGCGCATCGATCACCCCGACGGCCTGCTGGATCCACTGGGATACTTTCAACGGCTCGCCGCCGCCGCCTTTCCCGGCCACCAGCCACCGCCCCTGTATGTCGAGAAGATCCTGACCCACGGAGAGACCCTCCGCACCGAATGGCCGGTTTCCGGCACCACGGGCTACGACTTCCTGAACGAGGCGGAGGCGCTGTTCATCGATCCGGCCGGGTACGAGACCGTCGAGCAGGACTACCGACGGCAGATCCGGCGACCGCTGGAGTTCGCGGCCGTCGCGCGTCAGGGGAAGCGGCTGGTGCTCGACACCGGTCTCTCGGCCGGGGTGCGCCGGCTGGCGGACCGCCTGCTCAAGGTCGCGGGAACCGGGCAGTACCGGCCGGTGGTCCCGCGGCGCGACCTGGTTCGCGCGATCGTCGAGACCATTGTGGCGCTCCCGGTGTACCGCACCTATGTGGACGGGCGGCCAGCGGCCCCCGGGCCGGAGGACCGTCGGCTGCTGGAAGGCGCGATCGCGGACGCCCGTAGCCGCGGAAGAAGCAGCGCCGCGGCGCTCGACCTCTTGGCTGAGGCGCTGCTGGCCCACGATGACCAGCCGCGCGGGCCCGAGCTGGAGCGGTTCAGACTCAGGTTCGTCGAGCGCTTCCAGCAGCTCAGCGGCCCGGCCACGGCGAAGGGAATCGAGGACACCGCCTTCTACGCCTACGCTCCGCTGCTGTCGCGTAACGAGGTCGGTGGCGGACCGGAGGCGCTCCTGGCGCGGGCCGCCGCCGACTTCCACGCCGGCAATGCGCGTCGCGCCGTCCGGTGGCCCGGCGGGCTCCTCGCGGTGACGACCCACGACACCAAGCGCACGGCCGACGTCCGGTCGCGACTCGACGTGCTGAGCGAGATCCCGGCGGAATGGGCCGGCCGGCTGGAGCTCTGGCGCAGGCTCAATCTGCCGCACAAGCGCACGGTTCGAGGCCGGCGGCGCGTCCCCGATCCCACCACGGTGCTGCACATGCTCCAGGCCATGGTCGCGGTCTGGCCGGTGGCACCGCCGGGCCTGGATGAGCTTGACGTGCTGCGAGAGCGGATCGGCGGGTACATGGAGAAGGCGGTGCGCGAGGCGAAGCTCCGAACCACATGGACCGACCCCGACGAGAGCTTCGAGGCGGCGCTGCGGTCGAACGTCGCGGCCCTGCTGGATCCGGCACGCTCACCCGATTTTCTGCACGACATCCTTCGGTTCGTGACGCGAATCGCGCGAGCCGGATACTGGAACGCCCTCGGCCGCACCGTCCTCCACCTGGCATCGCCCGGAATTCCCGATCTGTACCAGGGCGACGAGTTGTGGAACCTCGGCCTGGTCGATCCCGACAACCGGCGCCCGGTCGACTTCGGAGTCCGGCGGCGGCTGCTGGAGGCGGTCGAGCGGGGAACCGCCGGCGGGTCCGTCGTGAGTTCACCGTATCTCGCGGAGCTGGTGGACAACCCCGACGACGGGCGCCTCAAGCTGCACGTGATCCGAGCTGCCCTGGCCGCACGCAACCAGCGTCCCCCCGCGTTCCGCTCGAGCGCCTATCTGCCGTTGCAGGCCGTGGGTCGATCCGCCGGCCGGGTGATCGCCTTCGGTCGCGGGGAGGGCGTCGAGCGACTGGTCGCGGTGATTCCCCGGTTCCTGGCGGGCCACGTGCTGAGCGGCGGCGGGCCCCTCGATGCGGCCCTCTGGGAGGACACGGTCCTGCCGCTCCCGGCCGGCTGGCCCTCGCGGTGGACCTGTGCTCTCAGCGGCCGGACGCACCAATGCGATCCCGGACGCGGGTTGCGGGTCCCCGATCTGTTCGGCATCCTCCCGGTCGCGCTGTTGCTGGCCGATTACGACTCGTGACGGACGAGGCCCACGTGCTCCTGCAGCCCGTACCACCCGGCGCCCGCATCTCCCTCGGCGACGAAGACGCCCGGCTCCCCGATGACGACGTCCCGGCCACATCGGAGCTTCGCGACGAGCTGGACCGGCTCACCGCCCGATTGGACGGGCTCCAGCGGGCGTTGCACGCGGAGGGGAATCGAGCGCTGCTGGTGGTGCTGCAGGGCCGCGACGCGTCGGGGAAGGACGGGACGCTGCGCAAGGTCTTCGGGCCGCTGAACCCGCTCGGCGTGACCGCGACGAGCTTCAAGGTGCCGACCGATCTGGAGCTACGGCACGACTTCCTGTGGCGGGTCCATGCCGCGGCTCCGGCCCGCGGGACCATCGGCATCTTCAACCGATCGCACTACGAGGACGTGCTGGTGGTGCGGGTGCGCGGGCTCGCTCCGGAGCCGGTCTGGCGGCCCCGCTACGAGCAGATCAATCTCTTCGAGCGGATCCTGGTGGAGAACGGCACGGTGATCCTCAAGTTCATGCTGCACCTCTCGCGGCGGGAGCAGCAGGAGCGGCTGCTGGCCCGGCTGGAGGACCCCGAGAAGTATTGGAAGTTCAACGAGGGTGACTTGGAGGAACGGGCGCTGTGGGATGAGTACACCGGGGCGTACCAGGAAATGCTGGAACGAACCAGCACGGCGCTGGCACCCTGGTACCTGGTGCCGGCCGACGAAAAGCGGGTCCGCGATGTGCTGGTGGCTCGGACGGTGACCGACACACTGGAGCGCATGAATCCCCGCTATCCCGGCCCTCCGTCCGGGCTCGAGGCGCTGCGGAAGGCCGTGAAGAGCTGAGCGCTAGATCCTGCCGTCCGGACCCACGATCACGAAAGTGAGGGTCCCGCCGACCACGAAGAACGGCGCCCGGCTGCCCATGTTGTTCTGCATCGCCTTCATCAGCCGGGCATTGCTCGAGCTGACCACCACGCCGAGTTGCATACCACCGCTGGGTCCCCCGCCCGGCGGCACGAAATTCTCCCAGTCGAGAGTGTAGTCGGCCTTGTTGAAGATGAAGCCGCCCGGCAGGTAGGGCTCCAGCCCGGCCGGCACCACACCGGCGCCCACTTCTTCGGGCCACACGCCGTGCTCGTACCACGCGCTGTACGCGGCCAGACGGACGGCCAGGAGATCGGCGGTGGCGCTCGCCGAGAGCGCGCGGTGCTTGAGATCGATGTACTTGAGTACGGCCAGTCCCGAAAGTATCGAGAGCACGACGACGACGACGAGGATCTCGATGATGGTGAAGCCCCGCCGCCGCCTCATCGCGACCTCCCCGCGATCACTTCGAAGCTGTTGCCGACGAACCGGGACAGCGGCTCACCGGACGCCAGCGTGAGCTCGATGCCGGCGTGGGACCCGAGCAACCGCCAGGCGGTGGAGTCGAGCGGCTGGTAGGTGATGCCTTCGACCTCGGCGCCCGCTTCGAGGAGCGTTTGGGGCAGCGTCCCGGTGCGCCCGCGGAACTGCTCGAGGTGCTGGGCGACGTTGGCCATCCCGATGCGGAGGCTCGCCTCCTTGATCGCCACGGATTCGGGCGGCGTCGAGGTGGGAAACAGCCAATCGGGTTGCTGGATATAGAGATAGCCGCAGAGGGACAGGGCCGCCGTGGTCAGCGCCCAGACCCCGGGACGCACCCGATTGCGGCTCCGCCGGCGGGCTTCCGCCTCGCGTTGCGCGGCTTCACGTTCCTCCGCCTGCTTCTTCAGGACGCTGTCGAACGCCTCGAGCAGCGCCTGCTTCTGCTGCGAGGCGCCCGCTACGGCGGTTTCGGGTGTCTCCTTGGTCATCGCAACCATGCCATCCGCTGAAGGTTGTGCGCGGGAGTCAATGCGTGATCGGCTCTCCGGCCAGGGCACGTTTCACCAGCTCGGGAAAGCTGCGGATCTCGATCGGCTTGGTGATGTAGCCGTCGAAGCCGGCCCGGAGAGCTCGCTCGCGGTCGCCGCTCATCGCGTGTGCGGTGAGCGCCAGCACCCGGACGTGGCTGTACGGCGAGTCGCGGATCTCGGCGACCAGCGCGAACCCATCCTTGCCCGGAAGCTGAATGTCCATCAGGACCAGCTCCGGCTCCGCCCGGGCGATCGTCTCGAGCAGACCATCGCCACCAGCCAGTTCGGTCACCTCGTGGCCCTTGAGGGTCAGGACGGTGCGAAACAGCTTCATGTTGTCGGGGCTGTCCTCGACGATGAGAATGCTGGCCACGAATTGCACTTCGCGGGCAAAATCCACGCCATCTCCTTCGTTTTTCGCCTCTTGGCAAAGGGCCCGCGAGCCTCGCGGGACTGAAGAAACCCCCGTGTCATCAGCAGCTTACGCGCTTGATCCCGGTTAAACTCCGGCGGTGAGGGACGCGGTCCGCTTCGGCTCGACCCGAGAGCCGGGTGGGTCGAGATCCAGTGCCTTTTCCTCGGTCTGCCGTGCTGTGCAGTGCCGCGATCACCTCGGTCGGCTCCTCCGCCCACCTTCGCGCCAGGCCCGCGAGCGCGTTGTGAATCGATTGCCATCTCGGTACAATGCTGGCCTGCTCTCCGGTCATTCACGGCGGCCG
This sequence comes from uncultured Gemmatimonadales bacterium, assembly GCA_963729985.1. GTDB lineage: Bacteria > Gemmatimonadota > Gemmatimonadetes > Gemmatimonadales > GWC2-71-9 > CAVVWJ01. Next base: position 761,862 of record CAVSPJ010000008.1, read on the forward strand.
CAGCCGCCTCATTCGGGCGGTCCCATGCGCTGCGTGTTCAACTCCGACGTCTTCTGATACGTGCGCCCATCCTCGCTGGCGGTGATCGGCTTGGGCGCGATCGGGGGATCGCTGGCCTGGCAGTCCCGCCTCTCGGGGATCCCCAGGGTGGTCGGCTATTCCCCGTCGCGAGCCGAGGGGGTCGCCGCGCTCAAGGCCTCCGCGATCTCCGAGATCGCCGACACCCCGGCCAAGGCCATCCGGGGTGCGGACCTGGTGGTGCTGGCGGTCCCGCCCGGCCCCACCTTGGATCTCATCGGGCGGTTGGCCGGGTCCCTTGGTTCCGGGGCCATCCTGACCGACGTCTGCAGCGTCAAGGCTCCCATCATGGCTCAGGCGGCCAGGTCCGGCCTGAGCGACCGCTTCGCCGGCTCGCATCCTCTGGCGGGCACCCACGATTCCGGTTTCCAGGCCGCCCGGCCCGACCGACTGCGCGGGTGCGTGGTCTACGTCTGCGAGACCGCTTCCAGCGACGGGCCGCGCGCGGCACGCGGCGTCATGCGGTTCTGGGAAGAGGTCCTCGAGGCCAGCCCCATCCTGATCGACGCGGCGGCTCACGACCGGCAGCTGGCGTGGACCAGTCACCTCCCCCAGGCGATGGCGTACGCCCTGGCCAAAGCGCTGGGCGACCGCAGCCTCGGCGGAGTGTCCTACGGGAGCGGCGCGCGTGATACCACCCGCCTCGCCGGGAGCAGCCCCGAGATGTGGCTCGACATTCTGCTCCAGAACGGGGCTCCGCTCATCGAGGCGCTCTCCAGCGTCGAGGGCGGCGTGGCGGAGCTCCGCCGCCTGATCGAGGCGGGCGATCGGCCCGGCCTCCAGCGCTACCTCGAGGTGGCTCGAGAGTTCCGTCGCGGCCTGGACCGATGAGAGTCGCCGGCACCATTCGAGTCCCGGGCGACAAGAGCATCACCCACCGGGCGCTGCTGCTGGCCGCCCTGAGCGGGGGAGTCAGTCACGTGGGGGGGGGCCTGACCTCGCTCGACGCCCGATCCAGCGCCCGCGTCCTGCGCCGGCTGGGAGCGGAGATCTCACCGCTTCGAGCCGGCGAGGTGCTCACGATCGCGGGGCGCCGCCGCTTCCGCCCACCCGGGCGGACGCTCGATTGCGGCAACTCGGGGACGACCGCCCGGCTCCTGCTCGGGCCTGCTGGCGGGCCATCGCTTTCGCGCCAGACTTACCGGCGACGCCTCGCTGCGACGCCGTCCCATGCGTCGCGTCACCGTGCCGCTGACCGAGATGGGCGCGCGGTTCGAGGAACACGGGGGAGACGGGTTGCCGCTCACCGTGCACGGCGGCAAGCTCCGGGCGATCCGCTATGCCATGCCGGTTTCGAGCGCTCAGATCAAGAGCTCGCTGCTCCTCGCCGGGTTGGTCGGCGGGGTGGAGGTCAGCCTGCTCGAGCCGAGCGGCCGGTCGCGCGATCATACCGAGCGAATGCTCCGCGCGCTCGGCTTCGCCGTGGCCGAGCGCGACGGCTGGGTCGAGTTCCATCCTGGCGGGCGCATCCAGCCGTTCGACATCCAGGTGCCGGGCGATCCCTCCTCCGCCGCCTTCCTGGTCGGCGCGGCGATCCTCGCCGAGGCCGGCGAGCTTCGGATCGCCGGCGTCGGGGTGAACCCGACGCGGACCGAATTTCTCCGGGTGCTGGAGCGGATGGGAGCGCGGATCGGAGTGGAGGCGGCCGACACCAGCTTCGGGGAGCCGATGGCGGATCTGATCGCGAGGCCGGCGGCGCTCCACCGCACCGAGGTGGCCGCGAACGAGATCCCCGGTCTGATCGACGAGATCCCGATGCTCGCGGTCCTCGCCAGCCGCGCGGCCGGCGAGACGGTGTTTCGCGAGGTCGGGGAGCTGAGGGTCAAGGAAAGCGACCGCCTCGGCCTCATCGCCGGGAACATCCGAGCCGTGGGGGGAAGGCGGAGGTGCGGGGAGACGACCTCTACGTCGAGGGAGTCGAGCGCCCGCCCCGGGGAAGGGTGCGCACCGCCGGGGACCATCGGATCGCCATGGCGTTCGCCGTTCTGGGGACCTTACCCGGGGCGCGGATCTCCATCGACGACCTGGCCTGCGCCGCGGTGAGCTTTCCCGGATTCCCGGCGACCATGCGCCGGATCGCGGGCGAGGAGGCCTCGATGAAGGGCGGCGTGATCGCCATCGACGGCCCGTCGGCGTCGGGCAAGTCCACCACCGCGCGGGCGGTGGCCGAGGCGCTGGGCTTCGCGCACCTGGATTCGGGATCGCTGTATCGCGGGGTCACGCTGGTGGCGATTCGCGAGGCGGCACGCCGGCGAGCGGGAGGAGGAGAACCCGCTCACGGTGGTCGGACCCGAGGCGATCCTCCGCGCGGCGGAAGACCGGGGGCTCATGCTCCAGCCCGATGGTGCCGGCTTCGCCGCCTACCTCGACGGCGAACCGGTGGACGACGTGATCCGCGGGGGCCAGGTGACCGCCCGGGTGTCCGCCGTGTCGGCGGTGCCGGTGGTCCGCGAGTGGATCAACTCCCGCCTGCGGGCGATGGTGCGGGCAGGGCGAGACGTCGTGGTGGATGGCCGGGACATCGGCACCGTGGTCTTTCCCGACGCCGAGCTCAAGATCTTCCTGACCGCCACGCCGGAGGCCCGCGCGGGCCGCCGGATCAGCCAGCGGGGCCATCCGGTCGACCCCGGCCGGGTGGAGGCGGAGACGGCGGCCCTGGCCGCCCGGGACCAGGCGGACTCCTCTCGCGCCGTCGCCCCGCTCCAGGCCGCGCCGGACGCCGTTCCCCTCGACACCACCACCATGTCCTTCCCGGACCAGGTGCGCTTCATCGTGGAGCTGGCCCGCCCGATCTTCGGCCCCCGCTGAGCGCTGGCTGCGGCCGCCGTCCCGGCCGCGGCCGCCCCGATGCCCAACTTCTTGCCGTACCTTGCGTTGGGTGGAGGCATGTGTTACACTTGTCGGCTACTTCGCGAGCACTCCGGCCCGCGATGCCCTACTCCAGCCCGTGGCCAGTCCGGAGCGGCGCACATCCCAGGATGGTACGTCTCGAATGCTCGATCAACTCCAACCCTCGACCGAACAGTTCGCCTCCCCCAGCGGTCTCCGCGTCAGGCAGGACCTCTACGACGAAGAATATTCCGACGAAGATTACGAGCAGATGCTCTCGATGTACGAGGGCACGATGGCGCAGATCGTGGAAGGCGAGATCGTCAAGTCCAAGGTCCTCCGCGTCACCGAAAATGCCGTCATCCTCGACGTCGGCTTCAAGTCCGAGGGGTCGGTGCCCCTCGATGAGTTCAAGGATCCGCAGTCGCTCAAGGAAGGCGACGAGGTGGAAGTCTTCCTCGAGCACCTGGAGGACCAGGAAGGCGCGGTCGTCCTCTCGAAGAAGAAGGCCGACTTCATGCGGGTCTGGGAGAAGATCCGCGTGGCCCACGAGGGCGACCAGCCGGTCGAAGGCACCCTGATCAAGAAGATCAAGGGCGGCGTGGTCGTGAACCTGATGGGGGTCGACGCATTCCTGCCGGGCAGCCAGATCGCGCTGCGGCGGGTGCCCAACATCGACGAGCTGCTGGGCCAGACCTACGAGTTCAAGATTATCAAGCTGAACAAGCGCCGGCGGAACATCGTCGTGAGCCGCCGGGTGATCCTGGAGAACGAGCGGGCCCACAAGCGCGAGCACCTGATGAAGGAGCTGGCGGTGGGGCAGGTCCGGAAGGGCGTGGTCAAGAACATCACCGACTTCGGCGCCTTCATCGATCTGGGCGGCGTGGACGGCCTGCTGCACATCACCGACATGTCCTACGGCCGGGTCTCCCACCCCACCGAGATGGTCGCGATCGGGCGTGAGGTCGAGGTCAAGATCCTCGATATCGACTGGCAGCGGGAGCGCATCAGCCTCGGTATGAAGCAGCTCCAGTCCTACCCCTGGCAGAACGTGGCGGCCAAGTATCCGGTCGGCACCCGGGTGCAGGGCAAAGTCGTCTCGATCACCAATTACGGCGCCTTCGTCGAGATCGAGCCCGGCATCGAAGGCCTGGTGCACATCTCGGAGATGAGCTGGACCCGCAACGTGAGGCACCCGTCGAAGATCGTGAGCATCGGCGAGACCATCGAGGCGGTCGTGCTCAAGGTGGACGAGGGGGAGGAGAAGATCTCGCTGGGCATGAAGCAGACCGAGCAAGACCCGTGGATGGTGCTCCCGCTCAAGTACCCCGTGGGCACCCGGATTCAGGGCAAGGTCCGCAACCTCACCAGCTTCGGCGCCTTCGTCGAGATCGAGCCGGGCATCGACGGCCTGATTCACATCTCCGACATGTCCTGGACCAAACGGGTGCAGCATCCGTCCGAGGTGGTGAAGAAGGGCGACGGGGTGGACGTCGTGATCCTCAACATCGACGCCGAGAACAAGCGAATCTCCCTGGGCCTCAAGCAGGCGGAGGAAGATCCCTGGCTTCGGATCGGCGAGACGTATCCCATCGGGATGGAGCTTCGCGGCCGCGTGGTGCGCCTGATGGACAAGGGCGTGGTGGTGGACCTGGGCAACGACATCGAGGGCTTCGTGCCGATGTCGCAACTCGGCATCCCCAACATCGAGAACCCGGGCGACGCGGTGAAGGAAGGGCAGCCGGTCGACCTCAAGGTTCTGGAGGTGGATCCGATCCATCACCGGATCGTGCTCATGGTCACCAACTACCCGGACGAGCCGATCATTCCGCCGGTGCGTCCAGTGATCACGGAAGAGGCGGCGGCCCAGTCGGAGGGGTAGGGCAGGGTGCCGCTCGCGGCGTAAGACATGAAGAAGGGGCACTCGCGACGAGTGCCCCTTCTTCGTGCCTCGGACGGCCCCCGCTACAACTCCAGATCCTTCTCGAGCGAGAACCTGAGCGGGGTATCGTCCGCGACCTTCCGCCCCTGCCGGTCCAGGATGCCCCAGGCCAGGCCACCTCCGGCGCCGACGATGGCGCCTTCCAGTACGCCCGCGCCCGTCACCGCGCCGATCACGGCCCCGGCTCCGGCACCGACTGCGGTCTTCTCCGCGGTGTTGAGTCCGGACCGGTCGGTGTCGGCCTTGGCGACGTCGGCCTTCACCCCACGCATGTCGCCGTTCACATGCACCTTCGACAACCGCAACGTGGCCGCGTCGGCCTTGGCGGGACTCTTCGCCAGCCGCACCTCGGCCGGCGACCCCGCCGCGATCACGACCTCGCCCTCCACTACGACGTCGCGGGTGACGTGTGCCTGGAAGGTGTCGCCGACCCGGTCGCTCTCGATCGGCACGTCCTCATCGAGGGTGACCGGGATATCGGTCCCCTTGGGAATCGTCAGAACCGTGCTGCCGGCCAGCGCCGCCAGCGCCACTCCGAAAACCCGAAACATGTTCTCCTCCTCGCGCTCGGTAGATGGGCGAACACGACCTATTTAGTCGAAGGGCTGGGGTCGGTCGCCCGTGCGGATCGCACGTCGGACGTGGCGCGGCTCACCGTAATGACTGATCCCCTTGAGGGATCGAGTCTTGGATCATCAGATCAGGCACATGGGTGATCGTGGTCACTCACGCCGCCGGCTCGGCTTGCGCGGCCCCGCTGCCCGCCCGCCCCTCTCCGCGCTATCTTCTCCCCCCATGCCCGACCCCCGCCACCTTCTCGAGCAACTCCATCATCGTCAGTCTCTTGCCGAAGAGGGCGGGGGCGCGGCGCGCATCGCGCAGCAGCACAAGAAGGGCAAGCTCACCGCGCGCGAGCGGCTCGACCTGCTGCTCGACGAGGCCAGCTTCGTGGAGCTCGACCGGTACGTCACGCACCGCTCGACCGACTTCGGGCTCGACCAGCAGGTGATTCCTGGCGACGGAGTCGTGACCGGCTACGGGCGGGTCGACGGCCGGCTGGTCTACGTCTTTTCCCAGGACTTCACCGTGTTCGGCGGGTCGTTGAGCGAGGCCCACGCCGAAAAGATCTGCAAGGTGATGGATCTGGCCGTGCGCAACGGCGCGCCCCTGGTCGGGCTGAACGACTCGGGCGGGGCCCGGATTCAGGAAGGGGTGGCCTCGCTGGGCGGCTACGCCGACATCTTCCTGCGGAACACCCTGGCCTCGGGTGTGATCCCGCAGATCTCCGCGATCCTCGGCCCCTGCGCCGGCGGCGCGGTGTACAGCCCCGCGATCACCGACTTCATCTTCATGGTGCGCGGGGTCAGCTACATGTTCGTGACCGGCCCCAACGTGGTGAAGACGGTGACTCACGAGGAGGTGTCGTTCGACGCGCTGGGCGGCGCCGACGTGCACGGCGGCACCTCGGGCGTCGCCCATTTCGTGCACGACACCGAGGCGGAGAGCCTCCTCGCCATCCGCCGGCTGCTCGGCTTCCTGCCGCTCAACAACCTCGACGATCCTCCCGAGCGCCCGACCGCGGACCCCGCGGATCGCCGCGACGAGGAGCTCCTCGACCTCATTCCCGACAGCCCCAACAAGCCATACGACATGCACCAGGTCGTCGGCCGGGTGGTGGACGACGGCGAGTTCCTGGAGGTCCATCGGGGGTACGCCGACAACATCCTCACCGGATTCGCCCGGCTGGGCGGTCGGCCGGTGGGCGTGGTGGCGAACCAGCCGGCGGTGCTGGCGGGTGTGCTTGACATCAACGCCTCGCTGAAGGCGGCGCGATTCATCCGCTTCTGCGACTGCTTCAACCTGCCGGTGGTCACGTTCGTGGACGTGCCCGGCTTCCTGCCGGGCGTCGCCCAGGAGCATGGCGGGATCATCAAGCACGGGGCCAAGCTGCTCTACGCGTACTGCGAGGCGACGGTACCCAAGCTCACCGTCATCACCCGGAAGGCCTACGGCGGGGCCTACGACGTGATGAGCTCCAAGCACATCCGGGGCGACCTCAACCTCGCCTGGCCCTCCGCGGAGATCGCGGTGATGGGCCCCAAGGGCGCGGTCGAGATCCTGTTCAAGGACGAGATCGGCAATGCGGACGATCCGGCGGCGGCCACGGCGAGTCTGATCGAGGAGTACACCGCCAAGTTCGCCCACCCGTACGCCGCGGCCGCCCGGGGCTACATCGACGACGTCATCGATCCGCGGGACACCCGCCCCCGGCTCATCGACGCCCTGCGGACCCTCCGGACCAAGCGGGACCGGAACCCGCCCAGGAAGCACGGCAACATCCCGCTGTGACGGCGCCGGACGGGGGCCGTTCGTGTGGCTCCCGGCGCCCTGGCCGTCACCGCTGGTAGCCGCGAGCCGGTCGTCGGGGCAACCCCAGCGGCCGGGCCTCCGCCCCTAGCCAAGGGCCAGCGGCCATACCATCTTGAGACGTCCATGAACCACCTCTTCCGGCAGTCGAAGGCCTCGCCAGTCCGCTCGATGGGGCTGCGCCGCGCCGCCGTAGCGGGGCTCGTGGGTCTGGTGCTGCGCCACCGCTCTCCTCCGCGCCCAAGGTGCCATCGACCCCAACGTGGCCCCGCGCGCCGCCGCGCTCGAGCGCGAGGGCGAGCGCCACATGGCGATCGACCTGCTCGGCCGCTATCTGGCCACCGCGCCGGACGACGGGCGGGCCTGGCTCCAGCTGGGCCGCTTCTATCTCTATGACGCCCGCGACTGGCACCTCCACGGACATCGCGGCGAGCCCGACGGCCTGCTCTACCTCGATTTCGCCGCGACCGCCCTGGAGCAGTCCATCCGGCTGTCGGTGGATTCGGGAGTGGTCTTCCGGGGGATCGCGGAGGTCGAGCGGTCACTCGTGGTCGTGGAACAGAGTGGGTGGACCGCGGCTCGCAGCGCCATGGGGCGGGACCGCGCCCCGCAGATGCCGCCGTTCCTGCTCGAGCTGGGCCAGAACCTGCTCGCCTCCTGTCCGGCGGGTGGCGTGCTCCTCACCGGCACGGAGCTCGAGGCACTTTCGGTGTGGTACGGCAGCATCGAACGGCCCGCCCTCGACATCCTCCCCATTCGTCCCGATCTCTACGCCACCGACTCGCTCTACCGTCAGCGCATGGCCGAGGCCATGGGCGTGGATCCGGGGCTGCCGGTGCAGCATGCTCTCGGTGATGTGGCGCCGCGGCGGCCGCTCTGCCTCAGCCCCGGCACCGACAGCGCGGCGATTCCGGCGCTCGCCTGGCTGCCCTACCGCCTCGTCCGGGTGAGCCGGCCCCCCGCCCCCGGCCCCGAGGCGATGAGCGTCAACGAGCTACTCAAGGCCGTGCGCCAGAACCCATCCCCGTGGGTGGTGGACGTGCGCCGGGTCTACGACCGCGCCGCGACCCACAACCTGCTCCTCTGCAGCAGCCTCCTCCTCCTTTTCGGAGATACGCCCCCGCCCGCCTGCCGGCCGTGAAGCGGGTGCTCGTCGCCAACCGCGGGGAAATCGCGCTCCGCGTCATTCGTGCGTGCCGTGAAGAAGGGCTCGAGGCGGTGGCCGTCTACTCCGTGGCCGATCGCTCGGCGGCGCACGTCCGTGCCGCCGATCACGCGGTGGAGATCGGCCCCGCGCCCCCGTCCGAGAGCTACCTGCGCATCGACCGGCTGGTGCAGGCCGCGCTCGACACCGGCGCGGATGCGATACATCCCGGTTACGGGTTCCTGGCCGAGCGGGCCGCGTTCGCCGACGCCGTAACTCAGGCGGGGCTCACCTTCGTGGGGCCACCGGCCGCGGCGATCCGCGCGATGGGCGACAAGACCGAGGCGCGGCGCCGGATGCGCGACGCGGGCGTCCCGGTCGTGCCGGGCGGGCACGAGCCGATCACCCAGCTCGCGGTGGCGCGCGAGCTGGCGCAGGAGCTGGGCTTTCCGGTGCTGGTGAAGGCCGCCGCCGGCGGTGGGGGGAAAGGGATGCGCGTGGTGCGCACCGCCAAGGAGCTTGGCCCCGCGCTCGAGACGGCTGCGTCCGAGGCCGGCAAGGCCTTCGGCGACGCGAGCGTGTATCTGGAGAAGCTGATCGAGGGGCCCCGCCACGTGGAGATCCAGATTCTCGCCGACCGGGAGCGCACCATCCACCTCGGTGAGCGTGAATGCTCGGTCCAGCGGCGCCATCAGAAGCTGGTCGAGGAGGCGCCATCGCCGGCGGTCAGCGCGGAGCTGCGCGAGTGGATGGGCTCCGCCGCCGTCGCGGCGGCCCAGGCCGTGAACTACCTGGGCGCGGGCACCTGCGAGTTCCTGCTGGCCGCCGACCGCTCGTTCTATTTCCTCGAGATGAACGCCCGCATTCAGGTCGAGCACCCGGTGACCGAGCTGATCTACGGGGTGGACCTGGTCCGGGAACAGCTTCGCATCGCGGCCGGAGAGCCGATGCGCGTGGCGCCGGGGTGGCTGGAGCCCCGGGGCTGGGCACTCGAGTGCCGGATCACGAGCGAAGATCCCGCGAACGGATTCCTCCCGTCCACCGGACAGATCGAGGACCTCCGAATTCCCGGCGGACCCGGGGTCCGCTGGGACGGCGGCGTGGAAACCGGCGACGAGGTCACGCTGTTCTACGACTCGCTGCTGGGGAAGCTCATCGTGTCGGCTCCGGACCGGCTTCAGGCGATCGATCGGATGGCCCGTGCGCTCGACGAGCTGGTCGTGGCCGGCGTGGGCACCACCCAGGGGTTCCACCGTCGGCTCATGGCGGACCCGGAATTTCGAGCCGGCGACATCGACATCCAGTTTCTGGAGCGGCGCCCCGAGCTTCTTACCCCGAGGCTGACCGAGCCGCGGGTGATCGCCCTCGCAGTCGCCGCGGCGCTCGCCGAGGACGAGGCGCGGTCGCAGCGGCGCCCCGCGGTGTCCGACGGCGACCGCCCCGGCTCCCACTGGCTCGACCGCGCCAGGCAGGAGGGACTCCGGTGACCGCCGTTCGAGTCCTCCGGCTCGCCGCCGGAGGCGATGGGGTCGGGCGCCTGGAGGACGGCCGGGCGGTCTTCCTGCCTCGCACCGCGCCGGGCGACTTGGTCGAGATCACTCAGCTCCGGGCCCACCGCCGCTACGCTCGCGCCCGAGTCAGCCGGATCCTCGAGCCCTCGGCCGACCGGGTCGAGCCCCGTTGCCCTCACTATGTGCGGGACGATTGCGGCGGGTGCCAGCTCCAGCACCTCGACTCCACCGTCCAGCGCGAGGCGCGCCGGGGGGTCCTGGGCGACGCGCTCCGACGCATCGCCAAACTGGACCTGCCCGATCCCGAGATGGTCGCCGCCGAAGCGGAGTTCGAGTACCGCACCAAGATCACGCTCGCGGTGGACGAAGCCGGGCGGCGGATCGGACTGCATCCGCTGGACCGGCCGGACCGGGTCTTCGATCTGGTCCGCTGCCACATCACCACGTCCGAGCTGATGTCGCTCTGGGTCGAGCTCCGTGCGCTCCGCGAGCTGCTTCCGCACCCGCTCCGGCAGATCGTGCTGCGCCTCGACCGCGGCGGCGAGTGTCATCTCCTGCTGATGACGGCCGCGGCGGAACCGTGGGGCGGAGCCGACGCGCTCCATCGCGCGCTGGCGGCGCGGGGCGCGACCGCCACTATCTGGCTCCAGCCGGAGGGCGGGGTGGCGGAAGCCGTGGCGGGCGGGGCGGGGCGGTTCCCGGCGACGGTCTTCGAGCAAGTGCACCCCGACATGGGCGACAAGGTGCGCGCCTTCGCGGTCGCCGCGCTCGGCGAGGTGAAGCACCATCACGTCTGGGACCTCTATGCCGGCATCGGCGAGACGACGTCGGCGCTGATCCGCGCTGGCGCCTCGGTGGAAAGCGTCGAGTCCGATGCCAGGGCCGTGGCTGAGGCGGAGGCGCGCGGCCCGGCCGCCGAGCGGCACACGGGGCGGGTGGAGCTGGTCGTGAGCCGGCTCCGCCGGCCCGCGATGGTGGTCACCAATCCGCCCCGCACCGGCATGGACCAGCGGGTGGTGGTGGAGCTGGAGCGCCGCTCACCGAGCAGAATCGTCTACATCTCCTGCGATCCCGCGACGCTGGCCCGCGACCTGACCCGAATGCCCGGTTACCGGCTGGCCACCGCGGTCGCCTTCGATCTCTTCCCCCAGACCGCCCACGTCGAAACCGTTGCCGTGCTGGACCGCGCCTCATGAAATACATCGTCACCATCGCGGGCCGGGAGATCGAGGTGGTGGTGGACGGCGACCAGGTCACGGTCGGCGGGTCGACGCGCACCGCCTCGCTCCGGGCCATTCCCGGCGGTCCGGTCCGCCAGCTGGTGTTCGACGGCCGGCCCAGCGTGCTCACGATGCGGAGCGCGGGACGGGGCCAGTGGACCCTGGAGGCCGGTGGGGATCGCTGGGAGGCGGAGGCGCTGGACGAGCGGACCCGGCACATCCGCAGCCTCACGGCGGGCACGGAGCGCCATCGGGGGCCCATTGCTCTGCGGGCCCCGATGCCCGGGCTGGTGGTGAAAGTGCTGGTCGAGCCCGGGCAGGAAGTGGCCGCGGGGGCGGGCCTGGTGGTTCTGGAAGCCATGAAGATGGAAAACGAGCTCAAGGCGCCAGCGGGGGTGATCGTCCTGGCGGTCCTGGCCCAGCCGGGGCAGGCGGTGGAGAAGGGCCAGGTGCTGGTAGAGTTCCAGGAGCCGGCGCGGGGGGAAGATCGGGTCCCTTGACCCGCCTGGAGCCGGGTAGCTATCTTGTGAGTCTGTTTCGGTTTGACTCTGTTTTCACCGTCCAGAACGGCAGCGCTCATGAAGACCTACACCGCCACGCCCGACGACATCACCCACGAGTGGCACCTCGTGGACGCGTCGGGGGTCCCGCTCGGCCGGTTGGCCAGCGTCGTGGCTCAGTTGATCCGCGGCAAGCACAAGCCGACCTTCACGCCTCACATGGACGGCGGCGACTTCGTCGTGGTGGTGAACGCCTCGAAGGTGCGGCTCACCGGGCGGAAGGAGGAGAACAAGACGTACTTCTCCCACACGGGCTACATGGGTCACGAGCGGCACACCTCGGCGCGGGATCTGTTGGCCAAGCACCCCGACCGGGTAATCGAAAAGGCGGTCTTCGGTATGCTGCCCAAGACGTCGCTGGCGCGGCAGAAGCTGCGCGGCAAGCTCAAGGTCTACGGCGGCGCCGAGCATCCCCACGTGGCCCAGCAGCCGAAGCCCTACTCCGTCACCCCCTCCAAGGCGAGCGCATGAGCCCGGCACCCGAGTTCCGCTGGCAGGCCGTCGGCCGGCGCAAGACCAGCGTCGCCCGGGTCTATTTGACCCCGGGCACCGGCAAGTGGGACGTCAACGGTCGGACCTTGGGCGATTACTTCCCCCGGCCCTCGCTGGTGCAGCACATCCAGCAGTCCTTCACCGCGACCGACACCCTCGGCGCGTTCGACGTGAGGGCGCACGTGGACGGTGGCGGGCAGGCGGGGCAGGCCGGTGCGCTCCGGCTCGCCATCGCTCGGGCGCTGGTCGAGGCCGACGGGCAGCACCGGGCCAAGCTGCGCACGGCGGGCCTGCTGACGCGGGACCCCCGCGCGGTGGAGCGCAAGAAGCCAGGCCGTCCCGGCGCGCGGAAGCGGTTCCAGTTCAGCAAGCGGTAGCACGGTGGCGGACGGGCGGACAGGCGGATGGGCGGAAGGGTTCCGCCGATCCGCCCGTTCGCCCTTCCGCCGAATCCCTCACACCGGCGGATTCCGCGCCTGGTGCCCCTCCGGGGGTTGGCGCGGGAGATGAACCCGGTGGACGAATAACCACTCGAATGGAAGGACGTCGTTCCGCATGGCACAGCCGCAACTGCAGGACCTGCTCGAGGCCGGGGTCCACTTCGGCCACCAGACCCGACGCTGGAACCCGAAGATGCGCCGGTTCATCTTCGCCGAGCGGTCGGGCATCTACATCATCGATCTCCAGAAGACCCTCCGCCAGATCCAGAAGGCCCAGGACCTGCTCCGCAGCGTGGTCCTCAAGGGTGAGGGCGTGCTCTTCGTGTGCACCAAGAAGCAGCTCAAGGCCATCGTGCAGCTCGAGGCCCAGAACGCCGGGGCGTTCTACGTCACCGAGCGGTGGCTGGGCGGCATGCTCACCAACTTCCAGACGCTGAAGAAGCAGATCCGCCGCCTGCGGGAGCTGGAGCAGGGCGCCGCCGACGGCGACTTCGAGAACTACACCAAGAAAGAGAAGCTGCTCTTCGAGCGGGAGCGGGTGAAGCTGAGCCGCAACCTCGAAGGCATCAAGCTGCTCGGCCGCCTGCCGGGCGCGCTGTTCGTGGTGGACGCCAAGAAGGAAAAGATCGCCGTCGCCGAGGCCAACAAGCTGGGGATTCCGGTGGTCGCCATCGTGGACACCAATGCCGATCCCGACGTCATCACCGTGCCCGTGCCAGGCAACGACGACGCCATCCGGTCGGTCTCCCTGATCACGGCGGCGCTCTCCGACGTGATCAAGGAAGCCCGCGCCCAGATGCCGATGCGCGAGGTGGCCGAGGACCTCGAGGCCGAGACCTACAGCACCGACTCGGGCTCCGAGGGCGACACCGACGCCGACCGCAAGCGCCGCCGCCCGCGCCGCAAGCGCCGGCCGAAGCCGGAGGCCATCGCGGCCCGGCTCAAGACCGAGGCCGAGGGCGCCCCTGACACGCCGGCGCCTGCCGCGGCGGCCGGCGAAGGCGGCGCGTAAGCGCGGCGGACCCGACCGGTGAGAGCCTCCGCCGCTCCTGGCCCGTGCGGGCCGTGAGCGGCGGTCTTACTATTCAGCCCGAGATCGACCAGAGGAAGCCATGGCAAGTGTGACGATATCCCCCAAGGACGTGAGCGAGCTCAGGGCGCGTACCGGCGCCGGGATGATGGACTGCAAGCGCGCGCTGGAGGAGGCGGGCGGCGACATGGACCGGGCGGTGGAGATCCTCCGCAAGAAGGGGATCGCCAAGGCCGAGAAGCGCGCCGGGCGGGTCGCCACCCAGGGGCTGGTGGTGAGCTACATCCACCACAACCAGCAGGTGGGCGTGCTGCTCGAGCTGAATTCGGAGACCGATTTCGTGGCCCGCAACGAGGCCTTCGGGCAGCTGGCCCGCGACATCGCGCTCCACGTGGCCTCGGCCGATCCCATCGGGGTCAGCTCCGGAGGACATCCCGGCGGAGCTGCTGGAGCGGGAGCGCCGGATCGCCGAGGAGCAGGTGGCCGCGGAAGGGAAGCCGGAGAACATCCGGGCCAAGATCGTGGAGGGCAAGCTGAAGAAGTTCGTGGCGGAGCGCACCCTGCTGGAGCAGCCCTACGTCCGCAACGACAAGATCACCGTCGGCGAGCTGATCAAGGAGGCGTCCGGCAAGCTGGGGGAGGCCATCTCGGTCCGCCGCTTCGCCCGGTTCCAGATCGGGGCCGCCTGATGGCCCTGGCCTACACCCGCGCCCTGCTCAAGCTGTCGGGCGAGGCGCTGGCCGGGGAGAAGGGAAGTGGCCTCGACTTTCATGCGGTCGAGGCCTTCGCGGAGGAGGTCAAATCGGTGCACGCCCTCGGGGTGCACCTGTCGCTGGTGGTCGGCGGCGGCAACATCATCCGCGGCGCCACCGCCAGCCGGGAAGGCCTCGACCGGGTCTCCGCCGACTACATGGGCATGCTCGCCACGGTGATCAATGCCCTGGCGCTGCAGGACGTGCTGGAGAAGATCGGGGTGGATACCCGGGTGATGACCGCGGTCCGCATGGAGTCCGTGGCCGAGCCCTACATCCGGCGCCGGGCCATCCGCCACCTGGAGAAGCGCCGGCTGGTCATCTTCGCCGCCGGCACCGGCAACCCGTTCTTCTCCACCGACACGGCCGGCGTGCTGCGGGCCCTCGAGATCGAGGCGCAGGTGATTCTCAAGGCGACCAACGTGGACGGCATCTACACCGGCGATCCGAAGCAAGGATCCCAAGGCGACCTTCATTCGCGAGCTCACCTACCAGGAAGCGATCGTCAAGAACTACGCCGTCATGGACGCGAACGCGTTCGGACTCTGCAAGGCCAACCAGCTCCCTATCGTCGTCTTCAACATCAACCGTCCCGGCGCCATCCGGCGGGTGCTCGAAGGCGACCCGGACATCGGGACCATCGTCCGATGAGCACCATACCCGAACTGACCAAGCACGCCCGGGAACTGATGCACAAGGCGGTCGAGAACACCAAGCGTGAGTTCAGCAGTATCCGCAGCAACAAGGCCAGCCCCTCCCTGCTCGACCTGGTGCGGGTCGAGGCCTACGGCAGCAGCGTGCCGCTCAATCAGGTGGCGATGGTCGCCGCGCCGGAGCCGAGGCTCCTCACCGTTCAGCCGTTCGACAAGTCGCTGACCCAGGCGGTCGAGAAGGCCATCCGGGACGGGGGCCTCGGCCTCAATCCCGCGACGCAGGGCAACCTGATCCGGGTGCCGCTGCCGGTGCTGTCCGAGGAGCGGCGGAAGGAGCTGGTGAAGGTGATCCACAAGCTGGCGGAGGAGGGGCGGATCGCCGTGCGCCATGCCCGCACCGACGCGCTCTCGCGGATCAAGAAGCTGGAGCACGTCTCGGGCGACGACAAGACGCGCGCGGAGAAGGACGTCCAGAAGCTGACCGACGAGCACATCAAGCAGATCGACGGCCTGATCCACGCCAAAGAGGCCGAGATCATGGAAGTCTGACGGATGAGCGACGACCTGCTGCAGCGCGTGCGGGTCCACGGCGTGGTCCCGGCCCACATCGCCATCATCATGGACGGCAACGGCCGCTGGGCCGCGGGCCGGGCGCTGCCCCGGCCGCTGGGGCATCACGCCGGCATGGGCTCGGTGCGCGAGGTGGTCGAGGGGTGTCTCGAGGCCGGCGTCGGCGTCCTCACGCTCTTCGCCTTCAGCCAGGAAAACTGGCAGCGGCCCGCCGGCGAGATCGAGGCGCTCATGAGCCTCCTCGAGGAGTACATCGCGCGGGAGATGAGCGAGCTGCGGGAGCAGGGCGTGCGCGGTCCGGATTCTGGGCGACCTGGACCGGCTCACCGGCGGCGCGCGGCGGGCGGCGGACCGGATCGTGGCGGAGACCACCGGCGGGCACCCGCCTGGCGCTCAACCTCTGCATCTCCTACGGCTCGCGCGCCGAGATCGTGCGGGCGGCGCGGCTCCTGGCCGAGGACGCCGCCGCCGGCCGCCTCGATCCCGCGCAGATCGACGAGGACGCGCTCGGCCGCCGGCTCTATACCGCCGAGTGGCCCGATCCCGACCTGCTCATCCGGACCTCGGGCGAGATGCGGATCTCCAACTTCCTGCTCTGGCAGCTGGCCTACGCCGAGCTGTACGTCACACCGGTGCTCTGGCCCGACTTCACCCGGCGCCATCTCTTCGAGGCCATTCTGGAGTTCCAGCGGCGCGACCGCCGGTTCGGGCGCGTCCCCGCCTGATGAATCCGGAGCTGGTGCGGCGGGTCGGGTTCGCGGCGGTCGCGATCCCTCTCGCGCTGCTGATCGTCTGGTACGGCGGTCTTCCGTTCGCGGGACTCCTGGCCCTCGCGGGCGCGCTCGGAACCGGGGAGCTCTTCGGCCTGGCGCGAGCGGACCGGGGCCCGTCCGGCGCGCGCCCTCGGCATGACCACCGCGGCGGCCATCCCCCTCCTCACCTATGTCGGCGCTGGCGCGTCCCGCGCTCGGCTCCGGGGTCGCCGGCGCCGGGCGTGCCGCCGCGCTCTGGCTGATCGCTGCTCCTGACGTGGGCCGTCGCCGCTCGCTCGCCTGCCGACCGGCCGCTGGAAGCGGTGTCGGTGACGGTCCTCGGCGTGGCGTACGCCGGCGCGCTGCCCGCCTTCGCCCTGCTCATCCGCCACGCGCAACTGCCGGCGCGGAGCTGGGCCGGCGCCTGGCTGGTCTTCTTCCCGCTGGTCGTCACCTGGGTGTGCGACACCGCGGCGATGTTCGGAGGCCGGACCTTCGGCGGGCCGAAGCTGGCGCCGATCGTGAGTCCCGGGAAAGACCAGGTCGGGCACGGTCAGCGGGGTGATCGGAGGCGCTGGCGGTGGCTCCGGTCTTCAGCGACCTGGATCTTTCCCCGCGTCGGGATCGACCTGGGGCTCTGGCAGGCGGTGGCCGTGGCCGGCGTGCTTTCCGTGGTGGGACAGGTGGGGGATCTCGCCGAGTCGCTCTTCAAGCGTCAGGCCGGGGTGAAGGACTCGAGCCATCTGATCCCGGGCCACGGAGGCGTGCTCGACCGCCTCGACTCGCTTTATTTCGTGGTGCCGGTGACGGCGGCCATGTACCGGTTCTTCGGGGTGATCTACGTGAGCGACGGCGAAGGGCGACGGCGGGTGGCGGTGCTGGGCTCGACCGGATCGGTCGGGCGGAGCACGCTCGACGTGCTGCGACGCCAGGGCGATCATTTCGCGGTCGTGGCGCTCACCTGCGGCCGCAACCGCGAGGAGTTCGAGCGCCAGGTCGCGGAGTGGCGCCCGGCGTTCGCGGGGCTCGCCGTCTCGGGCGCCGACCGCCGCTGGCCCTGCGGGCCCGAGGTGCTGGTCGAGGCCGCGACGCGCCCGGATGTGGACATCGTCGTCAACGCGGTGGTCGGCGCGGCCGGACTCGATGCCACCCTGGCGGCCCTCCGGGCGGGGAAGCGGGTGGCGCTGGCCAACAAGGAAAGCCTGGTGATGGCGGGCGATCTCGTGGTGCAGGCGGCCTGCAGCGGCGGCGGCGAGATCGTCCCGGTGGACTCGGAGCACAGCGCGGTGCTGCAGTGCGTCGCGCGGACGGGACGCCGGGCTCGGCCGCCTGATCCTCACCTGCTCGGGCGGCCCCTTTCGGGAATGGCCGGAGGAGCGGGTCCGCCACGCGACGGTGGAGCAGGCGCTTCGCCATCCCACGTGGCGCATGGGGCAGAAGATCACGGTGGACAGCGCCACCCTGGCGAACAAGGCGCTCGAGGTGATCGAGGCGCACTACCTGTTCCGGCTGTCGTACGACGCGCTGGAGGTCGTGGTCCATCCCCAGAGCATCATCCACGCCTTCGTGGAGTTCTGCGACGGCAGCGTGATCGCGCAGCTGGGCTTCCCGTCCATGGAGCTGCCCATTCTGTACGCCCTGACCCATCCGGGCCGACTCCCGGATACCGGCGTCCGCCGGCTGGATCCGGTCGCGGCCGGCCCGCTCACGTTCGAGCCGGTGAGGCGGGACGTCTTCCGCGCGCTCGACGCCGGGATGGCGGCCGGACGGGCGGCCGGCACCGCGCCAGCCGTGTTCAACGCCGCGAACGAAGTCGCGGTGGCTGCCTTTCTGGACGGCGCGACGACGTTCGGCCGGATCAGTGAGATCATCGAGCGGGTGCTGGAGGCGCACACACCCACCCCGGCTACCTCGGTGGAGGCGGTGCGTGACGCCGACCGTTGGGCCCGGGCCCGCGCCCGCGAGCTCGTGAGGATACCGTGCTGACAACCATTCTTGCCCTCATCATCGTCCTGGGTGTGCTGATCTTCATCCACGAAGCGGGCCATTTCCTGGCCGCCAAGTGGGCCGGGATCTACGTGCACCGCTTCTCGCTCGGGCTCGGCTCCCCGATCCCCTGGCTCACCTTCCGCCGCGGGGAGACCGAGTACTCCGTCTCCTGGCTTCCGCTCGGCGGGTACGTGAAGATGGCGAGCCGGGAGGAGGAGGTGACCAGCTCGGCGCTGGAGGGAGGGCACGCCGAGGCGCCGGTGGCCGCCGGACCGGGTGTTCGAGGCCAAGCCGGTATGGAAGCGGATGATCGTCATCCTGGCCGGCGTCGCCATGAACGCGCTCTTCGCCTGGCTGGCGTTCACCTTCCTCGCGGCCAAGAACGGCAGGCAGATCGATCCCTCGACGACCGTGGGGCGGACCATCGAGGAGATGGTGCCCGCTGGCGCCGAGGCGCTGCGCGGAATTCCGATCGGCTCCCGGATAACCGGCATCAACGGCCGGCCGGTGACCTCGTGGAACGACGTCACCGACCGTATCGCGAACGCACCAGAGCCCGAGATCCGGATCGAGCTGGAGGGCGGCCGGACGGTGGTCCTGCCGATCCATCAGGATGCTCTGGAGGAGCGGCTCAAGGCGTCCCAGGCGCTTCAACCATTTCGGCCGGCGGTGATCGGCCAGGTGCTGCCCGGCCGGCCCGCGGAGCGCGCGGGCGTCGAGCCGGGAGATACGATCGTGGCGGTCGACGGGCGTGCCATCGGGCAATGGTACGACGTGCTGGAAGTGCTCCAGCAGAACCAGGGCGAGCCCATCGTGTTGGAAGTGGGGCGCGCCACCGGCCGGCGCACGTTCGACGTCACCCCTGAGGTGGAGACGGTCGAGGGCCTGGACCGGAAACCGAGGCAGGTCGGTCGTGTGGGCATCTCGGTGAGGCTCGACTTCCGCTCGGAGCCGCTCGGGCTCGGCGCCGCGCTGGCGGAGGGTTGGAACACCACGGTTAGCTCCTCCACCCAGATCGTCCGGACGGTGCGGGGGCTGTTCAGCGGCCGGATCTCCCGGCGCGAGGTGGGCGGACCGATCATGATCGGTCAGCTCGCCGGCCAGAGCGCCCGGATGGGCCTCGATCCCTTCGTCGCCTTCATGGCGCTGATCTCGATCAACCTCGCGATCCTCAACCTCCTGCCGGTCCCGGTGCTGGACGGCGGTCAGTTTCTGTTCCTGCTCGCGGAGGCGGTGATCCGGCGCCCGCTGCCGCTCAAGCTCCGGGAGCGGCTCACAGCGGTGGGCATGGTGTTGATCGTGCTGCTGATGGGGCTGGCGTTCTCCAACGACATCCGCCGGCTCTTCGGCGGGTAAGCGGAACGATCCCGACCCTTGCCCCAAGGGTCAAATCCGGGTTATTCTTCACAGCTACAACGGATTACGACGCGCGCGAAAATCCTAGGGAATCATAAGGACGGCGGCATGAGCTTCGACAAGCAGGGCACGTTGGCCAAGCACCAGGCCCATGGCACCGACACCGGGTCCACCAAGGTGCAAGTCGCCCTTCTAACCGAGCGAATCAACTCCCTGACCGACCATTTTCGGACCCACCCCAAGGACCACCACGGCCGGCGGGGCCTCCTGAAGATGGTCGGAACCCGTCGCCGCCTGCTGACGTACCTGAAGCGGAGCGACCTTCAGACCTACCGGGCGCTGATCGAGCAGCTTGGTCTCCGTCACTAAACGCCGCGCACCGCAGGGGGCGTCCCGATCGGAAGCATCGGGACGCCCTCTCTGTATATGATGTGTCCGAGCAGCAAAGAAACCAGCGCAAACAGAGAGAGAGCAGGCAGTGACAGGACAACGGATCGAAACCCAGTTCGCCGGACGGCCCCTCTACCTCGAGACCGGCCGCATGGCGAAGCAGGCAGCCGGCTCGGCACTCGTCCGGTACGGCGACACGATGGTGCTGGCCGCAGTGACCGTCTCTTCCAACGTTTCCACCCTCCCGTTCTTTCCCCTGACGGTCGAGTATCGCGAGAAGACCTACGCGGCGGGGAAGATTCCCGGCGGGTTCCTGAAACGCGAGGGGCGTCCCTCCGACAAGGAAATCCTGGCGTGCCGGCTGATCGATCGCTCGATCCGCCCGCTTTTCCCGAGGGATTCAAGAACGAAGTCCAGGTGTTCGTCACGGTGCTGTCGGCCGACCAGGAAAACGACGCCGACATCCTCGGCGTGATTGCGACCTCGACCGCGCTCAGCCTCTCGCCGGTGCCGTGGAAGGGCCCGCTCGGCGGGGTGCGCGTGGGACGGGTCGAGGGCAACTGGATCCTCAATCCGACCTTCCAGCAGCTTGAGTTCTCGACCATCGATCTGGTCGTCAGCGGCTCGGCCGACTCGATCGTGATGGTCGAGGGCGGGTCGCTCGAGGTGTCCGAGGCCGAGATCCTCGAGGCGCTCAAGGTGGCCCAAAAGGGGATCAAGGACGTGATCGGGCTCGAGCGCCAGCTCATCGACAAGGCAGGCGCCGCGCCGGAGATGGCCTGGGTCAAGGTGGAAGGCGACGCCGAGCTCCAGGGCCGTGCGGCGGCCGCCGCCGAGACGGCGATGGCGCAGGCGATCAACGCCAAGGACAAGGCCGCGCGCTCCGCCGGCGTCAAGGCGGTGCGGGACCAGACCCTCGCCGCGCTGCTGGCCGACTATCCCGAGCGGGGCCGCGAGATCGCCGGACACCTCGAGGACATCGAGTACCGGGTGATGCGCAAGCAGGTGCTGGATAAGAGCGAGCGGGTGGACGGTCGCGATCTCGACACTATCCGGCCGATCTCGATCGAGACAGGGGTCTTGCCGCGCACCCACGGGTCGGGGCTCTTCACCCGGGGTCAGACCCAGGCGCTGGTGTCCGCCACCCTGGGCACCACCGACGACGAGCAGCGGATCGACAGCATCGACGTGGCCGGCGAGACGACCAAGTCGTTCATGCTGCATTACAACTTCCCGCCGTATTCCACCGGCGAAGTGAAGATGATCCGCGGCACCAGCCGGCGCGAGATCGGACACGGCGCCCTGGCCGAGCGTGCGCTGCAGCCTCTGCTGCCGCACTACGAGGACTTTCCCTATACCCTTCGGGTCGTCTCCGAGGTCCTGGAGTCGAACGGCTCGTCCTCCATGGCGACGGTCTGTGGCGGGTCACTGGCCCTCATGGACGCGGGCGTGCCGATGAAGGCCCCCTGCGCGGGCGTGGCGATGGGGTTGATCAAGGAGAGCGACAAGATCGCCATCCTGACCGACATCCTGGGCTCCGAGGACCACCTGGGCGACATGGACTTCAAGGTGGCCGGCACCGAGAAGGGAATCACGTCGATCCAGATGGACATCAAGATCGAGGGCCTCGACCTCAAGATCATGGAGCAGGCCCTGGAGAAGGCACGCCGCGGCCGGCTGCACATCCTGAAGGAAATGGCGAAGGCGCTGCCAGGCCCGCGGACCGAGTTGTCGCAGTACGCGCCGCGCATCTTCACCATGCAGATCAAGCCCGACAAGATCGGCGACGTCATCGGCCCCAAGGGCAAGACCATTCGGGGGATCCAGGACGCCACCGGGGCCAGGATCAGCATCGAGGACAGCGGGGTCGTCACCATCTCGGCGGTCGGCGGCGAGGCGGGCGAGAAGGCCCGCGCGATGGTCGCCGCGATCACCACCGAGCCGGAAGTCGGCCGCACCTACGAGGGGCCGGTCAAGAGCACCACCGCCTTCGGGGCCTTCGTCGAGATTCTGCCCGGGGTGGAGGGACTGCTCCACATCAGCGAGCTCCAGCACGGCCGCACCGAGAAGACCGAGGACGTCGTCAAGAAGGGCGACATCGTCCAGGTCAAGCTGCTCGAGGTGGACGAGCGGGGACGCATGAAGCTGTCCCGGAAGGCGTTGCTTCCCAGGGATTAGCCTTCCGTGGACACGGTTCTCCTCGACGAAGGACTGCACCGGACCACGGCGCCCAACGGACTGGTCGTCTACTCCGAGGCGCTGCCGGGGGTCCGGTCGGCAGCCCTCGGGATCTATGTGCGGACGGCCAGCGCGCACGAGCGCCCGGAGCAGATGGGGATCTCCCATCTGCTGGAGCACATGGTGTTCAAGGGCACCGAGCGTCGCAGCGCGCGCGACCTGGCGCTGGAGCTCGAGGTGCGGGGGGGCAGCCTCGATGCCTACACCGGACGCGACGCCACCTGCTATCAGGCGCACGTGCTGGACGCAGATCTTCCGCTCGCGGTGGACATCCTCACCGACCTGGTGCGCCGGCCGCTGCTGCGCGAGAGCGACCTCGAGTCGGAGCGGAACGTGATTCTGGAGGAGATCAACGGGGTGGCCGACACGCCGGACGATCTCGTCTTCGAGCTCCACGCCGCCGTGCTCTGGCCCGACCATCCCTACGGCTACTCGATTCTGGGCACGCCCGGCACCCTCGCGGCCATCTCGGCCGACGATCTGCGGTGCCTGCACCAGACCGGATACCACCCCGGCAATTGCGTGGTGGCCGCCGCGGGCCATCTGGAGCACGGCCGGCTGCTCGAGATGCTGGAGCACGAGGGCTGGTTCGACGGCGGGGCGCCACGACCCCCGTCGCGGCCGCGTGTCGCCGACTCCCGCCATCCGCGGCCTCAGCCGACGGGAGGAGCGCGACACCGCTCAGAGCCACGTGGTCTTCGGCACGGACACCTTTCCGCTCCGGGATCCGCGGCGGTTCGCCCTCGCCATCCTCACCAACGTGTTCGGCGGCGGCATGTCGAGCCGCCTGTTCCAGCGGGTGCGGGAGGAGCTGGGGCTCGCGTACGCGGTCTTCGCCTACAAGAATTTCTATCAGAGCACCGGGCAGCTCGGGGTCTACGTGGGCACCCAGACGGCCACCGCCGACCAGGCGATCGAGGCCATCCGCGGGGAATACGACCGGCTGGCCCGTGAGGGACTGCCCGCGTCCGAGCTGGCGGACGGCAAACAGCAGCTCAAGGGCCAGATCATGCTCTCGCTGGAGAGCCCGGTGGCCCGGATGGGCCGGCTGGCCGGGTTCAGCCTGCACGACGATCCCTACCGCCCGCTCGACCGGATGCTCGCCGAGATCGACGCGGTGAGCGCGGACGACGTGGCCTCGGTGGCCGGCGAGTTCTTCCCGGCAGCGCGTCAGACGGTCGTGCGATTGGGGCCCCGCGGGTAGCGCGAGAAGCGGTTCACCCCGAGCCTTTCACCCCTCGAGGATCCATGCTGATCGGCGTTCCGAAGGAGATCAAGACCAACGAGAACCGCATCGCCCTCGTGCCCGCCGGCGCCGAAGCGCTGACCGGCGCCGGACACACCGTCTTCCTGGAGCTGGGTGGGGGACTGGGCAGCGGCTTCCCGGACGAGGCCTACACCGCGGTGGGCGCCAAGATCCTGCCCACCGCCGCGGACGTCTGGAAACAGGCCGAGATGATCATGAAGGTGAAGGAGCCGATCGCGGTGGAGTGGCCGCGAATGCGGCGGGGGCAGGTGATCTACACCTACTTCCACTTCGCGGCGTCCGAGGAGCTGACCCGCGCGGTGATCGACTCGGGCGCGGTCGCTGTCGCCTACGAGACGGTACAGCTCCCCAGCGGCGAGCTGCCGCTCCTCACGCCGATGTCGGAGGTCGCCGGCCGGATGTCGGTGCAGGAGGGGGCCAAGTACCTGGAGAAGGTGTTCGGCGGCAGCGGGATCCTGCTGGGGGGCGTGCCCGGCGTCGCGCCGGGCGAGGTGGTGATCATCGGGGGTGGTGTCGTCGGCATCAACGCCGCCAAGATGGCGGCCGGTCTCGGGGCGCATGTCACCATCCTGGACATCTCCCTCGACCGGCTGCGGTACCTGGACGACGTCCTCCCCGCCAACGTGGACACCGCCTACTCCAACCGGCACAACATCCTGGACGCCATCCGGCGGGCCGACCTGGTGATCGGCGCGGTGCTCCTCCCGGGGGCCAAGGCCCCTAACCTGGTCAAACGGGCCGATCTCAAGGTCATGAAGCCCGGGTCGGTCATCGTGGATGTGGCGGTGGACCAGGGGGGCTGTGTGGAGACCATCAAGCCGACCACCCACGAGAATCCCACCTACTTCGTGGATGGCATCCTGCACTACGCCGTGGCGAATATGCCGGGCGGGGTCCCCCGTACCTCGACCCTCGCGTTGACCAATGCCACGCTGCCGTATGGACTTAAGCTGGCCCGGCAGGGTTGGCGTGCCGCCTGCAAAGCCGATGGGGCATTGGGGCTGGGGCTGAACGTGGTCGAGGGCAAGGTGGTCTACCCCGGTGTCGCCGAGGCGTTCCAGCTCCCCCTCACCGACCTCGGCTCCGTCCTCTGATCCAGGTCCTGCTCACCCGCCTTCCCCACGGCGAGGGGCTCCCCCTGCCGAGCCTGGCCACACCGGGCTCGGCGGGATACGACCTGGCGAGCGCGGAGGCGGGGGTGCTCGCCCCTCTGGAGCGCCGCCAGTTCGGCACCGGCCTCGCGATCGCGGTCCCCGAAGGCTACGAATGCCAGATCCGGCCGCGCTCGGGACTGGCGCTGAAACACGGGATCACGCTGCCCAACGCCCCGGCAACGATCGACAGCGACTACCGCGGCGAGCTCAAGGTCATTCTGGTGAACCTGGGCACCGAGGGCTTCCAGGTGGCCCGTGGAATGCGCATCGCGCAGATGGTGATCGCCAGGGTCGAGCGGGTCGAGTTCCGGACGGTCCCGGAGCTGCCGGGGTCGTCGCGGGGCGCGGGAGGATTCGGCAGCACCGGTCGATAGTGGGGCGTCCACTCCCTTGAACGCGGAGACGGCCATTCGTTACCTTGTGAGCCATGCTTCCGACATCTTCTCGATGAAGCTTCCTTCTCTGAACTTTACGTCGTGGCTCCCCGCGAATGAAATCGCGGTGGACCTCGGCACCGCGAACACGCTGGTCTACGTCAAGGGCGAGGGCATCGTGCTGAACGAGCCCTCGGTCGTCGCGATCGAGAAGGCCACCGGGAAGATCAAGGGCATCGGGCTCGAGGCCAAGCGGATGCTCGGGCGCACGCCCGACGGCATCGTCGCGGTCCGGCCGCTCAAGGACGGCGTCATCGCCGACTTCGACGTCACCGAGAAGATGCTGCGGTACTTCCTCAAGACCATCATCGACAAGCACGTCTTCCGGGTCAAGCCGAAGGTCATCGTCTGCGTTCCCTCGGGCATCACGGAGGTCGAGCGGCGGGCGGTGCGCGACTCGGCCGAGACCGCCGGGGCCAAGCAGGTGCTGATGGTGGCCGAGCCGATGGCGGCCGCCATCGGGGTGGGGCTGCCGGTCGAGACGCCCACCGGCAACATGGTCATCGACATCGGCGGCGGGACCACCGAGATCGCGGTCATCGCCCTGTCCGGGATCGTCTCCGACACCTCGATCCGCACCGGCGGCGACGAGCTGGATCAGGCCATCGTCCAGTTCATGCGCAAGAACTACAACCTGCTGGTGGGCGAGCCGACCGCGGAGGCGATCAAGATCAAGATCGGCTCCGCCGCGCCCACCGGCGACGAGCGGGAAATGGAAGTGAAGGGTCGCGACCTGGTCTCGGGCATTCCCAAGACCGTCCGGGTCCACTCCACCGAGATCCGCGAGGCGGTCCAGGAGCCCATCCAGCAGATCGTGGACGCGGTGCGGCG
The DNA here is from genome assembly GCA_963729985.1 of uncultured Gemmatimonadales bacterium. Lineage (GTDB taxonomy): Bacteria > Gemmatimonadota > Gemmatimonadetes > Gemmatimonadales > GWC2-71-9 > CAVVWJ01. The sequence continues at coordinate 787,861 of CAVSPJ010000008.1, forward strand.
CGCGCTCGAGATCACCCCGCCGGAGCTGGCCAGCGACATCGTGGACCGGGGGATCGTGATGACCGGCGGCGGCGCCCTGATCCGCGGGCTCGACATTCTCCTGGCGCAGGAAACCGGCCTCCCGATCCACGTGGACGAAGATCCGCTGACCTGCGTGGTCCGCGGCACCGGACGCATTCTCGACGACTACGAGAAATACCGCAGCGTCCTCTCCGCCTGAGCATGGCCAGCGCGTCGGAACGCTCCTACACGCGCCGGGACACCGTGATGTTCCTCGCCTGCCTCGCCCTCTCGCTGGTCGCGCTGTTCTCTCCATCGGCCTGGGGCCAGGGCGTCGCCGACACGCTGAGGGGCACCGTGCTGGCTCCACTGGTCTGGCTCCAGGCGCGCGCCGAGGAGGGCCGGACCAGCCGCGCCCGGCTCGAGGCCGTGACCCTGCAGCGCGACTCCGCCTCCTACCTCGCCCAGGGCATCCCATCGCTCGTGGCCGAGAACGAGCGGCTTGCGACAGCTGCTCACCCTGAGCACGCGGATCTCCACGCCTTACGTCGCGGCCGAGGTGCTGCACCAGACCCAGGCCACCGACGGCCGAACCCTGCTCCTCGATGTCGGGCGCAGCGACCTGGTCTCGGAGTTCGACCCGGTCGTGGCCCCGGAGGGTCTGGTCGGCATGGTCCTCAGCGCCGGGGCCCACTCCAGCGTCGTCATGACCTGGGCCCATCCGGAGTTCCGGGTGAGCGCATACACCATCGGGGGGAATGCCAGCGGGGTGGTCGCGCCGTCGCTGTCCAGCCTCGGGGGCGAAGGCGCCCTCGAGTTCCGCGGCGTGCCCTACCGTGACTCGGTGCCGGCCGGCACCCTGGTGCTCTCCTCCGGGCTCGGCGGGGTGTACCCCAAGGGCATTCCCGTGGGCACGGTGACCGGTGTGGTGCGCGAGCAGGCCGGGTGGGAGCGGGTCTACCGGCTGCGGCCGGCCGCGAACCCCGGCGGCGTGGCCCACGTGCTGGTGCTGATCTCGCCACCCGGCACCAGCCTGGAGCGCGCCTTCCCCAGCGACTCCGCCCTGCGCGCGACGCGGCTCGACTCGATCGCTCGGGTCCGTCGGGCCGATTCGGCCGCCGCGGTCAAGGATTCGGCTCGGTGAGCGCCGCCCGCGCCAACCGGATCCAGCTGGTGCTGGTAATGGCGCTCCTGGTGCTGCTCCACTTCTATCTTCGCCCCCGACTGTGGAGCGCGCGGGCGAGCCCCGACTTCCTGCTGATCGCCCTGGTATTCTTCGCGATGCGGGCGGGTCCCGGGCCGGGAGCGGTCGCGGGATTCCTGGTGGGTCTGGTGCACGACGCGCTGACCCCCGCGGCGTTCGGCGCCGGCGCGCTGGCGCATACCGTGGTCGGTTACCTCGCCGCCTGGGGCCGCGCGGTGTTCTTCGCCGACAACCTCCTGGTCAACGCCGCCTTCGTGGCGGTGGCGCTCTGGCTCCGCGACCTCATCCTGCTGGTGGCGAGCGGCACTTCCCGGGGCACCCTGCTGGTGGAGCTGGCTCTCAACAGCCCGCTCCAGGCCCTGACCACCGCGGTCACCGCCCTGCTGTTTCTGGCGGCGTTCCGCGAGTGGTTCGCCCTCAGACTCGACGTGTGACCGACGCATGAATGGCTTCGACTCCTACCGGGTCCGCGAACGGGCCGACATCGCCCGCCTGGTGCTGGTGGCCGCCTTCGTGCTGCTCGGTGGCGCGTTCTTCCGGACGCAGATCATCCAGCACGAGAAGTACCAGCTGCGGGCCGAGACCAACCGGCTGCGCCCGATCGCGCTCACCCCGCCGCGCGGTACCATCCTCGACCGCAACGGCGACATCATCGCGGAAAATGTTCCCGGCTACTCGGTCAAGGTTCTGGCCCCCTCGGTGGACTCGCTGCGGGCCGTGGTCGCCCGGATCGGCCGGTTCGTGCCCATCGACACCGCCGACGTGGAAGACATGGTCCGCCGGTTCCGGCAGGCACCGTATCAGCCGGCCGTGGTCTTCGGTGACGCCGGCTTCGAGACGATCGCCCGGCTGGAAGAGCACCGGGCGGTGCTCCCCGGGCTGGTGATCCAGTCGGAGCCCAAGCGGCTCTACCCCGCCGGCAAGGCCGTGGCCCACCTCGTGGGCTACGTCTCCGAGGTGACGCAGAACGACCTGACGGCCGAGCGCTTCCCCGGCGCCGACCTGGGGACGATCGTGGGCAAGGCCGGGCTGGAGCGGCAGTACGACGACACCCTGCGCGGGATCGCGGGGGTACGCTACATGGAGGTGAACGCCCGCGGGCGCCTGGTCCGGGAGGATGCCGGCGGCGCCTCGCTCCTGCCTACGCCGGGCAAGCCGATCCTCACGACGATCGACCTCGATCTTCAGCGGTTCATCGACAGTATCTGGCCCGCCGGCGTCAGGGGCGCGATGGTCGCCATGACGCCCGGTGGACAGATCCGCGCGCTGTACTCGGCGCCCTCTTACGACCCAAACGTCTTCGTGGGCGGCATCACCCGGGCCAACTGGCGGGGCTCTGAACGATGACGAGGCCCGCCCGTTGCTCAACCGCGCGATCCAGACCCGCTATCCGCCCGCCTCACCGTTCAAGCTGGCGATCGCAGCCATGGCGTTGAAGCGCGGGCTCATCGGTCTCGACACCCATATGCCGACACCCTGCCGCGGCGGGCTGCGGCTGGGCAACCGGGTGTTCCGCTGCTGGAAGAAGGAAGGGCACGGATCGCTCGACCTGATCGGCGCCGTGGCCAAGAGCTGTGACGTCTACTTCTACCAGGTGGGCTTGCGGCTGGGCCTCAAGGCGATCCTGGAAGACGGCGTGCTCATGGGATTCGGGGATCCCAGCGGCATCGACCTCGAAAACGAGAAGACCCCCATCTGGCCCGCCTCCACCGCCTATTTCGACAAGCTGTACGGCCCCCGGTACTGGAGCCCGCCGGCCACCACGCTGAACTTCTCGATCGGGCAGGGAGAAATCACCGAGACCCTGATCAACATGATGAAGTTCTACGAGGGGCTCGCGAGCGATGGCCAGTCGTCCACGCCCTACCTCGTGCGGCAGACCTCGACCAAGTCGGTGGATCTGGGGCTGACCCCGTCGCAGCTCGACGGGCTGCGCCACGCCCTGATCGCCGTCGTCGAACAGGGCACGGCGGCGGCCAGCCGCCGGAAGGACCTGGCAGTGGCGGGGAAGACGGGGACGGCGCAAAACTCCCACGGCAAGGACCACGGCTGGTTCATCGGGTTCGCGCCGGCGGACAAGCCCGAGCTCGTCATCGGCGCGATCATGGAGTTCGCCGAGCACGGGTCCAGCGTCGCGCCCTACGTCGTGCGCACCCTCCGGCGCCAGCTCCTCGGCCCCGACACCGTGGGGACCATCAAGATCAAGGCGCTCCTGGACGAGACCGTCATCACCCAGGACACCGCGCCCCGGCCGGTGGAGCTCAATCCGGATTCGGCGGCTGCCCGGGCCCGGCAGGACTCGATGCGCCGGTCGGCATCGGCGGCCGGACCCGATGACTCGATTCCCCTTCCGCCGGACCCGCGATGAGGGCCCCGTCGGTGGACCGCCAGCTGCTCATGGTGAGCCTGGGGCTGATTCTCTTCGGGCTGCTGACGCTCTATTCGGCGGGGCAGACCGATGTGCCGACTCGCGCGGCCGGGGTCTGGCACCGGCAGTTCGTGTGGGTCGGCATCGGCATCGTCGCCGCCGGGGTGGTGTTCCACATCTCCCCGCGGCTCCTCGAATGGCTCGCGCCGGCACTGTATGGGCTGAGCCTGTTCCTGCTGGTGCTGGTCCTGCTGGTCGGCACCGGGGCGGGGACGGCATCGAGCAGTCACAGCTGGCTTTCCATCGGCGGGCATCAGATCGGACAGCCGTCCGAGCTGGCCAAGGTCGCCACGGTGCTCATGCTGGCCCGATATCTCTCGGGCCGGAGGGAGCCGCCGCGCTCGCTCCGCGACCTCCTCGTCCCCGGGTTGATCGTGGGGATCCCGTTCCTCCTGGTCCTCAGGCAGCCGGACCTGGGCAGCGCCATCGTGTTCGTCGGGATCGCCTTCGCCATGCTGTTCTGGGCAGGCGTCCGGCCCCGGCTCCTGTTCCTGCTGGCATCGCCCGGGCTGAGCCTGCTGATGGCATTCAACGACTGGAGCTGGGGCATCTGGATGGTGTTGTTCACCGCGTTGCTCTTCGTCTGGCGGCCCTACCTGGCGGATGCGCTGGTCGTCTGGTTCCTGAACGTCGCGATGGGTGCGATCGCCCTGCCGCTCTGGAAGCGGCTCGCCCCGTATCAGCAGAACCGGCTACTCACCTTCCTCAACCCCGAGGTGGACCCGCGGGCGGCGGGCTATCATGCCATTCAGTCGCGGGTGGCGATCGGCTCGGGTGGCTGGTTCGGCACCGGGTATACCGAGGGGCCGCAGAAACGGCTCGCGTTCCTGCCGGAACAACACACGGACTTCGTGTTTCCGATCGTAGGGGAGGAGCTGGGCTTCATCGGGGTGGCGGTCGCCCTGGTGCTGTTTCTTGCACTCTTTCTGACCCTGCTCCGGATCTCCCGGCGGGCCACCGACTCCTTCAGTAGCCTGATGATTTTCGGCATCCTCGGCCTGCTCTTCACCCACGTCTATGAAAATGTCGGGATGACGGTGAACCTCATGCCGATTACCGGCATCCCCCTGCCGTTTTTCTCGTACGGGGGCTCCTTTTTCGTGATCTGCTGCCTCTGCCTCGGGCTCGCCTTCCGGGTCGCAAACGATTCCCGGCAGTCAGGCTATCCCGATATCTGACAATAGGTTACCGGTAGGGGCCTAGCGCGCCGGGGCAGGATCACAGAGATTCCATCGGTTCCGGATGCATACTGTTCCCTCTATCCGGGTGACCCCCTACTCCTATGGCCGTGATGGCATGGTTTAAGAAGGAACGGAAGCCACGCACGTCGCAGCGCGAGCGGCTGGAGATCCCGCCCGATGCCTGGGAGAAGTGCGACGGCTGCGGCCACATCGACCTGCGGGAAAAGTTCGAGAAGGCGCTGAACGTCTGCCCGGAATGCGGCCGGCACCGCCGCATCGCGGCCGAGGAGTACATCGAGATCCTCACCGATCCCGGCTCTTGGCGCGAGCTGTACGGCGAACTCCGCTCGATAGACCCGCTCGAGTTCGAGCTGTACGGCGATCGGCTGGCGGCCGCCCGGAAGAAGGGTGGCCGCTCGGATGCCCTCTTCGCGGGAAGCGCCAAGATCGACGGCATGTCCTACAATCTGGGTGTGATGAACTTCGCCTTCATGGGTGGCTCCATGGGGTCGGTGGTGGGCGAGAAGATCGCCCGGTTGGCCCGGCGCTCCCACGAGAAGAAGCAGCCGCTGGTGATCGTCTCGACGTCGGGCGGCGCCCGCATGCAGGAGGGTGTCCTGTCGCTGATGCAGATGGCCAAGACCTCCGCGGCCATCGCCCAGCTCCACCGGGACGCCGTGCCCTACATTTCGATCCTCACCGATCCCACGACCGGCGGCGTGTCGGCCTCGTTCGCCATGCAGGGCGACGTGATCCTGGCCGAGCCGGGCGCCGTCATCGGCTTCGCGGGCCAGCGGGTCATCAAGCAGACCATCGGGCAGGACCTCCCCGATGGATTCCAGACCGCCGAGTTCCTGGTGGAGCATGGCCAGATCGACGACGTGGTGCCGCGCGGCTCGCTCAGGGACACGACCGCGCGCCTGCTGCGCCACATGCAGGGACAGCGGCCGGTGGCGGAGCACGCCGAGCTGAGTTGAGGGACATGCATCGCCCGCTCCGGCGCCCCACCCGCGGTCTCGGCGGGTGGGGCGCCGGTGTTTGGGGGATCGTGGCTCGCCCGGCGTGACGCCGGAACCGGCGCCGGCGCGGTTCGGTGACGAGAGGCGGACCCGTGGTTGTGCGATGACAGCAGACACCGATCGAACGGTTGACCACGAGCCCCAATGCCGCTGACCTACGCTCAAGCGCTCGACTTTCTGTTTCCCCGAACCACGACGATCAAGTTCGGGCTTGCCACCACGCGGGCGTTGCTCAGGTCCCTGGGCGATCCCCATGCGGTCGTTCCGACGATCCATGTCGGCGGGACCAACGGAAAGGGAAGCGTCTGCACGCTCGTGGCCGCCGCGCTCAGGGAGGCGGGCTGGCGGGTCGGGCTCTATACCTCACCGCACCTGGTGTCGTTCCGGGAGCGGATTCGGGTCGACGGGGTGCCGATTACGGAGGAGGCGGTGGCGATGTGGACCGGGCGCCTGCGCCCGCTGATCCTGGAGCGGCGGGCCACCTTCTTCGAGGCGACGACGGCGATCGCGTTCGCCGATTTCGCCGCGCGCGGAGCGGAGATCGCCGTGGTCGAGGTGGGGCTCGGCGGGCGCCTGGACAGCACCAACGTGGTGCGGCCGCTGGTGAGCGCGGTGACCAAGATCGAGCGCGATCACATGAAGTACCTGGGCGACACCCTGGAGACGATCGCCGGCGAGAAGGCCGGCATCGCCAAGCCCGGAGCGCCTTTCGTCATCGGTGAGCGGGAGCCCCACCTGGTGGACGTCCTGCGCCGCGCGGCTCACCGGGCCGTGGCCCGGATCGACCCCTCGGCCCGCGCCGACGTCCGAGTGATGCCCCCGGGCTACGAATGGACCGGCGCCCTGGGGCTGGCGGGGCCGCACCAGCGCCGGAACGCGGGCGTGGCGCACGGCATTCTGATGGCCTTGCCGCCTCGCTGGCGGCCGGATCCCGAGTCACTCGCCCGCGGCTTCGCCGACGCGTGGATTCCCGGGCGGCTGGACCGGCGGGGAAGCTGGTTGTTCGACGTAGCTCACAACCCCGACGGGATCCGCTCGCTCATCACCGCGCTGGACGCCATAGGCCCGCCGCGACCCATCCATGGCCTGATCTCGATCCTGGGCGACAAGGAGTGGCCCGACATGCTGGTCCAGCTGGATCGGGCGATCGACCGGGGTGTGCTCACCGTCGCTCCGACCGCGGCCAGCCGCGGCTGGGACGCCGCGTGGCTTCGGCGCTGGCTGGGAGACGCGTCGCGGCCTCCGGCCCGGGCGTCGTGGACGCTGATTCCGGACTTTCCTGCAGCCTTGCGGGAAGTCCAGCGCGGGGCGGGGACGGTCCTGGTGACCGGGTCGTTCCACGCCGTGGGGGATGTGATGGAAGTGCTGGGCTTCTAGGCCGCTCGCTCGGACCGCTGCCCCCCGCTATTATCCTGCCCATGCAAGCCCAGGCCCTGCCGGGATTTCGCGACTTCTACCCAGCCGATCTCGCCCTCCGGGACCACATTTTCCGGACCTGGCGGCAGGTGGCGGCACGCTACGGCTTCGAGGAGTACGACGGCCCCCCGCTGGAGCCGCTGGAGCTGTACACCGCGAAGAGCGGAGACGAGATCGTCGGGCAGTTGTACAGCTTCATCGACAAGGGGGGCAGAGAGGTCTCGTTGCGCCCGGAAATGACCCCGACGCTCGCCCGAATGGTGGCCGCGCGCGCCAATGGATTGAAGAAACCGATCCGATGGTTCTCCATCCCGCAGCTCTTTCGGTACGAGCGGCAGCAACGGGGGAGGCTTCGAGAGCACTTCCAGCTCAACTGCGATCTGATCGGCGAGTCGGGCCATCTCGCCGACGCCGAGATCATCGCGTTGGCGGCCGACGCCATTCGCGCCTTCGGCCTCGGGCCCGCCGACGTCCGCGTCCGGCTCTCGGACCGCCGGCTGCTGACCGCCATTCTGGAGGGCCTCGGGGTGGCCGGGCACCAGGTGCCGGTGGTGTACCAGGTCTTCGACAAGCTCCGCCGGACTCCGGAGGAGGTCTCGGTCACCAAGCTGAGGGGCGCGGGAATCCCGGGCGCGACGGTCGACCGGCTGCTCGGGCTCGCCCGGGCCCGGAGCTGGCCGGAGCTTCAGCGGCTCGGCGCCGGCCTCGAGGCGGCCATGACGCAGGGCGACCCGCTGGGGCAGACGCTCGAGGCGCTCGGCGCGATGGGGTTCGGCGAGTACCTGGACCTGGACCTCGGCATCGTGCGGGGACTGGCGTACTACACCGGGACGGTGTTCGAGCTGTTCGACGCCCGCGGTGAGCTGCGGGCGATCTGTGGCGGCGGCCGGTACGACAACCTGCTGGCGTCGCTCGGGGGCGTGGATCTGCCCGCGCTGGGATTCGGCATGGGTGACGTGGTGCTGGCCGAGCTGCTTCGCGAGCGGGGACTGGCTCCGAACGCCGTCGCCAGTATCGACGTCTTTCTCGCGGCCATCACCCAGGACGACCTGCCCCACCTCCTCGGCCTGGCGAAGGAGCTGCGCGACGCGGGACTCCGAGTAGAGTACGCGCTGGCCCCCCAGGCCGTCGGCAAGCAGCTCAAGCTCGCCAGCGCCCGCAGCGCCCGGCTGGCGGTCGTCGTGGGCCCGGACGACCGGGCTCGCGGCGCGGTCATGGTAAAGGACTTGGAGAGGAATGCCCAGGAGTCGGTCTCCCGGGACGGGGTGCGGGCTCGGGTTGCCGCCATGATCGGGAGTCCGGGGTCGGGCGGGACATCCTGAGCGGAGCGGAGGAGCCGCGCCCCGGGCCATGGTCGACCCGGACAAAAGTCATCGGACGCAGGCGAGCGCGGGACATCAGGGGCACGAAAGGAAGAACGGGATGGCGGAAGCGAAGGCGTTGACACCCAGGGCCACGGACTTCAGCGCCTGGTACAACGAGCTCATTGCTCGGGCCCAGCTGGCGGACTACAGCCCGGTCCGGGGGTGCATGGTCATCCGGCCCAACGGCTACGCCATCTGGGAGCAGATGCAGCGCGCCCTGGACCAGATGTTCAAGGACACCGGCCACCAGAACGCCTATTTCCCGCTGTTCATCCCCCAGAGCTTTCTCAGCCGGGAAGCGGAGCACGTCGAGGGCTTCGCGCCGGAGGTGGCGGTGGTCACCCACGGCGGCGGCAAGGAGCTCGAGGAGCCGCTGGTCATCCGGCCGACGTCGGAGACCATCATCTACTCGATGTACGCCAAGTGGATCCAGAGCTATCGCGACCTGCCGCTGCTGATCAACCAGTGGGCCAACGTGGTCCGATGGGAGATGCGCACCCGGCTCTTCCTCCGCACCACGGAGTTCCTCTGGCAGGAGGGCCACACCGCCCACGCCACCGAGGCCGAGGCCGAGGAGGAGGCCCGCCGGATGCTCGGCGTCTATCGGACGTTCATGGAGGAGTGGATGGCGATGCCGGTCCTGACCGGCAGGAAGACCGACAGCGAGCGGTTCGCCGGCGCGCTGCGCACCTACAGCTGCGAGGCGCTGATGCAGGACAACAAGGCGCTTCAGGCGGGCACCAGCCACAATCTCGGCCAGAACTTCTCGCGGGCGTTCGAGGTCACCTTCCAGACCGCGTCGGGCGATCTGGACCACGTCTGGAACACTTCCTGGGGCGTCTCGACCCGGCTGGTCGGGGCGCTGATCATGATGCACAGTGACGACGCGGGTCTGGTCTGTCCGCCGCGGCTGGCGCAGTATCAGGTCGTCATCGTTCCCATCTACAAGAGCGACGAGGAGCGGGCCACCGTGCTCGAGACCGCCGAGCGTATTCGGAAGGAGCTCGCGGCCGCGGGAATCCGGGTCCACCTCGACGCCCGCGACGGGATGAAGCCGGGAGCCAAGTACTACGAGTGGGAAGGCAGGGGGGTTCCGCTCCGCCTGGAGATCGGGCCGCGTGACGTGGCGTCGGGCACGACCATGCTCGCGCGGCGCACCGGGGGCAAGAAGGAGAGTCTCGCCCTCGCCGGCCTGGCCGTCACGCTCACGGCGGCGATGGAGCTCATGCAGCGCGAGATGCTCGAGACCGCCCGGGCCCGTCGCGAGGCAAACAGCATCCGGGGCGCCAGCAAAGCGCAGTTCCTGGGGCAGCTCGACGCCAGCGGAGGGTTTATCTACTCGGGCTTCTGTGGCCGCGGGGAGTGTGAGGCGGAGATCAAGGAGCAGACCAAGGCCACGATCCGGGTCTTGCCGGACGAAGAGTTTCGATCCGACGAGGTCCCCGCCACCTGCATGTGGTGCGGCCTGCCCAGCGTGTCGGAGGCGGTATGGGCGAGGGCGTACTGACGGGCGCGGCAGGGCGGCGCGATAGCGGGGCCGCCGTCGACTCGCCGCTCTTCGCCGACGCGGGAATTCGGCGGGTCGGCGGCTCGCTGCATCTCGGCGGCGTCCCGCTGTCCGCCATCGCCGACGGCGACGGCACGCCGGCGTACGTGTACAACGCCGACGTCATTCGCCGGCAATTCCGGGCGCTGGACGCGGCCCTGGCTCCCGGGCCGCACCGCATCGCGTATGCGGTGAAAGCCAACTCCAACCTGGCGGTGCTGAGGATTCTGCGCGACCTGGGCGCGGGAGCTGACATCGTCTCCGGCGGGGAGCTGGCTCGCGCGCTCGCCGCCGGATTCGAGCCCCAGCACATCGTCTTCAGCGGGGTGGGGAAGACCGACGGGGAGCTGAGCGCCGCAATCGAGGCCGGGATCGGCCACGTGCACCTGGAGTCCACCGCCGAGCTCGCCGCGCTCGGCCGGATCGTGGCCCGCCTGGGGCGCCCCATGAAGGTCGGGATCCGGGTCAATCCGGAGGTCACCGCCGACACCCACCCGTACATCGCCACGGGACAGGGCGGGATCAAGTTCGGGGTGCCGGTGGACCAGGTGGTGCCGCTCGGCCTCGCGGTCGGAAAGCACCCACTGCTGACGCTCGACACCATCGCGATGCACGTCGGGAGCCAGCTCCTCGACGCCCGCCCGTACGCCGAAGGGGTCGGCCGGTTGCTGGAGCTGGCGGCCGGGCTGCGCGAGGCCGGCATCGACACCGTTCGCTCGCTCGACGTCGGCGGCGGGATCGGCATCCGGTACCGCGATGAGCATCCGCTGAGCCCCGCCACGCTGGCCTCGACCATCCTTCCCCTGGTGCGCGAGAGCGGACTCACCCTCGTGCTGGAGCCGGGCCGGTACCTGGTGGGCAGCGCGGGCGTCCTGCTCACCACGGTACTCTCCCGCAAGCGCTCGGGAGGCAAGGATCTGGTCATCGTGGACGCGGGGATGAACGACCTGGTCCGTCCGAGCCACTACCAGGCATACCACGAGATGGTGGAAGTCGAGCTGCGAGGTCGGCCCGAGACGGAAGTAGACGTCGTGGGACCGGTGTGCGAGACCGGAGACTTCCTGGCCCGTGACCGCACCCTCCCCGGGCTCGACCGCGACGAGCGGATCGCGGTGCTCGGCGCCGGCGCGTACGGCTTCGTGATGGCATCGAACTACAACACCCGGCCCCGCCCCTCTGAGGTCATGGTGGACCAGGGGCGCTGGTGGGTGTCGCGGCCACGCGAACGGGTGGACGAGCTGTATCGCAGCGAGAAAGTGTCGCCCTGAGCGCGGCCACTCCACCGAGGAGACCAGTGGAATCTCATCACGACGGCATCCTCATCATCGATTTCGGCTCGCAGTACACCCAGCTCATCGCGCGCCGGGTGCGCGAGGCGCACGTCTACTGCGAGATCCACCCACCGTCGCGCACGGTGGAATGGATTCGCGAGTGGAAGCCCAAGGGGATCATCCTCTCCGGCGGTCCCAGCTCGGTCTATGGTGAGAGCGTCCCGACGGCGGACCCCGAGCTGCTTCGGCTGGATACGCCGGTCCTCGGCCTCTGCTACGGCATGCAGCTGCTGGCTCATCTCGCGGGCGGGAACGTCACTCGGGCCGACCGCCGCGAGTACGGCCGGGCGAGCGTCACCGTGGAAGGGGGCCGGCTCTTCCGCGGCTTCGGCGCGGGCGAGGAGACCCCGGTCTGGATGAGCCACGGCGATCACGTGGACGTGCCGCCACCCGGGTATCGGGTGACCGCCAGCAGCGACAACTCCCCCATCGCGGCGATCGAGCACATCGAGCAGCCCCTGTTCGGCGTGCAGTTCCATCCCGAGGTGGCTCACACGCCGCGCGGCGGGGAGATTCTCAACAACTTTCTGTTCGAGATCTGCGGTTGCGTGCCCGATTGGACGCCCGGGCACTTCGTGGAAAACGAGGTCGCCCGGATCCGCGAGCTGGTCGGCCCTGACCAGCGGGTCATCTGCGGGCTGTCGGGCGGGGTGGACAGCTCGGTCGCGGCGGTGCTGGTCCACCGGGCGGTGGGCGACCGCCTCACCTGCATCTTCGTCGACCACGGCTTGCTCCGCCATCACGAACGGGAACAGGTGGAAACGACCTTCCGCCGTCATCTGGGCATCGACCTGCGGGTGGTGGATGCGAGCGAACGATTCCTCGAGCGCCTGGCCGGCGTCGCCGAGCCGGAGGAGAAACGGCGCCGCATCGGACACACCTTCATCGAGGTCTTCGAGAGCGAGGCGAAGAAAGTCGGAAAGGAGGTCGGCTTCCTGGTGCAGGGAACCCTGTATCCCGACGTCATCGAGTCGATCTCGCCCCGGGGCGGCCCCTCGGTGACGATCAAGACCCACCACAACGTGGGCGGGCTGCCCGAGCGTCTTCCGTTCAAGCTGGTCGAGCCGCTGCGCGAGCTGTTCAAGGACGAGGTGCGCCAAGTGGGCCGCGAGCTGGGGCTCCCCGAGGAGATGGTGGGCCGGCACCCGTTTCCCGGCCCGGGCCTCGCGATCCGGATCCTGGGTGAAGTCTCCCGCGAGCATCTCGACATGCTGCGCCGGGCCGACCACGTCTACATCGAGGAGATTCGGGCCGCCGGCCTGTACGACGACATCTGGCAGGCCTTCGCGGTGCTGTTACCCATCCGATCGGTCGGCGTTCAAGGTGACTTCCGGACGTACGACCAAGTCATCGCGCTCCGCGCCGTCACCAGCCGCGACGGGATGACCGCCGACTGGTTTCCGTTTCCTCCCGACGTGCTCGCACGGGTCTCCAACCGGATCGCGAACGAGGTGGACGGGGTGAACCGCGTGGTCTACGACGTCAGCTCCAAGCCCCCGGCCACGATCGAGTGGGAGTAAGAATCAGGACCGGGTCGTAGCCCCGACGACCTCACAGCGACTCGAGGAACGCGATCAGCGCCTCCCGGTCCCGGCCGGCGAGCTTCCGTACCCTGTCCCGCGCTCGCTTCGCCTCACCTCCGTGCCAGAGTACCGCCTCCAGCAGCGTGCGTGCCCGGCCATCGTGAAGGAAGTTGGTGTGCTGGTTCACCGTCTCCACCAGGCCGATGCCCCAGAGCGGCGGAGTGCGCCACTCGCTGCCGGAGGCCTGGAAATCGGGGCGGCCGTCAGCGAGCGCCGGACCCATGTCGTGCACCAGCAGGTCGGTGTAGGGGTGGATCACCTGATTCGAGACCTCCGGGACCCCCGGCAGCGCGCCGGTCCGCAGGGTCGGCGTGTGGCAGCGGTCGCAGCCCACCCGGTAGAAGACCTGTTCGCCGCGACGAGTGACCTGGTGGTCCAGATTCCGGCGGGCCGGTACCGCCAGGGTCTGGGTGTAGAGCGCGACGTCGGCGATCGTGCGGTCGTCGATCTCCGGTCCGTGCCGAGCGCAGCCGGGGTGGTCGCCTTCGCACGACTCGGCCGGAAAGAGGGCCGTCGTGACGCCCATGTCGCCATTGTACGCGCCGGCGGTCTGGTGGATCAGGTTCGACACGTTGGCCTTCCAGCCGAACCGACCCAATGCACGTTGCCCCTTCACCGCGTCCCACACATAGTTCGGCCGGCCGGAGACGCCGTCGTGATTGCGATCCCGGGGATCGGCCAGGGCGAGGATCTGTCCCTCCGGCACGGCCTCCAATAACCCGAGTCCAAAGACCACCGGAGCGGTGCGCGGCGAGAAGAGCACGCCGGCGGGCAGCGCGCGGTAGACGCCGGTGAGGGTGTAGGTCGGAACCCGCAGCTGGAAACGGGTCCCGTCGGCGAAGGTACCGTGGTCCTCTACATAGGTGATCGCGGCGGCGATCTCGGGCTGGTACTCCGGCAGCGATTGCATCTGCAGCTGGCCGCCGAATCCGGGAACCCCCTTGGGGCCGCCATTGCTACCCAGGCCGGCGACGCTGGAGCGAAAGAGCATGGAGCTGAACGGCTCGGGGCCGACGGGTGGCCGTCCCCGGCCATCACCCGGATGGCACGATTCACACGACACGTTGTCGAACAGCGGCCCCAGCCCGCCGGCCGGCCCAGGGCCGTCCCCATGCACCAGCCCGAACGCCACGTCGCCTAGTTCATGCCGCTCGATGTTCTCGCCCTGGAGGTTGGGCGCGGGCGTGTTGAAGGCTTCCTCCGACTCGTCGAAGATGGTGGTCGCCCCGCCGGAGAGCGCGGTGTGCGCCGCGCGCCGCGCGCGCGAGTCGGCGAGGTCGGGCTCCAGCTCCATGTCCGACCACTCGCCCTCCAGGGCGAGCTCGTCAGGGCCATCGGGAATCGGGGCTTCGGTGGGGTCGTTCTGATCGGTACACGCGAACATGCAAGCCAACAGCACGGCGAGACGCAGTCGGGACATGGCGCCTCCTGAAGTAGGCATGGGCCGCCGGCGTCCGCACGACGCGTGTGTCGTGCAGGAGGTGGCAGGAGCCATCTACGCAGGATCAGCCCACGCGCGAGCGGCGCGTGGGGGCGCAGCGGCCCTGCAAACGGCCGACGGACTCAGATGGTAGGGGGGTTGTTGAGCCGGGATCCGGCAGATCGCGATGGAATGAGCGCTTACCTAGCGCCATCTCGTTATCGTGCGCTCGCGAACGTCCACACGATGCGCGGAGCTGCGGGGCTTGTCAAGACTCGGGACGCACCACGCGAAACTCGCGCCGCCGCGCGACCGGCGTTCCGCCGGGCAGGCCCACGCGCACCTCGAGGAGATACCGCCCCGGTTTCAGCCGCGCGAGCTGCAGGACCCGATGCGCCCGGAGCAGCGGTCGGCCGGCACGCTCGTCGAAGCCGAGGGTCACGACCGGCCGCCGCTCCGCGACACCGGGGTCGCCCTTGATCCGGAAGACGGTGATCTGGTGGCGATATCGCGTGCCCCCGGTCGCGCCGGCGACCTCATAGTAGAGCTCGACCTCCGAGCCCTCACGGAACAGGTCGAACGGGGTGAGCAGCACGGTGTCCTGCGGCGCCGGCATCCATCGCGCGCTCGCTTCGCGTACTCCGAGGGCCAGATCGCTGAGCGCGAGGGCGGGGCCCGCTTCGGTCACCTGCACCGAGTCCCTCGGCAGCACCACCCCGAGGCTGTCGTCGAGCTGCAGCGCGGCGCGCCAGATCGCTCGCCCAGGCAGGAGCGGTAGCTCTACCCGCCCGATCAGATACTGGCCGGGGCCGAGCGGGGCTGACGACAGAAAGACGATCGTGGTGTCCGCGTTGGCGAAGGGACGGCCGGTGAGGTCGCTCGCGACCGCGCGCACCCGAACCCGATAGCGGGCGCCGCCGGCGTTCCAATCGGGGCCTGCCCCCGGCTGCGCGACGGCAAACACCAGATGCCCGATGGTGCCGGCGGGAGTCGAGCCCACGGCCACCAGGTCTGCCACCGCTCCCAGCGTCCCGGCGAATTCCAGCTCGTGGCTATCGGTGGTGGTACCGATGGCGATGCTGGCCTGTCCGATGCCCCGCTCCCGCGCCTGCGATCGCGCTACGCCGTACCGGCCCCAATTGAGCATCCGGCCGTAGACGCTGGAGAGCGACTGGCGCGAGAGGAGCAGCTGGTCCGGGGGGGCTTCCGCCGCGCCGCGGAGATCGAGCACGCTCTCGACCAGACGGTAGTCGTACAGGTCGCCCCCACCGTTCGAGTCCCATCCGGAGCTGAAGTGGAAGAGCAGGTCGCCCTCGGCCCGATCGAATCGCCACGACTCGTTGGGCATGAGCCCGAACACGAAGGGCCGCAGCCGCTCGGCCGGGGCGCCATGCCGCAGGTAGATCGCCCCGCGGTCGTCGATCTCCATGCCGCCCGACCGGTAGCGGTCGGCGGGGCCGTAGAACCGGCGGCTCACGGTCAGAGGAAAATTGCGCCGCGCGTAGAGAAGCCGGCGGTAGTGCTCCCGCAGTCGCTCGCCCTCGGCGCGCATGGCGATCCGGTCGCGGTCGGTCCAGAACCGCCGGAGGAACTCGGTCCGCGCGGTTCCACGCGACCGGTCGAATTGCGCCAGCTCGGAAGCAGCGGCCACGGCGGTCAGGTCGGCCCGGTATCCCGCGACCGCGAACGAGTCGTCGAGCCCTGCACCCTGGTAATACGCGGTATCGGCCCGGACGTCACCGGCGGCGAGCCCGGTTCGGGCCAGCTCGAGCAGGCCCACCGCGCGATCCCCTCCGCTGGCGAGGTAGCGCTCGAACGCAACGCGGGCCGAGTCGGCGTTTCCCGCGGCGCGCTCGAGCCGCCCCCAGGCGAGCAGCACCTCGGCGGCCGGAGTCGACCGGGCCGCCGCCGGGCGGACCGTCTCCAGGGCGGAGCGCACCCGGGTCGTGTCGTGTAGCTCGAGCGTCACAGCCGCCAAGGCAACGGCCGCCGGTGCGAACGATGGATCGGCCTGGAGCGCGCGCCGGTGCGCGGCGGCGGCGTGCTCCAGCGTCGGCAGGCCAACCCGATTCCCCAGCGCCAGCCGGTCGTCCCGTTCCCGGGCCGACCGCTGGGCTTCGGCCAGGCCGAGCGCGTACCACACCAGGGGCCATTCGGGCTGCCGCTGCGCCACGGCACGGAGGGTCTTCACCGCGCTCCGGGCCTCCGATGCGGCGCCCAACTCGGCGAGGCGCAGGCTCACCAGCCCAAGCCGGATTCGGGTGAGTCCATTACCGGGATCGAGGCGCACCGTATCGCGCAGGGCGCGCTGGCGGTGGCGCAACGGAAGACTATCCGGCCTTCGGGCCAGGGAATCGGAGAAGGCCGAGAGCGCGACTCGGTCGGCGGGTGTTTGGCTCGCAAGTGGTGGAAGTGGGAGTGCAAGGAGGACACCCGTCAGGATGCCGGGTCCCTTCGTCTGCCAGCGGTGCCACACGTCCTAGGCCCCCTTTTCCTCCAGCAACCGGAAGAAGTCCTCGGCCCGGGTAAGGGCCGCGAGCCGGTCCGGGACGTCCGGCTCCTTGGCGAACTGTGCGATCCTGCCAAGGACCGGCAGGTATTGGTTCGAGATCTCGAGCGGCGGCGCGACAATGAGGAAGAAATGGTGTGCCGGCCTGCCGTCAACCGCCTGAAAGGCGACCCCGTCGCGGGAATGGCCGTAGGCGAGGCGAAGCCGATTGGCGACTAGCGAGCGGCAATGCGGAATCGCGATGCCTCGCCCCATGCCGGTGGAGCCCAGGCTCTCGCGGCGCTGCAGCACCCGGAGCAGCGTGTCGCCGGCGCGGGGATCTACGCCGAGGAGGCGGACCAGCTCGTCGAGGGCCGAGTTCTTGTCCGTTGCCTGAAGATCGAAGCTGATCGCGCCGGGACCGAAAAAATCCCTGAGCTGCATAGGCGAGGGGAGGAGGTCGTCGTGACTCGGGAAAGCTGCGGCAACCTAATTCCGGCCCGGGGAGGTGTCAAAGCCGCAGGCGCAGCACCACCGGCCGCTGGAGCGAGTCGGGATTCGCGATGGCGCCGTCATCGCCAAAGCGCTCCCACTGTGCGTTCGCGATGTAGTAGAGCTCTCCATCGACCAGAACGCCCAGGGTGGGCTCGTCGTACCGGGGATGTGCGCGCTCGAGCACTTCGGCGCGCAGCAACCGATCGCCCGCCGGGCTGAGCGTGAACCGCGCCACCCGGTGCGGCGCCACCCCGTTCTGGATTCCGATCAGCCTGCCGCCGTGGAAATAGAGGCCGTCGATGCCCAGCGCCAGCACACTGTCCGCCGCTTCGACCGGCGAGACGCTCCGGCCCCTGAGGTTCACCCGGAGAATGCCCCGGGCGTAATCGGCGATGTAGAGCCCGCGCTCGTCGGGAGTCAAGGCGAGGCCCTGGGCCGAGAGGAACAGGGGAGACTCCACGAAGCGCTCCAGGGTATCGCCCCGCGACGGTACCCGGTAGAGGACCGACGCGCGGCTGTCGGTGGCGTACACCTCGCCGTTCCGGCCGACGATCAGGTCGCCGATGACACGCGGGGTCCCGTCGACGGGGGCCACATAGCGGGCGGTCAGGCGGCCCGACCCGAGATCGTAGCGGAGAATGGCGCTTCGGCCGCTGTCCGACGCATTGTACCCCGCGGTCTGGGGCAACGCCGCAGTCGCCACCCACAGCGCTCGGCGCTTCCGATCCACCCGAAGGCCCAGAGGCGCCCAGCGGCCCGCGACTCCGGGCGCGAACTCGGACACCGCACCCGACCGGGTGACGCGAAACAGCTTCGCCTGGTGGACGCTCCCCACGTAGAACACGTCGTCGCCCGCGTCGTACGCGATGCCTTCGGTGAGCAGCTCGCGTTCCGGGAGCTCGAACGCCACCCCGCTCGCGACTACCGGCTCTCCGTTGCGGGCGATCCGCTGGCTCACCTCGGCATAGCCCCGGTTGCCATGAAGCCCCACGAAATCCGGGTCGGCCGCCAGGTCCGCCGAGTATCCCAGCGCGGCGAAGTGGCCCAGGGCGGTGAGTGCTCCGGCGGTGTCGCCGGTGAGCGCCAGCGCGGAGGCCAGCGCATAGGTGGCCCCGCCGTGGGCGGGCCGAAGCGTCTGGGCTTCCCGGGCGTGCTCCAGGAATGCGGGAAAGTCCTTGGCTTCGTAAGCCTGCACCGCGGCCCGGTAGTGGGTCCTGGACTCGACGACGGGGTCGGACTGGGCGCCGGCCGCGGTCGCGGGCGCCAGCATCGCCAGCAGGAGTAAACGCGTGAGGGTCATGGACCTGGGAATGGAGGTAGCAGTGGGCCTCTGTATCCGATACGGGCGGGCCGCGGCGGATGTTCCAGCCGGCCCCCCGACCTCATTGCCCCGGCCTTGAGCGCCAAGTATTTTCCGGCCATGCAGTTGCCCTTCCCGAGCGAGCACAGGTTTCCTCTCATCCTCGCACCCATGGCCGGCGTCTCCGAGGCGCCGTACCGCCAGATGTGCCGCAGGATGGGCGCGGACGTCGTGCTCTCCGAGTTCCTCTCGTCCGAAGCGATCCGGCGGCGCATTCGCAACACCCTCGAGGGCGCCGAGTTCGAGGAGGTGGAGCGCCCCATCGGCATCCAGATCTACGGCGCCAATCCGGAGGCCATGGCCGAAGCGGCCAGCCTGATCACCGAGCATTACCGCCCGGAGTTCATCGACATCAATTTCGGGTGTCCGGTCAAGAAAGTCGTCCAGCGCAACGGAGGCTCGGGCTGTCTCCGGGACCTGGACCAGGTGGACCGGATCATTCGGGCCGTCATCGGCGCGACCCACCTCCCGGTGACGGCCAAGACCCGGAGCGGGTGGAGCGATCAGGCCCGCGACCCGGTGGGCATCGCCCTCCGGATGCAGGATGCGGGGGTGCGGGCCTTCACCCTGCACGCGCGCACTCGGACCCAGATGTTTTCCGGCCGGGCCGATTGGGACGAGATCGCCCGCGTGGTCGACGCGCTCGACATCCCGGTGTTCGGCAACGGCGACATCTCCACCCCGGCGGACATCGTGCGGATGCGGGATCACACCGGATGCGCCGGTGTCATGATCGGCCGGGGCGCCTTCGGCAATCCCTGGCTGTTCCGCGACGGACGGGCGCTGCTGGAGGGCCTGCCTCAACCGCCGGCGCCCGAGGCGCGCGAGCGGTTTCAGGTGGCCCTCGATCATGCCCGGCTCGCGCTCCGGCTGCAAGGCGACACCCGCAAGACCGTCATCGAGTTCCGCAAGCACCTCGGCTGGTACACCAAGGGGCTGCATGGGGCCAGTGACCTGCGCCAGCGGCTCTTTCAGATCGAGTCGGTGGCCGAGGCGGAGGCGATCTTCCTCGAATACTTCGAGCCGGTCGCCCACGTGGCGTGAGAGCCGAACAACTCGAGACCCTGCTCGCCGAGGTGGCGGCCGGACGCCTGGCACCTGACGCGGCGCTCGAGCGGCTCCGCCATCTGCCGTTCGAAGACCTCACCTTTGCCCGAATCGATCACCACCGGGCGCTCCGCCAGGGGCAGCCGGAGGTGGTATTCTGCGAGGGCAAGACCGCCGACCAGGTCGTCTCCATTTGCGAGCGATTGGCCGCCATGACGGGTTCGTTCCTCGGCACCAGGTGCTCGGAGAGCCAGGTCACGGCGCTGCGCCGCCGGTTCCCCTCGGTCGTGTGGACGCCGCTCGCACGGACCGTCCACCTCCTGCCGGAAGGCGCGGAGGTGACCCGGCCCGTCAGCGGCTCCATTCTCGTGGTGTCGGCCGGGACGAGCGACCTTCCGGTCGCGGAGGAGGCCGCCGTGGTGGCCGACGTGTTCGGCCACCGGGTCGAGCGCCTGGCCGACGTCGGGGTCGCCGGCATTCACCGCCTCCTGGCCTCCGAGCGGCGGCTGCAGGACGCCGACGTCATCATCGTGGTGGCCGGCATGGAGGGCGCACTGCCCAGCGTGATCGGTGGACTGGTGGCGGCCCCGGTGATCGCGGTGCCCACCAGCGTGGGGTACGGCGCCTCGTTCGGTGGCCTCGCCGCGCTGCTCGGCATGCTGAACTCCTGCGCCGCCGGAGTGACGGTGGTGAACATCGACAACGGCTTCGGCGCCGCCGCGGCAGCCAGCCGGATCTGCCGCCGATGACGATCCACACCGTGGTCGAGAAGTCCGACCCCCGCTTTGTGTGGCTCGATGTGGTGGACCCCACCGTCGAGGAGCTGGCCGAGCTGGTGGCGGACTACGGACTTCATCCCCTGTCGGTGAGCGACTGTCTCGACCCCGAGCATCTTCCCAAATACGAGGTCTTCGAGAACCACACCTTCGTCATTCTCCGGGCGGTGGACGAGAACGCGGCGCGAATCGCCGACACGGTCCAGGCACTGACCCGCAAGATCGCGGTGTTCTACGGCCTCGCGTTTCTCATCACCATTCACCGGAAGGACCAGGCATGGCTGACGGCGCTGCAGCAGCGCTGTCTGGTCGGCCTGCCGGGTAAACCGGGGACGAAAGGCGACGGTGTTCAGGCTCACCTGTTGGCCCAGCTCTTCAACGCGGCGATGGATACCTACCAGCGGCCGCTGGAGGCGATCGAGGCTCGGCTCGATCAATTCGACACCAAGGTGTTCGAGGGCGGCGATGGGCCTGGCGCGGACTTCCGGGCCGACCTGCGTGAGATCCACATCGTGCGACGCCAGGTCACGCTGTGCAAGCGCCTGCTCTGGCGCACGGTGGACGTGGCCCAGCGGATGGTACCCGCCGCCGGCCGCGCGGCGACTCTCTTCCGCGACGTGCAGGAGAACGCCGAGAGCTTCCATTTCTATGCCGACGAGTTGCTGGACGACGTCAACATGCTGCTCAGCGTGCAGCTCTCGCTCGCCTCGCACCGCACCAGCGAGGTGATGCGGGTGCTGACGGTGTTCTCGGTCTTCTTCCTGCCGCTGACGTTCATCGTCGGGGTGTACGGCATGAACTTCCTCTTCATGCCCGAGCTGCGCCATCGGGCTGGGTACCCCCTGGTGCTCGCGTTCATGGCGGTGGTGACCCTGCTGATCTACCGCTGGTTCCGCGGGCGCGGCTGGCTCCGGCGATGAGCGTCTGGGTGTTTCTCCTCGGGATTTTGGTAGGCGCCGGCGCGGCATGGGTGCTGATTCGCCGGGGCCGGGCCCCGGGTGTGGCCCCGGGGGTCTCCCCGCACTTTCTGCCCGATCCGGCGCTGGAATGGCTCCGTCGGGCCCACGGGGCGGTCGGGGTCTGGGTCGCGGAGGTGGACGCGCAGGACGCGGAGCCTCACGCGGAACGGGTGGTGGATGCGGAGCGGCTCTCCGTCACCCAGATCGTCGCCGTGGATCGCCGGCTGGAGCGGGCCCGGGACCAGGAGCAGAGCGGGGCGGAGCGGTTGGAGGGCGGCACGCTCGTCTTCCACGCAGCCGCGGGAATCGCGGTTGGGCTCCTGCTCCCCGGCGGGGCCGACGCGGCCCGGTTGGAACAGGCGGAAAGCGATCTCCGGCGGCTCGCCGACGGCATCCGCCGGCGGCCCCAGCTGGTGCAGCTGGCCCAGGCGAATACCCAGGAGGCATCGCTTGAGTCGGTCGGGCAGCGTCGGGCTCCGGCTCGCCTACCAGCTGGAGCGCATGCTCGATGCCCAGGTGGTCGTCGCCGCCTGTGAGGGCGAGGACCCCTCCGGCGAGGAGGCTTCGGGGGAGGGAGGGGTACGAGTCATCGGCGTGTCCGGGCGGGGAGACCGCCGGCTGCTGGATTCGATGCTGCCGGCCGACAGCGATCTCGCACGGGTCGCGCGAGGCGAGGTGGAGTCCGTCTTCTTCGAGGGCGACCCGCTTGGCGGCGTGGTTCCGGACCGGCGGCACCGGCCGGGAGCCGTCCTGGTGTTGCCCATCTGGGCGGGGGAGCGTTCCGTCGGGAGCGTCGCGCTCTGGCCGCCCGGCGGCCGCGAGCCCTCCGGCGGCGTGCGGGCCGAGATCGTGGCGGCACTGGCCAATGCCGGGCCGCGAGTCGTCACTGCGCTCGAGGCCGACAAGTTGAAGGAGAAGACCCGTCTCGATCCGCTGACCGGCTTGCTCAACCGCCGGGGCCTCGACGCCACGCTCAATCGGCTGGATGTGGGCGACGGCGCCATCATCTACGCCGACTTCGACCGGTTCAAGGAGCTCAACGACAAGCTCGGGCATCCGGCCGGCGACGCCGCCTTGATGCACTTCGCCCGGATCATCAGGGAACAGGTCCGCAACGGCGACGTCGGAGCGAGGATCGGCGGTGAGGAGTTCGCCGTCTGGCTGCCGGCCGCCCGGCTGGAGGTCGGATACCGGATCGCGGAGCGGATCCGGATCAAGCTCAACACCACCCAATGGGATTGGCGGGGGCGGGCCTGGCCCCTGAGCGCCTCGTTCGGGGTGGCCTCCTGCCCGGAAACCAGCCGGGAAATCGGCGACCTGATCCCTCAGGCCGACGCGGCGCTCTATGTGGCCAAGAACAGCGGCCGGAACCGGGTGGAGCGGGCCGGAAAGCGGTAGGGGGGTACCAAACCAGGCATGAAGTGCCTATAATTTGGTCACCCGGGGGCGACTGGCTTCGACGGGTATGAAGAAGAAATGGCAGCGTGCCCAGGTCCAGAGTCCTGGTAAAACCGTCTGGAACGTTTCAACTGCCAACACTGAACTGGCACTGGCCGCGTAAGCTGAGCTAAGCTCGCTTGATGCGCCTTCGGCAGACGGAGCCCGCCCGGGGCGCCGTAGGTCGAATCGAAAAACCGGGCTAGCCGAGCGCATCGCTCCGGTGCGCGAGGTGAGACTTCAGGAGCTTGGCCGAGGGGAGGTCGGTTCGGCACCGACCCGAGGCGACGGTATAGAGACGAGCCTACGCACGTAGACGCGGTTTCGGACGCTTGCTCGGACCAGGGTTCGATTCCCTGCGCCTCCATCACGAACAGCGGCGGGTGAGACCATTCCAGGTCTCGCCCGCCGTTTCGTCATTTGTGAGCCGAGGGCGTCAGGTCGGCCGGTAGGCGCAGAAGTGGCCGGCGGATTCATCCAAGCCCAGTCCGCTCCGCCAAGTGCCGGCGAACCCCAGATCGGTGACCTGTTGAACCTGTAAGACCGTGAACGCACCGTCGAACCGCCGGACACCGCGTCGGTTGGCCTCGGAGCCGATCCGCAGCATGACCCCGCTCGGGCTCTGAATCACCAGGACACCCGGGCTGCCGGGATCCGCTGACCCCGGATCGCCCGGTGTCACGGCGCCCACGGCGTCGAAATCGATGTCCGCGATCCCGTAGAGGGGCAGCGTATGGGTCGGGCTGCTCGAACCGTCGGCCAGGTCCAGGCTTCGGTACGCGCTGTCCTGCTGATGTAGTTGAAGCCGCCCCTCCGTCGTCTCGCCGCGCTTGGCGCCCGCGCTCGCGACCAGCCGGACGCTGTACTCCCCACCCATCCGGGCCGCGTCCAGGGTGGAGGCTTCTGCGGGGGCCGCAACCGGGGCGCACCACTGGGGCTCCGATTGCCCCGCGTTCGCGCCGCTGCAACCGGCGAGCAGCATGGCGCCGCCAATGCGCCAGGTCGCGCTCATCGCCGGATCACGCCGCGCACGCGGCCGCTCGCGTCGATCCGTCGAATCGGATCGTTGATGATGTCGTTGACCATTTGTCTGCCTCGTCGCTGTCCGGCGATGCGGAGCGCGGGGGCCAGGGTATACGCATCCGCGTTGGTGACGTCCACCGTGTAGCCCAGGTCCTCCAGCGAGCGCACCGAAACGGCGCTGAGCGGACTGAACCCGGGGCCCAGGAAGCCGGTCATGAGCTCGGGGTCGAACACCGCATCGCGCCAATGACTGTTGATCGTCCCGGCGCCCCCCTCGTTCATGACGGGCACCTTGGCGCCGACGTAGGCGTTACCGCCGGCGGCGTTGAACGCCACCAGTGCCTTCGCCCCGGTGAAGTGCGGGTCCTCCAGGCCCGGCGTGTTGGGGTCCGCGGGGTCGGCCAGGAGGCCCGCGCTGGTCCACAGCGTGCCGAATCCGAGCACGTGTCCCATCTCGTGGAGAATGACCGCCTGCAGGACGCCCTCGGCCTCGAGGGCCGCTATGTCCTCCACGTCGAACTGCATACGGCCGATCACGGTCAGGTCACCCGGGTCCCGGATGAAGCAGGGGCCGGCCTGTCCCAGCACGCCGCCCGGACCGTCGATCGTCTCGATGGTGACGAAGATCGTCAGGTCGTCGAATGGTCCCTGAATCGCGGGGTTGTTCCCACACTGATTGGCCGAGAGGTTGTCGGCGACGTTGGGCAGGTCGCCGGTGATGAGACTCTCCCAGCGCAGCTCCGCCTGCGCGAAGGCGAGGAGCTGCGTGTTGCTGTACTCGCCGAGATAGTGAACGGTGATGTCGTACCCGGCCGGGTCCGCGGTGGTTGCCAGGAACCCCACGGGCTCGCCTTCGATCTCCACGCCATCTACCGTCGCCGTGAGGGTGTTGATGCCGGCCGCTCCCAATCGCCAGGCGCCGACCCGGGCGATCCCATCGGCGCCGGTCGTCTGAGTCTCGCCGGTCACCGTGCCGCTGGCGCTGCCGGCCGTGAACCGCACCTGCACTCCGGCCACCGGATTGTTCGAGGCGGTGCGAACCCGCACGGCCGGCGGGGTGGGCACCGCCGATCCGGAGGCCGCGGTCTGGCCATTGCCCTCCAGCAGCTCGAGCGAGGCGGTAGACTGTACGATCACCGTAGCACTGGCGGTGGCGGCTCCGGCCGTCGCGGTCACTTCCGCGGTCCCGGGCGCCTGGCCGATGAGCAGGCCCGCCGCGCTCACAGTGACGGTCGACGGTCCGAGTGACACCCACTCCACTGGCGCGCTGGGCAGGGGGTCGCCATTCTGGTCGAGGACGGAGGCGGTGAGCTGAAACGTCTGCCCCGCCGCAACCAAGGTCACATCTTCGGAGTCGAGCGACAGCTCGGTTGGCACAGCAGGGTCGGAGCCCCCGCCCCCGCAAGCGGCGGTGGCCAGCAGCAACAGGAACATTCCGCACTCGAGCAATCGCCGGCGACTTGCCCAGGATGACATGAGACACTCGGGTAGAGTGTGGGGGCGGACAGAACGAGCCTCGGCAAAGGTAAGGAGAGGGGGCTCGCGCCCGCCAGTTGGACGAACATTGCAGCAGGGACGGCGCCCCTGAGCGGGACCTGACTGGCCTCAGTTGAAATTCATAACATGCTAGATGGAAAATAGCTATCCTGTGTCATATCATGTATCACATGAAGTTAACTCACCCGGTATTTCGAGGCACCATGAGCTCCTCGCCGGCCACTCCGCGTCTCTCCCGGGTCGCATCCATTGAGGAGATCCGGTCCCAGTTCCCCGCGCTCGACCGCCGGCACCAGAACCGGCCGGTGGCATACTTCGACGGGCCCGGAGGGACCCAGGTGCCGCGTGGCGTGGCCGACGCCATGACGGACTATCTGCTGCACCACAACGCGAACACCCATTGGCGGTATCCGAGCAGCCAGGAGACCGACGCGATGATCGACGGCGCGCGCCGGGCAATGGCCGACTTTCTCGGCGCCGAGCCCTCCGAGGTGGCGTTCGGCGCGAACATGACGACGCTGACCTTTCATCTCGCGCGGGGCCTCGGTCGCGGCTGGGGCCCGGGCGACGAGATCGTCGTGACGGAGCTCGATCACCACGCCAACCTCGCGCCGTGGCGGGCGCTGGAGCGCGATCGCGGCGTCAGCCTCCGGACGGTCCCGATGGTCCCCGAATCGGGGCAGCTCGACTGGGAGGCGCTGGAGCAGGCGCTGGCGAGGAAACCACGGCTCCTCGCCATCGGCGCCGCCTCGAACGCGCTCGGCACCATCAGCGACGTCGCGCGGGCCGCGGCCCTGGCGCGTGATGCGGGAACCCTCACCTTCGTGGATGCGGTGCACTTCGCGCCCCACCGGCTGGTGGACGTCCGGGCGATGGGGTGCGATTTCCTCGCCTGCTCCGCCTACAAGTTCTACGGTCCCCACATCGGTGTGCTGTACGGGAGAGCGGAGCGACTGGCGGTCGTCGACGTGCCGAAGCTGGACCCCGCACCGGACACGGCGCCCGAGCGACTGGAGACGGGCACCCTGAATCACGAGGGCATCGCGGGCGCGGCCGCCGCAGTGGATTTTCTCGCATCGTTGGCTGGTCCAGGGGGACGGCGGGAACGGTTGCGGACGGTGTTCGGCGAGCTGCACCGCCGGGGGCAGACGCTACTGGAGCGGCTGGTGATTGGCCTGAGCGGGATCGGTGGCGTGCGGGTGTACGGGGCGCCGCCCTCGGCGCCGCGCACACCCACCGTCGCCTTCACCCTGGGCGACCGGCCGGCCGACAGCGTGGCCGACGCATTGGCCGGCGACGCGGTGTTCGTCTCCACCGGCGACTTCTACGCCACGACCGTGGTCAAGCGCTACGGGCTCGCGGCCCGAGGTGGCCTGATCCGCGCCGGGTGCGCTGCGTACACCACGGCGGACGAAGTCGACCGGCTGGTGGACGGCGTCGCCCGTCTGGCGCGACGCCGGGGGGCAGGCGCTAGCTCGCCGCCTTGATCGGGATGGCGACCCGCGTCCGTTCCCAGGTGAGCACCAGACGCTGGGCTTCCCCGCTAGCCGGGTCGGGGCTGAGGGTGAACGTATCCACCGGAGCGCTCACCTTCTCCGCCGGCACCGTCCCGCGTCCCACCTCCTGCGCCTCCACCTCCTTGGTGTAGGTGCTCTCGTGGCCCCACTGGGACGTCGAACGGTTGACAATGATCCGCCATTCCTTTTCCCCGGGCACGCTATAGAGGGAGTACTTGCCCGGTTCCACCTTGATCCCGGCGATCTCGAGCGCGACGGGCGTAAAGATCACAGTGGGCTCGTTGGCGCCGGTGCGCCACAGCTTGCCGTAGGGAACCGCCTGGCCCCCGATCATGGTTCGGCCGCGGGCGCTGGGGCGACCGTAGCAGACCTTCACCGTGTGACCCGCGGCCGTGAAGGTGAGTGAATCGAGCGGACTCTGACGTCCCTTGACGGGAACGTCATTGGGAAGGAGCACGGGACAGGCGCTGTCCGCCGCCATCGGAGGCGGAGCGGCTGCGAGACTCAGGAGCGCGAGACTGGCGAAAGGCGACATGCGGGACTACTCCGCGTGAGTGGGTGAAACGATCAGGGCGTTTCTCGCCTCGAGGGCGAGGGCCAGTGCCCGGTCGGCATCGTCGGCCAGACAATTCAGGTGACCCATCTTCCTTCCCGGCCTCGGCTCGGCCTTGCCGTACAGATGCAGGCGAATGCCGGGGCGGCGAAACACTTCGGCCCAGCGGGGCGGGCCGCCTTTCCACAGATCACCGAGAAGGTTCACCATCGCCACCGGACTCAACAACCGGGGAGAGGCCAGCGGCAGCCCGCAGAGCGCGCGAAGCTGCTGCTCGAACTGATCTGCGGTGCAGGCATCCATGGTGTAATGGCCGCTGTTGTGGGGCCGGGGCGCGATCTCGTTGACGTAGAGCCGCCCGCCGTTGGCGACGAACAGCTCCACCCCGAGCACCCCCACGTAGTCGAGCCGTTCGGCCACGCGCTCGGCCGTGGCGCGGGCCTCGTCCGCCGTACTCCGAGAGACACGGGCCGGAACGACGGTGGTCTCCAGGATGCCGTCGCGATGGGTGTTCTCGCCGACGGGAAAGGGGGCGATCCGGCCGTCGTCACCTCTGGCCAGCACTACGGATAATTCGGCTTCCAGTGCCAGCCGCTCCTCCAGCACGCACTCCACCTCCCCCAGCCCGGTGAAGGCGGCGGCGGCATCCTCCGCCCGGTCGACCGGCGCCTGCCCCTTTCCATCGTAGCCCAGCCTGCTGGTCTTGAGCAGGGCGGGGAGCCCCACCTGGCCCACTGCCACACGGAGGTCCGCGTGGTTCCGCACTGGATGGAAGGCCGCGGTGCTGAAGCCGGTGCGTTCCAGAAAGCTCTTCTCGGCGATCCGATCCTGGGCGACCGCTACCGCCCTTACCGGAGGCCGTACCCGGCAGGCCCGCTCCAGATGCTCCAGCGCCTCGGCCGGGACATTCTCGAATTCGGTGGTGACGGCGGCGCATGCGGCCGCGAGTTGGTCCAGCGCCTGGGGGTCGGAAAAGGCCGCGCGCAGATGCGCGTCGGCCACCTGGCCGGCGGGACTGCGGGGATCGGGATCGAGTACCATGACCTGGTAGCCCATGCTTCGGGCCTGGAGCACGAACATCCGGCCAAGCTGCCCACCACCCAGCACCCCCAGCATGGCGCCGGGCAGGATCACGCGCGCTCCCCCGGCAGCTGGAGATCGAGGACCCGGCGGGTCTGCTCCCGCCGCAGCTTTTCCAGCCGCTGCGCCAGGTCGGGATCACCCAGGGCGAGCACCGCCGCGGCGCAGAGCGCGGCATTCTGGGCCCCGGCGCCCCCGATGGCGAAGGTCGCGACCGGAACACCGGCGGGCATCTGCACGATCGCGAGCAGCGAGTCGAGCCCCTGCAGATGCTTGGACGGGACCGGCACGCCGAGGACCGGCAGCGCGGTCTTGGCGGCCAACATGCCCGGCAGGTGGGCGGCCCCCCCGGCCCCGGCGATGATGCAGCGGAGGCCCCGCCCCGCAGCCTCCTCGGCGTATCGGAAGAGGAGGTCGGGGGTGCGGTGCGCCGAGACGACCCGGGTTTCGAAGGGGATACCCAGCTCCTCGAGCCGGCGGGCGGCATGCTGCATCGTCTCCCAGTCGGAGTCGCTTCCCATGACGACGCCAACCACCGGCTCGGCCATGATCTCCTCGCTCCTCACACCGTCGCGCGGGTCCGGTCCATCGTGCCTCGGGCCGCCAGCGCGGCCTGCGCGGAGGCGAGGCGCGCGATGGGAACCCGGAAGGGGGAACAGCTCACGTAGTTCATTCCCAGCCGGTCGCAGAACGCCACCGCCCCCGGCTCGCCGCCATGCTCGCCGCAGATCCCCAGCTTGAGGTCGTTCCGGGTCTTCCGGCCGAGGTCGCAGGCCAGCTGAATCAGCTTGCCGACGCCGGCCTGGTCGAGCACCTGGAACGGATCCGCGTCGACGACGCCGTGTTCGATGTAGTAGGGCAGGAAGCGCCCCGCGTCGTCCCGGCTCAGCCCCCACGTCGTCTGGGTGAGGTCGTTGGTTCCGAACGAGAAGAACTGCGCCTCGCGGGCCAGCTCGTCGGCGGTCACGCACGCCCGCGGCAGCTCGATCATCGTGCCGAGCAGGAACGGCACGGTGATCTGGCGCTCACGGAATACCTCTTCGGCCACCTGGCGGACGATGAAGGCCTGTTTCCGGAACTCCACCACGCTCGCGGTGAGGGGGATCATCACTTCCGGCATGACCCGGCCCTTCCGGTTGGCCACGGTGCAGGCCGCCTCGAAGATCGCCCGGACCTGCATGGCGGTGATCTCGGGGTAGAGGATGCCCAGCCGGCACCCGCGCAGGCCCAGCATCGGATTCACTTCCTGGAGCCGGTCGATCAGCGTCTGCAGCCGCTCCACCGGCATGTCGAGATCGATGGCGAGCGCCGCGACGTCTTTGGCGTCGTGAGGCAGGAACTCGTGGAGCGGAGGGTCCAGCAGCCGGATGGTGACCGGGTAGCCCTCCATGGCGCGGAAGATGGCCTCGAAGTCCGCGCGCTGCATCGGGAGCAGCTTGGCGAGGGCCCGCTGCCTGCCGGGCTGGTCGGCGGCGACGATCATCTCGCGCATCGCGGAGAGCCGCTCTCCGTCGAAGAACATGTGCTCGGTACGGCACAGCCCGATGCCTTCGGCCCCGAAGTCGCGGCCGCGGTGGGCGTCCGCCGGTGTGTCGGCGTTCACCCGTACCCGCAGCTGGCGGATCCGGTCGGCCCATTGCATCAGCCGGAGAAAATTCCCGCTGGGCTCGGGAGTCACCAGCGCCGCCTGGCCGGCGAAGACCTTCCCGCTGCCCCCGTCCACCGTGATCCAGTCGCCTTCCGCGATGCTGCGCCCGTTCACCGAAAACCGGCCGGCCTTCTCGTCCACCACCAGCTCCTGCGCGCCCGCCACGCAGGGCTTGCCCATCCCCCGCGCCACCACCGCCGCGTGGGAGGTCATGCCACCCCGTGCGGTGAGGATCGCCTTGGCGAACACCATGCCGTGGAAATCCTCGGGCGAGGTTTCCCGGCGCACCAGGATGGCAGGCTCTCCGGCACGCCCCATCTTCTCGGCCCGGTCGGCGTCGAACACCGCCGTCCCGCAGGCGGCGCCGGGGCTGGCCGGAAGGCCGGTGGTGAGGAGATCGAGCTTGCTGGTCGGGTCGATGGTCGGATGGAGGAGTTGCTCGAGGTCGTTGGGCGGGATCCGCGCGACCGCCTCCTCCTCGGAGATCAACCCCTCGTCCACCATGTCGCAGGCGACCCGGACGGCGGCCTGTCCCGAGCGCTGGCCCCGCCGGGTCTGGAGCATGTAGAGCACGCCGCGCTCGATGGTGAACTCCATGTCCTGGAGGTCGCGGAAGTGACGTTCCAGGGTGCGCGCGACCCGCTCGAGCTCCTGGTAGGCGTGGGGCAGCTGCTCCCGGAGCGCGGCGATCGGTAGTGGCGTGCGGCTCCCCGACACGACGTCCTCTCCCTGGGCGTTGAGGAGAAACTCGCCGTACAGGCTCGGCTCCCCGGTCGAGGGATCCCGGCTGAAGGTCACGCCGGTGCCCGAGTCCTCGCCCAGGTTGCCGAAGACCATCGCCACGATGTTCACCGCCGTACCCATGCTGTCCGGAATCTCGTGCAGCTTTCGATAGTCGATCGCGCGACGGGTGTTCCAGCTCTCGAACACCGCGGCGATCGCGCCCCACAGCTGCCGGACCGGGTCGTCGGGGAACTCCCGCCCCGTCTCGGTCCGAATGCGCTCCTTGAACTGCCGCACCAGTGCCTGGACGTCCTCCAGCGGCAGATCGATGTCGCGCTCCACCCCGCAGCGCTGGCGGGTCTCCTCCAGCAGGTGCTCGAACGGCTTCTTGGAGAGGTCGAACACCACGCTGCCGTACATCTGCACGAACCGGCGGTAGGAGTCCCAGGCGAAGCGGGGATTGTCGCTCTGGCGGGTGAGTCCCTCGACCGTGGTGTCGTTGAGCCCGAGGTTGAGGATCGTCTCCATCATGCCCGGCATCGAGACCGCCGCGCCGGAGCGCACCGAGACGAGCAGCGGGTTGTCGCCGTCGCCGAAGTGCTTGCCGGTGGCGGTCTCGAGGCGCTGGAGGGTGTTCTCCACCTCCACCCGGAGGCGCTTGGGGAACTGACGGCTCTCGAGATAGTGGAGGCAGAGGCTGCTGGCGATGGTGAAGCCGGGCGGGACGGGAATGCCGATCGTGGTCATCTCGGCGAGACCCGCGCCCTTCCCGCCGAGGATCTCCTTCATGGCGGAGGTGCCGTCGGCGCGGCCCTGCCCGAAGAAATAGACCAGCGGCTGGGTGTAGGGCCCGCTCATGCGGGCGTGGCGATGAGCGGAGAGGCGTGCCGCAGCTGCACCAGATCCTCCGGGACCGGGGTGGGGTACTGGCCGGAAAAGCAGGCGTGGCAGAACCCGGTGTGGCTGCCCGGCCGCTCGCAGCATGCCGTCGAGCGAGAGGTAGCCGAGCGAGTCCACTCCGAGAAACTCGCGGATCTCCTCGATCGAGTGGGTGGAGGCGATCAGCTCTTCGCGAGTCGGCGTGTCGATGCCGTAGTGGCAGGGGCCGGTGATCGGCGGGGAGGCGAGGCGGAGGTGCACCTCGCGAGCGCCCGCGGCCCGGATCATCCGGACCAGGCTCCGGCTGGTGTTGCCCCGGACCAGGCTGTCGTCCACCACCACGCACGATTTGCCGTGGATCACGTCGCGCACCGGGTTGAACTTGATCTTGACCTTTTCCACCCGATGGTTCTGGGTCGGGTTGATGAAGGTGCGCCCGACGTAGTGATTCCGTATGAGCCCGTGCTCCAGCTTGACTCCCGACACCTCGGAGAACCCGAGCGCCATGGCGTTGGAGCTGTCGGGGACGCTGAAGACCACGTCACCGGTGGCGGGCTGCTCCCGCGCGAGCTGCCGGCCGAGCTCCCGACGCACCCGATCCACCGACTCGCCGAAGACGGTGCTGTCGGGCCGGGCGAAGTAGACCAGCTCGAACACGCAGCGGCTCACCGGCCGGGGCGAGAGCCTCGGCAGCTCGGTGACCCGGCCCTCGTCGATCTGCACGAAATCGCCGGGCTCGAGCTCGCAGGCCATGGAGGCGCCGACGAGGTCGAGGGCGCAGGTCTCCGACGCGACCACCATCCCCGAGCCCAGTCGCCCCAGCACCAGGGGGCGGAAGCCGCGGCTGTCCACCACGGCGTAAAGCGTGCGACCGGCGGCGATCACCAGGCTGTAGGCCCCTTCCACCTGCTCCAGGGCCTCCCGGATCTGTCCCTCGACGGTCTCCGCCTCGGAGCGGGCGATCAGATGCACCAACACCTCGGTATCCGAAGAGGTGGTGAAGATGGCGCCCTTCATCGACCAGGTCGCGCTTCAGCTCGGCGGCGTTGGTGAGATTGCCGTTGTGGGCGATGGCCAGGGTGCCGCAGCGGGTGTTGACGCTGCAGGGCTGAGCGTTGGCGAGGACGGTGCTGCCGGTGGTCGAGTACCGCGTGTGACCGACCGCCACGTCACCCGGAAGGCGGTCCAGAGCGGTGTCGTTGAAGTTTTCGGACACCAGCCCCATCCCGCGATGAGCCCGGGCGTTCTCGCCCCGGTCGATCGCCACGATGCCGGCGCTCTCCTGCCCCCGGTGCTGCAGGGCGTAGAGACCGAGATAGGTGAGCCTGGCCGCGTCCGGAATGCCCGAGACGCCGAAGATGCCGCACATTCCGTCTATTCTCCCGCTGAGCGCTCGGCGTCGGCGTGCTGCATCCGCCGCGGAATCGCTTCGAAATAGATGCGTCGCAATCGGGCAACGTCCCAGGACAACAGGTGGTCCCCCGCGCGCAGTTCCAGTCTCCCGCCGTCGACCCGGCCCGCGCGGAACAGGGGCACGCCTCGCTCCCTGGCGAGCTCGGTCAGGGCGGCCACGTGGGCGGGGTCAGCCGAGAGCACTACTCGGCCGGCATCCTCGCCGTACAGCAGGCCCTCCGCCTCGACACCGGGGGCGTACCCCTCGAGATCGAGCTCGGCCCCCAGTCCGGACGGAGCGTAGGGCCCACCGATGCGATGCTTCCGCGAGGGTCACCAGAAGGCCGCCCTCGGAGGCGTCGTGAGCCGATCGGAGCAAGCCCCGCTGGGCCGCGGCCACTAAGAAGCTCCTGGACCCGGCGCTCGGCCTCGAGGTCCACCGGCGGCGGACGGCCGCCGACGAACCGGCGGATCTCCGCCCAATACGCCGATCCGCCCAACTCCCCACGGGTCGCGCCAAGGATGAGGACGTCGTCTCCAGGCGCGGCGAAATGACTGGGCACCCGCCGGTCGACCCGCTCCAGGAGACCGACCATCCCGATAGTGGGCGTCGGATCCACCGCTCCGGTCGGGCTCTCGTTGTAGAAGGAGACGTTGCCGCCGGTGACCGGAGTATCGAAGACCCGGCACGCGTCGGCGATCCCCCGGCAGGCTTCCCGGAACTGGAAGAAGACCTCGGGCTTTTCGGGATTGCCGAAGTTGAGGCAGTTGGTGATGCCGAGCGGCCGCGCGCCGGTGCAGGCGACGTTCCGCGCCGCCTCGGCCACGGCGGCCTTGCCGCCCTCGTAGGGATCGAGCGCCACCAGCCGCGCGTTGCAGTCCACCGTCACCGCGAGCCCGAAGTCGGTGCCCGGCACCCGAAGCACGCCGGCGTCTCCGCCCGGACCGAGCACGGTGGAGGCCTGGACGGTCGAGTCGTACTGTTCGTACACCCACCGCTTGCTGGCGAGGCTCGGGGTGTCGAGCAGAAGCTCCAGGGCCTCCTGGAGGTCGACCCTCGGCGGTTGCGGCGGGACGGCGGCGCGGCGGGCGCGGGCCTCCTCGCTTTCCCGGGCCTCGGGGTGATAGATCGGACAGTCGTCCACCAGCCGCTGGCCGGGGATGGCCGCCACGGTGAGACCGTGATGCTTCACCCGGAAGATCCCGTCGTCGGTCACGTGGCCGATCGGCGTGGCCGACAGCTCCCACTTCTCGCACACTCGCCGCACCTCGGCCACCCGCTCAGGCGTGGCGACCAGCAGCATTCGCTCCTGCGACTCGGACAGGAGGATCTCGTACGGGGTCATCCCCTCTTCGCGGGTGGGCACGAGCGCGGTGTCGATCTCGACCCCCACGCCGCCCCGCGCCGCCATTTCGGCGCTCGAGCTGGTCAGTCCGGCGGCGCCCATGTCCTGGATGGCGACGATGAGGTTCGAGGTGATCAGCTCGAGGCTGGCCTCGAGCAGCAGCTTCTCGGTGAACGGGTCGCCCACCTGGACCTGGGGGCGCCGGGCCTCGCTCTGCTCGGACAATTCCTCGGAGGCGAAGCTCGCCCCATGAATCCCGTCGCGACCGGTGCGGGACCCGACCGCGAGCAGGACGTTGCCCACCCCTTCGGCCGCGGCCCGGATGAGGTCCGACTCCCGGAGCAGCCCGACGCACATGGCGTTGACCAGCGGATTCCCGGTGTAGCCCGGCGCGAAGCCGACCTCGCCGCCCAGCGTGGGGACGCCGACGCAGTTGCCGTAGTCGCCGACTCCGCGAACCACCCCGGCGAAGAGATAGCGGTTCCGGGGATGGTCCAGGGGGCCGAAGCGAAGGCTGTTGAGGACCGCCACGGGCCGGGCACCCATGGTGAACACGTCCCGGAGGATGCCGCCGACGCCGGTGGCCGCGCCCTGGTAGGGCTCCACGGCGGACGGGTGATTGTGCGACTCGATCTTGAAGGCCACCGCCCAGCCGTCCGGCAGCCGCAGCACGCCGGCGTTCTCCCCGGGCCCCTGAACCACCTGCGGGCCGGTGGTCGGGAAGGTCTTGAGGACCGGCTTGGAGTGCTTGTAGCTGCAGTGCTCCGACCACAGCGCGGAGAAGACCCCGAGCTCGGTCAGGGTCGGCTGGCGCCCGAGCAGCTCCACCATCCGCTCGTGCTCCAACTCGTTGAGGTTGTGTTCCCGCACCACCTCGGGGGTGACCGGGCGCTCGCCGGGAACGGCCGATGCCTCGGTGGACCCCGTGATGACCGAACCGGTCACTTGCCGGACCCGCGAGTCTTGTCCGACCCGCGAAAGGCCGACAGCGCCTCGGACAGCACCCGAGTCATGAGCGCCGGGCGGTCCTCGTGCGAGATCACTTCCAGCTCGCCGGCGTCGAGCCACATCCCGCCGCAGTGGGGACAGGTCTCGATCTGCACGCCGTGGAACTCACCGGTGTCGAGGTCGTAGCCGTCCTTGGGGCACTTCATGTAATGGCTCTTGCGCTCCGACTCGAGCGCGCTCGCCTCGAGCTTCTCGCGCTGCTTGCGGAGCAACTCGGCGTTCTGCTGGGCGAAATATTCGTCCTCGTTGCGGCTGGGCTTCTCGATGGTCATGGACTGAGCACCTTCGCGGTGGAGGGCTGCCGGAGCCACGCAGCCATGGAGGTGAAGAATCCGCGCCCGTCGGCGGGGCCGAGCACGGGGTCCGCGGCGCGCTCGGGGTGCGGCATGATGCCGACGACATTTCCCGCGGCGTTCCTGATCCCGGCGATGTGGGCGGCGGAGCCGTTGGGGTTGGGTTGGTAGGGGGAGCCTTCGGTGTCCGCGACGTACCGCAGCACCACCCGCCCTTCGGCTTCCAGCATCCGGAGCGTGTCGCCGGCGGCGAGGAACCGGCCGTCGCCGTGCGCAACGGGCAGCCGGAGGCGCTGGCCGACGGTGTAGTCGGTGGTGAAGGGGGTGTCGTCCCGCTCGACCCTGACGTCCACCGGCTTGGAAACGAAGTGCAGGCCTGCGTTCCGCATCAGCGCCCCGGGCAGCAGGTGGGCCTCGCAGAGGATCTGGAACCCGTTGCAGATCCCGAGGACGGCGCCGCCTTCGGCGGCGTGCCGCTGCACCGCCTGCATGACCGGGCTGAACCGCGCGATCGCCCCGGAGCGGAGGTAGTCGCCGTAGCTGAATCCGCCGGGCAGGATCACGACGTCGGCCTGGCGGAGATCGGTGTCGCGATGCCAGACAAGGCAGCTGTCCGCGCCGGCCGCCTCGGCGGCGCGCAGCGCGTCGAGGTCGCAGTTACTGCCGGGGAACCGGACCACGGCCACCTTGGGCATCAGCTCTCCTCGACCTCCAGGAGGTAGTCCTCGGTGACCGGGTTGGCGAGCAGCTTGTCGCACATCTGCCGGACACGGGCCTCGGCCTCGGCCCGGGAGGGCGCCGCCATCTCGAGCAGGATGGCCCGCCCGATCCGGACTCCGCCGGCCTCGGCGAATCCCAGCGCGGACAAGGCGTGCTCGACCGCCAGGCCCTGCGGGTCGAGCAGCCCGGTGCGGGGCATTACCCGCACGTTGACCCGGTAGGTCATCAATCCTCTGGCATCTGTCGGCGATCACGCCAGGGGGCGCGCCGCTCGGGGGTGTCGGACAGGCGAATCCGGCTCGCTGCCATCGACGATTTGCTCGGCGGCAGGGGCCAGCTCCGGCCGTTCCATGAGTCCGAGGATCGTCGCCCGGACGATGCCATAGGATACGTAGAACAGACCCAAT
This sequence comes from uncultured Gemmatimonadales bacterium, assembly GCA_963729985.1. GTDB lineage: Bacteria > Gemmatimonadota > Gemmatimonadetes > Gemmatimonadales > GWC2-71-9 > CAVVWJ01. The sequence goes on from CAVSPJ010000008.1 coordinate 825,001, forward strand.
GGAAACAAAAAATACTCTGGTGCGAGAATTCCGCCGAGCAGGATCGTCAGGTGGACCGCGAGACCGAACAGGCCCCTCGCGCTGCGGACCCCGATGGGCGGAAACTTGGGATACTTCACGTTGCTCACCATCAGCACCGCGAGCAGCAGCAACAGCACCACCAGTCCCTGGTGCTGGAGGTCGAGATAGGCGAGGGACGCCCGGTACCATTCGGTCTGGCTGAACGGGTAATAGACGGCGAGCGTGGCCCCGGCCGCGGGCGAGGGCAGCCCGGTGAACCAACCGGTGGACGGCTTGCCGGCCGAGAGCACGTTGAACCGGGCCAGCCGGAGCGCCACGGCGGTGACGTAGATGTAGCACAGGATCCAGGCGAAGCGCCCGGCATTGGAGAAGTCCAGGAAATAGATCAGCAGCGCCGGCGCCACCCCGAAGGAGATGACATCCACCAGCGAGTCCAGCTCGGCGCCGAACCGGGTGCCGGTGTTGGACAGTCGCGCGACCCGCCCGTCCAGCAGGTCCAGGATGCCGGCGAACACGATGAACCATCCCGCCCAGCGGAAATTACCGTTGAAGGCGGAGACGATGGCCCAGAACCCGAAGAACAGGTTGCCGAGGGTGAACGCGCTCGGCATCACCACGACCACCTGGCGCATGGTGCGCCGGCGCAGCTCGGGCCTGGGAATCAGTTCCATTCGGCCACCACAGTCACTCCCGCGATCGTCGTGTCGCCGGTGGCGACCAGCGTCCTGGTCCCCATCGGCAGGAAGAGATCCACCCGTGACCCAAAGCGGATCATGCCGAGGCGCTCACCCTGGTGCACGGTGGCCCCCACCTCATGATCGGTGACGATCCGGCGCGCCACCAGCCCCGCGATCTGCCGGATCATCACCTTGCCCCGTGGGGCCGCTACCCCGACCGACGACTGCTCGTTGTCGAGGCTCGACTTCTCCGCGGCCGCGTGCCCGAACTTGCCGGGATTGTAATGCCGGTAGGCCACGGTGCCGCCGACCGGGTACCGGTTCACGTGGCAGTCGAACACATTCATGAAAATCGAGATCCGGACCGCCCGCCCGCCGTGGTACGCCGGTTCGTCGGTCTCCACCACGCTCACCACCTTGCCGTCGGCGGGCGCGACCACCAGCCGATCGCCGATGGACCATGCCCGCTCGGGGTCGCGGAAGAAGGCGACCACCCACACCGAGATCGCGAGCCACGCTAGGGCGATCAGCCATACCAGCGGTCGGTCGGCGCGCACCGCGAGTAGCAGCAGTACGATCGCGATGACCCAGGCTCCCGCGATGAAATAACGCCCCTCGGGCGCGGTTCGGATCACGCCGGGTGACCCAGCGGACGCCCGGTGAGGAGCCGGTAGGCCTCCAGATACCGACGGCTGGTGGCGGCCACCACGTCGTCCGACAGTGGCGGCGGGGGCGCCTCCCCGTTCCAGCGCCCCTGGCTCCGAAGCTCGGCCAGGTAGTCGCGCAGCGGCTGCTTGTCGAAGCTCGGCTGCGACTGACCCGGCCGGTACCGGTCGGCCGGCCAGAAGCGGGAGGAGTCCGGCGTCATGACCTCGTCGATCAGGAGCAGGGTGCCGTCGCCCGCGAGGCCGAACTCGAATTTGGTATCGGCGATGATGATGCCGCGGGTGGCGGCGTGGTCGCGGCCCGCCTGGTAGACCGCGAAGCTAGAATCGCGGAGCCGGGTCGCGAGCTCGCGGCCCAGTCGCCCGACCATGGTCTCGAAGGTCACGTTGAGGTCGTGGCCCGATTCCGCCTTGGTGGCCGGCGAGAACAGCGGCGGCTCCAGCCGCGCGCTCTCGACCAGCCCCGGGGGCAAGGCCTCGCCCGCCAGCGTGCCACTGGCGCGGTACTCCACCCAGGCCGAGCCCGAGAGGTAGCCCCGCACCACGCATTCGAACGCCACGGGGTCGGTCCGGCGGACCAGCATGGCGCGGCCGTCGATCTCTCCGGCTCGGCTCCGCAGGGCGGGCAGCCGGTCGAGGATCTCGTCGGCTCGGGCGGTGAGGTAATGCGAGGGCACCATATCCGCCAGCTGCTCGAACCAAAAGGCGCTGATCTGGGTGAGCACGGCGCCTTTGCCCGGTATCGGCTCGCGCATCACCACGTCGAACGCGCTGACGCGATCGCTCGCCAGCAGCAGCAGGTGATCCGGGTCCACCTCGTAGACCTCGCGCACCTTGCCCCGTCGCAGTAACGGCAGGGGGAGGCGGCTCTCCACCAGCGGCCGGGCCGTCATACCCGCACCTCGGCGCTTCCCGCCTCGGCGGCCAGGGGCCGCGCCCGCTCCAACAACGGCCCGAGATACTCCGCCAGGAACTCGCCGACCTGGCGGCCGGCCCTGCCGGTGTACCTCGCGGGCTCGAGCTGGGCTCGCAGCTCCGCCGCGGGCACGCCGGCGAACGCGCCGTCGGCGGCAAGGCGGTCGAGGAGATCGTTGTGCGCGCCGTGCGCGACCGCGTCCGCCACTGCGAGGCTGTGGCGCCGGATCGACCTCATGGAGGGCCTGCCGGTCGCCCCCGGCCGCCACGCCAAGCATGAGCCAGCGCTCGGTGGCCATGAACGGCATCTGCTCCGCCACGTGCCGGCGGATTACCTCCTCCCGTACCTCGAGACCGGCAGCGATGTTGGCGGCGAGCACCAGAATCGCGTCGGTGCCCAGAAATGCCTCGGGGAGGGTGAGGCGCCGGTTGGCGCTGTCGTCGAGGGTCCGCTCGAGCCATTGCGCGGCCGCGGTGTGGGCGCCATTGGCCTGCAGCGAGATCACGAACCGGGCCAGGCCGGAGATGCGCTCGGCCCGCATCGGATTGCGCTTGTACGCCATCGCGACTGGAGCCGATCTGCTCGGTCTCGAACGGCTCCGAGCAGCTCCCCCTCGTGCTGGAGCAACCTGAGGTCGCCTGCCATCTTCGCGGCCGATTGCGCGATACCGCTGAGCGTGTCGAGCACGACGCTGTCCGCCTTGCGGGGATAGGTCTGTCCGGTGACGGCGAACTGCTCCCGGAAGCCGAGCTTGGCCGTGACCCGGCGCTCCAGCTCCCGTACCTTGGCGTCGTCGCCCCCGAACAGCTCCAGAAACGACGCCTGAGTGCCGGTGGTGCCCTGGCAGCCGCGGAAGCGCAGCGTGTCGAGCCGGTGGCAGAGTTCCTCGACGTCGAGCCCGAAGTCCTGCATCCACAGGGTCGCCCGCTTCCCCACGGTGGTGAGCTGCGCCGGTTGGAAGTGGGTGTACGCCAGGCAGGGCAGGTGCGCCGTACGGCCGGCGAATCCTTCCAGCGCCGACAGCACCGCGATGACCCGGCCGAGCAGGAGGCGCAAGCCGTCGCGCAGGACGACAAGGTCGGCGTTGTCGGTGACGAAGGCGCTGGTGGCCCCCAGGTGGAGGAACGGGCGGGCGGCGGGCACCTGATCGGCGAAGGCGTGCACGTGCGCCATCACGTCGTGGCGGAAGCGCCGCTCGTAGCGCGCGGCCAGCTTGAGATCGGCGTCGTCCAGGTGGGCGCGCATCTGCGCCAGGGCCTCGTCGGGAATGGACAGACCGAGCTCCCGCTCCGCCTCCGCCAGCGCCAGCCAGAGCCGGCGCCAAAGACCCACGCGGTGGGACTCCCCCCAGAGCAGCTGCATCGCGGGCGAGGCGTACCGGCTGCCCAGCGGTGAGGTCCAGCGGTCGTCGCTCACTGGAACACCAGGTCGGTGAAGGTGATCTGGCCCTCCCGCTCGAGGTAGAGGCGGACGACTTCGCCGGGGCGAACGTTCAGCAGCTCGCCGACCTGCGAGGCGGCGCGCACCGCCGTCCGGTTGATCGCCAGGATCACGTCGCCCTCGCGGAGACCGGTCGACTCGGCGATGGCGGGCGAGATCTTGAAGATGAGCACCCCCGCCTCGCTCCGGATCCCCCGTTCCGCCTTCACCGCCGGCGTCAGGGTGATCAGCTCGAGATCCTCGAGCAGCCGGTACTTCTCCGCCGTCACGGTGGGCAGATCGCCGGTGACGACCCGGCGGTGCACCGTCCGCTGTCCGGTCCGCACCGACAGCTGCACGGCGTCGCCCACGTGGAGGTCGAGCTTGACCGCCTCCCAGTCGAGATAGTTCCGGAGCGGACGGCCGTTCGCCTCCGTGAGCACGTCGCCCTTGCGGAGCGACGCCTTCGCCGCCGGCCCTTCCGGTGCCACGCTGGTCACGGTGACGCCGCCGGCGGTCTTCCAATCCCGCATCGCGGTCGCACCCTCGACCTCGAGCCCCACCCAGGCCCGCCGGACGGTGCCGTGCGCGATGATCTCGTCGGCCACCCGCAAGGCGCGCTCGATGGGAATGGCGAAGCCCAGCCCGACGGAGCCGCCGCTGCTGCTGAAGATTGAAGAGTTGACGCCCACCACCTCGCCCAGGGCGTTGGTGAGGGGGCCGCCGGAGTTCCCCGGGTTGATCGCGGCGTCGGTCTGGATCATGTCGAAGTAGAGACCGGTCTGCTCGCCGCTCGGCAGGATGTTGCGGTTGGTCGCACTGACCACCCCGACCGTGACGGTGGGCTCCGAGTTACCCAGCAGAAAGGCGTACGGGTTCCCCAGCGCGATGACCCACTCGCCGATCATGAGATCGGTGCTCCGGCCACTGCTGACCGTGGGAAGACCCTGCCGCTTTATCTGAAGCACCGCGATGTCGGTGAGAGGATCCTCACCCAGCACCGTCGCGGGCGAATCGGTGCCGTCCGGCAGGGTCACGACCACCCGCTCCGCGTTCGCGATGACGTGCTGGTTGGTGACGACGATACCGTTGGGCCGGATGACGAATCCGGTGCCGTACCCTTCGACCAGCCGGGACCGCTCGGGGACGAAAAAGAAGTCCCAGGGCGAGCGGGCCCTGCCCGCGCGCCGCGACGTCGCGCTGATGGAGACCACCGCCCGGGAGGCCCGCTCGACGGCGGTGACCAGCGCGGTGCGCCGCGATTGGTCGATCGTCGCCTGGCGCGCGGGGCTCGGGCTGGCCGCCTGGGCCCCCGCCGAGCTCACCCGGACGGCCGGCGCATCCTGCTGGTCGCAGGCGAGGCCGCTGCCGGCCAGGAAAAGCGCCGCGCTATATCCGATCCACGCCCGCATGGGCCTCCTCCGTCTCCTCGGCATACAGCGCGTCGGGATACGTCGCCGCGACGAAGTAGAGGCCCTGGGGCGGCGCGGGTGGGCTCGTCTCCGAGTTGTCGCCCCGCTCGAGCAGGGCCTCGATGTCCGCCAGCGGCCGCCGCTCGAGACCGATGTCCACCATCGTCCCTACCAGCATCCGGACCATGTGGTGCAGGAAGCGGTCGGCCTCCACGTGGAAGCTGACCCCCCGTCCAGAGGGACGAAGCTCCCACTCGGCTCGCAAGAGGCGGCAGAGGTAATGCGGCTTGGGTGCGCCCTTGGCCGCGAACGCCCGGAAATCGTGCTCGCCGAGCAGGAGCCTGGCGGCGGAGCGCAACGCGGCCGAATCCAGAGAGCGGCCGAGGGCCCATTCGAAGGCCCGGCGGAAGGGTGACGCGGCCGCGTCGTCGAGCCCGATGTCGTACCGGTAGCGCCGCGAGACGGCGCTCTTCCGGGCGTGAAAGCCCGGCTGCATCGGACGCACGGATTCCACCCAGCAGTCTTTCGGCAGGAGGGCGTTGAGCGCCCGGCGGAGCGCGGAGGCACTCCAGTCGGCGGTGGCGGAGAAGCTCACGGCCAGCCCGACGGCATGCACGCCGGCGTCGGTCCGGCCCGCGGCGTGAGCCACCGCCGACCGATCGAAGATGCGCTCCAGCACCCGCTCGAACTCGACTTGGACCGAGCGCCCGACCGGTTGGCGTTGCCATCCGACGAACCCGGTGCCGTCGAAGTGCAGCGTGGCGAGGAAGGTCCGGCTCATCGGGCCAAAATCTAGCCTCGACCACACCCCCGGGCAAGTTGCGCAAATCCTTGTCCCATTTGACAAAAGAGCGGTTTCTCGGGTACGTTTTTCCACTCGCCGATCCCCCCAACCAAGCCGTCTTGCCTGTGACCGATGACGCCCCGATGCAACAGGCCATACAGGAGCTGGCTCGAGGGCGCTCGCTCTCCAGCGAGGGGGCCGCCGCGGCATTCTCGGTGCTGATGCGGGGCGAGGCGACTCCGGTTCAGATATCGGCGCTGCTCATGGGGCTCCGGGCCAAGGGGGAGACCGCCGACGAGGTCGCCGGGGCGGTGTTGGCGCTCCGACACGCCATGGTGCGTGTAGTGGTCGAGCATCCCGAGCGGCTGGTGGATACCTGCGGCACCGGAGGCGGCACGGTAGGGACGCTCAACCTTTCGACCGCGGCCGCCTTCGTGGTGGCAGGTGCCGGTGTGCCGGTGGCCAAGCACGGGAACCGGAGCTTCACTTCGCGATCGGGGTCGGCCGACGTGCTCGAGGCCCTGGGCGTGAATATTCAGCTCTCCGCCGACCGCGCGGCCGAGGTGTTGTGCGAGGCTGGCTTGGTATTCCTCTTCGCTCCCGGCTTTCATCCCGCGATGCGCCACGCCGGGGCGGTGCGACGGGAGCTGGGCGTGCCGACCATCATGAACCTGCTGGGGCCCCTGGTGAATCCCGCGGGAGTCACCCGCCAGGTGATAGGAGTGGCCGAGCGCGCGCGCGCCCCTCTAGTGGCAGCGGCGCTGGCCCGGCTGGGGGCCGCACACGGGTTGATCCTCCATGCCGAGGTGGGGATGGACGAGGTGAGCCCGTCGGGGCTTACGCTGGCTTGGGAGGTGCGCGGAGACAGCGTGACGGAATGGCTGATCGAGCCGCGCCGTTACGGCCTCGATTGTGACGAGCTGGACGACCTAGCAGGAGGTGAACCGGCGGAGAACGCCGAACGGATCGAGCGCCTCCTCGGGGAACGCGACGGCCCACGCGCGGTTCACTGCGCGGTGCTGCTCAATGCCGCGGCGGGACTCTATGTTTGCGGCGAGGAGTGGACGTTCGACGAAGCGGTGGCACGGGCGACCAGCGCGCTGGAGAGCGGCGCGGGAAGGGAGGCGCTGGAGCGCCTGCGGCGCGCCGCTCCGGCGGGCACGTCAGCCTGAGGGAAGCGTGCCGGGACTCAATACTTCCTGATCACCCCGACCACGATGCCCTGAATCAAGACGTCCCGCTCCTGAAACCGCATCGGCTGCATGGCCGAGTTGGCCGGCTGCAGCCGGATCCATCCCCCGGCCTCACGGTAGAACTTCTTGACGGTGGCTTCGCTGCCGTTCACCAGCGCGATGACCATTTCGCCGTTCTCCGCGCTCTGCTTGCCGTGCACCACGACGACGTCGCCATCGAGGATGTGCTCGTCGATCATGGAGGCGCCCTGGACTCGCAGGGCGTAGTTGGGCCCGCGCCGGGGGAGCATCTGATCGGGGACCGCGATGGTTTCCTGGTGCATCAGCGATTCGATCGGGGTGCCCGCCGCGACCTTGCCGAGCAGCGGGATCTCGGTGGCGGCGGAGGTGCCGCGCGGGGGAAGCACTTCGATGGAGCGGCTCTCGTTGTACGACCGGCGGATATAGCCCTTGCGCTCGAGATTGGTGAGGTGCTCGTGCACGGTGGCGAGTGACTGGAAGCCGAACTGCTCGGCGATTTCCTCGAAGCTGGGCGCGTAGCCCTGGTCCTGGATATGACCCTGCAGGTAGCTGAGGATTTCACTTTGACGCTTGGTTAGCGGCATCGCACCGTCTCCGTGGGGTGAGAATACGGAATCGACCGAACAGAGCCCGAATAACTATACCCGAAGACCCGCCGAAGGACAAGATGCCCGTTTCACTCGACCAGATTCTCGACTCGACCCGACGCGGACTGCAATCACTGCGGGAGCGTCGCGGCGCTCTGGAGCGGGAGGCGGGATCGCTGCCGGCGCCTCCCTCCTTGAGCCGTGCGCTGCGTGGCGAACGGGTGGCCGTGGTCGCCGAGGTGAAACGGCGCTCGCCGTCCGCGGGCGTGATCCGCGAGGACCTCGATCCGGGTGCGCGCGCGGCGCTCTACGCCGAGCATGGCGCGGCGGCGATCTCGGTACTCACCGACGAACGCCATTTCGGGGGTTCGATCGGGGACCTGCGCGCCGCCGCCGGGCGGGTCGAGGTGCCGCTGCTGCGGAAGGATTTCATTCTGGACGAGGTCCAGGTGGTCGAGGCACGGGCGGCCGGGGCGGCGGCCGTGCTCCTGATCGTGCGCGCGCTTCCCCTCGCGAGGCTGGGCGCGCTGATGGCGTTTGCCCGCGGCGCGGGCCTGGAAGCGCTGGTCGAGGTGCACACCGCGGCGGAGCTGGACCGCGCGCTCGAGGCCGGCGCCGAACTCGTCGGGGTCAACAGCCGCGACCTGGACACCTTCCGGATCGACCTGCCCGGCGCGGGGGAGCTCGTCGCCCGGGTGCCGGCCGGCCGGGTGGCCGTAGCCGAGAGCGGGATCCGAGGGGTGGAGGACGTGGCGCGCGCGGCCGCCGCGGGGGCGGATGCGGTGCTGGTGGGTACGGCGCTCTCGGCCGCCCCGGACCCGGGCCGATTTCTGCGACAGCTCTCCGGGGTGGGGCGCCGTGGCCGCTAGGGTCAAGATCTGCGGGCTGACCCGTCCCGAGGACGCGGAGAGGGCCGCGCGGGCGGGGGCCTCCTATCTGGGCGTCGTTTTTGCTGGTGGCCTCAGGCGGGTAAGCCTCGCGAGGGCGGCGGACCTGGTGGCCGCGTCGCGCGGCGTTCCCGTGCTCGGGGTGTTCGGAGACCAGTCCGTCGGGGAGATTCTTTCCCTGGCCCGGGAAACCGGCATCGCCGGGGCCCAACTGCACGGCCCCTACTCTGGTGACGACGCCGTCCGCCTCGAGCGGGCCGGCCTGATGGTCTGGCGGGTCGTGCGAATTGCCAGCCGGGCCGATCTCGACCGTCTGGCCGAGGCCGCCCGCGGAGCCGGGACGGTTCTGGTGGAGCCCAGGGTGCCGCATGTGGAGGGGGGCGGCGGAGTGCCGCTCGATCTCTCGATCGCCGCGGAGGCGCGGAGGCGGCTTTCCGGGGTGCGCATGGCGCTCGCCGGCGGGCTCACGCCGGAGACCGTCGGCGCCGCGGTGGCTCTCGTTCGCCCGGACGTCGCCGATGTAAGTTCAGGGGTGGAATCCCTCCCAGGCATCAAGGATCACGAGAAGATCGCGCGTTTTCTGGAGGCAGTGCTTGGACGCAGCCCTACTGGCGGCTGAGCGGGCAGTCGGCGGACGATTCGGTCCCTACGGAGGCCGCTACGTTCCCGAGACGCTCGTCGCGGCGCTCGACGATCTGACCGCGCTGTACGACACGGCCCGGGCCGATCCCGCATTCTGGGCGGAGCTCGACGCGCTGCTGTCCGAGTTCGTAGGACGCCCCTCGCCGGTTTCCCTCGCGCCTCGTTTCTCCGACCAGGTCGGCGCGCCGGTGCTGCTCAAGCGCGAGGACCTGAACCACACCGGGGCCCACAAGATCAACAACACGCTGGGCCAGGCGCTGCTGGCGCGGCGCATGGGAAAGCGGCGCATCATCGCCGAGACCGGCGCCGGGCAGCACGGCGTGGCGACCGCGACGGTCTGTGCCCGCTTCGGACTGGAGTGCGTGGTCTACATGGGGGCGGAAGACGTCGTCCGGCAGGCGCTCAACGTCTACCGCATGCAGTTGCTGGGCGCGACGGTAGTCCCGGTCGAGTCGGGGACCCGCACTCTCAAGGACGCGACCAACGAGGCGCTGCGCGACTGGGTCGCCACCGTGCCGACCACGCACTACATCATCGGCTCCGTGGTCGGCCCCGATCCCTATCCCCGCATGGTCCGTGACTTTCAATCAGTGATCGGGCGGGAGGCGCGGGAGCAGCTGCTGGAGCGGCTCGGTCGACTGCCGCGCACGGTGGTCGCCTGCGTAGGCGGCGGGTCGAACGCCATCGGTATCTTCGCCGCCTTTCTCGATGACGAGGTCGAGCTGGTGGGCGTCGAGGCCGCGGGACGCGGGATCGCCACCGGCCAGCACAGCGCGACCCTGTCCGCCGGCTCGCCCGGCGTGCTGCACGGCAGCCTGAGCTATCTGCTCCAGGACGCGGACGGACAAGTCGCCCCGGCCCACTCGGTCTCGGCCGGTCTCGATTATCCCGGCGTGGGGCCCGAGCACAGCTGGCTCCACGACACCGGCCGCGTGCGCTACGAATCGGCCACCGACGCCGAGGCACTCGACGCCTTCCAGGCACTGTGCCGGCTGGAGGGCATCATCCCCGCGCTCGAGACCGCGCATGCGCTGGCGTGGGTGCGGCGGTCGCGGGGACGCTGGGCGGCCGACCAGGCGGTACTGGTCTGCCTCAGCGGCCGTGGGGACAAGGATGTGGCCCACGTGGCCGACCTTCTGGGGAGCCCGCTGTGACGGCCGGCCCGCCCACCGCCCTGCTGCCGGCGTCCCAGGTGGCCGATTTGATCACCGGCCTGGGAAAGGCGCTCCGCGCCTTCCACATGTACCTCCCGAACAATCCGATCTATCACCGCGCCACCGAGAATCTCGGGGTGGCGTTCGCACCCATCTGGGCGGTGCTCGACGAGCTGGTGCTGACCGTGGCCGAGACCGATTTCATCTGGGAGGAGCAGGTCGTCTATCACCAGCCCAACAAGTCCGACAGCCTGGCGTGGGGACTGTTCAAGGACGGGATGCGCTCGCTCACCATCCGGCGGGGTGCGGAGGCGGAGGAGCTCCCGCGCCTGCTCGAGGCGATCAACCACGCCCGGTTTCTCCCGGCCGATGCCGGCGACGATCTGTTGACCCTGCTCTGGCAGCAGGAGTTTCAGCTCATCCAGTACCAGTTCGTCGAGTTCTTCGGGGAGGGCGGGGGTTCGATGCCGGAGCAGACCGGCAGCTATCCCCGCGGGAGCGAGGACGCCGCGGCGGCGCGCCAGCGGCAGGCGCAGGTCGCGGAGGAGGCGCCGCCGCGGCCGAAGGGCGTAGTGGACGTGGAAGACTTCGACTCCACGCTCTACTTTCTCGACGAGTCGGAAATCCATGAGGTCGCGCGACAGGTCAAGGAGGAGTACGGTCGTGACATTCGCCCCTCCGCGCTCAACGTGCTCTTCGACCTGTTCGAGCTCGAGGGCGACCCCGCGATCCGCTCGGAGATCCTCGGCATCATGGAGGTGCTCTTTCCCAATCTCCTCAACGCGCGCGACTTCCGGTCGGCGGCCGGCGTGCTGCGCGAGACCAGGCTGCTCGGCACCAGGACGCAGGGGCTTCTGCCCGAGCACCGGGCGCAGCTCGACCATTTCGTGGCCAAGCTGAGCGAGCCCGCCATCGTGAGCCAGCTACTCCAGTCGCTGGACGAGGCGCCGGCCCTCGCCGGCGAGGCGGAGGTGGTCGAGGTGCTGCGCGAGCTGCGCGCCTCGGCGCTGGAGCCGGTGCTGAGCTGGATCCCGAACCTGGCGTCGCAGACCCTGCGCACCGTGCTCGAGGGCGTGGCCGACCGCCTGGCGGCCTCGAACCCCGACGAAGTCCTGCGCCTCCTGCGCTCGCGCGATTCCGCCGCCCTCGCGTCGGTGGTGACGCTCTGCGGCCGCCTCAGCCTGCACCAGGTGGTGCCCGGGCTGGCTGACACGGTCACCCACCCGGACCCGGCGGTGCGGCTGGCCTCGGTGCAGACGCTCGCCCAGTTGGCCACGCCGGCGGCGCTGGCCCTGATCGACCAGGCGATTGCGGACGAGGATCGCAATGTTCGGCTCGCGGCGGTCCGGGTCGTCGGCAGCCGCGGCTACAAGGGGGCGCTCAAGCGGGTCGAGGCGGTCGTGCTGGGCAAGGGGGTGAAGGACATGGACCTGACCGAAAAGATGGCCTTCTTCGAGGCTTACGGCGCCGTGGCCGGACCGGGCGGGCTCCGGGCGTTGAGCGGGATGCTCCTGCCCCGAGGCCTGCTCAAGCTGAAGGTGTCGCCCGAGACCCGGGCCTGCGCGGCCATCGCGATCGGCAAGATCCGCACGCCCGAGGCGCGGGAGATCCTGACTCGCATGACGGACGAGAAGGACCTGGTGGTTCGCAACGCCGTCAACCGAGCGCTGCGGGAGACCGCGACGTGACCCACCCGCCCGACGCCGCCCCCCGTACCGCCGCGGAAGGGCAGCTGCGGCAGGGTGGCCGCGCGCTCCTGCTCGCGGTGTACACCGCCCTCCGCAGCCTCAAGCTGTATCCGGTCGAGAACGCCACGGTGCAGAAGGCGCTCGATGATCTCGACGCCACGGCGCTCGCCCTGCTGGCGGTCGAGAGCGATCTCGAGGTCCGCCTGGCGGGCGATTTCATCTTCGTGAACGCCACCCGGCTCCGGCTGGAGCTCGACAACTACGCGTCGTTCAGCCACATCCTCGCGGTCCTCAAGTCGTTCGAGGTCGGCGCGCTCCGAATCCACGCCAGCAGCCGGCGCGAGTGGCAGATCCTGCTGAGCCTCCTGCTCAGCCTGGGTGAGCGGGGGCAGCCCGAGGATCGATTCGAGGAGCTGTCCGAGCGGCTCGGCGCGGGAGGCGTGACCGGACTCGAGCTCGAGCGGGCGAGCCACCACGAGCACGCCGAGTCGGAACAAGCCAGGGAGGCCGCGAAACGGGTCTACTCCCAGGGTGTCGCGGTCACCAAGGACGTGATCACCAGCGTCCGAATGGGACGGGCGACCAGCGTGAAGCGGGTGAAGCGGGCGGTCCAGCTCATCGTGGATCAGGTGCTCAACAACGAGACCTCGGTCGTGGGACTCACCACCATCCGCGATTACGACGAGTACACCTTCACCCACTCGGTGAACGTGTGCATCTTCTCGGTGGCGCTGGGGAAGAAGCTCGGCTTCTCACGGCTCCAGCTCTACGACCTCGGCCTGACCGCGCTGCTCCACGATGTGGGCAAAGCCCGGGTGCCGGTCGAGATCCTCAACAAGACCACGGGTCTGGACGAAGCCGAGTGGAGGACCATGCAGGCCCACCCGTGGCTGGGGGCCCTGACCCTCTTCACCATGCGAGCCTACGACGAGACGCCGTACCGTGCGATCCTCACCGCGCACGAGCACCACATGAAGACCGATTTCACCGGCTATCCGCGCACCATCCGGCCCCGCGAGATGGGCATCTTCTCCCGCATCGTGGCGGTGGCCGACGGGTTCGACGCGGCCACCACGCGCCGGAGCTACCAGACCACGCCGATCGAGCCCGACCAGGTGCTCCGGGAAATGTGGCAGAACCCCAGGCGCGGCTATGACGCGATTCTGGTGAAGGCGCTGATCAACCTGATCGGCATCTATCCGGTCGGCACCTGCGTGATTCTCGACACCTTCGAGGTGGCGATCGTCTCCGCGCCGGATACCGATGGCCAGCAGCTCAACCGCCCGCTGGTGCGCATCGCGGTGGACGCCGACGGCGGCGCCGTCCCCCCGCCGGGGCGTCTCATCAGTCTCACCGAGCGCGACGAGGCCGGCCAGTACCGCCGGTCCATCGTCAAGGTCACCAACCCGTCCCGCTATGGGCTCACGGTCGGCGACTACTTTGTCTGAGTCGATCCTCGCGGCGGCCTTCGCGGGCCTCCGCGGCCGCGGGCGCACCGCGCTCATTCCCTATCTCACCGCCGGCTTTCCCGACGTCCGCGCCAGCCAGGAAGCGCTTCGTGCCGCGGACGAGATCGCCGACATCGTCGAGGTGGGCGTGCCGTTCAGCGACCCGCTGGCGGATGGGCCCACCATCCAGCGATCGACCTTCCAGGCCCTGGGACAGGGGATGACTCTGGCAGGCACCCTGGAGCTCATCGCCCGGTGCGGGCTCCGGCGGCCCGTCGTCATCTTCAGCTACCTCAATCCGATTCTGCGGTACGGGTGCGACCGCTTTCTCCGCGATGCCGGCGAGGCCGGCATCGCCGGACTGCTCCTCACCGACCTGCCGGCGGGGAGTGATCCGGAGGTCGAGCGCGCCGTGCGGGACAGCCCGCTGGACCTGATCCGCCTCATCGCCCCGACGACGCGCCCCGAGCGGCTGCGAGCCGCGGTCGCCGACGCCGGAGGGTTCGTCTACCTGGTCGCGCGGCTCGGGGTCACCGGCGCCAGCGACGCCCTGGCCGCGGGTCTCCGCGATTCGGTTGCTCGGGTGCGCGAGGCGACCCCGCTGCCCATCGCGGTGGGGTTCGGGATCTCCAGCCCCGAGCAGGCGGCTGCCGTCGGCAGGCTCGCGGACGGCGTGGTGGTCGGCAGCGCGCTGGTGGATACGCTCGGCACCGGCGGCGTTCCCGCCCTCCGACGGTTCCTGGGCGAGCTCAGGGCGGGACTCGATCGCTCCCCCGCGGCGGCCTGAGCATGGGCGTCGGCCAGGTTCTGGAGCGTTACGCCCGGCTGCTCACGGTCGGGGGGGCGCTCGTCGCCGTGGGGGCGCTGGCCGTCGACCTCCGCTGGCTGGAGCAGCCGGTGGCCGTGCTGCTGTTGACCGGGATGGTGTTCGGGCTGCGCGTCCGCGCCGATCCGGCTCAGCAAGTATTCCTATCTGACGCAAGCGGGTATCCCGGTGCTGATCGGCGCCGTGACGGTGGGGCCCACCCCGGTCGTGCTCGCCCTGTATCTCGGAGTGCTCGGGTCCGATGTCCTCTGGCTGCGGAAGCTCCCAAGGGCCGGCGTCATCAACGGGGGCCGCGAAGTCCTCGGCTTCGTCGCGGCCTACGGCTTCTACGCCGCGGTGCACTACTACAGCGGATCGCCCCCGATCTCGCTCGATTTCCTGCCGGCGGCCGCGATCCTGATCTGTCTCTACTTCTTCACCACCCGGGCCCTGTTCTACTTCACCCTGCTGGTGCGGGACAAGCTGGAGTACGCCGAAAAGATCCTGATCCTGCGGTGGGAGATCATCTCCTACCTCCTGTCGCTGGCCGCGACGGTCATCGGGGTCGCCACCGTCCAGGCGCTCGCGCCGGTGGGATGGGTGGCCGTCGGCCTCGCGCTGGGTGTGCTCGGATTGCTCACCCGCAAGATTGTCGAGGAGGCGATCGGCGCCGAGGACCTGAACAAGGTCCATCTCATGGAAACCGCCATCGCCAGCAACGCCACCCTCCAGGGATCGTTCGATCAGATCGAGCGCCTGGCGCATCGGCTGCTCGATTGGAGCGACTTCCGGGTGTACCGGGTGGAAGGGGCCTCGCTCAGCCTGGCGTACCGCGGGGTCAATGGGCGGCCCGACCGCGGCGACCTGCCGGATCAGCTGCTCGAGCTGCGCCGGGAGGCGATCGCCTCGGGCCAGCCGGTCGTGATCCGTGACGTGCGGCGCGATTCGCGCCTGGCGCACGTGTTGCGGGACGTCGGCAGCACCGTGGTGCACCCGATTCGTTTCGGCGACGACCTCCTCGGCGTGGTCGAGGTGGACCACCCCAAACGCCACGCGTACGGCACCAAGGATCTCGTGGCGCTCGCCACGCTGGCCAATCAGATGGCCACGGCGATCCACATCGCCGAGCTCCGCCGGCCCCTGCTCAGCACGGTCAGTCAGATCGGAGAGCAGGTGGCCGCGCTCGCGCGGGTGACCGAGTCGCTCCGAAGCTCGGCCTCGGCGCTCGCCGAGGCGTCGCGGGGCATGCGACAGGGCACCTCCGATCTCGAGCGGTTCGTGGCCGGCGGGCTCCAGTCGACCGACGCGCTCTCCGCCGCCTCCCGCGCGATGGCGGCCCAGGGCGCGCAGGCCGCCGAGGCGAGCGGCACTGCGGCCCAGGTGGCGAGCCGGAACCGGGTGGTGATCGGCCAGGCGATCGAGCGACTGATCGGGCTCAAGGGCTTCGTGTCGGGCAGCGTGGAGCAGGTCGCGGAGCTGGGCGCGCTCACCACCCGGATCAGCGGCTTCATCGGGACCATCCGGGAGATCGCCGATCTCACCAACCTCATCGCGCTCAACGCGGCCATCGAGGCGGCCCGGGCCGGACGCGAGGGCCGCGGCTTCGCCGTGGTCGCCGACGAGGTCCGGGACCTCGCGGCCCAGAGCCTGCACGCCGCGCGGGAGGCGCGCGGCCTCCTGGAGGAGATCGGCTCCCAGGTCACGACGGTCTCCGACCAGATGGAGCGGGGGAGGGAGGCCGTGGCGGGCGTGGAGGAGTTGAGCGCCAACGCGGCGCAGGCCCTGGACGCGATCGTGGGTACGACCAGCGAGGCCGGCCGCCATGCCGAAGCCATCGCCGCCACCGCCTCCGAGCAACTCGCCGCGGTCAGCGGATTGAGCGCACAGATCGAGCGGGTCGCGGCGGGGTCGGCCCGGACCCGGAGCGAGACCGACCAGTTGGCGCAACGCGCCGAGGACGCCGCGTCGGGGCAGGCCGAGCTGGAGGGGGCGATTCGCCAGCTGGGCGACGTCGCGAGCGACCTCCAACGGATCGCGCGACATTTCGCCGTCGAGACCTGAGCCGCGGTGGCCAGACGGGAGCGGGCCTACATCGCGCTCGGAAGTAATCTGGGCGACCGCGCCGGGCACCTCGCCGCCGCGCGCGCGGCGCTCGGCACCCTCCCCGAGACACGACTGGTCGCGGAGACCGACGTGGAGGAGACCGAGCCGCTCGCGGGGATGTCGCAGCCGGCCTATCTCAACCAGATGATCCTGATCGAGACCGGCCTCGACCCTCACGCCCTCCTCGCGGCCTGCCAGACGATCGAGCGCGACCGCGGCCGGGTCCGCACCGGGCGGTGGGGGGCGCGCACCCTGGATCTCGATATCGTCCGCTACGGCGAACTGCGGATCGCCGAACCCGACCTTATCATTCCCCATCCCGAGCTGTCCCACCGCGATTTCTGGATCCGAGAGCTGGCCCAGCTGGAGGCCCATGAACGCTGACGCGCGCCCCCGATCCGTCCTCGACCTCCCCGCGTGGAAGGCGGCCAAACGGCGGCTGGTGGTGCTCACCTGCTACGACGCCGCCTTCGCACGCCTGCTGGATCGGGCAGAGGTGGACGTGCTCCTGGTCGGCGATTCGCTGAACCAGGTCATCGCCGGCCAGGAGACCACGCTCAGTGCCACCCTA
This sequence comes from uncultured Gemmatimonadales bacterium, assembly GCA_963729985.1. GTDB lineage: Bacteria > Gemmatimonadota > Gemmatimonadetes > Gemmatimonadales > GWC2-71-9 > CAVVWJ01. The sequence continues at coordinate 841,994 of CAVSPJ010000008.1, forward strand.
GACCAGATGATCTACCATGCCGCCGCGGTGCGGAGAGGCGCCCCGGGCGCGCTCCTGTTCGTGGATCTTCCCTTTCTCACCTATCAGGTGTCGGTGCCGGAGGCCATCAGAAACGCGGGGCGCGTGCTCCAGAAAACCGAAGCCAACGGGGTGAAACTGGAGGGCGGGCGCCACATGGCCGAGACCGTCCAGGCGCTGGTGGAGCGCGGAATTCCCGTCATGGGGCACCTCGGGCTCACGCCGCAATCGGTGCACGCGCTGGGAGGCTACAGGGTCCAGGGTCGCGACCAGGCGGCGGCCGACCGACTGCTGGACGACGCGAAGGCCCTCGAGGCTGCCGGGGCCTGCGCGGTGGTGCTGGAGCTGGTTCCAACCGACGTGGCGCGCCGCATCTCGGCGGCGCTGGTCATTCCGACGATCGGGATCGGCGCGGGACCGGGGTGCGACGGGCAGGTGCTGGTGCTGCACGACATGCTGGGGCTCAACGAGGGGTTTTCACCCAAGTTCCTCAAGCGCTACGCCGAGCTCGGCACCGCGGTGCGAGAGGCGGTCAAGGCCTACGCCACCGAGGTTCGGGGAGGGAGCTATCCGGCGAAGGAACACAGCTTCGAATGAGGGCGCCGGCGGCGCCCTCCTGTCCCGCATGATCGACTTCACGTCCATCCCCGACCTCAAGGGATGGGTGCGCGCCCGGCGTCGCGAGGGCCGCCGCATCGGTCTGGTGCCGACCATGGGATACCTGCACGAGGGTCACCTGGCACTGGTCGACGAAGCCCGGCGGCGGGCCGACGTGGTGGTGCTCAGCATCTTCGTGAATCCGCTGCAGTTCGCGCCGACGGAGGATCTGGCCCGCTATCCTCGCGATCTGGCCCGGGATCGCGGGCTGGCCGAGGAGCGCGGGGTCGACGCGCTCTTCCTGCCCAGCGAGGCGGCGATGTATCCGCCGGGGTCCGAGACCAGGGTGGCACCGGGACCGACGGCCGAGCGCTGGGAGGGCACGGCGCGGCCGGGCCACTTCGGCGGCGTCCTCACGGTGGTCGCCAAGCTCTTCCACTTGGTGGAGCCGGATGTCGCGTGCTTCGGGCGGAAGGACGTCCAGCAGACCGTGCTGGTGCGCCAGATGGTTCGCGATCTGGACTGGCAGGTCGAGCTGGCGGTGGTCCCCACAGTTCGCGAGCCGGATGGGTTGGCCTTGAGCAGCCGGAATGCCTACCTCGACCCGGAGCAACGGCAGCGGGCCACGGCCTTGAGCGGCGCCCTGCAGGAGGCCCATGTAGCGTGGCGCGGCGGGGAGCGCAGCCCGAAGGCAATTGAGGCCCGGATGCGCCGGTTTCTCGGTGCCTTCCCCGACGTGCAGGTGGAGTACATCGCCGTGGCCGAGCCCGAGGCCCTCGCCCCGGCCTCCGTGGCGCAGGCGAACACGGTCGTTGCCCTGGCTGCGCGGGTCGGCCTGACCCGGCTGATCGACAATATCGTGCTGGGCGAAGGGGTGGTCTGATGGGGCGGCCCGGCTCGCCGGGACTGCGGCCCACGCTCCCCGAATGGGCGGTGGTCACGCCCGCCCGCCGCGACCACATCGAGCGGGTGGCGGAGCTCGCCGACCGCTGGGCCCTGGCGATGGGCGTGCCCGACAGCGAGCGGCACCGGTGGCTCCGGGCGGTCTGGCTGCACGATGCTCTTCGCGACGCGCCGGAGGACGAGCTGCTGCGCTGGGCCCCGTCGGCGCCGGGCCCGCCGGAGCTGCTGCACGGGCCCGCCAGCGCGGCGCGCGCCAAGTCCGAGGGCGAGACCGACCGGGGCGTGCTGGACGCCGTGCGCTATCATTCGATTGGCCTCGCCGAGTGGGACATGGTCGGCCGGATTCTCTACTGCGCCGATTACCTCGAGCCCGGCCGAACGCACGAGCGAGCGTGGCGCGCCGAGCTGGCCGACCGGTTCCCGGTCCAGCCCACGCCGGTCCTCCGTCAGGTGGCCCAGGCGCGCGTGAAGCGCATGGTGAGCTCCGGCCGCGTCCTCCCCGAACCGACGGTCCGCTTCTGGAACAGTCTCGTCGCCGCGTCGTCCACATCGTCCTGATCACGCTGGCGGTGGTGGCGCTGGCGGCCGGCGTCCGGCTGCTGGTGCCACCGCCCCCACCGGAGCCTCGCGAGCGTGCCTACCCCGTGCCCTCGCCCGGACACCGCGTCACCGTCGAGGTGCTCAACGGGACCGGCAAGTCCGGGGTCGCCCGCGCGGCGACACGGATGCTCCGGCGCCAGGGTTTCGACGTCGTGTTCTTCGGCAACTCGGACGGCGCGGCGGACTCGACTCGGGTGATCGTCCGGCGAGGCGACCCCGGACGGGGTCGCGAGGTGCGGCAGGCGCTCGGCGCGGGTCGGATCGTGGTGGAACGCGATACGCTCCGTCGAGTGGACGTCACCGTGATTCTGGGACCCGACTTCCGGGCTCGAGTGCCAGGGCCGTAACGCGTCGTCGCCCGGCGGCTCCCCGGCTCCGACCATGGGTGACCGGGCCCGGCGCTCCGATTCACCCGCCTGGTAGGCGCACGCCGATCACCACATCCATCACGTTGGTCCCGGTCAGGCCGGGCCGAAGCAGGACCCCTGCCGCATCGAGCGCCCGGTAGGCGTCATGCGCGGCGAGATCGTGCACCGGGTCACGGCCCGCCGCGCTCACGGCCTCCCAGGTGTGTCCATCCACGATGGCGCCGGCGGCGTCGGTGGGACCATCGCGCCCGTCGGTGCCCGCCGCCAGCAACGCCACGCCGGGTGGGGCACCCGAAAGCGTTCGGGCGGCGGAGAGCGCCAGCTCCTGACACCGCCCGCCCAGCCCCCCGGTCGAGGTTCCCAGGCTCACAGTGGTCTCACCGCCCCAGATGAAGCAGCGCCGCCGATCCGGTTGCGGGATGTCTCCGCGCGCATAATCTTGCAAGAGCGTAGCGGCTACACTCGTTCCGGCCGCCGCCGCCTCCCCGGCGAGCGGCGTGTCCGACACCACCGGGGCGAGGCCCAACTCTGCCGCGCGCTTGGCCGCAGCTTCGAGGGCCAGGCCGTTACTCGCGATCAGCTCGAGGGTCACGCGCTCGAACGCTTGGTCCCCGGGCTTCGGCGTCTCGGCCAGCCTCCCCGCTTCGGCCTCGGTCACCTGCCGGCGGGCCGTGTCGGGGATTTTCTCCCAGAGGCCGGAGCGCTGCAGCAGGTCACGAACGTCGGCGGCGGTCGAGGGATCGGGAACGCAGGGGCCCGAGCCGATGGAAGCGAGGTCATCGCCGATGACGTCGGAGACGACGTAAGCCCGGACCCGCGCCGGAGCGAGCGCCAGGGCGAGGCGACCGGCCCCCCAGCGCGAAAAGCGCTTGCGGACTCGATTCATCGCGACGATGTCGAGCCCGGACCCGAGCAGCAGCGAGTACAGCCGGGTCAGGTCGGCCGGGGAGACGCCCTCGACCGGTGCGCCGAGGAGGCTGGTGGTCCCGCCGGAGAGCAGGACCCACGCCTCTTCGCTCTTCGCGGCGCCGGCGGCCGCGCCCGCCAGCGCCGCTGCCGCGGTGAGGGAGCCGGGCCCAGGCTCGGGATGGTCGCCCGCCACGACGGTGAGCGCGGGATGCGGTGATGCCGCGGGAGACGGAGGAACCACCAGGCCACCGGCGGGCTCGACACCGCGCCCGGCCAAAACCTTGAGCGCGGCTCGCGCCATCGGAAGCGCGGCCTTGCCCAGCGCGATGATCCAGGGTCCCTGGGCGGGCCGCGGCTCGAGCGCCTCCAGCCGCCGAACCAGGGCCGGGCCCGGATTGACGGCCTCGGTGGCGATGGCATACAGGTGGGATAGCAGCGCCGCGGGCGAGGCGTGGGCCGGGTCGGGAGGACGGGGCAGGAGGAACGCTCCAAGGCTTGTGAAAAAAGGTGCAATGTACTATAAATGGGTTGGCGCCTGACTATTCGGGCGCTTCCAATCTAGCCGCTTCCGGTGGGGGCGCCCGCTCCCGCCCGGTCTTCATTACTCTGACCGAGGGTCCGCGCATGGCCGGCCGCAACTTCCTTTTCGTTCCCGGGCCCACCCACGTGCCCGACCGGGTCCTCCGGGCAATGCATGTCGCCATGGAAGATCACCGCTCGTCCGACTTCCCCGAGCTCTCCACGGGGGTGCTCGGGGATATTCGGCAAATCTTCAAGACCACGTCAGGCCAGGCGTTCCTCTTCCCGTCGAGCGGGACCGGCGCCTGGGAAGCCTCGCTGACCAATACTCTCTCGCCCGGCGACCGGGTGCTCGCCGCCCGGTTCGGGATGTTCAGCCACCTCTGGATCGACATGGCGCAGCGACTGGGCCTCGAGGTCGAGATCCTGGACGCGGAGTGGGGCGAGGGCGCGCCGATCGAGCGCTACCGCGACGCGCTCGCGGCCGACAAGGGGCACCGGATCAAGGCGCTGCTCTTCACCCACAATGAAACGGCGACCGGCGTCACCAGCGACGTGGCGGGGGTCCGCCAGGTGCTGAACGAGCTGAAGCATCCCGCGCTGCTCATGGTGGACGGCGTGAGCTCGATCGCCAGTATCGATTTCCGGATGGACGAGTGGGGTGTGGACCTCGCGGTCACCGGCTCCCAGAAGGGCCTGATGATGCCGGCGGGCCTGGGCATCGTGTGCGCCAGCCAGAAAGCGCTCTCGTTGTACGATCAGGCCAAGCTGCCCCGCTGCTATTTCGACTTCGGCGACATGCGCAAGGCGAACGCCACCGGGTATTTCCCGTACACGCCGTCGATCCCGATGCTCTATGGGTTGCGCGAAGCGATCGCCATGCTGCTCGAAGAGGGTCTGGAGCAGGTCTTCGCCCGCCATCACCGGCTGGCCGAGGGGACCCGGCAGGCGGTCAAGGCGTGGGGGCTCGAGCTCTGTGCCCGGGCGCCCAAGTGGAACTCGGACACCGTCAGTGCGATCATGGTGCCGGCGGGCGTGAACGCCGCCGAGATCATCGACATCGCGTTTCGCCGGTACAACCTGGCGCTCGGCGCCGGGCTCGCGCGGATGGCCGGCCGGCTCTTCCGCATCGGCCACCTGGGCGATCTCAACGAGCTCATGCTGCTCGGCGGCATCGCCGGCGCCGAGATGGCGATGCGGGACGTCGGGGTGAAGGTGACGCCCGGCAGCGGCGTCGCCGCGGCGCAGGAGTACTGGCGCAGCAACGCCAAGCCGCTGGAGCAGCGCACGCTGCCGCCCCGCGCGCCGGAACCGCAGCCGGCGGGAGCGCCCAAGGGGAAGGCGACCGCGGGCGCGGCGCGATGAGCCATACCCGCTACGAACCGGCCCGCCAGCGTCTGCAGCGCAGCGAGCTGGCGGTGCCCGGCTCGCAGCCGGCACTGTTCAAGAAGGCGCTCGAGAGCGAAGTGGACTACGTCTTCCTCGATCTCGAGGACGCCGTCGCGCCGGGTGACAAGGAACAGGCCCGGCGCAACGTCATCCAGGGCCTCCTGGACCTCGACTGGCGGGGAGCGGGGAAAACCATCTCGGTTCGCATCAACGGGATCGATACCCACTACATGTATCGCGACGTAGTGGACGTGGTGGAGCAGGCGGGCCACCGGCTCGACACCATCCTGATCCCGAAGGTAGGCGTGGCCGCCGATGTCTATCTGGTGGACGCGCTGCTCACCCAGATCGAGACCGCGAGGGGTATCGAGGAGCGGATCGGGATCGACGTCCTGATCGAGACCGCGCTGGGCATGGCGAACGTGGAGGCCATCGCGCAGTCGAGCCGCCGGCTGGAGGCGATGCACTTCGGCGTCGCGGATTACGCCGCGAGCTGCCGGGCCCGTACCGTGAATATCGGCGGCCTCAATCCCGACTATCCGGGCGACCAGTGGCACGCGGCGTTGTCGCGCATGATCGTGGCCTGCCGGGCCTACGGCCTGCGGGCGGTCGACGGGCCGTTCGGCGACTTCAAGGACCCCGACGGCTACATCCTCGGGGCCAAGCGCGCCGCCGCGCTGGGCATCGAAGGCAAGTGGGCCATCCATCCCAGCCAGATCGCGCTGGCCAATCAGGTGTTCACGCCGCCGCCGGCTGAAGTGGACCGTGCCCGGCGGATTCTGGCGGCGCTGGAGGAGGCCGCCCGCGAGGGCCGCGGCGCGGCGCAGCTCGACGGGCGTATGATCGACGCCGCATCGGCGCGGATGGCCCAGAACGTGGTGAACATGGCGGAAGCCATCGGCAATCGGGCGCCGGCGGCCCGGGTGTAGCAGGGGGGTGCCATCCGGAGCCGAGCGAGGAATCCGGGATGACAGCGTCGATCTAACGGAGGTCCAGGTGGACATTCACGAATACCAGGCGAAGGAACTGCTCGCCGGCTTCGGCGTCGCGATCCCTCGGGGGGGAGTGGCCTACAGTCCGGAGCAGGCCGTGTACCGGGCCTCCGAGATCGGCGGCTCGCGCTGGGCGGTGAAGGCGCAGATCCACTCCGGTGCCCGCGGCAAGGCCGGCGGCATCAAGCTCTGCAGCAACGAAGATGAGGTCCGTGCCGCCGCGAAAACGCTGCTCGGCAAGCGCCTCGTGACCCACCAGACCGGACCGGAAGGGCGGGTGGTGCACCGGCTCTACGTCGAGGCGGCGGTTCCGATCGAGCGGGAGATCTACCTCGGGCTGGTGCTGGACCGGAAGAGCGAGCGCATCATGATCGTGGCGTCGGCCCAGGGCGGGATGGAGATCGAGGAGATCGCCCGCAATTCGCCCGACACGATCGTGCGGGAGGTGGTGGAGCCGGCCGTGGGCATGACCTCGTTCCAGGCCCGGGAGATCGCCTTCGGGCTCGGCCTTACGCCGGCCCAGGTCAGCCGGGCGGTGACCACGTTGATGGGGGCCTACCGCGCGTTCCGCGACCTCGACGCCACCATGGTGGAGATCAACCCGCTGGTGGTCACCGGGGACGGCCAGCTGCTCGCCCTCGACTGCAAGATGACCTTCGACGACAACGCCATGTTCCGGCGGCCCAACGTCAGCGAGCTTCGGGACTACGCCGAGGAGGACCCCCGGGAGGCGCAGGCGGCGGAGCACGGCCTCAACTACGTCGCCCTCGACGGCAACATCGGCTGCATCATCAACGGCGCGGGGCTGGCCATGGCCACGATGGACATGATCAAGCACGCCGGCGGGTCGCCGGCCAATTTCCTCGACGTCGGCGGGGGCGCCTCGCCCGACCGGGTGGCGGCCGCCTTCCGGCTGGTGCTCTCGGACAGCAACATCCAGGCGATGCTGGTGAACATCTTCGCCGGCATCAACCGCTGCGACTGGGTGGCGCAGGGCGTGGTGCAGGCGACCCGTGAGACCGAGCTCCAGATCCCGCTGGTGGTCCGGCTCGCCGGCACCAACGTGGAAGAGGGGCGCCGCATCCTCCGGGAGAGCGGCCTGCCGATCATTACCGCCGACACCCTCTCGGAAGCCGCCGAGCGGGTGGTCGGGGCACTCAAGACCTCCCGCGCCGGCCGTGCCTCCGGAGGAAACGGACAGCCATGAGCATCCTGATCGATGAGACCACCAAGGTCCTGGTCCAGGGCTTCACCGGCGACAAGGCCACCTTCCACGCCCGCGAGATGATCGCCTACGGCACCAAGATCGTCGGCGGCGTCACGCCGGGGAAAGGCGGCGGCAAGCACCTCGACCGGCCGGTATTCAACACCGTGAAGGAAGCCGTGCGGGAGACCGGGGCCACCGCGAGCATCATCTTCGTCCCGGCGGCCTTCTGCGCCGACTCGATCATGGAGGCGGCCGACGCGGGGGTCCGCTTCATCGTCACCATTACCGACGGCATTCCCGCGCAGGACATGATGATGGTGAAGCGGTACCTGTTCCGCTTCCCCAAGGAGCGCCGCAGCACCCTGGTCGGGCCCAACTGCGCCGGTGTCATCAGCCCGGGCAAGGCCATGCTCGGGATCATGCCGGGACACATCTACATGCTGGGAAACGTCGGCCTGGTCACCCGCTCGGGCACCCTGGGCTACGAGGCCGCCGCGCAAATGAAGGAGCTGGGCATCGGCATCACCACCAGCGTCGGCATCGGCGGCGATCCGATTAACGGCAGCTCGTTCCTCGACCATCTGAAGCTGTTCGAGCAGGATCCCGAGACCGACGCGGTCATGATCATCGGCGAGATCGGGGGTCCCCAGGAGGCCGAGGCCGCGCTGTTCGCCAAGGAGAACATGGCCAAGCCGGTGATCGGGTACGTGGCCGGCCTGACCGCGCCGAAGGGCCGGCGGATGGGGCACGCCGGCGCGATCATCAGCGCGTTTGGCGACACCGCCGCGGAGAAGGCGGAGATGATGCGGTCGGCGGGGCTCACCGTCGCGGCCAGCGCCGCGGAGCTGGGCTCGACGGTGAAGTCCGCCCTCGCCAAGCGTCCCAAGCGGACCACGGTCGCCCGATGAGCTCCCGGCCCACCGTCGTGGTGACGCGGCGGCTGCCGGAGCCGGTCGAGCAGGAGCTGGCCAAGGACTTCGACGCCACACTCAACCCGGACGACCGGCCGCTCGGTCCCGACGGTCTCGGCAAGGCGCTGAAGACCGCCGACGCGCTGCTCTGCACGGTGACCGACCGCCTGACCGCGGAAGTGCTGGCGGTGGAGCCCCGTCGCGCCCGCCTGCTGGCCAATTTCGGGGTGGGATTCAACCACATCGACGTGGAGGCGGCCAAGGCGCGGGGCCTCGCCGTCTCCAACACGCCGGATGTGCTCACCGACGCCACCGCCGATCTCGCGATGACGCTGCTGCTCGCCGTGACGCGTCGGGCCGGCGAAGGCGAGCGACACCTGCGCTCGGGCGCGTGGACCGGCTGGCGTCCGACCCACATGCTCGGCACCCAGGTCAGCGGGAAGATCCTGGGGCTGGTGGGCATGGGACGGATCGCCCGGGCCGTGGCGAAGCGGGCCCATCACGGGTTCGGCATGCGAATCATCTTCCAGGATCCGTTTCCCCCCTCGCCCGAGGTGGCCGCGTCCCTCGGCGCCGAGCCACGGGAGCGTCTCGAGCAAGTGCTGAAGGAAGCGGATTTCGTCTCGCTGCACTGTCCTGCCACGCCCGAGACCCGGCATCTGATGAACGCCGAGCGTCTGGCGCAGCTCAACCCCGGCGCCTTCCTCATCAACACGGCCCGCGGCGACATCGTGGACGAAGGGGCGCTGGTGGCCGCGCTCAAGAGCGGGCGGCTGGCGGGCGCCGGCCTCGACGTCTATGAGCGGGAGCCGCAGGTGTCGCCCGAGCTGCTGATTATGGAGAACGTGGTCCTGCTGCCTCACCTCGGGAGCGCGACGCGGGAGACCCGGGTGGCGATGGGCATGCGCGCGCTGGAGAATCTCCGTCTCTTCTTCCAAGGCGCCCCGCTCCGGGACAAAGTGGTGTGACCCAGACCGCGCTGGAGCCGTTTTCCGCGGCCACCCTGCCGGAGTCCGCGGATCCGGCTGCGGCGAGCGCGGCGGCGTACGCCACGGAAGTCGTGGAGCTGCTCGCCGGATTGCTGCTGGAGCTGGTACGCGACCGGCAGCCGGAGGTCGAGCCGATCCTTCGGGGTGAGCGCGAAGTCGGCGACCTCGGTCCCGAGGTGCTCGCCCGGACGCTGCAAGTGCAGGGGATCTGGTTCCAGCTGCTGAGCATCGCGGAACAGAACGCCGCGATGCGGCGGCGGCGCCAGGTCGAAGCCGACCGGGGCTACGATCAGGTGCGTGGCACCTTCGCGCAGGTGATCTCGTCGGCGGCGGCTTCGGGGATCCCGGCGTCCGAGATCCACAAGCTGCTGGAGGTGCTCCGGGTCCGCCCGGTCATCACGGCCCATCCCACCGAGGCCAAGCGCGTCACCGTGCTGGAGAAGCACCGGCGGGTCTACCGCCGGCTGGTCGAGCTGGAGTCGCCGCGCTGGACACCGCGCGAGCGCAAGGCGCTGGTGGACGGGCTTCGCGACGACATCGAGCTGCTGTGGCTCACCGGCGAGCTGCGGCTGGCCAAGCCGACCGTTCCCCAGGAGGTGTACTGGGGACTCCATTTCTTCAACGAAACGCTGTTCGAGGCCGTCCCCGACCTGCTGGAGAAGGTCGAGCGGGCCCTGGAGCAGCACTATCCCGCCGAGACGTTCACGGTTCCGCCCTTCTTCCAGTTCGGCTCCTGGATCGGCGGAGACCGCGACGGCAACCCGTTCGTCACCAACGACGTCACCCGCAGCACGCTGCTGGAAAACCGGCTCACCGGCATCCGGCGCTATCATCGCCGGCTGTACCGAGCTGGTGCGCGCGCTCAGCATCACCGAGCGCGCGGTGCCGCCCTCGAACCGATTCCGCCAGGCGCTGGAGCGGGAGCTCGCGGCCACCGGCGAGGCCGAGACGATCGCGAACCGAAACCCCGGCGAGATCTTCCGGCAGTATCTGGCGACGATGCTCCGGCGGCTCGAGGTGATGATCCAGGCCACCGAGCGGGGCGATACCCGACTCGATCCCGCGGCCTATGCCTCCGCCGACGCCCTCATCGCCGACCTGCGGCTCATCGAGGACGAGCTGGCGGACTCGGGACGCCGGGAGCTCGCGGAATCGCTGGTGCGGCCGGTGCGCCGGGAGGTCGAGGCGTTTCGGTTCAGCACGGTCAGACTCGACGTGAGGGAGAACACCACCAAGCTCAACGCCGCCCTGCGCGCGCTGCACGGCGCGACGTCCGGCGGCGAGGCGCCGGGCGAGGCCGCCGCGTGGCACGGCTGGATCGCGGGCGAGCTGGCCCGGCGCGCTCACCGCCGGCGCCCCGCTCGCCGGCGCTCCCGGCCGACACGGCCGAGACGCTCGGAATGTTCACCCTGATCCGCCAGCTGCGGGAGGAGATCGACCGCGAGGCGTTCGGCACGTTCGTGCTGAGCATGACCCGAAGCGTGAGCGACATCCTCGGCGCCTACCTGCTCGCGAAGACCGGCCGGACTCTTCGCCGACGCGCCCGGGGTCGAGAGCTGCACCCTGCCGATCGTTCCCCTGTTCGAGACCATCGACGATCTCCAGCGCGCGCCCGCCATCATGAAGGAGCTCCTCGGCGTCCCGCTGGTGCGCCGGAGCGTGCGGACGCAGGGCGGAATGCCAGGAGGTGATGATCGGCTATTCGGACTCCAACAAGGACGGGGGATTTCTCGCCTCCAACTGGGAGCTGTACAAGGCGCAGATCAAGCTGACCCGGGTCGGCCGCGAAGCGGGGATCGCCCATCGGCTTCTTCCACGGCCGCGGCGGCTCGGTGAGCCGAGGCGGCGGCTCCGACCGGCCGGGCGATCGCGGCGCAGCCGGCTGGATCCATCGGCGGCCGGCTGCGGATCACCGAGCAGGGCGAGGTGGTGTCCTTCAAGTACGCCAACCGGGGCACCGCCCAGTACCAGATCGAGCTGCTCGCGGCCAGCGTCGTCGAGCACACGCTCAAATCGGAGCGGGAAGACGCGCTGGTCCCGACGGCCGAGGGCGACGAGGCGATGGAGGCGCTGTCGGGCGCCGCCATGGCGGCCTACCGGCGCCTGATCGACGATCCCAGCCTGCTCCCCTACTATCAGGCCGCGAGTCCGCTGGAGGAGCTGACGCTGCTCAATCTGGGCTCGCGGCCGGCCCGGCGATTCGGCGCGGCCGACGTTGAGCGACCTGCGGGCGATCCCCTGGGTCTTCGCCTGGTCGCAGAACCGGCACTTCGTGCCAGGGTGGTATGGCGTCGGCAGCGGGATCCTCACGTTCCTGCAGGTGCGGGGCGAGCGCGGGTCCGCGCTGCTCGGCCGGATGTTCAGCGATTCGCGGCTCTTCCGGCTGATCGTGGACGAAGTGGAGAAGACACTGTCCTACGTGGATCTGGACATCGCCAGGGAGTACGCCGGCCTGGTGCCCGAGGCCGCGGTCCGGGAGGCCATCTTCCCGATGATCGAGGAGGAGTACCACAGAACGGTGGAGGCGGTGCTCGGGATCAGCGGGGGGACCGAGCTGGCGGAGCGGTTCCCCCGATTCCGGCGCAAGGTCGCCCGCCGGCTGCCGACGCTGAACCTGGTCTCGCGCCAGCAGATCGCGCTGCTGCGGCGGTTCCGTGCGTCGGGCGGCGACCGCACCCAGGAAGAGCAGCTCTCCGCGCTACTGCTCTCGATCAACACCATCGCGGCGGGGTTCGGGGCCACCGGCTGACGCCGGGGCGACCCGTTGCCGGGTCTGGTCGACCACCGTCCGCAGCTGGCCACACGCCGCGTTGATGTCGAGTCCGCGACTGCGGCGGACCGTCGCCTCGATGCCTTGATTGCGGAGCCGGCCGGCAAAACGCCGGATACCGGCCGCCGGGGTGGGCGTGAGGTCGGGGGCGCCGCCGGGATGCAGCGGCAGGATGTTCACCAGCGCGCCGAGCCGGCGCGCCAGCTTCGCGAGCCGGTCGGCGTCGGCGTCGGTGTCATTGGTGCCGGCGATCATCACGTACTCGAACGTCACCCGCTTGCGGAACGCCTCCGCGGCGCGCAGCACCGCCTCCAGGTCGTATTTCTTCTCGATCGGCATGATGCCCAGCCGCCGGGCGGTGGTGGTGGCATGGAGGGAGATCGCCAGCCGGAACTGCTCCGGCCGGGCGGCCAGGCTCTTCATGCCCGGCAGGATGCCGACGGTGGACACGGTGATGTGGCGAGCGCCGATGCCGAATCCGTCCGGCGAATTGAGGATGCTCAGCGCCACGTCCACCGCGCGCCAGTTGAGCATCGGCTCGCCCATTCCCATGAAGACGATGTTGGTCGGCTTGTCCTCCGGCGTCCGCCGGGCGATCTCGCGGACCTGTCCGGCGATTTCGAACGGCGTGAGGTTGCGCCGGAAGCCCATCCGGCCGGTCGCGCAGAAGGTGCAGCCCAGCGCGCAGCCGGCCTGCGACGAGACGCAGAGCGTGCGGCGCGCGCCGCTGGGAATGAGCACCGATTCGATCGCTTCGCCGTCCGACAGTCGCCAGAGGTACTTGCGAGTCCCGTCGGCCGATTGCTGGACCACGTCGGGATGGAGGCGGAGCAGGGGCAGGGCAAGGTCCAGCTCGGCGCGGAGGGCGGCGGGCAGCTCGGTCGCCCCGGCCCAGCTCTCGAGGGGCGACTTCCAGAGCCGGCGGGTGAGCTGGTCGGTACGGTAGCGCGGCAGACCCCGTTCTCGTCACCCAGGCCTCGAGCGCGGCACGGGCCTCGGCGGGAGCGAGATCGAGCGGGGACTGTGCCGGAGCGTGATGAGTCACGGAACCTGCCAGGGGGTCCAGGGATCGGCGCCGAAAGCGCTTATCACCGGCGAAGATACCCCCGGGCGGTGGCGCGGGAAAGCCCGCGCCGGCGGGCTAACCTTAAGGAGGATCTTGCATTGCACCCCCTTGGTGCGGCGGTTACGTTTGTGCCATGCTCCCCCGCTCCGCGTCGTGCTGCTGACTGAGCTGCTGACACCGGATCGGCTGGTCGTGCCGCTGGCGGCCCGCGACAAGCGGGCGGCGATCTCCGAGTTGACGAGGCATCTGGTCGCCCGGACCGGCGGCGACTTCGATCAGGTGCTCGCGGCCGTCGAAGAGCGCGAATCGGTTCTGACCACCGGCATCGGATTCGGGGTGGCCATTCCCCACGCCCGGTCGGGCACGGTGCAGGAGCTGACCGTGGTTGCCGGCGTGAGTGAGGCCCCCGTGCCGTTCGATTCGATCGACGGTGAACCGGTCCGCCTGTTTTTTCTCATCGTGGGCCCCGACGCATCCGCGGGCGTCCACGTCAAGATCCTGAGTCGCATCGCCCGGTTGGTACGGAGGGAGAACGTCCGCCAGCGGCTGGTCGAGGCGCGGACCCCAGATGAGTTCTATAGCATCCTCGTCGACGCCGAAGCGCGCTAGACCCGCAGCGACCGCGTTCCGCACCCACTTCGCCGGCGCCCTCACCCGAGCCGACGTCGGCCGCGACGTCCGGCTGGGCGGCTGGGTCCACCGCCGCCGGGATCTCGGCGGCCTGGTCTTCATCGACCTGCGCGACCGCGCCGGGCTGGTCCAGCTCTCCTGCAATCCGGCCTGGACTCCGCCCGAGGTCATGGCCCGCGCCGCCGGACTCGGGGCGGAAACGGTGGTGTTGGCGCGGGGCACCGTCGAGCTCCGCCCCGAGCCGTCGCGCGATCAGACCCTGGGCTCGCGGGAGGTGGAGCTGCACGTGACCGGGCTCGAGGTCGTGGGGCCAGCCCAGACGCCGCCGATTCCGGTGGCGCGCAAAGAGAAGGAGGAACTTCCGGCCGAAGAGCTGCGCCTGAGGCACCGGGTGCTCGACCTTCGCCGTCCCGAGCTGCAGCGGAACCTGGTACTCCGCCACCGACTCATGCAGGCGACCCGGCGCTACTTCGATCACCTCGGGTTCCTGGAGATCGAGACGCCGATCCTCACCAAACCCACGCCCGAGGGCGCCCGCGATTACCTGGTGCCCAGCCGGGTGCACCGGGGCGAGTTCTTCGCGCTGCCCCAGTCGCCCCAGCTGTACAAGCAGCTGTTCATGGTGGCGGGCCTCGACCGCTACTTCCAGATCGCCCGCTGCTTCCGCGACGAGGATCTCCGCGCCGACCGGCAGCCGGAATTCACCCAGATCGACGTCGAGGCCTCCTTCGTCGGCCTGGAGGACGTCCTCGGATTCGGAGAGGGGATGATCGAGGCCATCTGGGCCGAAGCGGGGCTCGCGGTGGAGACGCCGATCGAGCGCATGCGCCATGCCGACGCCATGGAGCGCTACGGCACCGACAAACCCGACCTCCGATTCGGGCTGGAGGTGTTCGACGCGACCGAGGCCTTCCGGCCGGCGGACTTCACGCCCACCCGGAACGCGATCGGGGCGGGCGGCCGGGTGCGCGGGGTGCGGGTGCCGGGTGGCGGGTCGCTCAGCCGGAAGCAGGTCGACGAGATCGAGGCGGTGGCGAAGTCGCTGGGGGCGGCCGGTGTGCTGCGGCTCAAGCTGACGGGCGGCGCCCTCGAGGGTGGCCCGGCCAAGCATCTGCCCGACGGGATCGCCGGGGCGCTGGGCCTGGCCGACGGCGATCTCTGCCTGCTCGTGGCCGGCCCCGATCGCGTCACCAGTCCGGCGCTCGACCGGGTCCGACTCGAGGTGGCGCGCCGACTCGAGCTGATCATGCCGGGCGTGAACCGCTTCGTCTGGATCGTGGACTTCCCGCTCTTCGAGCGCGATCCCGTAACCGGCGCGCTGGCCTCGGTGAACCACCCGTTCACCGCGCCGCATCCCGATGACCTCCACCTGCTCGACACCGCCCCGGAGCAGGCGCGCGCGCTGGCCTACGACATGGTGCTCAACGGCACCGAGCTCGGCGGCGGGAGTCTGCGTATCGCCGATCCGGGGCTGCAGCGCCGGGTGTTCGGCCTGCTCGGCATCCCGGACGACGTGGCCGAGCAACGATTCGGCTTTCTGCTCGAAGGCCTCCGGGCCGGGGCGCCGCCGCACGGGGGCTTCGCGTTCGGCATGGATCGCATCGTGATGCTGCTGGCCGACGCGGACTCGCTCCGCGACGTGATCGCCTTTCCCAAGACCACGGCGCAGCGCGCGCTCTTCGAGGGTGCGCCAACGCCGATCGATCGGGAAACCCTGGATGAGCTCCACCTGGAAATGAGGCAGGAGGGAAAGCGTGAAACGTGATGGTGCGGCGTAAGCCGGGGCGCCTCCGCTCTCGCTTCCGCCGTGCACCGCTCACGCCGTCATCGTCATGGCCGACGACATCCAACACCGCATCTCCGCCGAGGGGGCGGACCCGCTGCTCTTCGCCGGGGTCAACGAGACCAACCTGCAGGAGCTGCAGCGGACCCTCGGCGTGCGCATCTCGTTCCGGGGCGACGCGGTGACCGTGTCGGGCACCGCGGAGCAAGTCGAGCGGGCCGCCCCGGTGGTGCAGGGGCTGCTCGATCTCGCGCGCATCGGTGAGCCGGTGACCCCCGACGATCTTTACCGGCTGGCGGCGGATGCCCCCACCGCCGAGGCCCTCACCGCGGGCGACGGGAAGATCGTGCTGCCCGGCCTGCGGCGCGCCATCTCGCCCAAGACCCAGGGCCAGCGCGACTACCTCCAGGCCATCGCGAACCACGATATCGTGGTGAGCATCGGCCCCGCCGGCACCGGAAAGACGTATCTCGCGGTAGCGAAGGCGGTCGAGGCGCTCGCGCGGAAGCGGGTCAAGCGGATCATCCTCGCCCGCCCGGCGGTCGAGGCGGGTGAGTCGCTGGGGTTTCTGCCGGGCGACCTCCAGGCCAAGGTCGACCCCTATCTCCGCCCCCTCTACGACGCGCTGGAGGACATGATGCCCCACGACCGGGTCCAGCGCGCGTTGGAGACCCGGACCATCGAGATCGCCCCGCTGGCCTACATGCGGGGCCGCACGCTGGCCGATGCGTTCATCATCCTGGACGAGGCCCAGAACGCGACCGGCGCCCAGATGAAGATGTTCCTCACGCGTCTCGGCGTGAATAGCAAGACCGTCGTCACCGGTGACAAGACCCAGATCGACCTGCCCCGGCGCGAGGAGTCCGGCCTGGTTCAGGTGGAGCGGGTGCTGCCAGGGATCGAGGGGATCGCGTTCTGCTACCTGCACGAGACCGACGTGGTCCGTCACCGTCTCGTGCGCGAGATCATTCGGGCCTATGCCGAAGACCAGAGCGGCTGATGTCGCCTAGCGACCGGCTCCTCCCGCCGAGTCCCGGATCCGGTCGCAGCCTCGGCGCGTCGGTCCGGTTCCACCTGGTGCGCTGGCTGCCCCTGATGGGAGCCGCGGTCGTGGGATACCTCCTGTTTCCACCGCCCGCCGTGGTCATCTCCGCCCTGCCCAAGGTGGGGCAAGTCGCGGAGCGCACGGTCGTCGCGCCGTTTTCCTTCGAGACGCCCAAGCCCCCCGAGGAAATCACCACCGAAGGTGACTCCCGCGCGTTCAGCGTCCGACCGGTGTACCGCTACAGCCCTACGGCCTACGACTCCGCGCTGGCCAAGGCCCGCGCCTTCTTCGCCGAGCTTGAGCGGGCCGACCCCGGAGGGCCCGATCTGCTCCGCGCGGTGGCGGCCACCCGGATCAACCTGGGGGCGGAGGAGACCGAGTTTCTCACCGTGGAGTCCCAGCGCCGGCGCGTGCAGTCGGTGGTCACCCATTTCCTGGCGGAGATGCTCTCACGCGGCGTGGCGGACGCCGGCGTCCTGCGGGGCGAGCCCAGCCGGCAGGTCAGCCTCCGGCGTGCCGAGGTCGAGCAGGTGGTCCAGCGCGATTCCATTCTCTCCTTTGCCGACCTGATGGAGCGGGCCGAGGCGGCGGCCAGCGCCATCGAGAACCCGGCGGGCCAGCGGGCGGTGCGGCGGTTGGTCGGCGCATTCTACCATCCCACGATCGTCCCCGACCTCGCGCTGACGTCCTCTCGCCGCGAGCAGCTGCGCGCCAGCGTGGACCCGGTGAAGTACTACGTCGGCGCCGGCGAGCGGATCACCACCGTGGGGCAGCCCGTCACCGAGGTCGGGCGGGCCAAGCTGGCATCTTTGCAGTTGGAAGTGGCGAAGCGAGGCAGCGGGCACCCCCTCCTGCGCGGGGCCGCGGGCGCGCTGCTCTACAACGGCGTGGTCATGTCCACCCTCTGGCTGATGCTGCTGTTCTACCGCCGGGAAACGTACGACAAGCTCCGCGAAGTCGTGTTCTTCGGCGCCCTCTTTTCGTTGGTCCTGTTGCTGACGGCAGGTTTTCACCAGGCCTTTCCGGGGCGGCCTGAGCTGGTGCCGATCCCTTTCGCCGCGATCGTGGTGACGCTGCTCTACAACGGCCGCATCGGGGTGGTAGCCGCGCTGACGCTCGCCATCCTGCTCGACGGACAGTGGGCGTTGCGGGGGAGCTCGATCCTCTTCTTCGGACTGGTGGGAGGCGTGGCCGGGGCGGTGGGCATCCGGGTGGTTCGCCGCCGGCGGCATCTCTATCTCACGATCGGGGTCATGGCCGCCGCCTCGGTCCTGGCGTCGGTCACGGTGGGGCTGATCCAGGGGTGGAGCACCATCATGATCGGTGCCAGCGCATTCCTCGGCGTGCTCATGGCGCCGGCGAGCGCCTCCTTCGCAATGATCGTGACGCCCATCGCCGAGTCGGCAACCCGCATCACCACCGACCTGACGCTGCTCGAGCTCTCGGACCTGGGCCGGCCGCTGCTCCGCCGCCTCGCGCAGGAAGCCCCGGGAACCTGGGCCCACAGCCTGGCGATGGCGAGCCTCTGCGAATCGGCCTGCAACATCATCGGGGCCAACGGGCTGCTGGCGCGGGTCGGCTGTTACTATCACGACGTGGGCAAGCTGGCGAATCCACGCTTCTTCATGGAGAACCAGGCCGGCGGGCCCAACCCCCACGACGACCTGAGCCCCATCGAGTCGGCCCGGATCATCCGCAATCACGTCCTGGACGGGATCGCGCTGGCGGACGATGCCCGCCTGCCCGACGCTGTGAAAGCATTTATCCCAGAACATCATGGGACTACTGAGATCACCTATTTTCTCAGCCGGGCCCGGCTCTCCTCGGCGGACGGCCGGGTGAACGCCGCCGATTTCCGGTACCCCGGTCCCCGGCCACAGTCGGCCGAGACCGCGGTGGCCATGCTGGCCGATTCCGCCGAAGCGGTCGTGCGGGTGCTGGAGGACCGGCGCCCCGAGCTGGTCAGCGACGCGATCGAGCAGCTGGTGGCGCAGAAGCTGGCCTCGGGGCAGCTGGACGAGGCGCCGCTGAGCCTGGTGGACATCGACCGCATCAAGCGGGAATTCGCCCGCGTCATGTCGGGCACCTATCACAAGCGCATCGGGTATCCCCGTGCCGCCGGCGCCCCGCCGGAGCTCGAGACCGCCGAGCGGGCGTGAGGTGGTGGTCAGCGGCCGCCGCCTTCCGCTGTCGTCCGCCGTCGTCCGCCGGGTGGTCGAGGGCGTACTCGACGGCGAGCGGCGTGCCGCGCTGGTGTCGGTCACCTTCCTCGGCCGGGACGCAATGCGGCGGATGAACGCCACCTACAAGGGCCACAACCGGGCGACCGACGTGCTCGCCTTCGCCATGAAGGACGGCGCCGGCCGGACGGTGGGCGATGTCTACGTCTGCCCGTGGGTCGCCGCGCGTGAAGCGAGCGCGCGTGGCATTCCCCCGCGCGAGGAGCTGATCCGCCTGGTGATTCACGGAACGCTGCACGCGCTCGGTCGCACCCATCCGGAGGGCCCGGCGCGCACCCGATCGGCGATGTGGCGCCGCCAGGAACGATACGTCGGAGCGCTGGCGTGATCGCGTTCCTCCAACTTTTTCTCGCGCCCCTGGTCGCGGCCGCGCTCACGCTCTGGGCGGCCTGGCTCGCCCTCGCCGCCGAATCGGACGCCGACCTTCCTCGCGCGCTCGGCGGCGATTCTCCGCACGAGCTGGAGGGCGGCTCCCTCTCCCGCCACCTGCATGTAGCCCATCTGGCCCTCCTGGTCCTCGCCGGCGCCGCCGCCGGCGCGGCGGTGGCCTGGTGGGCCCGCTCGCCGATGGGCGGGCTCATTCGTCTGGTCTCGGCCATCCTGCTGGTCTGGATCGTGGGCGACCTGCTGCCGCGGCTGGTCGCGGCGGTCGCGCCGGAGCTTCCCCGGCCAGCTCGGCGCGGCGCGGCGGCAACTCTCGCCCCACTCCGGCCGTTCCTGCGGCTGGCGGGGTGGGCGGACGCCAAGGCCCGGAACCGGATTCCCATCGATTCGGCCCGACACACGGGGCCGGCGGAACGCGACATGCTGCTCGGCGTGTTCTCGCTCGCCGGCACTACGGTATCGGAAGTGATGACTCCCCGGATCGACATCGTGGCCGTCGACTCCTCCGCCAGCCGTGAGCAGGTCATCGGCATCCTCCGGCGCTCGGAACATGCCAGGCTGCTGGTCTACGACGGCCATCCCGACGCCGTGGCCGGTGTCATCTACGCCAAGGACATCCTGGCCGGGGCCTCGGACGGCCTGCCCTGGCACGCGGCCACCCGGCCAGCCGCCTTCGTCCCCGAAGGCAAGACGCTCGACCGACAGCTCCGGGATTTCCAGCGCGGGCCAAGCCATCTCGCGGTGGTGGTGGACGAGTTCGGCGGCACCGCCGGCATCGTGACGCTGGAGGACATCCTGGAGCAGATCGTGGGCGAGATCCAGGACGAGTACGACACCGACGAGGTGCAGCCGATCCAGGTCGTGAGCCCGGACCACCTGCGGGTCGAGGGCGGCGTCGCCCTGTCCGAGCTCGAGGGTGTGCTGGGACACCGCTTCGCGCGGGAGGACGTCAGCACGGTCGGGGGACTGGTGCTCGCGGAATTCGGCCGGGTCCCCCGCACCGGCGAGAGCATCGACCTTCAGGGCTACCGCCTCAGCGTGGATCAGGTCGTGCGACGGCGCGTGAGACGGGTTGGCGTGCACCGGATCGCGGAGGTGGCGCAGGTGGGCGCGACCGAGCGCGCCACCCGATGATCTGGCTCGTTGTCGCCACCGGGCTGCTGATCGCCGTCTTCGGGGCCACCGCGGGCGCCGCGCTCATCACCGTGAGCCGCGCCGAGCTCACCCGCGCGGTCGGACGGCGTCTCCGCGGCGCGACGCCGTCGCTGTCGTGGCTCGCCGAAGTGGACGCCGATCTCACCGCCGCTTCCGCGACGACCTCGCTCGGGGTGCTGATCGTCGGTGCTGCTCTGCCCGCGCTGCTCGCGGGCTCGGGCCAGCGGCTGCCCGTGGTGCTGCTGGCGCTCGCGGGGGTGCCGCTGGTCTTGCTCGCCGCCTACCTGGTGCCGCGCTGGTTGACGTTGCCCAGAGCGCAGGGCGTCGCCGACCGGGTGATGCCGCTGCTGCGGCCGTGGAGCCGGGTGCTGGGCCTGGTGCTTCCGGTTCGAACCGCGAAGCGGCCCACCGACCTTCGGTCCATCTGGCGCGAGGGAGCCGCCGTCGGCCTTCGGGCCGACGACGAGCTGGTCCTGGTGGGCGGCGTGATGGCGTTCAGCGTCCGGCCGGTGCGCGAGGTGATGACGCCGCGGACCGATCTCGTGGCGGTGGAGGAGCACGCCGGCCTGGAGGGCATCCGCCAGGTCTTCGCCCAGAGCGGCTACAGCCGCATCCCGGTCTACCGCGGCACGCTGGACGAGATCGTCGGGATGCTGCACGCCTTCGATCTGTTCAAGCTCCGGCCGGGCGATCCGCTTTCGGTGCGCCCCGTGGCCGTCACCCCCGCCAGCCGGACCTGCGGCGACCTGCTGCTCGACATGCAGCGCGAGCGCCGCCATCTGGCCGTGGTGCTGGACGAGTTCGGTGGGACGCTGGGGATCGCGACGCTCGAGGACCTTCTCGAGGAGCTGGTGGGCGAGATCTTCGACGAGCACGACGAGGAGGTACGTCCCGAGCCCGCCGGCGGGCCCACCGTGTTCGAGACCGACGGCAACGTGTCGCCCGAGGCGATCGAGGAACGATTCGGCGTGACGCTTCCGCCCGGGCGCTCCAGCACCGTGGCGGGCCTGATCGTCGAATGGGCCGGCCGGATCCCCAATCCCGGCGAGCGATTCCAGGTTCGCGGGCTCGAGCTCGACATCATCGAGGCGTCACCCTCCCGGATCGAGCGTCTCATCATCCGCTCTGGGGGCACCCCCTCGATCCCGCTGCCTTCCGCCTCCGCCGCGACATGACCGCGTCTCCCGACCGCGTCGAGTGGATGGTGGATCTGGTCCGCAACGGCGAGATCCCCGTGTTCGTGCGCCGCGCCCACGACTTCGAGCCGGCCGATCTGGCCGACGTCCTCGCCGCGCTCGACGACGACGAGCGAGTGGCGGTGGTGCAGGCGCTTCCGCCCGAGCTCTCGAGCCGGGCGCTCGCCGAGCTGCCGGAGGACGCCCATGCCGAGAATACGCTCGCCGCCCTGAGCCCGGAGCGGGCGGCCGAGATCGTCGAGCAGCTGGAGGACGACGACGCGGCCGGCCTCCTGCGCGAGATGGAGCCGGACACTCAACAGCGGATCCTGCGGGAGGTCGAGGATCGCGTCGAGGTCGAGCGGCTGCTGCGGTATGAGGAGGAGACCGCGGGTGGGCGGATGACCACCCATCTCGTCACCGTCCGCGACACGGCCACGGCGGCGGAGGCGTTGGACGAGATCCGGCGGCAGGCGGAGGAGGTGGAAGACTTCTACCAGGTCTTCGTGGTGGACGCGCAGCGGCGCCTGGTCGGCATCTTGCCGTTCAAGAGCCTGGTGGTCAGCCGGCCCGACCGTCGGATCGGCGAGTTCATGGAGGACGCCGACATCTCGGTCAAGGCCGACCTCGACCAGGAAGAGGTGGCCCGGCTCATGGCGCGGTACAACCTGCCGAGCGTGGCGGTGGTGGACGACGGCGGGCGGCTGCTCGGCCGGGTGACGTTCGACGACGTCATCGACGTGGTCGAGGCGGAAACCACCGAGGACCTGCTCAAGTTCGGCGGCGTTTCCCCGGACGAGGAGCTGGGCGGTGACTGGACCGAGGCGGTGCGCAGCCGGCTTCCCTGGCTGTACCTGAACCTGCTGACCGCGTCGCTCGCCGCCGGCGTGGTCTACGTCTTCCGCGACACCATCGCCGCCACCCTCGCGCTCGCGATCTGGATGCCGGTGATCGCCGGGATGGGCGGCAACGCCGGGACCCAGGCGCTGGCGGTGACGGTGCGGCGCCTCGCGCTGGGCCTCATCCCCAGCCATCTCTTCCTGCGGGTCCTGGGGAAAGAAGTGCTCGTCGGCATCACCAACGGCCTCGCGATCGGCGCGGTCGTGGGGCTGGCCGCCGTCTTGCTCGGCGAGGGCGCCCGGCTGGGCCTAGTCGTCTTCCTCGCGATGGCCGGCAACCTGCTCGTCGCCGGGTTCGCCGGCGCCTTCATTCCCATCGTGCTGGAGCGGTTCGGGGTGGATCCCGCCATCGCGTCCTCGGTCTTCGTCACCACCTTCACCGACGTCTGCGGCTTCGTGCTGCTCCTCGGCCTGGCGGGATGGCTGCTGCTTTGACCCTGGGCTGAATGCGACCCCTCGTCGTCTTCGCCCGCCTCTTCCCGTTCGTGCTCGCCTTCCTCCGGGATCGCCGGCGCTTCATTCTCTTTGGGCGCCCACCGCGGCGCGACGAGGAGCGGCATCGCCGGCGGGCAGCGCGGCTCACCCGCACCGTCGCCGACCTGGGCCCGGCGTTCATCAAGCTGGCCCAGGTCTTCGCGGCCCGCGCCGACATCCTGCCCGAGCCCTACCTCTCGGCCATCGGGACCCTGACCGATCAGGTGCCGCCGCTGCCGCCGGGTGTGGCGGAAACGGTAATCCGCGGCGAGTTGGGCGAGGAGGCCGTCCAGCTCTTCGAGCGGTTCGACCCCGAGCCGCTCGCCGCGGCGTCGCTGGGCCAGGTCCACCGGGCGTCGTATCGGGGGCGGGAAGTCGTGGTCAAGGTGCTGCGCCCCGGCGTGGAGGAGGTCGTCCGCCGGGACATCGACGTCTCCTTCCGGATCCTCTTCCTCCTGAACCTCCTGTTTCCCGGCCATCAGGTCCGGGCCATCACGGCGATCGTGAGTGAATTCTCCAAGCGGATCTCCGACGAGCTCGATTTCCGCGAGGAAGCCCGGAACGCGGCCACGCTGAAGCGAAACTTCGCCGCCGAGCCGAAGGTGGTGGTCCCCGAGGTGGTGCCCGACCTGGTGCGGCGGCGGGTGCTGGTGCTGGAGTACGTCGAGGGCACCCGGATCGACCGGTTGCAGCAGCGACTCGCGTCCGGCGAGCTGCGGCTCGACGCGCTGATGACGACGCTGGCCGAGATGTACGTCAAGATGATGCTGGAGGACGGAGTCTTTCACGCCGACCCCCACGCCGGCAATCTGCTGGTCGATGCTCAGGGTCGGCTGGTCCTGCTCGACTTCGGCATGGTGTTACAGGTGGAGCGGGAGACCCGCCGGCGGCTGGTGGAGGCGGTCCTCGCCGCCGCCCGGCAGGACGTGGACGGTCTCATCAACGCCTTTTACGAGCTCGGCATCCTGGATCCCGACGTGGACCGGGGGACCATCCGTGACGCGGCCCGGAGCCTGATGGCGATCACCATCCGCGACGACGTCTCGTCCCGCCAGATCCAGCAGCTCGTCGAGCAGGTGCTCCAGACCTTCTACGAGTGGCCGCTCATGCTGCCCTCGAACCTGGTCTACTTCGGCCGGGCGGCGGTACTGGTCGAAGGCATTGGGTTGCGCTACGACCCGGACTTCAACGCCCTCGCCGTGGCCCGACCCGTGGTGGCGCGGTCGGCTACCCGGCTGATCCAGGGCGTGTTGGAGCAGGACCCGCGCGCCCGCATCACCGACTGGACCCAGGAGGCGGTCGCGGCGGTACGCACGGTGCGTGAGCTGGTGCGTCGGGTGGAGCGCGACGAGCTGCGGGTGCGGTCCCACCCCCGGGACATGCTCGAGCTGCAGCGGTTTCTCGCCCAGCAGGTGCGCCGCGCGCTGCTGGCGTTCTTCGCCTTCACGGTCGCGCTCATCACCAGCGTGCTGTATCTGGCGACCGGCCGCCTCGCCATCCTGGTGCCGGGGCTGCTGCTCTCGTTCGGGATGTTCCTGGTGATCTTCCTGTTGCCCGCGCACCTGTTCCAGAATCCGCTTCGTTTTCGGCGCAAATGGCCCGGACCCTGAGGGAGGATGCCGTCGGTGCTTGTCCCCAAGCTGGTGACCACCCTCAAGACCTACACCCGCGAGCAGTTCGCGGCCGACGTCGTCGCCGGCGTGATCGTCGGGGTCGTGGCGCTCCCGCTGGCGATCGCCTTCGCCATCGCCAGCGGCGTCACGCCCGACCGCGGGCTCTATACCGCGGTGATCGCCGGTTTCCTGGTCTCGGCTCTGGGCGGCTCGCGGGTGCAGATCGGCGGCCCGACCGGCGCGTTCGTGGTGATCGTCTACGGGATCGTGCAGCGATATGGAGTGGACGGCTTGCTGGCCGCCACGCTGATGGCCGGCTTCATCCTCCTGGCGCTCGGCCTGGCCAGGTTGGGCGGCGCGATCAAGTTCATCCCGTTTCCCGTCGTCACCGGCTTCACCGCGGCCATCGGCGCGCTCATCGCCATCCAGCAACTCCGCGACGCGCTCGGCCTTCGCATGACCGACCCGCCGGCCGAGCTGGTCGAGCGCATCACGGCCTACGTGGCGCACGCCGGGACGGTCAATCCGTACGCGGTGGGCCTGACCGTATTCACCCTGGTTCTACTGCTCTCGCCCTGGCGCAGCCCTCGCGTGCCGGCGCCGTTGGTCGCCCTGCTGGCGGGAACGGCCGCCGCCCGGCTGCTCGACCTGCCGGTGGAGACGATCGGCAGCCGCTTCGGCGCCATCCCGTCGACCCTTCCGGTGCCGGTGCTTCCCTCGGTCTCGTTGGGCGAGCTCAGAGAGCTGGTCGGGCCGGCCCTTGCCATCGCGGCGCTCGGCGCCATCGAGTCGCTCCTGTCGGCGGTGGTGGCGGACGGCATGATTGGGGGCCGGCACCGGTCGAACATGGAGCTGGTCGCCCAGGGGGTGGCCAACATCGTCTCACCGCTGTTCGGGGGCATGCCGGCCACCGGGGCGATCGCGCGGACCGCCACCAACATCAAGAGCGGCGGCCGGACACCGGTTGCTGGCATGGTCCACGCGCTCACCTTGCTGCTGATCACCCTGTTCTTCGGCCGCTGGGCCGAGCTTATCCCGTTGTCGGTCCTCGCGGCCATCGTGCTGGTGGTGGCCTATCGGCTGACCGAATGGCGGGTGTTCGTCCACGAGCTCCAGGCGCCCAGGAGCGATGCCCTGGTCATGGTGACCACATTCCTGCTCACGCTCCTGGTGGACCTGACCGTGGGCATCGGCGTCGGGATGGTGCTCGCGGCGTTCCTGTTCATGAAGCGGATGGCGGAGGTAACGAACATCACCATCGTCCGGCGCGAGTTCGAGGACACAGGCGAGGCCCCCGGCGATGACCGGGGCGCGATCTACCGGCGCCAGATCCCGCCGGGGGTCGAAGTCTATGAGATCAACGGCCCCTTCTTCTTCGGCGCCGCCGAGAAATTCAAGCAGACCCTGAGCGAGGTGTCCCGCCGGCCCCGGGTGCTGGTGATCCGGATGCGGAACGTCCCGGCGATCGACTCCACCGCGATGCACGCGCTCAAGGACCTGGTCCGCCGGACCCGGGCCGAAGGGACCCAGGTGGTGTTGAGCGACGTGCACTCTCAGCCGCTGATCGCGCTGGGGCGATCGGGCCTGCTGGATGAAATCGGCGAGGACAACCTGTTCGGCGACGTGGATCAGGCGTTGGACACCATACGCCAGCGTTTACAGCCCGCGTCCGCGTGACGGCCGCCGATCCGCTTGCCTCTCCCCCGGTGCGGGGCGACCTTTCCACCATGGATCCGGACCTTCTGCTCGCGGACCTCACGGCCGGCAAGACGGTCGCGCTGGCGCGGGCGATCTCGGTGGTCGAGAACGGCCGGCCGGGATTCGAGCGGCTGCTCGCGGGGGTCCACCGCTCGCTCGGCCGGGCACGTCGCATCGGGGTCACCGGCCCGCCGGGGCGGGGAAGTCCACCCTGGTCGAGCGCCTGGTGCTCGCCTACCGCGCGGCGGGCCTCCGCGTCGGTGTCGTCGCGGTGGATCCGACCAGCCCGTTTACCGGCGGCGCCCTCCTCGGCGACCGCATCCGCATGGAATCCGTCGCGCTGGACGAGGGCGTCTACATCCGCTCGATGGCCAGCCGCGGCTCGCTCGGCGGACTCGCCACCAGCACCCGTGAAGTCTCCGACCTCCTCGACGCCGCCGGCTTCGACCGGATCGTGGTGGAGACGGTCGGCGTCGGCCAGTCCGAGCTCGACGTCGCGCGCATGGCTGACACGACCGTGCTGGTCCTGGTGCCCGAGTCGGGCGACGGCATCCAGACGCTCAAGTCCGGCGTCATGGAAGCCGCGGACATCTTCGTCGTGAACAAGGCCGACCGGCCGGGCGCCGATAAGCTGCGGCACGAGATCGAGGTGACGCTCGGCATCCGGCGGGGGAACGCGTACCGCAACGTGCCGGCGCATCACGGGCCTCGCGCTGCGGGACCGGCCGGCCCTCGCGAGCGCCCGGCGATCGCGGAGGGGCTGTGGGAGCACTCCGTCTTGCTCACCGTGGCGGCCAAGGGCGACGGGATCGACGAGCTGATCGCCGCGCTCGACCGGCACCACGACTGGCTGGCGCAGATCGGGCACGCTGGAGCAGCGCCGTCGCCAGCGGATGCTGGAGCGCACCCGCGAGGTGGTGGACCGGGCGGCCCGGCGCTGGATGTGGAGCGAGACCCATGCGGAGCAGCTGATCAGCGACCGGCTGGACGAGGTGGTGGAAGGGCGAATGAGTCCGTACGACGTGGCCCACGAAGTGCTGGACGGTCTCAAACAGGGTGCCCGTTTATGACGACGTCGGGAACCGAGCTGGAACGCGAGGTGGAGCGGCTGCGGGCCGAAGTCGCGGCCTGGCGCGCCAAGGCGGCGGCGCTCCCCCGCCGCGCCGACGCGGAGTTCACCTCGGTTTCGGGGCGCGAGGTCGAGCCGCTGTACACCCCGCTCGATCTGCCACCCGACCCGCAGGCCGCCCTCGGACTGCCGGGCGGATTTCCCTACACCCGCGGCATCCACCCCACGATGTACCGCGGGCGGCTCTGGACCATGCGGCAGTTCGCCGGGTTCGGGACCGCGGAGGATACCAACGAGCGCTACAAGTTCCTGCTCGAGCGGGGCCAGACCGGCCTCTCGGTCGCCTTCGACTTTCCCACCCTCATGGGCTACGACTCGGACCACCCGCGTGCCGAGGGCGAGGTGGGCAAGTGCGGGGTCGCGATCTCCAGCCTGGCGGACATGGAGACCCTGTTCGACGGCATCCCGCTCGACCAGGTCTCCACCTCGATGACCATCAACGGTCCCGCCGCGATGCTGTTCTGCTTCTACGTCGCGGCGGCCGAGAAGCAGGGGGTGCCGATCGACCGGCTCCAGGGGACGATCCAGAACGACATCCTCAAGGAGTACATGGCGCAGCACGCCTGGATCTATCCCGCCGAGCCCGCGCTCAAGATCATCGTGGACCTGTTCGAGTGGGCGGCGGAGCACACGCCCACAGTGGAACACCATCTCGATCTCCGGCTACCACATCCGGGAGGCCGGGGCGACCGCGGCCCAGGAGCTGGCCTTCACGCTGGCGAACGGGTTCTGCTACGTGGAGCACGGCCTCGCGCGCGGGCTGCAGGTGGACCAGCTTCGCCCCGCGGCTGTCGTTCTTCTGGGACGTGCACAACGACTTCTTCGAGGAGATCGCGAAGCTGCGGGCCGCCCGGCGGATCTGGGCCCGGCACCTGCGCGAGCGCTACGGCGCGACGGACTCCCGCAGCTGGAAGATGCGGTTCCACTGCCAGACGGCCGGCGTCACCCTCACCGCGCAGCAGCCGCACAACAACATCGTGCGGGTGGCCTATCAGGCGCTCGCGGCGGTGCTGGGCGGCACCCAGTCGCTGCACACCAACGCGCTGGACGAGACGCTGGCGCTGCCGACCGAGGAGTCGGTGCGGGTGGCGCTCCGGACTCAGCAGATCCTGGCCTACGAGACCGGCGTCCCCAACGTGGCCGACCCGCTGGGCGGCTCCTACTACGTCGAGGCGCTGACCGACGCGCTCGAGCGCGAGGCCGAAGGCCTGTTCGCCGAGATCGACGCCCAGGGCGGCGTGGTGCCGGCGATCGAGTCGGGCTGGTTCCAGCGGCAGATCGCGCACTCCTCCATGCGGTTCCAGAGCGCGCTGGAGCAGGGGCGTCAGACCGTCGTCGGCGTCAACCAGTTCGTGGAGGACGCGGAGCCGCCAGTCGAGATCCTGAAGGTCGGCGACGCGGCCGAGCGGACCCAGCGAGAGCGGCTCGCGCGGCTCAGGGCCGGCCGCGACGCCGCGCTGGTCGCGGAGCGCCTGGCCGCGCTCGGGGCGGCCGCGGCGGACGACCGCAACATCATTCCCGCGATGCTGGATTGTGCTCGTGCGTACTGCACGCTGTACGAGATCCGGCACGTGCTCGAGGAGATATATGGCAACTATCGCGAGCCGGTATTCTTCTGACCGGGCGCGGGGAGACGGCGCCACGGAACGGGAGCGGCTGCAGCGTCTTGGCGCGGTGAGCGCCGGCAGGCACCGGGTGGTGACCTGCTACCAGAAGCTCGAGCCGCGCGACCGAAGCCGCGGCAAGTACCTGATCAAGCTCAAGAACCGGGTGCGGGAAGTGGTGCAGGCCATGCCCCGCCTGGGGCTCGACCGCGCGACGCAGGAGGAGGTCGACCCGCGACCTGGAGCGGATCCAGAGCCACCTTCGCAGCCAGGAGAACCTTCCCTCGACTCAGGGCATCGCGCTCTTCGCCTGCCAGCCGATCGGCCTCTTCGAGGCGATCCCGCTTCCCTTCGTGTACCGCTCGCGGCTGGCGGTGGACGGCTCCCCGCTGGTGCGGGAGCTGGCGTCGGTGGAGGATGAGTTCGGGCGCCTGCTGACCGTCGTGCTCGACCGGACCGCGGCCCGCTTCTTCGAGGTCACCGCCTTCGAGGCCGTCGAGCTGCCCAGCCTGCGGGCGGAGGCGACCCGCGGCAAGCGCTTCCGCGGCGACGCCGACGGCCCCGGCTGGGGAGAGCACACCTACAACAACCGGATCCGCGAGGAGAAGCAGCGGCACTACGAGGCGATCGCGCGCGAGCTGTTCGCCATCGATCGCCGCCACCCGGCGCACGGGATCGTCCTGGCCGGCACCGGGACCGAGGCCGCGGCGGTCGAGCCGTTCCTCCACAACTACCTGGTGGAGCGCGTGCTCGGCACCGCGCGGCTCAACCCGAAGGAGGCGACGCCCGCGCTGGTCCACCAGTCCACGCTCGCGGTGCGCGAGGCGTGGGAGCGCGATGCCGAGCGCGCCCTGGTGCGGGAGATGCAGGAGGCGCTGGGCAGCGGGTGGTCGGTCAACGGGATGACACCCACGCTCCGGGCCCTCTCGCGCGGGCAGGTGCGGGCGCTGCTGGTCCACGCCGACGCCGGGGAGCCCGGCTTCCGGTGCGCCGACTCCGGCCGGCTGGCCCTCACCGAGCGCGACTGCCGCGGCGAGGGCGAGCCGACCGCCGGTGCTCGACGTGGTGGACGACGCGATCGAGGAGGCCCTGCGCCAGAAGGTGGACGTGAACGTGGTATACGAGCCCGAGGCGCGCGACGCGATCGAAGGCCTCTCCGGCCTGCTGCGCTTCCGCTGACCGCCTCCGCCCGCAGGCCGGCATCGTTGAAGGCGGTGCTGTTCGATGCCGGCAACACGCTCCTCTTCCTCGATCACGACCGGATGGCTGCCGCCGTCGGCGCGGCGCTCGGCCTGCCCCTCGATGCCGGGCGGCTCGCCGGGTCGGCGGGCGCCGCGACGCGCGCGGCGGAGGGCGCCCGGGGCCTGGACCGCGATCGCGCACGGGTCTACCTGGAGGCGCTGTTCACCGCCGCCGGCGTGCCGGCGGCCCGCATGGGCGAGGTGAGCGACGTGCTCCAGCGGCTGCACGACGAGCGTCATCTGTGGTGCCGGCTCGCCCCGGGCACTCCCGAGGCGCTCGATCGTCTCCGGGGCGCCGGGCTGCGGCTCGGCGTGGTGTCCAACAGCGATGGACGGGTGGAGGAGGCGCTGGTGGCCGCCGGGGTTCGCGACCGTTTCGACGTGGTACTCGACTCCGCGCTGGTAGGTGTCGAAAAGCCCGATCCCGCTATCTTCCGGGCCGCGCTCGACGCCCTGGGCGTCGCGCCGGCCGAGGCGCTCTATGTGGGCGACCTCTATGACGTGGACGTGGTCGGCGCCCGGGCGGCGGGAATGGAGGCGGTGCTGCTCCTGCCGGACACCGCCGGCCCCGGCCCCGACTGCCGGCGAGTTCGATTCGCTCACCGCGCTGGCCGACGACCTGCTGAACGGAGGACGCTCCTGACGATGCCGGGCCCCCAACGCTCGCTTCCCCGGCCGATCCGCGTGCTGGTCGCCAAGCCGGGCCTCGATGGCCACGACCGCGGCGCCAAGGTGGTCGCGGCGGCCCTGCGCGACGCCGGCATGGAGGTCGTCTACACCGGACTGCATCAGACGCCGGAGATGATCGCGACGGCGGCGGTGCAGGAGGATGTGGACGTGGTCGGCCTCTCGATCCTCTCCGGCGCGCACATGACGCTCTTTCCCCGCGTCCGCCAGCTGATGGTCGACTCGGGCCGGCCCGACATCCTGGTGACCGGCGGCGGGATCATCCCGCCGGAGGACATGGCCGCGCTCCAGGAGCAGGGCATCGGCCGGCTGTTCGGGCCCGGCACACCCACGTCCGACCTGATCGACTACATCGAGTCGTGGGCGGCCGAACACCTCGAGTCCTGAGGCCGGTGCCGTGACCGCCTCCACCCAGTCCAAGGAAAGCCGGCTCCGGCAGCTCAGCGACGAGTATCGCGAGCTGGCGGCGCGTCTCCGGGAAGGCGGCGGCGCCGCGCGCGTCGCCCGGATGCACCAGCAGGGAAAGCTGTCGCCCCGGGAGCGGGTGCGGGAGCTGCTCGATCCGGCGGCACCCTGGCTCGAGCTCGGCCTGCTGGTGGCGTACGACCAGTACGACGGTCAGGCGCCGGGCGCCGGGGTGATCACCGGCGTCGGCGTGGCCGAGGGCCGCGAGATCGTCGTGGTGGCGAACGACGCCACCGTCAAGGCCGGGTCGTGGTGGCCGGAGACCATTCGCAAGATCCTGCGCGCGCAGGAAGTGGCGATGCGGCAGCGGGTGCCGATCGTCTACCTGGTGGACAGCGCCGGCGTGAACCTCCCCTACCAGGGCGGCGTCTTCCCCGGGCAGTACGGCGCGGCCCGGATCTTCTACTACAACTCGATCATGCGGCGCTACCTCCACGTGCCCCAGATCAGCGCGGTCATGGGGAGCTGCATCGCGGGCGGCGCCTACCTGCCCGCGCTGTCCGACGTCATCTTCATGGTCGAGGGCACCAGCTTCATGGGGCTCGGCGGGCCCGAACCTGGTGAAGGGCGCGACCGGGCAGACCATCGACGCCGAGTCGCTGGGCGGCGCCCGCACCCACACCGAGCTCAGCGCCGTGGCGCACTACCGCGCCGCGAACGACAAGGAGTGCCTCCAGCGGATCCGCGAGTACATCGGCCGGCTGCCGCGGGTCGACGGGGTCGGGCACCGGGTGCGGCCGAGCGGCCGCCGGCCCGTCCTCCGACCGACCTGTACGACCTTCTCCCGCACGATCACCGCCTCTCCTACGACATGCACCAGGTCCTCGCCTGCCTGCTCGACGGCGGCTCGCTCGACGAGTTCCAGCCGGACGTCGGCCAAGGAGATGATCTGCGGCCATGCCCACGTCGGCGGGTGGCCGGTGGCCGTGATCGCGAATCAGCGGGGCCTCATCAAGGGCCAGGCCGGCGAGCGGCCGCGATTCGGCGGGATCCTGTACACCGGCAGCGCGGAGAAGGTCGCCTACTTCATCGAGACCGCGAGTCGCGAGCGGCTCCCCCTCCTGTTCGTGCAGGACGTGAGCGGCTTCATGGTGGGGCCCGAGGCGGAGCAGTCGGGGATCATCCGCGCCGGCGCCCATTTCGTCGAGGCGATGGCGACCGCCGTCGTCCCCAAGATCGTGCTGACGGTCAACCACGCGTCGGGGGCGGGCTACTACGCGATGGCGGGGCAGGGGTTCGATCCCGATTTCATCTTCTCCTGGCCCACCGGCCGCATGGGGGTGATGGAGGGCGAATCGGCGGTCATGGCGGTGCACGGGCCGGAGATCGAGCGGGCGCAGCGGGAGAACCGGGAGGTGGAGCCCGACGTCCAGCGCTCCATGGAATCGATGCGCGCCGACTACGAGATGCAGCTGGATGCGCGCCACGCCGCCGCTCGAGGGCATGTGGACGCGATCGTCACGCCCGAGGAGACCCGCGAGCAGCTCGCCTTCGCGCTGCGCGTCTGCGCCGGCTACGCCGGCCCCCATCTCGGCCCCTTCGTGCTGCCGCCGATGGACGCGGCTCCCGCCCGCTAGCGGCTCATGCGCCTGACCACCTCGCTGGCCGCGCTGCTCGTGCTCGCCTGCGCCCCGTCTCCGCGTGAAAGCCCTCCCACTCCGCCGGAGCCGCGGGTCGACCCCGCGCCCGCGTCCCGCACGCCGGTGCGGGTTCCCGGACCGGAGGCGAGGGTAGAGCGGATCGCGCCTCCGGAAGTGGCGTATGCGCGCGGCTGGATGCCGCTCGCGAGCACCGGGGCGGACCGCTTCGTCCGGGAGCATCCGACCTACGACGGGCGCGGCGTCCTGATCGCGATTCTCGACACCGGGGTGGATCCCGGCGCTCCCGGGCTGCGCGCCACCTCGACCGGCGATCCCAAGCTGGTGGACGTGCGGGATTTCTCGGGCGAAGGGGCGGTGACGCCTCACCCGGATCTCGCCGCGCCGCGACACGGTGGAGATCGGGGGCCGCAAGCTCGGCGGGTTCGGCCGGGTGGTCGGGCTCAACACCACCGGTCCCTACTACGGGGGCACGCTGCGGGAGCTCTCGCTCGGCGAGCCGCCGGCGTCCGACCTCGATGGGGACGGCGAGGCCACCGATACGCTCGCGCTGGTCGTCACCCGGGCCCTCGACGGCTGGGTCGTCCTCGCGGATACCGATGGCGACGGGTCCCTGGCCGGGGAGCGCCCGGTGCGGGACTATCTGCTGGGGCGGGAGACCTTCGGGTGGGCGCCGCGGGGCCGCGTGCCCCGGGTGAACCTGGCGGCGAATTTCTCCGAGCGCGGCGGTGAGCCGGTGCTCGACCTGTACTTCGCGCTCGATGCTCACGGCACCCACGTGGCCGGCATCGCCGCGGCCAACGACCTCTACGGCGTGACGCGGGTTCGACGGCGTGGCACCCGGCGCCCAGCTGCTCGGCCTCAAGATCTCCGACCGCGCGAACGGCAGCGTCTCCACCAGCGGCGCCATCCTGGCCGCGATGGACCACGCCATCCGATTCGCGGCCGCCCGGCGGCAGCCGCTGGTGATCAACCTGAGCTTCGGGGTGGGCAACGAGCGCGAGGGCGAGGCCCGGATCGACGGGCTGGTGGACTCGGTGCTCGCGCTGCATCCCGAGCTCGTCCTCACCGTGAGCGCGGGCAACGACGGCCCCGGTCTGTCGACCATCGGCTTCCCCGGCTCGGCCGGCCGCGCGATCTCGGTGGGCGCCACGATCCCGTCCGTCTTCCTGCCTCCCGACGGGAGCGGAGCGGCGACCGACATCGTCGCCGACTTCAGCGCGCGCGGCGGCGAGGTGGCCAAGCCCGACATCCTCGCGCCGGGCGTGGCGTACAGCAGCGTGCCGCTGTGGAATGCGGGCGACGAGGTGAAGCAGGGAACCAGCATGGCGGCGCCTCACGCCGCCGGCCTGGCGGCGCTGCTTCTCTCGGCGCTGGCCCAGGAGAAGCGGCCGATCCAGGCGCTCACCATGAGGCAGGCGCTGATGGTGACCGCGCGGCCCGCTCCGGAAGGCGGCTACCTGGACGAGGGCAGGGGGGTACCCGACGTGGACGCGGCCTACCGCTGGCTGATCGGTGGTGGAAGGGCGTCGGGCGTCGAGGTGACGCATCGCGGGACGGGAAGACGTCGGGCGGCTGGGTGGTGGCCGGGCCCGGCGCGCCGAAGACCGGCGCCCAAAGGTTCGAGGTCAGGCGGCCGCCGGACGCGGCCCCCGTCACCTACACGCTTCGGAGCAACGTGCCCTGGCTCACCGGGCCCCCGACGGTGACCCTCGCCGGGAGGTCACCTCGGTCGAGCTGCGCTACGCGGCCGACGGCCTGGCCGCGCCGGGCGCGTACACCGGCGTCGTCTCGGGCTGGCCACCGGATACGCTCGCCGGGCCGGGGTTTCGCCTGGTGACCACCATCGTCGTCCCGGCGGCGGTGGCGGACACCACGATCCCGCTCCGCCGGGCCGCACCGGTCGGGACGGGCGAGGCGGTCCGCTCGTTCTTCGCCGCGGATAGCGCACGGCCGTTCGAGGTCAGGATCTCGTCCGGGCATCGGCCAGCGCGGTCTCGCGCATCTCCATGAGCCCGGTGGGGCGCCCTACCGTGAGGTCGGCACCCGTCCGCTGGGCGTCGGCACCGGACGGCGCCGTCTACCGGGTGGATGCTCGTGACGTCGTGCGCGGCGACTATCAGGTCGTGGCGTCCTCCGTGCCCGGTGGGCGCATGACGGTCACGGCGGCGGTCTCCCACGCGCCGTTCACCATTGTCGTCCGGTCGCACGGGCGAGATCGCTGTGGCCGAGTTGGCCAACGTGACCGGGAAGGCCGTCACGGCTGGGATCGAGCTTCGCCTGCGAGGCGGGCAGCGTGAGGTGCCGGTCCGGGCGAGCGGTGCGGCCGTCCAGCGCATCCCGTTCGAGATTCCCGCCTGGGCGACGGGACTGGAGGTGGATGTGGCGATGGACCGCGGCCAGTGGGGCCGGTTCACCGATTTCGGAGTGACGGTGCTCGATTCGGCCGGCCGGCAGATCGCCCAGGACCCCATGGAGTACGCCTTCGGCCGGCTCAGCACGACGCTGCCGGATGGACACGGCGACACCCGTGCGGAGCTGACCCTGCTTCCCGGGCCTGGCGGATCCGGGGGACGATCGGCCGTGGACCGCGGACGTCGACCATTCGACTGTACGCCGATTCGTCGGTGACGGTCGCTCCGGTCATGCCGGGCACCGGTGACGTCACCATCGCGGCCGGCGGAAGCGTCGCCGTGCGCTTTCAGCTCCCGCCCGCGCCCTGGCCGCTGCCGGAGGGGTTCGCTCCCCTCGGCGTCTTCCTCGCGCGCGCCGGCGGCCAGGTATGGACTCGGGAGGATGGCTTCGCGGAGAGGAGCGGGCGATGAGCGAGCGGGTGGTGCGGATCGCCGCCGGCCAGGGGTTCTGGGGCGACTGGCTCGAAGCGCCGGTGCGGCAGGTGCGCGGCGGCCCGATCGACTACCTGATGATGGACTACCTCGCCGAGGTCACGATGTCCATCATGCAGAAGCAGAAGTCGCGCGATCCGCGGGCGGGCTACGCCCGCGACTTCGTGCCGCTGATGGAGCGGATTCTCCCTGACGTCGTCAAGAAGGGAATCAAGGTCACCTCCAACGCCGGCGGCGTGAATCCGCGGGGCTGCGCGGAGGCGGTGCTCGAGGTGGCGCGCAGGCTCGGGCTGGCGGGACGCTTGCGTGTGGGGCTGGTGACCGGTGACGACATCCTGGGGCGGCTGGACCAGCTCCTCGAGCGGGGTCACGCGCTGGCGGACATGGAGACCGGCCGCCCCCTCTCCGAGATCCGCGACCAGGTGCTCTCGGCCAACGCCTATCTCGGGATGGCGCCCATCGTCGAGGCGCTCCGCGGCGGGGCCAACGTGGTCGTGACCGGCCGGGTGACCGACACCGGCCTCACGCTGGGCCCCATCTTCCACGAGTTCGGCTGGTCACCCGAGGACTGGGACAAGGTGGCGGCCGGCACGGTGGCCGGCCACATCATCGAGTGCGGCGCGCAGGCCTCGGGCGGCAACCTGCTGAAGGGGTGGCGCGCGGTGAAGGGCATGGCCGATCCCGGCTTCCCCATCGTCGAGGCCTCCGCCGACGGCAGCTTCGTGGTGACCAAGCACGCCGGCACCGGTGGCGTCGTCTCGGTAGCGTCGGTGACCGAGCAGCTGGTCTACGAGATGGGCGACCCCCACGGCTACATCACGCCGGACGGCGTGGCCGACTTCACCAGCATCCACCTGCGTCAGGCCGGCCGCGACCGGGTGCGGGTTTCTGGTATTCGCGGGGGGCCGCGGACGCCGATGCTCAAGGTGTCCATCGCGTACTTCTATGGATACAAGGCGGTCGGCACGCTGGTCTACTCCTGGCCGGAGGCGTACGACAAGGCGCGGGCGGCCGACCGGGTGCTCCGCGGACGGTTGGCCGATCTCGGCCTGGAATTCGAGCAGATCCTCACCGAGTTCGTGGGGGTGGACGCCACCCACGGCCGGCTGAGCGGCCGCCCTCACCCGGATATCCCCGAGGTGCAGCTGCGCATCGGCGTGCGTGCGCGGGACAAGGCCCCGGTCGAGCGGTTTACCCGGGAGATCGCGCCGCTGGTGCTGACCGGCCCGCCGAGCGTCACGGGCTTCGCGGGCGGGCGGCCCGCGGTGGAGGAAGTGGTGGCCTACTGGCCGGCGCTCATCGACCGGCGAGAGATCGAGCGGCAGGTGAACGTAGAGATCCTGTCGGCCTGACGCGGGAGGGAGCGAGCATGGCTGGACCCGGTTCTCGGAAGGCGCCCAAGAAAGCGGCGATACAACTCCGGTATCTCGCCCATGCCCGGTCGGGCGACAAGGGTAACACCGCCAACGTCGGGCTCATCGCGCTGCGGCCGGAGTACTATCCGATCCTGGTGCGCGAGGTGACCATCGCGCGGGTCGCCCGGCATTTCAAGGGCATGGTGAGTGGGGTGGAGCGCTTCGAGCTGCCCAATCTGAACGCGCTGAACTTCCTGCTGCACGAGGCGCTCGATGGCGGCGGCACGATCTCGCTCAAGACCGACGCCCAGGGCAAGGTCTACTCCACGGCGCTGCTCCGGATGGAGGTTGCGGTGCCCTCCGCCCTCGCCCGGCGGCTGGTGCGGGCATGAGCCCGCGACCCGCCCCGCTGGCCTCGGCACGGGAGGGGGGAATCCTCACCCTCACCCTCGACCGCCCCGACAAGCGCAATGCCCTCAGCTCGGCCCTGGTGGACGCGCTCCACCGGGCGCTCGAAGACGCCGACCTCGATGCCGAGGTCCGGGTGCTGGTTCTCACCGGCGCCGGAAAGGACTTTTGCGCCGGAGCCGACCTGGAGGAGCTGCTCGCCTCGGCCGACGCCACTCCCGAGGCGAACGAGGCATCGGCGCTTCGGCTGGGCACGCTGTTCACCCGCATGCGCGCAGATACCGAAGCCGGTGGTCGCGGTGGTCCGGGGACGCGCGCTCGCCGGCGGGGCCGGCCTCATGACGGCCTGCGACATCGTGCTCGCGGGCGCCGGTGCGCAGGTCGGATACCCCGAGATCCTCCGCGGGTTCGTGCCCGCGATGGTGATGACCATGCTGCGACGGACGGTCGGCGAAAAGGTGGCACTGGACCTCGTCCTGAGCGGCCGGCTGCTGAGCGCGCCGGAGGCGCACGCCTGCGGCCTGGTCTCGCGGGTCGTGCCGGAACAGGAGCTTGATCGAGAGCTGGACGCACTCACCCGCGCCCTGGCTGCTTCCCCCGGGTCCGCGCTGGCGCTCACCAAACAGCTCTTCTACCAGCTCGAGGGCCAGTCCTTCGAGCAAGGCATCGCGCTCGGCGCGCGGGTCAACGCGCTGGCGCGACAGACGCCGGATTTTCGCGACGCGATCAGCCGTTTCCTGGTCAAGAAGTGAGCCTGAATCGCGTCCGGCTCGCGCTGTCGCTCGGCGGCATGGTGTTGGCGGTGATCGCGATCATGCTGGAGGACCGCCGGGTGGTCTGGGGCGCCATCGCTCTGATTGCCGTGTCGCTCCTGCTCCGGATCGTAGGCCGGCGCCGTGGGCCGGGTGGGGGCCAGGGGAAGGTGTGATCCAAATCACATCATTACTGTGACCTGAATCACACGCGCGCGAAGCCCGACTAGGCTAGGTTCCCGTCGCGACGTATTTCTTAGATGTAGCCACCAAGGGAACAGGAGAAGGAGACTATGAGCATGATCAGGAGTGCGGCTTTGAGCGCGGTCCTCATGGCATCGGCGGGCACGGCCCCGTTGCTCGCCCAAGGTGCGGAGTTCTCATTGGGCGGGGGCGTGACCCTGCCGCTGGGGAACTTCGATGACGCCGCCAAGCTCGGATGGCATGGCACCGGCGCGGTGTCCTTCGTGCCGCAAAACGTCCCGGTGGGGTTCCAGATCGATGGAACCTTCAGCCAGCTTCAGTGACGAGACTCCTGCCGACATCAAGTCGCAGTTGATCTACGGCACGGGGAACCTCGTGTACAAGTTCAAGGTGTCGGAGGACACCAAGTTCCGTCCGTACCTGATCGGTGGTGGCGGGGTTTACAACATCAAGCCCAAGGGCGACGGCGTCCCTACCGGCTTCGACCAGTCGGTGACGAAATTCGGACTCAACGCCGGTGCCGGGTTCGACTTCAAGGCCGGCTCCGCGGGCGTGTTCGTCGAGGGCCGGTTCCACAACGTGTTCACCGAAGGGGACAACACGAACTTCATCCCCTTCACGGTCGGCGTGCGGTTCGGCGGTAACTGAGCGTCCCTGCCCGACGGAGCTAGACGGCGCACCGGCAACGGTGCGCCGCTTTTTCGTTGTCGCCACTTCCGGCAAACTGTTGTCATTAGCAGAGTTCCTCCATCGTGGCGGGGGCAACCGCCCTGTGATCCTCGTGACCTTGCGCCAATCCATCCCCGCCGTAGGTTGGCCAGTGTCACTCCCTCCTCATAGCGTTTCGACCACCTGCCCCTCAGTCTGCTGAACTCGAGTCTTGGCACGCTGACCATGACCTTTGAAGGAGCCTTGTATGACCATGCGGCTTCGTCTCGCACCTGTTATGGGCTCGGCGCTGCAACTTCTCTTGCTCCAGGGGTGTGCCGCCATTCTCGGTTCGAAGAGCACGAATGTGGCCGCGATCTCCCAGCCGCCG
Source organism: uncultured Gemmatimonadales bacterium (assembly GCA_963729985.1). GTDB lineage: Bacteria > Gemmatimonadota > Gemmatimonadetes > Gemmatimonadales > GWC2-71-9 > CAVVWJ01. The sequence goes on from CAVSPJ010000008.1 coordinate 881,656, forward strand.
GGAGCCGAGGTCTACCTGGATGGGGCGCGGGTTGGGGTTACGCCGGATACTATTTCAGTGGAGAGCAAGAGGTCTCACACGATGGTTCAAGCGGAGCGGGCCGCCGATCTCGTCGCGGGCGGATCGGCTCCGCTCGGCGATTCCCCGATCCCGCGGCTGTCACGCGGCGCCGCCCCATCGTGCGCCATGCGCCCGACGATGGAGCAGGACGCGCGAGCCATCCTGCGGCGTCACTTCGGATACCACGACTTCCGCCCGGCCCAAGCGCCGGTCGTGGAGTCCATCCTGGCGGGCACCGACACCCTCGCGGTCCTGCCCACCGGCGCGGGCAAGTCGGTCTGCTTCCAGGTGCCGGCGATGGCCCTGGGCGGGCTCACCGTCGTGGTGAGCCCGCTCATCTCGCTGATGCAGGATCAGGTGGCGGCCGCCGAGGCGCGGGGGATTGCCAGCGGCGTGTCTCACCAGCGGGCTCACGGCCGACGAGCAGGCGGCCGTGCAACGCCGGCTGCTCGCGGGGCGGTCTGCGTCTGCTCTACCTGTCGCCCGAGCGGCTGGAGCGGTTCGCGCCCGAGTTGCGGGAGGCGGGAATCCGGCCCTCGCTTCTGGCGGTGGACGAGGCCCACTGCATCGCCGAATGGGGGCACGACTTCAGGCCCAGCTACCGGGCGCTGCTCGCCGCCCGGTACCGGCTGGGCCGCCCACCGGCGGTCGCGCTCACCGGCAGCGCCACCCCCGCTGTCCGGCGGGATATCGCCCGCGCGCTCGGCTTCGGTGCGGGCAAGTTCGCCGAGCACCTCGGGTCGTTCGACCGGGAAAACCTGTGGTTCGGCGTGGTCCGCGTCGCCGACGATCGCGATCGTCTTCGGGCGCTTCGGCGTCTCATTTCCGGCGACGACCGGATGGCCATCGTCTACGCGCCCACCCGGAGCGTCACCGAGGGAGTGGCGCGGGCGCTCGTGGCCGCGGGCCACCGCGCCGCGCCCTATCACGCCGGGCTCGACCGCGCCCGCCGCGCCGCCATTCTCGATGCCTTCCTCGCCGACCGGATCGATGTCGTGGTGGCCACCTGCGCCTTCGGCATGGGCATCGACAAGCCCACGGTCCGGCTGGTGGTGCACTGGACCGCTGCCGCCGACACCCGAGTCCTATTACCAGGAGGCGGGGCGGGCGGGTCGCGACGGCGAGTTCGCGCGCTGCGTGCTGCTCTGGCATCCCCGCGACACTCACGCTGCCCCGCCGCCAGCTCGATGTCACCTTCCCCCCGAGGCGCACTCTCGAGCGCATCTGGAGGAGCCCGGCGGCAGGCGGCCGGCATTCCGGCAAACGTGCGTGAATCAGCCGAACGGCTCAGACGCGAGCTGCGGCCCGATCTCGGGCCGGTGGACTGGGAGCCGGTGCGGCAGCGGCGGCGGCGTGCGGAGGAACGGCTGCACGCCATGGAGCGCTACGCCCGCGGCAACGGATGCCGCCGGCGCGCGCTGATCGGGTACTTCGGCGAGACCCTCGCGACGTGCTCGGGCTGCGACCGGTGCCGCGCCGAGCCGGCGCGCCGCCCGCTGCCAGCCGAGGTCGCCGCCCGGCTCGCTCGGCTGCGCCAGGCGCTGGCCGGCAAGGCCGGGCCGTGGGGCGGGTGTCTGCTCGAGCCGGAGGTGCTGCTCCGGCTGGCGCGGCATCCCCCGCCCACGCCGGGGGCCCTGGCCGACGTCCCCGGGGTCGGCCCCACGGTCGCGGAACGGTTCGGTGCCACGATCCTGGGCGCGCTCGGTGTCGGGGAAGCGGGTGGCACGCGCACCGACCGCGGTGCCGCGGAGCGTGCGCTGGAAGAATGGCGGGCGGCGGTGGCGCGGGAGATGGGGGTGCCGGCCTACGTGGTTCTGGGCGACCGGGCGCTCGCCCAACTCGCGGCGGGGGAGCCGGGCGAGGGGGGGCGTACCAAGTCCGGAGCCGGGCCACGGTTTCGCGCCAAGTTCGACGCCGAGCTGCGGCGATTGCTGGAGCGGCTGGGCCGCTCGGCGCTCACTTCCCCTTCGCCGCCAGGCCCTTGAGGTCCAATCCCTCCACCATCTTCCTGGCCGATCCCTCGCCCAGGCCGCGGGTCTCGCTCTTGACGATGAACCGGTCACCTACCAGCACCACGATCTCGCTGCCACCGTTCCGGTTCCACTTCTCGAACGCCGGATAGCCCTTCACCTTCACGCTCTTCTCGTAGCCTTCGGTGCTCTCCCTGGCCACGTTCATGTTCAGCATCATGGTGAAGGGGACGTACAGCATGGGAATATGGGCGTAGTCGAAGATGCCGACATCCACGTGTCGTTTGCCGTCCTCGGAGCGGAAGTCCACCTCCGCCTGCGAGTACTGCCAGCTTCCCGCGGTAGTGGTTTCCCCCTTCGGCTCGTCCGCCTTCATTCCCGGCATCTGCGTGGGGAGAAACCCGATCAGCTCGCGGAAGGCGACGGGAGGGACCGGCTTGCGGTCGCCGGTGAACCCCTCCGCCGCTTTCTGCATCTGCTCCGCGGCGGCGGTCAACTGGGCGAGCGGGTTGTTCGGGTCCGGCTTGGCGTCACCGCACGCGGAGACCCCACCGGCCAGGGCGATGGCAAGGGGAACGGCCTTCCAGCGGGGCATGAAACCTCCGGGATCGGCGGATCGGTCGAGTGAATGTCGCGGGGGTGCACGAAGATCGGGTCGGGGCCTCCGCCGCGCAAGCACCGACCGGCTATATTGCGCTCCGACCCAGCCCCGTGCGCTCCTCCTCTGGGACCGATCATGGACGACTCACTGTACTTCACCGAACATCACCACCAGGTCCGCGAAATGGTTCGGGATTTCTCCCGCGACCACATCGCGCCGGTCGCGCGCGAGCTCGACCGGACCTCGGAGTTCCCCTGGGAGAACATCAAGGCGATGGGGGAGCTCGGCCTCCTGGGCGTGCCCTGGAGCGAGGAGCTGGGCGGAGCCGGGATGGACCAGCTGTCCTACTACATCACCATCCACGAGATGGCCAAGGTGGACGCGAGTCATGCGCTCACCATCAGTGCTCATACCAATCTCGGCACTTCGCCGATCGTGGAGTTCGGCACCCCGGACCAGAAACGGCGATTCGTCCCTCTGCTGGCCTCCGGCAGAGTACTGGGCGGGTTCGGCCTCACCGAGACCGGCGCCGGAAGCGATGCCGGCGGCACCGCCACCAGCGCCGTCGACAAGGGCGACCACTACCTCCTCAATGGCTCGAAGGTGTTCATCACCCACGCCGGGGTCGGAGAGATCTTCTCCGTGACCGCCCGGACCGAGCCGGGCCGGGGCAATAAGGGCATCACCAGCTTCATCGTCACCAAGGACACCACCGACCTCGACCGGTGCGCCGCGCTCGGGGTGGGCCACGCCAAGGACCTTCTCAAGACCAGCGGCGTGCGGGCCGGCAAGAAGGAAGACAAGATGGGTTGGCGGGCGAGCGACACCCGCGAGCTGGTCTTCGAGGACGCGGTCGTCCCCAAGGACAACGTCCTGGGCAAGCCGGGCCAGGGATTCATCAATTTTCTGAAGACGCTCGACGGCGGCCGGATCGGGATCGCGGCGCTGTCGCTGGGCATCGCCGAGGGCGCCTACCAGGAGGCCCTCCGGTATGCCGGTACCCGGAAACAATTCGGTCGCTTCATCGGCAGCTTCCAGGGGGTGAGCTTCCAACTGGCCGATATGGCGCTCGAGATCGAGGCCGGCACCCACCTGCTGTATCACGCCGCCTGGCTCAAGCAGCACGGCAAGCCCTTCAAGAAGGAGGCGGCGATGGCCAAGCTCTATTGTTCCGAGCTGGCCATGCGGACCACCACCAAGGCGGTGCAGGTCTTCGGGGGCTACGGCTACACCACGGAATATCCGGTGGAGCGGATGATGCGCGACGCCAAGGTCTGCGAGATCGGCGAGGGCACCAGCGAGATCCAGCGGCTGGTGATCGCGCGGCAGATTCTGGGCGAAGTGGTCGATTAGTGGTGGGACCAATACCCAACACCCCCCCGTCCCAGGTATCTTTTTGCCTCGACTATGACGCGCCTGGAGGCGCGTTTGCATTGCGCCTCCGTCCATCTCGAGGTACCCACGTTTGAAGCGCGAGATTCTGATCAACGGCAGCCAGCGGGAAACCCGCGTGGCGATCCTGGAGGACGACCGGCTGGTCGAGCTGCTGGTGGATCGGCCCGATCACCGGCGCACGGTTGGCGATATCTACCTGGGCCGGGTCGAAGCGGTGCTGCCCGGCATTCAGGCGGCGTTCGTGGACATCGGGCAGGAGAAGAGCGCCTTTCTCCATGCCTCGGACCTCCTCGAGCCCGACGAGGACGAGGAGCCCGACGAGGAGGAGCCGGAGGAGGAGGTCGAGACCGTGTCCCCGGAGGGCGTGGTCGAGTCGGCCGCCGAGGACGTGGGCACCGAGCGTCGCGCAACCTGGCGCGCCGGGCGCGACCGGAGGCGACGGGGCAGGGGTGGCCGAGCTGGTGGCGAGGTCGGGGCAGGCAACGGAGGGCAGGGCACCGGCGGCACCGAAGCCAGGCAGCGTGAGATCTCATCCCGCAGGGCGATTCCCAGCATCCAGGACATCCTCAAGAAGGGCCAGACCCTCCCGGTTCAGGTCACCAAAGAGCCGATCGGCACCAAGGGCTGCCGAGTCACGGCACAGATTTCCCTGCCCGGTCGGTTCCTGGTCTACATGCCGTACGCCTCCAAGGTGGGGGTGAGCCGCAAGATCGAGAGCCGGGACCAGCGGGCCAAGTTGCGCGAGATGGTCACCAAGCTGCTTCCTAAGGACGCCGGCGGCGTCATCGTCCGGACGGTGGCGGAAGGGGTGACCGAGGAGCACTTCCGCCGCGAGATCGAGTCGCTCCTGCAGCTGTGGCGGAAGATCAACCGGAAGAAGACCTTCGTCCGCCGCGCCCCAGCCCTGCTGCAGCGGGAAACCAGTCTCACCCGCGGCATCATTCGCGATCTCTTCAGCGCCAAGGTGGACGCGCTGAACGTGGACTCGAAGGAGCTGTACAACGAGATCGAGCAATACCTCAACCAGATCGATCCCGAGCTGATGGGCCGGGTGCACCTCTATGTCGAGCCCACCCCCCTGTTCGACAAGTTCGACATCGAGGCCGAGATCCGCGACCTGTTCAAGGCGCGGGTCGAGCTGCCCACCGGCGGATCGCTCATCATCCAGCCCACCGAGGCGCTGGTGAGCATCGACGTCAACACCGGACGCTACACCGGGAAGAAGGACCCCGAGAAGACCATCCTGCGAACCAACCTCGAGGCGGCGCGGGAGATCGCCCGGCAGATCCGGCTGCGCGACATCGGCGGCATCATCGTCTGCGATTTCATCGACATGGAGACCCGCTCCAACCGGGAGAAGGTCCTGCAGGAGCTCCGCATGCACCTGGGCCGCGACCGGGCCCGGACCAAGGCGCTGGCGGTGTCGGAGCTGGGCCTGGTGGAGATGACGCGACAGCGGGTGCGACCCTCGCTGTGGCATTCCATGACCACCGATTGCCCCACCTGCGCCGCCAGCGGCCGAGTCTTTACCCCCGAGGTGGTGGCGCGACGGCTGGAGCGGGCCCTCAAGCGGGCCGGTCACGAGCACCGGGAGCGCCAGCTCACCGTGCGGCTCCATCCCGAGGTGGCGCTCTACCTGCTGGAGGAGGAGCCCCGTCTGCTGCAGACGCTGTCCAAGCTCACCAACCTCGACCTCGAGCTGCGCGACGACCCGATGATGCGGCTCGACGAGTTCCGCCTCATGAGCCGCCCCGCGGGGCGGGACGTGACCGAGCTCTACGCCGTCGCCTGAGCCCGGGCCCGAGAGCCGCATCCCGGCGTTTTCCGCCCCACCGATCTCCCTCTACCCGCTTGACTTGCCAGTCCGGTTTTGTATCTTTGGCCCAAGCCGATTGGCACTCCAATGCCAAGAGTGCTAACGCAATGTATCATAATCACTTACAATATCAACACCGCTGTGGAGGTTCCAACGATGGCGACTGCGACCAAGGCCAAGACCCTGAAGATCCATCCGCTGGAGGATCGAGTGGTCATCGCCCCCGCCGATGAGACCGAATCGATGCGGGGCGGGCTCTACATCCCCGACACCGCGAAGGAAAAGCCGACCCAGGGCGAGATCATCGCGGTCGGTCCCGGCCGCTTCGAGAAGGGCGCCCGAGTCCCGATGGAGCTCAAGGTCGGTGATCAGGTGATCTACGGGAAGTACAGCGGCACGCCCTACACCTTCGATGGCGAAGAGTACGTCATCATCAAGGCGTCCGACGTGCTGGCCAAGCTCAGCTGATTTCGACCAGTCGCATCTACTCCAAGGAGATACACCGATGGCTGCGAAGGAATTGATGTTCAATACCGAGGCCCGCTCGAAGCTCAAGAGGGGTATCGATCAGCTTGCCGAGGCGGTGAAGGTCACCCTCGGCCCCAAGGGCCGGAATGTCGTGATCGACAAGAAGTTCGGCTCGCCGACGGTCACCAAGGACGGCGTCACCGTGGCCAAGGAAATCGAGCTGTCCGATCCGGTCGAGAACATGGGCGCGCAGATGGTGAAGGAAGTCGCCACCAAGACGTCCGATCTGGCCGGCGACGGCACCACCACCGCGACCGTGCTGGCCCAGGCGATCTTCCGCGAGGGCCTCAAGAACGTCACCGCCGGCGCCAACCCGATGGAGCTGAAGCGGGGCATCGACAAGGCCGTCGAAGCGGTCACCGAGATGCTGCGCACGCTGTCGGCCCCTTCGGCAGGCAAGAAGGAGATCGCCCAGGTCGGTACTATCTCCGCCAACAACGACAAGGAGATCGGTAACCTGATCGCGGAGGCGATGGAGAAGGTCGGCAAGGACGGCGTGATCACCGTCGAAGAGGCCCGGGGCCTCGAGACCACGCTGGAGACCGTGGACGGCATGCAGTTCGACCGCGGCTACCTCTCGCCCTACTTCGTTACCGATCCGGAGAAGATGGAGGCGGTCCAGGAAGACGCCTACATCCTGATCCACGACAAGAAGATCTCGGCGATGAAGGAGCTGCTCCCGGTCCTCGAGAAGGTCGCCCAGAGCGGCAGGCCGCTCGTCATCATCGCCGAGGACGTCGACGGTGAGGCGCTGGCCACGCTGGTGGTGAACAAGCTCCGCGGCACCCTCAAGGTCGCCGCCGTGAAGGCGCCGGGCTTCGGCGATCGCCGCAAGGCGATGCTGCGGGACATCGCGGTGCTCACCGGCGGCCAGGTGATCTCCGAGGAAGTCGGCTTCAAGCTCGAGAACGCCACGCTCAACGATCTCGGCCGCGCCAAGCGGATCGTGGTCGACAAGGACAACACCACCCTGGTCGACGGCAAGGGCAAGGAAGCCGATATCCAGGGCCGGATCAACGAGATCAAGGCCGCGATCGACAAGACCACCAGCGACTACGACCGGGAGAAGCTCCAGGAGCGGTTGGCCAAGCTGTCCGGCGGAGTGGCGGTGATCAACGTCGGCGCCGCGACCGAGACCGAGATGAAGGAGAAGAAGGCCCGGGTCGAGGATGCGCTCCACGCCACCCGCGCCGCGGTCGAGGAAGGCATCGTCGCCGGCGGCGGCGTTGCGCTGATCCGCGCGCAGGCCGCGCTGGACAAGATCCGTGGCACCGAGGACGAGAAGATCGGCGTGGAGATCGTGCGCCGCGCGCTGGAGGAGCCCATCCGGATGATCGCCCAGAACGCGGGCGCCGAGGGCTCGATCGTGGTGGCGAAGGTCAAGGAGTCGAAGGACAAGAACTTCGGCTACAACGCCCAGACCGACACCTACGAGGATCTGGTGAAGGCGGGTGTCATCGACCCGACCAAGGTGACCCGCACGGCGCTGCAGAACGCCGCGTCGATCGCCGGGCTGCTGCTCACCACCGAGTGCGTGGTGGTGGAGAAGAAGGAAGACAAGCCGGCGCCGGCCGGTGGTCCTCCGGGCGGCGGCATGGGCGGGATGTACTAGCCGCCGGCGGGTACGCAGCATGAAAGCGCCCCGGGCACCTGCCCGGGGCGTTTTGCTGTGTCCCGCCTCCTCCTCGCAACCCACGCCGTGTGAGCGCTTGAAGCGGTTAAGGATGCGATCAAGAAGACTGCCGAGGACAAGGGCATCGAGAAGGCCACCACCAAGGGGAAGGCCATTGACGCCGCCACGGGAAACGCCCCTGAGGAGGCATCTCATCCTGGTGGCACGCCTTGGTTGGCACAAAACCCGCGATTAAACTGGTGCGACCATCGTTTGACCACCCCGGTCCGTCATCCGTGGGGGACACGTGAAGTTCAGCTGGATCTTGGCAGGGACACTGCTGGTCACGCCCACCATCGCTGCCGCCCAGCAGGCGCCGATTCTGGGGACCTGGAAGTTCGATCTGAAGCAGGGCGACAAGAAGCCGGGGCCTCGGACGGTGATCGTCCGGGCGGACAGCAGCGCGAGCTACGGCGCCGAAACCGTCCGCTGGCGAATCGTCGGCGACAGCCTGGCGCTCGCGCTCGGCGGGGAATGGGTCAACTACCGTCTCAAGGTCAAGGGCAGGAAGCTGACCCTCTCGGGGGGCGACCTCACGGAGCCGGTCAGTTTCGATCTGATCGGTCCGCCGACGCCCCGGCCCGATACCGTCGCCGTGCCCCCCGACCCCAATACCGAGCCGATTTGATCGTCCAGGCAGGCCATGATGCCGGACACAGCCGCGCCCCGGGGATATCCTCGGGGCGCGGCCGTTGGTTCCTCGCGCGGCCTGGTCGGATCGTGACTAGACCCGCGGGGAAAGCGGCCGGGTGACCGGTTAAAGGGCCAGGCCGAACTGCACGCCGCCCTGCGGCACCACAGGGATCGGCCCCAGTGGCTGGTCCTGATCGGCCACGTGGAGCGTCCCGCCGAACCCCGCGCGCCGGAGCGCCGACGCCACCGTGGCTCGAGCATCCGTCGCGGTGTTGCACTGCCGGCTCAAGTGCGCCAGCACCACGACGGCCAGCCCCGGATGATGGACCTCCGCCAGCAGCGCAGCCGCTGCCCGATTGGACAGATGCCCGCCTGAGCCGGCGATCCGCCGCTGCACCACGGGCGGATAGTGGCTGGTGCGGAGCAGCACGTCGTCGTGGTTCGCCTCCAGCACGATCGCCGTGAGATTGCGAAGCAGGTAGCGGACGGCGGCCGTCGGCCTGCCGAGGTCGTAGGCGACGCCGATACGGATGCCGGCACTCGTCTCCAACGCCAGCGCCAACGGCTCCGCCGCATCGTGGCTGGTGGGGCATGCCGTGACGACGAACGGCCCGATCTCCACCCCGGCGCAAAGTCCCAGCGGGCGGTGCTCGGCCTGGCGCATCCGGGGCGCCAGGCGGGTCCAGGTGCCCGGGGCGGTGACGACCGGAACGCCGAGCCGGTGCGCCAGCCTCCCGGCGCCGCGGGTATGATCGCCATGCTCGTGGGTGAGGAGGATCGCGCCCACGCTGCCGAGCGCGAGTCCCGCGGTCTCGGCCCGCCGCTCGATCTCCTTCGGGCTGAATCCAGCGTCGATGAGGATCGCCGTGCCTTCGTGCTCTACCGCGCAGCAATTGCCCCGCGAGCCCGAGCCGAGCACGTAGAGCGCGGTCACCTCCGGCTCCTGTCGTAGGTTCGCCTGAGGGACTCCTGCCGAGCCTCCGACCACGCCACGTCCCGGCGGGCCAGCACCCGTTGCGCGACGGTGAGGAAGCCTTCCTTGCTGACGTGCTCCCCGGCGCAGCCCCAGGAGAAGGGCGGCACGTACTTGGGCGCCATCGGCGCGCCGAACAGGTTCGCGCCGGCGCCGACCACGGCACCGGCCGGCAGCATCGTGCCGATCGCGGTCTTGGCGTGGTCTCCGAAGAGCGTGCCCAGGTTGGAGCGGCCGGTCTCGATCCGGCCACCCTCGACCTCCAGCCGGACCGGCCCGTAGGTGTTCTTCAGGTTCGAGGTCGTCGTGCCCGCGCCCAGATTCACCCAGTGGCCCACCACGCTGTGGCCGACGAATCCGTCGTGGGCCTTGTTGCCGTACCCGAGGAACACACTGGCCGCGATCTCACCCCGGACCCGGCACTCCGGCCCGAAGACCGATGCGCGCACGAGCCCGCCGAGCACGCGGGTCCCGGCGCCGACGTAGGCCGGCCCTTCCAGTCGCGTCCCGCTTCGGACTTCGGCGCCTTCCTCGATGACGACCGGACCGCTTCGGACGTCGAACACGACCCCGGGCTCCACGGTGGCGCGGAGGCAGATGACGTCGGCGGGATCGCCCAGCACGACGCTCCCCTCCGGCACGCCGGTCGACGGCGCGGCACGGAAGTCGGCGCAGTCGGCGGGGAGCAGCCGCTCGAGAGCGCCGACGAGGTCGTAGGCGCCCCGCAGCAGGACACCATCCACTTCCAGGCCGGCGCCCCCATCGGTCGGCCGTTCCCAGTGCTCGCCGGCCGGCGTGACCCAGCCCACTGTGGCCCCGCCGTGGGTGAGCCGGCGCACCGGAGCGGTGGACTCGATCGGCGAGCCCGACGGCGCGAACCACGACGCCGCGATGATCGCCGGCCCTTCGATCGTCATGGGCGCTCTGACGGGCGGCTCGTCGAATTCGCTGAACCCGGCGACGTGCGCGCCCAGGATCGCGGTCGTGTCGCGCTGGAGCGCGGCCTCCCACCGCTCGCGAATCCGCCAGAGCCCGGCCCGCAGCTCCGACACCGGCCGGACCCCGGCGAACGGGGCCCAGCCGGGGCCGGTCGGGTCGGGCTCGAGCAGATAGAGGGCGCTCATGGACCGATGTCGCGTACGGTTGGCGGAAGGGCATCGAGGAGCTGCTTCATCGACGCGGCCCGATCGGCGGGCATCACCAGGATCCGGCCGTTGGCCTGTACCACCACCAGCTCCTGCACGCCATAGAGGACGATGGGGTCGCGATCCGACCAGACCACGCAGTCCTGGCTTTCGTGCAGCACCGCGTCGCCGACCACCACGTTGCCCATGACGTCCTTGGGCCGGATGCGCGACAGCGCCTGCCAGGTGCCGACGTCGTCCCAGGCGAACTCCCCTCGGACCACGGCGACGGCACCGCTGCGCTCGAGGAGACCGACGTCGATCGAGATGGGCACGACCTCGCGGAAGTATCGCTCGATGTCGCCTCCATCGAGCGCCGGGATCGCCGGGGCGACCTCGGGTGTGTGCGAGCGGACTTCCGCGAGCAGCCGCGACCCGCTCCAGGCGAAGAGCCCACTGTTCCACAAGGCGCCGGCGGCCATCAGATCCAGGGCGGTCGCGGCGTCGGGCTTCTCGAAGAACCGGGCGACGCTGCGCGCGACCTCGTCGAGCGGCGGCCCCGGCACGATGTACCCGTACCCGGTCTCCGGCCTCGACGGCACCATGCCGACCGTCACCAGCCGGTCGTGCCGCTGCGCCGTCGCCAAGCGCCATGTCGGCGGTCTGACGGAAGGCGGCGGCATCGCCCACGGCCCAGTCGGCGTGCAGCGAGAGTACCTCCGCCGACGGGTCTCGTCGCTGCGCCTCCCAGCTGGCCCAGATCAGGGCGGGCGCGGTGGAGGCGGCACGCGGCTCGACCAGCATATTCTCCGCGGGGAGTTTGAGCCGGTCACGCAGTTTGTCGGCCAGGCCCGCGCCGGCGACGACCAGCGTGCGCTCGCGCGGGATGAGCCCCGTCAGGCGCTCGACCGCGTCTTCCGCGCTCGAGTTCGAGCCCGCCAGAGGCAGCAGCTGCTTGGGATTCTCGGGGAGTGCTGAGCGGCCAGAAGCGGGTGCCGGAGCCGCCGGCCAGCAGAACCGCCCATCTCATGGCCGGCTCACAGCAATCCGGCCAGCGCCGGCCGATGGTGCCGCAGGTCGTAGAGCAGGGGACCGACATCCATCTCGGGCCGGGTCAGAATGGCGAGCCAATCCGCGCTGCCGGCTCGGGCGAGGAGCACGAGGCCCCCCGGATAGTCGAGCACCGCGGTGTGCAGCTCGCCGCGGCCGGCGCCGTCACCCAGTTGCGCGGCGCACCGCGCGAGTGTGGCGGCCAGCGCCGCCACCGCTTCCGGCTCGAACGCGCCGTCCGCCGGCATGGTCGATCGGCAGGCCTTCGCCGCTCAGAAGCAGCGCGGCCTGCACCCCATCGCGCGCGGCGAGGCTGCGCAGGACAACGCCCAAACCGGCCATTCGTGGTGCTCCGATGCCCAGGGGAAAAAGGTGAGCGCAACGTAGAGGTCGCCTCGGGCGAAGTCAAGAAACCATGCGTGGTTGACCCGACTCGTTTCCGCTCTTAAAGTTCCCTCTCTATGCCGACAATCCGCCGTCTCCTGCCGCTCCTCCTGCTGTCGGCCGCCGCCGCGTGCAGCAACAACGACAATCTGCCCGACCCGACCGACGAAAATTTCGTGGATACGGTCACCGTCGGGTCGCTCACCGATACGCCGATCACCACCGCCAGCGGCTTCTCGGTGGGCGTGGGCGCGATCCGGACCGACCTCAGCGTGGATTTCGATTTCGCCTACGACATCCAGGGGGACCCGGCCACGGGGGCCAGCGTCATCCTTCCCCGTGCGGCGCTCGGCATCGAATCCGGCAACTCGGCCGAGCCGGGCGTCATGCGCCGGGACGACACCTTCGACGAGATCCAGGCCGCGCCCAGCAACGGCTACGTCACCGACGAAGCGGTCCCGATCGCCCTCGGCGATCGGTACATCGTCCGGTCTCGGGTGCGCTGCACCATCGGCGTGCCGGTGTACGCCAAGATCGAAGTCATCGGACTCGAAGACAACTCGCTGGTCCTTAAGGTCCTGGCGAACACCAACTGCGGTTACCGCGGGCTCGAGCCCGGTTTCCCCGACCGCTGATCCCCACGTGATCGACCTCAAGCGCCTGCGCCAGGATCCCGAGGGCAGTCGCGCCAGCCTGCTCCGCCGCCGCGACCCCTCGCTCGCCGAGGCGGTGGACGCGCTCCTCCATGCTCGACCGCGAGTGGCGCGAAATGCTGGCCCGGGTCGAGGCGCTCAAGGCGGAGCGCAACGCGGCCAGCGAGGAGGTCGCCCGGCGCAAGCGGGCCAAGGAGCCGGCCGACGACCTGATGGCGGAGCTGAAAGACGTCCGGCGACGAAGTGAAGATCCTGGACGGCCGCCTGCGGGAAATCGAGTCGGCGCTGGAGCGACTGGCGCTCACCCTGCCGAACTTCCCGGCCGACACCACGCCCGACGGCGACGCCAGCGCCAACCGGCTGGTTCGGACCTGGGGCGAACCGCCCACCTTCGACTTCCAGCCGAAGCCCCACTGGGACCTGGCCGCCTCGCTCGGGATGCTCGACCTCCCGGCGGGCGCCAAGCTCACCGGCTCGGGCTTCGCGGTGTTCCGGGGAGCCGGCGCTCGTCTGATCCGCGCCCTGGCCGGGTTCATGCTCGATCTCCACACCCGGGAGCACGGGTACGTCGAGATCGCGCCGCCCTACCTGGTGAACCGCGCGACGCTGACCGGTACCGGGCAGCTGCCCAAGTTCGAGGACGACCTCTACGGGTTCGCGGCCGATGACCTGTTCCTCATCCCCACCGCCGAGGTGCCGGTCACCAACCTCCATCGGGACGAGATTCTCGAGCCGGCCGATCTGCCACGAGGGTATGTCGCCTACACGCCGTGCTTCCGCCGCGAGGCGGGCGCCCACGGCAAGGACACCCGCGGGCTGATCCGGGTGCATCAGTTCGACAAGGTCGAGCTGGTCCGCTTCGCCCGCCCGGAGGATGCGGACGCGGAGCACGAGCGGATGACCCTTCACGCCGAGACGGTGCTGCAGCGTCTGGAGATCCCCTACCGGGTCCTCGAGCTGGCCGCCGGCGACACCGGATTCGCCAGCGCGCGTACCTTCGACCTCGAGGTCTGGGCCGCCGGGGTCGGAGCCTGGCTCGAGGCCTCCAGCTCCAGCACGTTCACCGATTTTCAGGCCCGGCGGGCCAACATCCGGTTCCGCCGCGAGCCCCGCGCCAAGCCGGAGTTCGTTCACACGCTCAACGCCTCGGGCGTCGCGTTCCCTCGCACGATCATCGCCCTGCTCGAGAACAACCAGGCGGCCGACGGGTCGGTGCGGGTGCCGAAGGCGCTGGTGCCGTATCTCGGTGTCGACCGCCTGGCCCCGACCGGGTAAGGAGCGGCTCCGGCGGCTCGCGCCGAGCATCGCGGTGATGCTCGTGGCCGTGCTGACGGGGCTCAGCCTGGGCACCGGCCTGCTCATGATCCGGCATTTCAAGGCCGACGCGACCGCGACCAGCCGGCTCTATTCCGGCGTCTTCGGCGGGCTCAACGATCCCGATCCGGGCTCGGAGGCGGAGGCGCTGTTGCGACTGGGCGAGCAGGTGCGGGCCCTCGGCCTCCCCCTGATCATCACCGACGGCACCGGCCGGGTCACGGCCGCGGCGAACCTCCCGTTCGAGGCGGCGCTCGACGATCCCCGGGTGCTCGCCTACGCCGGGCGGCTCGACCGTCAGAACCCGCCGATCGTGGACGCCATCGGCACGGTGCACTACGGCCCGTTGCCGGCGCAGCGGAACCTCACCGCGCTCGCCGTGCTGCAGGCGCTCACCATCGCGGTGATGGTGGCGGTGGCCGTGTTCGCCTACCGCAGCGCGATGGCGGCGCAGCGCGACCGCCTCTGGGTAGCGATGGCGCGGGAAGCGGCGCATCAGATGGGCACGCCGCTCACCAGCCTGCAGGGGTGGATCGAGCGGGTCCGCTCCCGCCCCACGCCGCCACCCGATCTCGCCGACCATCTGGCGGCCGACGCCGAGCGGCTCGATCGAGTGGCCCGGCGCTTTGAGCGGATCGGCAACCCCGCCAAGCGGGAGCCGATCGGACTCGGCGCGCTGGCCGACCGTGTCGGTGGCTACTTCCGGCCTCGCCTGCCCAAGCGCGCCAACCCCATCGAGCTGCGAATCGAGGCGCCCGGGGTGGGCCCCACCGTGGTCGGTGATCCGGTGCTCCTGGAATGGGCGCTGGAGTCGCTGGTGAAGAACGCGATCGACGCGCTGCAGGGACGCGGCGGGACGATTATCCTGCGGGTTGGCGCCGGGGAGGGCATGGGTGAAGTGCGGGTGATCGACGATGGGCCCGGCGTCCCCAAGGAAATCCGGCGCACCCTGTTCGAGCCGGGCATTACCACCAAACGGGGTGGTTGGGGCATCGGGCTCGCCCTCTCCCGTCGGGTGGTGGAAGACGCCCACCGGGGTGCGCTGCTGCTCGAGCCATCCGATAAGGGAGCCTGTTTCCTGATGCGCATTCCGTTGGCCGATCCGGTCGCATGATCGATACGTCCTCCCCCGAGCTGCCGCTCGCGCTGAATCCCGCTCAACGCGAGGCGGTCGAGCACGTGCACGGCCCAATGCTGGTGCTGGCCGGGGCGGGCTCGGGGAAGACGCGCGTCCTCACCACCAGGATCGCGACCTTGATCGAGCGGCATGGGGTGGCGCCGGATCGCATCTTCGCGGTCACCTTCACCAACAAGGCGGCCGGCGAGATGAAGGGCCGGATCGGGCGGCTGCTCGGCCGGGACCCGTCGGGCCTCTGGATCGGGACCTTCCATTCGCTGTCCGCCCGATTGCTCCGCCGGGAGGCCGAGCGGCTGGGCTTCACGCGCCAGTTCACGATCTACGACGAGGACGACCGGCTGAGCCTGATCAAGCGCCTCATGGACCGGCGGGGCCACTCCACCAAGCTGTTCGCCCCTCGCGCGGTGCAGTCGCTCGTCTCCGCGGCCAAGAACCGGATGATCCCGCCCGCCGAGCTGGCCGCGGGCTCGCCATTCGACCGGCTCGCGGCGGTGGCCGCCGACGTGTACGACGCGCTGGGGCCAGCGCTCAAGGCCGCGAACGCGATGGATTTCGATGACCTCATGCTGCATCCGCTGACGCTGTTTCGCGAGCACCCCGACCGGCTCCGAGCGTACCAGCAGCGGTTCGGGTTCATCCTGGTGGACGAGTTCCAGGACACCAACCGGGCCCAGTACCAACTGATCCGGCTCCTGGGCGCGCACGGCAACGTGTGCGCCGTGGGTGACGACGATCAATCCATCTACGGATGGCGTGGCGCCGACGTGCGCAACATGCAGGATTTCCTCACCGATTTCCCGGGCGCCAAGCTGGTACGGCTGGAGGAGAACTATCGCTCGAGCCAGATCGTGCTCGACGCCGCCAACGGCGTCATCGCCGAGAATACGGGCCGGATCGGGAAGACGCTCACCACCCGACGGCGCGGCGGCGAGTTGGTCACTCTGCTCGCGGCCGCCGACGAGCGCGACGAGGCCGAATGGGTGGTGCGGGAGCTGGAGCGCCGCAGCGCGGCGGGCGAGTGGCGCCACTCGGACATGGCGGTCCTCTATCGCACCAACGCCCAGAGCCGGGCCCTGGAAGAAGCCTTCCGCCGCGCCGGGCTGCCGTACCGCCTGATCGGTGCGATCAGCTTCTACGATCGGCGCGAGGTCAAGGACCTGCTCGCTTACCTGCGCCTGGTCGCCAACCCCGCCGACGACGAGGCGTTCCTCCGGGCGGTGGGCGTTCCCCGCCGCGGGCTCGGGGACACCAGCCTCTCCATTCTCGGACAAACCGCGATCCAGTGGGCCAAGCCGCTGCTTGCGACCGCGCGCGCGGCCGACCGGATTCCCGACCTCCGGCCCAACGTACGGGAGGCCTTCCGGACCTTTGCCGGGTTCATCGACGGCCTGGTGGAATGCGCGCCCCACCTCCCGCCCGCCGACGTGCTCGAGCACGTCATCCGCGGCATCGACTACGAGGCGGTGCTCCACGCCGAGGGCCCGGAGGGCGCCGATCGCTGGGAGAACGTTCGCGAGCTGCTGGCCAGCGCCGCGGACTGGTCCGAGGAGGTGAGCGACGATCCGGAGTCGGGCACCCCGCTGGAGCGGTTCCTCGCCGAGGCGGCGCTGCTCTCCTCCGCGGAGACGGTGGTCGGGAACGAGGAGGGTGTGACCCTGATGACCCTGCACACGGCCAAGGGCCTGGAATGGCCGGTCGTGGTGCTCACCGGCCTGGAGCACGGGCTCTTCCCTCTCGCCCGGGCGGAAGAGCAGCCCGACGGCCTGGAGGAGGAGCGCCGCCTTTGCTACGTGGGCCTCACCCGGGCCAAGGACAAGCTCTATCTCACCTGGGCGCGCGCGCGCCGCCGGGGTGGCGAGCTGCGGCCGGGCATTCCCTCGCGCTTCCTCAAGGGGTTGCCTCCGGGCATCGTGGAGGAGCGGAGGACGACCTCGCCCTGGGCCCCGGAGCGGGCCGCGGGGCAGGGCGGCTGGCGTGGGGGAGGGCAGGGGGCCTGGCGAGGGTCTCGCGCCTCCGCCTACACCAACCCGCCGGCCGCCCGGGCGCCCGAGCCGGCGGTCGAGGAATCCCAGGATGCGCCTCGCTACGTCAAAGGTGAGCGGGTCCGGCACCGCCGCTTCGGGAGCGGCACAATCCGCGGGCTCAGCGGCGTGGGCCGCGACCTCAAGGTCTCGGTCGCCTTCGACGACGATGAAGTCGGCGAGAAACAACTGCTGGTGGCCTACGCCGGCCTCGAGCGCGAGTGGGAGAGCGCATGAGCATCGGCCGGGACGAGGTGCTGCACGTGGCCAAGCTCGCAGAGCTCGCGGTGCGCGAGGAGGAGCTGGATCGCCTGGTGGAGCAGCTCAACCGGATCGTGGACTACGTCGCGCGGCTCGATGAGGTCCCGACCGACCGGACGACCCCGCCGTTTCTGCCTGGCCCCCAGCGTGTGGCGCTGCGCGAGGACGTGCCCGGCCCGGTGCCCCTGGCCCGAACGCTGGCGGAGCTCGCGCCGGAGTTCGCCGAGGGTTTCTTCCTGGTGCCGCGGCATGGCGCCATGGACGAATCGTGACCGCGGCGTCGGAGGCGGCCAGGGACACGGGCCACCGGCTCGCCGCGGCGGCGGCGCTCAACGCCACCCTGCACTGGTCGCAGGCGCTCCTCGACGCGGAGGCCGCCCGGGTCGACGCGATGCTGTCGCCCGGGCGCCTGGCCGGGCTGCCCATCGCGCTCAAGGACAACATCGTCACGGTCGAGCAGCCGACCACCTGCGGCTCCAGGATCCTGGAGGGGTACGTCTCGCCCTTCACGGCGACCGCCGTGAATCGCCTGCGGGCGGCCGGCGCGCTGATCGCGGCCAAGACCAACATGGACGAGTTCGCCATGGGCTCGTCCACCGAGCATTCGGCCTTCGGCCGCGTGAACCATCCGATGGATCCCGAGCGGGTACCGGGCGGCTCCTCCGGGCGGATCGGCGGCGCTGGTCGCGGCCGGCGTCGTGCCGGTGGCGCTCGGCTCGGAAACGGGTGGCTCTGTGCGGCAGCCGGCGAGCTTCTGCGGCGTGGTGGGCCTGAAGCCGAGCTACGGCCGGGTGAGCCGCTACGGGCTGGTCGCGTTCGGGTCCTCGCTGGACTGCATCTCCGTCTTCAGCCGGACGGTGGAGGATGCCGGGAGGATCTTGAGCGTCATCAGCGGCCACGACCCGCTCGACGCGACAACCGTCGACCGGCCGCCGATGCCGGTGCCCGCATCGCTCACCGATCTCTCCGGGCTCTGCGTCGGACTGCCGCGCGAGTACTACCCCGCGGACCTGGACGCCGGCGTCGCCGCCGCGCTCCGCCGCACCCGCGAGGCGATCCAGGATCTGGGTGGCGAGATCCGCGAGGTGTCGCTCCCGCATTCGCCGTACGCCGTGCCGACCTACTACATCGTGGCTCCCGCCGAGGCCGCGGCGAACCTCGCGCGGTACGATGGGGTACGCTACGGGCCGCGCAAGATCGGCCCCGAGGGCGACATTCACTCGCTCTACCGGACCACCCGCGGCGAAGGGTTCGGCGCCGAGGTGCGGCGCCGGATTCTGGTGGGCACCTACGTGCTGAGCGCGGGGTACTACGACGCCTACTACCGGAAGGCGCAACAGGTGCGCGCCCTCATCGCCGAGGATTTCCGGCAGGTCTTCGCTTCCGGCGTCGATCTCTTGCTGACCCCGACGACGCCCACGCCGGCCTTCAAGGCGGGGGAGAAGATCGGCGACCCCGTCTCGATGTACCTGGCCGATATCTTCGTCTGCGCCGTGAGCCTGGCCGGGCTGCCGGCGGTGAGCCTCCCGGTCGGCCGCAGCGGAGGGCTTCCGGTCGGTGCCCAGCTGGTCGCGCCGTTCTTCGAGGACGCGCGCCTCCTTGCCGCGGCCGGGGCTATCGAGCGCGCCGTCCCCGCCGACGCCGAGGTCCGCTGATGACGTGGGAAACGGTGATCGGGCTCGAGGTCCACGTGCAGCTGCGCACCCGGACCAAGATGTTCTGCGCCTGCCGAACCTCGTTCGGCGATCCGCCCAACACCAACGTGTGTCCCGTGTGCCTCGGGCTGCCCGGCGCGCTGCCGGTGCCCAACGCCGAGGCGGTGCGGCTGGGGGCGGCCGCGGCGCTGGCGCTGGGGTGCAGCGTCCACCACGCCAGCGTCTTCGCCCGGAAGAACTACTTCTATCCCGACCTCCCCAAGGGATACCAGATCTCCCAGTTCGACCAGCCGCTCGCCACCGGCGGCCGCGTCACCTACGAGTCGCCCGAGCGCGGCCGCATCCAGGCCGGCATCACGCGGGTTCACCTGGAGGAGGACGCCGGCAAGCTGGTGCACGATCGGTTCCCGGGAAAGACGGCGGTGGATCTGAATCGCGCCGGCGTGCCGCTGGCCGAGATCGTGAGCGAGCCCGATCTCCGCTCGCCCGGGGAGGCGCGTGCCTACCTGAGCACTGCTGCGCCAGATCCTGGTCTACGCCGGCGCGAGCGAGTGCAGCATGGAGCAGGGGAGCCTGCGGGTGGACGCCAACATCTCCCTCCGCCGCCCCGGCGAGACCAGCCTGGGCACCAAGGCGGAAGTGAAGAACCTCAATTCCTTCGCCAACGTGGAGCGCGCGCTGGAGGCGGAACGGGAGCGGCAGATCGCGCTCCTCGCGAGTGGCGGGCGGGTGGCCCAGGTGACGCTGCTGTTCAACGCGGGCACCGGCCAGGTGAAGCAGCTTCGGTCGAAGGAAGAGAGCCACGACTACCGCTATTTCCCCGAGCCGGACTTGCCGCCGCTGGTGCGTCGACGACGCCTGGATCGCCGAGCGGCGCGAGTCCCTGCCCGAGCTGCCCGAGGCCAGGCGCAGCCGGCTGGAGCTGGCGCTGGGCATCCCGGCCTATGACGCACGGGTGCTCACCAGCGAGGTCCCGCTCGCCGACTATTTCGAAGCGGTGGTGGCCGCGGGCGTCGAGCCCAAGACCGCGGCCAATTGGGTCATGGGCGACGTCATGGCCACCTTTAACGAGAGCGGCGGCTTTCCCGTGTCCGCCGGGAAGCTCTCGGTCCTGATCGAGCTGGTGCGGGCCGGCACGCTCAGCGGCCAGGCGGCGAAACGGGTCTACGCCGAGTTGGCCCAGGCGCCCGACGGCGAGCCCGCACTGGTCGCAGAGCGGCTCGGGCTGGTGCAGGTGAGCGACCAGGCCACGCTCGCTACCTGGGTGGACGAGGTGCTCGCGGCGAGCCCGGCCGAAGTCGCCCGATACCGGGCGGGCGAGACCAAGCTCATGGCGTTCTTCGTCGGGCAGGTGATGAAGCGAAGCAAAGGAAAGGCGGATCCCAAAGGGGTACAGCCGGTGCTGCAGGGGAAGTTGGGGTAGGAGGCTTGGTGGTGGCGCGGCCTGGCCCGAGGTCGTTCCGGTCGGCCGCCGCACTACCGGCCCTCGCCGGCTCCCCCCTCCCTCCCCAGCTCCACCAGGGTCATCGGGTCCACCGAGATTCCCCCGTATCGCATGATCCAATGCAGGTGCGGGCCCGTCACCCGCCCGCTCCGGCCCACCGCCCCGATGCGCTGCCCGGCCTGGACCGTGTCGCCTTCCGCCACCTGCGCCTGACTCAGGTGGAAGTACCCGGTCACGAGGCCGCCCCCGTGGTCCAGATAGACCGCGCGCCCAGCGAGATAGAACTCCGCCACCAGCGCGACGACGCCCCGCGCCGCCGCGCCGACCGGGGCACCGACGGCGCCGGCGAAATCGGTGCCCATGTGGCGGCTGGTGACGCGGCCGTTGAACTCCCGAGCTCCGCCATACCCGCTGGTGATCCGGCTCCCGCGCGGCAGCGCGATGGGCAGCGACCAGAGCCGCGGCGTCTCGTGCGACCAGCGTGAGACCTCGCGGGCACGCGCCCGCTCCGAGTCGATCCGGGCCCGCGTAGCGCTGTCGGGCTGCACCATCCGGGGCGGCACCGTGAGCCGCTCGCTGGGATAGCTCGGATGCCGCACCACGAGCCCGAGCAGAGTCGTGTCCACTCGCGTCTGGCGCGACAGCCGCAGCGTAACCGGCAGAGTGTCCCCACCCTCGAGCGGAATGCCCACCAGGGCGACGAAACGTCCGTCCACGTGGTCGAAGTGCAGCGGCTCCCCCGCCGCTTCCCCCTCGACCCCGATCAGAGCCGTCTGGTTGTTCCGGGACCGGTCGTCCTCGACCTCGAGCCAGGCCACGGAGCCCCGCGCCGGCATCTGCGGTGTGGTTCGCACCGCCGCGGATGGTCCGGCAAACTGCGCCGCGGCGGTGCCGGCCGCGGATGGACAGAGGAGCAAGGCGAGCAGCGGAACCCGCATCGCCGCTCTCACCGGAGCAACCGCCTGATGAGTGCTGCCTCCGCTGGAAATTGGCGTATCAGCACCTCCCCGTTCCCCATCTCGAAATCGGCGAAGTCGAACCCCGGGGCGACGGTGCATCCGCACAGCACCGCTTCGCTCTCCGGCTCGGCGGCCTGCCAGACCCCTGCCGGCACTACGGCCTGGGGATTGGCGGGGTCGAGCCGGCTGGTGCCCGTCCCCAACTGGTGGAGGTGCAATGCTCCCCCGTCGTAGTGATGCCAGACCTCGTCGGAGGCCACTCGGTGCCAGGCGCTGCGTGCATCCGGCGGAAGCAGATACAAAATGGCGGTGGAGGCGACGCGGCGGCGGCCGTCCGGCAGGTGGAGCGTCGCGGCACTGCGGAAGGTCTCGCGGTAGTAGCCACCCTCGGGGTGGGGAACCAGAGCCAGCCGGCGAATGGTCTCGGCGGCGTCCATAGGCCGATGCGGGCCCGGCCTAGCGCCGGCCGTTGACCAGCGCCTTGGGCGAAGGCGCCGAGCCTTCCGGCGCTCGCCAGGGGAGCTTCTGCGGAATCCTGATCCAGTGCTCGAGTGGACGGTCGGGCAGCCCGAAATGCTCCCGGGCGGCGTCACGCAGCCGGGCCGGGTTGCGCCGGCCGGCCGCGCGAAGCACCCGGCGGCGAAGTTCCTTCGCCGCCTTCAACGGCCGTTCGCCCGAGGGGTCGAGCTGATGCGCGCTGGCGGCGCTGCCGCCGAGCAGCTCGATCATGTAGTCGAACGACAGGCCCAGGTGACGCTCCACGTCCTGATCGGCCAATCCCCACCGGCTGTACTCGCGGGCTACCTGGCTGGCCCGTTGCCAGCTGGTGGTTTCCGTAAGGCGGACCATGCCGCGGAACAGCCGCCGGTTGGTCCGCACGCTGAAGATCGTCGGGGCGATGAGCCGGTCCAGGTGCGCATCGGCCTCCGAGTGATCCAGCAGGATCACGTCCTTGGCCGCGCGGGCATACGCGTCGCCCAGATGGGCCTCGACCCGGGTCTCCCAATAGGAATGGCCCACCGAGGCGGTGCTGCTGGTGAGCATGAGCTGGCGGGGCACGAAGTAGTTGTGCGCGATGGTATCGGCCGAGAGATGGCACAGGTATCCCAGCCCGAAGGCGCGCATCGCGTCCGACTCCGCCAGGTCGTGGATCTCCTGGCCGACGTGCCAGTAGTGGCAATGCCGTCCCAGCGGCGCATAGTGCTTCGCGATGGAGGAGTCGGCGGCGATGTTGCCGTACAGGAAGTCGAACGGATACGCCCGGAGCAGGTCGGCGATGGCGGCCGGAAGCACCGGCAGGTTGCCCAGTACCGACTCGCCGAGATAGATGTGGGTCCCCGGAGTCCAGGCGTGGGCGGTCTCGGGGAGGAGGAGAAAGCAGAGCCCGACGACGATGACCGCCCCGACGAGGCGGGCCGGCGTCACCGCCGGCTCGGAACCAGGAGGCGCCGGACCCGACCCAGCATGCCGTTGCCCTGACGGGAGGTGCGGAGCGCCGCGGCCACGTCGAGGGCCGTGTCCTCCACCTCCTCGTGCACCAGGTCGTAGAGCGTTTCCAGGTCGGCCAGCTTCGCCTCGATGCTGTCCACCCCGCGCACCAGCTTGCGGCGGACTCGCCGGCTGGTCTGGGTGAATGCCCCCACCTCCTGCCGCACGAGCACCAGCAGGTCCTGTCCCTGGTCCGTGAGCCGCCGTGCGCCGGCAAGACTCTGGGAGATGTCCTCCTGATACCCCTGGATCATCGTGCTGAGCTTCCGGGCTTCTCCTGCGATCCGAAGCGCCGCCACCGCCAGCGCGCCTGCCGCGGCGAGGATCGAGATGGCGATCACCGCCAGGGAGATCGCAGCCGTCGGCCCCACCCAATCGGGCATGGCGCCGACTTGCACGAGCGCGAGAGTCATCATTCGTCCCTCATCCTCCGAAAGAGCCAGGCGACCTGGGGTGCGCCATCGCACCCGCTGAAAACAATGCTGTCGCGGGTCCTCCGCAACCCCCTGGTGCCGCTTGACGCGTGCAGCCGCCCTCGGCAGCTTTGGCCATGCCTCCTCGATTCCTCGTTCGCGGCGGTCGTCCGCTGCACGGCACCGTTCGTCCCGCGGGCAACAAGAACGCCGCGCTCCCGATTCTCGCCGCGACGGTGCTCGCCGACGGCATCGTCGATCTCGACAACATTCCCCGCATCCGCGACGTCGAGACCATGCTGGCGGTGCTGCAGGACCTCGGCGCGCAAGCGGAGTGGACGGCGCCGAACGGGCTCCGCATCGACACGCGGTCGCTCCGCTCCAAGCCGCTCGACCCCACCCTGTGCGCCCGGATCCGGGCGTCGATCCTGCTGGCCGGGCCGATGCTCGCCCGGTTCGGGAAGGTCACGCTGCCGCCGCCGGGCGGCGACGTGATCGGCCGGCGGCGGGTGGACACCCATTTCCTCGCGCTGGAACAGCTGGGCGCCTCGGTCATGGTGGGCGACCGCTACGAGCTGGAAGCCAAGGGGCTGGTCGGGAGCGACATCTTCCTGGACGAGCCCAGCGTCACCGGCACCGAGAACGCGCTCATGGCGGCCGTCATGGCCAAGGGCCGCACCATCCTGCGGAACGCGGCGTGCGAGCCGCACGTGCAGGACCTGGCCCGCGCCCTGGTGGCGATGGGTGCCCACATCGAGGGCATCGGCTCCAACGTCTACACCATCGAGGGTGGAGGTCCGCTGAGCGGGACCAGCTATGCCATCGGCCCCGACCACATCGAGATCGGCAGTTTCATCGGCCTCGCCGCGGTGACCAACGGCGAGGTGACGATCGACCCGGTCCGGGCCGAGGACCTTCGGAGCACGCTGCTCGGGTTCGAGCGGCTGGGCATCCGGCCGCGGATCGAGGGCAGCCGCCTCACGGTGCTGCCCGACCAGGAGCGCCGCATCCGGCCCGACCTGGGCGGGCACGTGCCCAAGCTCGAGGACGGACCGTGGCCGGCGTTTCCCGCGGACGTGATGTCCACCACCATCGTCACCGCCACCCAGTGCGCCGGCATGCTGCTGGTATTCGAGAAGATGTTCGAGTCCCGGCTCTTCTTCGTGGACAAGCTGATCGGCATGGGCGCACGGATCGTCTTGTGTGATCCCCATCGCGCCGTGATCTCGGGCCCCGCGCCGCTCAAGGGCGGCATCGTCGAATCTCCCGACATCAGGGCCGGGATGGCGATGCTCCTTGCGGCACTCGCGGCCGAAGGGTCGAGCACCATCCACAACGTGGGTCAGATCGAGCGGGGGTACGAACGGATCGACGAGCGCCTGCGGGCGCTCGGCGCCGACATCGAACGGGCGGATGGCTAGCGCCCCCGGACCATCGGCACACCGGGACGGCGAGGCATTCAGATCGATCTCCGAGCAACCGGTCTCGACGGACCCGCCCAGGTTCGAGCTGGCCGCCTGGCGGGAGGAGTTCGGCCTGGTTGCCGGAATCAGCGGCCGGGGAGACGCGGCCGGTCCGGGGTTCGACCTCGGACTCTGGACCGACTCACCGGTGGGTGAGGTGATGAGCCGGTGGCGTCTTTTCCGCGGGTCGTTCGCCGGCTTTTCCGCCGTGATCCTGGGGAACCAGGTCCACGGCGCCGAGGTCTTGGCGGTGGGTCCCTCGCAGGGGTGGGTGCAGGTCGAGGGCATCGACGGGTGGGTCACCACCGCTCCCGGTGTCCTGCTGACCGTGACGGTCGCCGACTGCGTTCCGGTGTACCTGGCCGTCGCGGGGAAAGGGCACGCGCTGCTCCATGCCGGCTGGCGCGGCACGGCGCGGAGCATCCTGCGGGACGGTCTGACGCGGCTACTCGCGGAAACGAAGGCCACCACGGCGGACGTCGTAATGCACTGTGGGGTGGCTATTTGTGGGTCGTGCTATGAAGTAGGGTCTGAGGTCATGGCGGGATGCGGGCTCCCTTCCGAGGGCCCCGGTCCCTGGCACCTCGACCTCCGGCGAGCACTGGCGGACCAGGGCTCCCGGCTCGGCATTCGGCGCATCACCCTGTCGTCCCACTGCTGCGCGCACGACCGCTCCACCTTCTATAGTCATCGCGCCTCGGGAGGGTCGGACGGGCGGATGGTGGCCTACTTGGGGATGCCCCGCGGCTGAAGTGCCGGTGGGGCCGGATCGCCCCTGTGCACGGCCGAGGGGACGTGGCGTGCAGACTGGGCGGCCCTATCACGTTGACTCCCCCGACATTAGGCGCTAGTATTTCCCTGCTGTCCGGGGGCGCTGGTACGGGCCGACTGTCGATGTGGGGGAGTTCCCCCACATTTTTTTTCCGCTTCCGATGTCTGTTGACGCGCTGCTCATTCCGATTCGTGCTCACCTTGACGGCCTCGGCTTCGAGCTGGTGGACCTCAGGCGCACCGGAACGCTCCAGCGCCCCATCCTGCAGGTACGGGTGGACCGCCCGGACAGCCGACCCGGCCAGGGTGTGACGGCCGACGACTGTGCGGGGATCAGCCGGTCCCTCGAGCGATTCCTGGAATCCAGGGCCATGGTCGGCCCGCGATACGTGCTCGAGGTGTCCTCGCCGGGCCTCGAGCGACCGCTCCGCTGGCCGGAGCACTGGCGCCGGTTCATCGGTCGCCGGGCTCGGGTCCGGGCCCAGCCTCTCGGCGGACGGCGCCTGGTCGAGATCGTCGCGGTTCCCGATGACGACCACGTGACCCTCCGTCCCGATGGGGGCGCCGCGGTCACCATCGGCCTGGACACGATCAGTGATGCGACGCTAGTGGTGGACTGGGCCACCGTGGGCAAGCGGCGGAGCCCCGATTCCTTGGAGTAAGACACGATGGCTGGTTCGACCGAGATGTTGGCCGCCTTCCGCGAGCTGACGACCGCGAAACAACTCGAGCGCGCCGATCTCCTGGAGCTCCTGCGCGACGGGATCCAGGCCGCGCTGGTGCGCAAGTTCGGGCCGAACGTCAAGTTCGAGCTCAACGTCGACGAGTTGCAGGGCACTATCCGGGTGGTGCGGCTCCGTCAGGTGGTGGAAACGGTGGAAGACTCCAGCTGGCAGATCCCGCTGGAGGAGGCCCGGTACGAGGATCCCGACTTCCAGGTCGGCGACATGCTCGAAGAGGAAGTGCCGTTCGTGGACTTCGGCCGGCTCGCGGTGCAGGCCGCCAAGCAGCGGATCATCCAGCGGGTGCGCGAAGGCGAGCGGGCCCGGATTCGTGAGGAGTTCACCTCCAAGGTGGGCGAGCTGCTGTCGGGTGAGGTCCAGCAGATCGAGCGCGGCAAGCTCGTCATCATGCTGAACAAGTTCCGCGAGGCGGAGGCGATCATCCCCTATCGGGAGCAGAACCACCGCGAGCACTTCCATCAGGGCGACACCATCCGCGCGGTCCTCAAGCGGCTGGAGGAGACGCCCAAGGGCCCCCGCCTGATCCTGTCGCGGGGGGACCCGCTCTTCGTCAAGGCGCTCTTCAAGCTCGAAGTGCCGGAGATCCAGCAGCAGATCGTCGAGATCCGCGCCATCGCGCGCGAGGTCGGCAGCCGGACCAAGGTGGCCGTCATCTCCCGCGACGATTCGATCGATCCGGTGGGCGCCTGCGTCGGCCTCAAGGGCTCGCGGGTCCAGGCGGTGGTGAACGAGCTGGGCGGCGAACGGATCGACATCGTGCCCTGGTCGCCCGATCCGGAGCGGTTCGCCCGGCTCGCGCTGGCGCCGGCGCGGGTGGCCAAGGTCTTCTCCGATCCCGAGGCGAAGACGATCCAGGCCGTGGTGGACGAAGACCAGCTCTCGCTCGCGATCGGCCGGAACGGACAGAACGTCCGGCTCGCGTCCGAGCTTACCGGGTGGAAGATCGATCTGTACTCCAGCCGGGAGTGGCTGGAGCGCGGTGGCGAGGGGCCGCTGTTCGCGCCGCTGCCCCCCGAGGAGGAGATGGCCTCCCAGGTGCCGCTCAGCGAGTTGCAGGGCGTGTCGCCCGAGCTCACCGCGATCCTAGAGGGCGCCGGGTACAAGATGCTGAACGACATCCTCGATCTGGAGCGGGAGGACATCACCCGGATTCCGGGCATGACCCCCGAGGCGGCCGATCAGCTGATGGCGTTCCTGGCCGAGCTCACCGACGAGGATGGCGGTGAGGAGGCCAAGCCCCGAGAATGAGCGGGCTCCTGGGCCTGATCGGCCTTGGACACCGCGCGCGGAACATCGCGGTGGGGGTGGAGGCGGTCCGGAAAGAGCTGCAGGCAGGAAAGTGCCGGTGTGTGGTCGTGGCGGAAGACGCCAGCCCTCGCGCCGTGGACAAAGTGGTCCGGCTGGCGGCCGCCAAGGGCGTGCCGCTGCTGTCCGGGCCGGGCGCCGCCGCGATCGGCGCGCAGTTGGGAAAGCCGCCAGTGATGGCGGTCGGTGTGCGGGACCGCGCCTTGGCCGGCGGCATGGTGCAGCTGGCGCCCGCACGCACCTGATGGAGGCTTGAGTGGTCAAGACGAGAGTTCACGATCTCGCCGCGGAATTCGGCGTACAGCCTGAGCAGCTGCTCGGCATGCTCAAGGACATGAATATCTTCGTGCGCAGTCACCTCTCCGCCCTGGAAAACGACCAGGTGTCGGCGATCCGGGTGCGCTGGGAGCGCGAAAAGCGGAAGAGCGCCGAAGAGCCTACCGCCAAGAAGGGCCGTCGCAAGGCGGTCAAGGCGGCGGAACCGGCGCCGGTGCCGGTCGAGTCGAGGCCGGCTAAGCGTCGCCGTACCGCCGCCGAAGTGGCGGTGGCGGAGGCCCAGGCCGAATCGGAGCGGGCCGCCGAGCTCGCCGCGCTCGAGCTGGAGCGTCCCATCGTCCACGAGCTGGAAGAGGCCGTGCCGACTCAGAGCCTCGAGGAACGAGCCCGGGCCTTGTTCAAGGACCTCCCGCCCGCCTCGGCCGAGCCGTACGACGAGGCCGCAACTGCGGACGAGGCCGCGCCCGCGAAGTCGGCCGACGCCGCACCCGCGCCGCCGCGCCGCACCGCGCCGGGTGACGCTCCCCGGGCACCGTTCATCCCGCCCCGGATTCAGCGCCCGCCCGCGAGCCCGCGAGGGCCCAAGCCGGTCTTCAGCAGCAGCGCGCCCGCAGCGCCCGGCCGGCCCGGCGCGCCTCCGCGCCCGGGGCAGGGCGGCCCGCCGGCCCGGACCTTCGGACCCGATGCCGAGAAGGGCGGCAGCCGCAAGAAGGGGAAGAAGGGTAAGCGCTCGATGGTGGACCAGGACGCGGTCCAGGCCAACATCCTCCGCACCCTGCAGGGCATGAAGGGTGGCGCCGGTCGCAAGGGCCGGCGGTCCGACGAGCCCTCGTTCCGCGATGTGCAGGCCGGACGGCTGGCCGAGGAGCGGGAGAAGGAAAAGACCAGGATCCGGGTCAACGAGTTCATTTCCGTGTCCGAGCTCGCCGCCGCCATGAAGGTCCCGGCGACCCAGATCGTCCAGTTTGCTTTCAAGGAGCTGGGCCTGATGGTCACCGTGAACCAGCGCCTCGATTTCGACCAGATCGAGCTGATCGCCTCCGCCTTCGGCTTCGAAGCGGTGCGGGAAGACGAATACGCCGCGCAGGCGGAGGCCGATGAAGTGGCGGAGGCGCCGGAGGATCTCTCGCCCCGTCCCCCGGTGGTCACCATCATGGGCCACGTGGACCACGGCAAGACCTCCTTGCTCGACCTCATCCGGAAAGCGAACGTCGTCGCGGGCGAGGCGGGCGGGATCACCCAGCATATCGGCGCCTACAACGTCACCCTCCCGGGCGACCGGCACATTACCTTCCTCGATACCCCGGGCCACCAGGCCTTCACCGCCATGCGGGCCCGCGGCGCCCAGGTCACCGACATCGTCGTCCTGGTGGTGGCGGCGGACGACCAGGTCATGCCGCAGACCATCGAGGCCATCAGCCACGCCCGAAACGCTGGCGTGCCGATGATCGTCGCCATCAACAAGATCGATCTCCCCACCGCCAACGTGCCGAAGGTCAAGCAGGACCTGCTGCAGCACAACGTCGTGCTGGAAGAGTTCGGCGGCAAGACGCTGTCCGCCGAGATCTCGGCCAAGAAGGGCACCGGGGTAGACGCGCTGCTGGAGCAGGTGCTGCTCCTGACCGAGATCCTCGATCTCAAGGCCAATCCCGACGGCAAGGTGCAGGGGGCGGTGCTGGAGGCCACGCTCGATTCCGGCAAGGGACCACTGGCGACGATCCTGGTGCAGAAGGGCACCCTCCGGGTGGGCGACAACTTCATCTGCGGCAAGTTCTCCGGCCGGGTGCGCGCGCTCTACGACGAGCGCGGCAAGACAGTGAAGGAAGCCGGCCCCTCCATACCGGTGCAGATCCTCGGCTTCGAGGGCGTGCCGGCCGCCGGCGATACCTTCGCCGTGGTCACCGACGCGGTCGAGGCGCGGGAGATCGCCCAGAAGCGGCAGCGGCTTGAGCGCGAGGCGCAGAACCGGCGCACCGCGCGGGGAGGCACGCTCGAGGACTTCAGCCGCGCGCTCAAGGAGGGCGAGGTCTCGACCCTCCGCATCATCATCAAGGCCGATCAGGGCGGCCCGGCCGAAGCGCTGGCCGACGCCCTGGCACAGCTCGGCACCGGCGAGGTCCGGGTCGACGTGGTCCTGCGCGGCGTGGGGGCCATCACCGAAAGCGACATCCTGTTGGCCAAGGCGTCCGGCGCCATCGTGCTCGGCTTCCACGTGCGGCCCGATTCCAACGCGCGGGCGGCCGCGGAGCGCGAACAGGTGGACGTCCGCACCTACCGCATCATCTACGAGGCGGTCGAGGACGTCCGAAACGCGCTCGAGGGACTGCTCAAGCCGGAGGAGCGGGAGACCGTGCTGGGCGAAGCCGAGGTGCTGCAGCTCTTCAAGGTGAGCAAGGTCGGCACCATCGCCGGGTGCATGGTCCGCTCGGGGACGATCCAGCGCACCGGGAGGGCACGGGTCACCCGCGACGGCGTGTCGGTGTACACCGGCGCGCTGTCGAGCCTGAAACGCTTTAAGGACGACGTCCGCGAGGTGCGCGAGGGGCTCGAGTGCGGTATCGGTATCGAGAACTTCAACGACCTGAAGGTCGGTGACCGGATCGAATCCTACCGCATGGAAGAGGTCAAGCGGACCCTGTCGGCCAGTGCCGCGGGAGGGGCCACCGGCTGACGGCCGATAGCCGACGGCTCCGGGATATGCTCGTCGCCATTCAGACCTGGGACCTCCACCTCCCCAACTGTCACTCCCTCAAGGAGAAGCGGGGGGTGCTGAAGCCGCTGACCACGGGCCTCCGGCGATCCCTGAATGTCTCGGTGGCCGAGACCGGCCATCAGGAGCTCTGGCAGCGCGCCGAGATCGCCTGCGCGGTGGTGGGAACGGCGCGGCCGGTGGTGGAGCAGATTCTTCGGGCCGCCGACCGGGCGGTGGAGGAGACCGACGGGGTGCGGATCGTGGACACGGTAACGCAATTCCGATGAGGCAGCCCTCCCGCCGGCCGGAGCAGGTTGCCGGCACCATCCGGCAGGTCATCGCCGACGCGCTCGCCCGTGAGGTGCGCGACCCACGGGTCGGGTTCGTCACCGTCACCGACGTGCTGGTCACCAACGACCTCTCCCACGCCCGCGTCATGGTAAGCGTTCCCGGCGGCGAGGCGGAGAAGATCGAAGGCGATGGAGGGGTTGCGGAGCGCCGCCGGCTTCCTTCGCACCCGCGCCGCCCGTTCCCTGACCACCCGGACCGTGCCGGAGCTGCACTTCGAGCTCGACAAGGGTATCGAGCACGCGGCCCGGATTGGGGAATTGCTCGAGTCGATCCGGCGGGAGGAGCAGGACTGATCGGAGCGCTGTTGATCGACAAGCCCGCCGGCATCACCTCGCACGACGCGGTTCAGCGGGTCCGGCGGGTTCTCGGCAGCCGGGCGGTGGGGCATACCGGGACGCTCGACCCGTTCGCCACCGGATTGCTGGTCATCCTGGTGGGACGGGCCACCCGGCTGGCGCGATTCGTGGAGCCCCAGCCCAAGACCTACCTCGCCACCGCTCGGCTGGGAGCGCGAACCGACACCGACGACCTCACCGGCACCGTGGTCGAGGCTCACTCGGTGGAGGGCATCGGCCGGGACCGGGTGTATCGTGCCCTGGCGGAATTCGCGGGCGAGCAGCAGCAGCGCCCTCCGGCCTATTCCGCCAAGCACATCGCCGGGGAGCGCAGCTACCGGCTGGCCCGCCGCGGTGCCGCCGCCGAGCCGCCCGAGGCGACGGTGTCCGTCTACCGGATCGAGCCGGTCGAATGGGCGCCACCCGCACTGACGTTCCGGGCCACCGTGAGTGCCGGGACGTACCTCCGGGCCATCGCCCGGGACCTCGGGATCCGGCTCGGGGTCGGAGCGCATCTCACGGCCCTGCGTCGTGAGGCGATAGGGGGCCTCAGGGTGGAAACGGCGGTGGCGCTGGACCGTGTCACCCTCGAGGCTCTGCTCCCCGCCGCACGGGTGCTCCAGCACCTGCCCGCGGTCGAACTCGATCCGGCGGCGCGGGCCGCGGTGGTGCACGGGCGAGTGGTGGCCGATCGCGGAGCGGAGGCTCCGAGGGCCGGGGCGGTGGTGCTGCTCGAGGGTGGCGAGCTCGTCGCCGTGGCCATGGCGGAAGACGGCTGGCTCAGGCCCGCCGTGGTAGTGGGCACCCCGTGACCGAGCGTCGTCCCGGCCCCGTGGCCCCGCTTCCCCGGCTGCCGAAGGGTACGGTCGTCACCGTCGGCTCGTTCGACGGCGTCCACCTCGGGCACCAGGCGGTGCTGCAGGAGATCGCCGAGCGGGCCAGGGCCGCGGGGCGCGCCAGCGTGCTGGTCACCTTCGAGCCTCACCCGCTGGAGGTGGTGAATCCGCAGGCCGCGCCCCCGCTGCTCACCACCGGGCCCGAACGGCGCGAGGTGCTGGCGCAGACGCCGCTCGACTTCGCGTATTTTCTCCGGTTCGACCGGCAGGTCGCGGGGATGACGCCCGAGGAGTTCGTCCGCGGCGTGCTGCTGGACCGGTGCGGAATGCGCGAGCTGGTCATCGGGCACGATCACGGATTCGGGCGCGGCCGGAGCGGCGACGTGGACACGCTGCGTCACCTCGGCGCGATTCATCGGTTCGATGTGGACGTGGTGCCCCCGGTGGACTTCGGGGATCAGCACGTCTCCAGCTCCCGGGTGCGGCGGGCGGTGGGCGGGGGTGACCTGGTGAGCGCGGCCCGGATGCTGGGGCGGCCCTACACGATAAGCGGGCTGGTGGGCCGGGGAGAAGGGCGGGGGCATACGATCGGAGTCCCGACGATCAACCTGGTGGACGTGCCGCCGCAGAAGCTGCTGCCGCCGGACGGTGTCTACGCCGTCCGGGTGGAATGGCGGCGCGGCCGCGCCGGCGGGATGATGAATCAGGGCCCCAAGCCGACCTTCGCGGACGGCCGCCGGTCGCTCGAGGCACATCTGTTCGAGTTCGACCGCGACCTCTACGGCGAGTGGGTGAGAATCGAATGGGTGGAGCGGCTTCGCGACGTGGAGCGCTTCGCCTCGGTGGAGCAGTTGAAGGAACAGTTGGACCGCGATCGCGTTAACGCCCTGGCGGCGCTCGCCGGAAGCCGAAGCGATCCTAACCGCGTGACCCACGCCTGAGCCTCGACCGACGATGTCTATTCGCAACCGCCTGCTCTCGATCCTGGCACTCGTTGCCCTGAGCGTCTTCGCCCTGGTCCCCCGTGACATCACGGTGCGGGAGCGCGATCCCGAGAGCGGCGTGGTCACCGACCGGGTCCACAAGCGGGTGCCTCTCAAACTCGGCCTCGACCTCCAGGGCGGCATGCACCTGGCGCTGGAGCTCGACCAGTCCAAGCAGGTGTCGGCCGACCCCAAACGCGATCTCGACCTCGCGCTCACCGTGCTGCGCAAGCGGATCGACGAGTTCGGGGTGTCCGAGCCGGTGATTCAGAAGGTGGGGGAGGAGCGGCTGGTCGTGGAGTTGCCCGGGATCGACGATCCGGGTCGCGCCAAGGCCATCGTCCAGCGCAGCGCGTTCCTCGAGTTTCGGATCACCGACGAGACCAACGCCCTGGAGAAGGCGATCCCGGCGATGGACCGGGTTCTCCGGGGGCTCGGGATCCGGGGGGAACAGCCCTCGGCCGGCCCTTCGGCGGTGGAGCAGCTGCTGGGGGGTGACACGGCGTCGAAGCGGGCACCGGCCGACTCCGCGGCGGCCGACTCCTCCGCCGCCGATTCGGTGGCGGCCACCAAGGGCGCCTCCGGTGGCGGCGTCCTGGCCGGACTGATCCAGGCATCGGGCGCCTCTGGCGGCTCGGCTCCCGGCGAGTACATGGTCCCGGAGACCGCGTTTCCCCGGGTGGACAGCCTGCTGAACGTTCCCGCCGTCGCCCGGCTGCTTCCCCGGGGCGTCACGCTCCGCTGGTCGGCCCAGCCGACGAGCGTCGGCGTCGAGTCGTACCGGTTCCTCTACGCGCTGGACGAGCGGCCGATCATCACCGGCAGCAATCTCGAGGACGCCCAGGCCCAGATCGATCCCCTCACCAACGGACCGATCGTGACCTTCCAGCTGGATCGCGCCGGCGGCCGCAAGTTCGGCGAGGAGACCGGTCGCCACGTGGGCGATTACATGGCGATCCTGCTGGACGGCCGGGTGCAGGGGCGCCCCCCGGTGATCCAGAGCCGGATCGGGCGCAACGGGCAGATCACCCTCTCCGGCCGAACCCTTCAGGAGGCGCAGGACCTGGCCCTCACGCTGAAGGCCGGCGCCCTGCCCATCCCGCTCCAGATCGTCGAAGAGCGGCAAGTCGGTCCCAGCCTCGGCAAGGACGCCATCCGGTCGGGCATGCTCTCCGGCATCTTCGGGGCGCTCTTCGTCGTGATGATCATGGTACTCTACTATCGCGTGGCGGGAGTCCTGGCGGTGGCGGCCCTGGCGCTGTACCTGCTCTTCACGCTTGGCGGGCTCTCGATGCTCGACGCCACCCTCACCCTGCCGGGGCTCGCGGGCCTGGTGCTGTCGATCGGCATCGCGGTGGACGCCAACGTGCTCATCTTCGAGCGGATCCGGGAGGAGCTGGCGGCGGGCAAGACGGTCCGTCTCGCCGTAGACGAGGGGTTCAAGCACGCGATGAGCGCCATCATCGATTCCAACGTGACGACGGTGCTGACGGCGCTCTTCCTCTTTCAGTTCGGTACCGGGCCGGTGAAGGGCTTCGCGGTGACGCTGATCCTGGGCACCGCCGCCTCGATGGTGACCGCGATCTTCGTGACCCGGACGATGTTCCTGATCTGGCTGGACCGGAAACCCACCATGGCCACGCTGAGCATCTGATCCCATGAGACTCTTTGCGAACGCGAACTACGATTTCCTCGGCCAGCGCAAGTGGGCCTACGCGATGTCCGTCGCCTTCAGCGCGATCGGACTCGTCGTCCTGCTGTGGCGCGGGGTCAACTACAGCGTCGAGTTCACCGGCGGCACCCTGATCCAGGTCGAAACCCAGCGGCCCGCCGACGTGGGTGCGCTGCGCGACGCGCTTCAGGCGTCGGGCATCGCGGGAGCCGAGATCCAGAGCTTCGGGTCCGACCGGGAGATCGTGGTGCGCGCCCGGGTGGCGCGCGAGGGGTCGGACGCCAACGACACCCAGGCCACCGCCAAGGCCGTCGGTGAGGCGCTCGACGCCACGCTCGGCGCCGGGAGTTACCAGATTCTTCGGACCGAGGCGGTGGGACCGAAGGTGGGAGGCGAGCTGCGGCAGCAGGCCGTCCTCGCGATCCTGATGTCGTTCCTCGCCGTCCTGGCGTACCTCGCCTACCGGTTCGAGTGGCGCTTCGGGGTGGCCGCGGTGGTGGCCACGGCGCACGACATCATCGCGGCGCTGGCGTTCATCGCCTACGCCCGCCTGGAGGTGAGCCTCTTCGTGGTGGCGGGCCTGCTCACCATCGTGGGATACTCGCTCAACGACACGATCGTGATCTTCGACCGGATCCGGGAAAACCTCCACCGGCTCAAGCGGGAGAGCCTGGAAAGCATCCTGAACCGTTCGATCAACGAAACCCTGCCCAGGACCTTCTTCACCGGCACCACGGCCCTGGGCAGCCTGCTCGCGCTGAGCGTCCTTGGCGGCGACGTGGTGCGTCCCTTCGCGTTGCTGATGCTCTTCGGCGTCCTGGTCGGCACCTTCTCGTCGGTGTTCATCGCGTCGCCAGTGCTCCTGGCGATCGAGAAGCGCTGGCCCGGCCCGGACGCCAAGGGCCATCTGGGACCCAAGCCCGCGTCCACGCCTTCCGGCAGCCGCAAGCCGCAGCCGGTCGGATGAGGTAACGCCGGCGGCCCGGTCCTCCACGGTGCTGGTCGACACCCACTGCCACCTGGCCGACACGGCCTACGATCCCGACCGCTCGGATGTTCTCCAGCGAGCATGGCAGTCGGGACTGGCCCATGTCGTGGTGATTGGAGAATCGCCCGAGGCGTCCGATCGGGCTCTGGCCCTCACCGCCCAGGAGCCCCGCCTCTCGGCCACCGCCGGCGTGCACCCCCATGATGCGAAAGGCTGGAGCCCGGCCGCCGCCGAGTGGCTGCGCCAACGGCTCGGGGCTCCCCGGGTGGTGGCCGCCGGGGAGATGGGCCTCGACTACCATTACGACCACTCGCCCCGCGAGAGCCAGCGCCTGGCGTTCGAGGCCCAGCTCGCGATCGCGGCCGGGGCGGGGAAGCCGGCGGTGATCCACGCGCGCGAGGCCGACGACGACGTGGCGGCCATTCTCCGCAACCAGCCCGCACGCCACCGCCATCCTCCACTCCTTCAGCAGCGGCCCCGGCCTCTTGCGAGCGGGGCTGGTCCTCCACCACTATGTGTCGTTCAGCGGTATGGTGACCTTCCGGAACTGGCGCCTGGACCAGGCGATCCTGGACACGCCGCTCGACCGGCTGCTCCTGGAGACCGACGGACCCTACCTCGCCCCGGTGCCGCATCGCGGAAAGCGCAACGAACCCGCGTTCGTCCGGGCGGTG
The DNA here is from genome assembly GCA_963729985.1 of uncultured Gemmatimonadales bacterium. Taxonomy (GTDB): domain Bacteria; phylum Gemmatimonadota; class Gemmatimonadetes; order Gemmatimonadales; family GWC2-71-9; genus CAVVWJ01. The sequence goes on from CAVSPJ010000008.1 coordinate 918,297, forward strand.
GCCGAGCGGATCGCCTCGGTCCGGGGGCTCGAGACCGACGAGCTGATCGCGAGCACCACCCAGAACGCCGCTCGCGTGTTCGGCCTTCACTTACCTGGATCGGAGAGCCAGTGACGACCGTGCCGTCCGACATCGCCATCGCCCAGGCCGCCAAGCTGCGGCCGATCGCCGAGGTCGCGGCCGAGGTCGGCCTGGGCCTGGAGGACATCCTGCCCTATGGCCGCTACAAGGCCAAGATCAGCGCGGAGGCCATCGCCAGCCGGAAGCCCAAGGGGCGCCTCGTCCTCGTCACCGGGATCAACCCGACACCCGCGGGCGAAGGGAAGAGCACCGTCACGGTCGGCGTGAGCCAGGCGCTCCGGCGCATGGGGAAGAAGGTCGTCGTCTGCATCCGCGAGCCCAGCCTTGGGCCGGTCTTCGGCGTCAAAGGCGGGGCGGCGGGCGGCGGGTACGCTCAAGTCGTCCCCATGGACGAGATCAACCTGCACTTCACCGGCGACTTTCACGCCATCACCTCGGCGCACAACCTGCTCTCGGCGATGCTCGACAACCACCTGCACCAGGGGAACGCCCTCGGCATCGACCCCCGGCGGATCACCTGGCCGCGGACCATGGACATGAACGACCGCTCGCTCCGGTCCATGGTCATCAGCCTTGGCGGCATCAACGCCGGCCCGGTGCGGGAAGACCGGTTCGTGATCGTGCCGGGCAGCGAGATCATGGCGATTCTGGCGCTGGCGACCGATCTCACCGACCTCGAGGCACGGCTGGGGCGGATCATCGTCGGGCTCACCCGCGACCGCAAGCCGATCACCGCCGCCCAGCTCAAGGCCTCCGGCGCCATGACCCTCCTGCTCAAGGACGCGATCCTTCCGAACCTGGTGCAGACGCTCGAGGGCGGGCCCGCGCTGGTGCACTGCGGACCGTTCGGCAACATCGCGCACGGGTGCAACTCGATCGCGGCCACCCGGCTCGGCCTCTCGCTGGGCGACATCGTGCTCACCGAGGCGGGCTTCGGCGCGGACCTGGGAGCCGAGAAGTTCTTCAACATCAAAGCGCGCTTCGGCCGGCTCAATCCGGAGGCGGCGATCGTCGTGGCCACGGTCCGGGCGCTGAAGATGAACGGGGGGGTCAAGAAGGACGCGCTGGCGAAGCCGGACGTGGCGGCGCTCAAGCGTGGCCTGGTGAACCTCGAGGCCCACGTCAAGAACGTCCAGAAGTTCGGCGTGCCGGTGGTCGTCGCCCTGAACCGGTTCACCTCGGATACCGAGGAGGAGCTGAAGACCTTGCTCGACGCCGCCAAAGGGCTGGGGCGCCCGCGCCGCGCTGAGCGAGGTCTGGGCCAAAGGAGGCGAGGGAGGCGAGGCGGTGGCTCGTGAGGTCCTCGCGGTGCTCGACGAGAAGAAAGGCGGCCTTCAAGCCGCTCTACGACGTGGACAAGCCGATCAAGGAAAAGATCGAGGCCATCGCGCGGGAGATCTACGGCGCCGGCGGGGTGGACTACGCGCCGGCGGCGGAGAAGAACATCGCCCAGTGTGAGGCCATGGGACTCGGCCAGACGCCGATCTGTGTCGCCAAGACCCAGTACTCGTTCTCGGACGACCCCACCAAGCTGGGGCGGCCCACCGGATTCCGGCTCACCATTCGCGACGTCTACCCCTCCGCCGGCGCCGGGTTCGTCGTCGCGCTCGCGGGCGACGTCATGACCATGCCGGGCCTGCCCAAGGTGCCGGCGGCCGAATCGATCCGCGTGCTCCCCGACGGCACCATCGAGGGACTCTTCTGATGCCGGGCGCCATCGTCGCGACTCCGGGGGCGCCGCGCGCCATCGGACCGTACAGCCAGGGGATCAAGGCCAACGGGTTTCTCTTCACCGCCGGCCAGGTTGGATTCGATCCCGAGAGCGGCGAGCTGGTGGACGGCGGCATCGCGGAACAGACCCTCGCGCGTGCTCCAGAATCTGCGCGCCATCCTCCGGGCCGCCGGCGCCGACCTCTCCGCCGTCGTGAAGACCACGGTCTTCCTGGTGGACATGGCCGACTTCGCCGCTGATGAACGAGGTGTACGCCGAGTTCTTCGGCGACCACCGGCCCGCTCGCTCGACCGTCGCGGTCGCCTCGCTGCCGCGCGGCGCACGGGTGGAGATCGAGGCCATCGCCGCGCTACCCTAGCTTCGGCCGTCGCGCCTGTGGAGGAGTGCAAAGCGCTGGATGGGGCACCATCGTAGCCCGGCGACCGGTACCACCGCATGGAGGATTCGACCCCCCAGGGATCACCCAATCGGTGTCGGCAGTTGGCCGGGGCGGTCTTTCCTCGGCTGGCGCGGCCCGCTACGATTCCGGCGTGCCCGGCCGGCCCAAACCATCGCCGTATTTCCTTATGTTCCGGGTGGGAGCGGATCGGGCCTGGTGGTCTGGCCGGTCTTCAAAACCGCGATGGAGACGCCTCCGGCGGCTCCGGTGGGTTCGATTCCCACACGCTCCCGCCACCCTCCCTCGTCCCTCTGACGCCGGAGCTGCACCCCGCGTGATCTGCTCTCGCGCCGCGACAGTCCTGGCCCTGCTGCTCGCCGCCGGCCTGGGGGCTTCCGCGGTTCGGGCGCAGGACACCACCGCCGTGCCCGCGGCGGCGGTGAACGTGTCGCCCTCCGGGGGGCTCGATTCGGCCGGCTTCACGCCGATCAGCCCGATCAACGCCTTCTGGCGCTCGTTCCTGCTTCCCGGGTGGGGACAGGCTCGGCTGAACCGGAAGCTGACGGGCGGCATCTTCGTGGCGTGGGAGGGGGTGACCGTCGGCATGAGCCTCAAGACCCGTCACGAGCTGGCCTACCTGCGACGCACCGGGTCCGCCCGCGCGGACAACAAGCGGCGGGAGCACGAGGATTGGATCGTCCTGCTCGCCTTCAACCATCTCTTTGCCGGGCTCGAGGCATACGTCGGGGCCCACCTCGCCGACTTCCCCGGAGACCTCAAGGTCCAGGCCCTGCCCGGCGGCATGGGCGCGTCCGTGTCGGTCCCGATCCGTCTCCGATGAACCGGTCTCCCATCGGCATCTTCGACTCGGGCATCGGGGGGCTCACGGTCGCGCGCGCCCTCTTCGAGCAGCTCCCGGGCGAGTCCACGGTCTACTTCGGCGACACCGCCCGGGTGCCCTACGGGCCCAAGTCCCCGGAGACGGTGCGGCGATATAGTCTGGAAATCCTGCGTTGGCTGCTGGACCAGCGGGTAAAGGCGGTCGTGATCGCCTGCAACACCAGCACCGCCCACGCGCTGGAGTCGCTCCAGGCGGAGTCGCCGGTGCCGGTCATCGGCGTGATCGAGCCCGGCGCGGCCGCCGCGGCCTCGGTGGATGGGGAACGCCCGATCGGTGTCATCGGGACCGCGGGCACCATCGCGAGTAACGCCTACGCCAAGGCCATTCGCCGGACCCGGCCGGATGCGAGAGTGGAGCAGCGGCCGTGTCCGCTCTTCGTGCCGCTGGTCGAGGAGGGGTGGTTCGAGCACCCGGCGGCGGAACTGATCGCGCGGGAGTACCTCACGCCGCTTTCGGCCGCCGGGGTCGGGGCGCTGGTCCTCGGCTGCACCCACTACCCGCTGTTGAAGCCGCTGCTTCAGCGCGTCATGGGTCCCGGCGTGCGTCTGATCGACAGCGGGGAAGAGACCGCGCGCGTGGTAGCCGCCGCCATCCGGGAGCGGGGGCTCGAGGCGCCGGCCGGGACGCCGGCGACCCACCGCTTCGCGGTGAGCGACGATGAGGCCCGATTCCGGCAGGTGGGCGCGCGATTCATCGGTGACCGTCTGGCGGGGGCCGAGGTGGTGCCTCTGGGGTGAACTGCCGGAGCTCGGCGCCGTCCTCCGTCGCCACCGCGTAGCGCAATCCTTCGAACCAGGCGCCCGGATTGAGGTAGGTGCCCCCGGTCGCGGTGCGCGACAGTTCCGCCCGGTGGGTATGGCCCATGATCACCATGCCCAGTTCCGGCTCTCGGGTCAGCAACGCGCCGGCCCAGGCGCGCTGCTGAGCCGCCGCGGCCTCGAGCCTCGCCTCATTCGCGCCGTGGTCACCGAGCCGCGGGCTCAGCAGCTCCACCAACCGGATTCCGAGGTCGGGATGGAGGGCACGGTAAAGTGCCGAGGTCATCGGGTGGTTGATCAGCCGGTGGAGCAGGACGGCCCGCCGGCGCGGCTCGGTGAGACCGTCTCCATGGATGGCGGCGACCCCGACGCGGCCGAGCCGAAAGGTGAGCCGATGCGGGTCGAACCGCAGCCCCAAGTCGCGGCTCCACAGGTCTCCGCCCCAACGGTCGTGGTTTCCCCCTACCATTAGTACCGGCAGCCGGCGGGCGAGACGCGCCAGGGCGGCGGCCACCTGGAAGCCGCGGCGCGGGACCACGCGAGCGTAGGAAAACCAGAAATCGAAGAGGTCGCCGTTGACCAGCAGGCTGTCGCCCAGGGTCGGTACGGCGTCGAGGAAGGCCAACAGCGCCTCTTCGACGGCAGGCGGTGTCACGCCAAGATGGGCGTCGGAGACGACGACGAGGGTGTGCCCCAGCACGGGGCCAAAGATGGGTCGCGCCCTTGGTGCCCGCAACCGGACAGCCGCGAGGTGTCACTTTCGTGGCGCCCCGAGCGTCTACCTCCCGTGAAGCCCCCCGCGGTCGCCCCCGACGTGTCGGAGACGTTGGTGAGGGTGAACTACTCCGAGACCGACCAGATGGGCGTGGTCTATCACGCCCGGTACCTCGTCTGGCTCGATGTCGCCCGAACCGAGCATCTCCGATTGGCCGGAATGAGTTACCGGGACCTGGAAGAGGCCGGCCTCCGGCTGGCCGTGGGCGAGGTCTCGGTTCGCTATCGACAGCCGGCCCGGTACGACGACCGCATTCGGATTCGCTGCTGGGTCCGCGACCTCGCGTCCCGTCGCATCGATTTCGGCTACGTCATCGAGCGGGCGGACGACGGCCGCCTGCTGGCCACCGCCTTCACCTCGCTTCTGGCGCTCGACCGCACCATGAGGTTTACCCGGCTGCCCGACGCCGTGCGCCGCGCCATGAGTCCGATCCCCGATCCCGTGAGCCTGCATCTCGGCCCCGATGGGAGAAGTGCTCCGACGAATGTCCGCTGACATCCTCCCGCTGCTCCGCACCCTCGCTCGCCTCACCCTTCCGCCGGGATTGGCGCTTGCGGCCGTGGCTGCCCCGGCCCCGGCCCAGCAGGAGGCCATCATCGAGCAGCTGGCGCCGGTGGTGGCGGCGGAAGACTCGCGCAACTTTCAGCCGGCGCTGTTCCAGAGCGCCCTGGTGGCCCCCGACTCCGTGGTCCGGCGGCTCGCCGCCACCGCCGCGGGCCGGATCGGCGATCCCCGGGCGACACCGCTCCTGGTCCCGTTGCTCTTCGATCGCGATTCCACCGTGCGTGTCGCCGCCGCCTTCGCGCTGGGTCTCATCCGTGATCCGGCCGGCGCCCCGCCGCTGATGGAGCGGATCACCGGACTCCCCGCGCTCGACGGCCCCACCGCCCAGGAGGCGATCGGCGCCCTCGCGAAAATCGGGGGCCCCGGAGTCGGGCGCTTCTTCGACGGCATTCTGGGCGGCAGCGTGGTCCCCAGCCGGGAGGATCGCCGGCCGCTCCTGAGCCAGATCGTGCTCGAGTCCTGGCGCCTCGGCCGCGATGCCCCCGTCGTGACGCTGCTTCCGTTCCTCGAGGACACGGCGGCCGCCTTTCGCTGGCGGGCGGCCTACACCCTGGGCCGGGTGCGCGCGCCGGCGGCCGCCAACCGGCTCACGGTAGCCTTGCGCGACCCGGAGTCCATTGTGCGGGCCATGGCCGCGCGCGGCCTCACTCGTGACTATGTGGATTCCGCCGGACTGGCCCCCCGAAGCGTCGCGGAGCTGCTCGCGCGCGCGGCCTCGGACGTGAGCGTGCAGGTGCGGATCAACGCCCTGCGCTCGCTGGCCACCTTCAAGGACTCCTCTCTCGCGCCGGAAATCGTGCCCTTGCTCGACGACCCCACGCCGAACGTGCGGGTGCAGGCGGCCACGACGGCCGGTGAGCTGGGCGGGGCCGAGGCGGTGCGTGGACTGGTGCGCAGCGCGGAAGGGAAGGGCCCCTTCGGCGTCCGGCGGGAGGCGCTCGTCGCGCTCGGCCGGGCGGACAGCGCCGCGTTTGCCGCCGCCTCGCCCCGATGGCGCGCGAGTACCGATTGGAGGGAGCGTGCCGCCGCGGCGGAGGGCGCCGCACTCGCCGGCGCGGGGGCCCGCCCATGGTTCCTCGCGGACCGCGACCCGCGTGTCATCGCGGCGGGACTTCAGGCCTGGGCCGGCGCGGTCGTGGGACCGGATGCGGCGCTGCTGGCCGCCGCCCGGCCGCTCCTCTCGCACGCCGATGCCGCCGTGCGGAGCGTGGCCGCGGACGCGGTGGGGCGAGCCGCGAATCCGGACGACCTCACGTCCCTGATCGCGGCCTTCCGGCGGACCGGTCGGGATTCGTTCCCCGATGCCGCGCTTGCCGCGCTGGGCGCGTTGCTGGCGATCCGGCGAGCCTCACCCGAGGCGCGAGCCCGGGTGGATCAACAGTTCCTCGCCGCGGCGCCGCGGCCCGACGAGTACGTGGTTCGGCGCTGGGCGGAAGAGCACTGGCCCGAGTTGTCGCTCCGCTGGGGACGGTCCACACCCATCGCGACCGGTCGCGGCCTCCAGGACTACCGCGACCTCATCCGCCGGTTCGTGCTCGCGCCCGATTCCGTCGCCCGGCCGAAAGTGATCATCGATACCGATCAGCGCGGCCCGTTCGAGGTCGAGCTCCTGGGTCCGGAGGCGCCGCTCACCGTCGCCAATTTCGTGCGCCTGGTCGAGCGCAGGTTCTTCGATGGCAACCGCTGGCACCGGGTGGTCCCCAATTTCGTGGTCCAGGACGGCGATCCCAGGGGCGACGGGTTCGGTGGACCAGGGGGGGCGATCCGGGACGAGCTGAATCGCCTGCGGTACGATGGGCCGATGCTCGGCATGGCGCTCTCGGGCCCGAATACCGGATCGAGCCAGTGGTTCGTCAATCTCAGCCCCCAGCCGCATCTCGACGGCACCTATACGATTTTCGGCCGGGTCACGACCGGGCTGGCGACGCTCGCCCGGATCACGCAAGGAGACCTCATCCGGACGATCCGGTTGAAGTGAGGTGCATATGCCGGTCTTGATAAGATGGGCGCTTCCCGCCGCCTGCGCCGCGCTGGTGGCCGCGATCTCGCCCCCGGATCTGTCCGCCCAGTTCTTCAGTTTCGGGCAGAACAAGATCCAGTACCGCAAGCTCGATTGGCGGATTCTGCGCGGTCCCCATGTGGATCTCTACTACTATCCCGCCGAAGCCGAGCTCGCGCCCGCCGCCCTGAGCTACGCGGAGGCCAGCTACGACACGCTCGCGGTGCAGTTCGGGCACGACGTCGCCCAGCGGGTGCCGCTGGTGGTCTACGCGTCGCACACCGACTTCGAGCAGACCAACATCCTGCCGTTCACCCCGCCCGAAGGGTTGCTGGGAGCGACCGACTTCCTCAAGCGCCGTGTCTCGCTCCCCTTCCGGGGCAACTTCTCGGAGTTCCGGCACACCCTCCGGCACGAGATGGTGCACGTCTTTCAGCTCGACCTGTTGAGCGAAGCCTATCTCCAGTCCCCCCGGCACAGCCGCTTCAAGTTCCCCCTCTGGTGGACCGAGGGGCTGGCCGAGCTCTGGTCGGGGGGCCAGGACGCGCGCGATGAGATGGTGCTGCGCGACCTCACGCTGACCGGCAGGCTCCCGTCCCTCCGCCAGCTCACCTACGTCGTGAGCGGCATCGTCTATCCGCTGGGCGGCCAGATCCACCGCTGGCTGGCGGACACCTACGGCGACTGGCGCGTGGCCACGATGTACAAGGAGCAGAACCGCCACGACACCTTCGACGCGGCCATCAAAGCGGTGTACGGGCGGAGCCTCGACGAGCTGAGCGATGAGTTCCAGCTGGCCATGCGGCGGCGCTACTACCCGTCGGTGGACAGCCTGGCGCCGCTGACCGTGCTGGCCCGGGAGGTGGCCAAGCTCGCGGTGAAGCCCGCCTTCCTGCCCGACACCGACGGCGGGTCCGGCGAGGTCGCGTATCTCTCGCCCGCCACCGGCTACGTCGCCATCTACCGCCGCGGGCTCGACAGCGGCCATGCCCGCACCGTCGTCACCGGCGGACGCAGCGCCGAGCTAGAGTCGTTCCATCCCTTCGATTCACGGATGGATGCGTCGCGGCCCGGGCTGTTGCTCTTCATCGCGCGCTACGGCGACCGGGATGCGCTGGTGCTGTGGGACCTGGAGAAGAACAGGGTGCGGGGCCGGTACCAGTTTCCCGACGCTGGTGTCGATGCTTTCGCCCCAGTGGATGCCCGACGGGAAGAGCATCGTGCTGAGCGGCCTCTCGGAAAGCGGGGTCTCCGATCTCTACCGGGTCCACCTGCCCGAGGGCACCCTCGAGCCGCTCACCGCGGACCGCTATCAGGACCTCGATCCCAGTCCCGGGCCGGATGGTCGGCGCATCGTGTTCGCCTCCGACCGCACCTCCGACGGCCTGGAGGGCGCGGTCAATCTCTACATGCTGAACCTCGACAGCGCCCGGGTCGCGCCGCTCACCGCCGGCGACTGGAGAGACGAGGCACCGGCCTGGGCCCCCGACGGCCGGATCTACTTCACCTCCGACCGCGACGGGGTGCTCAACGTGTTCTCGGTGGATACCGCGGGCGACGGGCGTCGGGAGACTTCGGCCTGGACCGGCGCGTTCGACGGGGTGCCGCTGCCCGACGGCATCGGGTCTGCTGGTCGGAGGATTCCACGACCTGAGCTGGAATCTCTATCGCTATCCGGTGGACACGACGGCGCGGAAGGACCGGTTCGCGCTGGAGCCGGGCGACACCGTGGCCGCCTGGGCCTGGATGGCGGCCGCCGACACCGCCGGCAGCGCGGCCGCGAGCCGGGAGCCGTACCGTTCTCGGCTCACGCTCGATCTCGCGGCCGGCGGTGCCGTGATCGTCCCGGGCTACGGCGGGGCACAGGGCGCGTACTTCGTGATGAGCGATCTGCTGGGCGACAACCTGGTCTTCGGGTCGCTCGGCTCGTTCCAGGGTCGGCGGCTCGGCAGCATCCTCGCCAACATCAACGCCAGCGCGGTCTACCTGAACCGCTCGCGGCGGGTCAACTGGGGGATCGGGGCCTTCCGCACCAAGGGCCGCAATTTCGAGGGCGACCAGGTCGTGGCGTACGACGAGACGGCCTACGGCGCGCTCGGCGTCATCCGGTATCCCCTGAGCCGCTTCACCCGGATCGAAGCCACCGTGGTCGCGGAGCACTCGGACCGGGTGGACTTCACGCTGCCGGTGGACCAGCCGCGCAGGGTGGGCTGGATCGCGTCTCACTTCCTGAGCTACGTTCACGACAACTCACTCTGGATGAACAGCGGGCCGATAGACGGCGGTCGGCTGAGCCTCACCGCCGGATTGTCGAACGACTTCACCAACAGCCGGTTCGACAGCTACCTGGTGAGCGCCGACTGGCGGCGCTACCTCCGGCTCGGCCACCGGAGCACCTGGGCGCTGCGGGCCTACGGCTTCTATAGCGGGGGAGACCGGCCCCGCCGCACCAACATCGGCGGCACGCTGGCCCTCCGGGGATACCCCCAGTTCGGCTACATCGTGGGCTCGCAGGCGTTCATGGCCAACCAGGAGGTGCGCTTTCCGCTGCTCACGCATCTCACGCTGGGGACGCCAGTGGGCGACCTGGATTTACCCGAGATCCAGGGCGCCATCTTCACCGATGTGGGCAAGGCGACCTTCGAGACCTCCAGCGACCGCGCTGTTCTCGGCAGCTACGGGGTTAGTTTCAGGCTGGCGCTGGGCCCCCTCGCCGTGCTTCGGTTCGATGTCGGGCCGGCGCTTCAGCAGCGACAACTTCCGCGGCTACGGCCTCGCCGCCGATCAGCGCGATCCCGGGTTCGTGAGCTTCTTCTTCGGCTATAACTACTGATGGTGCAACGTCTTTTGATTGACCGACCAGCGCGGCTCGTCTATCTTGGCTTGGCGTTGGCCGGGCTGGCATGCCGGGGCGCGCCCGGCCCAGTGGTTCCCGCCTCGGCCGGGCCGGTGAGCCCAGCAGCAGGTGTCGGAGTGGGTGCACGCCACGCAGCCGGTCGAGCATCGCCTGCACCGGTTCAAGTGGTTGTTTCGCGACGAGCAGTCGAGCGCCGGGGGGCGGGGGAGCGCCCGGATCGCGCCGCCGGACTCGCTGCGGTTCGATGTCGCCGGGCCCTTCGGCTCGGGCGCCGCGTCCGCCGCCGTGATCGGCGAGCAGCCGTTGTGGGCCGAGCCGCCCGATGCGATCAAGAAGCTGGTGCCGAACTATCCGCTGATGTGGGGCATGTTCGGAGTCGCCAGGCTTCCGGAGCCCGGCGCCGAGCTCCGAGGCCTCACCGAGGGCCCGATCACCGCGTGGCGCTACGTCGAGGCCGGCGACACCATCGAGTACGTGCGCACCCGGGGCCGGCCCACCAAGATGGTGACCGTGGTGCGGCGGGCCGGCGAGCTGTTGGGCCGGGCCGAGGCGACGCTCGATTCGGCGGGAGCGCCGCTCACGGCGAGGCTCACGGTGCCCAGTGCCCCGGCCCGGCTCGACCTCACCTTCCTCTCGACTTCACAGGCCGCCTTTGCGCCTGACATCTGGGTTTCTCGCAAGCCTTAGCGCTTCTGGCGCTCGGCGGCTGCCTCTATGGCTTCGCCGGCGGCGGCCTGCCGCCGAACATCAAGACCGTGGCGGTTCTGCCCTTCGACAACCAGACGCCGGAACCGACCCTCACCCAGGAGATCGCGGTCGCCGTCCGCGAGGCGGTCGAGGGCCGGCTGGGTCTGCGCCAGGCGAGCGAGCGGCAGGCCGACGCGGTGGTGCGGGGGACGATCACCCGCTACGAGCCCGATCTCCCGGTCGCCTACACCGGCAACGAGGGGCAGGGAGGACAGGTCACGGTGACCCGCCGCCTGGTGCAGATCAGCGTCTCGGTGGAGATTCTGGACCAGGACGCGGGCAAGCCGCTCTGGCAGCGCAGCGGCCTCCTGCTCGAGGGCGACTACGATCCGGGGCAGGAAGCGGAAGGCCGGAAGAAGGCCCTGGACAAGCTGGTGACCAACATCGTGGAGGGCGCCCAGTCCCAATGGTAGATCGGGGGAGAGGCCGTCTCGGCGGCAGCACCCTGGGGTGTCTGTTCTCCCTGGTCCTGTTCGCCGGGGCGCTCTACTACGGCGTGCACATCGGCGAGGTCTACCTTCGGTACTACCGCTTGCTCGACGCGATGCGCTTTCAGGCCCAAATTGCGCCGACGATCAAGGACGACGCCGTGATCGATCGCAGGCTGACCGCCGCGGCGGACTCCATTCTGGGGCAGACTCCCCGCTTCCAGATCGATCGCGGCCCGCAGACGGATCACCATCCAGACCGAGTACAGCGATCTTGTCGAGCTCCCCTTCTTCAAGCACACCTTCCTGCTCCACCCCCGCGCCGAAGCGCCGCTCTAAGGCCACCGTGCGGCGCGCCTTCGTCGCCGCCGCCATCGTCGCTGTCCGCCTTTCCACTCGCCGCGGCGGCGGAAGGGGTGGACGTCGCGCGGTTCTTCCTGGTGCTGGCGGCGATCCTGGTGGCCGCCAAGATCTTCGGAGAGCTGGCCGAACGGATCGGGCAGCCGGCCGTGCTCGGCGAGCTCCTCGCCGGCGTGCTGCTGGGCGGCAGCGCCCTCGCGATCGTCCCCACCGACGGGGTCGAGGCCCAGGTGATCCACGTGCTCGCCGAGCTCGGCGTGCTGCTGCTCCTGTTCGAGATCGGCCTCGAGACCGACCTCCGGGAGATGTTCCGGGTCGGCCCGGCGGCGCTGGCGGTCGCCGTGGTCGGGATCGCCTTGCCGTTCGCCTTCGGCTATTTCTTCTGGCGCTACGCGCCGCACGCTGGCCTCGGGAAGCGACGACCTGGTGACCGCGGCCATCTTCATCGGCGCCACGCTCACCGCCACCTCGGTCGGCATCACCGCCCGGGTCCTGTCCGACCTGGGCCGGATGAGCACCCGGGAAGCCCGGATCATCATCGGCGCCGCGGTGATCGACGACGTGCTCGGGCTGGTGATCCTGAGCGTGGTCAGCGGCGTGGCCGCCGGCGCGGAGGTGACCCTGGTCGGCATCTTCCGCACCCTCGCGGTCGCGGTCGGGTTCCTGGTGGTCGCGGTGCTGTTGGGGCGGTTCCTGGCGCCCCGGCTCTTCGACCTCATCGTGCGGATGCAGGTCCGCTACGTCCTGGTGGTGGCGTCCATCGCCTTCGCCCTCGCCCTGGCCGCCCTCGCCGGGCTGGCGGGCTCGGCGCTCATCATCGGCGCCTTCGCCGCCGGCCTCATCCTCTCCGGCACCAACCAGTTCGATACCATCGAGCACGAGATCCGTCCCGTCGTCTCCATCTTCACCCCGATCTTCTTCGTGAGCGTCGGAGCGTCGGTCAACCTCGCACTGCTGAACCCGTCCACCCCCGCCGCCCGAGCGACGCTCCTCGTCGCCGGGGCGCTCATCCTCCTCGCGGTGATCGGAAAGGTCGCAGCCGGCTGGGCCGCGCCCTGGACCAAGTTCCGCCGGCTCGTCGTCGGCGTCGGCATGGTGCCGCGAGGAGAGGTCGGGCTCATCTTCGCCGATATCGGGCGTCGCTCCGGGGTCCTGGGTGAGGAGGTGTTCGGTGCCGTGCTGCTCATGGTCATGGTGACGACCTTCATCGCGCCGCCCGCGCTGAAGGCGCTCTTCTCCCCGGACTCTTCGGAGTCCGGCTCGTGATGGCGACCGCGGGGAAAGTTCGAGCGGTTCCCGCGGCCGCCGCCTGGCGGCGTTCGGTGACCCGGCCCGGTGGTCTTCACCAACGGCGTGTTCGATCTGCTCCATCCCGGGCACGTCGAGCTGCTCGAGGCGGCTCGCCGCGAAGGGAACGCCCTGATCGTCGGCGTCAACAGCGACGCCTCGGCCCGTCGCCTGGCCAAGGGTCGCGAGCGACCGGTCGCCGGGGAGTTGGCCCGGGCCCGCGTCCTCGCCGGCCTCGCCGCGGTGGACTGCGTGGTGCTCTTCGACGAGGACACGCCGCTGGCCCTGATCGAGGCGCTCGAGCCCGACGTGCTGGTCAAGGGCGCCGACTACACTCGTGACCGCATCGTCGGAGCCGATTTGATGGAGGCCCGCGGCGGCCGCGTCGTGCGCGTTCCCCTGCTCGCCGGCTTATTCGACTTCCGCCCTCGTGGAGCGTCTCCGTGCCCCGACCTGATGGCCGTGCCAACGATCAGCTCCGTCCACTGGTGCTGGAACGCAGCGCCAACCCCTATGCGGAAGGGTCTTGCCTCATCCGGATGGGTGGCACCCTGGTGCACTGCACCGCCAGCGTCGAGCCCGGCGTGCCCGGATTCAAGAAGGGGACCGGGGAAGGCTGGGTGACGGCGGAGTACGCCATGCTGCCTCGTGCCACGGTGGAGCGCACCCAGCGCGAGCGGAACGGTCCCGGGGGCGCACCCAGGAGATCCAGCGCCTGATCGGCCGCTCGCTCCGCGCGGCGATGACGCACGATGGCGTTCGGGGAATACACCATCCGGGTGGACTGCGACGTGCTCCAGGCCGACGGCGGCACCCGCACGGCCGGCATCACCGGCGGGTGCGTGGCACTCGCCGACGCCTGCGCCTGGCTGTCCGCCAAGACCGGCATCGCCCTCGCCGTTCGGCAGCCTGGTCGCCGCCGTGTCGGTCGGCGTCGTGGACGGCCAGGAGCGGCTCGATCTGGCCTACCTCGAGGACCGCGACGCGGCCGTGGACTCCAACGTCGTCATGCTCCATCCGGCGAGCTACGTGGAAGTGCAGGGTACCGGCGAGCACGGGTCCTTCTCCCGCAAGCAGCTCGAGACGCTGCTCGACATGGCCGAGCGGGGCATCTCCGAGCTCTTCGCCGCCCAGAAGAAGGTGCTGGGCTGGTGAAGCTGCTCGTGGCCACCCGGAGCGCGGGCAAGCTGCGCGAGTTCCGAAGGGTGCTGGAGCAGGCCGGGATCGAGGTGGTGTTCTCCCGACGACGTCGGCCTCCATCCGACGCCGGCCGAGGACACGCTCGAGCTGGGCGAGACGCTTCGAGGCCAACGCGCGCCGCAAGGCGGAGCACTTCGCCCGCCTCAGCGGCCTGCCCACGGTGGCCGATGACTCCGGACTCGAGGTCCTGTCCCTCGGCGGCGCCCCCGGTGTTCGCTCCCGGCGGTGGGCCGGTGCGACCGGATCCGACGCCGAGGTGGACGCCGCCAACAACGCCGAGCTGATTCGCCGGCTCGCCGGGGCCACCGGAGCCCGCCGGGGCGCGCGCTATCGCTGCGTCCTGGCCTACCTGGCCGACCCGGGGGCGATTCCTCAGCTGTTCGAGGGCTCTTGCACCGGCCGGATTCTCGAGGAGCCGAAGCGGCGAGGAGGGCTTCGGCTACGACCCCTATTTCCTCAGCGACGAGCTCGGCAAGACCTTCGGCGAGGCCACGCCGGACGAGAAGGACGAGGTGAGCCACCGGGGCAGGGCATCTGCGGGCCCTGGCTGGAGGCGTGTCGGCCCCAGTTCTTGACAAATCAACAATTGGTTGATATAATACATCCCATGACCAGCCACCGTTGTGAACGCACCGAGCCGCCGCGACCGCCCTGGATACCGACCGCGCCGCCCGGCTCTTCCACGCCTTGTCGGACGAGACCCGGCTCTCCATCCTCGACCGCCTCCGGCCGGGGCGAGTGCTGCGTCTGCGAGCTCACCGATGCGCTCGATGCCGCGCAGTCCAGGCTCTCCTTCCATCTTCGGGTGCTCAAGGAGGCCGGCCTGGTCATCGACCGGCGCGAAGGCCGATGGATGTACTACACGCTCAACGTCGAGAGACTCGGCGGAAGTCGCCGACCTGGCGCAGATCCTGGCCACGGTTCTGCCTGCCCGGGAGAACGGCTGCTGCTGATCGCACTTTTTTTTGCAGGATATATCAACAATTCTTGATTGGGGGGGACCGTGAGTACCGAAGGCTTGAAGTCCATCGTCCGTGAGAAGTACGGTGAGGCGGCCAGGCGGGTGATCAGCGGCGAGAAGTCCTCCTGCTGCGGCGGCGGCAGCAGTGCGGGGCGGTGGCTGCGGGTGCGGCTGTGACACCGCCGATCCGATCACCTCCGACCTCTATTCCGGGGCCGAGACCGCCGTTCTCCCGAAGGAAGCCGTCCTCGCTTCTCTGGGCTGCGGCAATCCCACGGCGCTGGCGGACCTGCGCGAGGGAGAGGTGGTGCTCGACCTGGGATCGGGCGGCGGGATCGACGTCCTGCTCTCGGCCCGGCGGGTCGGGCCGAGCGGGCAAGGCGTACGGGCTCGACATGACCGACGAGATGCTGGAGCTCGCTCGCGAGAACCAGCGGAAGGCCGGCGTCGAGAACGTCGAGTTCCTCCGCGGCGAGATCGAGGCGATTCCGCTGCCCGACAGCTCGGTGGACGTGATCATCTCCAACTGCGTGGTGAATCTCTCGGGAGACAAGCGGAAGGTGATCGCCGAGGCGTTCCGGGTGCTCAAGCCGGGCGGCCGATTGGCCGTCTCCGACGTCGTGGTCCGGGGCGAAGTGCCGGCCCAGGTCCGCCAGAGCATGGAGCTGTGGGTCGGCTGCGTCGCCGGTGCGCTCACGGAGAGCGAGTTCCGGCTCTATCTGGCGGAGGCCGGCTTCGAGGATATCGACATCGAGCCCACCCGGATCTACGAGTTCGAGGACGCGCGGGCGTTTCTGAGCGGCGCCGGTCTCGACTCCGAGGTGCTGGCCCGCGAGGTGGGAGGCTGCGTGATGGGCGCCTTCGTCCGGGCCCGGAAGCCGTGACCGCCACGGTCCGAGCGGCGGTCCCCGGGGATTTCTCCGGCGTCGTCCGCCTGCTCGAGGCCGCCGGGCTCCCCACAGCCGGGCTGAAGCCTTCCCTCCCGGATTTCCTCGTGGCCGAGGAGGGAGGCGACATCGTGGGGGCGGTCGGGCTCGAGGTATACGGCGACAGCGCCCTGCTGCGGTCCGCCGTGGTCGACACCGGGCGCAGGGGCTCGGGACTGGGCCGCGACCTGGTGGAGCGCCTGCTCGATCGGGCAGGCTCGCGGGGAGTGCGCGAGATCTACCTGCTGACCACCACGGCGGAGCGCTACTTCCCGCGGTTCGGGTTCACCCGCATCCCCCGCGAGGCGGTCGCAGCCCCGGTGCGGGCCTCCGAGGAGTTCCGTGGCGCCTGTCCCGATTCCGCGATCGCGATGCGCCGTGTGGCGCCGGGCCGTTGAGCCGGATGATTCACGTCTTGTTCCTGTGCACCGGCAACTCGGCCCGGAGCCAGATCGCGGAAGCGCTGCTCAATCATGATGGAATGGGGCGCTTTGAGGCGGAGAGCGCCGGCACGGAGCCGGCGCCGCGGGTCAATCCCGGCGCGATACGGGCGCTGGCGGCGGCAGGCCTCGAGTGGCACGGCTCGCCGCCGCGGAGCGTCGAGGGCCTGGACCGCCGGCACTGGGATCTCGTCGTCACCGTCTGCGACGATGCCAAAGAGTCGTGCCCGATATTCCCGGCGGGTCCGATTAGCACTCACTGGGGGATGCCCGACCCGGCGGCGGTTCGGGGAGACGAGGCGACGAGGCGCGCCGCGTTCGCGGACACCGTGGCCGTGCTGCGGCGGCGAATCGAGGCGCTGGTGCGGTTGCCGCTGGAGGATCTCGACCGGCGGGCACTGGAGGCCCGGGTGAAAGACATCGGCGCCATCCCGTAGGCCCCGCCAGGCGACAGGTCGCTACCAGCACCATCTGGGGACCGCTATGTTGCACGGCGTAGGACGACCGGGGCGTGGCGCAGTCCGGTAGCGCGCCTGCTTTGGGAGCAGGAGGTCCCGGGTTCGAATCCCGGCGCCCCGACTGGTCCGACCTGCATTGCTGGAACCCCGCGCCTGTAGCTCAACTGGATAGAGCACCGGCCTTCTAAGCCGGTGGTTGCAGGTTCGAGCCCTGCCAGGCGCACTGGTCTATTGTCGACTTCCCGGAAATATTGTTCGCATGCACGACCTCACCGTTCCAGCGGATCCCTCCGATAAGTCCCGCGGGGTGGCCACGGCGCTCGCCGCCTTGCTGGGCCCCTTCGGTGCCCACCGGTTCTATCTCGGCAAGCCGCGCAGCGGTGCGCTCATGCTGGCCACGTTGGGCGGCCTCGGGATCTGGTGGCTCGCCGATCTCATCGTCATCGCCGCCGGTGACTTCCGCGATGCCGACGGCCGGCGGGTGAGCCGCTGGGACCCTGGGGTGGTCGATCGTCCAGGGCGCCGAGGTCCTGTCCCAGGAGGTGGACGCGCTCCGCGCCGAGGTCTCCGAGCTCGCCGAGAGGCTGGACTTCGCCGAGCGCCTGCTGGCCCAGCCGCGCGACCCGTCTTCCACCGTTCCTTCCAGGCCATCCTGAATGCGCGTGTTCGAGGTCGCCGCCGGTCGGCTCGCGCCCCGGCGGGACGAGCTGCGCGCCATGCTCGGCCTGGCGGTACCCGTCGTGGTCATCCAGGTCGGAATGATGTTCATGGGCGTGGTGGACACCATCATGGTGGGCCACCTCTCCGCGGTCGCGCTCGCCGCGGTGGCGCTGGGCAACCTCTACTTCTTCGGGCTGGGCGTGTTCGGCATGGGCACCCTGATGGTGCTCGACCCCGTCGTGGCCCAGGCCGTTGGGGCGCGCGACGAGCCCGGCCATCGCCCGGGGCATCCAGCGTGGCGCGCTGGTGGCGCTGATGCTGGCCATTCCCGCGTCACTGCTGCTGCTGCCCGCCGAGCCGTTCATGGTGCTCGCCCGGCAGCCGGCCTGACGTCGTGCCCCACGCCGCGGCCTACGCCGTCCGGCTGGCCCCGGGCGTCCTGCCGTTCTTTCTGTTCGTCGTGCTCCGCCAGAGCCTCCAGTCCATGCACCTCACCGGGCGGATCATGGTCACGATCGTCGTGGCCAACATCGTGAACGCCGCGCTCAATTGGTCGCTCATCTTCGGCCGTTTCGGTGCTCCGGCGCTCGGCGTCGTCGGCGCCGCCTGGGCCACGACGATGAGCCGGTGGCTGCTGGCGCTGCTGCTGCTCGGGTTGACCTGGAGGACGCTGCGGCCGTACCTGCTGCCGATCCGGCCCGAGATCTGGCACTGGCCCCCCCTCGGACGAATGCTTCGCCTCGGGGTGCCGATCGGATGCCAGTACACCCTCGAGTTCGGTGCCTTCGCGTTCGTGGCGCTGATGATGGGGTGGCTCGGCACCCGCGCGATGGCCGGGCACCAGGTGGCGATCAACCTGGCGTCGCTCACGTTCATGGTCCCCCTCGGCGTGGCCGACGCGGGAGCCATCCTCGTGGGGCTTGCGGTGGGGCGGGAGGACCCGGTGGGCACCCGGGGCGCGGCGAGCGCTGCGTTCATGTGCGGTATCGGCTTCATGACCTGCACGGCCGTCGTGTTTCTCACCCTTCCCGGTCCGCTGACTCGCCTCTACACCGTGGATCCCTCGGTCACCGCGGTGGCGGTGGCCTTGATTCCGCTGGCTGGGATCTTCCAGGTCTTCGACGGCACCCAGGTGGTCGCGGGCGGGATCCTTCGCGGGCTGGGCGAGACCAAGGTCGCGATGCTGGTGAACCTGTTCGGGTACTGGTTCTGGGGCCTTCCGGTGAGCTACCTCCTGGGATTCGTGCTGGGAATGGGACCCAGGGGGCTGTGGTACGGATTGGTACTGGGGCTCGCCACTGTCGCGACGATCCTGCTGGTCAGGGTCAGGCTGGCGCTGGCGAGGGAGCGGCGCCGGGTCCTCATCGACCACCCCCCGCTGCGGCCGGCACTGGACACCTGAGAGTGGCGATCCGCCCTATGGCCACCGCCCGCCGGCGAACGTCGAGTCCCGGCATCGCAGCGGCCCCAAAGCGGATCGCGTGTCCCTCAACGTGCTCTGCTGGAGCCTAGCGTGACGCCTCGCGCTCTTCGCTCTCGAGTGCCCTCTTCCTCGGCCTCGGGGTTGATCACGCTCTCCGCCAGCGCCGTAAGCCGCTGGTCGGTGGTCTCTTCCTCGTCCAGGTTCTGGCCCAGCAACTCGTGCACCTGGTCGTGGCCCAGCATCTCGGCGTAGGTGCAGAGACAGCCGTACGACGCGATCTCGTAGTGCTCCACCTTCTGGGCCGCGGCGATGAGTGCGGCGTCGCGGACGGCGGGTTCGGCATCCTGTTCGATGACCTCCTTGCCCTCTTCGATCAGGCCCGCCATGCCCTCGCACTTCTTCCCCTTGGCCGGAAGACCGAGCAGCTTGAAGACTTCCTCCAGCCGGCGTACCTGACCCTCGGTCTGGACCCGGTGCTCCTCGAAGGCGGCCCGGAGCCTGGAGTTGGAGGCGGCCTTCATCATCTTGGGGAGTGCCTTGAGGATCTGACCTTCGGCGTGATAGATGTCCTGCAATTCGTGGACGAGCAGATCGTCCAGCGAGGAAAGTTTAGCCATAGTGTACTCCTTCAGCGAGGCGGTCATGACGACACGCCCGGGAATCGATGTTGGTGCGGACAACGGGGCCCAACGTACCGGCGGGACACGAAGCGTGACCGTGTTCTGCGTCACCAAACACGGCAGCTCGCGACCTCCGTTGCGCGTCTCGTGACCCTGGGCCACTGATTCATGCAGACCACGCTGGCCGCCATCGCGGTCATCACCGTAGGCTACATCTTTGCCTACCTGATCTTCGATCGCCTGCGCGACCGGTTCGGGTACGTGGGCGGCGCCGAATACGTCGTCATCGGCTTCCTCCTGGGCCCCCGGGTCACCGGGCTGCTCGATGCCAGCCAGGTGCAGGACCTCACGCCCATCGTCAGCCTGGCGCTCGGCTGGTTGGGGATGTTGCTGGGCACTTACTTCCGGCTCCCCACCATGGCGCTGATCGACGGCGACCATCTGCGGGTCGCGTTCGCCGAGGCAATCTCGACCTTCGGAATCGCCCTCACAGCGCTGCTCGCCCTCCTACGGCTGCTCGTCGGCACGCCATGGCCCGAGGCGGCGGTGCTCTCGGTGACGCTCGCCGCCGTGGCGACCCTGAGCTCGCCCGTTGCGGTCGACGCCGTGGTGGACCGGTTGAGGGTGCGCTCGCGGGTGCCGCCGGTGCTCCAGCTCGCCGCGCGGATCGACGCCCTGATCGCCGTGGTCGCGTTCGGACTGGTGCTGGCCATCTTCCATCAGGGCGACGTGGCACCAGGCGTCCGGCCGCCCACCGCCACCGAGTGGTCGGTCATCAATCTGGCGGTTGGGGTCGCCTCGGGGGTGCTGTTCCACCTGTTTCTCGGCCCCCGGGGGCACCTGGAGGAGGGCCGCCTGTTCGTGGCCCTGGCCGGTGCGATCGTCGTGGCCAGCGGGGCGAGCTACTACCTCAACCTCTCTCCCATCTTCACCACCCTGGTCCTTGGCTTCATCCTGGTGAACAGCGGCAGCGCGCACCGCGACGCGACCCGGCTGCTGCTCCTGACCGAGCGCCCGGTCTACCTCGCGCTCCTGCTTTTTGCCGGCGCGGCCTGGAGCCCGGGGTCGGTCGAGCTGCTGTTCATCGCCCCGCTCTTCGTGGTGATCAGAGTGCTGGCCCGGTTCCTCGGCGGGTTCATCGCCGGCACCCGGGTCGCGCCGCCGGAGCTGCGTGCTCCCGGCCTCGGACGCGGCCTCCTCGCGCTGGGAGGGATCGGGGTCGCCCTGGCGCTGAACTATGGGCAGGTGTATCCCGACTTCCATCCCCGGCTGGTGCTGACCGCCACCCTCCTCGCGGTGCTGCTGTTCGAGATCGTGGCCAGCCGCGAGGCGTCCGCTTTCATCCTCACGCTCGGCAGCCGCGCACCGGAGCCGGCGCCCGAGGCGGAGGCCGAGGCGGAGGCCGAGGCGGCAGCCGACGTGCAAGAGATGGGCGAGCCTCAATGATCCGGCGCCTCGTCGTCCTGCTGTTGCTGGTCGGGGGTGCGGTTTTGCTCGAGCCTCTGCGGGTGCCCACCGAGGGCGTCATCGCCCCTCGATCGTTGTTCCTGTTCGGCATCCTCCTGCTCACGGCCGACACGTTCGGGGCGATGGCCCACGATGTCGGGATTCCACGCCTGGTCGGCTATCTCCTGGCCGGGCTGGCGCTGGGGCCGTCGGTGCTGGACGTGGTGCCCCCCGGGGTCCTGCAGGACCTCTCGATGATGAAACAGCTGGCGGTGGGGCTGATCGCCCTGCTCGCCGGCGCGGAGTTCCGGATCAAGGACCTGGTCGAGCGCTATCGCGCCATCCTGTGGATCCTGGCGCTCCAGACCGCGGCTTCCCTGACCGGCCTGACCCTGCTCACCGTCGTGCTGCGACCCTGGGTGCCTTTCCTGGAGGGCCTGGGGACCGCTCCGCTGGTCTTCGCGGCCTTCCTGTTCGCCGCGACCCTCACGGTGAACTCTCCTATGGTGACGCTCGCCCTTCTTACCGAGACGCGGGCCGAGGGGCCGCTGGCCAAGACCACGCTGGGCGTCGTCCTGCTGGCGGACGTGGTCGTGATTCTGATCTTCACGGCCGCCTTCAGCCTGGCTCAGGCGAGCCTGGGGGGAGCGACGGCGGGCGCTCCCGAAATTCTGGCCCGGCTCCTCCGGGAAGTCGTGGGAT
>CAVSPJ010000008.1:945000-1116064 GCA_963729985.1 uncultured Gemmatimonadales bacterium
AATACCACCCTTGTTTTACTAACGTTCTCACTCAGGCGGTCACGCCGCCGAGGACCGTGGCAGGTGGGTAGTTTGACTGGGGCGGTCGCCTCCTAAAGAGTACCGGAGGCGCGCTATGGTGGGCTCAGTGCGGTCGGTAATCGCACGACGAGTGTATAAGCAGAAGCCCGCCTGACTGCGAGCGCGACGGCGCAAGCAGGGACGAAAGTCGGCTTAAGTGATCCGGTGATCCCGTGTGGATGGGTCATCGCTCATCGGATAAAAGGTACGCTGGGGATAACAGGCTTATCGCGCCCGAGAGTTCACATCGACGGCGCGGTTTGGCACCTCGATGTCGGCTTATCACATCCTGGGGCTGGAGAAGGTCCCAAGGGTCCGGCTGTTCGCCGGTTAAAGTGGTACATGAGCTGGGTTCAGAACGTCGTGAGACAGTTCGGTCTGTATCCGTCGTGGGCGTGGGAGTGTTGAGGGACGTCGTCTCTAGTACGAGAGGACCGAGACGAAGCGACCGCTCGTGTACGGGCTGTTCCGCCAGGGGCAGCGCCCGGTAGCGATGTCGCGCGGAGATAACCGCTGAAAGCATCTAAGTGGGAAACTCTTCCCAAGATGAACACTCCTGGACCATAAGGTCCCTGAAGGGCCCTGGGAGACTACCAGGTTGATAGGGCGCAGATGTACGGAGGGCAACCTCTTCAGTCGAGCGCTACTAATCGCCCGTGAAGTTTGATCTCTTCGATCGATTCCACGCATTACATCATCCATCCGTCGTTTGTCGTGGGTCGCGAGCTCGCTCGCGACCCACAGCCATACGGCTGACGACTAGCGCGCAGGGGCCACACCCGTTCCCATTCCGAACACGGCAGTTAAGCCCTGTAGCGCCGATGGTACTGCCACTGAGAGGTGGTGGGAGAGTAGGCCGTCGCCAGCCTTTTCTGCGAAGACCCCGCCGGGAGTTCCCGGCGGGGTCTTCTGTTGTTGGTATCTTCCTTCCCCATGACCAAGACCGGCCACATCGCCCTCGCCGGCGCACCCAACGTCGGCAAATCCTCCCTCCTGAACGCCCTGGTCGGCACCCACCTGGCCATCGTGAGCCCCAAGGCCCAGGCCACCCGCCTGCCCGTCACCGGGCTCCGCACCGAGGGCGACACCCAGTACGTCTTCCACGACCTGCCGGGGCTGCTGGAGCCCGCCTACCTCTTGCAGGTGCGCATGCGGGAGATCGCCCTGGAGACCCTGGGCCGGATGGATCTGATCCTGCACCTTCACCCCGCCCCCGACGCCCCGGCGCCCCCCTTCGACCAGGTCGCGGGCCTCGGGTCACCGCCGGCCGCGCCGGTGCTCACCGTGTACACCAAGGCGCGACCTGGTGTCCCCGGGTCGCCGAGCGGAGCTCGAGCCCTCGCCGGGCTCCCCGTCTCGGCCACGTCCGGGGACGGCGTGGAGCAGCTGCTGGAGCGGGTCCGCGAGCACCTGCCGGAGGGCGAGTTCGCCTACGACCCCGACGACATCGGCACCCAGCAGCTCCGCTTCTTCGTGGTGGAGTACCTGCGGGAGGCGGCCTTCGACCTGCTGGAGCGACGAGTTGCCCTACAGCTTCACCGCCGAGGTCGAGGAGTTTCGCGAGGCCGAACGGCCCGTGTACATTCGGGTCACGCTGTTCGTGGAGCGGGAGTCGCAGAAGGGAATCGTGATCGGCCGCGGCGGCCGGACCATCGGCGCCATCGGCGCCCACGCCCGGGGCCGCCTCGAGGAGTTGCTCGGCTCCCCCGTCTATCTCGACTCCTGGGTGAAGGTGTTGCCCAACTGGCGCCGGAACGCCGCGGCGCTCACCCGCTTCGGGTTCCCCGAGCCGAACCCCGTTGCCGCGGCCCATCGGCCGCCAGGCAAGGAGTCCCCATGACCCTGGCCCCCGACCTGCTCGAGATCCTGGTCTGCCCCAAGTGCAAGGGCGATCTGGAATACCGCACCGAGCCCGAGTCGCTGGTCTGTCACGCCTGCCGCCTCGTCTACGCGGTCGAAGACGGCATCCCGATCATGCTCATCGAAGAAGCCAAGCCGCTCTGAGCCCCGACCCCACACCCCGAGTCAGGCCGCACACGCTGAGCGAGAGCGCCGAGGAGGCGCTCGCCCAGGCGCGGGATGAGGCCACGAAGGCTGGGACACGACTCGATCGGGGCGGAGCACATTCTGCTCGCGCTTGCTCCGGCCCGGCGGCGTGGGCGAGCCGGTGCTCCGTCGCATCGGCCTCGAACCGGACCAGGTCCGCGCACGGCTCGAAGCCGGTGGGCGCCGGGGCCGGCCCCGCGGGGGCGGGGACGAGCTGCCCCACACCTCTCACGCCAAGCGACTGATCGAGACCGCCTCCAGGGAGGCGCGGGAGGCCGGCACCGGAGCTTTCGGCCGAGCACCTGCTGCTCGCCGCCCTGCAGGAGCCCCGGGGCGCCATGGCCCGCATCCTGGGCGACGCCGGCATCTCGCCGGCGCGGGTGCGTGAGGAGATCGGCGCCGTGCCACCAGGCCGGGAAACCACCGCGCCGGCCCCCGGCCGACCGCACCGAGCCACGGGAAACCGGGTCGGCCCACTCGGGCCTCCCCCCTCATCTCCAGAAGACCCGCACGCCCCGGTGGCGCCTGGTACTGCTGGTGGCCGTTCCGGTCAGCATCGTGCTCGGCTACGTCCTGCACGCGCCGGCGGTGTGGGTCTTCATCATCGCCTGCCTTGGCGTGCTGCCGCTCGCCGGATACATGGGCGAGGCCACCGAGCATCTGGCGCAGCGCACCGGGCCCACGGTGGGCGGCCTGCTCAACGCGACGTTCGGCAATGCCGCCGAGCTCATCATCGCGCTCGTGGCGCTCCGCGCCGGGCTGGTGGACCTGGTGAAGGCATCCATCACCGGCAGCATCCTCGGCAATCTGCTGCTGATCATGGGGCTCGCCCTCATCGCGGGTGGGCTGAACCGCTCGGAGCTTCGCTTCAACCGGACCAACGCCGGCATGAGTGCCGGGATGCTGGCCCTCGCGGTCGTGGCCCTCGCCTTCCCGGCGCTCTACCACGCGGTGCACCCCGAGGCCGCGGCGCGGGCGGACGAGCTCTACATGTCCGAGGCGGTCGCGCTCATCCTGATCCTCACCTACGGCTGCTCGCTTCTGTTCACCCTGCGGACCCACCGTCGGCTCTTCGGCGGCGAGGCGCATCCGCTCGAGGGCCCGGTGTGGAGCCCCAAGAAGGCGCTGCTGATTCTCGCCGGCGCCACCGTGGGCGTAGCGGTCGAATCCGAGCTGCTGGTCCACGCGGCCACCGAAGCGACCGAGTCGCTCGGGCTCACCCCGATCTTCCTCGGGCTGATCGTGATTCCGATCATCGGCAACGCGGCCGAGCACGCGGCGGCGGTGATCCTATCGCGGAAGGGCCAGATCGACCTGGGGCTCCAGATCGCCCTGGGCTCGAGCACCCAGATCGCGCTGCTGGTGGCCCCCATCCTGGTCTTCGCGGGCGTCCTGATGGGCCAGGACATGAACCTGGTCTTCCGGCCGTTCGAGGTGCTGGCGCTGGGCATGGCGACGGCGGTGACCGCGATCATCACCCTGGACGGGGAGTCGCACTGGTTCGAGGGGGTCCAGCTGCTCGCTGTCTACCTGATGGTGGCGGTTGGAGCCTTCTTCCTCTGATTTGACTTGCGCGCGCTCGGGTCCTAAGTTAGCTAGTTGTAAATTCTTACGAGAGGCCAAAGGGTGCGGACTCGCCCGACGATTCTCTTCTACTCGCCGGACGGCTCCCCGGTGCCGGCGTTGGTGCGCCAGTGGGCGGCGGCCAATACTTTTCCGCTCCTGGTGTTCACCGGTCCGGATGAGGTGGAGTCGATCGTGCTCCGGGGCCACCCGTGCCTGCTCTTCGTGGACGGGAACGGGACGCGGAACGAGGGGGTCGGTCTGGTACGCCGTCTCAAGAGCGACGCTTTCACCGCGATCGTCCCGGTGACCGCTCTGGCCGCTGATCACCACCCGGAGCAGGTCCAGGCCTGGTTCTCCGCCGGCGCGGACGAGGTGATCAGCGGCCTCTTCTCGCCCGCCGAACAGCGCTCCCGGCTCGATGCGATGCTGGTGCGGACCGAGCGCGACGTCTCGGTGCATCCGTCCACCCGCCTGCCGGGGACCACGGAGATCGAGCGCGAGATCCGCCGCCGGCTGGAGTCGGACCTGGAGTTCGCCGTCTGTTACGCCGATCTCGACCACTTCAAGGAATTCAACGACCGGTACAGCTATTACGACGGCGACCGCGTCATCTACCTCCTGTCGCGGATTCTGCACGACGTGGTCAAGGGACTGCTGGGGCCGCGCGGCTTCGTGGGCCACATCGGCGGCGACGATTTCATCTTCGTCGTGCCGGCCACCGAGATCAGCCTGGTCTGCAGTGAGATCCTGGACGTATTCGACACCTTGATCCCGTTGCAATACAACGACCAGGACCGGCGGGCGGGGTACTTCTTCGGCAAGGACCGGCGGGGCCAGCTCCATCGGGTCCCGCTGATGACCCTCTCCATCGGCATCGTCACCAACCGGCACCGGAAGTTTGCGCATCCGGCGCAGGTGAGCGAGCTTGCCACCGAGATGAAGAGCTACGCCAAGACGCTGCCGGGGTCCGTCTTCGTGGTGGACCGGCGGCAGGGCACCAACGGCGAGGATCGTCAGGGATCGGCAGCCAGGGAACCGTCGTGAGGACGCACAGATGAACGTCACCTGCCCGAACTGCGCTACCGTCTATCGCGTAGACCCCGCCAAGGTCCCGGCCGACGGGGTGCGGGCCCGGTGCGCGGTATGCAGCGCGATCTTCGCCGTCAGTCGGGAGCCTCGGGGCGCGGAGGGCTCCCGGCGAGACCCCCGCGGCCCACTCAACCGGTCGCACCGCCGCCCGGACCGCCGGTGTCCCACTCCCCGCCACCGATGGCCCAACCGGGCGTCACAGCGGCGCCTTCGCCGCCGCCCGGGGGGTCTCGTCCCCTGGCGCCCACCGCCGCTCCTTCCCGACCGGTGATGCCCTCGGCTCCCGCGGTCGCCACGACCGCTCCGCCGAGGCCCGCCGCGCCCGCCAGGACGCCGCAGCCTGCGGCCCCACCGGCGGCCCCGCCGACCCCCTCGGCGCCACAGCCGGCCCCGCGGTCGGCCCCGGCTCAGCCGGGGCCGGGTGGACGCCCCGCCAATCCATTCCTGTCCCAGGATCCCTCTCTCAAGGCCCGGCGTCTGGCCCGGGCGCTCGTCTCGGACATCGTCGTCTACCATCCGGCCAAGCGGCAGGAGGGCATTCGGGACGGCACCCTCAAGCAGCTCTTCGAGGAGGAGATCAAGAAGAGCTGGGAGGAGTACACCGAGCAGGTGGGCCGCGACATCGCCGAGTCCACCGGGTACTTCCGCGAGGCGCTGAACGAGATCCTGGCGGGGGGCCGGCAGGTTTTCTAACAGCCCGGGGCGCGCCCGCGCCCCAATGTCCCCTCTTCCCGCTTATTTTCCGGCAGACCCCAACCAGCGAGGGCCACGAATGACCGATCTGCTCGAACGCCTCACCGAGCTGCGACGGCGGGTGACCGAACTTCGAGACTTTCTTTGACCTTCCCGCCAAGTCCGAGCGCCTGACCGCGCTCGAGTCGCGGCAGGCCGAACCCGGGTTCTGGGCCAATCCCGACACGGCCCGCGTCTCGGTGCAGGAAATCAAGACCCTGAAGGCCTGGGTCGTCCCCTACGAGAATCTGAATCAGCGGATCGAGGGTGCGGTCGAGATGGCCCAGCTCCTCGCGTCCGAGCCCGACTCGGCGATGGAGGCGGAGGTGGCCCGGGAGGCCGAAGAGCTCAGCGCGGGGGTGGAGCGGTTCGAGCTCCAGGCCATGCTCCAGGGGCCCGAGGACAGCCGCGACGCGCTGCTCACCATCCATCCCGGCGCCGGCGGCACCGAGTCGCAGGATTGGGCCGAGATGCTCATGCGGATGTACGTCCGCTGGGCGGAGCGGCACGGATTTCAGGTCACCATCCTCGACCTCCTGCCGGGCGAGGAGGCGGGGATCAAGTCGGTCTCCATCGAGATCAAGGGCGAGTACGCCTACGGCTACCTGAAGGCGGAGAAGGGCGTGCACCGGCTGGTCCGGATCTCGCCGTACGACTCCCAGGCGCGCCGGCACACGTCGTTCGCGTCGGTCTTCGTCTATCCCGACGTGGACGACACGATCGAGATCGATCTCCGGGAGGAGGACATCAGGATGGACGTCTTCCGCGCCTCGGGCGCCGGCGGGCAGCACGTCAACAAGACCTCCTCGGCGGTGCGGCTGACGCACGTGCCGACCGACGTCGTGGTCTCCTGCCAGCAGGAGCGCAGCCAGACCAAGAACCGCGCCACCGCGATGAAGATGTTGCGAGCCGCGCTGTACCAGCGGAAGTTGGAGGAACAGGAGGCGGCGCGGGCCAAGGTCGAGGCCACCAAGACCGACAACTCCTGGGGCAACCAGATCCGCTCCTACGTCTTCCAGCCCTACACCATGGTCAACGACCACCGAACCGAGGTGAAGGTGGGCGACGTACAGCGGGTGATGGACGGCGACCTCGACGAGTTCATCCAGGCGTACCTCAAGCGATTCGGGGGCAAGGCGGCGTGAGCACGGTGGAGGACCGGTCGTACGTCGAGACGGCCCGGCGGGACAAGCGGGCGGCGCTGGAGGCCGCCGGCGTGCCCGCCTTCGCCTATCGGTACGACCGGACCCACTCGGTGGCCGAGGCCCGGGAGCTCTTTCGCGACGAGATGGGCGACCAGGGGCCGGTGGTCGCTCTGGCCGGGCCGGATCGCCTCGCTCCGCTCCCAGGGCAAGACCAGCTTCCTCGATCTCGAGGACGGATCGGCCACGATCCAGCTCTACCTCCGCCGCGACGAGCTCGGCGACGCAGCTACGACGTGCTCGAGCTATCTCGACCTCGACGACCACATCGGGGTGCGGGGCCGGCTGTTCCGGACCAGGCGCGGGGAGGTGAGCGTGCGGCCCAGCGAGGTCACCCTGCTCGCCAAGTCGCTGCGTCCGCTGCCCCGGGGCAAGACGGCAGTCCACCGACGACGGCGCGGTCACCTTCGGCGGCCTGACCGATCCCGAGGTGCGCTACCGCCAGCGGTACGCCGATCTCGCGGTGCATCCCGAGGTCCGCGAGGTCTTCCGCCTGCGGGCGAAGGCGATCACCTGGATCAGGCGGTTCCTCGACGAGCGCGGCTTCCTCGAGGTCGAGACGCCGATCCTCCAGCCGCTCTACGGCGGCGCGGCGGCGCGGCCGTTCGTCACCCACCACAACGCGCTCGACATGCCGCTGTATCTGCGGATCGCCGACGAGCTGTATCTCAAGCGCCTGCTCGTGGGCGGACTCGAGCGGGTCTACGAGATCGGCCACGACTTCCGGAACGAGGGGATGGACCGGACGCACAATCCCGAGTTCACCATGCTCGAGTTCTACCAGGCGTACGCCGACTACACCGACATGATGACCCTCACCGAGGCGCTGGTCGCCGGGGTGATCGAGCACTGTCTCGCCAGCCGGGTGCTCGAACGGGGCGGCGTCACCCTGGACTTCACGCCGCCCTTCCGTCGAGTGAGCTTCATCGACGGCGTCCGGGAGCGCTGCGGGCTCGACCTCCGTACCGCGCCGGACGAGGAAATGCGGCGGGCGCTGGTCCGGGCCGGGGAGCCGGCCGACGCGGTGGCGAGCGCTGAGCGGCGGCAAGCTGCAGGACGAGGTGTTCAAGGTGGTGCTCGAGCCGCACCTGGTGCAGCCGACCTTCGTGCTCGACTACCCCAAGCCGCTCTCGCCGCTCGCCAAGGAGCACCGCAGCGACCCCGCCCTCACCGAGCGCTTCGAGCTGTTCGTCGGCGGCCGCGAGCTGGCGAACGCGTTCAGCGAGCTCAACGATCCCGACGACCAGCGGCGGCGGTTCGAGGACCAGGTGCGCCAGCGCGCCGCCGGGAGACGAGGAGGCCCATGCCTTCGACGCCGACTACATCCGGGCGCTCGAGTACGGCATGCCTCCGACCGGCGGCGTGGGCCTCGGGCATCGACCGGCTCATGATGGTGATCGCCGACCGTCCCTCGATCCGCGACGTGATCCTCTACCCCGCGATGCGTCCGGAGGAGGGATGAGCGGCTCGGCCCGGCTGGGGCAGGGCTGCGGGAGCTGGGCGCATCTTCCGGTGGCCGTCCAAGCTCGAGTGGCGGCTCGCCCGGCGCTACCTCCGCAGCCGGCGGGGCGCGCGGACCGCCTCGCTCAACACCGTGATCTCGACCGGCGGCGTCGCGGTCGGCGTGACCGCGCTCATCGTGGTCCTCGGCGTGATGAACGGGCTCCGGAACGATCTGCGCGAGCGGATCCTGGTGGCGAACCCGCATCTCCGCGTGCTCACGTACGGCGCCGGGCTGCGGGTGGACGATTGGCGGGAAGCGCTCCAGCGGATCCGCCAGGAGCCGGGCGTGGTCGCCGCGGCGCCGGAGGTGATCAGCCAGGCCGGGATCACGGCGGGACAGGACTACGGCGAGGGCGTGAACCTGCTCGGGTTCGACCCCGACACCGGCACGATGTCGGTCACCTCGCTCCCCAAGGCGATCGCGAAGGGCGACCTGTCGTTCAAGCCCACCAAGCCGGGGGTGGACGGCGGGATCCTGCTCGGCAACCGGCTGGCGGGCCGACTGTCGGTCTACCCCGGGGACGTTGTGACCCTGGTGCCGGTCACGCGAGGCCAAGATGAACCCGGCCCTCGGCGTCGCGGTGCCGCGGTTCTGGAAGTTCGAGGTCACCGGCTCTTCGACACCGGAATGTTCCAGTACGACAACCAGTTCGTCGTGATGTCGCTGGACAACGCCCAGCGGTTCACCGGGCTGGGCAACGCGGTCTCGGGCATCGCCGTGCGGGTGGCGGACCCGGAGCTGGCGCCGGTGATCGGCGAGCCGCTGGAGAAGCGGCTGGGCTATCCGTACCGGACCCTCGACTGGCAGACCCAGAACGCCAGCCTCTTCAGGCGCTGCAGCTGGAGAAGCTGGCCATGGGACTGATTATTTTCTTCATCATGGTCGTGGCCGCGTTCAACATCGTCGGCACGCTCACGATGGTGGTGACGGACAAGACGAGGGAGATCGGGATTCTCCGGGCGATGGGCCTCACCTCGCCCGCGGTCGCCCGGGTCTTCCTGGTCCAGGGCGCGGTGATCGGCGTGGTCGGGACCTGGCGGGCTGCTCGCCGGCCTGCGGTGGCCTACGTGGTGGACGAAGTCGGGTTGGATCAAGATCGACCCGGCGGTGTACTTCATCGATCACCTGCCGGTCCACGTCGAGCCGCTGGATGTCGCCGTCGTGGTCGGGGCCAGCATCGCGATTGCCGTCCTCGCCACGATCTACCCCTCGAGGACGGCCGCCGGCCTCACCCCGGTCGAGGCGATCCGGCACGAATGAGCGCCATCCTCGAGGCGTCGGGCCTGCGGAAGGTCTACCAGGGCGGCGACGGCCTCCCGATCGAGGTGCTGGCCGGGGTGGACCTGTCGGTGGGGCGCGGGGAGTTCGTCGCCATCGTCGGCGCCAGCGGCGCGGGCAAGAGCACCCTGCTGCACCTGCTCGGCGCGCTCGACGCGCCCTCGGGCGGCAGCGTCCGGCTGGACGGGCGGCCTTACGGAGAGCTGGACTCGGACGCGCTCGCCCTGGTCCGGAACCGGAAGATCGGTTTCGTCTTCCAGTTCCATCACCTGCTGCGGGAGTTCACCGCGCTGGAGAACGTGATGATGCCGCTGCTCATCGCCGGCGAGGAGGACACGCAGGCCCGCTCGCGAGCCGAGGAGCTGCTCGCGGCGGTGGGCCTGGCCGGCCGCATGTCGCACCGACCGTCGGCCCTGTCCGGCGGCGAGCAGCAGCGGGCCGCGGTGGCGCGTGCGCTCGCGGCGGACCCACTGGTCGTCCTGGCCGACGAGCCGTCGGGCAATCTCGACTCGGCCAACAGCGAGCGGCTGCACGAGCTCTTCGCGCGCCTGTCGCGCGAGTTCGAGACGGCGCTCGTCGTCGTCACCCACAACCGGAGCCTGGCCGGGCGGGCCGACCGGGTGCTCTCCCTGGAGGGGGGCCGCCTGGTGCCCCTGTCCAGCGTGGAGTTGATGCCCTGATGTTCTGCGACCAGTGCCGCGAGCGCGAGGCGGTCATCCACCTCACCCAGATCGTCAACGAGCAGGTGACGCAGCTGCATCTCTGCGAGCGGTGCGCCGCGGAGAAGGGCGTGGAGAGCCCCAGCGCGGGCGTCAAGACGCCGCTGGGCGGGTTTCTCGCGGAGATGGGGAAGGACCTGCCCGAGACGACCACGGCGCCCCGGCAGGGCTCGACCGACGCCTGTGCCCGCTGCGGCGGGTCGCTGCAGGACTTCCGGGAGAGCGGCCGGCTCGGCTGCCCCGACTGCTACCGCTCCTTCGAGGGGCCACTGCGAGACCTGCTGCGGCGCCTGCACGGGTCGACCTACCACGTGGGGGAGCGCTACGCGGAGCGGGGCAGCCCGCCGGGCGAGGGCCGGGTGCAGACGGCGGAGCTGCGCGAGCAGCTGCGCCTCGCGGTCGAGACCGAGCAGTTCGAGCTGGCCGCCGAGCTGCGCGACCGCCTGCGAGTGATGGAATGATCGATCTGACCCTGCTGCCCGACGGCGGGGTCGGCTGGCTCGACGCCAGCGGCCCCTCCAGCCACCTGGTGCTCTCGACCCGGATCCGCCTGGCGCGGAACCTGGCCGGCCGGGTGTTCCAGGGCCGCACCTCGGAGACCGAGCGGGAGGACATCCTGTCGGTCGTGGAGACCGCCGCGCGGGAATCGGTCCTGCTCCGCCAGGCCACCAAGTTCCGGCTGGACCGTCTCGAGCGGACCGAGCGGCAGCTGCTGCACGAGCGCCACCTGGTGAGCAAGGAGCTGGCCGGTCTGGACGCCGACGGGCGAGTCCGGTCCGGGGCCTCGCTGCTGGTCCAGGACCGGATCGGCGTGATGCTCAACGAGGAGGACCACCTGCGGCTCCAGGCGCTGCGTTCGGGGTTCGCCCTGGAGGCCACGTATGCCGCGGTCGACCGGCTGGACGCCGAACTGGGACAACGACTTGCTTTCGCATTTCACCCCGAGTTCGGTTTTCTCACCTCGTGTCCGACGAACATGGGCACCGGAATGCGAGCGTCGGTGCTCATCCACCTGCCGGGCTTCGTGCTGACGAAGGAGATCTCGAAGGTGCTGCAGGGCCTGGCTCAGATGGGGCTGACGTACCGTGGGCTGTACGGGGAGGGAAGCGAGGTCGTCGGCAACTTCTTCCAGATGTCCAATCAGACCACGCTGGGGAGCACCGAGGAGGAGTTGCTCGACCATCTGGGAAAGTGGTTCGCCAGGTGATGGACCACGAGGAACAGGCGCGGCAGGTGCTGCTGCGGGACGCGCCGACTATTATCGAGGACAAGCTCTGGCGCGCGTATGGCATGCTGCGTTACGCCCGAGCCTGTCGTTCGACGAGGCGATGAACCTGTTGAGCGGCGTGCGGCTTGGCGTCGGCCTCGGACTGATTCCCGACGTCGTGTATACACCCTCAACAAGCTCCTGATGTTTTCCCAGCCGGCGCATCTGGCGGTGGCGGAGGGGGTGGCGCCGACCGAGGCCGACCTGCCGATTCGGCGCGCACGGTACGTGCGCAAGGCGTTGGAACGAAGTGGGGCGCCGCGGATAAGCCACGGCGACGGCTATCGGGAGTGAGCTACGTGGGGCACCGCGATGAACGGCTACAACTTCACCGAGCGGGTGCGCAAGGTCCTGCAGATGGCGCGCGAGGAAGCCGCGCGTCTCCACCACGAGTACGTCGGGACCGAGCACATCCTGCTCGGCCTCATCCGCGAGGGTGAGGGCGTGGCCGCCGCCGTGCTGCAGAATCTCAACGTCGACCTCGACGAGATCCAGCAGAAGATCGAGGAGACCGTCAAGAAGGGGAAGGCCGCCGCCGCCACCGGTCCCGACCTGCCGTATACCTCGCGCGCCAAGAAGGTGCTCGAGCTGGCGATGACGCGAGGCGCGCGAGCTCAATCACAGCTACGTCGGCACCGAGCACCTGCTGCTCGGCCTGCTGCGCGAGGAGAAGGGCATCGCGGCGCAGGTGCTGACCGACGCCGGCGTCAACCTCGAGCCGCGCGCGCCGAGACGCTGCGCCTGCTCGGCAGCGAGATGCCGCCAGACGTCGGCCGGCAGCAGCCGGGCAACCAGCCCAGCGCGCGCCTCCGAAGGGCGAGAAGAAGTCGAAGACGCCCGCGCTCGACCACTTCTGCCGCGACCTCACGCAGCTCGCCGCCGAGGGCCAGCTCGATCCGACCATCGGCCGCGCCAAGGAGATCGAGCGCGTCATGGAGGTCCTGACGCGCCGCAAGAAGAACAACCCGGTGCTCATCGGCGAGCCGGGCGTCGGCAAGACGGCGATCGTCGAGGGGCTCGCGCAGCTCATCGCCAACGGCGAGTGCCCCGACGTGCTCCGCGACCACCGCGTGCTGTCGCTCGACATGGCGGCGGTCATCGCCGGCACGAAGTACCGCGGCCAGTTCGAGGAGCGGCTCAAGGCGGTGATGAACGAGATCGCGCAGAACAAGAAGATCATCCTGTTCATCGACGAGCTGCACACGCTGGTCGGCGCGGGCGCGGCCGAGGGCGCGATCGACGCGCAGCAACATGCTGAAGCCGGCGCTCGCGCGCGGCGAGCTGCAGTGCGTCGGCGCGTCGACGCTCAACGAGTATCGCAAGTACATCGAGAAGGACGGCGCGCTCGAGCGCCGCTTCCAGACGGTCGTCGTCGATCCGCCCTCGATCGACGAGACGGTCGAGATCCTCAAGGGGCTTCGCAAGAAGTACGAGGACCACCACCGGGTGACGATTCCGGACGCGACGCTGGCGGCCGCCGCCGAAGCTGTCGGAGCGCTACATCACCGACCGGTTCCTGCCGGACAAGGCGATCGACGTGATCGACGAGGCCGGGGCGCGCGCGCGGCTGGCGTCGCAGGCGCCGCCGCCGGAGGTCGCCGCAGCTCAAGGAGCGAGCTCGAGAAGGTGAACACGGAGAAGGAAGCCGCGGTCCGCGACCAGAACTTCGAGCGGGCCGCCGTCGCTGCGCGACAGCGAGCGCGAGCTCCAGGGCGAGATCCGGCAAGAAGCAGGAGGAGTGGGAGAAGCGGCGCCAGTCGCACCGCCCGGTGCTCGGCGAGGAGGAGATCGCGTTCATCGTGTCAGCCGCTGGACGGGCATTCCCGTCACGCGCCTGCAGGAGGCGGAGACCGCGCGCCTGCTGCGGATGGAAGACGAGCTCCACGAGTCCGTCGTCGGCCAGGACGAGGCGATCAAGGCGATCGTCCCGCGCCGATCCGGCGCAGCCGCGCCGGGCTCAAGGATCCGAACCGGCCGATCGGCTCGTTCATCTTCTCCGGCCCCACCGGCGTCGGCAAGACGGAGCTGGCCCGCTCGCTGGCGAAGTTCCTGTTCGCCGACGCGTCGGCGCTGATCCGCGTCGACATGAGCGAGTACATGGAGAAGTTCTCCGTGTCGCGCCTCATCGGCGCGCCGCCGGGCTACGTCGGCTACGAGGACTCCGGCACGCTCACCAAGGCCGTGCGCCGCAAGCCGTACAGCGTCGTGCTGCTCGACGAGATCGAGAAGGCGCACCCGGACGTGTTCAACATCCTGCTGCAGGTGCTCGACGAGGGTCACCTGACCGACAACTACGGCCGGGTGATCGACTTCAAGAACACGGTCGTGATCATGACGTCGAACGTCGGCGCGCGGGACATCACGAAGGGCAAGTCGCTCGGCTTCCACGGCGCGGACGCCAAGGCCAGCTTCGAGCGGATGCCGGAGAAGGTGAAGGAGGAGATGCAGCACGTGTTCAACCCCGAGTTCCTGAACCGGCTCGACGACGTCATCGTCTTCCACCCGCTCGTCGAAGGAGCACATCGCCCAGATCGTCTCCATCCTGCTCAGGGACGTGCAGCAAGCGGCTCGGCGAGGAGGAGCTCACGCTCAAGCTGACCGAGGCGGCGACCGAGTTCCTGGTCGAGCAAGGGCTACGACGAGCAGCTACGGTGCCCGGCCGCTCAAGCGGGCGATCCAGCGCTACATCGAGGATCCGCTCTCGCGAGAAGATTCTGCTCGGCGAGTTCTCGAAGGGGCGACGAGATCGAGGTGGATGTCGCGCCCGACGGCGAGCGGCTGGAGTTCCGGGCGCTGACCGGCACTCAGGCCTGACGCCGCCGGTGCCGGCCTCCCCGGGGGCCGGTGCGCCACCTCTCACCCCGTGCTGATGCAGCGTTTCCGTCCCCTCCTCGCCGCCGTCGCCCTCCTCCTGGGGGGACCGGCGGCTCTCAGTGCCCAAGAGCCGCAACAGGAGCCGCAGGCGCCCCCGATCGTCGACAGCGTCGTGGTCGAAGGCAACGCGCGGCTCACCGCCTCGCAGATCATCGGGACCGCCGGACTGGTGGTGCGCCAGCCGGTCAATTACCGGGACATCCAGCGCGCCATCACCAACCTCTTTCGCACCGGGCAGTTCGACGACGTCGTGGTGGAGCAGCGGACGGCGGGGGACAAGCTGGTGCTGGCGCTCGAAGGTGAAGGAGCGCCCCGTCCTCGAGCACTGGGCGGTCCGCGGGGTCGACCGCCTCTCCGAGGGCTCGGTCAAGGGCCGGGTGAAACTGGTCGAAGGCCGGCCGCTCGACCGCAACGCCGTCGAGCAGTCCCGGGCGTCCATCGACTCGCTGTACAAGGACGCCGGCTATTACGCGGCCGAAGTAAAGACCGTGGAGCTGCCCCGGGACGGGGGCAAGATCCGGATGGTGTTCGACGTGAGCGAGGGCAGCCGGGTCGCCATCAGCCAGGTCGCCGTAGACGGCAACCAGCGCTTCTCGGACAAGACGGTCGTGAAGCAGATGTCCACCCGGCCCGAAGGGTTCTGGTGGTTCCAGAACGGCGAGTACGACGAGGACAAGCTGGAGCAGGACGTGCGCGAGAAGCTGCCCGGCTGGTACGCCGACCGCGGGTTCGTGGACTTCCAGGTGACCGGCGACTCCCTGGCCGCCGACAGCGCCCGCGGCAAGGCGACGCTGCACCTGCAGGTCGACGAGGGTCAGCGCTACTCGGTGGGCACCTTCGACTTGCAGGGCAACCGGCGGTTTTCCACCGACGAGCTGTTGGCGTATTACCCGTTCGGCCCGCTCGATCGGGCCGGCGCCCCGGCCGGTGAGGCCAGGCCGTTCAACCGGTCGGAATGGGACGCCGCCACCGAGAAGGTGGGCAAT
This sequence comes from uncultured Gemmatimonadales bacterium, assembly GCA_963729985.1. GTDB lineage: Bacteria > Gemmatimonadota > Gemmatimonadetes > Gemmatimonadales > GWC2-71-9 > CAVVWJ01. The sequence continues at coordinate 960,324 of CAVSPJ010000008.1, forward strand.
CTCTACGCCAACAACGGGTACATCTACGCCCAGGTCTCGCCCCAGGAAGTTCGGCGCACCGGCCCGGACGGCAAGTCGTTCATCGACCTGGGCTGGACCGTCCGGGAGGGCTCGCCCGCGACGATCAACAAGATCGAGATCGTGGGCAACGACGTGACGCACGAACGGGTGGTCCGAGAGGCCATCGTCATGCTTCCGGGCGACCTGTTCAGCCGCGAGCGGCTCGATCCGCTCCTACCAGAACGTGTCCAACCTCGGGTTCTTCCAGCAGCCGCTGCCGTCGCCCGACGTCAAGCCGTCGGAGAACGGGGTGGACGTGGACATCGTCTTCCGGGTCGAGGAGCGCCGGACCGGGAACATCAATTTCGGCGCCTCGCTGGGGCAGGGCACCGGCGTCGGGGGATTCCTCGGGCTGGAAGAGCCCAATCTCTTCGGTCGCGGTAAGCGGGGCCGGCTGCAGTGGCAGTTCGGCAAGAACATCAACGACTTCACGCTGAGCTATACGGATCCCAACATCCGGGAAAGCCGGATCTCCGGAACCGTGTCGCTGTTCGACAGCCGGGCCCGGTTCACGGTGGGCGACCTCGGGCGGCGCAAGCAGACCGGCGGCTCGGTGCAGCTCGGCTTCCCGTTTCTGGGATCGCGCTATACCCGCCTGTTCACCTCGTACTCGTTCCAGCGCATCCGCTACACCGACGGGTCGGCCGACCTGCGCGAGCGCTTCCGGTGCACCAGCTGCACCCGCTCGACCATCGGCACCAGCCTGCTGCGCGACACCAGGTTCGGCCTGCCCGTTCGCCACCGGCGGCTCGCTTACCCAGGTCAGCGGCGAGCTCAACGGTGGTATCCTGGGGGGGACAGGGAACTACCGGAAAGTGGACCTGGAGGGACGCTGGTATGCCCCGCTGGGGGGCGGAGCGGACTTCGGGGGCGGGGTCCAGTTCGTGCTAGGGATCACGGCCAAGTCGGGCTTCATCTTCGGCGACGCCGGGCCGTTCTTCACCGAGCTGTACTCGCTGGGTGGGGTGCAGTTCGGGATCCCGCTGCGGGGCTACGACGAGTTCGCCATCACGCCGAACGGATTCGACCCGCAGGCCAGCGGCAACCAGGCCAGTCCGGACGCGTTCGGCAAGTCGTTCGCCGCCTTCACGGTCGAGGCCGGGGCGCGGATCAGCCAGTCGTTGTACCTGAGCACGTTCTTCGACGCGGGCAACGTGTACCGCTCCGCCCGCCAGTGGGATCCCACGCGGCTGTTCCGCGGGGCCGGCTTCGGTGCGGCGGTGATCTCGCCGCTGGGGCCGATCGGGGTGGATCTGGGCTACGGGTTCGACCGGGTGGACGGGCTGGGCCGTCCGGATCCCGGCTGGCAGCTGCACTTCAAACTGGGCAATTTCTTCTAATGGGTCGCACCTTTCATCGGGAGCCGAGCATGAAGCCGTTCGTCGTGGGAGCCTGGATCGCGTCCTTCACACTGCTGGGAGCCGGCCCGGCCGCCGCGCAGCAGGGCGGAGGGAAGGTCGCCTACGTCAACACCCAGGCCATCCTCAAGCAGACGCCCGGGTACGTCCAGGCCGAGTCCACGTTCACCCGGGAAATCGAGACCTACCGGGTCGAGGTGCAGAAGCTCCAGGCCACTCTGGACTCCGCCGCCTCCGACTTCGAGCAGAAGTCGGTCATGCTGAGCCCGACCCAGCGTGACGCCAAGCGCAAGGAGCTGACGGGCCAGCAGCAGAAGCTGGAACAGCGGACCCAGGAGCTGCAGCAGAAGGCCGCGTCGCGCGAGCGGGAGCTGCTCGAGCCGATTCAGACCAAGGTGAACAGCGTCATCGAGGGCGTCCGCGCCGCGGGAAACTACGCCCTCATTTTCGACGTGAGCGCTCCCAACAGCGGCATCGTGACCGCCGACAAATCGCTGGACCTCACCCAGCGCGTCATTCAGCAGCTCAAGTCCGGCAGCTGAGCCGGTGACGTCGGGAGGGCTCACCGCGCAGGCGGTCGCCGACCTGGTCGGTGGCCGCCTGCTTGGCGATGGGGGGGCCGTGGTCACCGCGGTCGGAACGCTCGACCGCGCCGGGCCCGGCGCGCTGACCCTGGCGGTGTCGCCCCGCTACGCGGGCGCGCTCGCGGTCTCGCGGGCCGGCGTCGTGCTGGTGCCTCCCGCGCTGGCGGAGGCGCCCGCGGGTCCGGCCGCGCGGATCGTGGTGGACGACCCCTACGGCGCCCTGGTCCAGGTCATCGGCCGGCTCTTTCCCCCGACCGAAGCTCGCGCGGGGATCGATCCCACGGCCCGCATCGGTGCCGGCTGTGCGCTCGGCGCCGGGGTCGCGATCGGGCCCTTCGTCGTGCTGGGCCGGGGGGTTCAGCTGGGCGACCGGTGTCGGCTCGCGGAAGGGGTCTCGCTCGGCGACGGCGTCACGGTCGGCGAGGATACCAGGATGGACGCCCGGGTGGTCTGCTATGCCGGCGCCCGGATCGGCCGGCGGGTGGTCCTCAAGGCCGGGGCGGTCATCGGCGGCGACGGGTTCGGGTATCTTTCGCGCGGCTCGGGGCATCAGCGGATTCCCCACGTGGGCGGCTGTGTCATCGGTGACGACGTGGAGATCGGCTCCAACAGCTGCGTGGATCGGGGCAGCCTCGACGACACGGTCATCGGCGCAGGGCACCAAGCTCGACAATCTGGTTCATCTGGGTCACAACGTGCGGGTCGGCGAGCGGTGCCTGCTGATGGCCGGGGTCGGCGTAGCGGGGAGCACGCGCCTCGGCAACGACGTGATTCTCGCCGGTCACGTCGGGGTCACCGATCACCTCACCGATGGGCGACCGGGTGCAGGTGGCGGCCAAGAGCGCGGTGATCGGCAACGTGCCGGCCGGCTCGGTCTACAGCGGCCACCCCGCGCGTCCCAACCGCCAGGTGCTCCGGGCCCAGGCGGCGCTCTACCGTCTGGCTCCCCTGGTGCGGGGAACTCGAAAGCCTGCTCGCGGAGAGACGACGGGATGCCTAGGCGAACGCTGGCGCGAGAAGCCACCATCGAGGGCACCGGCCTCCATACCGGAGTGCGGGTGACCGCGAGGTGCCTGCCCGCCGAGCCGGGGCGGGGGATCGTCTTCCGGCGGGTGGACCTGGCGGGCGCCCCGGAGGTGCCGGCGCGGCTCTCGCAGGTCCGCTCGACCGAGCGCCGCACCGCGCTGGGCGAGGCCCCCGGCACGGTCGAGACCGTCGAGCACCTGCTTGCCGCCGCCGCCGCCCTGCAGCTCGACGATCTCACGGTGGAGCTGAATGGCCCGGAGCCGCCGATCGGTGACGGGTCGTTCCAGCCGTATCTGACGGCGCTGGGCACGGCGGGCATCGTCGACCAGGCGGGCGAGCCGGTGGTCTACCGGGTCACCGCCCCATTCCAGCTCACCGAGGGCGATTCCACCTACGTCGTGGCGCCGGCCCCCGCGCTCCGCCTCACGACGACGATCGAGTGGTCCGCATCCTCTCATCGGCCGGCAATCGGGAAGCTACGACATCACCCCGGAGGGGTTCGCCCGTGACCTGGCGGCAGCGCGCACCTTCGGCTTCGTCCGCGAAGCGGAGGCGCTCCGCGCCCGGGGGCTGGCGAAGGGTGCCAACCTCGACTCCACCCTGATACTCTCCGACGACGCCCTGGTCGGGGGGAAGCTGCGGTGGCCCGACGAGTTCGTGCGGCACAAGGCGGGGGACATTCTGGGCGATCTCGCGTTGGTCGGCGGCCGGGTCGAGGCCCACGTCGTCGCGAGCAAGCCGAGCCACCAGGGCAATATCGCGCTGGCCCGTTGGCTCCGCCGTACCGGACAGCGCGTCGGAGGCGTCGCGATGGACATCGGCCGAGATCCTGGACGTGATCCCGCACCGCTACCCGTTCCTCCTCGTGGACCGCATCATCGAGGTGGAGGGGACCACGCGGATCGTCGGGATCAAGAACGTCACGATCAACGAGCCGTTCTTCCAGGGCCACTTCCCGGGCCACCCGATCATGCCCGGCGTGCTGATCATCGAGGCGATGGCGCAGGTCGGCGGCATGCTCCTGCTCGGCACCATCCAGGACCCCGATCAGAAGGTCGTCTACTTCATGTCGCTCGACAACGTGAAGTTCCGCCGGCCGGTGCAGCCCGGCGACCAGCTGCGCTTCGAGCTGGAGATGCTGCAGATCCGGGGCCGGACCTGCCGGATGAAGGGCGTGGCCTACGTGGACGGCAAGGTCGTGGCGGAAGCGGAGATGATGGCGCGGGTGGTGGATCGGTGACCACCACGCATCCACCCGACGGCGATCGTCGATCCCCGGCCGAGCTGGGCCACGGAGTCGAGATCGGCCCCTGCGCGATGGTCGGCCCCGGCGTGACGGTCGGCGACGGCTGCCGGATCGGTCCGCGCGCGCCCGGCTCGAGCGCAACGTGAAGCTGGCCGCCGACGTGCAGCGTCGGCGACGGGTCGATCCTCGGCGGCGATCCGCAGGACCTCAAGTTCAGGGGCGAGGAGACCTGGGTCGAGATCGGGGACGGGCACCATCATCCGGGAGTACTCGACGATCAACCGCGGCACCTCCGCCACGTCTTCAGGACCGTCGTGGGCGCCCACTGCTTCATCATGTCCTACGTGCACCTGGCGCACGACTGCCACGTCGGCGACGACGTGATCATCGCCAACGGCGACGCAGCTGCGCCGGCCACGTCACGATCGACGACCGCGCGATCCTGAGCGGCCTGAACGCGGTCCACCAGTTCGTGACGCATCGGGGCCTACGCCTTCGTCGGCGGCTGCTCCCGGGTGACCCAGGACGTCCCGCCCTACGTGAAGGCGGTCGGCAATCCGATGAAGCTGTACGGCCTCAACTCGATCGGGCTCCAGCGGAGCGGGGTTTCCGGACGAGACGATCGCGGCGCTCAAGCGGGCGTACCGGCTGTTCTTCAACTCCGACCTCAACCTCTCGCAGGCGCTGGAGCGGGCCCGCGCGGACCTTCCGCCGTTGCCCGAGGTCGAGCGCTTCCTCGACTTCGTCGAATCGTCCGAGCGAGGCGTGCCGGCGTGAGCCCGCTGCCTGCCGGTCGGCGTGATCGGCGTCGGCGCGCTCGGCCAGCATCACGCCCGCCACCTGGCCCACCTCGAGGGCGCGCGCCTGGTCGGTGTGACGGACACCGACGCGCGAGCGCGCCCGGACCGTCGCCGCAGGAGCTGAACACCGAGCGTCTGCGATCTCGAGGCGCTGCTCGAATCGGGTCGAGGCGGTCACCATCGTGGTGCCGACGCCGGCGCACTCTCGAGGTGGGTCTCCGCGCGCTCGAGCGGGGGATCCCGGTGCTCATGGAGAAGCCGCTCGCCGCGACGCTCGCCGAGGCCGACCGGCTGATCGGGGCGGCCGCCGCGAACCGGCGTGCAGCTCCAGGTCGGGCACGTCGAGCGGTACAACCGCGCCATCCGCGCCGCCGAGCCGTACCTCGACGGGCCGCGCTACATCGAGAGCCAGCGGCTCGCGCCGTTCCAGCCGCGCGGCACCGACGTCGCCGTGGTGCTCGATCTCATGATCCACGACCTCGACCTGGTGTTGCATCTGACCGGGGGTGCGGAGGCCACGGAGGTGCGGGCGTCGGGCCTCTCCGTGCTCTCCTCCCATCTCGACATGGCGAACGCGCGGGTCGAGTTCGCCAATGGCGCGGTGGCGCTGGCCACCGCGTCCCGCGTCTCCCGCGAGCGGGTGCGCCGTCTGCGATTCTTTCAGCCCAGCGGCTACCTCTCGCTCGACCTGGCCACCGGCGGCGGCGAGTTCATGCGACTTCGCGGCGACTGGCGGCCGGGGACCGGCTCCCAGCTGTCGGACGTGGTGGAGCGCCTCGTGCTGCAGGCACCCGAGGCCGACGCACTCCGGCTGGAGCTCCAAAGCTTCGTGCACGCGGTGCGGGGCGACCGCGAGGTGGTGGTGGGTGGCGCCGAAGGCCGCGCCGCCCTGGCCCTGGCTCTGCGCGTGGCGGCCGTGGTGCAGACCTCGCCCCTGGCCGCCCCCACGGCCGGATGATCGCACGCGCCGGACCCCGCATCTTCGTGTCCGCAGGCGAGCCGTCGGGCGACCTCCACGGCGCGGGCGTGATTCGCGCGCTCCGCGAGCGGTACCCGGACGCGACGATCGAGGCCCTGGGTGGCCGTCGAATGGCGCAGGCCGGGGCCATCGTGCGATACCCGATGGAGGGCCTGGCGGCCTTCGGCGTGGTCGAGGTGGTGAGCAAGCTGGGCGCGCACTGGCGGCTGCTCCGTTCGCTCCGGCACGATTTCCGAGCCGGGCGGTACGACCTCGTCATCCTGATCGACTACCCGGGCTTTCACCTGCGGGTGGCCGAGGCGGCCCGCGCGGCCGGCACCAAGGTCCTGTACTACATCGCTCCCCAGCTCTGGGCCTGGCGTCCGGAGCGCGCCCGCAGACTCGCCGCGGCGGTGGATCGCCTGGCGGTGGTGTTGCCGTTCGAGCAGCCCTTCTTCGGCCGCCTCGGGGTGCGGAGCGATTATGTCGGGCATCCGCTGGTGGACCGGGCCCCATCCCCCTCGAGGGCGGCCGCCCGCGAGAGCCTGGGCATTCCGCCCGGAAGCACCGTGCTCGGCCTCTTCCCGGGAAGCCGGACGCAGGAGATCCGGCGGCTCTGGGTGCCGTTCCGCGACGCGGCGGCCCGGCTGCTTCGCGAGTCGCGCTGCGACCGCGTCATCGTGGCGGGGACCGGAATGGGGCGACTATCCCGACCCCGGAGCCGCGGAGATCGTCCGGGGCGATCCCTCGCGGCTCCTCGCGGCGGCCGACGCGGCGCTGGTGAAGTCGGGGACGACCACGCTGGAGGCCGCGCTCGCCGGCACGCCGATGGTGGTGGCCTACAAGGTCCACCCCCTGACCTACCGGGTGTTCCAGCGGGTCCGCACGGTGGAATGGGTGAGCCTGGTCAACCTCGTGGCGGAGCGCGAGGTGGTGCCGGAGCTGCTCCAGGACCGGGCCGAAGCCGACGCGCTCGCCGAGGCGCTGCGCCCGCTGCTGGATCCGCGCGATCCCCGCACCGTCGCCCAGCACGAAGGGTTTTCGCTGGTGCGGCGGCGGCTCGGCGAGCCGGGCGCGACGACCGCGGGTGGTGGCGCTCGCCGGCGAGCTGCTGGGATCGTGAAGCTCAAGGTTCCGCCGGCCGCGGCCCGGGCGGTCGCCGCGCCGGCGATGGGCCTGCTGGCGCGCACCTGGCGGGTGGGCACGGAGCACGAGGAGCGCTGGCGGCCCCTCTACGAGTCGAGGCGGCCGCACGTGTTCCTGCTGTGGCACGAGGTGCTGCTGCCGCTGCTGTGGCACCACCGCGGCCAGGGCATCGCCATCGTGGTGAGCGAGAATCGCGACGGCCAGTACCTCGACGGACTTCGCGCTCGCGCTCGGGTACCGCGCGGTGCGCGGCTCCAGCTCGCGGGGCGCCGCCCGGGCGCTGCTCGGCGCGGTCCGCGAGCTCCAGGCAGGGCGGGCGGTGGCGTTCACGCCCGACGGGCCGCGCGGCCCCAGGCGCGAGCTCAAGCCGGGGGTGGTGGCGGCGGCCCAGCGAGGTGGGGGCGTGATCGTGCCGATCCACGCCCGGGTGGACCGGGCGTGGCGGATACATTCGTGGGACCGGTTGCTCGTTCCCAAGCCCGCCGCCCGGATCACCGTCACCTACGGCCGGCCGTTCGAGGTGGACGCCGGGCGACGAGGCACTCGCGAATGGGTTGAGGGAGGCGGATGTGAGACTGGCGGAGATCGCGGAGGTGGGCGGATGACGCGGCGGGGCGATTCCCACCGGGTGATGCGCTGGCTCTGGACCAGCGGGCGGCCCGACGCCCGGCTCGCTCGGCTGGCGCTGCTGCCGGCGTCCGGGCTCTGGCGCGGCGCCATGGCGGTGCGCGGCCTCGCCTACCGGCGCGGCTGGTTCCCGATGCACGACCTTCCGCTGCCCTCCGTCGCGGTCGGCAACCTCACCGTCGGCGGGTCCGGCAAGACGCCGATCGCCATCTGGATCGCCCGCCATTACGTCGCGGGGGGTCTCGTGCCGGGGGTGCTGCTCCGTGGCTACGGGTCCGATGAGGTGCTGGTCCACCAGCACGACGTGCCCCGCGCGGTGGTCATCGCCGATCCGGATCGCGCGGCCGGCGCGCGAGCGGGCGCTCGCCAACGGCGCGCAGGTCCTGGTGCTCGACGATGCCTACCAGCGGCTCGATGTCCGGCGCGATCTCAATATTCTGGTGATGAGCGCCGAGACCACCCGCGCGGTGCGCTGGCCGCTGCCCGCGGGTCCGTGGCGGGAGAGCTGGAGCGCGCTCGACCGGGCCGACGCGGTGATCGTCACCCGCAAGCGGGCGAGCCTGGAGGCCGCGCAGGCCCTCGCGCGGGAGGTGGAAGGCAAGGTGCAGGGCCCGGTGGCCATCGCCCACCTCGGCCTCCGGTCGCTGGAGGGACTGGTCAGCGGAACCCGGGCCTCGGCCACTACGCTCGCCGGCAAGCGGGTGGTCGCCGCCTCCGGGATCGCCGATCCCGATGCCTTCGTCGCCCAGGTGAAGCGGACCGGGAGCCGCGGTGCAGGTGGCCACCTGGAAGGACCACCACGAGTACCGCGACGAGGACGTGGCCTGGCTGGCGCACGCCGCGCGCCGCGCCGATCACGTCGTGATTACCCAGAAGGACGCGGTCAAGCTCCGCGACCGGTGGCCCCAGTCGGTGCCCGAGCCGCTGGTGGCCGTGCTCGATCTCGAATGGGAGGAGGGCGGCGAACGCATCGCCGCCGCGCTGGATGCCGTCGTCACCCCCGTGGAACGTCTGTAAACCACCTCGAAAGCTCTCGGATCCCGCCTCTATGACCACCGCATCGCGCCCCAATCAAGACGTCATCCGTCCGGACAAGGACAGCGCCCTCCTCGCCGAGGAGAAGCCCTTCGAGGCCATGATGTCGCGGTTCGACTACGCGGCCCAGCGGCTGAGTCTCGATCCCGGCCTCTACAAGGTCATGCGCGCGCCCGAAAAACAGGTCATCGTCTCGGTCCCCATCGTGCGGGACAGCGGCGAGGTGGACGTCTACACCGGCTACCGGGTCCTCTACAACACGTCTCGGGGCCCCGCGAAGGGCGGGATCCGTTTCGACACCACCGTCACGCTCGACGAAGTGACGGCGCTGGCGGCGTGGATGACCTGGAAGTGCGCCGTGGTGAACATCCCCTTCGGCGGCGCCAAGGGAGGCGTGGCCTGCGATCCCTTCCAACTCTCCAACTCGGAGCTGGAGCGGGTCACCCGGCGCTATACGTCGGCGATCATCGACACCCTGGGGCCCGACTCGGACGTTCCCGCGCCTGACGTCAACACCAACGAGCGCGTGATGGCGTGGATCATGGACACCTACTCGATGCACAAGCGCCATACCGTCACCGCGGTGGTGACCGGGAAGCCGGTCGAGATGGGCGGTTCGCTCGGCCGCCGCGAGGCCACGGGCCGGGGCTGTATGCTGGTGACGCGGGAGGCCCTGAAGCGCCTGCGGCTGCCGATCGAGGGCACCCGTGTGGCCGTCCAGGGCTTCGGGAACGTGGGGTCGGTGGCCGCGCAGCTCATGGAGAACCTGGGATTGCGTGTCGTGGCGGTGAGTGACAAGTCGGGAGGCATCTACAATCCCAAGGGCCTCAGGATCCGCGACGTCCTCCAACACTACCGCCAGCGCCGTCTCCTCGCGGACTATAAGGAAGCCGAACACATCAAGAACGAGGATCTTCTCACCCTCGACTGCGAGGTGCTGGTGCCGGCGGCACTGGAGAACGTCATCACCAGCCACAACGCGAACGCGATCAAGGCGCGGATCATCTGCGAGGGTGCCAACGGCCCCACGACGGCGGGCGCGGACAAGATCCTCGAGTCGAACGGCGTCTTCGTGATTCCGGATATCCTGGCCAACGCGGGCGGCGTCACGGTCAGCTACTTCGAGTGGGTGCAGGACCGCAGCGGATACTTCTGGGACGAGGAGATGGTTAACCAGCGGCTGGAGCGGATCATGGTCGAGTCGTTCGACGAAGTCGCCGGTATGGCGGGGAGGCACGGGATCAACCTTCGCGTCGGCGCGTACATGCTGGCGATCGAGCGGGTGGCCGTGGTCCACCGCCTCCGGGGGATGTACGCCTAGGTCATGGATCTGGTCATCCTCGGGGTCGGCCGCCTGCGGGCCTCCTACCGCGAGGCGTGCGACGACTACCTTCGGCGGCTGACCCGATACGCGAAGGTGAGCGAGGTGGAGGTCCGCGAGGCCGGCCGGGTGCCGGCGATCGAGGCCCGGCGAGCGGAAGAGGGACGGCGCCTGCTCGCCCGGGCGCCCGCCGGGGCGACGCTGGTGGCGTTGGCCCGCGAGGGATCGGGCTGGACCAGCGAGGAACTGGCCCGGCGGGTCGAGGGTTGGAGGGTGGCGGCCCGTCCCCTGGCCTTCGTCATCGGTGGCTCCCACGGGCTGGCATCCGAGGTCCTGGCGTCGGCGGCGGCGCGATGGAGCCTGGGGCCGCTCACCCTGCCACACGAACTGGCCCGCGTCGTCGTCGCCGAGCAGCTCTACCGGGCCTTCACCATCATTCACGGCGAGCCGTACCACAAGGGGAGGTGAGCGGCAACCGCATGCCTGAATGGTTCGAGGAATGGTTCGGTGAGGAATACCTCCAGCTCTATCCGCACCGGGACGAGGTCGAGGCGGATCGGGCGGTCGCCCTCGTGGCCGCGGCGACCGGTCTCCGGCCGGGATGGCGGGTCCTCGACGTGGGATGCGGGGCGGGTCGCCACGCCCGCGCCTTCCGCGCCGCCGGCGCCCGGTGCGTCGGGGTGGATCTGTCGCTCACCCTCCTCCGGCTGGCCCGCCGGGTCACCGACGTCCCGCTGGTCCGGGCCGACATGCGCCGGCTCCCGATCCGTCCGGGCAGCATGGATCTGACCGTGAGTCTGTTCACCAGCTTCGGCTACTTCGAGCGTGACGAAGAGCATGCCGGAGCACTGCGCGAGATGGTCGAGACCCTCCGACCGGGTGGATGGTTCGTGATCGATTTTCTCAATGCCGTCGGAAGTCCGCGGCCGGCTCGTGCCCCGGGAGCGAGTGGCCGTCCAGGGCGGCCACGTGGAGGTGGCCCGGACGATGTCGCGGGACGGACGCTACGTCTGCAAGACGATCGTGACGCCGGACCGCCGCAAGTTCGTCGAGCGGGTGCGGCTGTTCGAGTCGGCAGAGATCGCGGCGATGCTGCGCGACGCCGGGATCGCGGTGCGCCATCGCTTCGGCGATTACGACGCCGCGCCACTGGGTTCCGGGTCGCCGCGCACCATTCTGGCAGGTTCGCTCGCATGAGTTTCCGGTTCGTTCCCACCCCGATCGACGCACCGCTCACCTTGCCGCCGACCCGCGCCGGCGGTCTCGACCCCGCGCTCGTGCCGGCGTTCGTTCCCTCGGCCGCTCGCGACGCGGCCCTGGCCCGGCTCCGCGAGCCCGGCGCGCTCGCCGTCACCAGCGGGCAACAGCCCGGGCTGTTCACCGGCCCGCTCTACACCGTCCACAAGGCGCTCTCCACGGCGGCGCTCGCGCGGTGCTGGAGCGGCAATGGGGACGGACGGTGGTTCCGATCTTCTGGATCGCCGGCGACGACCACGACTTCGCGGAGGCCAGCGCGACTTCGTGGCTCACCGCCGACGGCTCGCTGGCCTCCGCCTCGCTGCCGCCGCGGCCCCCCGAGGCGCCCCTCACCCCGATGTACCGCCAGCCGCTGGGGGAGGCGGTCACGGCCGCTCTGGACGCGCTCGGCTCCAGCCTCCCTGCCACCGAGTTCCGCGATGAGACGCTGGCCTGGCTCGGCCGGCACTACCGGCCGGAGGCCACCGTCGCGGCCGCGTTCGCCGGGGCGATGGCCGAGCTGCTGGCGCCCGCCGGGATCGTCTGCTTCGACAGCAGCCATCCCGCGGCGAAGCAGGCGGGGTCGGCCCACATCATCCGCGCGCTCGAGCTGGCCGGGGAGATCGATGACGATCTCGAGCGCCAGTCGGAGGCGGTCGGCCAGACGGCCAGGACGTCCGGCGTGGTCTTGGGCGACGGTGCCGCCCTGGTGATGCTGGAGGGCAACCAGGGGCGTGACCGATTGGTGGCCGCCGACGGCGCGTTCGTGACCCGGCGTGGCAAGGAGCGGTTCGACCTGGCCGCGCTCCGCCGAATCGCGGAGACCGAGCCGACCCGGCTCTCGCCCAACGTTCTGCTCCGCCCGGTCGTCGAGAGCGCCATTCTGCCAACGGTGGCGTACCTCGGTGGTCCGGCCGAGCTTCGCTACCTGACGCTGACGCCGCCTATCTATCGGCGCCTGGGCGTGGAACCCCAACGCCCGCTGCCGCGCTGGTCCGGCGTGCTGGTCGAGCCGAGAGTGGACCGGATCCTGGAGAAGTTCGGCATCGGGCTGGATGAGCTGCTCGCGCCCGAGGGCGCGCTGGAGTCGAGACTGGTCCGCTCGCAACTGCCGGCGGAGGCGCTGGGCGCGCTGGACGCTATCCGCTCCGCGGTGGAAGCGGGATACGAGTCGCTGGAGCGCAGCGCCGCCGAGATTGACCCCACCCTGGTCCGACCGGTGCAGGGCGCGCGGCACCAGGCGCTGTCGGGAACGCATGACGTCGAAAAGAAGCTGGTCCAGCATCTCAAGCGCCGGCAGGAGACCGAGCTGGGCCAGATCGCCCGAGCCAGAACCGCGGTGCACCCCGGCGGGAAGCCCCAGGAGCGGGTCCTGACGGTGGCGCCCTTCATCGGGCGCTACGGGCCCGCGCTCGTCGCCGACCTGGCCGAGGCCATCGAGGCGTGGTACGCCGGCGCCCTTGAAGGGGCGTCGGCGCGGTCTTAGACTCGACCCATGTCGGTGATCGCCCTCATCCTCCTCGTGGCGCTGCTGATTCCCATCATGGGCATCGTGGTGGATTCGCCCATCGGCCGTGCGCTGGCGCGCCGGCTGGAGGGGCGGAGGGACATACCGCCCGGGCCTGGACGAGCTCGCCAAGAAGGTGGACCTGCTCGAGGCCGAGGTGGATGACCTCAATCGGAGCGTGCAGTCGCTGCAGGACGAGAGCGCCTTCCTGCAGCGACTGCTGGGGGATCCCTCGTCCCGTTCGACCCCGCCACGGCCACCCGCCTGACCACCGCCGAGGGCCGCCCGCACCGCCCGGCGCTCAGGGTCGGGGCGGGGATCCTGCTCAGCCGGCTCGTCGGCCTGGTTCGCAATCGAGTCTTCGCGCATTACTTCGGCACTTCCGACGCGGCCGATGCCTTCAACGCCGCCTTTCGCATCCCGAATTTCCTCCAGAATCTCTTCGGCGAAGGCGTGCTCTCCGCCTCGTTCATCCCGGTGTATGCCAGCCTCCGGGCGCGCCACCGCGAGTCCGACGCGTCGGCCATGGCGGCCGCGGTGGCGGCCCTGCTGGCGCTCATCGTGTCGGCGCTGGTATTGGCCGGAGTTCTGCTCGCTCCGGCGCTGATCGATCTCATCGCTCCGGGCTTCGAGGGCGATAAGCGCGAAGCCACCACCAGGCTGGTGCGGATCCTGTTCCCCGGGGCCGGCCTCCTGGTTCTCTCGGCGTGGTGCCTCGGGGTCCTCAACAGCCATGGCCGCTTCTTTCTCTCCTACGCCGCGCCGGTGGTCTGGAACCTGGCGATCATCCTGGCCCTGGTCGGTTTCGGCCACCGGAGCGGGCACTATGATCTCGCGGCGATCACGGCATGGGGCGCGGTGGCGGGAAGCTTTCTGCAGTTTGCCGTCCAGCTCCCCACCGTGCTCCGGCTGCTCGGCGGTTTGCGGCCGGGAACGCTGCTCGCCGAGCCGGTGCGGGCGGTCATCCGAAACTTCGTTCCGGTATTCGTGGGGCGCGGCGTGGTCCAGATCAGCGCCTATGTGGACACGGTGCTGGCCAGCCTGCTGCCCACCGGCGCAGTGGCCGCGGTCTCCTACGCCCAGGTGCTCTACACCCTGCCGGTGAGTCTCTTCGGCATGTCGGTCTCCGCCGCCGAGCTGCCGGAAATGTCGAGCGCGACGGGCACCGATCCCGAACGGGCGGCCTATCTACGGGAAAGGCTGGAGACGGGCCTCCGGCACATCGCATTCCTCGTGGTGCCCTCGGTGGCGGGATTCGTCGTCCTGGGCGACGTGGTCACCGGCGCCCTGTACCAGTCGGGCGAGTTCACCCGGGAGATGGCGGTGTACGTCTGGGCCATCCTCGCGGCCGCTTCGGTGGGACTGCTGCCGTCCACCCTGGGGCGGCTCTACTCGTCGGCGTTTTACGCCCTGCACGACACCCGAACGCCGCTCCGGATCGCCGTCATCCGGGTGTCGCTCGGTGTCGCGCTGGGCTATGGGCTGGCTCTGCATCTGCCGGAAGCACTGGGGCTCGACTCGCGGTGGGGCGCGGCCGGGATCACGCTGGCCTCGGGACTCGCCGCGGGCGTGGAGTACCGTCTCCTCCGACGCGCGCTCGGTGCCCGTATCGGTCCCACCGGGCTGGACCCGGGGTTGCTCCTGCGGCTTTGGGTGGCGGCCGTGGCCGGCGCCGGCGCCGGCTGGCTGGTCCGTACCGCTCTTCCCCCCCTTCATCCCATCCCCGCCGCCGCACTCATCCTCGGCGCGTTCGGCGCGACGTACCTGGGCGGCACGGCACTCCTCGGCGTGCCTCAGGCCAGGCGGCTCCTGCGGCTGCTCTGAGGCCCCTGGGGCGCTCGGCCCAACCGCGCCGCCGTTAAATTCCCCCTGCTATGACTACCCCGGCCCTTCCCGATCAGCTCCAGCGCAAGCTCGACACCCTGGCCGAGGGGCCCGGCGTCTATCTGTGGAAAGACGCCGGTGGGGAAGTGCTGTATGTCGGCAAGGCGAAGCGCCTGCGGAGCCGGGTGCGGAGCTACTTCGCGACCGATTTCCCGACCAGCCCGCGGAACCAACTGCTCCAGCGCCTGATAGTGGATGTCGAGACGATCGTGGTGGCGAGTGAGGCCCAGTCACTCATCCTCGAGAACAACCTGATCAAGGAGTACCGGCCTCGCTTCAACGTTCGGCTGAAGGACGACAAGAGCTACCCCTCCATCGCCGTCACCCTGAGCGAGCCGTTTCCCCGGGTGCTGGTGACCCGGCGACGGAACATCTCCGGCGCCCGCTACTTCGGGCCCTATACCGACGTCGGCCAGCTGCGGCGCACCCTGGCGATCATCCGGCGGCTCTACACCGTCCGAAGCTGTCACGACTCCCTTCCCGAGGATCGGCGCGAGCGGCCCTGCCTCGACTACCATATCGGCCGCTGCCAGGCACCTTGCGTCGGATGGCAGAGCGAAGGGGAGTACCGGCGCATGGTGGACGACGTGCTGCGGTTTCTCGAAGGAAAGACCGGGGACCTGCGAGGGCGCGTCAGGGAGGCCATGGTCGCGGCGAGCGAGCAGGAGAATTACGAGCGCGCGAAGGAGCTCCGCGACGCGCTCCGGTGGCTGGAGAAGCTGGAGGAGCCGGTGGCGGTCGAGGTCATCGGCACCGGCGATGCGGACGCGATCGGGTTCGCTCGCGACGGCGACGACGCGGTCGCGGTGCTGATCCGGGTCAGGGAGGGGCGGGTGGTCGGGCGGGAACACCGGTTCCTCGAGGGCGTGGAGGAGGAAGCCGACCCGGCCATCCTGAGCGCCTTTCTGGTGCGCTACTATGTGCCGGCGGAAGCGCGCGCGCGGCGAATCGTGCTGCCGTTTCCGCCGGGCGACTGGGAGCCGCTTCGCGAGCTGCTGGCGGATTCGGAATGGGTCGTGCCGCAGCGGGGCACCGCCCACCGCTGGCTGGAGCTGGCGGACCACAACGCCCGCCATCTGCTGGAGAGTCTTCGCATCGAGTCGTTCGAGACCGAGGAGCGGGCCGAGGATCCGGTCTACGCCCTGGGGCGCGACCTGGGACTCAGCTCCGTGCCGCGCAGCCTCGTGTGCATAGACATCTCCCACAATCAGGGCAAGGACACGGTGGGATCGCTGGTCTGGTTCGAGGCCGGGCGGCCGCGCAAGAGCGAGTACCGGAAGTTCAAGATCGAAGGTCCCGGACAGCAGGACGACTTCGCCGCCATCCAGGAGGTCGTCACCCGCTATCTCACTCGCCGGCGAGACGAGCAGCTGGCCATTCCGGATTTGATCCTCATCGACGGAGGGAAAGGCCAGCTCAATGCCGCGCTGCAGGCCGCCGAGGCGCTGGGATTGAGCGGGCTGCAGTTCGCCAGCCTCGCCAAGCGCGAGGAGGAGGTCTTTCTGCCGGGACAACCCGATTGCCTCCAACTGTCGCGGCGGAGCCCGTCGCTCCGCCTGCTGCAGCGGATGCGGGATGAGGCCCATCGCTTCGGGCTGGCCTACAACCGGACCCGCCGCACCAAGCGGACGATCACTTCCGAGTTGCTCAACATCCCCGGCGTCGGACCCGGGCGGCGCCGGCTGCTGCTGGAGCGCTTCGGAAGCCTGGCAGGGGTGAGGTCCGCCTCGGTGTCCGAGCTGGCCGGAGTGCCTGGGTTTTCCACCCGGCTGGCCCAGCGAGTCCTCGAGCATCTCCAGACTCGAGCCTGAGGTGCCCGAGCTGCCGGACGTGGTGGTATATCTGGAGGCGTTGGAGCGACGCATTGTCGGCCGCCGCCTGGCGGCGGTCAGGCTGGCCAGCCCGTTCGTGCTCCGCACCGTCGATCCACCGATCTCCGCGCTCGCGGGGCGCCGCGTGCTGGAACTTCGCCGCATGGGCAAGCGGCTGGTTCTCGGTCTCGAGGGCGACCTCTTCGTCGTCATCCACCTCATGATCGCCGGACGGCTCCGGTGGGCGGCCACCGGAGCCAAGACGCCGGGGAGGATCGGGCTGGCGGCCTTCGACTTCGACGAAGGGACTCTGCTGCTCACCGAGGCCGGCTCCAAGCGGCGCGCCTCACTGCATGTAGTGGCCGGGGCGCCGGGGCTGAACGCCTTCGAACGTGGCGGGCTCGAGCCGCTCGAGGCGGAGCAGGCGGAATTCGTCGAGCGGCTGCGCCTGGAGAATCACACCCTCAAGCGCGCCCTGACCGATCCCCGTCTGTTCAGTGGCATCGGCAACGCGTATTCGGATGAGATCCTCCACCGGGCACGGCTGTCGCCGTTGCGTCTCACACTGCGGCTCACGGACGATGATGCGGGGCGGCTCTACCGAGCCACCCGGTTGGTGCTGGCCGAATGGACCGAACGCCTGCGCCGGGAAACCGGCGAAGGTTTTCCCGAGAAGGTCACTGCCTTCCGGGAGGGCATGGCCGTGCACGGGCGATTCCGGCAGCCCTGTCCCGATTGTGGGACACCTATCCAACGCATCCGGTACGCCGAAAATGAGACCAACTACTGTCCGCTGTGCCAGACCGAGGGGCGCCTTCTGGCCGACCGAGGCCTGTCGCGATTGCTCCGGGAGGACTGGCCCCGCAGCCTGGCGGAGCTGGAGGAGCGTCTCAAGTCGTGAACTCACGCCGGGTTGGACTCACGAATCCGGGAATTGCTTGAGGGCGGGATTACGACCATATTTATAAGTCTATGTCAGATGGACGCTTTGCCATCCTGGATCCGGCCGCGGGCATCAGCGGAGACATGCTGCTCGGCGCTCTCGTTGCTGCGGGTGCGCCGGTCGAATGGCTCCAGGGAGTGCCTGCCCGGCTCGGCCTTTCCGACGTCAGTATCGGCGTCGAGAAGGTGGATCGCTGCGGCGTGCGGGCCACCAAGGTGGACGTCGTCCTGGCCGATGGCAGTCGCGAGCTCCCGAGTGAGTTGATCCACGAGCCGCACACCCATCCGCATTCCCACCAGCACCATCACGCACCCCATCGCCACGTCGGCGAGCTGATCGCGATACTCGAGCGCGCGCCGCTCTCGGACTGGGTCCGTACCCGCGCCGTGCGTGCGTTTCGGCTTCTCGGCGAGGCCGAGGGACAGGTGCACGGTGTGCCACCGGATCAGGTGGCACTGCACGAGGTCGGAGCGATGGACGCTCTGGTGGACGTGGTCGGCGCCATCGAGGGATTCGAGCGGCTCGCCATAGACCGGATCCATCACTGGCCGGTCGCGGTCGGCAGCGGATGGGTCCGCGCGGCGCACGGGGTGATTCCGGTGCCCGCCCCCGCGACGGCGGTGCTGCTCGAGGGGATCGAGATCGCCGCCGCCGGACCGGTGATTGGCGAGGCGACTACGCCGACCGGTGCCGTACTGCTCCGGGTGCTGTCGTCGGGACCGCCCCCGGCGCGCTGGCGAATGGCCGGCGCCGGCGCGTGGGGCGCGGGTGGCCGGAATCCGGACGGCTATCCCAACGCGCTTCGGCTCATCCTGGCCGAGCCGGCTCGCGAGGCGGGCGAGGTGGTGGCGCTGGTCACCGACCTGGACGACCTGAGCCCGGAGTATCTGGAGCCGCTCCGCGAAGCGCTCTTCGCGGCCGGAGCGCTGGACGTCCAGATGTGGGCGACCCAGATGAAAAAGGGCCGGATCGGCTTCCGGGTGGAGGCCGTGGCCCCGCCGGCGGAGGCCGACCGGGTGGCCGAGGCTTTCCTTCGGCACAGCACCACGGCGGGCGTGCGCCGGCAGACGATGGAGCGCACCACCCTCTCCCGCCGTGAGCTCGAGGTCGACACCGGAGAAGGGATCAACGTGCGCGTCAAGGTGCTGGACGCGCCCGACGGGCCGCGGGTAAAGCCAGAATACGATGATGTCGCGGCGGTTGCCCGACGCACGGGCCGCGCCGCTCACGAGGTGGCAAGGGACTTGCACCAGCGAGCACTGCGCCTGGTGACCCCGGAAGGAGCCGCCAAGGCTGTGACCCCGAACAAGGAGTCGTGACGAGTGAAAGCGACGATCGCGTCGGCCATGCTGCTTCTCTCTCTCGCCCCCACCGCCGCCCAGTCCCAGCAGCGCGTGATCAGCGAGCGGGTCGCGAAGTCGATGCCGACAGGCTACCAGGCTCCCGACTGCGGCTTGAAGTCGGGTCACTTCAAGGTCAGCAGCGGCGCGACCTATCTGAAGACCGGGGTCGAGGCCGATATCCCCGATAACGCACACCGCGCGCTCGACAACGGCGAGCGGGTGCTGCTGGAGGCAATGCAGCAGAACAAGCAGGGGAGCAACCCCGCGGCCTGGTACTATCTCGGGCGGATCTATCTCCAGCGCGGCGACATCTACGGCGCCGACTCGGCACTGACCCGGGCGGAGAAGCTCGCGCCGGCCTGTGCCGGCGAGATCGACGGCTACCGTCGCAACGGCTGGGTCGCGCTGATCAAGGGCGGAAACGGGTTCGAGGAACAGAAGAATCTCGACTCCGCGCTGGTTCTCTACCGCCAGGCCGGAGTGGTGTACCGCAAGTCGGCGATCCCCTTCTATCAGGCGGCGGTCGTCTTCAACGAGCAGAACGCGACCGATAGCGCGGCTGCCTACTACGGCAAGGCGGTCGAGGTGAGCGCCAACGTCACCGACACGACCGAGCAGAAGATCCGGAACCGTTCGGCGTTCAACCGGGGCGCGTTGCTGCTCAATTCCAAGAAGCACGCCGAGGCCGCGGTTGCCTTCGAGAAGTACCTCCAGTGGGTGCCCAGCGACGTGGAGGCCAAGCGCGGTCTGGCGGCCGCCTACCGAGGCCAGGGTCAGGCGGAAAAGGCGCAGGCGCTGGAGCAGGAAATCGTGGCGGCCGGCGGGTCGGCGGCGCGCGGGCGGAGCGCCGGGCGCCGGCGCCGGCACGGCGGACCTGATGAACGTCGGCGTCAATCTCTACAACGACAAGAAGTACGCCGAGGCCGCGGAAGCCTTCGCCAAGGTGGCCGAGGCGGAGCCCTACAATCGCGATGCGTTGTTCAACCTGTCGAACACCTATCTCGCGCTCAAGGATGGTCCCAAGCTCCTCGCAGCCGCCCAGCGTCTCTCCGCTATCGAGCCGTTGAGCGAGAACACCCTCAAGCTGATGGGCGAGGGGTACAAGCAGGCGAAGCAGGTGGACGAGGCGGTGAAGACCGCGGAGAAGGTGCTGGCGCTGCCGGTGGACGTCCGCGTGACCGATTTCAACGCCGGTGCCGCCAACGCGACGCTGACGGCGACCGTTACGGGTCGCGATGCGCAGACGCCGTCGGGGAAGCCCATCCCGCCGGCCCCGGTGGCGCTGGCGGTGGAGTTCCTCGACTCCAAGGGCGCCGTCGTCGGCACCCAGGACGTCCAGGTGCCGGTGCTCGAGGCCGGCAAGTCACAGGAGGTCAAGGCGACCGCCCAGGGCGGCGGCATCGCCGCGTGGCGGTACAAGCAGAAGTAGCCAGGAGGAGACCGATGGCGGGAGTACAGGCCACCAGCGGGCTCACGACCACGCGGGCGCCGTTCATCGAGCAGGCCCAGGCCGAAGGCCGGCTGTACATCCACCAGCCGTACGAGCTGTACTCCGACGGCAACCATGAGGCGTGGCGGCGGCTGTTCACCCGGATGGAAGACCGGTGGCGCCGCTACGCGAACCCGCGCTTTCTCCAGGGCATCGACAGCCTCTGCCTCGACCCCGATCGGGTGCCGAGGCTGGAGGACGTCAATCGATTTCTCAGCCCGCTCACCGGCTTTCAGGCCAAGCCGGTGAGCGGGTACGTCCCCTCCTTCCTGTTCTTCGATTGCCTGCGGAATCGCGAGTTTCCCACCACGATCACCATCCGCGACGGGGCCACGCTCGACTACCTGCCCGAGCCGGACATTTTTCACGACATCGCCGGGCACGTCCCGATGCACACCGACCGCGCGTTCGCGGACACGCTGGTGCGCTTCGGCGACTGCGCCCACACCGCGGCGGAGATCGCGGCGGGCATCCAGGACGAAACCGAGAAGATCCGGCGGGTCAGCAGCATCTTCAAGGCGATGGCGCGATTCTTCTGGTTCACCATCGAGTTCGGCCTGATGCGGAGCGAGGGGGGCCTGAGGGTCTACGGCAGCGGCCTGCTCAGCTCGTACGGCGAGATCGCCCACTCGATCGACTCGCCCGAGGTGCAGCGGTACCCGATGCAGCTGGAGTGGGTGATCAACCAGTACTTCGAGATCGACCATTACCAGCCGCTGCTGTTCATCGTGGACTCGTTCGACCACCTCTTCGACCTGGTGGGCCAGCTCGAGCGCTGGATGCGGGAGGGGCGTCTCGACAACGTGTCGCCGGGCGAGCCGGCGGTGAGCGAGCCGGATCTCAGGAGCTTCCTGGACGCTTCGAAGAGGAAGTAACGCCGCTTGACTCTCCCCGGGGCCGCCCTAGAATTGGTCTCGAGAATCGGTCCCCAGTCGCGGGCGTAATTCAGTGGTAGAATGCCAGCTTCCCAAGCTGGACGTCGCCGGTTCGAGTCCGGTCGCCCGCTCTTGGATCAGGGGTTTCGCGGTGGTCAGTTCGGGAGCCGCCCGGCCGTTGCCGGGCGGCTCTTCGCTTCGGAGGCACGCCCGGGCGCGCTCGGACGGGCCCAGGAGGTGCGAGCCCACGGGATGGCTCTCGGGACGGGCAGGCGTGTTCTGAGGACACTGGTCGCCCCTCATCGGAGCCGACTGGGCCGTAGCGCCCCGTCGACAGGTGACCTTCCTCACAGTCGTAAATGGGTAATTGTAAACATCTTAGGTAGGTTCACCGGACTCGGGCCCTGGCGTGCTTCCTGCGTGGCTCCAGGATTGGTGCGACGGGCCGCCGCCCCACGTGAACAGTTCTCACAACCCCGCAGGATCATGAAGCTGCGTACCGGACCAGCATCTCGAATCGCCGTCCTTCTTCTGGCCGCCGCCACCCTTCGGTGCAACGGCGGCGATCCCGTCATTCCCCCGGAGGCCACCGCCATCGCGCTGGTGTCGGGCGACGGCCAGAGCCGGCACGGTCGGCACGACGCTGGCGGACTCGCTGATCGTCAGGGTGACGGATCAGAACGGTGATCCGGTGGCCGGAGTATCGGTGCAGTGGGCGGCGCAGGGCGGTGGGTCCGTGTCCGAGGCTTCGACCGAATCGGGCACCGACGGCCGGACCGGTGTGCGCCGCACGCTCGGGATGACGCCCGGCTCGCAGGCCACGGCCGCCACCGTTGACGGGCTCGACGGGTCGCCGGTGAGCTTTGCCGCGACCGCCGTCGATGGCCCGCCGCCCACTCCCACCGTCGTCATCGTCACCCAGCCTCCTTCCACGGCCCTCGACGGGGAAGTCTTCGACGCGGCCTCGCAGCCGGTGGTACGGGTCGAGACCACGGCGGGCGATCCGATCGAGGGCGTCACGGTGACCGCGGCCCTGGCATCGGGCAGCGGCGCGCTGGAGGGGACGCCAACCGCCGTGAGCGGGCCGGACGGATCGGCCGCGTTCGGCGACCTCGGGATCGCGGGGCAGGGGAACCACACCATCGAATTCTCCGGGTCCGGGGCCAGCGCCACGTCGGCCGCGATCGCGCTTGCCGCGCTGCCGTCGCAGGCCACGACCGGCGAATGGGGCCCCGAGGTCGCCTGGAACATCGTGCCTCTCCACATGACGCTGCTGCCGACCGGGAAGCTGCTGGCATGGGGCCGGGAGGAGATCGGCGGCGGAATGGGTGAGCCCCGCCTGTGGGATCCCACCGGCGGGGGCTCGCCCAGCGCGGCTCCCACCGTCATGGCCGACACCATGCTCTTCTGCGCGGGGCACGCGCTGATGGCCGACGGCAAGCTGATGGTTTCCGGCGGGCACAAGGCCGACGATCGCGGGCTCGACGTCACCAACATCTTCGACCCGGCGTCCGAGAGCTGGACGCCCGGCTTGCCCAAGATGGCCCATGGGCGCTGGTATCCGACGGTCACCACCCTTCCGGACGGCCGCCTGGTCACCGTCGCCGGCCAGGACAGCGCGTCCAACGTCGTGAAGATCCCGGAGATCTGGGAGAACAACGCGTGGGTCGAGCTTCCCGGCGCGGGCAATGTGGAGCTTCCGTACTACCCTCGGGATTTCATCGACCCGCTCGACGGACGGGTCTTCATGGCAGGCGAGCGGATCACCTCCCGGTGGCTCGACGTGGACGGTTCGGTCTCCGGACAGCGGGGCAGCTGGACCACCGGGCCGAGCCACATCTGGCAATTCAACCGGGACTACGGCTCCGCCGTGATGTACGAGTCGGGCAAGATCCTCTTCGTGGGCGGTGGCGGGTACACCGGATGGGACACCCCCGATGCCAAGAGCCCCACGCCGACCGCGACGGCCGAGAAGATCGACCTGAAGCAGGGATCTCCCTCCTGGACCAGCGCCGGCTCGATGAGCTCACCCCGGCGCCACCTGACGGCGACGATTCTGGCCGACGGCGAGGTGCTGGTCACCGGCGGGGTGAGCGGCGGTGGGTTCAACGACGTCGCGTCGGGCGTGCGCGCGGCCGAGATCTGGAACCCGGCCACCAACGAATGGACGGTTCTGGCTAGCAATGCCGTCGTCCGGGCGTACCACTCGGTGTCGCTCCTGATGCCCGATGGCACGGTGCTCCACGGCGCCAGCGGCGACGCCAACATCCCCGGTACCGGGATCGCGTATCCGGCGCGCCGGAGTCACGAGATCTTCCAGCCTCCGTACCTCTTCAAGGGCGCGCGACCGACCGTCACGAACGTCCCGGGCACTGTGTCGTGGGGCCAGACCTTCCAGGTCGCCACGCCGGCCGCCGGGCAGATCACGCAGGTGCAGGTGGGTGCGGCTGGGGTCGGTGACCCACGCCTTCGACGCGAACACGATGGCCGTGTCACTCGACTTCACCGTGGGCGACGGCAGCCTCAGCGTGACGAGCCCGCAGGACCCGAACGTCGCCCCGCCGGGGCACTACCTGATGTTCGTGCTCAACCGGAACGGGGTCCCTTCGGTCGGGCGGATCATGCGAGTCCAGTAGGCTCGCGTACCGGGCCCGCGTACTGGGGCTCCGGGGTGCGGGGGCGCGGCAGCGTCGGCTGCCGCGCCCCCGCTACATTTGGCGGGTGACGTTTCCCACGGCCACCCTCTCTCACGCCGACACTCTCGAGCGTGCCCTGCGCGAGCGCTTCGGCCTGAGCAGCTTCCGACCGGGCCAGCGAGAAGCCTCCCTCGCCGTTCTCGAGGGGCGGGACCTCGTGGCGGTGATGCCCACGGGCGCGGGCAAGTCGCTCTGCTTCCAGCTTCCGGCGCTCCTGCTCGACGGCCCCACGGTCGTGGTCTCGCCGCTGATCGCCCTGATGAAGGACCAGGTGGACGCGCTTCGCGCCCGGGGGATCGCCGCCGCGGCGCTGCACTCGGGAATGCCGGTCTCCGACCGGCAGGCGGCGGAGGCCGCGCTGGCCGGGGGTCGGCTGCACCTGATCTACATCGCCCCCGAGCGGCTGGGCCACGGCGCCTTCCGCGCCGCGTTGGAGCGCGCGAGGCCGGTCCGCCTCGTGGTGGACGAGGCCCACTGCATCAGCCAATGGGGCCATGATTTTCGGCCGGATTATCGCCGGCTCGCCCGGTTCCGTGCGGAGTTGGGCGTCCCCGCGGCGGCGTTTACCGCCACGGCCACGCCCGAGGTACGGGCCGACATCGCCGATCAACTCGGCCTGCGGAGCCCGCTCGAGCTGATAACCGGCTTCGAGCGACCCAACCTCACCCTCTCGGTCGAGCGCTGCCGGGGGCGGGAGGAGAAGCAGGAGGCTCTGGAGCGCCTGGTTCGGGAAATCGGACTGCCCGGAATCGTGTACTCCGCCACGCGTAAGTCGGTGGACCTCTGGAGCGGGGTGCTCGCGGGCCTGGGGCTGCGTGCCGGACGCTACCATGCCGGCATGGGCGACGAGGAGCGCAGCCGGGTCCAGGACGATTTCCTGGCCGGCCGCCTGGATGTCATCGTGGCCACCAACGCCTTCGGCATGGGGGTGGACAAGGCGGAAATCCGGTTCGTAGCCCACGCCGAGCTTCCGGGCAGCATCGAGGCCTACTATCAGGAAGTCGGCCGGGCCGGCCGCGATGGTTTGCCGTCGCGCTGCACGCTGCTCTTTTCCCCCGCCGATATGCGCACCCAGGAATTCTTCATCGCGGGCGCCAATCCCGGCGTGGGCACCTTCCGCGAGGTCTGGCGGCATCTGGGCGCGGGCCTCAGCGACGACCAGCTCGAAGCCCAATCCGGAAGCGCCGGCGCGGGCGCCATGGCCGCCGCCACCGCCGCGCGGTTGCTGCGACGGGCCGCGGAGAGTGCCGGTGTCGGATTGGGGGAGGGCGCGCCGCCGGTGGACATGGAAGGCCGCGCCCTCAAGGCGCGCCGAGACCGGGAACGGCTGGAGACGATGGTGCGGTACGCGTATCTCACGCGGCTGCCGTACCCGGTTCATCTACGACTACTTCGCCGGCGGGGCCCGGGCGGGAGCGGCGCCGCGCTGTGGCGTCTGCGATGTGTGTCTCGGCTGGCGGCGGCGCGCGGGCCGGGTCTTGGACGAGGACGAGCTGCTGCAGGTCCGGATCGCGCTCTCGGCCGTCGGGCGCCTCTCGGGGCGGTTCGGCGTGGAGCGGGTGGCCCAGGTGCTCGTCGGCAGCAAGGGGCGGGAGGTGCTGGCCCGCGGTCTCGACCAGATTCCCACGTACGGAAAGCTCGCGGCCGTGTCGGTCGATCGGGTGAAAGACCTGCTCGGCGTGCTGGCGGATGCGGGGCTGGTAGAGCGGCAGGGAATCGCGGGTGGCCGTCCGGGCGCGTTCGTGCTCGCGCTCACGGCCGAAGGCCGGGCGGTCGCGCGCGGCGAGATCCGGCCCGAGCTCGACCTTCCCGTTCCGGGCCCGGTCCGCAGGCGTCCGAAAGCGGGTGCCACCGCCGCGGCTGTCGCGCCAGACGCAGTCGATGCCGAGTTGTTCACCCGCCTGAAGACCTGGCGGACCGAGGAGGCCCGGCGCCGCAGCCTCCCACCCTACGTCGTGTTCCACGATCGCACTCTCGCGGCCATCGCCGCCGCCCGGCCCGCGGCGGCGGCTGACCTCGCACGGATCAAGGGCATCGGTCCAGCGAAACTCGCCGCATACGGCGACGCGCTGTTGCGACTCATGAACTAGCCGCTCAGTACGCCTGGGCAACCTCGAGAAACTCGGTGGGCGGGGCGGGTCTCGGCGCGCTGTCGGGTATGGGGGTGAACGTGGTCTCCCACCATCGTCGGGCGTCAGTCTGGGTCCACTCGTCCGCGCCGGCGCCGGTGAGCGCCTCCGCCAGGGTCGAGGCGTCGGCCGGCCGGGCCTCGGGAGCCTTGGCCAGGCATGCGAGGATCACTCGCTCCAGCGCCTCCGGCACCGGCCGGCCGATTCGTTGGGACGGCGGCAGCGGCTCGGTCTGGATGTGTTTCAAGACCAGCTGCAGGGCGTTCTCTCCCTCGAAGACCAGCGATCCCGTCAGCAGGAAATATCCCACGCAGCCGAGGGCGTACAGATCGGCCCGCCCGTCCACCCCTTCTCCCGCGGCCATCTCGGGCGCCATGTAGGCCGGCGTGCCCGACAGGGACTCCGGGGCCGTCAGCCGGACGTCGTTCCGCGGGAGCGGGTGTCCCGCTTCACCAGCCCGAAGTCCAGCACCTTCACGAAGTCGTAGTCCAACCCGAGCCGGCCGACGTGGATATTGGCCGGCTTGATGTCTCGGTGCACCAGCCCGCGGGCGTGGGCCTCGGCGAGTGACCGGCAGACCTGGCGGAGGAGGCAGGCCACGCGGGTGGCCGGCTGGGGGCCGTAGCGCGCGACCAGCGACTCCAGGTCGCTGCCCTCGAGCAGCTCCATGACGTAGTACAGCTGGCGATCGCGCGTGATGCCGAAGTCGTAGAGCTGGATGGTATGCGGCGACCGGAGCGCCGCGGCGGCCTCCGCCTCCCGCCGGAAGCGCTCCTCCGCAATTCGGCCCGATCCCTCCAGCCTGCCGTGTCCGCTGATCAGCTTGATCGCCGCCGGCCGGGCGAATAGCTGGTGCTCCGCCTTCCAGACCTGGCCCATGCCACCCTGGCCGATGAGCTCGACCAGGCGGTAGCTGCCCAGCTGGCGAGCGCGGCTCACCTTGCGGCTCAGGTGGGCGATGATCTTCGAGGGCAGCACAGCGAGGACGGCAGAGATGTAGTTCGGGAGGTAGGTCCACACCAGCAAGGGCAGCGCCGGAAGCTCGAGCCCTCGCGCGTGCGCGATCAGCGAGCCCGACCGGGTCCATCGAGGCGGCGAGCAGGGAGCCGAGGAGCACTTTGCGCGGGGGACCCGGGACGATCGACGGGAAGATGAGAATCAGGACGCAGAGCCAGGAGAGCCGACCGGCGACCGCCACGCGGCTGCCACTGGTTGATCACGCCGATGGCGAACGCCATCGCGACCTCGTACGCGATGGCGACGGTGAAGAGCCGGCTCCCGGCGCGGGCGACCCGGGGCGCGACCCGGTAGACCAGGAGCGAGACCGCCAGGCTGGTCAACGCCAGCAGGTCCGCGACGGGGGGCCACGGGATCACCTGGTCGAGGCGGCAGGCCCAGGTAAGGTGCGACCAGGTGATTCACGAGCAACCCGATCACCCAGAGCGCGATCGATGACCACACAGACGATGCGCGAGCCGCCCCGCCGCTTCCAGGGTGAGATCGTCCGGAAGGGGACTCGCCGGCGGGACCCCCGCTGGTCGGCGAGGTGCTCGGGCGCGGATCGATGAGCCTGGTGTCGCTCATGTGGGCTGTCTGGGGTCGGGAACGTCTCAATCTCACGCGCTGAACAGGGTTTGCCAATGGTGGCGCGCACCTTGACTGCCCCCGGGACCGGTCCATCTTTCGGGCACCCAACATCGCCAATCGCCGGAGGAGGTGGGACGTGACGGGAGACGGCCGCCGGCCCCTGGCGCGGATCAGCGAGGATCCGGTCGTCCGGGTTGCCGCCTACTACGTGCTGCTCGCCGCGGGCACGGCGCTGGTCTGGCAGGTCTTTCCCGGTATCGCGGCGGTCTTCTCCGCCGAGCGCCTCGACGCCATCAACCCGTCGGCCGGCGGGGTCGACCCGCTGCTCGAGGCCCTGGGGGCCTCGGCGCCGGCCATGGCCCCTCCGGTCGCGCTCGCCATTACCACCGCGCTCTGCATGATCGGCGCCTTCCTCCTCATGCTGCCGGTGACCTGGGTCTACATCCTGACCCGGCAGAAGAAGGGGTTCCGCCAATCGGTGGTGCAGACGCTGATCATCCTGCCGATCGTGGTGGCCGGTGTGGTGCTCCTGGTGAAGAACAGCATCGCGCTCGCGTTCAGCCTCGGCGGGATCGTCGCCGCCGTCAGCTTCCGCAACACTCTGCGCGACACCAAGGACGCGGTGTACATCTTCCTCGCGATCGGCGTCGGGCTCGCGGCCGGCGTGCAGGTGAT
Source organism: uncultured Gemmatimonadales bacterium (assembly GCA_963729985.1). GTDB lineage: Bacteria > Gemmatimonadota > Gemmatimonadetes > Gemmatimonadales > GWC2-71-9 > CAVVWJ01. The sequence goes on from CAVSPJ010000008.1 coordinate 988,660, forward strand.
GTCGGCCGCGGCGGTGATGTCGTTTCTCTTCAACGTTCTGGTGGTGGTGCTTCTGGTACACCGACTTCGGCCGCGCGCCGTCCCATCTGGAGGGCCCGCGCGCGGCGCGACGGCTCGAGCGCTCGCTCGCCCTGGCCAACCGGACCGGAGCCTTCGTGTCGCAGCTGGACCGGGAGATCCTCAAGTCCATGTCGCCCGAGCAGCTTCAGGCCCTGGCCTCACGGGCCCGCCGCCGGGTGGGCGAGGGAGACAGGGCGGCGAAGCCGAAGCCGCCCAAGCCGCCCAAGCCGCTCGACACCCTGGTCCGGGTTCTGAGTCCGGACCCCGAGAACGCGCGGCCCCAGATCGAAGCGGTTCTCGCAGACCAGGTCAAGGAGTGGAAGTACTCCGGGACCCAGCGGGACGCCGGCGGGGGCGCGGTGCTGGAGTACCGGGTGCGGCTCCGGAAGAGCGTGCCGGCGCCAGTCCTCACGCGGCGAATTGCGGGCTCGCCTGGGCCCGCGAGCCACCGGGGTCGAGACGAGGTAATCACCAGCCCGCGTGAGTGATCTCCTCAACCAGGTCCAGCAGATCCTGGGCGACCGCTACATCATGGAGCGGGAAGTCGGTCGCGGGGGCATGGCGTTCGTCTACCTCGCGCGCGACCGCCGCTACGAGCGGCAGGTCGCCATCAAGGTGCTCGATCCCGAGGTCGCCACCGCGGTCGGCGCCGAGCGATTTCTCCGCGAGATCCGGATCACCGCGCAGCTGCAGCATCCGCACATCGTGCCCCTGCTCGACTCGGGCGAGGCGCGCAACCTGCTCTACGCCGTCATGCCGTTCGTGGAGGGCGAGTCGCTCCGGGACCGGCTCATGGCCGAGCTCGCGTCTCGCCACCACCGAGGCGGTGACGATCGCCTGGGAAGTGGCCGACGCGCTGGACTACGCCCACCGCCGCGGCGTGGTGCATCGCGACATCAAGCCGGAAAACATCCTGGTCTCCAACGGCCACGCCCTGATCGCGGACTTCGGCATCGCCCGCGCGATCGGCCTCGCCGGCGGCACCACCCTGACGGGGGTCGGCTTTCCCATCGGGACCGCGGCGTACATGAGTCCCGAGCAGGCCACCGCCGCCTCGCCGGTGGACGGACGCAGCGACATCTACAGCCTCGGCTGCGTGCTGTACGAGATGCTGGCCGGGCGGATGGCCTTCAGCGGGCCGAGCCTCAAGAGCGTGCTGACCCAGCAGCTCACCACCGATCCGCCGCTGGTCCACATCTCGCGCCCGGACGTTCCCCAGAACGTCATCGCCATCGTCCGCCGCTGCCTCATGAAGCAGCCGGACGATCGCTATCAGACGGCCGGCGAGCTCGCGGCGGATCTGCGCGGGGCGCAGGGCGAGCTGCCCGGTTCTCCACGCCCGTGCCGCCAGCCGCCGGCGTACGACCCGGAGCGGGAGAGCGACGGACTCCTGACGGCCGCGGGCCGCTGGATCGTTCCGGCCGCGGTGCTCGCCATCCTGCTGCTCGGCGTCATGTTCGCCTACCGGCAGCGGGGTGGCGGCGCCGGCGGGCCCGGCGCGACCGGCCCCTACACCGCCTCGGTGGCGGTCCTGCCGTTCACCAACCTGAGCGGGGGGTCGGGCCCGGACTACTTCGGCGAAGGGATCACCGACGAGATCATCAGCCAGCTGGCGCAGGTCGAGAGCCTGAAGGTGATCTCACGCACTTCGGTGCTGGCGCTCAAGGGCAGCCCACTCACCCTGCCGCAGATCGCCGAGACGCTCGGCGTCCGGCACATCGTGGAGGGCTCGGTGCGCCGCCAGGGGAACCGGGTGCGGGTCACGGCGGAGCTGATCGAGGCGGCCAGCGACGCGCACCTGTGGTCCGGCAGCTTCGAAGGCGATCTGGCCGACAGCTTCCGGGTGCAGGAGGAGATCGCCCGGAAGGTGAGCGGGGAGCTGCTGACCAGCATCCGCGGCATGCGGCCGATGGCGCCGAGCGCGATGCCGACCAAGAGCGCGGCGTTCGACGCGCTGCTGCTGGGCCGCCACATGCTGGCGAGCCGATCCCCGGAAGCGGTGGAAGGGGCCCGACGCGCCTTCCAGGAGGCTGTTCGGGCCGACTCGGGATACGCCCCCGGCTACGCCGCGCTCTCGTCGGCCTACGTGCTGCACGTGGTCTACGGTTTTCCGGGAGGAGTGAATGCGTACGTCGCCGCCGCGCGGGCACTGGCGCTGGCGGACCGCGCCGTCGCAACTCGACCCGGCACTGGCCGACGCCTACCTGGCGCGGTCCGACGCGCTCCTCGTCAGCCTGGCGCCCCACGATGAGATTCTCCGCACCCTCCGGGAGGCCCGGCAGCTCATGCCGGGGTCGGTCGCGAGTCTACCTGTCCGTGGCGCACGCGTTGGAGCACATGGGGCGATGGGACGCGGCCCTGCAGCAGGCGCAGCGGGCGCTCGCGCTGGACCCGCTGTCGACCGGCGTCCGCCATTCCACCATCACGATCGCGCTCGGTGCCCGGCAGTACGACCTCGCCCTGGATGAGGCCCGCCGTGCCCGGGCGTTCGATCCGAACGACCAGATCGCGGAGATGCTGCAGGGGAACGCGCTCCTGTTGAAGGGCGACGCGGCGGCGTGCGCCCGGCTCGAGCTGCGGCCGGTGGCTCGCCACCAAGGCGATCTGCCTCCATGAGGTCGGCCGCGCCGACGAGGCGAAGGGCGCTGGCCGACTCGCTCGCCGCGCTGCTGATGCGCGGCGAGTACGCGATCGTGCCGCAGTTCGCCGCGCTGGCCGGCTACCGGGCGTGGCTGGGGGACGGGGCCGGCGCGCTCCTGTGGCTCCAGCGGGCCGCCGATATCTCTCCCATGGTGCACTACTGGTACCTCGAGTCGGGCCTGTTCGACCGGGTGCGGGGCGACACCGCGTTCGTAGCCGGGCTCTCCCGCATCGAGCGCGGAATCCGCGGCCGGGTGGCTGAGGCTCGCCGCGAGTTGGGGGACCGGCTGGAATGAGCCGGCCGGACCGGGCCGAGGTGAAGTGGGACGTCGCCTCGCTCGGGCTGCTGCGGGAGCTCATCGGTTCACCGCCCGCCTCTCGGCCTCCGGGTCACCGAGGCCGCCCAGGGCTTCCACCGCGACATCTACTACGATACGGCCGAGGGCGCGCTGGGCCGGCGCGACGTAGCCTGCCGGTTCCGGCTCGGCGCGGACGACCGGCGGGTCCTGACCGTCACCCTGGCCGCGCCCCGGCGGAGTTTCAGCTCCCCGGTTTCCGAGATCGACCTGATGGCCGCCCTGCGGGGCGAGAGTGAGGCCGCCCGGCGGCTGCGCGGGCTGGTGGACCCGGCGACGCTGGAGCCGCTCGCCGAGCTGGAGGTCGCGCGGACGACGCGCGCGGTCGGCGGGCCGGTGGCCGTGGAGCGCGCGCTACGAGCTGGTCTACGACGCGGTGACCGTGCGCCACCAGCGCCTCTCGCGGGACTTTCAGGAGCTCAAGCTGCGCGGACTCCGGCGCGGGAAACCCGATCTCGCGCAGGTGGCGGACGCCATGCGGGCGGTCTCGGGGACGCGATCGATCCTGGAGAGCAAGCTGGCGCGGGCCCAGCGGCTGGTGGCCACGCTCGAGGGCGAGGCGCTGGCCCGATCGCTGGGCACGGGGCGCGCGGTGACGCTGCTGGCCCTCGACGGCGGCGCCATCGCGTTCCAGCGGAGGGACCAGTCTCTCGTGCTGCCGATCGCCGACGGGCAGGGCGAGGCCGCCTCCCGGCATCTGCTCCGCGCCACGTTCGGGAGCGCCGTGGGCGACCTCGCGCTGCTGGGCACCGCGAGCGGGCGCGGCCCCGCCGGGCGGCTCCAGGAGGTCTGGGTGGTCCGCCGGCTGCGGCTCGACGGCGAGGTGGCCAACGACATCGAGTGGGTGCCGCAGGGGGACGTCGCCGCCGGCGCCGGGTCGGTCGGGCTGCAGGATCCCGACACCCTGGCGGCGCTCGCCGTGGGGATGCGCTCGGAGCTGTTCCGAACCGGCGAGCCGGCGACCCGCGTGCCCCGCTCCCGGCCGTCCCTGCCTCCGCCGCTCGCGCCCGACGAGGCGCAGCTCCTGCTCGACGCCGATCTCAGCACCCTGGAGTTCCAGAGCCGGGTGCTGGCGATGGCGGAGGATCCGGCGACCCCGCTGCTCGAGCGACTCAACTTCCTGGCGATCGTGAGCGCGAACCTCGACGAGTTCTATATGGTGAACGTCGGTGCGCTCAAGGAGAAGGAGAGGGCGGAGCACGACGGACTGCTGGAGGCGATCGGTATCCGGGTGCGGGCCCTGCTGGCGCGGCAGGAGCGGACCCTCGCCGTCTGCCTGACGGCGCTGGCCGGCGCGGGGATCCGCCTCCTGGACTGGCGGGCGCTGGCGCCGACCAGCCGCGCCCTGCTGGAGGCCCAGTTTCAGCGCGAGATCTTTCCACTGCTCACCCCACGGGCGATCACCGTGAGCCCCGGGTTCCCGGTGCCGGTGATGCCGCATCTCACGCCCCTCCTCGCCGTCGTGCTGCAGGACTCCCGCACCGGCCCGCTGCACTTCGCCTACCTGCGGCTGCCGGAGCGGATTCCGCGCTTCCTCCCGATTCCCGATTCGAGCGACTTCATTCCGCTGGAGGACGTGGTGCGAGCCAATCTCCACCTCGTCTATCCCGAGCGACAGATCGAGGGGGCATGGGTGTTCCGGCTCACCCGGGCGGCGGAGCTGGACCTCGCCGACGAGGACGCGGGAAACCTGTTGCAGGCCATCGAGGAGTCGGTCGGTCGGCGGGCGCTCAACGCGATCGTGCGGGTCGAGGTCGAACGGGTGATGCCGCAGCCGCTGCGGGAGCGTCTTCTCTGGGAGCTGCGCTTCGAGCGCGGGGCGGATGCGAGCGCGGTGCGCGAGCAGGATCTGGTCGAGATCGGTGGCCTGGTCGACCTGCGTTCCCTCCGCGAGCTGATGGGCGCGCCGGTCATGCACGGCCGCTTTCCGGCCTTCGAGGGCCGGGCGCCCTGGGCCGCCGAACGGAATCTCTGGAGCATGCTGCGCGCGCGCGACGTGCTGGTCCACCATCCCTACGAACGCTTCGCCGATAGCACCGTGCGCTTCTTCTCCGACGCGGCCGATGATCCCGCCGTGGTGGCGATGCGGCTCACGCTCTACCGGGTGGGCGAGCGATCCCCGATCGTGGATGCGCTGACCCGGGCGCTGGAGCGGAAGAAGGAGGTGGCCCTGTTCGTCGAGCTCAAGGCGCGCTTCGATGAGACCCGCAACGTCGGCTGGGTGCGACGGCTGGAGGAGGCGGGGGCCACGGTCGTGTACGGCGTCGTCGGTCTGAAGAACCACGCGAAAGTGGGCCTGGTGCTGCGCCGGGAAGACGACGGCCTCCGCCGCTACGTGCATATCGGCACCGGCAATTACAATGCGGCGACGGCGAAGGTCTACACCGACCTGTCGCTCTTCTCCGCCGACCCCGATCTCGGCGCGGACGTGCACGACCTCTTCAATCAGCTCACCGGTTCCAGCCGCGGTCCCGCGGGATCCTTCCGCCGGATCGCCGTCGCCCCGGAGGGCCTGCTGCCGTGGCTGCTCGAGCGCATCAACCGGGAGGCGCGGCACGCGAAGGAGGGGCGGCCGGCCAGGATCCGCGCCAAGCTGAATGGTCTGGCCGACACGGAGGTGGTGCAGGCGCTCTACCGCGCCTCACAGGCCGGGGTGCCGATCGAGCTGATCGTCCGCGGGGTCTGCGTGCTGCGGCCCCAGGTACCGGGACATTCCGACCGCATCCGGGTCGTGAGCCGGCTGGGGCGGTTCCTGGAGCACGCCAGGATTTATCACTTCGGCAACGCCGGCGAGGACGAGTACCATATCGGCTCGGCCGACTGGCGGCCACGCAACCTGCGCCGGCGAGTCGAGGTGGTGGCGCCAGTGACCGACCCGGTCGCCCGGGCCACCCTGGACGAGATACTCGCCAGAGAGCTCGCCGACCCCGACGCGTGGGTTCTCGGGGCGGACGGGAGCTATGCCCGGGCAGGAGCCTCGGCCCAGACTTGAGAAGCTACTTCGACGCCTGGCGCTGAAGTGGCCGCAGATCTTGAATTTACCGTCCTGACCGGCGATCTTTTCCGCCTGCCGCCGCCGCCGCCGCGCCGCACCGGAACGAGGATGCATGATCAGGGTCACCGCAGTACTGCCGGATTCGATCGCCCGCGAGCTCGGGCTCCGGGTGGGCACGGAGTTGCTCTCCGTGAACGGCCGGGAGCTGGAGGACTTTCTCGACTGGGAGTTCCTGACCGCGGAGGAGCGGTTCCTGCTCCACGTGCGGCAGCCGGACGGGGAGGAGATCGAGTTCGACATCGAGCGCGGCCTGGCCGACCCGATCGGCGTGTCGCTCGAGCCGGCCCGGATACGGCGCTGCGCCAACCGCTGTGATTTCTGCTTCGTGGACGGGCTGCCCGACGGGCTTCGGGACGTGCTCTACATCCGCGACGATGATTACCGGCTCTCCTTCCGCTACGGCAACTTCGCCACCCTGACCAACCTGAAGCCGAAGGACATCGACCGGATCATCGAGTATCGGTTGTCGCCGCTGTACGTGTCGGTGCACGCGACCGATCCCGCCGTCCGCCGCTACCTGCTCCGCAATCCGACGGCGCCCGAGATCATCCCGCAGCTCCGGCGATTCGCGGAGCACGGCATCGAGTTCCATACCCAGGTGGTTCTCTCACCGGGGGTCAACGACGGTGACGTGCTGGGGCAGACCCTGCGTGAGCTGTACCGGTTCGGGCCAGCGATCATCGGTTGTTCGGTGGTGCCGGTCGGGCTGACCGAGTTCAGCAAGCACCACCTGGTGCGCGAACCGACGACGCAGGAGTGCCGGGCCGCGATCGCCCTGGTCGAAGCGCGGGCCGCGATCGCCCTGGCGGAGCGGAGCGTTCACTGGGCGTTCGGGGCCGATGAGCTGTACCTGCGCGCGGACATGGATCTTCCTCCCGCCACGATCTACGACGGGTTCGATCAGGTGGAGAACGGGGTGGGAGCCGTGCGGTGGCTGCAGCAGCGCATCGCGTCCCGCGCCGACGCGATCGCCGGATGGCAGGGGCGCAGAGTGGGTGTGGTCACCGGGACCGCGATGAGCCGGCTGATGCCGATGGTGCTCGAGCCCCTGGCCCGGGTCACCGGTGCCCGCTTCGAGCTGCTGCCGGTCGTCAACACGCTGTTCGGCGCCTCGGTCACCACGGCGGGCCTGCTCCCGGGTGTCGCGGTGCAGGAGACGCTCCGCGGCCGGGGCGATCTGGATCTCGCCCTGTTACCCGGGGAATGCGTGAACGATGACGGACTGTTCATGGACGGCATGAGCGCGGAGCTGCTCGCCTCGGTGTCGCCGGTCGAAATCCGGTTCTCACAGGACTTCGCGGACGCGCTCGAGCCGGGAGTGGCGGCGTGAGCAAGCCGACGGTCGCCATCGTGGGCCGGCCCAACGTCGGGAAATCCACCCTCTTCAACCGCATCCTGGGTGGACGGCCCGCCATCGTGTCCGAGCGGCCCGGCACGACCCGGGACCGGCACTTCGGCGATGCCGAGTGGCAGGGGCGCCGCTTCTGGGTGGTGGATACCGGCGGGCTGGTGCCGGAGTCGGACGACTCGATGGACCGGGCGATCGGCCGGCAGGTGGAGCTCGCGCTCGCCGAGTCGGACGTCGTGGTGTTCCTGGTGGACGGGATCGAAGGCGTCCACCCGGTGGACCAGGCGATCGGCGAGCGGCTGCGGCGCGCGCAGGGCGCGGTCGTGCTGGCGGTGAACAAGCTGGACGACCTCGAGCGCAGCACGGCGCAGCTCGACTTCTACGAGCTCGGCTTCGGCGAGCCGGTCGGGGTGAGCGCGGCCATAGGGAAGGGGAGCGGCGACCTGCTGGACGCGGTGGTGGGCCGGCTGCCGCCCTATGATCCCGCGGAGTCGGAAAACACCATCGGTGTGGCCGTGATCGGCCGGCCCAACGTGGGCAAGTCCTCGCTGGTCAACCGGCTGCTGGGCGAGGAACGCCACGTCGTCGCCGCCGAAGCGGGGACCACGCGGGACGCGATCGACTCGCTCTTGCGGCATCGCGGCAAGAATCTCAACTTCATTGATACCGCCGGGTTACGACGCAAGGCTAAAGTACAGGATGATCTCGAGTTCTACTCCACGCTGCGCACCGAGCGCGCGGTCGAGCGGGCCGAGGTCTGCGTGCTGGTGGTCGACGCCACCCTCGGGCTGCACAACCAGGATCTCCGGATCGCGACGGAGGCGTGGGATCGCGGCTGCGGGTTGGTGATCGCGGTGAACAAGTGGGACCTGATCGAGGAAAAGGACGCCAACACCGCGCATCGGGGACAGGAAGAGCTGGTGGAGAAGGCGCCGTTCCTGCGCCACGTGCCGTTCGTCTATCTCTCGGCGCTCACCGGCCAGCGGGTGCGCAAGGTGCTCGATCATATCCTCGAGGTGGCCGAGGCGAGGGGCCGGCGCATCCCTACGGCGGAGGTGAACCGCGTGCTGGCCTCCCTGCTGGAGCGGAGCGGCCCGCCGCAGAAACCGGGCGAGGAGGTGAAGCTGCTCTACGCCTCGCAGATCGGCACGGCGCCTCCGACCTTCGCCATCGTGAGCAACCGCCCGGACGACGTGCCCGAATCCTACCAGCGGTACCTGACGAACGGCTTTCGCGAGACGTGGCCGTTTCCCGGTTCACCGCTGCGACTGAAGTTCACCAGCCGGGGCGCGAAGCGGTGAGTGTCGCCGCCTTTCTCGGGATCCTGGCCTCGTACTTCGTTGGCGCCATCCCGACCAGCTTCCTGGCGGGCCGGATCTTCCGCGGCATCGACTTGCGCGAGCACGGCAGCAGGAATCTCGGCGCGACCAATGTCTATCGCACGCTCGGCTGGCGGTTCGCCGTCCCGGTCGGCCTGTTCGATGTGGCGAAGGGCGCGGTGCCGGTCCTGGTCTTCGCTCCCCAGATTTCGGATTCCCAGCTCTTCGCGCTGGCCTGCGGCATGGCGGCCATCCTGGGCCATGTGTTCTCGGTCTTCGTGCGCTTCCGGGGCGGGAAGGGCGTCGCGACCGCCGCCGGCGTCATGCTGGGACTCACGCCGGCCGCGCTGGGCATCGCCGCGCTGGTGTGGTTGGTCGTGGTCGCGCTGTCGGGGTACGTGTCGTTGGCCAGCATCGCGGCGGCCGGTGTCTTTCCGGTGGCCGTGTATCTTCATCGAGCCGCCCGACCGGCCCGAGATCCTCGGGCTCGACGTCCTGGTGGCGGCCGCGATCATCTGGCTCCATCGCGCCAACATCCGGCGCCTGCTCAACGGCACCGAGAGCCGGTTCGGCCGTCGGGCCACGCCACCCGCTCATCCGTGACCCGGGTCGCGGTGTTGGGGGCGGGGAGCTGGGGCACGACGCTCGCGAATCTCCTCGCCTCCAAGGGTGACGAGGTGCGTCTGTGGGCCTACGAGCCCGAGGTGGTCGACGCGGTAAACCGGTCCCGGGAGAATCCGGTGTTCCTCCCCGGGGTGCCGCTCTCCACCAGGATCCGCGCCCTGGGCGACGCGCGCGAAGCCGTGTCCGGCGCGGAGGTGATCGTCTCGGTCCCTCCCAGCCATGCCGTGCGCGCGGTGATCCGCGGCCTCGGCGAATCGGTGCCGCCCGGGACGCTGGTGGTGAGCGCCACCAAGGGGATCGAGACCGACACGCTGGCGCTCATGTCGGAGGTCTTCGCGGAATGCCTCCCGGGGATCCGCTTCTCGGTGTTGTCGGGGCCGAGCTTCGCGACGGAGGTGTGCCAGGGACAGCCGACCGCGGTGGTCGCGGCGGCGGGCGACGAGGCGACCGCGCAGGCCGCGCAGCGGATCTTCGCCACGCCGGTCTTCCGGGTGTACCGCAACATCGATGTCGTCGGGGTCGAGCTCGCCGGGGCGCTCAAGAACGTGATCGCGGTCGCCGCCGGAATCGCGGACGGCCTCGGGCTGGGGCACAACCCCCGCGCCGCGCTGATCACCCGCGGGCTGGCGGAGATCACCCGGCTGGGCGTCGCGATGGGGGCCGACCCGCTCACCTTCGCCGGGCTCGCGGGCATGGGCGATCTGGTGCTCACGACGACCGGCAGCCTGAGCCGCAACCGATCGCTGGGCGTCGCGCTGGCCGAAGGGCTGAGCTTCGAGCAGTACCGGGCGACCCACCGCAGCGTGGCCGAGGGCGCGAACACCTCGCTGGCCGGCGCGGCGCTGGGAAAGCGGCTGGGGATCGAGCTGCCGATCATCGAGCAGGTCTGTGCGGTGCTGTTCGGAGGCAAGGCGCCCCGCGAGGCGATCGCCGAGCTGATGGGCCGCGAACTCAAGTCGGAGCAATGGCGATGAGGCAATGGCGATGAGCACTTCCCGTCAGGTGCAGGAGTTCTATTCGATCGGCGAGGTCTGCTCGCTGACCGAGCTCAAGCCGCACGTGCTCCGGTACTGGGAGAGCCAGTTCCGCTTCCTCAATCCCGCGAAGAACCGGTCGGGCAACCGGGTCTACAAGAGCCGGGAGGTGGAGCTGATCATGCTGGTGAAGAACCTGCTGTACACCGAGAAGTTCACCATCGATGGCGCGCGGCAGCGGATCGATCAGTATCGCCGCACCGGCGAGCTTCGGGCGAGCGCGCGCAAGGCGTTCGAGGCGGAAGTGGCCGGCGAGGCGCGCGCGGCGGTGGACGCGATCATCGCCATCCTCGACGGCAAGGCGCCGGCGAGCACTCCGATGCCGCCGAAGTCGGCCCCGCCGGCGGGGCGGTCGAGCGGGAGGAAGTAAAGCGACGGGGGCCCCGACTATCTTGTCCCCCATGAACATCCTGGTGACCAACGACGACGGCATCCTGGCGCCCGGGTTGGCGCTGCTGGCCGACGTCTGCCGGGAGGTCGGCACCGTCACTGTGGTGGCGCCGGACCGGGAACAGAGCGGGACCTCGCACTCCCTGACGCTGCATCGGCCGCTCCGCCCGGCCCGACGTCCCGACGGGGCGTGGCAGATCGACGGCACGCCGACGGACTGCGTCATGCTCGCGCTTCAGGCACTGATGCCGGAGCGGCCGGATTTCGTGTTCTCCGGCGTGAACCACGGCCCCAACATGGGCGAGGACGTGCTCTACTCCGGCACCGTGGCGGCGGCGATGGAGGCGGTCACCCTGGGCGTGCCCGGCATCGGCATCTCGTTCTCCGGCAACCATCCGGAGACGATGGACACCTACCATGACCTGCTGCTGCAGCTGGTCAGGCGGATCGTGGGCGTCCCGAAATTTCCCGAGCAGACCCTGCTCAACATCAACCTGCCGAAGGTTCCCGCCTCGGAGGTGCGCGGTATCCAGGTGACCAAGCTGGGCAGCCGCTACTTCTCGGAGTCCCTCACCCGGATGAAGGATCCCTGGGGCCGGGAGATCTTCTGGATCGGCGGCGGCACGATCACCTGGACCGGCACCGAGAACTCCGATCATCTCGCCGTGGCCGAAGGGTTCATCTCGGTCACTCCGCTCCACATGGATCTCACCAATTACTCGCTGCTCGAGACCGTGCGCGGATGGTCGCTGGAGGGGTAGGGGAGGGGGACGGCTTCGGCGGCTACCGCGCCCAACTGGTGGAGACCCTGCAGCAGAAGGGGATCCGCGACCTGGCCGTGCTGCGCGCGATCCGGATGGTGCCGCGCCATCTCTTCGTGCCCGAGAGCGTGCGGCACCGGGCCTACGACGACGCGGCGCTGCCGATCGGCAGCAGCCAGACCATCTCGCAGCCGTGGGTGCAGGCCCGCTACCTGGAGCTGTTGAGGCTCACCGGGCGCGAGCGGGTGCTGGAGGTCGGCACCGGCTCCGGCTACCAGACCGCGCTGCTGGCGATGCTCTGCGACTCGGTCTTCAGCGTGGAGCGCATTCCGGCGCTGGCCCAGCGCGCCCGCGAGGCGCTCGAGGCGTCCGGGATCCGGAACGTCACCGTGCTGGTGGGCGATGGCAGCCTGGGGTGGCGGCCCTTCGCGCCCTACGATGCGATCCTGGTGGCGGCGGCATCGCCCGAGATTCCGGCCCCACTGGTGGAGCAGCTCGCCCCGGGCGGCCGGATGGTGATCCCGCTCGGCGATCGCGCCAACCAGACGCTCACGCTGGTCCGCCGGGAAGGGGACGAGCTTCGCACCACGACCGTCGCCGACGTGCGATTCGTGCCGCTGCTCGGCGAGTTCGGCTTTCGCTAGCCCCCGGAGATCCGCATGGAGCTGTTGCGGTCCGCCCTCGATCTGTTTCTGCACCTCGACCAACACCTGAGCCAGGTGATCGCCGACTACGGGGTCTGGACCCACCTCATCCTCTTTCTCATCGTCTTCGCCGAGACCGGGCTGGTGGTGACGCCCTTTCTGCCGGGCGATTCGCTCCTCTTCGCCGCGGGGACCTTCGCCGCGCTGGGCTCGCTCGACCTGTGGCTCCTCGTGGTCCTGCTGATCGGGGCGGCCATCCTGGGCGACACGGTGAACTATTGGGTCGGGGCGTGGATCGGACCGCGGGCATTCAGCGGCAACATCAGGTTCCTGCGGAAGGACTATCTGGACCGCACCCATGCGTTCTACGAGAAGCACGGCGGCAAGACGGTCATCCTCGCCCGCTTCGTGCCGATCATCCGGACCTTCGCGCCGTTCGTGGCCGGCGTCGGCGCGATGAGCTACCCGAGGTTCATCGTCTACAACGTCGTCGGCGCCGTCCTCTGGGTCGGACTCTTCGTGCCGGCCGGGTACTTCTTCGGCAACATCCCGGCGGTGAGGAAGAACTTCACCCTGGTGATCCTCGCCATCATCGCGATCTCGGTGCTGCCGATCGCTGGTCGAGACGCTGCGCGCGAGGAGGAGCCGGCCGGCGTGACGACCCGGTTCCTGGTCTCCGGGCATGGTCCAGGGCGTGGGCTTTCGATGGTTCGTCGCCCGAAACGCCCGCAGTCTCGGGATCGGCGGGCTATGCCAGGAACCTGCCGGATGGACGGGTCGAGGTCGTCGCCTCGGGGGCGGGCGCGGAGGCGATGGCCCGGTTCGAGGAGTTGTTACGGGCGGGTCCTTCCCACGCGCGGGTGGACCGGCTGGAACGACAGGACGACGTGGACGAGACCGTTTCCTCCAGGAGCTTCGAGATCCGATGAACGCCACCATGAGCCTGGAACGCCGGGTCCGCGACGCGCTCCGGCCGATCAAGGATTATCCCAAGCCGGGCATCCTGTTCCAGGACATCACGCCGGTGCTGAGCGATGCCGCGCTGCTGCGCGACGTGATCGCGGCCATGGCGGAGCCGTTCGCCTCGGCCGGCGTCACGCATGTGGTCGGGATCGAGGCCCGAGGGTTCATTCTCGGCGGAGCGGTGGCGACCACGCTGGGGGCGGGCTTCGTGCCGGTGAGGAAGCCGGGGAAGCTCCCGTGGGAACGGGTGACGGAGGAATACGCACTGGAGTACGGGACCGACTCGCTGGAATGCCACAGCGACGGCCTCGCCGCCGGGAGCAGGGTGCTGGTGGTGGATGACGTGCTGGCGACCGGAGGGACGGCGAAAGCGGCCGGCCGCCTGGCCCGGAAGCTCGGCGCCGAGGTGCTGGGGTGGTCGTTCCTCCTCGCGATCTCGGTCCTTGAAGGGGCAAGAGCGGTTGGACGGGGCGCCCTGGCACGTGGTCGCCTCGGTCTGAGGGCGCCCGGACGCCGGCGACCGGGTTGCCCGGAGCCCGGCCGCTGTGGCATCTTTATCGGCTGCGGAGCAGGTGCATCCCGGCCCCCGTAGCTCAGATGGATAGAGCAGCAGTTTCCTAAACTGTTGGCCGCGTGTTCGAGTCACGCCGGGGGCACTCGGACGTCGAAGCTCGACCGGCACAACCAACTTCACTCGCGACACGACATGGCAACGATGGTAGAAGCGACAACTCGAGACGACCCGACCGCCGCCGCGACTCCTGCCGCATGGTACCGGGACAAGACGCGCCTGATCGGGGCGGCGGTCCTGGGGGTGCTGATTCTGGGACTGGTCGCCTGGGCGGTCTGGACCAGCGGCCGGCGCAAGGAGGAGTTCGCCGCCCGGAGCCTCAACCAGGCGCGGGCGGCGGCCGAGGCGGGCAACCTGCCACTGGCCTCCAGCGAGCTGCAACGGCTGATCGAGACCTACGGGGGCACCGACGCGGCCACCGAGGCGGTCATCACCCTGAACCAGGTCCGACTGGTCAACGGCCAGGCGGAGCTGGCCGCGGTGGGCCTCCGGGACTTCCTGGCCAAGAAGCCGCCCCAGAAGTACCTGGCGCCCGCCAACGGGCTCCTGGGCACCGCGCTGGAGAACTCCAAACGGCCGGCGGAGGCGGCGGCGGCCTTCGCCAACGCCTCGAAGGCCACCGAGCTGGACTACCTCAAGGCCCGGTACCTGATCGACGCAGGGCGAGCCTACCGGGCGGCTGGAAAGACCAAAGAGGCGGAGGCCGTGTACCGCGAAGTCCTCGAGAAGCACCCGACCAGCTCGAGCTTCACCGAGGCTCAAGTACGGCTGGCCGAGCTGACAGACGGGAAGATGTAGCTCGACGTGCGAAGGCGAGTCGGCAGCGAGCGGGGGACGGTCAAGCGCGGGGACCTCACAGGTCCCCATTTTCGTAGTCTGACCGAAACGACGTATAAGATATGTTATGTTAAGTACGCTTGGGGAAAACTGTGGAGAACTGAGTTCGTCGGTCGCTCTATGTTGTTGTAAGTGGCTATGGTACTTGCTGTTGCAAGACTTCCTGCGGCTCGTGGAAAACCCGGTCTCAGATGCCCTCCCAGACCCCTCGGAACAGCAGCCGGCCCTGACCCCCAAGCCAGAGGTCGGCCGCCCGGCTCCCGTCGAAGCGCGCCGCGGACCAGCAGCTCCGGCCCTCCCCTGCTGCGGAACCTGAGCGGCAACGCAGCCTCTCCCCGAGCCGCCAGGGCGATCGCGGCCGCCACCGTGCCCGTCCCACAGGCCAGCGTCTCGGCCTCGACGCCGCGCTCGTAGGTCCGGATGGCCCACGGCTCGCCGGCGGCGGCCCCGGCGCCACGAAGTTGACGTTGGCGCCGGCCGGTCCGAGGCGCGGGTCGAACCGGAGCGCCCGTCCCCGTCCCGGGACGTCGATCCGCTCGATGTCGTCCACCCGGACGATCAGGTGCGGCACCCCGACGGTGCCCAGGACCTGCCAGTGCTCGCCGGCCCCGGCTCGAGTCCCGGCACGGGGGCCGGCACATCCGCGTCCGGCAGCCTGATCTCGGCCTCGTCGCCGGTTCCGTTGCTGCGGGCCGGGACCACGCCGGCGTCGGTGAGGAGGCAGAGCTCACCCGGCTCGGCCAGCTCCAGGTACACCGCGAGCCGGGTGCTGCACAGCGCGGCGTTGCCGCACATGGCCGGCCGGTGACCCGTCGGAGTTCCAGTAGGTCATCCGCACCCGGCCGGGCGCATCGGGGGTGAGGATCACCAGGCCGTCGGCTCCGACGCCCAGCCGGCGATCGCAGATCGCGGCCACCTGGGCTGGCCGGCCAGCGGTCGGGCGACGTGAACCTGCCGTCGAGCATGACGAAGTCGTTGCCCGAGCCGGTCATCTTGTAGAAGACCGTCCCCCTCACAGCTGTCCCGCCAGCGACTTCACAGCGCAGCCACCACACCATCCAGATGGCCTCCCGCACGATCCGCTTGTTCATCTTGCTCTGCCCCTCGATCCGATCGGTGAACACGATGGGAATCTCGACCAGGCGAAAGCCCTTCTTCCAGGCGCGGAAGCTCATCTCGATCTGGAACGAGTAGCCGTTGGAGCGCACCCGGTCGAGGTCGATCGCCTCGAGCACCTTCCGGCGAAAGCACTTGAAGCCGCCGGTCGAGTCCTCGATCGGCAGCCCGGTGACCCACCGGGCGTACTGGTTGGCGCCGAGCGACAGCAGGAGCCGGGAGATCGGCCAGTTGATGACGTTCACGCCGGTCTTGTAGCGCGAGCCGATCACCAGGTCGGCATCCTTGGCCGCGTCCAGGAACCGGCTCAGGAATTTGGGGTCGTGGCTGAAGTCGGCGTCCATCTCGAAGATGAACTCGTAGTCGCGCTCCAGCGCCCAGCGGAACCCGGCGAGGTACGCCTTTCCGAGGCCGTCCTTCCCGGGGCGATGCAGGACGTGGATCCGCGGCTCGGCCTGCGGCCATCTCGTCGGCCATCTGGCCGGTGCCGTCGGGCGAGTTGTCGTCCACCACCAGCACGTCGATCCGCAGATTCTGCGCCAGAATCTGGGGCACGATCAGCGGCAGGTTTGCGGCCTCGTTGTAGGTCGGCACCACCACCAGTGCCCGCTCAGCCATGGGCGAGCCGCCGGCGAGCCACCAGGGACCCCAGGTAGAGACCCGGCGATCGCGAGGAGGGCGAGCAGGCTGATCAGCTTACCCCGGGCGTATTCCGCGCGACGCGAAGTCGAGCGCGATCTCGCGGGCGCCCGGCGGAATCACGATCGTCATCAGTGCGTGGTTGCCTCGATGGACCGTCGCGGGCGTGCCGTCCACCCGTGCATGCCAGTCCTTGTACCAGGTCTCGCTCACCAGCAGGTATCGCGGCCGGGTATCACGGCCTTCGAGCGCGATCCGCATGCTGCCGGGCTTCCACTCCGTGAGGGTGGCGCGCACCGCGGTGGTGTCGGGTGCACCGCCGCGGATCGGCTCGGGCACGACCGAGGCGGTGTCGGTGAGGACCACGACGTCGTCAAGCGGAAATCGGGGATCGGTGACCGTGGCAACGACCTGGTCCTCCGGTAACTTGGCGGCCTGCGCGACCACGCGGACATAGTTCGGGAGCGTGTCACGCTCATAGAGAATGCCGCTGGCCCCGTGGCGTGTCGGCGTGGGACCGGTCACCGGGTGAAAGCCCGCCACGGCCTGGGAATCGGGCAGCAACAGGTAGCGCACCGCGAGCAGGTCGTGGAGGTTGGGGTTGCCGAGGTTGCGCCACTCGTTCTTGCCGCCGAGCAGCTCGTCGTAAAATCTGACCTCGACGCCGTGGTAGCCGAGCACCGTCTGCACCCGAGACGCCATCAGGACCGCGCCGGGATACACCCCGGCGTCGAGCACCCGAAACGGCTTGGGCTCGGTCTCGAAGCCTCGAGATGAGCCCGTCGTCGGCGAAGAGCTCCGAGGCCGGCGGTTTGAAGTCGAAGAACTTACGGTCGATGCTCCAGAGGTCCAGGACGACGACGGCTCCAAGGGCGGCGACCGCGGCATACCGCCGCAAGCTTCCCGGTCCCGATCGCCCACCAGACTCCGCCCGACAGCGCCACGATGCCGAGCAGCCGGGCCGCGCCGGCGCGCAGGTCGCCGGCGTCCGCCACCAGCCTGGGCACCTGCTCGGGAGACGCGAACAGTGTCGCGATGCTCTCCAACACACCCACCACGCCGAGCAGGCGCGAGCGCGCCCAAGGCTCCGATGGGCACCAGCGCGGCTCGAAGCGACAGCTGTCGCCGCAGCAGGCGCTCGGCGCCGAATCCGGCGTAGACCGCCACTGGCAGCGCGACGAGGTAGAAGGCCATGCCGGGGGCACGCACCTTCTTCATCATCGGCATGACCTCGTACCAGAGCCGGTAGAACGGGGTATGAGCCGCCGAGCGAGATCAGCAGGAAGAGGATCACGAGCACGCCGAGCGCCCGGATCAATCGCGTCCGCGACCGGTCGCCGATGCCGATCGCGGCCAGCGCCACCACCACCGCCCCCAGGTACTCGGTGTGCAGCTTGAAGAAGCTGCGTCCCCAGTACTTGTCCAGAATCCCGTTGAACTGCGGCAGCACCGTGGTGAAGAGCTCTTCCGGGGGCATGGAGTAGGAGATGGCGTATTCCCAGCCGCCGCTCGGCCCTCCTTCTCCCCGGGGCGAGAAGGGGACATACGCGAGAAACGGCAGGATCTGAATCGCCGCGAGCGCGACGCCAAGCCCCACCGCGGCGAGGGCCAACCCGAGCGCGACCGGCCAGCGGGCCTCGGGAGCACGCTCGGGGTCGAAGAAGGCGAGGTAGATGGCCCACAAGCCGGAGGCGACGAGCAGGTAGTACGCCATCTGGTATTGGGGGCTCAGCACGCACGAGGCCGACGATCAGCGCGAAGAATGCGTACCCGCGCCGGCTCGCGTCCCCTGATCGCGCGCAGGAGGGCCAGAAGCGCGAAGGGCGCCAGTGCGGAGACGAACAGTTTGCCGTCGTGTCCCGGCTTCATGAGCGAGGCGACGATTCCGGTCAGCTCGTAGGCCAGTCCCCCCACCACCGCCGCCCCCCACCCGACCCGCAGGGCCCGCAGAAACAGGTACATCGCGACGCCGGCGAGGACCAGATGGATCGCGAACCCCAGATTCATCGCGGTGTCCACCGGCAGCACCCATCGGAGCCAGGCGGTGGGATAGAAGATGTCGCCGTGCATCGCGGCGATGAACGGCAGCCCGCCGAACAGATAGGGGTTCCACTGCGGGATGCTGCCGGTCTGACGGAACATCTCCGCGCCGAAGAGCCGGAAGCTGTAGCCGGCGACGTACTGGTCGTCGCCCAGCAGGAACCGCCCCTCGAGCATGGGCCAGCAGAGCGTCAAGGCCGCGATCGCGAAGACCGCTATGGCAAACAGGTTGGGGTATGGAGGCTCAAGTGCTTCCTCAGACCCATCAGAGGGCGACACGCGGCCTCCCGCGGGGGAACACCAGGAAGGGAGCCGCGGCGCCGAGCTCGGTGACCGTCAGCAGCAAGCGGGAGGCGATGGCCAGCGCGGACGCGGCCCCGATGCCGATGGGACCCTGCAACATCAAGATGAACACTCCTTCCCTCACGCCGATCCCTCCCGGGGCGAACAAGGCGAGAAAGCCGGCCAGATACGATGCCGTGAAGACCGCGATCGCGGGCAGCAGGCCGAGCCCGGCGCGAGGGAGAAGCCCCGCGCGAGCAGCCATAGTGCGACGCCGTAGCCCAACCAGGCCGTGACGTTGGCCACGATGCCGAAGGCCACCGCGGCCACCGGCGGGGTCACCGGATCGGCGTCGGGGGCGGCGATCCGCAGCACGCGGGTGACAAACCCGGGCCAGAGCAGCAGTCCGATGCCCGCGACGGAAGCCGAGAGCAGCCCGGCCAGCCCCAGAGCCGCGCCCGGATAGGCGGTCCGAAGCGCACCCCACCCCGTGAGCCCGACGACGGCGGCACCGGTCCCGATCGCCAGCATCTGCAGGATGATGGCCGATCCGGTCGCGGGTCCCGCCCCGATGCCCGCGCGCTGGGCCATCACCGCCATGCCCGCCACGGCCCACACCTTTCCCGGGAGGTACTTCCCGAGACTGGAGAGGGTCCAGATGCGGGCGGCGGACCAGAAGTCGAGGCTCTTGCCCCATCCGGTGAGCATGCGCCGCCACGCGGCAATCAGCAGCGCGTACATCACCCAGACCACCACCGCGCTCAGCAGAATCCAGCCCGGCCGAACGCTCCACTCCAGCGGCTGCGCCCGGAGCTGGTCCCAGTTGCGCAGCAGCGAGCGAGCGGCGAACCCGACGATCGCCAACCCGAGGAGCCACTGCAGGCCCCGGAGGCGGCGATCACCCACCCAGAGCCTCGTGATACCATCCGGCGCAGATCTCCGCGACGTGGTCGGGGTCCAACCTGGCCCGCCACGACTCGCCCACCAGCCGAGCCATGTCATGGCGGTCGTGCTCGGCGATGAGGCCGAGGATCGCGTCGCCCATCGCCTCCGGTGCGGGCAGGGTGAGCCGCCCCGCTCCGCTCGGCGGCACCACGTCCAGGACGCCGCCGCCGTCCCAGCAGGCGACGACCGGCACTCCGGCCATCAGCGCCTCCGCGGCCACCAGGCCGAACCCTTCGGCCTGGGCCGGAAAGATCATGAGGTCCGCGCGCGCCAGGTAGCCGGGGACCTCGACCGATGCGACCGCGCCGGCGAAGGTCACGAAGGCGCGGACGCCGAGCTTCTCGACCAGGCGCTCCAGCGCCCCGCGCTCGGGACCGTCGCCGACGATGGTGAGGGGCATCTCGTGGCCACAGGAGGCCAGGAAGGCGACCGTCTCGATCGCCAGGTCCACCCGCTTCTGGGGAACCAGCCGGGCGATGACCACCGCCCCGCCGCCGCCCACGGACCACGGGTGGTTGGAGGTGTCCACCGGCATCGGCTGGATGTGGGCGGGATCGACGAACCGTCCGGCGCCGGCCTGGACCCACCCGGCCAGCTCGCGGGAGACCGCGGTCACGACGGTGGCGCGCTGGAAGACCGGACGGGCGAGGGTTCGTGCGATACGCGAGCGTCGGAGCAACGCCGCGTCGGTGCCGTGGACCGTCAGTACGCTCGGCCTGGCTTTGGGGAGCGCCAGTCCGCCGGGAACCCACCAGTGCGCGTGGAACAGGTCGGCACCCGCTTCGGCTTCCTCACGCGCGGCGCGGCGGAGCGCGCGCCAGAGACCGGCGAGCGCGCCGAGCCCGGCCGGCGCCCACAGCGCGGCCTGCATGGTTCCCCGGTAGGCCAGCGTCTCGGCTCCCGCCGAGGCGTAGCGCACCCGGCGCACGAGAATACCGTTCAGCTCCTCTTCGCCTCCCCGCCCCTGATCGCTCGGCGCCACCACCCGTACCGACACGCCGCGACGTACCAGGGCTCCGGCGAGCGTTGCGAGAAAAGCCCCCGACACGTCGCCGACCCAGCGGGGATAGTTGTGGGTGAGGAAGACCACCCGCACGGCTCAATCCCGCATGTCGAGTTTTTCGAGGCGAGCCAGGGCGCGGGCCACTTCCCGGGTCTCCTCCTGCATGCCGGCGATCATCTCGCCCAGCAGCCCGAACCCAAACAGGACGATGCCGCTGATGACCATCGTCTCCACCAGGTTGAGGAGGGGACGCAGGCCGATGCCGTACCCGAAGCGGAGCACCAGCGCAGCCACGCCGGCCGAGAGGCCGATCAGAAACAGCATGGCGCCGGCGACACCGAAGAAGAGCATCGGCTTCCGGCCGAACCGGAGCTGGAACCACACCGACACCAGGTCGAACACGCCGACGGGAATCCGGCGCCAGTTGAACTTGGAGATGCCCGCTTTTCTGGGGTAGAGCGGGACCGGCCGGGCGTCGAGCCGGAAGCCGTCGGCCGCGGCGATCACCACCATGTAGCGATGCCAGTCGGGGCGCAGGGGAACGTTCAGCATCACCTCGCGGCGATAGGCCTTGACCGAATTCAGGTCGCTCACCCGCACGCCGAAGAGCCAGCGGCAGAGCCCGTTGTAGACCCGCGAGACGAACGCCCGCTCGTACTTCCCCTGCTTGGTTCCGGTCACGATGTCGGCGCGGCCCTGGAGGATGGGCGACACCAGACCGGGGATGTCGGCGGGCAGGTACTGGAGGTCGGCGGGATAGAAGACGAAGACGTCGCCCCGGGCCACATCGCCCGCCGATCGCAGCGCGTCGGCGATGCCCCGCTGCCGCCGGTGGGTCACCACCCGAAGGAAGGCGTACTGCCGCTCGAGCTCGCGCAAGACCCGCGCGCTTTCGTCGCGGGAGCCATCGTTCACGATGACGACTTCGAAGGTGAATCCGGCGGGGTCGAGCGCCTCGGCGCAGAGCCGGATGAACTCGGGAAGGTTGGGTGCCTCGTCCTTGGCCGGCACGAGGACGCTGACGTCCAACGCCTCGGCGGGAAGGGTCATACCCGTTTCCGCATCCGCGCCGGCAGGATCCCGAGCTGATCCCGGTACTTGGCGACGGTGCGCCGCGCGATCTGGATGCCCTGCTCCTGGAAGAGGTGCACGATCTGCTGATCGGTGAGCGGTTTGCGGTGTCCTCCTCGCCCACCATTTTCTGGAGCTTCGCCCGGATGGAGCGGGCGCTGGCCTCCTCGCCGGAGGCGGTGGACAGCGCGCTGGAGAAGAAGAACTTGAGCGGCAGGACGCCACGGGGCGTCTGGACGTACTTCTCGTTGGTCACCCGGCTCACCGTGGACTCGTGCATGTTGATGACCTCGGCGACCTCCCGCAGGGTGAGCGGCTTGAGGTACTCGATGCCCTTCTCGAAGAAGTCGCGCTGCCGGTCCACGATGAAGTTCATCACCTTGAGCATGGTCTGACGGCGCTGCTCGATCGCCTGGATCATCCAGTTCGCGCTGTTCATCTTCGACGCGATGAACTCGCGGTTCTCCGGGGTCATCTTCTTCTTGTCGCGGGCGATCTCCTGGTAGGAGCGGCTGAGACGAAGCCGGGGCATCCCGGTGTCGTTGAGGAAGACCTGGTAGCGGCTGCCGATCTTCTCGACGATGAGGTCGGGGATGATGTAGCCGTCGTTCTGGTTGGCGTACTTGAGCCCCGGCTTGGGGTCGAGCCGGGCCAGCCCGTCGGCGGCGGACTGCACCGCGGCCGGCTCCACGCCGAAGCGCTTGGCGAGGTCGTTCCAGCGGTGCGCGATCAGGTCGGGGAACGCCTCGTCCACCAGCCGGAAGGTCAGCGAGTCGATGTCCTTGTCTTCCCGGAGCTGGATCAGGAGGCATTCGCGCAGGTCGCGCGCGCCGATGCCGGGCGGGTCGAGCTTCTGGATGATCCCCACCATCTCCTCGATCTCGGCCATCGAGTAGTACGGGCGGCGAAGGCAGCTCCGCCGGGAGCGACGGGCCCGTCGGCGTCGGGGTCCTGGTCGGAGTCTTCGCGGCCCTCCCCGCTCTCCCCGCTCGCCCCGAGCGCCTCACCCGCCTCGCTCCTGAGGTGGGCGGTCACCAGCTGGTTCACCGACCCGAGGATCTCCTCCAGGGAGGCGGCGAGATAGCCCTCCTCGTTGATGTTGCCGAGGAACTCCTCGGCGAGCAGGAGCTGCCTCGGGTTCAGCGTGAGCATCTGGAGCTGCTCGCGCAGGTGATCGATCATGTCCTTGGTCTCGACCGTGACCGGCTCGGTGTACTCCAGCTGCTCGAACTGCTCGCGGGTGCCGCCGACCTCGAACCCGTTGAGCAGGATCTCCTCCCAGTCCATCTCCTCTTCCTTCTCCTTCTGCTCCTTCTCCTGCTCCGCGTCCTTCTGCTCGGGGGTCTCCTCCTCGGGCTCGAGCAGCTCGAGGAACGGGTTGGAGAGCAGCTCCTGCTTGAGATGCTGCTGGAGGTCCATCATGGGCATGTACAGCATGTCCATGGCCTGGTACAGCCGCGGATTGACCCGCAGCTCCTGCCGCAGGCTGGTGTGCTGCGAGAGACCGGTTCTCATGCCACCGCCTCGAGCCGCGCCCTGAGGCGCGCGGTGAGGGTCGGACCCAGATACAGCTGGGCCACGCGATCGTCGTAGACCAGATCGCGAACGCTTCCCGATGCCTGCACTTTGCCCTCGAACATGATGTAGGCCCGGTCGACGATGTCGAGCGTTTGCTCGACGTTGTGGTCGGTGATGAGCACGCCGATGCCGCGATGCCGCAGCCCGGCGACGATGGTCTGGATGTCGTGCACGGCGATCGGGTCCACCCCGGCGAACGGCTCGTCGAGCAGCATGAACTTCGGCTCGATGACGAGCGCCCGGGTGATCTCCAGCCGGCGCCGCTCGCCGCCGCTCAGGGAGTACGCCTTGCTGCGGCGGAGATGCTCTGATGGACAACTCGTCCAGCATCCGATCGAGTCGCTGCTGGCGCTCGGCCCGGCCGAGGTCGCGGGTCTCCAGGATGGCCAGAATATTTTCCTCGACCGTCATTCGGCGAAAGATGGAGGGCTCCTGCGCCAGGTATCCGATCCCGGAGCGGGCCCGACGGTACATCGGCGCCCGAGTCAGGTCGAGGCCGTCCAGCAGGACCCGGCCGTCGTCCGGACGAATGAGCCCTGTAATAAGGTAGAACGTCGTGGTCTTTCCCGCCCCGTTGGGACCCAGCAATCCCACAATCTCACCCTGTTGGACCCGTACCGTCACCTGGTTGACGACCCGGCGGCCCTTGAAGCTCTTGAGCAGATCGATGCCCTCCAGCACGCTCGCCGAGGACGCCTGGGCGACGACCGGCTTGGCGCGCTGGGCGGCCCGGCGCGCCGCCTCGAGCAGCGCGTCGTAGACGATCTGCCGCGCTTCCGGGGTCTGTCCCCACCACGGCACCCGGGGCTTGACCGGATTCCAGTCGTCGCCGGGCTCGTCGAGAATCCACCCTTCGGTGGCGAGCCGCGGCAGCACCGATCGGGTGAGGTGATCGCGCACCTCGTCGCCGGTGATCTCGACCTGGATCGGCCCGTGCAGGTGCGATGGCAGGCGATGTGGGCTTCCCGGTAGCTCATCACCAGGTCGCCGAAATCCACCAGGTCGGAGGCGCCCGCCGCGCGGGTGATCGCCGCGAGCGCGATGGGCACCGACGGGTCGCGATCGCCGAGGGTGGCGATCCACTCCGGGGCGCTCACGGCGCGCGCCCCGCGCGCCCGGTGGTGTCCGGGGCTGCCGTTACCGAGTCACCCGCGGCTTCCAGCTGGATCCCGTCCACCTTTCCCCGGATATCCACCCGGTCCACCCCGCCGCCGTCGGTGACGCCGTCCTTCATGGTCACGGTGATGGCGTCGCCGCGGGCATAGTTGATGGAGGGCCGGGTCGGCAACCGCTGGTTCGGCTCGACGTGATAGGACTGGGCGGCGAGGCGCGCGTCGATCCGGCTGAGCACCGCGCGCTGTGCGCCGGCGGAGTCGCGGCTGGCGAACCGGGCGACGATCGTGTCGCCCCGCATCCAGTCGCGGTCCTGGGTCGGGGGGTACACGGTGCCACCCAGCCAGGCCTTGCCGAACCCTCGCACCTCCTGGAGTGTCTGGCCCGGGCGTATCGAGGGCCAGCGAATCGGCCTTCATCGCATAGCTGGTCGAGGTCGCGGACGGCCGCACCGCGGCGCCCCAGGCCAGCGTCTGCTCCAGCTTCCGCTGATTGACGTCGAGGGCGATGGTGTCCGCCACGAGGTCCCACTCCCGGCTCACCGCCTTGCCGTTTCCCTTGGCCAGCAGGTACGTGAGCTCGCGCCGATCGAGTCGCAGGTCGACCCGGTTGCCGGTAATCGAGAAGCTGTCCGGTCCCGAGCCCCTGGAGCACCGGCCGGCCCCCGATGAGGGCGCCGTCGCTTCCGGCTCCCGTATCGAGCCGGAGTGAATCGGAGCGCGAGGTGAAGTCGTCGCGGTCTACCGTCACCTTGCCGCCGGCGAAGATCCGATCGTCGCCCTTGAAGCGCACCCGATCGCCGACGATGACGTAGGGCTCGGCTGGCCGGCCGCCGGAGTCGGTCGGGAAATATTCGATCCGGGGGCGTCCGGTGGCGTACATTTCCAGCGTGTCACGCACCCCCTTCACGACGCGGAAGTAGTCCAGCGCGGGGCCGGTCAGCGTGGAGCCGGTCACCAGGTTCCGGGTGGAGACGTTGCCCCTGGCCTCCCACCGCTCCCGGTCCTTATGGTAGGTTCCCCGGTCTGCGTCCATGGTGATGGTGGAATCGCGGTACTTCACCCGCCCGATGAACTGCACCACGTTCCCGCCGTACGCCGCGACGCTGTCGCTCTGCATCGCCATCTTGGTGCCCCGGCAGCTGAGTTGCACGTTGCCCCCGGCGAAGTAATTGGTGCCCTGGGGCGTTTCCACCACACTCCCCTGCCGGTCCACGTTGTCGATCTGGAAGACGCAGCGCTGGGTCTGGGCGACCGCCGGCCTCGCGACGGCGGTGGCCGACACGGCGACCGCCGCCAGGAGCCAGGCGGCGGCGGAGCCGGGCGGCGGCCTCACGGGCCCCCCTGCTGTCCCGGCAGCAGCATGCCGTCACCCGCGACGCCCCGCGGGCGATCGGTGACGACGTTGCGGAAGTCGGGATCCGAGCGGAAGCTGTTGCCTTCCAGGTGCTCCTCGCCGCGGTCGAAGGTGAAGTGGAGATCAGTGGAGATCTGGTTGCTCCCGTTGTCGTAGCGCAGCCGTTCGGTGCTGAGGCGGCGGCCGTCGGGAGCGACCACCACCACGTTGCCGTTCGCCTCCATCGAGCCGTCCTGCCAGCGGTACACGCCGCTCCTGGCGGTGAGCGTCGAGCTCTCCGCGCCCTTCAGGTCGTAGAACGTCACCTTGGGACGGGTGAGGTTTGTGATCTGTGTCCCCTCGTAGAAGAACGCGGTGTCGGCCTCGACCCGGCTTCGTCGGATCCCGCTGCTGGTCACGTAGTGCGAGAACCCCTCCAGCACCTGGTCGGCGCTGTCCGGCGCCTGGATCGTGGTGGTGGGACGGGCGCCGGGGTCCTCGCAGGCGAGAAGCGTGGCCACCCCTAGGATAGCGACCGCTGTTCCGCCCCGCCTCACACCGCCCCCGCGCGCATCAGATCGTGCAGGTGCACCACCCCTTCGATGACGCTCCCGTCGGAGACCACCGGCAGCACGATGACGCCGTTGCGCTCCATGGTGCCGACCGCGGCGGCGGCCAGGTCGTCCGGACCTGTGGTCTTCGGCGTGCGGGTCATCACCTGCGACACGGACCGGGTGAGAAAGTCGGGATCGCGCTCGGCCAGCCGGGTGAGATCGCCGGTGGTGAGCACCCCGGCCAGTCTGCCCTCCGTGCCCACCAGCGCGAGGCCCCGGTCCCGGGCCAGGCTCACGACCGCCTCGCGCATGGTGGCGTCCGGCGGGAGCACCCGGCCCGGCGGCAGCATGACGTCGCGCACCCGAAGCAGCAGCCGCCGTCCGATGCTGCCGCCGGGGTGGAGCGCCGCGAAATCCTCTCGCCCGAACCCCTTGAGCTCGAGCAGGGCCACCGCCAGCGCGTCGCCCAGAGCGAGGGCCGCGGTCGTGCTCGCGGTGGGCGCCAGATCGTAGGGACAGGCCTCTTCGGCCACCGCGCCGTCGAGGACCACCGTCGCCACTCTCGCCAGCGGTGAATCCGCCGTCGCCGTCACGGCGATGATCGGCACCGCCAGCCGCTGGAGCGAGCCGACCAGGCCGAACAGGTCCTGGGAGTCCCCGCTCTTGCTCAGCACGATCGCGACGTCGTTCGGCCCGACGATGCCGAGATCCCCGTGCAACGAGTCGATCGGATGGAGGTAGCTCGCGGGCGTACCGGTCGACGTGAGCGTCGCCGCGATCTTCCGGGCCACCAGCCCCGACTTGCCCACTCCCGACACGATGACCCGCCCGGTGGCGGCGGCGAGCAGACGGACCGCCCGATCGAATTGCTGGTCCAGCCGCGCCGCGACCCCGGCGACCGCGTCCGCCTCCAGGCGCAGCACGCGGCGGCCCAGCTCGACCAGCGCACCGGCTTCAGGCATCCCGCTTCCCTGGCTCGGTGAAGTACCGCTCCAGCATCTCGGGCCAGACGCCCCGCGCCTTCAGCAGGGCGTCCGCCACCTCCCGCACCGCGCCCCGGCCGCCCGGAGCTACGGTCACACAATCAGCCACCGCGCGGACCTCGGGGACGGCGTTGGCCACCGCGATCGGGAGGCCGACCCGCCGCATCACCTGGAGGTCCGCGAGGTCGTCGCCGACGAACGCCGCGTCTTCCCAGGCGAGGCCGCGTCGTGAGAGTACCCCGGTCAGGGCCTCCAGCTTGGTGGGGCCGGGCACCTGGAGGACCTCTTCGACCTGGAGCTCTTCGGCCCGCATCGTCGTTGCCTTGGAGTGGCGGCCACTCACCCAGATCACCGCGATCCCGGCCGTCGCCAGCAGGCGAATCCCCAGCCCGTCCTGGATGTCGAACCGCTTGAGCTCGACCCGCTCGCCGGCGACCGGCCCGATCCAGATCCCGTTATCCGTCAGCACCCCGTCCACGTCCAGCGCCACGATGCGGACCCGGGAGGCCTTCGCGGCGTCAATCTCCATGCGCCCGGGTCCAGAGATCGAGGGTGCGGTCCAGCAGGGCGGCGAGGTGGTCGAGCGGCCACTGGGTGGCGGCGTCGCTCGACGCCTGGGCGGGCTCCGGATGGGTCTCGACGAAGAACCCGTCGGCTCCCGCGACGGCGGCGGCGGCGAGGAGCGAGGGAATGAACTCACGCTCGCCACCGCTCGATCCGGCCTCACCCCGTCCGGGCCGCTGCACCGAATGGGTCGCGTCGAAGATGACCGGGACGCCGGTCGCGTCGTGGAGCCGGGTAAAGTTGCGCATGTCAACCACCAGGTCGCCGTAGCCGAAGAAGGTGCCGCGCTCGGTGACGGCGACCTCGCGACTTCCGCCGCTGCGCACCTTCTCCACCGAGCCGGCCATCCCCTCCGCCGGCATCCACTGACCCTTCTTCACGTTCACCGGGCACCCGGTGCGGCCCGCCGCGACCAGGAGGTCGGTCTGCCGGCAGAGGAAGGCCGGTATCTGCAGGATGTCAGCGACTTGCGCCGCCGCGGCCGCCTGGGCCGCCTCATGGATATCCGTCAGCACCGGCAGCCCGCTGCCCGCGCGCACCCGCTCCAGCGCGCGCAGGCCCTCGTCCGGGCCCGGGCCCCGCGCCCCCGCCAGTCTCGAGCGGTTGGCCTTGTCGAAGCTCGCCTTGAAGCAGACCGGCACGCCGCGCCGCGCCGCGAACCGGGCGAGTACCTCGGCGATTCGGGCCAGCACCTCGTCGGATTCGACGACGCAGGGACCGGCGATCACGAACGGGGCGCGACCGAACGACCACCCGCTCAACGGCTGGCTTCCGCCATCGCCTTGGGGGCCGGGGACTCCCCACCGCCCCGGCCGCTCCGCCGCTGCAGCCCCGCGCCGATGAATCCCGCGAACAGGGGATGGGGCCGCGTGGGCCGCGACTTGAGCTCCGGGTGGAACTGGCAGCCGATGAACCAGGCATGGTCCGGAAGCTCGATCACCTCCACCAGGCCGCCGTCGGGTGACTGCCCCGACAGCCGGAGCCCGTATTCCGCGAGCACATCCCGGTAGGCGTTGTTGACCTCCCAGCGGTGCCGATGCCGCTCGCTGATCTCGACGACGCCGTAGGCCTGCGCCGCGCGCGATCCCGGGCGCAGCCGCGCCGTGTACGCGCCGAGGCGCATGGTGCCGCCGAGGTCGGCGACCTCCCGCTGCGACTGCATCAGGGCGATCACGGGCGTCGGGCACTCCGGCGCGAACTCCGTGCTGTTGCTCTCGGGCAGCCGGCAGACGTTGCGGGCGAACTCGATGATGGCCACCTGCAGCCCGAGGCAGATGCCGAAGAAGGGCAGGTCGTTTTCCCGGGCCCACCGCACCGCGTTGACCATTCCCTCGATGCCCCGCTCCCCGAACCCGCCGGGCACCAGCACCCCGTCGAACCCCGCCAAGGCCTTCCCCGCGGCCTCCTGGTCGGGGAAGCGGTCGCTGGCGATCCACTCGATTTCGACCCTGGCGTCGTTGGCGATCCCGCCGTGAATGAGCGCCTCCTGGACCGACTTGTAGGCGTCGTGGAGCGCGGTGTACTTGCCCACCACGGCGATCCGCACCCTGTGCGAGGGGCGGAGCGCCCGGGAGACGATGGCCTCCCAGGCCCGGAGGTCGGGCTCCTTGGTGTCGAGCCGAAGGCGCTCGCACACCACCCGGTCCAGGCCCTGGTCGTGGAATCGGAGCGGGATCTCGTAGATCGAGCTTACGTCCGGGCTCTCGACGACGCAGTCGAAATCCACGTTGCAGAAGAGCGCAATCTTGCGCTTGATGTCGGCGGAAATGGCCTGCTCGCTGCGGCAGATGAGGATGTCGGGCTGGATTCCGATCTGCATCAGCTCCCGCACCGAGTGCTGCGTCGGCTTGGTCTTGAGCTCGCCAGCGGCGGCGATGAAGGGCACCAGGGTGAGGTGAATCACCAGGGCGTTGTCGCGTCCGACTTCCTGGCGGAACTGCCGAATCGCCTCGAGGAATGGGAGCGATTCGATGTCGCCGACTGTACCGCCGATCTCGGTGATCACCACGTCGTGCCCCGGCGCCGTGCGCCGGATGGCGTTCTTGATCTCGTCGGTGATGTGGGGGATGACCTGGACGGTACTGCCCAGGTACTCGCCCCGCCGCTCCTTGTTGATGACCGATTGGTAGATGCGTCCGGTGGTAATGTTGTTCTGCTGGGAGAGCGAGCGGTCGATGAATCGCTCGTAGTGGCCGAGGTCGAGGTCGGTCTCCGCCCCGTCGTCGGTCACGAACACCTCGCCGTGCTGGAACGGCGACATCGTGCCGGGGTCGACGTTGATATACGGGTCGAATTTCTGCATCGTGACGCTCAACCCGCGCTCCACGAGCAGCCGCCCAAGCGACGCGGCGGCGATGCCTTTCCCGAGGGAAGAGACGACGCCGCCGGTGACGAAGATGTACTTGGTCGCGTTGGGACCCGGATTCATAGCTTCACCTCTGAAGTACGTGCCAATGGGCTTCCGCCCGTCGAAGGTCATCGGGTGTATCCACGCCGGGCTCGACCGGCTCCGTCAGCCGGGCGACCCCGATGGTGAGGCCGTAATGCAACGCCCGGAGCTGCTCCAGCCGCTCGGCCAATTCGGCGGGGCTGGGCTGAAGCTGGGCCCACCGCCGCAGCGTCTCGCGGCTGTACGCGTAAAGGCCGAGATGCTGCCAGTAGAGCGTCGGGGCGGAGTCGGCCGCGTCGCGCCGGTGGGGGATCACCGCCCTAGAAAAATAGAGCGCCCGCCCCCCGGCATCGGTGACCACCTTGACCCGCGACGGATCGCTGGCCAGCTCCGGATCCAGTGGCGCGGCCGCCGTGCCGATGTCGTCGCCCTGCGCCACGCGGCCGATCGCGCCGGCCACGGCCTCCCGGGCCAGGAAGGGCTCGTCGCCCTGCACATTGACTACGGCGTCGAACGCGGCGAACTCGGGACGCGCCGCCACCTCGGCGACCCGGTCGGTTCCGGTGAGATGGCCCCGGTGGGTGAGCACCGCGCGTACCTGGGACCGCTCGACCACCTGCACCACCATCGGAGAGTCGGTGGCGACAACGAGTTCGTCCGCCAGCCCGTGCTCCTGGACGCGTTGTATGACCCGGGTGATCAGCGGTTCGCCGGCCAGCATCTGGAGCGGTTTGTTGGGGAGTCGGGTCGAGCCAAGACGTGCCGGGATGACACCGAGGACGCGCATCACGGAAGCTAACAGCGAGCCGGAGCGGAGTCAAAACGCGTGCCGCAGCCCGCCACCGGCCTTGGGCGCTATCCTATGAGATTGGAAGCGAACGGCTTAGGTGATGAGGTCCAGGAAGTTTGCGAGCAGCTGTTTGCCCGGCCCGGTACCGACCGATTCGGGGTGGAACTGAACTCCATAGACCGGAAGCGACCGGTGGCAGAGGGCCATGATCTCCGAGCCGGCCACACGGTCGTCGGACCAGGCCGTGACCTCGAGCGCGTCGGGCAGCCCCTCGGGAGAGACCACCAGCGAATGGTAACGCATCGCCTCGAAGGGAGCCGGGATCCCGCGAAAGAGGGGATGGCCCGCGTGGGCCACCGGCGTCGTCTTCCCGTGCATGAGCCGGTCTGCCCGTACCACCCGCCCACCGAACGCCTCGCCGATGGCCTGGTGGCCCAGGCACACGCCGAGCATGGGCACCCGCCCGGCGGCCGCGCGAATCAGGGGAACCGAGATCCCCGCCTCGCGGGGCGTGCGCGGCCCGGGAGAAATCACGATGGCGGTGGGATGCAAGTCGAGAACGGCCTCGACGCTCAAGGCGTCGTTCCGGTAAACTACTGGGTCGGCGCCCAGCTCGCCGGCGTACTGGACGAGATTGTAGGTGAAGCTGTCGTAGTTGTCGAGAACGAGAAGCATCGTCAGCGGAAGCTATTGCGGATTATCCTCCTCCGCTATGCGCTTCCGCGCCTCGGCCCGGATCGAGTCGGCGAATTTTCGCGCGGTGCCGCCGATGGATTCGGCCCGGCCCAGCTCGCGGGCGACGTCGGCCGTAATCGAATCGACGTTGGGCACCTGGATCTCCGAAATCGAATCAGGCGCGCTCGCTCCGGATGCCCCATGGCCGAAGTCGAGCGACCTGAGCTCGGTCACCACGTCCGTGGGCAACAGCAACGGCACCTCGATGTCCCCGGGCCGAAAGATCGCTACGCCGAAATCGACGAGGTCGGCCGGTATCGAGTCCTCCGGCACGCAGCGGAACGCGCCGCCGCGATCCTTGCCGACCTTGATGTCGACCCCTCGATGGGAGGTGTCGCCAGTGAAATTGGCGGCCAGGCGGCACCCCGAGAGCCCCTGCGCGAACAGGGAGTCGGAGAGGTCAACCTCCAGCTCCACCGCGTTGACGCGGGAAGGAGATTCGCGGTGCAGCGTCACCCGATCCAGGTTGCCGAGCCGCTCACCGGCCAGGACGAATGGGATCAGACCGAGGGGGATGGTGATCGGCCCCACGCCGGTAACCACATTGTGGACCTTGGCGATGCCTCCCCGGACCAGGGTGACACCGATCATCCCGACCGCGAAAACGCCGAGGGCACCCAACAGAATTTTCAGCCAGTAGCTACGCATAAGTTCACTCCCAGCGATCCGGGCCGGCCCCCCCGGCCGGGACGGGACACGTCAGAACGACCCCGAGGTCGTGTAATGTTTCAACTAGAGACGCCTACAGGCAAGGGAAAGTTTCAGTGATCGAGGCTGAGGGCCTGCACAAAGTGTATGGCGATGTGGCGGCAGTCCAGGATCTTTCCTTCCGGGTCCTGCCCGGGGAGGTCGTCGGCTTGGTCGGGCCGAACGGGGCGGGAAAGACCACGACGCTCCATTGTCTGGCCGGGATCACGATCCCCACCGGGGGCAGGATCCGGGTGGCCGGTTACGATCTCGCCACCGATCCCGTCCAGGCCAAATCGGTCATCGCATTCGTCCCCGATGAGCCCCACCTGTTCGAATATCTCACCGTGGAGGAGCATCTCCGTTTCGTGGCTCGGCTCTACCAGGTGCCCCAGGTCGACCTCCGCATTCCCGGTCTGCTCCGGGAGATGGAGCTGGAGGACCGGAGCGGGGCGCTCCCGGAAGAGCTGTCCCGC
Source organism: uncultured Gemmatimonadales bacterium (assembly GCA_963729985.1). Lineage (GTDB taxonomy): Bacteria > Gemmatimonadota > Gemmatimonadetes > Gemmatimonadales > GWC2-71-9 > CAVVWJ01. The sequence continues at coordinate 1,021,562 of CAVSPJ010000008.1, forward strand.
GGGATGAGGCAGAAGCTGGCCGTCGCCTGTGCCCTGATCCACCAGCCGAAGGCGTTGCTGCTGGACGAGCCACTGACCGGCCTCGATCCCGTGGGCATCCGCCGGATGAAGGCGACCATTCTGGATCACGCCCGGGCAGGGTGCGCGGTGATTCTGAGCTCGCACCTGCTGCACTTGGTCGAGGAGATCTGCACTCGGGTGTTGATCGTCCGCCGTGGGCGTGCATTGGCCTTCGGCACCATCGCCGAGATCGTCGCCGCACGGCCCGATCTCGCCGGGCTGAGGCTGGAGGAGGTGTTTCTCGGGCTGATCGGCCAGGGCGGTGTCGAGGAGCCATGATCGGCGCCCTGGGGTATCTGGCCGCGCGGTCCTCCCGCAACCGGCTGGTGCGACAGTTCCGCCGACTGCGTAGCCCGCGCTACGCGCTGGCCCTGCTGCTCGGGCTCGGATACCTCTGGGCGGTCGGAGTCCGGCAGCGTCCTTCCTCCGCGGGGGCGACGATCAGCCCCGAGGCAATCGAGCTCCTCGCCGCGGCCGCGGTGATGGGCGTGGTCCTGTGGACCTGGGTGTTCGGGGCGGATCGGCGGGCGCTGGCGTTCACCCGGGCCGAGGTGACGTGGCTCTTCCCCGCTCCGGTCACTCGCCGCCAGCTGATCCAGTACAAGCTGCTGCGGAGCCAGTTCGTCGTCCTCTTCAACGTGTTCCTCTGGACCTTCCTCCTGTCCGGTGGATCGACCGGGACCAGACCATGGTGGCGGGCCGGAGCGATCTGGCTCCTGCTCACCACGCTCGCGTTGCACCGGCTCGGCGTGGCGCTGCTGCGTCGCAGCCTGCTGGAACACGGGCGCGCGGCCGTGCGGGCACGGGTAGTGACCCTCACCTTGGTCGCCGTCGTGCTGGTGGTGGCGGGAGTGGACGCGGTGCTTGCCGTACCGGCAATCCAGGTTGCGTGGGAGCGCGGCGTGTGGGAATTCCTCCTGGCGGCGCGCGAGGCCGCTGGCCGCCCGGTGCTCGCCGCCCTGCTGCTGCCGGGTCGGCTGCTGGCCCGGCCGATGTTCGCGCAGACCGGGGTGGAGTGGGGCCGCGCCATGCTTCCGGCCGTGGGAATCCTGATACTGCACTACGTCTGGGTGGTGCGGTCGGACGCTGCGTTCGAAGAGTCCGCGGCGGCGGCGGCCATGCACCGCGCGGGTCGGCCAGCCGGCCGCGCCCCGCGATTCACCGCGCGGCCGGTCCCTCGGCTTTCTCCGGCGGGGTGGCCGGCCGGAGCCCTGCTGTGGAAGAATCTGGCGGCTGTGGTGCGGACCGGCCGGGCTCGCGGCGCGGTCTGGGGTTTCGCCGCGGCCACCATCGCGATCGCGCTGCTCTGGCGTGGCGGGCGCGGCACGGCGCTCGAGGTCATGGGATGGCTGGCGGCCATGTGGGCCGGGCTCCTCCTCATACTTGGCCCTCAATGGATCAGGAACGATCTCCGCACCGATCTCTCGAGACTGGCGCTCTTGCGGAGTTACCCGCTGCTCGGCAGGACCATCGTCGGCGCGGAAACGATCGGCTCCACCGCGGTCCTGTCGGCACTGCAGCTGGGCCTGGTCGGCATCGCGTACCTCGCCTTCTGGGGTGGCGGAGTGGAGGAGCCCTCGCCCGAGCTGCGCACGGCGGCGCTGGCCGCCGCGGTAGTCTTCCTGCCGCCCATCAACTTTCTCGCGATGCTGATCCAGAACGGGGCGGCACTGCTGCTCCCCGCGTGGGTTCGCCTCGGTCCGGACCGGCCGATCGGGGTCGAGGCGCTGGGTCACAACATGCTCGTGATGATCGGTTTCGGAGCGATCCTGGCCGTGTTGCTCCTGGCTCCCGCCGTCGTCGGGGGCGCCGTGTTTCTCGGGCTGGAGCCGGGTGCTGGCTGGTGGGCCGCCGTACCGGCAGGCCTGGGCGCCCTCGCGGTGACGGCGCTCGAGGCCCGGTCGCTGCTGGCGTGGCTGGGAAGGGTGTTCGAGGCGACGGATCCGGCGTCGGTGCCGCCCGTGGAAGCGCTCTAGCCGGAGGGGGCCGATCGGGTGCGGCGGTTGCGCAGCCACTCGTCCAGACTCCACCGACCACCTCCGGCGGCGGAGAAAAAGAGGAATACGAAACAATACAGCGCCGCCAGCTCACCGCGATTGGTCCCGGGCCAGAAGGCCTGCGGCGCGTGACGCCAGAAGTAGGCCACGGCCATTTCCCCCGCCACGATGAACGCCACCGGCCGGGTGAGCAGCCCGACCATGATCAGGAGGCCGCCGAAGACCTCGAGGACCCCTGACACCCAGATGATCGACAGAAATTCCGCCGTGCTATCGGTCTCTCCCGCGCCCGGCAGGCTCCCGAAGAGCTTCGGATAGCCGTGCTGAAAAAAGAGGAACCCGGTGACGAGGCGGAGCGCCGTGAGAGTGATCATTGGATGCTCGATTCGGTTCAACGCTCGACGGAGACCGGCGTGAGTTGCCCGGCTACTGCTTCCGGACCATTGGGGACCTTCGTGAGGCCATCGCTGAAGTACTCGGGTGGCCATCGCCGAAGTATAAGCACGCGCCGTGCCGCAGGAGCAGCACGCGCACCCCCATCATGCGAGAGCCTCCTCCGCCTCGAGATCCCGGCGCTCCGCGAAGCGACCGAACCGGAGCGCCAGCGTGGGCAGGACGAACAGCGTGAGCACGGTCGACGTGGTGAGGCCGCCGAGAATGACGATCGCCATCGGGCCTTCGATCTCGCGTCCGGGATCGCCGCTCCCGAGCGCCAGCGGGAGCAGCCCCAACCCGGTGACCAGGGCGGTCATCAGGATGGGACCGAGACGCTCGAGGGCCCCCCGGGTCGCGGCTTCCGCTCCCCAGGCGACACCGTCGGCCCGGACGAGATGGTCGTAATGCGAGACCAGCATGACGGCGTTCCGGGTGGCGATACCGAAGAGGGTCACGAACCCGACCAGTGAGCCGAGCGAGAGCAGTCCGCCGCTGGCGAACACGGCGAGCACCCCGCCGACCAGGGCGAACGGAAGATTGGCGAGGACCAGCGCCAGCCGGCTGGATTCTCCGAAGGCGAGCCAGAGCAGCATGACGATCCCCGCCCCAGCCAACAGGCTGTTGAGCATCAGCTCGCGGCGGGCCTCGCGCTGGGCGGTGCCGCTGCCGCCGATCTCGGCGTAGACGCCGGCGGGGAGGCGGCCGGCGACCGCGAGGCTGTGCTCGAACGCGGCGGTGACGCCTTCCGTATCGCCGACCGAGACGTTGGCCGTGACGGTCTGCACCCGGCGGGTGCCGACGTGCATGATGAGTGACCGGCCGGTGGTCCGGGCGACGGCGGCGACTTCCTGCAGCTCGATCAGGCGGCCGGCCTGGGAGACGATGGGCAGGGCGCGGAGGTCTTCCGGCCTCGAGCGCCACTCCGGGAGCAGCGTGACGACGACACTGGTGGAGCGATCGCGCTCGAACAGCCGCGCGACCGCCACTCCCCGGGTTGCCACCTCCACCGCCTCGAGGACCTCGTCCGGCCGGAGGCCGGTCGCGGCGGCGTCGTAGGGCCGCAGACGCACGGTGACCTCCGGCGTCACCGGCGGCGGATCGTACTGCACGTCGACGATTCCCTTCACCGCGGCCAGTATCTCAGCCACGTTGCGCGCGGCCACGTCGAGGCTGTCGAGGTCGTCGCCGAAGACGCGCACCACCAGCTCCGCCGTCGAGCCGGTGAGGGTCTCCTCGATCCGCTCGGAGAGGAACCCGCGGATCGCGAAGTTCACGCCCGGAAAACCGGCGAGCAGTCGGCGGAGATCGTGCTCCACCGTTTCGGCCGCCTCTCCGGCGAGAGGGACCAGACCCACTTCGAATTCGGTGTAGTGGGTGCCCCAGGTGTCCTCGGACAGTTCGGCCCGGCCGATGCGTTGGGCGACCGACCGGACCCGCGGGTCGGCGCGGAGGGCTTGGGTCACCCGCTGTCCCAGCCGCAGCGACTCGTCCAGCGAGGTGCCGGGCACGGCGGACATATGGATGAGATAGTGCCCCTCGCGGAACTCGGGCAGGAAGGTGGCGCCGAAGAACGGGACTATGAGGACGGCGGCGGCGCAGAGCAGCGCCGCGGACCCGGCGACGACCCCCGGCCGTCGGAGACTCCACCCCACCGCACGCCGGTACCCGCGCTTGAGCCAGCTGAGCACCGGGGCCTCGGCCACGCGGCCGTCGCGTCCGGCGAGCAGCATGAGGGTCATGGCGGGAGTCACCGTCAGGGCCACGACCAGCGACGCGAGCGTCGCCAGGATGTAGGCCAGGCCGAGGGGCCGGAACAGCGCGCCTTGCACCCCGGTCAGGAGCAGCACCGGAACGAATACCAGCGCCACGACGAACGTCGCGTAGACGACGCTGCTCCGGACCTCGAGCGACGCGTCGAGCACGACCCGGGCGGCCGGCTTCGGTTCAGGGTCCAGGCGATTGAGCCTGAGTCTTCGGGCGATGTTCTCGACGTCGATGATGGCGTCATCCACCACCTCGCCCAGGGCGATGGCCAGACCCCCGAGCGTGAGCGTGTTGATGCCGAGCCCCAGGGAGTCCAGCGCGAGAATGGCCGCGAGGAGCGAGAGCGGTATCGCCGTGAGCGAGATGGCCGCGGCGCGGGCGTCGGCCAGGAAGAGGAAGAGCACGACCGTCACGAGCGCCGCCCCCAGCAGCAGCGACGTGGTGATGTTGCGCAGCGCCAGATCGATGAACTCCGAGGGCCGGAACAGCGCCGGGTCCAGCTCCAGGCCCGCGGCCCTGATCGCCGGCTTCAGCCGGTCGAGTGCCGCCTCGACCCGGCCGGCCACCACCTTGGTGTTCGCGCCCAACTGGCCGGAGACGACGATCACCAGGCCCCGGACGGCGTTGACCCCGGCCTCCCCGAATCTCGTTTCCGGTGCATTCACCACCCGGCCCAGATCGCCGAGTCGAAGGACGTTGCCGTCACGCTCCCGCACGGCCGTCGCCGCCAGCGCCTCCGGCGATTCGACCTGCCCCTCCGTCCGCACGGTGAGTCGCTGGTTCGGCTGGTCGATGACCCCGCCGCCGCGCATGCCGGTCGACCGGCGCGCCGCCTCCGTCGCTTCGGCGATCCCGATGCCGTGGAGCCGCAGGCGCGCCGGGTCGAGCTGCACCTGGAGCTGGCGCACCTCCCCGCCGAACACCGCGACCTTGGAGACACCGGGAACCGCGAGCAGCCGCGGCCGCAGCACCCAGTCCACGAAGCTCCGCTGCTCCATCGGGGTGAGTGAATCGGAGGTGATCCCGACCACGAGGACGGTACTGGACGAGGACGTGAGCGGCGTCAGCACCGGTGGCTCCACCGTGCCCGGAAGCCGGACCGCCACCTCGCCCAGGCGCTCGGCCAGCGCCTGCCGCGCCCGATGAATGTCCACCTGCTCGCCGAGCACGGCGGTTACGACCGACAGCCCCTGAATGGACTGGGAGCGAACGGCCGCGATTCCCTGCACGCCGTTGATCGCGTCCTCGATGGGCTTGGTGACCAGGAGCTCGACCTGCTCCGGCGAGAGACCGGGGGCCTCGGTCTGGATGGAGACCTGGGGTGGAGCGAACTCGGGAAACACGTCCAACGGCGCGCGACCGAGCGATCTCGCTCCCACCGCGACCAGCGCGCCGGCCAGCCCCAGGACCACGACCCGGTGCCGGATCGACCCCCGGACCAGCGATGTCAGCACGGGCGTTGGGCGTGAGTCATTCGCCCGACTCCTCGCCCACGGTCACCCGGGCACGGAACTCCTCCGAGAGAAGCTCCTGGACGCCGGTGACCACGACGGTGTCACCCACGACCAACGGGGGTCCCACGACCCACCCGCCCGGCGCCGGGCGGTCCGTCGGCACCCTGACACGGACGTAACTCCCCGACGCCGCGCTGGACGTACGTCCAGACGAGCCCCTCCCATTGCACCACCGCCTGGTCGGGCACCAGCGCCCCGCCCGTCTGTCGCCCTCGGAAACGATGGCGGATACCGGGGTCCCCGGAACGGCGCCGGGCCAACGCGTCCGTGCGCGATAGAGGTAGGCCGGGTGCCGGGTCAGCGGGTCGGCCTCGGCGGCGGGGCCGATCAGGACGGCTTCGATTCTCGGTTCCCCGCCCGGGGGGAGCAGCAGCAAACGGTTCCGTGCGCGGCCGGCGTCTTCCGGCCAGGCGATTCTCACCACCGGGTGAGTCTTGTCGGTCAGCTCGACTAATATCTGGCCGGCGTCCACGATCTCGCCGGGCCGGGCGCCGATGGCGGTGACCACGCCGGCGAAGGGGATAGCCAGCGGTCGTGCGTCCGACACCCGGCCGATGACCGTCCCGGCCGCGAGCCGCTCGCCCAGCGACGGCCAGCGGCGCCCCTCGGCGCCGGCCAGGCGGCCGGATACGGGGGCGCGAATGATCACCATGCGCTCCGGCTCGGGGACGACTTGGCCCGGCAGGCGGCGTCCCGCGCCCACCGCCGCGGCGAGAAGTGTGGCCGTGGTCAGGCCGATGCGCCCGATCTCGGCCGGGTGGAGCATCACCCGGGCTTGGCCCTGCTCCGCGACCACTCGACTGGGCGCAACGACCGGCGCCTCGGCGTCGGTCCCTTCGCCGCCACCGTCCGCGCTCCGCGAGGAACCATCGGAGCGGATCGCGACGGCGGCCGCTATCAGCGCAAGGATCACCAGCAGCGGGATCGCCAGGCGGGTTCTCACGGGGGGGTCGCCTCCTTGTCCGGGTCCTGTCGGGGGTCGGGCCACTCGCTGGTCAGCGGGGATGGACCGCCAGCCGAGCGCTCGATGTCCAGGGACGCGAGCGCGAGGCGGCGCTCCGCCCGGCGGCGGGCCTGCGCAGCGCGCAGCAGGAGAAGCTCGCCGCGGGCGGGCTCCAGCCGAGACGTCTCTCCGCGCTGGTACGCCGCGCGGTCCCGCTCGGCGTACCGCTCGGCGGCGGCGACCACCGAGTCGGCGGCCGCCAGCTCGAGCCCCGCGCCGCGGCAACGCTGCACGGCGGCCTCGACGTCGGCGAGGACCGCGTCCTGCGCCTCGGCCACCCGAAGACCGGCGACCTCCCTCGCCGCCTCCGCCTCCCCGATGGCCCCGCGGTTCCTGCCTCCCAGGAGCGCCGGGAGCGCGAGCGCGAAGGTCCAGCGGTGGACTCCCTGGTCCCAGACGAATCCCGGACCGAGCTCGAGATCGGGGTATTGCCGGGCCACCTGCAGCCTGAGCTGTGATTCGGCGAGGGCATACTCTCCCAGCGCCAACGTCACCTCCTGGCGCCGCCCCAACGCGCTCGCGATGAGCGAATCCACGGTGGCCGGATGGAACCCGGCGCAGCTCGCGGGAGCGAGCAGGACCGGCTCGACCGCTTGGAGGGCTCGCACCGGAACGGCGAGCGCGGCAGCCAGAGCGGCCCTGGCGCCGAGCACCCCGTGCTCCGCTTCCGCGAGCGACAACCGGGCGGTCTGCACTTCGGTCGACGTGCGCGCGAGCTCGGATGCGCCGAGCGCCGCTTCGGCGAACCGGGCGCGCTCCAGGGCCTGCACCTCCTCCAGCAGCCGGATCTCGTCCCCTGCGTCCTCGACGGCTCCGGCCGCGTGCGCCAAACCGGCGACAGCGCGCCGGGTATCGCCGACTACTTCCCACGCCGCGGCTACGAGTCTCGCTTCTGCCAGCACCCGGCCCGCGCGGGCGGCCTGGAGGCGAGCGCCGCGCTTCCCACCCAACTCGACCGCGAACAGACCGCCGACGGCGACGACCCAGGGGCCTTCCGCGTTTCGTCCGCCGACCCGGCGCTCGAGGTCGCCCTGCACTCCCGGGCGAGGGCGCTCGCCGGCGGTGCGGACGGCCGCGTGCGCCGCCCGCTCTTCGGCGCGCAGGCGGCGGAGGTCGGCCCGGAGCCGCAGCGCCGCCACGGCCAGCTGCCGGTCGGTCCAGCGGTTGCCTTCCGGTCGTCCCGCGTGACGCGCCACAGCGGCTACCAGCGTGCTGTCGGCGAGATCGCGGCCCAGGACTTCGGCCGGGTGCCGCGGGACATCGAGCGGCTGCGGCACGTAATGCGCGCAGGCGGCGCAGGCCAGCACGACACACAGCACGACCCTGGTCACGTCGTCTCAGCCGCGCGGATGGTACTGCTTGTGAACGGAGCGCAGAGTATTCGCGGTCCACGTGGGTGTAGATCTGAGTGGTGGAAAGGTCCGCGTGGCCCAGCATCTCCTGCACGGCGCGGAGGTCGGCGCCGCCTTCCAGGAGGTGGGTCGCGAAGCTGTGCCGCAGGGTGTGCGGGGTGACGCGCTTCTCGATGCCGGCGCGATCGGCGGCGCGCTTCACGATGCCCCAGGCTCCCACCCGGGAAAGCGGCTCGCCCCTGGCGTTCAGCAGAGCCCGGCCGCCGCTCTTCCCGCGATCCAGCGTCGGACGGAGCGAGTGCAGGTAGACCGAGACCGCGCCGATGGTGTTTCTCCCGATCGGGACCAGCCGCTGCTTGCCACCCTTGCCCAGAACCCGGACCAGGCTCTCCGGGAGCAGCAGGTCGGTGAGGAGCAGGCCGCAGAGCTCGGAGACGCGGAGTCCGGCGCCGTACCCGAGCTCGAGCAGGGCTCGGTCCCGCCAGCCGAGCGGATCGTCGATCCCGGGGGCCCCGACCAGCGCCTCCACTTCGCGCACTCCCAGCGTGTCGGGCAGGATTCGTCCGCGGCGCGGGGTTTCCAACCGGTCACTCGGGTCCTCCTCGACCCGGCCCTCGCCCAGCAGGAATCCGTAGTAGGTCCGGATCGGCGGAGACTTCGCGCCGGATGGTGGCGGCGCTGAGCCCGAGGTCTTTCAGCAGGTACACGAAGTCGCGGAGCAGCGGCCGGCCCACCCTGCCGGGCTCGCGCACGCCACGGGAGAACGCGAACTCACCCATCCGGCGCAGATCGCGGAGGTACGCCTCGACCGTGTTCGGGCTGTGGCCGGCCTCGAGCGACAGGAAGTCGCGGAAGCCCTCCAGCCAGAAGTCGCGGTCGATCTGATCCCGGACCGCCGGCGCCGTCATCGCTGCCCGCCGCCCTGGAGCCGCCGGCGGATCTCGGCGACCTCGGCGGGCCCGACGTCGAGCAGCTCCGCGGCGAGCGACATCACGCGGTCCTCCTGGGCGCCGATCGCCCCTTCGCCGAACGCGACGGTCCACATCCGCTCCACCAGCTCGAGCCGCTGCCCCGGCCGAAACGGTGGCGCAGGCGGTCGGCGTAGAGCGCGAACCGGGTGCGGCGCTCCTCCTCGGGGGCGGGCTCCGCCATCGCTCCGGCCGGCCTCCAGTCCCCACCGCTCGCGCAGATGTCCGGCGACCAGCTCCCGGTCGGCGGGCGTGAGCACCGGGTCGGCGTACGCCAGCTCGAGCACCAGCAGCGCCGCCGCTTCACGGGCGGACCCCTCGGCGATCTCGGTCCCCTGGAGGAACGTGGGCGCCGCGAGGTCCAGCGCATCCCGGGTCGCGTGCCACAGGCGCTCGCGCCCCGCGCCCGGCGTCTCGGCCCAATACCAGGCGGCGCCCGCCACGACGAGGAGGAGCGGTGATGATGCCCAGCGTGCGGTTCACCCCGGTCAGGATGGCGACGATGCTCTCCCATCTCGCGCCGATCAGCGAGCCGACGCAGCGTAATGCCGCCGTACCAGATCGCGGACGCGACGGCCATCGGCACGAATGTCCGAACCGCCCCCAGGCGCACCAGACCCGCGAACGGTGGCACCACGGCCCGGATGCCGGGAAGAAAGCGGCTGATGAAGATGCCGGCGACGCCGAAGCGGAGATACTCGCGCTCGATCACGGCCAGCGAGCGGGGGGCGAGCAGCCGGCGGCCCGTGCGACTGGCGAAGAGCCGGTGGCCGAAGCGTCGCGCCGCCAGGTACACCAGGCCGGCGCCGACCAGGTTGGAGGTCCAGGTGACGAGGAAAACGAGGATCGGAGTGGTGACGCCCCGATGGGACAGGAAGGCGCCCAGACCGACGGCGGCATCGGAGGGGACCGGCGGCACGACGTTCTCCACCGCGGCGAGGAGAGCGAGGACGCCGTAGACGGCCGCGGGAGGCAGACTCGAGACCCACGCCAGCAGGGCTTCGATCAGCGCGCCTCCAGCAGGGCGACCGCGATGACGGCCAGCCCTTCACCCCTCCCGATGAATCCCATCCCCTCGTTGGTCTTGGCCTTCACGCCGATCGCACCGGGCGAGACGCCCAGCCGGCCGGCGAGCGAGGAGGCCATGGCGGGAAGATGCGGTCCGAGGCGCGGTGACTCGGTGATGACGGTCAGATCGGCCTGCACCAGCGCGTGTCCCCGCCCCCGCACCAGCTCGTGCGCGGTGCGCAGGAGCTCCATCGAGTCGGCGTCCTTCCACTGGGGATCGGTGTCGGGAAAGAGCTGCCCGATGTCGCCGGCGGCCGCGGCGCCCAGAATGGCGTCGGCCAGCGCGTGGGCGACCGCGTCGGCATCGGAATGCCCGGCGAGGCCGCGCGCTCCGGGAATGCGCACCCCTGCCGAGGATCAGCGGGCGCGTGTCGCTGAATCGGTGGGAGTCGTAGCCGATGCCGATTCTCAGGCGGCCACTTCCTCGTCGATCGGGGAGTAGTCCTGCCGCCGTCGCGCGCGGCTGATAGCCCGCGTCGCGGATGATGCGCTCGATCTCGCCCAGCGTCGTGCGGTACGTGGTGCCGGCGGCCGAGACGACGTTCTCCTCCATCATCAGGCTGCCGTAAGTCGTTGGCCCCGAAGCGCAGGGCGATCTGTCCGACCTTGTGCCCCATCGTCACCCAGGACGACTGCAGGTTGGGCACGTTGTCGAGCACGATCCGGGCCAGGGCGAGCGTTCGCAGGTAGGTCACCGCGTCGGTCTTCTGGTAGTGCGACATCTCCGGGGTGCTCTCGGGCTGGAGCGGCCAGCAGATGAAGGCGGTGAACCCGCCGGTCCGGGCCTGCAGCTCGCGCACCCGGAGCAGGTGCTCGAGCCGGTCGGCCGCTGCTCTCGCCGAGGCCGTACATCATGGTCACCGAGGTCTTCATGCCCTGGCGGTGCGCCTCCTCCTGCACCTCGAGCCACTCCTCGGTCTGCGCCTTCTTCTGCGCGACGCGCTCGCGAATGTCGTCCACGAGGATCTCGCCGCCGCCGCCGGGGATGCTGTCGAGCCCCGCCTCGCGCAGCTCGCGGACGACCTGGGCCACCGGAAGACCGAAGCGCTCGCTGAAGAACACCACCTCGCTGGGCGAGAAGCCGTGGATGTGGATCGGGATGGTTGCGCTTGATGTAGCGCATGCAGCTCGAGGTACCACTCGAACGGGATGTAGGGATTGTGCCCGCCCTGCAGCAGGATCTGCACGCCGCCGATCGCCTTGCACTCGTCGATCTTGGCGCCGATCTCCTCGAAGCTCAGGACGTACCCTTCGGCGTGCCGCGGCCGCCGGTAGAACGCGCAGAACTTGCAGTCGGCGACGCAGACGTTGGTGTAGTTGATGTTCCGGTCGATGATGTAGGTGACCACGTTCTCGGGATGCTGCCGCCACCGCTCGGCGTCGGCCAGCCCGCCGAGCTCGAGGAGGGGGGCCCGGTCGTAGAGCTCGAGGAGGCTCTTGAATTCACTTGAGGTGCGGTCTACAACGTCCATAGATGCAATCCCTTACGAGTTAGGCGATTCCCGGTCAGCACCGTGTGATCCCCAGGGCAGGATCCCTCCCGGTTCTTCACTCCCGCTCCCTACGCCGCCGAGATGAACGACAGCGACCCGTCGGGGACCAGCCCCTCCTGCGCCAGCCGCCGGAAGAAGTCGGTGAGCCCGGCGAGGTGGCGATACGAGAGCGCGTAGTCGAGGTCGCCGAGATACTCGCGGCAGGCATGCTCGGCGACACCCGTCCGCCGATGCGCCTCCTGCGCCAGCTCGTCGAGGTGCTCCAGGCCCCAGGCGCGCGATTCCAGCAGGCCGCGGTGCACCGCCCGCACCGCCGCGCCCCGCGCGTCGCGGCGCGAGCCCAGACGGCGAACACGAACGGCAGCCCGGTCCACTCCTTCCAGGCCTCCCCGAGGTCCACCCGCACCGGATACTGCGCCTGCGCCGCGAGCAGCAGCGCCGCGTCGCCGATCACCAGCACCGCCTCGTGCGGCAGCCCCTCGAGCGCGTCGAGATCGGGCGCTTCAGCCCGGGCGGAGGCGAAGTGGGGGCGCACGCCCCAGCGGTGCCGGCAGAGCAGGTCGAGCAGCAGCACGGACGTGCGGGAGGAGGCGGTCACCAGGATCGTCCGGCGGTCGAGCTCCGCCACCGGGCGCCGCGAGAACAGCGCGACGCTGTGCACCGGCCCGTCGCAGGTGATGGCCAGATCGGGCAGCAGGTGGTACTCGGCGGCGTTCCGCGCGTACTCGACGGCGGAGACCACGCTCACCTGGAGCTCGCCGGCGGCGAGCAGATCGTTCAGCTCGGAGGCGGTGCCGCTCACCAGGTCGGCGGGGACGCTGACCAGGCCGCGGTCGATGGCGGCGTAGACCGGGTAGCAGTTGATCCAGGGAATCCGGCCGAGCTTCATGCGGCGTGCACCACCGGCAGGGCCGCGCCCCGGCGCATCGAAGGCTCGGGCGGCGGGTCGTCGAACTGCTCCCGCACCGGTTGATAGAGGCTGTCGCGCTCGACCGGCCGCTTCCCCGCCCCGCGGATCAGCCGCACCAGCTCGAGGTACGGCAGATGCATGTCGGTGAGCGCGCCGGCCTCGTGATAGATCCGCTCGTAGACCACGGTGCCCTCGACGTCGTCGCAGCCGAAGTCGAGCGCGATCTGCGAGAGGAACGGGGTGACCATCGGCCAGTGGGTCTTCACGTGCGGGATGTTGTCGAGGAAGAGCCGGGCGACCGCGATGTTCTTGAGGTCCTCGTACCCGGTGGTCGCCGTCCCCACCCGACCCATTTCCTCGCCCAGCTCGTTGTGGTCGGGGTGGTAGGCGAGCGGGATGTAGGTCAGGAAGCCGCCGGTGTCGTCCTGGAGCTCCCTGAGCTGCGACAGGTGGGCGATCCGGTCCTCGGCCGTCTCCACGTGCCCGTAGAGCATGGTGCAGTTGGTGGGGATGCCCAGCTCGTGGGCGACCCGATGCACCCGCAGCCACTCCTCGCCGGTCAGCTTGCGCTCGGCGATCGTGGCGCGGACCGCGGTGCTGAACACCTCGGCGCCGCCGCCCGGCAGGCTGGTGAGGCCGGCGTCCTTCATGGCGACGAGCACCTCGCGCTCGGAGGTCTTCTCGATCCGGGCGAGGTGCGCGATCTCGACCGCGGTGAGCGCCTTGATGTGCACCTGGGGGTGGCGCTCCTTGAGCCCGCGGATCATGTCGGTGTAGTAGCTCAGCCGGAGCTTCGGATGGAGGCCGCCGACGATGTGGAACTCTCGCGTGGGCATCCCGCGGGCCTGCTCCGCCTCGTGGAACACTTCCTCGAGAGAACGGGTATAGGCGCCGTCTTCCTTCGGCATGCGCGCGAACGAGCAGAACGTGCAGGTGTTCCGCAGCACGCAGACGTTGGTCGGATTGATGTGCTGATTGGCGGAGAAGAACACCCGGTCGCCGTTTCGCCGGCGATTGGCGAAATCGGCGAGGGTCCCCAGCCCGAGGAGGTCGGTGGTGGCGTAGAGCGCCACGCCCTCGGCCGGCGTGAGGCGCTCCCCCGCCGTCACCTTGTCGGCGATGGGGCGCAGCAGAGGATCGCGCAGGCGGACTCGATCGATGGCACCGGACATCCTATCTCCTTGCGGCTACGGAGGTAACGGATGCCCCAATCTACACCGGGGCCGCCCGGCGGGGCCAGGATGCCGGAGGCGCGACTCAGGGCCTGAAGGGGCTCACCGCGAGGGTGACGTTGTGGCCACCGAATCCGAAGGAGTTGGAGATGGCGACATCCACCTCGCGGTCGATCTTGCGGTTGGGGGCGCAGTCGAGATCGCACTCCGGATCGGGGTGGAACTGATTGATGGTGGGCGGAATGATGCCGCAGGTGGTGGCCAGCAGCGACACGGCGAACTCGAGCGCGCCCGCCGCGCCGAGCAGGTGGCCGGTCATCGACTTGGTCGAGCCGAAGACGAGCGACCGGGCGTGCTCGCCGAACACCGCCTTGACCGCCTCGGTCTCGGCGACGTCGCCCTGCTGGGTCGAGGTGCCGTGGGCGTTGACGTAGCCGACCCGCCGGGGGTCGATGCCCCCGTCCGCCAGGCAGGCGCGCATGGCGCGCTGGGCACCCTCGCCGTGCTCGGCAGGCGACGTGATGTGGTAGGCGTCGCCGCTGGCGCCGTAGCCCAGCAGCTCGCCCAGAATCTGGGCGCCGCGCGCCTGCGCGTGCTCCAGACTCTCGAGCACGACGATGGCGCCGCCGTCCGCGAGGACGAACCCGTCCCGGTCGCGGTCGAACGGCCGGCTCGCCGTCTCGGGTGAGTCGTTTCGGCTGGAGAGCGCCTTCATGTTGGAGAAGGCGGCGACGGTGAGCCCCGTGATGGACGCCTCGGCGCCGCCGGTCACCATCGCATCGGCCAGCCCGTGGCGAATCAGGTTGAACGACTCGCCGATCGCGTGGGCCGAGGAGGCGCAGGCCGACACGGTGGCGAAGTTCGGGCCCTTGAGCCCGTAGCGGATCGACACCAGCCCGGCCGCGATGTCGGGGATGAACATCGGCATGAAGAAGGGAGAGACCCGATCGGGGCCCTTGGTGATGTAGGCCCGGCAGTTGTCCTCGTAGGTCTGCATGCCGCCGATGCCGCTGCCGATGACGACTCCGGTCCGATCGGCCGACGGCGGGTTGCGCTCGAGCCCCGCCTCGGTCATGGCCTGGTGCGCCGCCGCGATGGCGAACTGCGCGAAGAGGTCGTACCGCCGCGCTTCCTTCTTGTCCATGTACAGGAGGGGGTCGAAGCCCTTCACTTCGCAGGCGAACCGGACCGAGAGCTGCGCCGGGTCGAACTTCGTGATCGGCGCCGCGCCCGGCGTGCCGGCGAGCAGGGCGGACCAGGTGGAGTCGACGTCGTTCCCGACCGGGGTCACCAGCCCGAGGCCGGTGACGACGACACGTCGCGTCAACTTATTTCCCGATCTTCTCGTGGAGGTAATTCATCGCGTCGCCCACCGTGCGGAGCTTCTCCGCGTCCTCGTCGGGGATGTCGATGTCGAACTCCTTCTCGAACGCCATGACCAGCTCGACGGTGTCCAGACTGTCCGCGCCGAGGTCCTCGATGAAGCTCGCCTCGCTGGTCAGCTTCTCGCGCTCGACGCCCAGCTCCTCGACGATGATGTCCTTGACCTTCTCTTCGACGTTGCTCATGTGGTCCTCGATTGGGAGATTCAGGGTCACTCAGATGACCATTCCACCATCGACCACCAGCACCTGGCCGGTGATGTAGGCGGCGAGGTCGGAGGCGAGGAACAGGGCCACGCCGGCCACGTCCTCGGGCCGTCCCAGGCGCCCCAGCGCAATGTCCTGTAATAATGTGGCCTTGGCGGCATCGGGCAAGCCGCTGGTCATGTCGGTTTCGATGTATCCCGGCGCGATGCAGTTGGCCAGAATGCCGCGGCCGGCATACTCCTTCGCCACCGACTTGGTGAACCCGATCAGTCCCGCCTTGCTCGCCGCGTAGTTCGCCTGCCCCTTGTTGCCCACCAGCCCGACGATGCTGGTCACGTTGATGATACGCCCGCTCCGCCGCTTCATCATCCCCTTCACGACCGCGCGGGTGGTGTGGAAGGCGCCTTTCAGGTTGGCGTCGAGCACCGTGTCCCAGTCCTCGTCGGTCAGGCGAAGCAGGAGGTTGTCGCGGGTCAGGCCCGCGTTGTTCACCAGGACGTCGATGGGACCCAGGGCGGATTCGGCCGCGGCGAGCGCCGCCGCCACCTGCTCCGCCAGGGCGACGTCGCAGGCCACCCCGGTGGTCCGCTCGCCCAGCTCCGCCGCCGCCGCGCGCGCGCGCGCCTCGTCACGGCCCACGATGGCGACCTTGGCGCCGGCACCGTGCATCGCCCGGGCGATGGCGAGCCCGATGCCGCGGGTGCTCCCGGTGACGAAGGCCACCTTGCCGGTGAGATCGAGGGTCATCGGCCCGGAGCGGCTCATGACAGGAATTTCTCCACCTCGTCCGCCGTCCCCAGCGCGACCGAGCGTGCGCCAGGCACGCTCCGCTTCAACAGCCCCGACAACACGTTTCCCGGGCCCACCTCGACGAAGGTCGCCTCGGGCGCCAACGCCGCCGCGGCGCGCATGCAGGCCACCCAGCGCACCGGGGCGGTCAGCTGGTCGGCCAGCAGGCGCTTGGCATCCATGCCGGTCCGCACCTCCGTCCCGCTGGCATTGGCGATGATGGGAAACGCCGGATCGGCGAACGCCACCGACGCGAGCGCGTCGCGAAGCCCGTCCACCGCCGGCGCCATCAACGGCGAATGGAACGCGCCGCTCACCTTGAGGGCGACCACGCGCTTGGCCCCCCGGGCCTTGCAGTCCTCGCCCGCGGTGGCGACCGTGCCGGGATCGCCGGAGATGACCGTCTGGTCGGGCGCGTTGAGATTGGCGGCGACCGCCACGCCGCCGTCGCCGGACGCCTGGTTACAGGCGGCCTCGACCTCAGCCGTGGCGAGCCCGAGCACGGCAGCCATCGCCCCTGGGCGCGCCTGGCCCGCCGCGAGCATCAGCTCCCCGCGGCGGCGGACCAGACGGGCGGCGTCGGCCACGGTGAGGGTACGGGCCGCCACGTGGGCGCTGTACTCCCCGAGGCTATGCCCGGCACCTGCCGCCGGCGCTGCCAGGCGGTCGGCCACGACGGCGAGGACGGCGGCGGTATGAGCGAGGATCGCGGGTTGGGCGTTATGGGTGAGCGTGAGCTCGCTCTCGGGGCCTTCCCACATGACGCGTGAGAGCGAAACGCCGAGGGCCTCGTCGATGGCGCCAAAGGTCTCGCGGGCGGGTGGAAAGCGCTCGGCGAGGTCCTTCCCCATCCCGACGCGCTGCGCCCCCTGGCCGGGGCAGATCAGCACCGTCACCACCGGACGACGGCGCTCCCCCAGGTGAACCCGGCGCCGAACGCCACCAGCAGCATCAGCGACCCGGGCCCCACCCGTCCTTCGCCCAGCGCCTGATCCAGCGCCAGCGGGATCGAGGCCGACGAGGTGTTGCCGTAGCGGTCGAGATTGACCATCACCTTGGACATCGGGATGCCCGCATGCTTGGCCGTGGCGTCGATGATCCGAAGATTGGCCTGGTGGGGGACCAGCAGGTCGATCTGGTCCGCGGTGACACCGGCCAGCGTCAGGGCCTCGTCGCAGGCCTCCGTCATGGCGCGAACCGCGGCCTTGAACACTTCGCGCCCGGCCATCTTCATATAATGCGATCGCTCGCAGACCACCTTCTCGCTGATCGGGTCGGCCGCGCCGCCGCCCGGCCGGTAGAGCAGCGGCGCGAGCCGGCCATCAGACTTGAGGTAGGTGGAGAGTACCCCGCGGCCGGGCTGAGACGAGCGGCGCACGACCGAGGCGCCCGCGCCATCGCCGAACAGGATCGCGGTGGACCGGTCCTGGAAGTCGGTGATGGTGGAGAGCTTTTCGGCCCCGACCACGAGCACCGTCCGGCTCTGCCCCGACGCGATGAGCCCCTCGGCGATCGTGAGGGCGTAGATGTACCCGGGGCAGGCCGCGCCCACGTCGAAGGCGGCCGCGTTGTGCGCGCCGAGCAGCGCCTGGAGGTCGCAGGCGGTCGAGGGCAGCAACCGGTCGGGGCTGGCGGTGGCGAGCACGATGGCGTCCAGGTCCGCCGGCGTGATGCCCGCGCGCTCGAGCGCGATATCGCTGGCCTCGCGGCTCAGCATGGCGACGGTCTGCTCCGGCTCCGCGATCCGTCGCTCGCGGATGCCGGTGCGCTCGACGATCCACTCGTCCGAGGTATCCAGGGTCCGCATCAGGTCGTGGTTGGTGAGCACCCCGGGCGGCACCGCGCTGCCCACGCTGGCCAGCTCCGCGAAGGGCCGGGGGATCATGCGGGCGCCGCCGTCTGGCGCTGGGCGAACTCGGCGCCGATGTGCTGGCTCAGCCCCGCCCGCGCCGCCTGCACCGCCACGCGGATCGCGTTCTTGATCGCGGTGGGGCTGGAGGCACCGTGGCAGACGATGGAGACGCCCTTGATGCCAAGCAGGGGCGCGCCGCCGTAGGTGGAGTAGTCCAGAATGCGGTTGAGGTCCGCCATGGCGGGCCGGTCGAAGGCGTCGGGAATGCGCTCCTTGAGCAGGCCGACGAAGACCCGGGCGGAGGACTCGTAGAACTTGAGCACGATGTTGCCGACGAACCCGTCGCACACCACGACGTCCACCGGCACCCGCTGTTGCGGCCCGGGGAGGATGTCGCGGCCCTCGATGTTGCCGGCGTAGTTGATGCGGGGTGCCCGCTTGAGCAGCTGGTGGGCCTCGCGCACGACGGCGGTGCCCTTCTCCTCTTCCTCGCCCACGTTGAGCAGTCCCACGACCGGGCTCTGTCGTCCCATCAGATCGCGCATGTACACCGTGCCGAGGTAGGCGAAGCCGAGGAGCTCGCGAGGGGAGCAATCGAGATTGGCGCCGCCGTCGAGCACCAGAACCGGCTCCGTGCCGGTGGGAAACAGCGTGGCGACGGTGGCGCGCTCGACGCCGTCGTGGAGGCCCAGCAGCATGGTCGAGCCGGCCAGCATCGCGCCGGTGTTGCCGGCGGAGATGAAGGCGTCCGACCGGCCGTCACGCTGGAGGCCGAGACCGACCACGAGACTGGAATGGGGCTTCTTCCGGACCGCCTGGAGGGGCTTCTCGCTCATCCCGATGACATCGGCCGCCTCATGCAGCTCGATGCGCTCGCGGTCGACGCCGGGATAGCCGGCGAGCTCGGCCTCGATGGCGCCGCCCTTACCCACCAGCTGCATCAGAAATCCGTCCGGCAGCTCGGCAAGGGCGTCGACCACCCCCGCGATTTCAGTGCGCGGTGCGCTGTCTCCCCCCATCGCGTCCAGCGCGACGCGAATCACGCTCAGGCGTCCTCGACCTCGACCCGCTTCTTGCCGCCGTAGTACCCGCAGGAGTCGCACACCCGGTGCGACAGCTTGGGGGAGCTGCAGCGCGGACACGGCTGGGTCGCGCATGCCGGCTCCGGAGTGGTGACCCCGCCGCAGGCGCTTCTTCATTTTCGAGGTTCGGCGCTTCGGGACTGCCATGGTGTCCTCAAACAGGTTCGGCGGGTAGGTGACAGGCGCACGGCCCCGCGTTCAAGTCGGCCCCGCATCTGGGGCAGAGCCCGGCGCAATCGTCCCGACACAGGAGCAGGTGCGCGTGCGCCGCCAGTGCGAGCTCCTCGCGAACCACCGCCCCCACATCCACCGCGGCGGCTCGCTCCGACAGGGGATAAAAATCGGGATCGTCCGCGGCCTCCGGGTCGGAGCTGAACACCGCGGCGTCCACCTCCACATCCACCTCGTCGATCACCTCGGTGAGGCAGCGCCGGCACTCACCGCGCACGACCACGTGGAGATCGCCTCGCCAGAGGTATTCTCCCGCACCAGTGGCCTGCAGCTGGCCCTGCACCGTGACCGGTCCGACCAAGTCCAGGCCGAGGCCGACGAAGGTCGGATCCTCCGGCGCGAGTTCGGCCATGGTTCGGACCGGCCCCCGCTGGAGGTCCCGAATGTCCACGCGCAGCATAGCCCGTTAACCTAGCCGGGACAATCACTTGGGGCAACCCCACGAAGCCCGCCATCCGGGCTGATCAGCGCAGTCCGGCCAGCTCACCCTCGCTGAAGAAGAACCCTACCTCCCGGGCGGCATTCTCCCGGCTGTCCGAGGCATGGATGGCGTTCCGGCCCTTGGACTCGGCGTAGAGTTTCCGGATCGTCCCGGCGGCCGCCTCGGCGGGGTCGGTGGCGCCGATGACGGTACGCAAGTGCGCGACGGCGTCGTCCCGTTCCAGGGCCATGGGCAGGCAAGGCCCGCTGGTCATGAACTGCACCAGCTCGTCGTAGAACGGCCGGCCGCGGTGCACCTCGTAGAACGCGCCCGCCTGTGCGTCGGTCAGCCGCACCAGGCGCGCCGCGCGAAGCACGAAGCCGGCGTGTTCCAGCTGGGCCAGGATCTTCCCGGTCTTGCCGCCCGCGACCGCATCCGGCTTGACGATGCCGAGCGTGAGGGTGGGTGAAGCCAAACGGGCCTCCGTAGGTGAAAGGCGTGGGTGTCGAGAGGCGGAGCGGTCGAAGCGGATGGGAGAGTGGTGACCAGCGGTTTCACTTTCTCTTACCAGGCGTGGCGCTGTTCCGCCCCGTGGTCTTCTGCAGCAGCGCCACCACGTCGATGGGCCGTCGCATGATGGCGATGCCCGCCGCCTCGAAGGCGGCGAGCTTCTCCTCGGCGGTGCCCGAGGACCCCGAGATGATCGCGCCGGCATGGCCCATGCGCCGCCCTTTGGGGGCGGTCTGTCCGGCGATGAAGCCGACCACCGGCTTGGTCACCTGCTCCTTCACGAAGGCCGCGGCATTCTGCTCGTCGGTGCCGCCGATCTCGCCGATCATCACGATCGCGTCGGTCTCCGGGTCGTCCTGGAAGGCCGCGAGGCAGTCGATGAAGTTGGTGCCGATGATCGGGATCGCCACCGATGCCCACGCAGGTGCTCTGGCCGATGCCGGTGCGGGTGAGGTGATTGACGACTTCGTACGTCAGCGTGCCACTGCGGGATACCAGGCCCACCCTCCCGGCGCTGCAGATGTTGCCGGGAATGATCCCGATCTTGGCCCTGGCGCCAGGGGTGATCAGGCCCGGACAATTGGGCCCGATGAGCCGGACCCCGCGGCTCCGCACGAACGGCATGGCACGGCTCATGTGCAGGACCGGAATACCCTCGGTGATGCACACGACCAGCGGGATCCCGGCGTCGGCCGATTCGATTACCGCCGCCGCCGCACCCATCGGCGGCACGTAGATCACCGAGGTGTTGGCGCCGGTTGCGCTCACCGCATCGGCGACGGTGTTGAAGACCGGAACCGTTCCGTCGAACGTCTGGCCGCCCTTGCCCGGGGTCACGCCTGCCACCACGTTGGTCCCGTACTCGATCATCTGGCGGGCGTGGAACGACCCCTCGCGGCCGGTGATCCCCTGGATGACGAGACGCGTCGACGCATCGGCGAAGATGCTCACGCCCCCTCCCGCGCCAGCTGCACCACCCGCTGCACCGCCTCGTCCATGTCGCTCAGCGCCGTCATGCCGACCCCGTTGAGGATCCGGATCGCCTCGGCCTCGTTGGTGCCGGTCAGGCGGATCACGATCGGGACGTTCACCTTGAACTGCCGGGTGGCCGCGACGATGCCGTTGGCCACGTCGTCGGTCCGGGTGATGCCGCCGAAGATGTTGAAGAGGATCGCCTTCACGTGCGGCGTCGGCGGTGATGATCTTGAGGGCGTTGATGACCTTCTCGGGGCTCGAGCTGCCGCCGATGTCGAGGAAATTCGCGGGCTCGCCCCCGTAGTACTTCACCAGGTCCATCGTCGCCATCGCGAGCCCGGCGCCGTTCACCACGCAGCCGACGTCGCCGTCGAGCTTGATGAACGACAGGTTGGCGCGGCGGGCCGCCGCCTCGCTCGGCTCCTCGGCCGAATCGTCCCGCAGCACGCCGAGGTCCGGCCGCCAGAAGAGCTCGTTGTCGTCGATGACGATCTTGGCGTCGAGCGCCAGGACGCGGCCGTCGGGGGTCGTGACCAGCGGGTTGATCTCCGCCAGCGAGGCGCCGTTGTCGATGTAGGCGCGGTAGAGCTGCTCGATGATCTTGGCCGCGGCCTTCACCTGGGCGAAGTCGCGGTAGAGCACGAAGGCGAGCGACAGGGCCTGGTGAGGAAACAGGCCGTAGGTAGGATCCACCGGCAGGCGCACGATCTTCTCGGGCGTCTTGGCCGCGACCTCTTCGATGTCCACGCCCCCGGCCGAGCTCACCATGTAGACCGGGCGCTGGGTCTCGCGGTCCATGATCAGTCCGACGTAGCTCTCGGTGGCGATTTCAGCGGCCGGTACGACGAGGACCTTGTGGACCGTCAGCCCCTTGATGGTCATGCCGAGGATCTGGGCCGCTTCGTCCATGGCCTCGGCGGGATTGCGGGCCAGCTTGACCCCGCCGGCCTTGCCCCGCCCGCCGGCATGCACCTGCGCCTTGATCACGACCGTGCCGCCGATCCGCCGGGCGATCGCTTCGGCCTCGGTGGGGGTCGAGGCGACGTCGCCCTCGAACATCGCGATGCCGGCGGCCTTCAGCAGTGACCGGGCCTGATACTCGTGCAGGTTCACGCGTCCCTCACGATCGTGGTGCCGGTCTCGCCCCGGAGGGCGGCCGGGCCCGAGGCCAGATGCGCGATGATCGCGCGGCCTGCGCCCAGCCGGGCGAAGCCCGCGGCCGCCTCGATCTTGGGCCGCATGCCCCCGGCGTCGAAGGCGCCCGCCGCGATCATCTGCGTCCGCCCGACGCCACCGTCAGCCGGCGGAGCGGGCGAGCGGTCGGCGTTCCCCATCCTTCGTAGACCGCGTCCACGTTGGTGAGGATCATCAGCACGTCCGCCTCGAGCTGGCGGGCCAGCACGGCCGACGACTCGATCCTTGTCCACCACGGCGTCCACGCCCTCCAGCCCGAGGATCGGATCGTCGTATACCGGCGGGCCGCCGCCACCCGCGGCGATCACGATGACGCCCTGGTCCAGCAGCCGGCGAACCACCGGGAACTCGACCACCGCCTCGGGCGCGGGCTGGCGGTCATCCGGCGCCACGCCCCGGCGCCGTCCCGGGCCACCGACCGACCCGACTCGCGCAGGCGGGTCGCCTCGTCCTCGGTCAGCGCCTGGCCGATCGGCTTCGTGCGGGCGCCGAGCGCCGGATCGAATCGGTCCACCAGGGTCTGGGTCACCACCGTCACGACTTCGCGGCGCACCCCGGCGGCCGCGAGCGCGTTCTGCAGCGACTGCTGGAGCATGTAGCCGATCCAGCCGGCGGTCTCCGCGACCAGCACGCCCAGGGGCAGCGGCTCGACCACGCGCCGGGCGACCTCGTTGCGGACCAGCGAGTCGCCGACCTGCGGCCCGTTGCCGTGGACGATGACGATCCGCCAGCCCTCGCGCGCCAGCGTGACCACCGATGCCATGCTCTCGCGCGCGTGACGGAACTGGTTGACGATCGTCGCGGGCTCGTCGGCGCGGGCGAGCGCGTTGCCGCCCAGCGCCAGTACGGCGACGTCTCACGCCGTT
This sequence comes from uncultured Gemmatimonadales bacterium, assembly GCA_963729985.1. GTDB lineage: Bacteria > Gemmatimonadota > Gemmatimonadetes > Gemmatimonadales > GWC2-71-9 > CAVVWJ01. Next base: position 1,044,807 of record CAVSPJ010000008.1, read on the forward strand.
CCCCGGCCCAAAACGCGCTGCAAGCTAGTCCTGCCTCCAGGGGGGAGCAAGCTCATCGCTTCGCCGCCTCCGAGGGGAGTCCCAGCGCTTCGCGCAGGCCTCGCCACGCCTGTCCGAACGCGGCCCAGTCCCCGCTGCGCAGCGCGGAATCGGCCTGCTCCAGCCAGCGCCGCGCCTCCTCCAGCCGGGTGGCCTGGGCGCTGCCGGCGATCGCCGGCACCGAGGCGCCGAGCAGATTGCTCCAGGCCTCGCGCAGGCGTGCGGCCGGCGCCGAGCCGCTCGCCGGCGGCGGCCACGCTGATCCAGGAGAGCACGGCCGAGCCGCGCGCGCCGCGCACGAAATGCGACTGGTAGGCCACCGGCCCGTCGGCGCCGAGATCGAGCCGCACCGGGCCGCGCTCCAGCTTCCCGCCTTCGTCTCCGACCGAGTCGCTCAGCGCGTCGTAGGAGGCGAAGTGGCTCCAGCGGTTCTCCAGCGCGGCTCGGCTCTGCAGCGACGTGGTGGAATCGAAGCGCACCAGACGTGAGCTCGTCCGCGCCGGCGACTCTCGCCCCGGTGAGGACGCCCCCGAGGCGCCGGTCGCCCGGCGCGCTCGTACAGCGCCATGCGCACCGGGCCGCTGGTATCGGAGCTCCAGATGAGATCGGTGGCGGGCGGGTCTACCCGGCGGGACGCCCTGCGGACCGCCGAGACCGCCCAGCTCCGGCTCCTTCTGCTCCAGGTAGGTCGCCTGGATCCGGAAGAGCTCCAGCGGATAGGGCGCGGCGCGGCGAACCGCGTCGGGGATGGCCGTGGCGGGTTCGACCAGACCCCCGGCGCACGGCGGCCCAGGCGGCGGCCAGCCCGTCGGCCCCGGGCCGGAGGTAGATCCGGGTCGCGCCGGTGGCGGCGTCGACCGTCGCCAGGAACCCCGCGTGGAGCGCGCCGATCTCATGCCCGCGCCACTGAAGCCGGGCGCCCAGGGGAAAGGTGCGCGGGGCCACGTAGCCGTCCACCAGCCACATCAGCTCCCGATTCACGATGCGCGGCACGGGCTCGCCCCAGCGGCCGAATGGGGCCAGTGACTGCAGCCGCTCGGCGGGCGAGAGGCGCCAGTCCACCTCGGGCCTGCGGGGGCAGCTGGCCGAAGCAGCGCGGCCGGCCTGAAGCGCCCAGGCGAGCATCACCCGCCGCGCCCAGCCCCCGACCTCGACCCCCCGACGATCGGCCGGCTCGATCCGGTACGAGCGGCGCGTCGGGCCGGAATCCATCGCCAGGCCGAGGTCGAAGATAGGCGACGCGAGCGGTGCCCCGGCGCGGTGTCGCTGGCCGAGTAGAACAGCGGTTGGCCGGCGGGGCTGACCCGGTCGTCGGCGACCGCGACCACCGAGGTGCGGCCACTGGGAGCCGCGCGCACGGCCAGCCAGACTGGCCGCGGCCTGCCCCGGAGGCGCGAGGATCGCCTGATCGACGGCAAGCACCTCGTTCGAGTCGCTGGCCGCGACGTGGCCGACCAGCTCGGCGTTCCACAGCGAGGGCAGCGAGGGCAGCGGGGGCGGCGCCGGGGGGGCGGTCGGCGCGTAGCGGCTCTCGACCAGGGTGGTCCAGTCCGTACGCCATTCGGTTGAGCCGATCGATCACGGCCGCCGGCGCCGGCGATTCTCCCTCTCCCGACATCGCCGGGGGCACCACCCAGTGACCGATCACCGAAGCGAGGGACAGGACGATCCACCCTGCGGCGACGAGGGCGTGCCTGGGGCGGAGCGCCCACGCGGCCGACAGCGCCGCGGTGGCGAGACCGACACCCACCAGCAGCGGCGATACCAGCGTGGTCGCGCTCCAGGTCGAGCGATCGACCGGTCCGCCCAGTCCGGCGATCAACTCGTACGGCTCGAGGAGGTAGCCCCACACCAGCGTGAGCGCGAGCGCCGTGAGGAGCCAGCCGATGTGGGCGCGAGCGTGATCGTTGATCGCGGGCCGCCCCTCGAGCCAGCGTACCGCCCCGACGAGGACGTAGAGCCCGAAGACGATGCCCAGGGCGAGCACAACGAGGAGGAGCGTGAACCCGTGCGCCAGGCGCCAGGCGGGAAGCTGCGCCACATAGAGCCCGAGGTCGTGGCGCAGCAGTGGATCGGCGACACCGTAGCTCACGCCTTGCCAGGCCAGCGCCACCTGGTGCCACCGCTCCGCGCCGCCGGTGCCGACGAGCAGCCCGAGCACGGCGCCCGATCCGACGGCCACCGTGAGCAGCACGCCGGGTGTGAGCGCCTCGCGAAACTCCAGGTTGGCCACGTTGCGGCGCACCTGGACCGAGCCGACGGCGCGATAGACCAGAAGGAGATGGCCGATGAACCAGGCCGAGGCGAAGAGAAATCCGGCCAGGTCCAGCGTCAGCCGGAGCACGTGCCAATCGGTGAGAAACTCGACCGCGGCCGGGGAGATCTGCGCGGCCCACCAGCGATCGGCCAGCAGGCCCGCCGCCCACCGGCCGGCGAACAGCAGGGCGACGAGGCCGGCAATCGCGGCGAGCAGCCGGCGGCCGCGTCGATTCACGGGGTTACGCGCGCACGCCCTGCCCGGCGAGCCAGCCGACGACCTCGCCGCGGTACGCGTCCAGCGCCGCCGGATCGGTCGCCTCGAAGCGCAGCACGAGAATCGCTTGGGTGTTCGAGGCGCGCAGCAGGCCCCAGCCGGTGGGAAACGTGATGCGGACGCCGTCGATGGTGTTCACCGGATAGCGGTCGGCGAAGTACTTGGCCGCGCGCTCCACGATGGCGAACTTCTCCTCCTCCGGCGCGTCCACCCGCATCTCGGGCGTGGCGAACGTCCGGGGCAGATCCGCCAGGTGGGTCGCGAGCCCGAACGGCTTCCGGCTCACGATCTCCAGCAGCCGGGCCGCGGCGAAGATCGCGTCGTCGTAACCGAAATAGTCGCCACCGAAGAACATGTGGCCGCTCATCTCGCCGGCGATCGGGGCGTGCAGCTCCTTCATCTTCGCCTTGATGAGGGAATGGCCGGTCTTCCACATCACCGGCTCCGCGCCGGCCTCACGGAGCGCGGCGGGCAGGACCTCCGAGCACTTCACGTCGAAGATGACCGGCGTGCCGGGGCCGAAGCGCTTCACCGCGTCGCGGCCGAAGATGACCAGGAGCTGGTCGCCCCAGATGATCTGTCCGGTCTCGTCTACCGCGCCGATCCGGTCGGCGTCGCCGTCGAAGGCGATGCCCAGCTCGGCCCCTTCCCGCCGCACCGCCTGCTGGAGATCCTCGAGGTTCTCCGGGACGGTGGGGTCGGGATGATGATTCGGGAACGTGCCGTCCGATTCGCAGAAGAGCGGCGTGACCTCGGCGCCGAGCGCACGGAGCGTCGAGATGGCGATGACGCTGCCGACGCCGTTCCCGCAGTCAGCAACCACCTTGACCCGCCGCTCGAGGGTATGGCGGGAGACGATCGCCTCACGGTACCGCTGGAGGACGGAGTTGTCCGTGGTCTCCTTCCCCACCCCGCCCCGCCAGCGCTCGGCCGTGATGATCTCCCAGAGGCCGAGGATGTCCTCGCCGTGGAAGGCCTCGCCCGCCAGCACCATCTTGAAGCCGTTGAACTCCGGCGGATTGTGGGATCCGGTCACCTGCAGTCCGCCGTCGGTCTCGAGCGCGGAGACCGCGAAGTAGAAGGCGGGCGTGGGCAGGGTGCCCACATCGACCGCGGTGCCCCCCGCGTCGGTGATCCCCAGTCGCACGCCCTGGGAGAGCGCCGGGCCGGAGGGCCGGTTGTCGCGCCCGACGGCGATCACCGGCGCCCGGCCGACGCGGTCCCAGGCGACGGTGGCGAAGGCGCGCCCCAGCGCCCGGGCGAACTCGGGCGTGAGCTGGTCGTCTACCAGGCCGCGGACGTCGTACTGCCGGAAGATGGATTTGGGGACGTTCATGGCTCTCCGCGGGCCCTACTTTCCCGCCATCGGCAGGGCGGTCTGGGTCAACGACGTGGCGCTGGCGCCGGCCAGCTCGAGCAGCTCGCTCGGCCAGAAACCGAAAAGCAGCACCGCCGCGACCGAGACCGCGACGGCTGCCGCGGCCGTGGGACTGAGCCCGACCGCGGCGTGGCGGTCCGGTTCGGGGGACGGCCGCATGTACATGGCCATGATGACCGGGAGATAGTAGCCGGCCGACAGCACGCTGGTCAGGACCAGAATCACCGGCAGGATCAACTGCCCTTCGGCCACCACTGCCGTCAGAATGTACCACTTGCCGATGAAGCCGACGGTGCCGGGAAACCCCAGCAGCGACAGCATGCAGACGGCGAGTCCGAACGCGATCGCCGGACGGGTGGCCGCGAGGCCGGCGATATCGTCGTAGGTCACGTCGCGCTCGCCGCCCCGTCCCAGCGCGGTGAGGAACCCGAAGCTCGCCAGAGTGGTGAGTCCGTAGGCCAGCAGATATAGCAACACGGCGCCCGCTCCCGCGTGAGTGCCGGTCCAGACCGCCACGAGCATGTAGCCCGCGTGCGCGATCGAGCTGTACGCCAGCATACGCTTGAGCGATCGCTGCGCCAGCGCGACCAGGTTGCCGACCACCATGGACGCGATCGCCAGGCCGGCGATGATGGGCTGCCAGAGTCCCGTGGCCGACGGAAAGGCCTCGAGCAGCACCCGCACCAGCGCCGCGAAGGCGGCCGCCTTGACCCCGGTGGCCATGAACCCGCTCACGGGGGTGGGAGCGCCGTCGTACACGTCGGGGGCCCACATGTGGAACGGCACCGCGGAGATCTTGAACCCCAGGCCGATGAGCAGGAGCCCGAGGCCGAGCGCCGCCATCAGCGGAATCGGCCGGCCGGAGAGCTGGGCGCCGATGATCGAGAGGTTGGTGGTGCCCGTCGCGCCGTACACCAGCGCGATGCCGTACAGCAGGAACCCCGAGGCGAAGGCGCCGATCAGGAAGTACTTCAGGGCCGCCTCGGAGGAGAACGGATCGGCCCGGTTGTACCCGGCGAGCACGTACACCGCGACCGACATCACCTCGAGGCCGAGGAAGAGGACGATCAGGTCTTCGGCGCCGGCGAGAAACATCATCCCGGCGGTGGCGAGCAGCACCAGCGGGTAGTACTCCGGCGCGATCAGCCGTTCCCGCTCCAGATAGCCCGAGCGAGATCAGGATGGTGCCCGGCGGCCGCCAGCAGCGCGATGGCCGAAGCGCCGTAGCGGAACGGGTCGAGGGCCACCATCTGGGGCAGCCCGTCCGGCGTGGCGCCGCTCACCCACAGCGCGGCCAGTCCCGCCCCGCTCACCAGGAGTCCCGCGAGGCCGATCCAGCCCGGCCAGCCGGCTGTCCTCGGCGGTCCGATGCCGCCAGCTCACCACCAGGAGGACGATCAGCGCCCAGACGGAGAGCAGGATCTCCGGCAGCAGGGCGATCGCAAGGCCCAGCGGCGACCTGAGGTCGATCCGGCTCATGGCCGGACCTCGACGGTCGACGCCGCGCACCGCGACCGGCGGCGCCGCGCGGGCCGGCTGGGTCAGCTGGAGGTAGCGCTGGGTGGCCGGCTCCATCCGGCGCAGCACCGGCTGGGGATAGAGGCCGAGCCAGACGATGCCGACCAGCAGCGGGACCATGAGCGCGAGCTCGCGGCGGTTCAGGTCGGTCAGGTGCTCGTTCTCCGGTTTGTCCAGCGCGGTTGAAGATCATCCGCTGGAGCGCCCAGAGGAGGTACGCGGCGGCGAAGATGACGCCGGTCGTGGCGATGCACGGTGGCCAGCGGGAAGGCCGTGAAGCTGCCGATCAGCACGAGGAACTCGCCGACGAACCCGTTGAGCCCGGGCAGCCCGATGGAGGAGAGCGCCACGACCGTGAAGATCAGGCTGAAGATCGGCACGACGCGGGCGATGCCGCCGTAGTCGGCGATCAGGCGGGTGTGCCGCCGCTCGTAGATCATGCCGATGAGGAGGAACAGCGCGCCGGTCGAGATGCCGTGGCTGATCATGATCATCAGCGACGCCCTGCACGCTCTGCACGGTTCCGCCCCAGATGCCGAGCATGACGAAGCCGAGGTGGCTCACCGAGGAGTAGGCGACCAGCTTCTTGAAGTCGGGCTGCACCATCGCGACCAGCGCGCCGTAGATGATCCCGATGACGGCGAGGACGACGATGATGCCGGCTCACGGTCGGGCTCAACGCGACCTGCGGGAAGAACGGCACGGCGAACCGGAGGAATCCGTAGGTCCCGATCTTGAGCATGACCGCCGCCAGGAGGACGCTGCCCGCGGTCGGCGCCTCGACGTGCGCGTCGGGCAGCCAGGTGTGGAACGGGAAGATCGGCACCTTGATCGCGAAGGCGAGCGCGAACGCGGCGAAGCAGCCACGGGGCCAGCGGCCCCACCGCGCCGGCGTGGGTCAGCACGTCGTCGTACGAGAAGGAGAGGTAGCCGGTGACCGACTGAATCCGCCACACCAGGGCGACGATCGCCACCAGCATGAGCAGCGAGCCGACCATCGTGTAGATGAAGAACTTGATCGCGGCGTACAGCCGGTTGGTCCCGCCCCAGATCCCGATGATGAAGTACATCGGGATCAGCATCACCTCGAAGAACACGTAGAACAGGAAGAGGTCGAGCGCGATGAACACGCCGACGCAGCCCGGTCAGCAGCGCCAGCATGAGCGCGTAGAACCCGCGCTCCTGCGTGGTGATGTACTGCCAGCTGCCCAGCACGCTGAGCGGCATCAGCAGGGTGGTGAGCAGCACCATCACCAGCGAGATCCCGTCGATGCCGACCCGGTAGCTGATGCCCCAGCTCGGGATCCACGGGGTGCTCGGAGACCAGCTGGAGGGTGCCGCGCCCCGGATCGAGCGACCACCAGAGTCCGAGCGGACAGGACGAACTCGAGCGTCGTCACCAGCAGCGCGGTCCACTTGGCGCGCGGACTCGGGCCCCAGCAGCACCGGCACGACCCCGCAGCAGCGGGAGCACGACCAGCGCGTGGAGAATCCACTGCCCGTAGCCGATCGAGTCGAGGAAGGCGGTCATCGCGGCGTCACCGGATCACGGCGCGCAGGATCCAGAGCGCGCCGACGAGGAACAGCACGACGTAGACGCCCGACCTGCCCGGTCTGCAGCCGGCTGCCCAGCCAGCCCAGACCCCGCGACAGCCTGGCGGTGCCGTTGACGGCGGCCCCGTCGATCACGCCCTGATCCACGCCCTTCCACAGCACCACCCGCGAGAGCCAGACGACCGGGCGCACGATGGCCGCGTCGTAGATCTCGTCCACGTAGTACTTCCGGTTGAGCACCCGCGCGAGGCCGGTGTCCTCGGGCGCCTCGCGGGCCGCGACGGTCCGCCGGGCGAGCGTGGCGCGATAGCCCAGCAGGAGCCCGACCACGCCGATCAGAATGGCGGCGCCCACCAGGAGCAACTCCGTCGTGCCGTGCGGCAGCTCCACCCGGGCGAAGGCGGCGCCGGCCGCCGTCACCGGCTCGAGCCAGCGCTCCAGCGCGTGGTGGCCGCCGACGAAGGCCGGCAGGTTGAGCACGCCGCCGATCGCCGACAGCACGCCGAGCACCACCAGCGGGCCGGTCATGATCCAGGGCGCCTCGTGCAGGTGCCGGGCCTCGCTCCTCGCCGGTGCGGTTCTCGCCGAGGAAGGTCATGGCCATCAGGCGCGCCATGTAGAAGGCGGTGAGCAACGCCGCGGCGATGCCCATGGCGTAGAAGAGGTAGTAGACCGGCATCTCCGCTCCCCGCGCGAACGCGGAGGCGAGGATCTCGTCCTTCGAGAAGAAGCCGGAGAACGGCGGGATGCCGGCGATCGCGAGCGTCGCGATCGCCATGAGCCCGAAGGTCACCGGCATGTACGCTCGCGCAGGCCGCCCATGTTGCGCATGTCCTGCGCGTCCTCGTGCGAGTGGGTCGCGTGATACGCGTGATGCATGGCGTGGATCACGCAGCCCGGCGCCGAGGAAGAGCAGCGCCTTGAAGAAGGCGTGCGTCACCAGGTGGAAGATCCCGCCGGCGATAGGCCGCCGAGCCCACGCGCGAGGAACATGTAGCCGAGCTGGGAGACGGTGGAGTACGCCAGCACCTTCTTGATGTCGTACTGCCGGAGGGCGATCGTCGCGGCGAAGATCGCGGTGAGCGCGCCGATCGCCCGCGACCACCGCGCTCGACAGCGGCGCCAGCGCGAAGAGCACGTTGGTCCGCGCCACGAGGTAGACGCCCGGCCGTGACCATCGTCGCCGCGTGGATCAGCGCCGACACCGGCGTCGGGCCGGCCATCGCGTCGGGCAGCCAGGTGTAGAGCGGGATCTGCGCGCGTCTTGCCCGGTGCAGCCGAGGAAGAGGAACAGGGTGATCAGGGTGACGATGGCGCCGCCGGGCTCCAGCGTACCGGGCGCCCGCGGCGGCGATCTGGCCGAAGTCGAGCGTGCCCAACTCCCGCCAGAGCAGGAACATCGCGACCAGCACGCCGAAGTCGCCGATCCGGTTCATGATGAAGGCCTTCTTGCCGGCGTCGGCGTTGGCCTTCTCGGTGAACCAGAAGCCGATCAGCAGGTAGGAGCAGAGCCCCACGCCTTCCCAGCCGATGAAGAGCACCGGGAAGTTCGCGCCCAGCACCAGCACCAGCATGAACACCACGAACAGGTTGAGGTACGCGAAGTAGCGCGCGTACCCCGGGTCGTCCTTCATGTAGCCGACGCTGAACAGGTGGATCAGGCTCCCGACGCCGGTGACGACCAGCAGCATCACCGTCGAGAGCTGGTCGACCTGGAACGCGAGATCCACCTGAAGCGACCCCGACCGGCATCCAGGGCCACAGGGTCACCAGATGCGGCTCGTGCGCCGACTGGCCCAGGAGCCCGAGGAACACCGCCGACCGAGACCGCGAAGGCGCCGAGCAGCACGCCCGGACCGACGATCGAGACCGCCAGGATGGGCTGGGTCGCGGCGGAGGGCCAGCGCTCCGTTGACGAGGAACCCGGCCAGGGGAAGCGCCACGGCGAGCCAGACCCAGTGCGACGCGATCATCAGCCCCGGAGCAAGTTGATGTTCTGGAGATCCACCGTCTGATGGTGCCGGAAGATGGCGAGGATGATGGCGAGCCCGACCGCGGCCTCGGCGGCGGCGACGGTCATCACGAAGAAGACGATCACCTGGCCGCTCGCCCCGTGCAGCTGGGCCAGGGCCACGAAGGTGAGGTTCACCGCGTTCAGCATCAGCTCGATGCAGACGAAGAGCACGATCACGTTGCGCCGCAGCAGCACGCCGGCGACGCCGAGGCTGAAGAGGATCGCCGAGAGCCCGAGCGCCGGGCCGAGCAGGGCCATGCCGTCGGTCATCAGATCTTCCGCTTGGCCAGCACCACGGCGCCCACGATGGCGGCGAGGAGCAGGATGGAGGTGATCTCGAAGGGGACGAGGTAGACCTGGAAGAGCGGCGCCGCCACGGCGCCCACGACCCCGCGGGAGACCGCCTCCTCGCGGGCCAACTGTCCCGCGGCGAAGACGATGGCCGGATCGCTCAGCTGCGGGGCCTGCGCCACCTCACTCGCGAGCCGCGCTGGCGAGTAACTCCACAGGGCAAAGAGCTGGATCGCGAGCAGGCCTGCGATCACGATGGTGGTCGCCATTGCGGCGGGGCCTCGCATATCGCTCGTGGCGTGGCCCAGGTTCAGCAGCATGACGACGAACAGGAAGAGGACCATGACCGCGCCGGCGTACACCAGCACCTGGATCGCGCGCCACGAACTGCGGCGCCCAGCAGCACGTACAGGGCGGCCAGGCGACAGCATCGTGGCCGTGAGCCAGAGGACGGCCGACATGGCGCTGCGCGACAGGATGCACAGCGAGGCCGTCGACCACCGCGCAGGCCGCGAAGACGTAGAAGACCGCTTCGGTCATCCTATTCCCCCTCGGGGTCCGACGGGGTCCCACAGGCTCGGAGACGGCGTGGGTCTGGGCCGAGAGCCGCTCGAGGTCGTAGACGAACCGGCCCCGGCTGTACTCCGAGTTCTCGAAATGCACGCCCGACGTGGATGGCCTCCTCGGGGCAGACCTCCTGGCAGTAGCCGCAGAAGATGCAGCGGAACTCGTCGATCTCGTAGATGAGCGGATACCGGTTGCCCTGCTCGTCCTCGCCCGGCACCAGCTTGATGCAGTTGGCCGGGCAGATCTGGGGACAGAGGCCGCAGGCCACGCACTTCGACCGTCCCTGCTCGTCGGTGAGCATCCGGTGAGTGCCGCGCCAGCGGGACGACAGGGAGTAGGCCCCCATCCCGTGATCCTGGTCGGTGCTCTTCTGCTCCGGGTACTGCATCGTCACCTTCTTCTCCAGCATGTGCTTGAAGGTGAGTGCCATCCCCTTGAGGGTGGCCCGGACATAGCTGACCTGCTCGGTCCGGGCGCTTCATGACCTTGACGCCGATCGCCATCAGCCCGCCGTCGCGGCGCGAGGGCCGCGTTGAGTGAGAGCCTGTTGCCGGGCACCGGAGCCCCGGATGAACCTGCCGCTGTCCAGCACCCCGAAGACCAGGAATCCGATGCCGACGTTGAGCGCGAAGAGGATCAGCGAGCCGATCACCGGGCTGGCCACCCCGAACACCCGCTCGATCAGGTAGATCGCGGTGCACGTCACCATGATGTAGGCCAGGGCGAGCGGCATCATCACCTTCCAGCCCAGCGCCATGAGCTGATCGTAGCGGAAGCGGGGCAGCGTCCAGCGGATCCACATCACGACGAAGATCCAGAACAGCACCTTGAGGAAGAAGAACAGCCAGGTCGCCAGCGTGGGCAGGAGCCCGCCCGACCGGTCCCAGTCGGTGAACGGGATGTCCCATCCGCCGAAGAAGAGGGTGGTGATCATGGCGCAGACCGTCACCACGTTGGCGTACTCCGCGATGAAGAAGAACGAGAACTTCATCGCGGAGTACTCGGTGTGGTATCCGGTGATCAACTCGGATTCGGCCTCGGGCATGTCGAACGGCAGCCGGTTGGTCTCGGCGAACCCGGCGACGGTGAAGATGAAGAACGAAAGAAACAGCGGCATGACGTACCAGATGCCCGCCTGCTGCTTCGCCACGATCACCGAGAAGCTCACGTCGCCCGACATGAGGAGCACGGGGATGAGGCTGAGCCCCATTGCCACCTCGTAGGAGACCATCTGGGCGCTGGCCCGCAGCCCGCCGAGCAGCGCGTACTTGCTGTTAGAGGACCAGCCGGCCAGCGCGATGCCGTACACGCCGAGCGAGCTGATGGCCAGGACGAAGAGAAACCCGACCGGCAGGTCGGCCACCACCATCGGCATCGGGCCGTGGTGGGCGATGCGACCAGCGGCCCCAGGTGAAGTCGAATCCACCGGCAGCGGCGCTGCGAAGGGGATGACCGCCGAGAGGAGCAGGGCCGGAATGAAGGAGAGCGCCGGCGCGATGGTGAAGAGCCACGGGTTCGCCAGCGCGGGCAGCGTCTCTTCCTTGAGGATGTTCTTCACCCCGTCGGCCGCGGGCTGGAGCAGACCGGCCCAGCCGACCCGGTTGGGGCCGTGGCGGTTCTGCATCCAGGCGCTGACTTTCCGCTCCATCAGCGTGAGCAGCGCCACGCCGACCATGATGATGGTGAACACCACCAGCATCTTCACGGCGCTCAGCAGAACGTACCCTTGAGCTCGGGGGTCACCGGGCGGCCCCCGGCCCGGCGGACGCGTCGGTCAGAATCCGGCCGGTGTAGCCCAGGTCGTCGTGGGTCATCCCCGCGAAGAGGGGCCACCGCTCGCCGAGCAGCGCGAAGGCCTCCGCCGCGGTGGAGGGCGCGGCCGCGTCGGGACCCGGGCCGGCCAGCACCTCGCCCGCCACCCACCACGCGGGCCGCGCCATCCCGGGCTGCGCCTTGGCCTGCTGATACCGCTGGATCCGCCGGTCGCGGTTGACGTAGGTGCCGTTCTCCTCGGCCATGTTGGTGACCGGCAGGATCAGCTCGGCGTTCCCGACGTCGGTCATGACGGTCGCGAGGATGACCACGATCCCCGGCGCCGCGGCCAGCGCGGCCTCATCCTCGGGCCCCAGCTCGGCGTCGAGGACGAGTCACCACCCCGGCGCCGGCCACCGCGCGCGTGGCGGCTTCCCATTGCGCCCGATAACCGAGCAGCTCGGCGCCCGCCAGGTTGGGGGCGCGCTCCCGCCGGAGCGCGAGGCCGGGGATCCCGGCGAGCGGCGCCTCGTCACCCAACGGCACCTGAACCGCGGCGGTGACCTGGAACCGATCGAGCATGCGGAGGGTCAGCCCGAGGGACTCGGTGGACGCCCGGCCGGATGCGAGGATCACCGCGCTGCCCGAGGCGCCGCGGAGCACCTGGCCGAGGCGGTCGAGCGCGGTATCCCAGTCGGTCGCCACATGGCGGGAACCGTCGCGAACCAGGGGCGCTTCCACCCGGTCGCCGCGGTTCAGCCAGCGGTAGTTCATCCGGCCGTAGTCGCAGATGAAGTGCCGGTTCACCTCGAGATTCGGCCGGGGTCTGATCCGGACCACTACGTCGTCGCGGGTGTCCAGACTGATGTTGCAGCCCTGGGTGCAGCCGGGGCAGATGCTGGCGGACTTGTCGAGATCCCAGACCCGCGCCTTGTGCAGGAAATCCTTGGAGAGCAGCGAGCCGACCGGGCAGAGGTCCACGACGTTGCCGGCCCAGGGATGGTCCAGCCGCTGCGACTCGGAGATTCCGATGTAGGCCCGGTCGCCCCGCTCGGACACGTTGAGCACGGGCGTGTCCGCGACGTCTTCCATGAAGCGGACGCACCGGGTGCAGAGGATGCAGCGGTTGGGGACGTACAACACGTCCGGGCCGAAGTCCTCGACCGGATTGTACCGCTTGGCGTAGTCCTCGATACCGGGTGCCCGCGCGGCCTTCCTGGAACACGTAGTTCTGGAGCTCGCACTCGCCGGACTGATCGCAGATCGGGCAGTCGAGCGGGTGGTTGATCAACAGCAGCTCGAGCACGCCCTTCGCGCGCCTTCTTCGCGCTAGGGCTGTTGACGTGCACCACCTGCCCCTCGGCGACGCTGGTGACGCACGCCGGCATCAGCTTGGGCGCCTTCTCCACCTCCACCAGGCACATCCGGCAGACCGCGGGGGCCGGCAGTGAGGGATGGTAGCAGTAGTGGGGCACCAGCAGCCCGGCCTGCTTGGCGGCCTCGATGATCAGGGTGCCCGGGGGCACCGCGATCCGCATCCCGTCGATCGTCACATTCACCAGTTCGTCGGCCATTCTCTTCTTTCTTGGGTACCGGGCAGTGCGAAGGTCCGCCGCTCGCGGTCACACGGCCGCGAGCGCCGGCTCGCGCGATCCGGTAATGTAGGCCTCGAACTCGGAGCGGAACTTCTGGATGCCACTCACCACCGGAGCGGCGCAGGAATCGCTCAGCACGCAGATCGTCTTGCCGGTCATGTTCTCGGAGAGGTCGAGCAGCAGCTGGAAATCCTCCTGCTTGCCCTTCCCCGCCAGAATCCGCTCGAGGACCCTGACGGTCCACGCGGTGCCCTCGCGGCACTGGGTGCACTGGGCGCAGGACTCGTGGGCGTAGAACCGGGCCAGGCGCCAGATCTGGTAGACCATGTCGGTGCTGTCGTCCATCACGATCATGCCGGCCGAGCCGAGCATCGACCCCTGCTCGACGATGCCCTCGTAGTCGAACAGGGCCGCCTCGGCTTCCTGGATGCGACATGATCGGCACCGAGGAGCCGCCCGGAATGACCGCCTTGAATTTCCGTCCGGCCGGGCGGCCCGCCGCACATGTCGTAGAGGATGTCCCGCATCGGGGTGCCCATGGTGACTTCGTAGTTGCCCGGCCGCTGCACGTGGCCGCAGACCGAGACCAGCTTGGTCCCGGTGCTCTTGGGGTTGCCCAGGCAGAGCGCCTTGTACCACGCGGCGCCGCGGTTCATGATGTGCGGCACCGCGGCGAGGGTCTCGACGTTGTTGATCGTCGTCGGCATCCCGAACAGGCCCGCCACCGCCGGGAACGGCGGCTTGATCCGCGGATTGCCGCGCTTGCCCTCGATCGAGTTCATCATCGCGGTCTCTTCACCGCAGATGTAGGCGCCGGCGCCCCGGTGCAGGATCATCTCGATCCGCTTGCCGCTGCCGAAGACGTCGTCGCCCAGCGCGCCGTTGGCGATGGCCTCCTCGACCGCGGCGCTCATCACCTTCCAGGGCTCGGTGAATTCGCCGCGGATGTAGATGTAGCAGCGCTCCGCGCCGATGGCGTACGCGGCGATGGCGCACCCCTCGATCAGGGCGTGCGGGCGTCCAGCGCATGATCTCCCGGTCCTTGAAGGTGCCCGGCTCGGACTCGTCGGCATTGCAGACCAGGTAGTGCGGCTTCACCGCCTCCTTGGGCATGAACGACCACTTGAGCCCGGTGGGAAATCCGGCGCCGCCCCGGCCGCGAAGGCCGGAGGCCTTCACTTCCTCGACGATCGCCTCGCGGGTCATCCCGAGGCCTTTGCGCAGCGCCTGATAGCCGCCGTACCGGACCCAGCCGGCGTAGCTCCGGGCCTCGGGATCGCCGAAGTACTTGGAGAGGACGACGGTCTCCTTGGGGTGGCTGGGATGGGGATAGCCCATTACTCGTACCTCTGGACGATGTCCCGGACCTTCTCGGGGGTGACGTTCTCGATGAAGTCGTCGTCCACCAGGATCGGCGTCGGGAACCCGCAGGCGCCGAGGCATTCGACTTCGATCACGGTGAACCGGCCGTCGGGGCTGGTGGCGCCCAGCTCGCCGCAGCCGGTTTCCTTCAGCAGCGCCTTCACCACGTCCTCGGCCCCGCAGATGTTGCAGGGACTGGTGGTGCAGACCTGCACGAAGTGCCGGCCGACCGGGTGGGTGTGGTACATGGTGTAGAAGGTGACCACGCCCTTCACGTAGGCGGGCGTCAGCTCCAGCACGTCCGCCACCTCGCCGATCGCCTGTTCCGAGATCCAGCCGCGCGACTCCTGGACCATCCACAGCGCCGGGAGCAGGCAGGCCTGCTTGGTGGGATACCGGGTGAAGAGCTGCTCCAGCCGCGCGCGGACCGGTCCGGTGAACACGGGCACGTGTTCTTCGGCCGGCGAGGTGCCGTGTGCCGCCCCGCTCATCGATCGACCTCCCCCATGACGATGTCCACGCTCGCGTTGATCGCGATCACGTCGGCGAGCAGCGCGCCTTCGCACATCCGCGGCAGGCTCGACAGGTTGATGAACGATGGCGGCCGGATCCGCCAGCGCACCGGCTTCGCGCTGCCGTCGGAGACGAAGTAGTAGCCCAGCTCGCCCTTGGGGTTCTCGATGCCCATGTAGGCCTCACCGGCCGGCGGCTTCACCCCTTCCATCACCTGCTTGAAGTGGAAGATCATCGCCTCCATGTCGCTCATCGCGCGCGATTTGGGCGGCAGGATGACGCGGGGGTCGGCCACGTTGATCGGGGCGCCCCGCAGGCCGGCGAGCCGGTCGAGCGCCTGCTCCAGAATTCGGTTCGACTGCCACATCTCCTCGAGCCGGACCCGATAGCGGTCGTAGATGTCACCGTGCTCGCCGACCGGCACGTCGAACTCGTACGTCTCGTACCCGAGGTAGGGGCGGTCCTTCCGGACGTCGTAGTCCACGCCGCTGGCCCGGAGCATCGGCCCGGAGAGCGAATGATTGGTCGCCTCCTCGGCGCTCAGCACGCCCACGCCCTGGGTCCGCCCGATCCAGATCGCGTTGCGGGTGAACATGGTGTCCACCTCGCGCAGGGTGTCCGGGAAGGTGCGGGTGAACTCGCGGAGACCGGTCTCGAACCCGTCCGGGATGTCGGCCATCATCCCGCCGACCCGGGTCAGGCTGGTGGTCAGCCGGGCCCCGGTCCACATCTCCTGGAGATTGTAGATCCGCTCGCGCTCCTGGAACGACCAGAGGAACGGCGTGAACGCGCCCAGGTCGATGCCGGTGGTGCCGAGCCAGACCAGGTGAGAGATGATCCGGCTCATCTCGCAGGCGATCACCCGCAGCACCCGGCAGCGCTCCGTCACCTCGAGGTCCATCAGCTTCTCGACCGCCAGCGCGAGGCCGACGTTGTTGGCCATGGGGGAGAGGTAGTCGGTGCGATCGGTGAGTGGGATAATCTGGTTGTAGTGGCGGTACTCGCCCAGCTTCTCGAAGCCGGAATGGAGGTACCCGAGGTGGGGGATACACCGCTTGACGGTCTCGCCTTCCATCTCGAGCACCAGCCGGAGCACGCCGTGCGTCGCGGGGTGCTGGGGGCCGATGTTGACCAGCATGCGCTCGGCGCCGAAATCGCCCTCGAGGCCGCCGGGGGCCGCGCGGCCCGCGCCGACGCGGAATGCGGGTCGGCGTTCCCTCGCGGTCGACGCCGGGCGTCGCCAGCGCCATCTCGACGGTGCGCAGGCTCATTTCAGGAATCCTCGCTCGCCGCGCGCCAGCCGCTCCCGCATGTCGGGGGGCAGCTCGTCGAACGACTCGGCGATGGACAGCTCTTCCAGGGAGTAATGGGCTTCGGGATTGGCGGCGAGTGCCTGCCGGGTCTGCTCCGCTCGGCTGAAGTGGCCGCGGAGCGGGAAGTCCTTTCTCAGCGGATAGCCTTCGGCATAGGTCTCCCACATCAGGATGCGCCGCAGGTCGGGGTGACCCACGAAGGTGATGCCGAACATGTCGTACACCTCGCGCTCCAGCCAGTCGGCGCCGCGCCAGAGGTCCACCACCGACCGGACCTCGAGGGGCTCCCGCCGCTCCAGCGCCACCTTCAGCCGGAGGTCGGCCTTCCGGGGCAGCGACCGCAGCTGGTAGACCACCTCGAGCGGCCGCTCGGGATCGCGGTACTCCACCGCGGTCACGTCGGTCAGATAGTCGTATTGCTGGCCGGGAGTGTCCTTGAGCCAGGCCAGGACGTCGTGGCTGCGGGCCCTGGCGGCATAGACGATGGTGTCGCCGCACGACACGAGATGGCGCTCGATGGCCGACCCGAACTCGGCGCTGAGGGCGGGAACCGACGTGGAGGGCGAGTTCATGCCCGCACCACTTCATCCGGCGTGAGCATGGACGCCGCGAGACCCTGCCCGGGCGCCGGAGCACGGCGCAGCAGGTCCCTCCCTGCGGTCGGGATGAGGCCCCACCTGGCACGACGCGTCATGCCGAACGGGTCTGATTAACCGAGTTGCCGAAGGGCTCCGAGAGCTCGTCCACCCGCTCGGCGGGCAGGAAGAGTCCGGAGGGGCCGACCAGCTTCTCGTCGCGGAGGGAATCGTCCGTGAAGCTCTCTCCCTTGATCTTCTTCTGCAGGAGGAGAATGCCGTACATCAGGCCTTCGGGCCGGGGCGGACAGCCGGGGACGTAGACGTCGACCGGAATGATGGTGTCGATGCCCTGCACCATCGCGTAGTTGTCGAAGATGCCGCCGGAGGAGGCGCAGGCACCCATGGAGATCGACCACTTGGGCTGGGGCATCTGATCCCAGATCCGCCGGATGACGGGGGCCAGCTTGAACGGGAGTCGGCCGGCGCAGATCAGCACGTCGGCCTGACGCGGCGAGAAGGACTGGCGCTCCATCCCGAAGCGCGCGATGTCGAAACGGCTGGCCGCGGTGGCCATGTACTCGATGGCGCAGCAGGCGGTGCCGAACGGCATCGGCCACAGAGAGTTGGCCCGGGCCCAGTTGGCGAGGAAGTCCAGCCGGGTGGTGACCCAGTTGGGCGAGACCGCGCCCACGCTGACGGCCTCGTCCCCCCGATTCTGCACCGCGGGGTTGGTCAGTCCCATTGCAACGCTCCACGCTTCCAGATGTAGACGTACCCCACCGCCAGAATCACGATGAAGACGAACATCTCGATGATGAGCAGGCCGGCGATCTCGACTCATCTGCCGGAAGGCGACGGCCCACGGGATCATGAACACGGTCTCGATGTCGAAGATGATGAAGAGCATCGCGACCAGGTAGAACTTCACGGAAAACCGGTCTCGCGCGTCCCCCAGGACCGGCATGCCCGACTCGTACGGCGCGATCTTCGTCGGGGTCCGGCGGTAGGTGGAGAAGATGTGCGAGACGGCCAGCATCATGATCGCGTTGGCGATCACGAACCCGACCAGCAGCAGGACCGGAATATACGGCTGAAGCATGAGCGTCCGGTTGAGGGTTGTCCGTGGCCTATCTCGCAGAAGGTAAGGCCGTTACGGGGCGGATTCAACTCCGCGTGGCAGCCGGCCGGCGGGGCCGCCGAGCGGGTCCGGCGGGCCCGGTGCCCCAGGGGTCGGCCGCCCTGCCGAGCCCCTCCGACGGACACTATATTGCCGCCTCCCCGGCGGGCGCCGCCGCCCGCCCACCCCCGGCCCGTTGCCCCGATGGAGTCCCGATGTCCATCAAGTCCGACCGTTGGATCCGCCGCATGGCCGTCGAGCACAGCATGATCGAGCCGTTCACCGAGCGGCAGGTGCGGCAGACCGACGCCCGGGGGCGGCGGGTCATCTCCTACGGCGTGTCGAGCTACGGCTACGACATGCGGGTGGCACCCGAGTTCAAGATCTTCACCAACGTGCTGAGCGCCGTGGTGGATCCCGAAGGAGTTCGACGCCCGGAGCTTCGTGGAGTTCGAGGGGCCGGTGTGCATCGTGCCCCCCAACAGCTTCGCGCTGGCCCGCTCGGTGGAGTACTTCCGGATCCCCCGGAACGTGCTCACGATCTGCGTGGGGAAGAGCACCTACGCCCGCTGCGGAATCATCACCAACGTGACCCCCTTCGAGCCGGAGTGGGAGGGTCATGTGACGCTGGAGATCAGCAACACAACCCCGCTCCCGGCCAAGGTCTACGCCGACGAGGGGATCTGCCAGGTCCTCTTCTTCGAGGCCGACGACGACGATGTCTGCGAAGTCAGCTACGCCGACAAGATGGGCAAGTACCAGGGACAGCGAGGCGTGACCCTCCCCCGGCTCTAGTCGCGCCAGGGTCACCCGGGCCCAGTCCCATCCCTCCAGGCCGCGCGCCCCGATCGCCCTTACTTCCACGGACGCCCGAGGGGGCACGCCGGCCAGGCGGGCCGACGTGCCCCGCACGATGCGCATGCCGCCGGTCGCGCCGTTCCCGTCCCTCCAGCGGACCCGGTAAGTGGTGACCCCTCGCTCGAGTGCCGGCTTCCACCCGACCTCCACTCCCCCTCCCGTGGCGCGGGAGCGCGGTCAGCTCCGCGACCCGGCTCGGGCTGGACGCCATCAGGACCACCGAGGCGAGCGTGGTGCGGCTCACCTCGGCGACTAGGCGGTGATTCACGGTCTCGAGCACGTCGTGGGGCTGATGGTAGTGAGGATTGCCCAGCACCGGATAGGACCCGATCCCCGCGACGACGTCGCCGAAACCGTCCACCAGGGAATGGGCGTCGGTGAACTTGTAGTAGTGGGCGTCGTAGGTGATCAGCCGGGTGAAGAGCAGCGCCGCCGCGTGCTGGAGGTCGCGCAGGCCGCGGTTGGCGTAGCGAATGGTATTGTCCAGCCTGTCGTCGTTGGCCCAGCCAACCATGTCGTTGTTGAGCGCGCCCACCACGTGGTCGCCGGCCTCCTGGGCCAGGCGCACGTACTCCCGGCTCCCGCGGAGGCCCGATTCTTCCGAGGTGAACCACACGAACCGGATGGTCGCGGCCTGGGGCCGCCGGGCCAGCACCCGCGCCACTTCAAGGAGCGCCGCGGTGCCGGAGGTATTGTCGTCGGAGCCGGGGCCTTCCTGCACTGAATCGAAATGACTTCCCACCACGTACTGCACCTCCGGATCGGAAGCGCCGCGCAGCGTCGCCACGACGTTCGCCGAGCGCACCCCGGGCACCGGCTCGAACCACTGCAGCTCCGGCACGTATCCGAACGAGCGGAGCGTCGTCGCGAGGTACTCGATCGCGAGCCCGTTGCCCGGCCGGGTCACGTGCTTGGAGCCGAACTCGAACAGCGAGCGCTCGTAGTCGTAGATCCGCGCCGAGGAGATGTCCTGGACCATCGCACGCACCCGGGGAGCGATCGGCACGTACATCGCCGTGGCCCGCTGCCGGAGCTCGCGTTCCGCTCGCAGGGCGTCCCGGACCCGGTCGAGGACCTCCGTGGCGCTCACGGTACGGGTCAGGTCGGTGAGGTACAGACCCCGCTCGGGCGACACGGTGTCGCCATCGCGCTCGCTCACGATGGCTACGGCGTTCCCGTCGGGGCGCACCACCCACTCGTACTCCGGCGCGATGGTCCGGAGCGTGTTGTTGTGGAACAACCGAGTGCGCGCCCCGGTCGCGACATCGTAGAGGTAGCTCCGCCGGTGGCGCCCTTCGCCCATGACGGCGAGCACCCGTCCCTGGCTCACGAACTGGGGAAAGATGTCGTGTTGGATCTCGTGGGTGAGCCGGCGCGGCTCGCCGCCGTCCGTGCCCACGGCATACAATTCCCAATCCTCGCGCGGCATCGATTGGTACACCACGAGCGACCCGTCAGGGGAGATTGCCGGCGCGGCCATCGGCCTGGCCGAGCGCGCCAGTACCGTCGGCTCGGCACCGACGCGGGCGTGCAGGACGGCCCAGTCCCCACCCTGACGACCGAGAAAGGCGAGGCTGCCGCCGTCCGCGCTCACCGCGGGCGACGCTCCCCGGTGAATCACGGTGGTGCCATCGGCGGCTCGTACCGTAACGCCCGACTCCGTCGTGGCGAAAACCAGGCGGCCGCCTTCGGCCCGGAGTGGAAACCCCGTCACCCGGCCTCCGCCCGGCATGGGCCGCGGCGTCCCGGTCTCGAGTTCGTAGAGTTCGGCCATCTGGGACGCCGGATCGCCGGCGGCGACCAGCACCGGCGGCCCCCGGTCGGACGGGTAGACCAGTCCCAAGGCCAGGAGGCCCGGCGTCTCGAGCGAGCGCTCCGCTCCATCCGGCATCGACCGCAGCACCACCGCCGAGCCGCCCGGGAGGAGATAGGCGATCTCCGAGCCGTCCGGCGCGAAGGCGGCGGCGTAGCCCGGGAGCGTATCCGGCTGGAGCGGCGAGGCGCGGTCCCCCAGATCCAGCAGCACGGAGCGCCGGTCGTCGTCCATCCCGATCTCGTAGGCCAGGCGTGTGCCGCCGGCGCTCCAGCGCGGGCTCGCGCCGTCAGGGGCGAGCTCACGGGTGCGATAGAGCTCCCCGGTCAGCAGCGCGATGGGCGCGACCAGCGTATCACGGTGCGACCCGGTCAGCAGCCCCTCCAGCCGTTCGAGCGCCTCGGGGTATTGCCCGGCCTCCCAGGCGTACCTTGCGCTGTCGAGCGCCACCCGGGCGGGCACCTGTGATTCCGATCGCCCCGACCACGCAGCCACCACCGCCAGCGGCATCCAGACCGAGCGTCCGTACATCGTGTTCCTTTCCGAGAGAAGGCGGGAATATAGCGAGCCCCGCACTGCCGTCCGTCCGCGCGAGCGGCTAGACTCTACCCACTTTCTCACCATGCCCCACTTCGGCTCCGGGATCTCCATGCGGCTCATCTTGCGGCTTCTGCCCCTGCTGTACGCATCATCGCTCGCGGCCCAGCAATCCGCCGCCGCCGGTGCGGCCGATACCTCGGCCTTCCGCCGTCTCGAGCTGCCTACTCCCAATTCGGTCCGGACCGGCAGCGGGATGCCGGGGCCCGACTATTGGCAGCAGCGGGCGGATTACGTAATCCGAGCTACGCTCGATACCTCCGCGCGGTTGCTCCGCGGCGAGGAACGGATCACGTATACCAACAATTCCCCGGACACCCTCCGCTACCTCTGGCTCCAGCTGGACCAGAACGCCTTCAACAGCCAGAGCCGTGGCGCGAAGATTTTCGATCCGCGGAGCCGCTTTGGGACCGGAGGCGCCGAAGGGGGCGTCCGGATCCTCAAGGTCGCGCAGCCGGCGATCGCCGCGGCGCGAGGACGGCTTGCGAGTCCGGCGGGGCAGCTCCCGTATCTGGT
Organism: uncultured Gemmatimonadales bacterium; assembly: GCA_963729985.1. GTDB lineage: Bacteria > Gemmatimonadota > Gemmatimonadetes > Gemmatimonadales > GWC2-71-9 > CAVVWJ01. Next base: position 1,066,715 of record CAVSPJ010000008.1, read on the forward strand.
CAACGGCACCGTCATGAAGGTGGATCTCGCGCGCCCGCTGGCACCCAAGGCCACCCAGGTGCTCGAGGTGTCGTGGTCGTTTCCCTTCGGTCCCAACCGCAACCGGATGGGCATCGAGGAAATCGACGGCGGCGTGACCTACGAGGTCGCGCAGTGGTACCCGCGGCTCGCGGTGTACGACGACGTCCGGGGCTGGAATACCGAGCAGTACTACGGGCAAGGCGAGTTCTACCTGGAGTACGGCAGCTTCGACGTGAGCATCACCCTGCCGGCCGACATGATCGTGGCCGCGACCGGGCAACTGCGGAATCCGGCTGATGTCTTGACCACGATCCAGCGCTCGCGCCTGGCGCAGGCCCGGACCAGCGCGAGCACGGTCGTGATCCGCGGCCGCGACGAGGTGCGCGATCCCGCCTCGCGACCGGCCGCGGAATACGGCACCCTGACCTGGCGCTTCACCGCGGACAGCGTCCGCGACTTCGCCTGGGCCGCGTCGCGGAGCTTCATCTGGGACGCCGTCGGAGTGAACGGCGGAAAGACGCTCGCCATGAGCTTCTATCCGCCTTCCAGCGAGGCGCTCTGGAAGGAGGCCACGCAGTACGCGAAGTTCGCGATCGAAGGCTATTCCAGCCAGTGGGCACCCTATCCCTACCCGACTGCCAACAACGTGCGCGGGATCGAGAGCGGGATGGAGTACCCGATGATCGTCTTCTGCAACCGCCCCACGCCGGAGGCGCTCTACAGCGTCACCGACCACGAGTTCGGCCACACCTGGTTCCCCATGGTGGTGGGCTCCAACGAGCGGCGCTACCCGTGGATGGACGAGGGGTTCAACGAGTTCATCAACTATTACAACTGGACCAAGCGCTTCGGCCTGCCGCCGGAGCATCGGGGCAGCATCCGCGATTACCTGGCCATGGCCACCTCGGGCGAAGAGCGGCCGGTCATGACCTTCGCCGACCAGCAGCCCCATATGTTGCTGGGCCCCGCGGCGTACGACAAGCCGGCCATCGCGCTGCGCCTGCTTCGCGAGGTGGTGATCGGGCCGGAGCGGTTCGATCCCGCGTTCAAGGAGTACTTCCGGCGCTGGGCCTTCAAGCACCCCACACCAGCCGACTTCTTCCGAACGATCGAGGATGGGGTGGGCGAAGACCTGAGCTGGTTCTGGCGGTCGTGGCTGTTCACCACCGCGCAGCTGGACCAGGCGGTGGACTCGATCGTGCTCGCCGACTCGGCGGGAGTGGAATCCCGGATCTTCCTGCGTAACGCCGGCGGGATTCCGATGCCGGTTGAGCTGGCGCTGCTGCTGGACGACGGCTCCACCCAGCGGCTCACCTTGCCGGTGGAAATCTGGTTCGGCGGTGACCGCTACACCGCGATCATTCCAGGACCGAAGAAGGTGAACACGGTGGCTGTGGACCCGGACTCGAGATATCCCGATGTTCGGCGGGAGAACAACCGCTGGCCGGCCGGAATCGGGCAGTCGGAGACGTTGACTATTCCACCGCGATCTGCCACAGGCCACTGAGCATGTCGCTGGCGTAGAGCGATCCGTTCGCCAGCATGACACCCCAGGTGTAGGTGTCGCCCGCGTCCCCCGGCTCGATCCGGTCGATCAGCCGGTCCGACAAGTCTCCGGTGAGGGTGCCGGAGACGTCGAGCGCGACCACGCCCCCGTTGTAATAGGCGGCGTACAGCACCTGGCGGGCCTCGTCCATCCAGAAGTTGTGGGCTCCCGCGCCAGGGAGTCTGAAGCTGGCCACCTCACGCGGGCCGGCCAGATCGGACACGTCCACGACGTGAATGTCGCCGCTGGCCTCGACCCCCAGGATGCTGGGGCCCTCCTGACCGACAAAGAGGTAGCGCGCTTCCTCGGTCACCGGGTTATGGAACCACCAGCCGTTGTGCACCGCGGGGTATCCCGCGTCGCCCGCCTCAGTGACCAGCCGGCTCACCTCGGTGGGCGACGTAGGCGACCCGCCCCGGATACCGTTCCCCACGTCGTAGATGATCACGCCGGTATTCCAGGCGAACACGAACGCGAGGCCGTCCCGGATGTACGTGTCGTGAATGCCGTAGGCCGGCGGAATGGGAACCGTGGCGGCCGGTGCGATGGCCGCGGGATCGGTGACGTCGAAGATCTCGAGCGCGGGCTCGGGCGGGTTCTTGGCGGTGAAGGCGTAGCGCCGCCCGCCGATCTCGCCGAAAGCCGCGGTATGCAGGCCGGTGGGCACCCGCACGCTGTCCAGGAACGCCGGGGCCCGCGGGTCGGCCAGATCATAGAGATAGAGCCCCGCATTGTCGCCCGCCTCCGCGCTGAGCATCAGGACCGCCCCGTCGGTGCTCACCTCCACGTCGCTCACGGTACCCACGCCAGCGACAATCACGGAATCCACCAGAGTCGGGGCGCCGGCGCCGCTGAGCGACCAGATCTTGAGCACGTTTCCGGGGTTCCCCTCCCTGCTCGCCCCGCCCCAGGTGCCGGTGTAGGCGTAGCTGCCGTGGACCCAGAGATCCGAGGTATAACGCTCCGGGACGTTGTCCCCGCCGCCGGCCACGCCGAGGGATCCCCGTGGCCCCGGCGGGCCAGCGGGTCCGTCGTCGCCGCAGGCGGCACCGGCGAGCGTGAGAATCGTCCATCCGAGCGTCGTTGCGCCAATCCTGCTCATACGCTGTACCCGTCTCAATGCCGATGTGACCGGCCGTCGCTCATCGCGGCGCCGTAACGTCCCATCCGATGAACCCCGCCGCCGAACCCTGCTCGCACCCCCAGGGTCAGGCTCCAGAACCCTTCCTTGCCGTAGAACTGACGCGGGTCGAACAGCCCGCCCCCGACCTTGGCGATCCGGCCGCGGGATATCTCCGCCACCGGCTGAATGGCGAAGCCTGCCTGCTCGAGGCGTGGCGCCGAGTATCCCGCCGTGTGAACTGTCCAGCGGGTGATCCCGAGTATCGAGTTCTCCAGATGCGGTCGCAGGGAGCGGAACGCCGACACCCGTTGTTCTTCCGGGCGTTCGGTGCGCTCGAATCGATAGTGGAGACGGTGGCCGCCGGGACTCCATGCACCTTCGGCCAGAAAACTGGAGAAGCCGAAGAACCCTCCCGCCTCCGAGGTCCTGGCCCATTCCACCATCGCATAGGCAGGCCGGCGCTCCACCGTACCGGTCCACCGGGCGGACAGGCTCCACTTCTGCTGGTCGGTCCCGGCGCCGGGCCGGTGTTCCGGCGAATGAACCTGCGCGCGTGACCCCTGAAGCTCCAGCCCGGCGGCCGGCACGACGGTCAGGCGGGCGGCCCATGAGTCGCCGAATCTCCCCCCGATGCGCGGCCACTGGCCGGGGCGCTCGGGCTCGTCGCCGTTGAAGAGCCCGAACTCTCCGCTCACCGCACCCCGGCGCAGTGCCGCGATCGCCACCGCGCGCTCCAGGATCTGTGCCAGGTGGTGATTGACGGGGTACCGCAACACGGGCCGCCCCATCGGGTCGTCGGTGCCGAACGGCGCGAACCCCTTGCCGGCGGAGAGAGAGATCCTGGTGAGGCCGTCGGCGTCTCCCAGCAGATCACCGGCGGTGAGGAGCAGCTCGTGGACGTAGGTGTGGGGATGCCGGCGGTCTACGAATCCCTCGCCCCACGCCCCGGGAGTGAGTTCTCCCCTGTCCAGTGTCGCACCCTCGAGGTTGAGGGTCGCGAGCAGGCCCAGGCGGCGACGGGCCATCCGCTCGGAGCCAGAAGCACCGGCTGGACGATCCGCGCTTCCGCCAGCGATCCCCCGCCGGGCACGGGGTCAGCGCGAAGGAGCGCCGCGACCGCTTGGCCGGCCAGGTGGACCCGTGGGGGCCACTGGGCGTCGGCCGGAACCGGCCCCGGCCGCGAGGGCGAGCCCCAGGATGAGGGGCGGGGTGCGGGTCAGTCCGATTCGGCTACGGCGCCGGCGCCCGCGGCCAGCCCGGCGCGGATGAAATCGCGGTTCATCCGCGTGATGGTGTCGATGCTGATCTCCTTGGGGCACGCCTCCTGGCACTCGCCATGAAGGGTGCAGTGGCCGAACCCCTCCAGGTCCATGCGCCTGACCATCTTCGCCGCGCGGTCGTAGCGTTCGGGCTGCCCTTGAGGCAGCAGGCCCAGATGGGAGATCTTGGCCGCGGTGAAGAGCGCGGCCGAACCGTTGGGACAGGCCGCCACGCAGGCGCCGCATCCGATACACTGCGCGGCATCCATGGCCGTGTCGACGTCGCGCTTGGGGATCAGGGTGGTGTTCGCGTCCTGGGCACCCCCGGTTGGCGCCGTGATGAAGCCCCCGGTCGAGATGATCCGGTCGAACGCGCTCCGGTCGACCACCAGATCCTTCACCACAGGGAAGGCTCGCGCGCGCCAGGGCTCGATCCGAATCTCGTCGCCGTCACGAAAGCTCCGCATGTGCAGCTGGCAGGTCGCGGTGCCCGGATTGGGGCCGTGCGCGACGCCATTGATCATGAGGCTGCAGGCGCCGCAGATCCCTTCGCGGCAGTCGTGGTCGAACGCGATCGGCGAGTCCCCGCGCTCCATGAGGCGCTCGTTCAGTACGTCGAGCATCTCGAGGAACGACATGTCGGGGCTGATGTCCCGCGCCTCGTAGCGGACCATCGTACCCGCGGCGGTGGGCGACGCCTGCCGCCAGATCCGGAGAATGAGATTCATGAGGGTCCCTGGGAGCGCGTTTCCATTCGATGAGGATGCCTCACTTGTAGCTTCGCTGCGCCAGGTGCACGTACTCGAATTGCAGCGGTTCCTTGTGCAGCCCCGGCTCGGCGTGGTTGCCGGTATATTCCCACGCGGCCACGTAGGCGAATCGCTCATCGTCGCGTAACGCTTCGCCGTCCTCCGTCTGGTGCTCCTCGCGGAAGTGGCCGCCGCACGACTCCTCGCGATGGAGCGCGTCCCGGCACATCAATTCGGCCAGCTCCAGGAAGTCGGCGACCCGGCCGGCCTTCTCGAGCGCCTGGTTGAGCTCGATGTCGCTGCCGGGAACGTTCACCGTGCGCCAGAACTCCTCGCGCAGCCGGGGTATGCTGACCAGGGCCTCGCGCAGGCCCCCCGCGTCCCGGGCCATGCCGCACTTATCCCACATGATCTTGCCCAGCTCGCGGTGAAATGAATCCACCGTCCGGGTGCCCTTGATCTCGAGCAGCCGCCGGGTGGCCACCGCCGTTTCCTCGTGGACCAGCCGGCATTCCGGGTGGGAGGCGTCGATCTTGTCGAGCCGGGACGAGGCGAGGTAGTCGCCGACCGTCGCCGGGACGACGAAGTAGCCGTCGGCGAGGCCCTGCATGAGGGCACTGGCGCCGAGCCGGTTGGCGCCGTGGTCGGAGAAGTTCGCCTCGCCGATGACATGCAGGCCCGGGATCGTGCTCATCAGGTTGTAGTCCACCCACAGGCCGCCCATCGTGTAGTGCGACGGCGGGATAGATCCGCATCGGCACCCGATAGGGATCCTCGTCGGTGATCCGCTGGTACATCTCGAAGAGATTGCCGTAGCGCTCGCGGATGGCGTCGGCGCCGACCCGCTTGATCGCGTCGGCGAAGTCGAGATAGACGCCGAGGCCCCCCGGCCCGACACCGCGGGACTCGTCGCAGACCGTCTTCGCCGCGCGCGACGCGATGTCGCGAGGCGCGAGGTTGCCGAAGCTGGGGTAGCGGCGCTCGAGGTAATAGTCCCGATCCGATTCGGGAATCTGGTCCGGCGACCGGGCGTCGCCCGCCTGCTTCGGCACCCAGACCCGGCCATCGTTCCGCAACGACTCGCTCATCAGCGTGAGCTTGGACTGGTATTCCCCGCTCTGCGGGATGCAGGTCGGATGGATCTGGGTGTAGCAGGGATTGGCGAAGTAGGCACCGCGCTTGTGCGCCCGCCAGATGGCGGTGGCGTTGGAGCCCCTGGCGTTGGTCGACAGGTAAAAGACGTTGCCGTAGCCCCCGGTGCCCAGGACCACCGCGTCGCCGACGTGGGTCTCGATCCGGCCGGTGATCATGTCTCGCACGACGATGCCGCGAGCCTTGCCCGTCCACCACGATGAGGTCGAGCATCTCGGTGCGCGGGTACATGGTGACGCCGCCCCGCGCGATCTCCTTCTCCAGCTGCTGGTAGGCTCCCAGCAACAGCTGCTGGCCGGTCTGGCCCCTGGCGTAGAAGGTCCGGGAGACTTGCGCTCCCCCGAAGGAGCGGTTGGCCAGCAATCCGCCATACTCCCGGGCGAACGGGACGCCCTGGGCCACGCACTGGTCAATGATGTTGACGCTGATCTGGGCCAGCCGGTAGACGTTGGCCTCTCGGGCCCGGAAGTCACCGCCCTTCACCGTGTCGTAGAACAGACGGAAGATGCTGTCGCCGTCGTTGCGGTAGTTCTTGGCCGCGTTGATGCCGCCCTGCGCCGCGATGCTGTGGGCCCGCCGCGGTGAGTCCTGAAAGCAGAAGCACCTGACGTTGTAGCCCAGCTCGCTGAGGGTGGCGGCCGCCGAGGCGCCGGCGAGTCCGCTGCCCACCACCAGCACGGTGTGTTTCCGCTTGTTCGCCGGGTTCACCAGCTTCATTTCGAAGCGGTGCTTGTCCCATTGGCGCTCGATAGGCCCGGACGGAACCCGGGAGTTCAGTGGCATGCGTGAGCCCCAGTCGGCGAAGGCAGGTGCATGGTCAGTTCCCCCCACCGATGACACCCAGAAAGCCCGCCACGACGACGGCTGTGAATCCCAGCCATATAAATCCCGCCAACATCAATGCCAGGGGCCGCTGCAGCGGCCTGGGTGACGGCTGGCTGAGGCCGAGGCTCCGGCCGCTGCTCCATACTCCGTGGTACAGGTGCAGACCCAACCCGACCATGGCGAGAAGGTAGAATCCGGCCACCCAGGGGCTGCGGAATCCGGTGGCCAGGTTGTGGTAGGGATCGAGCTCGACGAAGTCCGGATGGGCGGCGCCGGTGGTGAAGTGCAGGATGTGGTAGACCAGGAAGACGAGGATCAGGGCCCCGCCCCAGCGCATGGTGCGCGAGGCGATGGTCGAGGCCTGCGGGGCGCGCCCGGCGGCGTACGGTTCCGGGCGCGCCGCGCGGCTGCGGAGCGTGAGCTGCACGGCGGCCACGACATGCAGGATCGCCGCAACCAGCAGCACCAGGCGGGCGCCCCAGAGGGCGCCGCCGGTGCCGTGCAGGAGTGTCGCGTAGCGGTTGATCCGGTCGGGTCCGTCGAACACCAGCAGGTTGGCCAGTACGTGGGTGACGAGGTAAGCCACCAGCACCAGGCCGGTCACCGCCATCACCGCTTTCTTCCCGACCGACGATCGCCACAGGAGCTGGAGCCGGTTCAGCACGGGGTTCCGCTCACCGATCGACCATCGCCTGCATCACCCGGACCGCTTCGGCGGAGCGGTGCAGGTCGGCCCGCTCCTTGTCGGTCAACCGTATGTCCACGATCGCCTCGAGACCCTTGCGTCCGATCTTGCACGGCACGCCGCAGAAAACGTCGCGGAGCCCGAACTCTCCCTGGAGCCATGCCGAGCAGGGCAGCAGGCGCTTCCGGTCGAGGGCGATCGCCTCCACCATCTGGATCGCGGCCGCGCTGGGCGCATAGTAGGCCGAGCCGGTCTTGAGGAAGGCCACGATCTCCGCGCCGCCGTTCCGGGTACGGTCCACGATCGCGTCGAGCTTGCTTTGCTCCAGCAGCTGGCTGACCGGAATGCCGGACACCGTCGTATAGCTGACCAGCGGCACCATGGTGTCGCCGTGGCCGCCCAGCACCATGGCCTGGATGTCGATCACCGAGACGTCCATCGCCTCGGCCAGGAACATGCGATAGCGCGCGGTATCGAGCACGCCCGCCATGCCGAGAATCCGCTCGCGGGGAAATCCCGTGGCCTTCATCGCGACATAGCACATCACGTCGAGCGGGATTGGACACCACCACCACGATCGCCTTGGGGAGCGACGCGGGCGATCTGCTCGCACACCGAGCGCACGATTCCGGCGTTCGTCTTGGTCAGGTCGTCCCGGCTCATGCCGGGCTTCCGGGCGATACCAGCGGTGACGACGAAGACTTCCGCTCCCGCCGCCGGCTCGTAGCTGTTGCTGCCGAGGACCCGGGTGTCGAACCCCTCGATCGGACCGGACTGCCACTGGTCGAGCGCCTTGCCCTGCGGCACTCCTTCGACCACGTCGATCATGACGACGGTGCGGGCGAGGTTCTTTTCCGCCAGGCGCTGGGCCGCGGTGGCTCCCACGTTTCCTGCTCCGACGACGGCGACGCTCTCGAGCATGAAGCCCGTTCCGGGTATGGAGGTTGGGGTCGAACGCAGATAGCCTAAGCGTCTGGAACCTAGCGGCTTACGGACTCGCGGCCAAGCCTGGCACCGGTGGTCTGACGGAGCGCTTCGTAGAGCACGATCCCTACCGCGGTCGCGAGGTTGAGACTCCGCACCGATCCCGGCATCGGAATGGTGAAGCAGCGGTCCGGATGCTTCTCCAGGATTCGTTCCGGCATGCCCTCCGTCTCGCTGCCGAACACCAGGCAGCTGTTGGCCCGATAGGGTGCCTCCCAAAAACTCCGCTCGGCTTTCGCGGAAAAGTAGAGACACCGGCTTCGGTCCATCGCGTCGCGGAAGGCGAACCAGTCGGCGTGGCGCCAGAGATCCACATCCTCCCAGTAATCCAGGCCCGCGCGGCGCAGGTCGGCGTCCTCGAGCGAGAAGCCCAGCGGCTCGATCAGATGCAGCGCGACGGTGGTCGCGGCACACAGCCGGGCGATGTTCCCGGTGTTGGGCGGGATCTGCGGCTGGATCAGGGCGACCTGGAGCCCCATCAGCCGCCGCGAGTGTGCATCTCGCGCCTGGGATCGGCGCGCAGGCTCTCGATTCGGTGAAGGATCTCCGCGCTGCGCCAAGCCGGCTCGCTCCTCGGCGCCCCGGTCGGCTCGCGCTGCCCAGGCACCGGCGAGTGCTGCTTCGAGATGTCCGCGTCGGTCGCGCCGCCGCGCAGCAGCTGACGCAGGTCGAGGCCGTCCTCTCCATAGAGACACAGCAGAAAGGTTCCGTCGGCCGTCAGCCGGGCACGGTCGCAGGTGCGGCAGAATGGCGCGGTGGTCGAGGCGATCACGCCGAAGACGCGTGCCATCCCGCAGCGCGAACCGCTCCGCCGGGGCCCAGGGTCCCTCGGCCAACGGTTCCACCGGGCCGTAGCGTCGCGCAACCAGCTCCAGTATCTCACGCTGCGAGACCACCTGATCCATCGACCATCCGGTGGCGCCACCCACGTCCATGTACTCGATGAACCGCGGCTCCACTCCCCGGCCACGGGCGAATTCCAGCAGGTCCACCACTTCGTCGTCGTTGTAGCCCCGGATGACCACGGTGTTCGACTTGACCGACGCGAAGCCAGCCGCCCGCGCGGAGTCGATTCCGGCGATCACGTCGGCATGGCGAGCGCTGCGGGCGAACTCCTGCATCCGCTCGGGGCGCAGCGTGTCGAGGCTGACCGTGACCCGGCGCAAGGCCGGCGGCCCGGAGCGCCGCCGCCTGGCGCGCCAGCAGAATCCCGTTCGTGGTCAGCGCGAGATCGGTGATCGCAGCGTGGCCGGACGAGAAGCGAGACGAGCGTCGGCAGGTCGTGGCGCAGAAGCGGCTCGCCGCCGGTGAGGCGTAGCTTGGTGACGCCGAGCCCGGCCATGATTCCCGCGAGCCGGTCGATCTCCTCGAAGCTGAGAATCGATGCCCGCGGCAGCCACACGTACTCCGCTTCGGGCATGCAGTAGCGGCACCGGAGGTTGCAGCGATCGGTAACCGAGATGCGCAGGTTGCGAAGCGGCCGGTCGAAGCGGTCGGTGGGGCCGCCGGATTGCGGAACGACCGGAACTCACGGTGACTGCCCTGGGGACGAGTTCCCGGCGTAGCACCGCGGAGTCGGCGCGCGTCCGGCCCCCCCGCTCGTGGGGTCCACCCACTCCACCGACCCATCCTGGTAGAACTCCTTCTTCCAGATCGGCACCCGGCGCTTGATCTCCTCGATCACGAAGCGACAGGCCGCGAAGGTCTCGTCTCGGTGCGCCCCGCCCGACCGCCACCGCCACCGCGATGCCGCCGATCTCGAGCGTGCCGATCCGGTGCTCCAGCGCGACGCGCACCGGCCACCGCGCCTCCGCCTCCGCCACCACGCGGGCGCACTCCTGTTCCGCCATGGGCCCGTACGCGGAGTACTCCAGGCGCTGGACCGCCCGGCCGACGTGATGATCGCGCACCTGGCCGAGAAACGTTGCGACGGCGCCGTGGGACGGCGATTCGACACGAGCGGCGAGCGCGGCGGGATCGATCGGCGATGGGGAAAGGAAGGTCACCGCGCTCAGCCTCCGGCCAGCGGAGGAAGGAGGGCGACTTCATCGCCCTCGCTGAGGCGGGTGTCGAGCCCCGCGTGAGCCAGGTTCACCGCGCAGAGGGGTCGCGGGGGGACCTGCTCGCCGCCGGGCAGCGACCTCACGTGATCCAGGGCGTCGGCCACGGTAGCCAGCGCCGGCAGGGCGACCCGGACGGAATCCAGCCCCAGCCGGTCGGCGTAGCTCGCAAAGAGCAGGACGCGCACGTTGACGATCTGGGTGATAGGTGCCGGCATGACTGGAAGCTATCCGCAATCGGCGGATGGGGGAACGGCGGGATTACGATGAAAGAAGGGCCGCCCGGGAGCGAGTCCCGGTACGGCCCGACGAAGGATTCCGGTGAGGCCCTGCCCTACATGCCCTGGGCAGTCTCCCCGGCGGGCTCACCCTCATCGGCCACCAGAGCCCGTAACTCTTTACTGGGTTTGAAGACCGGGACCGGGCGCGCGGCGACTTCGACCGGATCACCGGTGCGCGGATTGCGCGCCATCCTGGTTTTCCGCCGGCGGATCTTGAACGTCCCGAACCCGCGTACCTCGATGTTGTGCTGCTGCTTGAGCGCCTCTTTCACTGCCTCCAGAAAGGCGTCCACGACGCGCGCACAATCCTTCTTGGAGATCATCGGCCCGGCGGTCCGGGCGATCGAGGCGGTTACCTGTTCAACGAGATCGGCCTTGGTCATGCGTCCCCCAGAAGGGTTACAGACAGCTAGCTCGGGAGGGCATCCTGGCCCGATAGTATGGGCTTAAGTGTTGTCTGTCAAGGGCTTGGCCTTCGAAGCCGTCCTTGGGCTGAGGGAGGAGAGAAACTCCTCGAAGTGCGGGAAGGCATCGTGGGGGCCGGGAGCGGCCTCCGGATGGTACTGAACGGCGAACATCGGCAAGTCGCGGTGCCGCACTCCTTCGATGGTCCCGTCGTTCAAATTGAGGTGGGTGACCTCCAGTGCGCTCGCCCCGGGAACCCGCTCCGCGTCGCCAACCACAGCGAACCCATGGTTTTGCGTCGTAATCAGGACCTGACCGGTGCGCAGATCGCGGACCGGGTGGTTGCCGCCTCGGTGCCCATAGGGGAGCTTGGCGGTTTCCCCACCGAATGCCAGGCCGATCAACTGGTGACCCAGGCAGATGCCGAAAGTGGGCAGGCCGGCCCCGGTCAATTTCCGGATGTTGGAGATGGCGTACTGCACCGCAGCCGGGTCTCCCGGCCCGTTGGAGAGAAAGAGCCCATCGGGCATCAGCTCGCGGACTTGCGCCGCGCTGGTCTCGGCCGGCACGACCGTGACCCTGCACCCCGCCCCCACCAGCATCCGGACGATGTTGCGCTTCATGCCATAGTCGTAGGCCACGACGTGGGGACCCTCGCCCTCGGTACGGCGCTGTCCCACCGTGGCTCGGGACGCGAGGTCGAGCCCGTTCATCGATGGAGACGCCAGCAGCCGGGAGTTCAGCTCACGGCTGGGTTCGCGCCCTTCGGCCACGACCCCGCGCATCGCCCCGCGCTCGCGGAGGTGGCGGGTGAGCCGACGAGTGTCCACGCCCTCGAGCACCGGCACGCCCGACGCAGCCATCCAGTCGTCGAGGCTGAGAGTGGAGCGCCAGTTGGACGGATGTCGGGACATTTCCCGCACCACGACGCCGGTCACCTGCGGCCGCTCCGATTCCATGTCGTCCTGATTGATGCCGTAGTTCCCGATCATGGGCGCGGTCATCACCACGATCTGGCCAAGGTAGCTCGGATCGGTGAAGGTCTCCTGGTACCCCGTGATGTTGGTGGTGAACACCACCTCACCAAAGGCGGGATCGATGGCACGCACCGCCGATCCCGCGAACCAGGCGCCGTCCTCCAGCAAAACGAAAGCGGGGCGATCGGTCATCCGGTCGCCCCGCGCTTCCCTGCCCTCATTTGCCGGACGATGGCTGGGGCGTCGGGGCCCCCGCCGCGGGTGCGGGACCGGTGGCGGGGTCGGGCGTCCCTCCCAAGGGGAGCGGTGCGCTCGGTGCCGGTGCGGTGGGCGTGGTGGCGCGGAGCCGGTCCTGGAGCTCCGTCGATGCCCCGCCCCGTGGGACCAACGAAAGGACCAGGGAGAGCACCAGGAAGATCCCGCCACACCACCAAGTCAGCTTGGTGAGGATGGTGACCGCCTGGCGTCCGCCGAGCACCGTGTCGGTGGTCGCGCCGCCGAGCGACGCCAGTCCACCGCCCTGGCCGGCCTGAAGCAGGACGACGGCGGAGAGAAGCAGGGCGTCGAGGATGAGCAGAGTCAGCAAGATCGCAAACATTCGGGTCTCCTAGGGCAGGCGGGAAGTCTAGTCGCCGGAGCAGGTTGGGTCAATCCGCCTCGCGCCATTTCCCGCCCACGAAGGTCCCCTTGATTGCCTCGTTCCCCGTCCCGAAGACGATCGCGTCGAGCAGTCCCGCGGCCGGGACTCCCGCGAGTGACGACACCGAGAGGTCCACCGCCGCGAAATCCGCCCACCGGCCGGCCGCGATCACACCGGCTTCGAGGCCCAGGGACCTGGCGCTCCAGCGAGTGGCGGCGTCCAGTGTGGTCGAGGCGACTTCGCCGCATGGCCCGGTGAGCGCTCCTCGCAATTCGCCCCGCAGGCGCTGGCCGTACTCCAGCCAGCGCATCTCCTCGATGGCCGAGATCCGGGAGTTGGAATCGGTTCCCAAGCAGATCCGATCGCCAGCCGCCAGGGGCGCGGACAGGTCGGGGATGCCGTCGCCGAGGTTGGCCTCGGTGAGCGGACAGACGCAGACCCGGCCGCCGCGCGCGAGAAACGCGTGCATGTCCGCGGGTGCGGTGTGGGTGCAATGCACGGCCGTGAGACTGCCGCCGGCATCGAGCTCGTCGCAGAGGAGGCGCATCGGAGTGCGGCCGTAGGCGGCCATGGTCTCCTCGATCTCGCGCCGCTGCTCCTCGACATGCATGTGGAACGGCAACCCGCGTCGGGCCGCCTCGGCATGCAGGGCCTTGATCTCGGCCAGGCTGGCGGCGCGCACGCTGTGCGCCACCACACCCAGCGATTGGGTCGCGGGGTCGAGTCGCTGCGCGAGACGATGCATCTGCCGCCAGTACGCCCCGAGGTCCGTGGTGGCGAACCGCCGCTGCCCCGCCTCGAGCGCCTTGCCGATCCCGCCTGCGGCATAGTAGGTCTGCAACAGCACCAGCCGGATGCCCGCCTCGGCCGCGGCCTCGAGCAGGACGTCGTCGAAAGCGAAATCACCGTCGCGGTCGTGGTGCAGGTAATGGAACTCGCCGACGGCAGTGATGCCGGCATCCAGCATCTCGGCGAACGCCTGGCGGCAGAGCGCGCCGAGCGCCGGCCGGTCGAGGGTCGAGACCAACAGGTACATGGCCTCGCGCCAGCCCCAGAAAGTTCCGGCCCCGGAGGAGAAGCGCTCGCCGGAGCCCCGCAGACCTCGTTGGAAGGCGTGTGAATGCGCGTTGACGAAGCCTGGCAGCAGCGCGACACCTTCCAGGCGATGAACCGGCTCCGGTCCCGGTGGCCCGATGGACTCGATCCGCCCGTCGGTGCCGACCGTGATCGCGCGCCCGGGGAGGAAGGCCCCGTCGATCCACGTGAGATCGGCCTGAATCGTCCGCCGGCTCATGACGCGCGGCATCTCCGGTGGATCATCCCGTCGAGCAGCTCACCGGCGCGCACCAGCTCGGCGATCGGGAAGAAATTCGTTGGGCCGGTGGGCGACTTCGATGCTTCCGGGCCCGAAGACGGCGCAGCGGAAGGCGGCGGTCTGAAGCCATCCCGCGTCGGTGGCGAACGCGACGCTCTCCGTCTTGTGTTGGCCGATTATGCCGCAGAGCTCACGATGGAGGGCGGCGCCCTCGTCGAGCATCATCGCCGGGCTTTCGCCCAGCGAGGCGAGCTCGAATGGCTCGTCGGGAAGCGCGCCGGCCACGGCCGCGCGCACGCGCTCGGTCATCGCCTCGGCCTTCATGCCCGGCAGCAGCCGGATGCCCACCTGCACCTCGCAGCGGCCGGGGATCACGTTCGCCGCGCTGCCGCCGTTGATCACCCCGACGTTGAGTGCGGCGTAGGGGACGTCGGGAAAATGCTCGCCGTGCGGGGGGCGCTCGGCCTCCATGGCGACCCGCAGCTCGGCCAGCGCGGCGATCGCACGTGCGGCCGGCTCGATCGCATTGCGTCCGAGATGGGGGTACCCGCTGTGGGCGGCACGCCCGTGAAACGTGAGCTGCAAGCGGATCATGCCCTTGTGAAGCCGGACGACGCGGAGGGAGGTGGGCTCTCCAATGATGACGTCACGCGGAAGGCCGCTGCTCCGGCCGCCGGTTTCCACGAATCGCCGCGCCCCGAGGGTTCCGACCTCCTCATCGTAGGTGAACAGCAGGGCTAGCTGGCTGCGCAGCCGTGACGGCCCGGCCTGAACCAGCCGGTTGACCGCGAGCGCCAGGAACCCCTTCATGTCGGCGGCGCCCCGGCCGACCAAGTTGTCGCCCGCTCTCGACAGCGTGAACGGAGGGGAGCGCCATTCCGGCTCGTCGGCGGGCACCACGTCCATGTGGCCGGAAAGCGTGAGGCCCTCCCCGTCTTCCGGGTCGGGGCCGACGCGCGCCAGCAGGTTGGCTTTGGTTCCGTCCTCCGACCGCAGCTGTTCCAGCCTGATGCCGGGCCGGTCGAGGTAATCGGAGACGAAATCAACGAACGGGAGGTTGCTGAGTCGGCTGGTAGTATCGAAGGAGACGAGCCGCTCCAGGAGGCCGGCATCGGACAACCCCGGACCAGCGCTCATCCACCGGGCTCCCGGGCGAGCTGGGCCAGGCGGGCTCGCACGTCACGCACCGCCGGTTGCAGCTCCGGATCGGCGTTCTTCCAAAGCTCCACGAACCGGTTGTAGGAGTCGGCCGCCCGGCGGCGGTCGCCTCGCGCCTCGTACAGCTCTCCCAGCCGCTTGAGACTGGGAGCGAGCGCGTAGCCGTCGATCACCCTGGCGGCATCGAACGTGGGGGTGGCCACAACCCGTTCGAATCCCGCCAGGGCAGAGTCGGCCCGGCCCGCGCGATCGTGGATCGTGGCAATCTCGTACACGCCGCAGGTGTTGCAACCACCGTCCACCGCCATCCAGGCACGGTAGGCCTCGAGGGCCTTCTCCTCCTGCCCCGCGGCCTCCGCAAGATCCCCACGGGACTGATTCCAATCGGTATACGTTGCTCGCATGCCTGCCGGCGTCCGCGTCTCGAACTCGTGCAACATTCGCTTCGCCTGGTCCAGCCGTCCCGCCGCGGCGTACCCGCGAACCAGGGCCAGGTGAGGAAAGTCGATGGGCTCCATCGAGGCCGGTGGATACCGGGCCAGCGCGGAATCCAGGACGGCCCCGGCCCTCTGGCGGTTGCCGGCATAGCGGACTTCCAGATCGGCGAGCCAGGCCGCGGCGGAGAGATACTCGCGCGGCAGACTGTCGGCTTCCGCGGAGGCCATATACTCCCGCAAAATCCTTTTCGTTTCGGCAATCCGCCCCTGCGCCTCCCACAGGCTGGCGAGGGAAGCCGTGCTCACGAAGCGGATGAAGGGGCTCTGTCCCTGGCGCTCGCGGACCGCCCGATAGTGGCGCTCGGCCGCGGGGAGGTCGCGGCGCACCCGCGCCAAGACACCCTGAATGCCTTCGGCGTAGGGGCTGCCGGGCGCGCTCCGGCTGTAGCGATCGGCAGTCTCCTGTGCCTGGACCAGACGGCCCTGCGCGACCTGCGCCTGGACCGTATTCAGGTAAAACGAGGTGCCCCGGCCCAGCTCGACGGCGCGGCCGGCCAGGCTCTCGGCTTGGGCGAATCGGCGTTGCTGGATGAGTTGGACCGCCAGGTTGTTGAGCGCCACCAGATTGTCGGGATCACTGGCGAGCACGTTCTGGTAGGCGGCGATCACCCTGCCGGGATCCCAGTCCACATATCCGTGGTAGTACCCGATGGCGAGCTCGCGCTCGACAGCGGTAAGACGATCCCGATGCCGAAACGCCTGGGTCGCTGCGGCGACCTGCCGGGTCGCGGAGCCCCGAGTGTTACCCAGGACTACCGCGAGCTTTCGCCAGGCCATGGCGAAGCCGCTATCGAGCTCGACCGCCTGGGTGAGCAATGGCACCGCCTCCTCGGCGCGGTCGTTCTCTTCCAGGCGAAGCGCCGCGGTGTATTTCCTGAGCGCCTCGAGCGAGCCAGTGGTCACCCGTTCCAGGGGCGGATTGGCGCGGATCGTGGTCAGCGACTCGCCGATCCTCTCGCGTACCTTCTTGGAGAGGCGGTCGATCGCGCCCAGCAGCGCGCCCTCATCGTCGGCGGACTCCCGCACCGCCGTGAGGATACTACCGTTCGCTGCGCTCAAGAGGCTGGCTGACAGCACGTACCCCCGCCCGACCGGGTCGATCTGACCCGTGACGATCGCCTTTACGCCCTGACGCTCTGCGACCTCGCGCGCCAGCGCCGGAGTGAGGGTGGCCGCCGACGGGCGCTCCATTCTCCCCAGCGCGTCGTTGACGGCCTGGGGATCCATCAGCCGCACGGTCGGCGACTGGGCCAGGTCCACCCGGAACGCCTCGGTGAGGGACGGGCCCAGGGTGGAGTCGGGCGAGCGATTCTCGAAGTCCGCGAGAATGAGCGGCTCGCGCGCCTCGAGCACGCCGGACGCGACCAGAGTTCCAATCGGCCCGATGCCGAGTAGGCGCATCGCGGTATAGGCCCCCGCCAGTAGGCCGAGCCCGGCGAATGCCAGGGTGCCTCCGACCAACGCACGCCTCCAGCTCACCCAGGGCGCGAGTCCCGTCGGCGTAACGGTGGAATGGCCGATAGTCCGGTCCCGGGCGCGGCGCCTTTCGTGGAGGCCGGCCACGAGGGTGATCGGGAGTCCGATCAGCAGCAGGAGACCGGCGCCATAGAACACCCAGTCGGGCAGGCCGAGCCGTTGGACCAAGGCGTACACGGCCGCCAGCACGGCGGCGGATCCGAGCGCGAAGATCGCCGCGACGCGACCGGGGTGACCCCGCCGGATCGCCGCCTCGGTCCCGGAGGAGATGGCGGGCACGGCCCCGGTCGCGGCCAGGCTTCCGCTGGGCGAAGCGGCCGACTCGAGCTGCGACGCCAGCTCGGCCGCCGTCTGCCATCGGTCGGCGGCGCGCTTCTCGAGGCAGCGCATCACGGCGGCGCTGAGCGCCGGCGACACCGTCCGCCGGTGCGCCAGCACTGGGTCGGGAGCCTGGGTGATGTGGGCGGCGAGCATTGCCTGGGGCGTCGGGGCCGAGAAGGGCGTGCGTCCACAAAGCATCTCGTACGCCAGGACACCGATCGAGTACAAGTCGGCCCGGTGATCCACGTGGGGATCCGCCGCGGCCTGCTCCGGCGCCATGTAGGCCGGCGTGCCGAGGGCCAGACCGAGCGACGTCAGGGCTCCCCCGCCGCTGGACGCACTCACCGCCTTGGCCACGCCGAAGTCGGTGACGACGGCGTGCCCTTCCGACATCAGGACGTTCTCCGGCTTGATGTCGCGATGCACCACCCCATTCCGATGAGCGTACGACAGCGCGTCGGTCACCTCGCGGATGATCCGGACCGCTTCGGCCACCGGCAGCTCCCCCTCCCGCTCGAGTTTGGCCCGCAGGGATTCGCCGGTGATGAAGGGCATGATGTAATAGAGGAGATCGCCGGAGGAGCCGGCCGTCAACAGGGGAACGATATGGGGGTGCTGCAGCCTGGCCGCGAGCCGGATCTCCCGCTCGAACCGCTCGACGTTCACCCCGGCCCCCATCTCGGGCGGGAGGACCTTGATGACCACCTGGCGCGAGAGTCGTGTTTCCTCGGCCAGGAAGACGCGGCTCATCCCACCACCCCCTAGTTCCCTGAGGACGTGGTAGCTGTCTCCGACGGCGGCCTGAATGCGCGTTTCGAGCCCGATCCTCCGGCTCCTTTTTGAAAGGGTTCCTCAAGCTACCGGAGAACGACACTCCGGACCAGCGGAGCGGCACGTCCTAAAGCCGGCTCTAGACGCCGAGGCCGACAAGCTCGGCCCACCCATCGGGATCGAGGCTCGCGCCCCCGACGAGGACACCGTCCAGCTCCACCCGCGCGAGCAGTTCCACCACGTTCCCCGCGTTGACGCTCCCGCCGTAGAGGATCGGGACCCGTCCTGCGACACCGCGCCGGCTCAGCTCGAACCGGATCAACCCGTGTACCTGGGCCGCATCGTCGGGTGTAGCGTTCTTGCCCGTACCGATCGCCCAGACCGGCTCGTAGGCCAATACCACTCGGTCCCAGTCGGCCGAGCCGATGCGCTCCACGAGCGTGCCGACCTGGCGGGTTACGACCTGCTCCGTCCGGCCGCTGTCGCGCTCAGCCAGGGTCTCGCCCACGCACACCAGCGGGGTCAGACCGGTCTTGAGCGCCGCCGCCAGTTTCCGGCCCACCTGGTCGTCGGTTTCCCCGAAAAGGTGCCGCCGCTCCGAGTGGCCGATCAGCGTCACCCCGGCGCCCGCCTCCATCACGAGCGGGATCGACAACTCTCCGGTGAAGGCGCCTTTGGGCTCCCAATGCACGTTCTGGGCTCCGATCGTCACGTCCTCGCGTCCCTTGGCTGCCTCGGCGGCCGCGGCGATCGATACGGACGGGGGGAACAGCCAGAGTCGCCGGCCGGGAACCGGAGAAGTGACCTGGAGGAATCGGGTGATAAAATCGCCAGCGGCTCGCGGTCCGTGGTGCATTTTCCAGTTGGCGGCGTAGACGAGAGCGCGGTTTGACATGATCTCGGCGGTCATAGGGTCAGGCGCTCTCTCGTCCTGAGCGCAGCGAGGGATCCGGCTGGCCCTGGGTCAGGCGTCATCCAGCGCGGCGACCCCGGGGAGCGTCCGGCCTTCGAGGAACTCGAGCGACGCTCCTCCGCCGGTCGAGACGTGGGTCATTCGATCATCCAGCCCGGCCTGGCTGACGGCGGCGGCCGAATCGCCGCCCCCGACGATGGTCACCACGCCGGTTCCAGTGGCTGCCGCCATCGCGCGGGCGACGGCCATCGTGCCGTGATCGAACGGGGGCGTCTCGAAGACACCCATGGGTCCGTTCCAGATCACCGTGCCGGCGCGCTCGATCCGCCCCGCGAAATCCTTCTCGGTCGCGGGGTCGATATCGTAAACCGCCCAGCCCTCGGGAATATTGTCCCTCCGCACCGATCGGGTGGCGGCACCGGCCTCGAGCTCCCGGGCGACGACCGCGCCGCCCGGAAGCACCAGTTTGCCGCCGGAGTCGGCCAGGAGCCGCCGCGCGAGCTCGATGCGGTCAGGCTCGATGAGGGAGTTGCCGGTTTCCAGCCCCATGGCGGCGAAGAAGGTGCACGCCATCGCGCCGCCGATGAGGACCTGGTCTACCTTGGGAAGCAAGGCCGAGATCAGGTCGATCTTGCCGCTGATCTTGGCCCCGCCGAGGATCGCGACAAACGGGCGCTTGGGTCGATTCAGCGCGTCACCCAGGTACTGCAGCTCCCGCTGCATCAGGAAGCCCGACACCGCGGGCTTGAGCACCCGCGCGACCGCCTCGGTGCTGGCGTGGGCCCGGTGGGCCGAGCCGAACGCATCGTTAACGTAGAAATCGCCCAGCGCGGCGAATCGTGCCGCGAGCTCGGCGTCATTGGTCTCCTCGCCAGGGAAAAACCGGGTGTTCTCCGCGATCGCGACTCCTCCCCGCGGCAGGCGACGGGTCTCGCCCACTGCCTGCTCGGTGAGCGGGTCTCTGAGGAAGGTGACCGGAGACCCCAGCAGCCGCTCCAGTTCGCGCACCACCGGCTCCAGGGAGTAGCGCTCGTCGCGGCCGCCCCTGGGGCGGCCGAGATGCGAGAGCAGCACCACGCGCGCCCCCCGGGTCCGCAGGAAATCGATCGTGGGAAGCGCCGCCCGGATGCGGGTGTTGTCGGCCACCCGCCCGTTCTTCACCGGGCAGTTGAAGTCGACCCGAACCAGCGCCCGCCGCCCCTCGATGGCGCCGGCGTCGAGCGATTCCAGGGTCCGCTTCACAGCCGCTCTCCCACGTAGCGCAGCAGGTCCACGCACCGGGCGGAGTAGCCCATCTCGTTGTCGTACCAGGAGGTCACGTTGACCAGGGTGCCGTTCACCACGGTGGTCGAAAGCGCGTCCACCGTGCTCGACTGGAGGGAACCGATGTAGTCCACCGAGACCAGCGGCTCGTCGCTGACCTCGAGCACGTTCTTGAGCGGGCCGGCGGCCGCGGCCTTGCGGAAAGCGGCGTTTACTTCCTCCGCGGTAGTCGGCTTCGCCACCACGCAGGTGAGCGCCACGACCGACACGTCGGGTGTCGGCACCCGCAGCGATACCCCGTCGATCTTTCCCTTGACCTCGGGGAGCACCAGCGAGGTGGCCTTGGCCGCCCCGGTGGTGGTCGGGATAATCGACAACGCCGCCGCCCGCGCCCGGCGAAGATCTTTATGCGGGAGATCGAGTATCTGCTGGTCGTTGGTGTACGAGTGCACCGTGGTCATGAATCCGCTCACGAACCCGAATTGGTCCAGGATGACCTTGACCACGGGCACCAGGCAGTTGGTGGTGCAGCTCGCGTTGGAGATGATGTGGTGCTTGGCGGGATCGTACGTCTGGTGGTTCACGCCATAGACCAGGGTGACGTCTTCCTTCTTCGCCGGCGCCGAGATGATCACCTTCTTGGCGCCGGCGGTCAGGTGAAGGGCCGCCTGGTCCCGGTCGGTGAAGCGGCCGGTGGATTCGAGGACGACGTCCACACCGAGGTCCTTCCAGGGGAGCTTGGCGGGGTCCTTTTCGGAAAGCACGCGCATGGTGTCGCCGTCCACCACCAATGCGTCCTTTTCCGCCTTCACCTCTCCGGCGAAGCGTCCGTGGACCGAATCGTACTTGAGCAGGTGCGCGAGCGTCCTGGTGTCGGTGAGGTCGTTCACCGCGACGAAATCGAGCTCCTTGAGCCCGAGCTTCTTGGCCGCGCGCAGCGTGTTCCGACCGATCCGCCCGAAGCCGTTGATGCCGATGCGAATTGCCACTCTAAGTTCCCCCGGTGTTGTGACTGTGGGTGTCAAGTCCATCAGCCGACGGCCAACGACCGTCAGCCGGCCACGGGTTCCAGCGCTCTGGCGAAGGTGATCCCGTCCACGCTCGCGGCACCGGCGGCCGCGAGTGCCGACGCGGCCGAGACCAGCGTGGCGCCCGTGGTGAAGACGTCGTCCACCAGTACCAGCGTCAGCCCCTCCGCCCTCACGCCGGCGAACGCGCCGGCGAGATTCGCCTGCCTGGCCTCCGGCGTCAGGGCGGTCTGGGTCCGGGTGTCGCGCGCTCGCCGGAGGATGTCGGTCCGCACGGGCGCACCGATCAGCCGTCCGAGGGCGGCGGCGATGCGCTCGCTCTGGTTGTATCCGCGCTCGCGAGCCCGGCGGGCACCGAGCGGAACAGGAACCAAGGATACCCCGCCGGTCAATGGCTCCAGTTCACCCATCGCGGCTGCCATGGCATCGGCGACCCGCCACCATCCATCGTACTTGAGCCGGTGCACGGCGAGCCGGGCCGAGTCGTCGAGCCATACCGCGCTGCGGACACGTCCGGGCCCCTCGCTCCAACCCGAGCAGATCCGGCAGGCGAGCCCGCCGGGGGCGGGTTGACCGCACCGCTCGCAGAGTGGGCCGGGGACCGGCCTCCATCGGGAGCGGCAAATCGAACAGACCAGCGCGTCGGCCTCCCGCTCGGCGACCGGGGCCTCACACAGCAGACATGCACCGGGCAGGAGCCAACGCTCGAGCTCGGCCCAGGACGAGCGCCACCCGGCGAGTCGCTCAGCGAAGCGCGGCATCCACGGCCGCCCGCATGATCTCCGTCGGCGCGGAGACCCCGCGGAACCAACGCTCGAGGGAGCCCGCCCCCTGCGCCACCAGCATTCCCCGGCCGTCGGCGGCCCGCCGGCCGGCCGCCCGCATGGCTCGAACCCACGGTGTCTCGCCCGTGCGATACACCATGTCGAACGCCACTGCCGCCTCGGGCGCCACCCCCGGGTCGAGCGGTAGCGGGTCGTCGGCGCGGAGCCCCAGCGGGGTCGCGTTGATGACCAGTCGGCACTCCCCGGGCGCCGCCGGCTCGACCCCGCGGTCGCCAACCCAACCGGCGAAAGCGGCGGCCCGGTCGGGGGTCCGGGACGAGACCGCCACCCGGGCGCCGCAGCGCGCCGCCGCGACCGCCGCGGCGCGGGCCCCACCGCCGGTCCCGACGACCAGCCAGGGGCCGGGCGGCGGGTCGAGCGGCTCGAGCGCGCGCAGCAACCCCTCCACGTCGGTATTACCGCCGAGGACCGCACCCTGCTCGCTCCAGAAAACGTTGCAGGCGCCGACCTCGACCGCATCGTCGAGCCGGCGGGCCACCGCCAGCGCCACGGCTTCCTTGTGGGGAGTGGTGACATTCCCGCCGCCTCCAGCGTGAGCCAGCGCGAGGACCAGCGGGGCGACATCGTCGGGGGCGCAGCGGAGAGCCACGTAGACCGCCCGGAGTCCGAGCGCGCGGAACGCGGCGTTCTGCATGGCGGGGGAAAGGGAGTGGCCGACCGGGTCGCCGATCAGGGCGAAGACCCGGGTGTTGCCGTCGATCACCGCACGTTGCCGGCGACGCGGCTCACCACCATCGCGATCAGCTCCTGCAGCTCGCCGAAGGTGGTGCGATAGCTGGTGAGCTCGGAGCCGAACGGATCGGTCACCTCGGAGCGGCCCGCGTCGCGGCCCCCGTACGAGCCGAGCAGGTGCACCTTGTGCTCGCCGCCCAACTCGGCGACCCGAGCCAGATGATGCCCCGACATGGTGAGCACCAGGTCTGCCTCGCGCACCATGTCCCGGGTCAGCAGCCGGGCCCGATGCTCGCTCAGGTCCAGACCGTTCTCCAGTCCCACCAGATAGGCCCCCTCGGAGACCGGCGCGCCTTCCCACGCGCCGGTGCCGGCCGAGGCGACCGTCACCTGATCGATGGCGCGCGCCGCCAGGGCTTCGCGCAACAGGCCCTCGGCGATCGGGCTGCGGCAGGTGTTTCCGGTACAGACGAAGAGAATGTGCATGTCAGAAGATAAGCCTGATCAAGGTGCCAGTCTTCCCGCGGCGCGCCGCAGTTCGTCACGCGGGATCGCCCCCTCCCGGATCAGACGCGGCATCGGGCCGGTGCAATCCACGAGGGTGGAAGGGGGCACGTTGCCGAGAACACCACCGTCGAGCAGCAGGAGCTCGCCCCGCTGGATCTCGGGGCCGAACACCTCGCGGATCTTGTCGGGCCCCGGCGCGGCGGGCTGTCCGGGACGGTTGGCCGAGGTCGACGTCAGCGGCCGGCCGGTGACAGCCACCAGGCGGGCGATCCCCGGCTGCGAAGTGTGACGCACCGCGATACCGCCCTCCTTCCCCCGAAGCTCCTCCGGCAGGCGTCCTTCGCCGCCCCGGAGCACCAGGGTCAAAGGGCCGGGCCAGAAGGCGGCCGAAAGCGCCGATGCCGAGGGCGACATGACCAATCCCCACTCCTCGACCATGGCTCGCCCCGACACCAGAAGAAGGAACGGCTTGTTCGGCGGTCGGCCCTTAAGCCGGGACAGCGCGGCGAGGGCCGGAGCCGTGGGGGCCGACCCGAGCCCGTACACCGTCTCGGTGGGGTAGGCCAGGAGCCCGCCCCCTTCGAGATGCGCCCCGACGACCGGAAGGGCGGCCGCGACGTCGCGCTCCGACCGGAAGGGCACGGTCATCCACTCGTCCCCGCCAGCGCCTCGGCCACCGCCAGATCGTCCCGCGTCGTGATCTTCATGTTGCGTGGTGAATCCGGCACCAGCCGGACGACGCCGCCGTACGCCTCGACCAGGGACGCGTCGTCGGTGGCCGCGCTCGCGCCCGCGCCGGCACGGGCATAGGCCTCCTCCAGCAGGCGGCGGGGGAAGCCTTGCGGGGTCTGCGCCCGCCAGAGCCCGGTGCGCTGCACCGTCCGCTCGATCACGGTGGAATCGCCGCCCATGGCTTCCTTGATAGTATCGCTGACCGGGACCGCAGCCACCGCGCCTTGCCCCGCCCGGGCGTAGGCGATGACCGCGTCGATCACCTGGCGGTCGACGAAGGGCCTGGCGCCGTCGTGAATCAGCACGATCTCGCAGCCGGGCTGGAGGGCGCGGAGCCCCTCCGCCACCGAGTCCGAGCGCTCGCGTCCGCCCGCGGTGATGGTCAAGGTCTCGCTGGCCAGGGCGGCGAGGAACTCCGGCGGACGCTCCGCCTCGGCCGGCGCGAGGACCACCACGACCTGCGCGACGGCGGGGTGGCTGGCGAACGGTCTGACCGCGCGCAGCAAGATCGGAACGCCATCGAGGGGGAGGTACTGCTTGGGCCGGTCGCCCCCGACTCTGGTGCCCCGCCCCGCGGCCACCACCACGACGCCCACGTCACGCGGCAAGCGCGCGCACCAGCTGTTCGATGTGGTCGAGACCGACGATGGACACGCCGGACACCTGCGACGTGCCCCGCGAGGAGCCGAACACTCGTCGAAATCCGAGCCGCGCCGCCTCGGCGACACGGCGCTCGATGGCGCCGCTGGGGCGGATCTCGCCGCCCAGGCCGATCTCGCCGAGGAAAATGACATCCGCCGGCGCCGGCCGGTCGTACAGGCTGCTGAGCAAGGCAGCGGCTACCGCGAGATCCGCACCCGGCTCGGTGAGCCTGACGCCGGCGGTGACCTGTACGAACACGTCGAGATCGGCGAACGAGGTCTGGGCCCGCCGCTCCAGCACGGCGAGCAGCACCGCGAGCCGCTTGGGGTCGAGCCCGGTCACTACCCGTTGCGGCGTACCGTAGCCCGACTTGGCGGCGAGCGCCTGGACCTCCACCAGTACCGGGCGGGTGCCTTCCATCAGCGCGGTGACGGCGCTGCCGCTGATGCTGGCGGCGCGGGCCGCGAGGAAGACCGCCGACGGGTTCGGGACCGGCACCAAACCTTGCTCGGTCATGGAGAAGACGCCGAGCTCGTCGACCGAGCCGAAGCGGTTCTTCGTGGTGCGGAGAAGCCGGTAGTCGAGCGTGACCTCGCCCTCGAAGTAGAGGACGGTATCCACGATGTGTTCCAGCGTCTTGGGACCGGCGATCCCCCCTCCCTTGGTGACGTGGCCCACCACGATCACCGCGGTACCGCTCTCCTTGGCGAAACGCATGAGCTGCCCCGCGCACTCCCGGACTTGGCCCACGTTGCCCGGCGCGCTCTCCAGCGCTTCGGTGTAAACCGTCTGAATCGAATCGATGACCACGACGTCGGCCGACACGGCCTCGGCGGCGCCCACGATCGCCTCGAGCCGGGTTTCACCCAGCACGTGCACCGCGCCCGCGTCCTCGGTCAGGCGCTCGGCGCGAAGGCGGATCTGGTCGGGCGACTCCTCGCCGCTGGCGTACAGCACCGTGCGCCCCGCCGTCTCGAGCAGAGCGGCCGCCTGGAGCAGAAGGGTGGATTTTCCGATCCCGGGCTCCCCGCCGATCAGGATCATCGAGCCCGGGACGATGCCGCCGCCGAGGACGAAGTCGAACTCGTCGATGCCGGTGCGCCAACGGGGGAGGGGCATGGAGGCGATGTCGCGCAGGCGGGCAGGCGGACGGGCCGACGGGCCGACGGTTCCGCCCGGCCGCCCGGCCGCCCTTCCGGCGGTCCGCCGCGAAGCGACCGGCTCCTCCGCCACCGAGTTCCACTCCCCGCACCCCTCGCAGCGTCCCACCCACTTGGGGTGCTCGTGGCCGCACTCGGTGCATCGGTAGACGGACCGCGCCCGGGCCATGGCTACTCCGGCTCGTCCCGGCCCGAGAAGCTGTCGAACCGGGTGTATTCGCGGGTGAACTTGAGCTGGACGTCGCCGGTGGGACCGTTCCGATTTTTGGCCAGCATCACTTCGGCGAGGCCGCGCTTGGACTCGTCCTCCCGATCGTAATACTCGGGGCGGTGGATGAAGATGACGAGATCGGCGTCCTGTTCGATGGCGCCGGAGTCGCGGAGATCGGAGAGGATCGGCTTGCGCTCACCCCCGCGCTGCTCCGAGGCCCGGGACAGCTGGGACAGGGCGATGACCGGGATCTCGAGCTCGCGGGCGAGCGCCTTGAGCGAGCGGGAGATGTCGGAGATTTCCTGCACCCGGTTCTCCGAGTATTCGGGGCTGCGCATGAGCTGCAGGTAGTCCACGATGACCAGCCTGACGTCGCCGTCGATCTTGAGCCGCCGCGCCTTGGAGCGCATCTCCAGCAGGGTGATCGAGGGCGTGTCGTCGATCCAGACCTGGTACGTTTGGAGCAGTCCTGCCGCCCGCGCCAGCTGCGTGAAGTCGGAATCGCGGAGGGTGCCCTGACGCACGCGATGGCTGTCCACCCGGGCGGTGGCCGTAAGCATTCGCTGGACCAGCGCCTCCTTCGACATCTCGAGGGAGAAGATGGCGACCCCCTGCCCCTCCGCCGCGGCGTTGGCCGCGACGTTGAGGCAGAACGCGGTCTTGCCCATGGAAGGCCTGGCGGCCACCACCACCAGCTCCGAGGCCTGGAAGCCGGAGGTCAAGGCGTCCAAGTCTACGAAGCCGCTGGGCACCCCGGTAATCGCCTTCCCGCTGCGCTGGAGCGTTTCGATGCGCTCCATGGTGGGCCACAGCATCTCCTTGATCCGGATGAACCCTTCGTCGCCCCGCTGCTGCGAGATCTTGAAGATCCGCGATTCGGCCACGTCGAGCAGCTCGGTCGCGGTGGAGTGGCCGTCGTAGGCTTCGGTGATGATCCCGGTGGAGGTCTCGATCAGCCGCCGCAGAATGGCCTTGTCGCGGACGATCCGGGCGTGGAACTCGAGGTTGGCGGCGGTGGGCACCGCATCCACCAGCTCGGCGAGATAGTCCAGTCCCCCGGCGGCCTCGAGCTCGCCCCGGCGGAGCAGCTCGTCGCGGAGGGTGATGTGGTCGATGACCACGCGGCGCTCGACCAGCGCGACCATGGCCCGGAAGAGTCGGCGGTGGCCCTCCCGGTAGAACATGGAGTCGTCCACCAGCTCGGCGGCGCGGAGCGCGGCGTCCTGATCCAGCAGCATCGCGCCGAGGACCGCCTGTTCGGCCTCGGAGCTCCACGGCGCCGACCGGCCGACGTAGGGGTCAGCGGTCGAGAAGTTGTCGGGCGATACGGACGTCATCCCAGGTCGGCTTCTTCCAGTTGGGGTTGCGGAGCAGTGCCGCGGGATGGTACGTCACGATCAGCGGAGTGCCGTTGTACGTGTGCACCTTGCCCCGCAGCTCCCCCAGGCCCTTTCGCACGCCGAGCAACGCTTCCCCGGCGGTCCCCCCGAGGGCGACGATCACTTTCGGACGGATGAGCTCCAGTTGTCGGCGGAGATAGGGAATGCAGGCCGCGATCTCATCGGGCAGGGGTTTCCGGTTCTGGGGGGGCCGGCACTTGACGATGTTGGTGATGTACACCGAATCGCGGGGAACTTCAATAGCGTCGAGAATCCCTTCGAGCAGCTTGCCGGCCTGACCCACGAAGGGCCTGCCAGTCGCGTCCTCCGTCGCACCGGGCCCCTCACCCACGAGCACCATCCGGGCCTGGGCATTCCCTTCTCCCGGCACCGCGTTGGTCCGCCCGGCGCAGAGTCCGCAGCAGTGCGTGGTGCGGATCCGCTCCGCAACCGCCTCGAGGCTGGTGAGCGCGGCCAGCGTATCGCCCAGGAGCACCGGGTCGGCCGACGTGATGGTCATCCCGGGTCCCGGAATCGGCGGAGCGCCCTTCAGCCACTTCGGCTGGGTCGAGGACGCGGTGACATCCGAGGCCGCGGGGACCGCGACGTTCGCAGCACCGGGCGGTGGCAGCGGTCCCAGCCTCGAGCCGAGGATCACCTCCGCTCCTCCCAGCTCCACCTGCTGGCGCAGATACCGCCGGCTCAGCTCATCCAAGCGATCGCTCCACGGTGTCGAGGATGGCCTCCGCCACGTCGCGTTTCGATTGCAGCGGCAAGATCTGGGGGGTGCCGTCACGCCCGATCACCGCGACCCGGTTGGTGTCGTGCTCGAATCCGGCCCCCGGCTCGAGCGCGTCGTTCACGACGATGAAATCGAGGTCCTTCCGCTCCAACTTCGCCCGGCCCTTGGCCAGCGCGTCTCCGGTCTCCAGCGCGAAGCCGACCATGATGCTTCCGGTCTTGCGGAGCTCTCGGGTGCCGCTCAGGATGTCCTCGGTCGGCTCCATCGGCACGGCCAGCGCGCCGTCCACCCGGGACCGCTTGCTCGCGCTGGGGTCGCTGGGCCGGAAGTCGGCCGGAGCCGCGGCCATCACCAGCACGTCCGCCGCCGGAAGCTCACCCCGGACCGCGGCCTCGAGATCACGGGTGCTCTCCACCCGGCGCACCAGCACACCCGGTGGCGGCGCGAGGGCCACAGGCCCCGAGATGAGCACCACCTCCGCTCCCCGCTCCCAGGCCACTTCGGCGAGACGATAGCCCATCTTGCCGCTCGACCGGTTGGTCACCACCCGCACCGGGTCGATCGATTCCCGCGTGGGGCCGGCGGTGACCACGACCCGGCGGCCGGCCAGCTTGCCGCCGGCCCGCAGCAGGCGGGTGGCGTGTGCCAGAATCGTCTCCGGCTCGCTCATCCGCCCGGGGCGCTCCGACGGTCCCTCCGCCAGCGCGCCGACCTCCGGGCCCACGAAGACGACGCCCCGCGCCCGGAGCCGCTCCAGGTTGGCCTGGGTCTCGAGGCGGGCGTACATCTCGTCGTTCATGGCGGGCGCGAGGATGACCGGTGCGGCGCGGGCCAGGAGCACGGTGGTGAGAACGTCGTCGGCCAGCCCCTGGGCCATGCGCGCGATGAGGTGCGCGGTAGCCGGCGCCACCACGACGAGGTCGGCCTCCTGCGGCAACCGCACGTGCGCGAGCGCCCGGCCTGGCTCCCACAGGGAGGTCAGCACCGGGCGCCCGGTGAGCGACTCGAACGTGACGGGCCCGACGAACTCGGCGGCGCTCCGGGTCAACACGACGTCCACCCGGGCTCCCGCCTCGGTCAGTCGCCGGGCGAGAAGGCAGCTCTTATAGCACGCGATCCCGCCCGACACGCCGAGAACGACGCGGCGGCCGGCCCACACGCTCAGGCCTCGGAGCGACGGCGGCGGACCAGCTTGTAGTTGAGCTCCCCGTCGGTCAGCGCCTGGAGCGCCTTGGTGGTGAGCTTCTCGCCCTGGTGCGCCAGCTGATCCTTGGGAAACTCGTTGAGGTACCGGGCGAACTTCGCCGCCACCAGAACGCCGAGATACTTGTTGCCCGCCTGCTTGGCGACCTCGGTCGGTGTCGTGATGCGCATGAACGCGGACTCCTTGGAGTGCGTGGTGACTAGATCTTCTCGACCGCGGTGACGACGTCCTGCCGCAACCGGGCGATGAACTTCGGGAGGTCGTCCTGCCGGGATACCCGACGCGCCTCGGCGTCCAAAATCGCGGCTACCTGCGCCACCGCGACCACCAGGTCTTCGTTGATGAGCGCGTAGTCGTACTCCGCCACCGCGGCCAGCTCGTCGGCCGCGCGCGTGATCCGCTCGCGGACGACTTCGGGCGCCTCGGTGTTCCGGCCCCTGAGGCGGCCGATGAGCACCTCCGCCGACGGCGGCAGAACGAAGACATGAAGCGAGTTGGCGAAGCTCGCCCTGATCTGCCGCGCGCCCTCGATCTCGATGTCGAGCACCGCGTGGCGGCCGCCCGCGAAGAGCCGGTCGATCTCGCTGCGGAGCGTTCCGTAGAGATGGCCGCTGTACGTGGCCGACTCCAGAAAGTCGCCTGCCTTGCGGCGGCGAAGGAAATCCTCGCGGCGGATGAAGTGGTAGTCCACTCCGTCGCGCTCGCCGTCGCGCATCGGCCGCGTCGTCGCGGAGACCGAGTATCCCAGGTCGTCCCTGCCCTGCAACAGATTCCGGGCGATGCTGCTCTTGCCGCCGCCGGACGGCGCGGACAACACCAGCAGGAAGGGCTTCACTCGAGATTCTCGAGTTGTTCCCGGAACTTCTCGAGTTCCCCCTTCATCGCGATGACCTCGTGCGCGATCGCCGCGTCGTTCGCCTTCGCGCCCATGGTGTTGACCTCCCGGCCGAGCTCCTGCGCCAGGAAGCCGAGCTGCTTGCCGGCCGGCTTGTCGGCCGCCAGCGCGTGCCGCGACGCGGCCACGTGAGCCTGGAATCGCACCAGCTCCTCGGTGATGTCGAGCCGGTCGGCCTGGAACGCCACTTCCTGGGCCAGCCGGGCCTCGTCCGCCGCCCGGCCGTCGAGCAGCTCGGCGACCGCGGCGCGAAGCCGATCCCGCTCCCGCAGCAATCGCTCTGGCGCCCGCGCCGCGATCCGTTGGGCGGCGGCCTCCAGCAGCTCCAGCCGGTGGCGCAGCTCGGCGGCCAGCGCCTCGCCCTCCCGCGCCCGCATCGCCCGGCACTCCGCGGCCGCCTTCGCGACCACTGGCTCGAGCTCACTCCAGGGAACTTCGGTCGGGTCGTTCCCGGCCAGCGAGAGGACGTCGGGCTGGCGCGCCACCAGCTCCAGGGTCACCTCACCGCCGAGACCCAGTGCTCCCTGTAATTCGCGCAGGCGATCCGTCACCAGCCTGGCCCGCTCCAGATCGACCGCGAAGCCGGCAACACGGGCGGGGTACTCGGTCCAGCGGGCCTGTACGGCCACGTGTCCCCGATCGAATTCGCGGCGAAGACGCTCGCGCAATTCCCCCTCGAGCACGGCGAGCTCGGCGGGCAGCTTGGTGGCGAGGTTGAAGTGCCGGTGGTTGACGGTCCGGATCTCGAGCCTGATCCAGCCTCCCCCCACCGCGCCTTCGGCCGCGCCGAATCCGGTCATACTATAGGCCAGAGAACCTCGCTGGTCCCGGGAAAGCCGGGAAACTTAGCTGCGAAGCCGACTTGCTGGTAGGGAGCGAGACGAAGCGAGAACTCGCCCGAGTTCAGTCGAGCGGGACCTCGTCCACGGGGCTGCGTACCCAGGATCGCGGTACACTAAGCAGTTGGTGCCGAACAAGTTGCCGTCGTGACTTAAGAACCTAGTTTAAGAACTCCCAGCGGACCCCGAACACGCTGCCGTACGCCGGGATCTCGAATCCCGGGACATACGGCAGGTTCGTGGCGCTGAGATTTCCCCGATCCCAGAAGAGCGAGAAGCTCTGCAGCTGGATCTGGAGGAGGCTGCGGAAGAAGGTCGCCCCGCGCAGTCTCACCGGTTCGCCCCCGGCGTCGCGTCCGATGACACCGGTTCCCCACGATTCGACGCTCAGGCGGAGCTTGAGGTCGAAGATCCCGCTGGGAAACTGGCGCAGGAATTTGGAGCGGAGGGTCACGGCGGTCATGGAATGGGTAGGCGGAAGCCCTTCCGGCGTGATCTCGCGGGGGTCGCTGTACCATCCCTCCAATGTGATCCAGCGCAGCGGCGCCAGGCGCGCGCTCGCGGTGAGCCAATCGATGTCGGGAGCCCTCCCGATCACGGGAACGCGGGGGAACTCGGAGTAGCCGAACGGGCTGAACGCCGCCGTGTGGGTGAAGCCGAGCCGCAGGCCGAGACGCTCGCGGTCCCATCCTATCTCCGCCCCGTAATCGGCAATCTCCTGCGCGGTGTCGCTCGAAATCGCGGGTGCGGCCACCAGGTTTCCCACCCGTGCCGATCCGGTGAGGGAAACCCCGCGCACCGGCTGAAGCCCCGCGCTGACGGCGAGGTAGTCCGAGTTGCGGCCCCCGTAGTGCCGCTGATGCACCGCCTCCGCGCGCGCGGCCACCCCGGGCACCGGATTCCATCCCAGAGATCCCCGCACGTCGAGCGCCGTCCAGCGCGTGCGATGGAAGGCCGAGCCCCCAAGGGAGAAGGTGGGCGCGCGATAGGCCAGCGCGCC
The DNA here is from genome assembly GCA_963729985.1 of uncultured Gemmatimonadales bacterium. Taxonomy (GTDB): domain Bacteria; phylum Gemmatimonadota; class Gemmatimonadetes; order Gemmatimonadales; family GWC2-71-9; genus CAVVWJ01. The sequence continues at coordinate 1,098,992 of CAVSPJ010000008.1, forward strand.
ACCCACCTGATTCACCTGCTGCTCCACCCCCGCCCCGCTCCAACCGGTCCGTCCGTACACCAGATCGACCCGCGGCCCCACGCCGCCCTCGCCCCCATGCCACGATGCCCGGAACTGTGCGTCGGTGCGCCGGGCGTCGAACCCGAGACCGATGGTGTCGTTGGGCAGCGGGTCGGAGACCACGAACGGCCGCCGGTTCGGCGTCGAGCGCACCAGTTGGTACTGCACCCCGATCCGCGCAGTCGGCACATAACTTCCCTGGAGCCAGAATTGGGTGTTCGAGTACCCGCTGGAGGTGCCGCTGGCGGTGGGCGAATTGAGGTAATCCGCGGCGATCGCGAAGCCGGGGCCGTTGGCAAACCGGCGCTCGAGTGAGCCCTCGTAGCGCGCGTAGTCGCCGTCGCCCCGTGCGATCGCGATGCGTGATCTCGGCGCGAGACGGTCGTGCCGCCGGGTGTAGAGGTAGATGCGGAGCAGGCCGGGCCAGCGCTCGACCTCGATGCGCTCCAGGAAGCTGATGGAGAAGAGCGCGGGATCCACCGCGACGCTGTCGACTCCCGCGGCGACGTAGGGCAACCCGTCGAGGTAATACTCCGCGGACGTCGCCCCGCGCGCCTGGAAGTTCACCGGCTCGGGACGGCCGATGAAGCCGCCCCGCCAGAGAAAGACGCCGGGAACCTGAGTGAGGAGGTCGCCCACGGTCGTCGCGTGGCCCCACTCGATGGAATCGCGGGTGAAGACCGTGCGAGTGAGGGCCGGCCGGGGTCCCGGCGACTCCAGCGGTGGGAGGACCCGGCCGCGGACCCTGACCTGCTCCTGGGCTTCGAGGAAGCGGGCGGTGTAGTCCACCGTGTCGCCGGCCAGGGAGTCCACCGGCAGGGTGTCGTCGAGAATCTGGGCGCCGGCCACCGGCGTGAGGGGGAGAGCCATCGGAGTGAGGAAGAGCAGGAGCAGGCGGCACCAGCGCGCGACGGCGCCGCGCCGGCTCCCCGGTTCAGCCCTCACTGGTCACCCTTCACGCCGGCTTCACTCCAGCGCCTCCGCTCCGCCGCAAGACGAACTCGCTGAACAGCCGGACGCCGGCGCCCGTCGGACCCTTGACCCGGGTGGCATCCTCGCGCTCGGTATACGCGGTGCCCGCGATATCGAGATGGGCCCAGGGGAAGCCGTCGACGAATTCGCGCAGGAACCAGCCGGCCGAAATGCTTCCGGCGGGCCGCCCGCCGGCGTTCTTCACGTCCGCGATGTCGGACTTCATGAGGTCGCGGTACTCGTCCCAGAGAGGAAGCGGCCAGACCCGCTCGCCCGCCCGGTCCCCCGCTTGCCGGACCTCCTCCACCAGTCCGTCGTCGCTGCCCATCACGCCGGCGACGGTGTGCCCCAGGGCGACCACGACCGCGCCGGTCAGCGTCGCGATGTCGATCGCGCAGGCCGGCCGATAGCGCCTGGCCCAGGACAGCGCGTCGCACAGGATCAACCGGCCCTCGGCGTCGGTGTTGATCACCTCGATGGTCTTGCCCAGGTGGCTGGTGATGACGTCGCCGGGCTTCACGGCGGTTCCGGACGGCATGTTCTCGGTGCTCGGGATGAGGCCGATCACGTGGGCGGCCGGCTTGAGCCGCCCCAGCACTTCGAAGGTCCCGAGCACGGCGGCGGCGCCGGACATGTCGTACTTCATGTCTTCCATGTTCTGCGCCGGCTTGATCGAGATGCCTCCGGTATCGAACGTGACGCCCTTCCCCACCAGCACGATCGGGGCACCGGCGGCGCCCTGGTACTCCAGCACGATGAAGCGGGGCTCTTCGATGCTGCCCTGCGCCACGGCGAGGAGCGCTCCCATCTTCTCCCGGATGATGGCCGCCTTGTCGAGCACGGTAACTCCGAAGCCGTGCCGCCCCGCCAGCTCCTCCGCCGCCCGCGCGACGTAGGTCGGCGTGCAGATGTTGCCCGGCAGGACCTGGATCCCCCGGGCGAGGGTCTGCCCCGCGCCGACGGCGGCCCCGATGCGATGGCCGGCCTCGTACCCGTCGGGGTCCTCGGCCGCGAGGATGTCGACCCGCGCGAGGGCGGCCTTCTTGTCCTCCGGCGGGCGCTTCATGTCCAGAAATTGCCAGGCGCCCTGTGCCAGGCCCTCTCCGACCGCCTGGCCCGCTTCGGCGGCGGTCACGGCGCCGCGCGCTTCCGCCGGGAGGTGGAAGGTGGCGTGTGCCACGCCGAGCGAGCGCATCCGCTTGGCCGCCACCGAGGCGGCGCGGCGAAGAGCCGCGCGATCGACCTCGTCGGGCTTGCCGATCCCCACCAGCAGGATCCGGTCGGCCGGGCCCGGTGGGTAGACCACCGCGGTCTCGTCTCGCTTGCCGGTGAAATCGCCGGCGCTGGACAGCCGTTGCAGGGCGCCACCAGCCGCCCGGTCGAGGTCCGCGAGCGACGCCGGCAATTCACCACGCGCCACGGCGATCGCCAGCATCGGCGTCTGATGGCCGGCCGGTGCGGCCCGGACGACGGCGGTCTCGAACGGCATAGGGCTTCGCGAGTCGAAGGGGAGTGACGTCGGAAAACGCAACCTGAATCGGAGCGGAACCTATACGGACCGACCGCTCAGCGGCAACCAGGTGCGACGCACCACCGCGCGCGCCCGAGGGGCCTCAGTCCGCCGGGGACGGCACCGGGTGCCCCGGCCGGTGCGGCGCGCGTCGGCGGAACTTCGACGCCACCCAGGACCGCAGAGCGTCGAGGATCTCGTATACCGTCGGAATCACCAGCAGGGTCAGCAGCGTCGATGTGATCACGCCGCCGATGACCGCCCGCCCGAGCGGTGCCCGGAAGTCGGCGCCCTCTCCGTGGCCGATCGCCACCGGAATCATGCCGGCGATCAGCGCGAGCGTCGTCATGATGATGGGCCGCAGCCGGATCCGGCCGGCCTCGATCAGCGCCTCGCGGAGGGGCATCCCCCGCTCCCGGCCCCATTTCGCGAAGTCGATCAACAGGATCGCGTTCTTGGCCACGATGCCCATGAGCAGGATCACGCCGATCAGGCTCATGATGTTCAGGGTGTCACCGGTGATCCAGAGCGCCAGCACGACCCCGATCAGCGAGAGCGGAAGCGAGACCAGAATCGCGAGCGGGTCGAGAAACGATCCGAACTGGACCACGAGGATGAGATACATCAGCAGGACCGCCACCCCGAGCGCCGTGAAGATGCGGGTAAACACCTCCGCCTGGTCCCGGGACTCGCCGCCATAGGTGATCTGGTACCCGGGCGGCAGGTTGAACCGGGCGAGCTCGGCGGTGATCTCCTGGGTCACTTGGGTCAGCGGGCGTCCGGCCACGTTTGCCTGAATGATCACCACCTTGTCCCGGTCCAAGTGGTCGATCTGAGCCGGTCCCACGCCCTGCCGGATGGTCGCGATCTGCCCCAGCGGAAGGGTCGAGGGTAGGCCGTTCGGCCTGGTCCCGGCCACCAGCGGAAGCCGGGCCAGGTCGGTCACCCGGGCGCGAGCCTCGGGCGCCAGGCGCACGGTGACGTCCCGGGTCTCGCCCGAGGGATCCACCCAGTCCCCCGCGTCGATGCCGGCGAACGCCGGCCGCAGCGACTGCGCCACCTGGCCTACGGTAATTCCCAGCGATCCGGCGAGCCCCCGATTGAGCTGGATCTCCAGCTCAGGTTTCTGACCGCGGGTCGAGAGGCCCACGTCCACCGCGCCCGGGACCTTGGCGACTTCCGCGGCCGCCCGCTGCGCCAGCGAGGTGAGCACCCGTGCGTCGTCGCCCTTCATCTGAATCTGGATCGCCTTCAGGGCGCCGCCGAAGCCGCTGGTGAATACCGACACCTGGGCCCCGCCCATCTGCTTCATCTCGTCGCGGAGCAGCTGCCCGAGCGCTTCCTGATGCAGATCCCGCTCCGACTTGGGAACCAGCTTCACGTACACCAGCGCCTGGTCCACCGACGGGGTCTTCAGCGGTACCGGAGTTCCCACCGTGGTGTAAGTGTAGGCCACCTCCGGGTGGGCCCGAGCCCGGCGCGCCGCCTCTTCGGCCTTGATCCGGGTGTATTCCAGGTTGGACCCGGGAGGCGCCTCGACGATCATGCTGATCTCGCTGCGATCGCTCACCGGAACGAAGCCCGCGCCGACCTGGCCGATCACCGGCACCAGCGGCAGCAGGAATCCCATCAGCCCCACCACGCTGAGCACGCCGACCAGCTTGGCGCCGGCGCCGCGGACCACCCCGAACCGCGCGAGCAGCGGCAGGTCCAGAATCCGGAAGATCGCCCAGAGTCCCGCGAGCATCACCAGTGCGGCCACCACCCCGCGCGCCGGGATGGTCAGGGCGGCCACGAAGCTGGCCAGCGCGAGCCCGACCATCATCAGCCGGTGGTCCAGCGCCCAGCCGATGAGGTCCCGGTACCGGTCGGCCATCCGGTCGAACCACCGGTTGAACCGGTCCAACGTGCGCGCGATCGGGTTGCGGCGCTCGTGGGCCTCGGTCTGCGGATCGGCCCAGTAGGCCGACAACATCGGGTCCAGGGAAAAGGAAACGAAGAGCGACACCAGCACCGAGCAGGCGATGGTCAGGGCGAACGGCTTGAACCACTGGCCCGATATGCCGTACATGAACGCGACCGGAACGAACACCGCGACGATCGAGAAGGTGGTCGCCGCCACGGCCAGGCCGATCTCGTCGGTGCCCTCCCGCGAGGCCTGGTAGTGATCCTTTCCCATCTCGATGTGACGGACGATGTTCTCGCGCACCACGATGGCGTCGTCGATCAGGATTCCGATGGCCAGCGAGAGACCCATGAGCGACATGGTATTCAGAGTGAACCCGAAGGCCCACACCGCGATGAACGAGGCCAGGACGCTGACCGGGAGCGCCAGACCGGTGATCACCGTCGAGCGCCAGGAGTTGAGAAAGAGGAACACCACCAGCACGGTGAGCAGGGCGCCCTCGAGCAAGGCTTCCTGCACGTTGGTCACGGCGTGGTGCACCCGGGTCCCGGCATCCTGGACGATCTCCAGCGTCGCCCCTGGCGGCATCCTCTTCTGAAGTGCCGCGACGTGCCGGTGGATGATGTCGGTCACCTGCGTCGTGCTGTAGCCCTTCGCCTTGAGCACCTCGATTCCGACTGCGTCCCGGCCGTTGAACAGCGCCTGGTCGCGCTGTTCTTCGGTGCCGTCGCGCACCGTGGCCACCTGCCCCAGCCGGATGATGCGTCCGTCCCGCTCGGCCAGCACCAGCCTGGCGAAGTCTTCCGGCGTGTCCAGGCGACCCTTGAGCCGGATGGCGCGCTCATCCAGGGCGCCGTTCAGACGCCCGACCGGGGCCGCCAGGTTCTGGGCCTCCAGCGCCTGGACCACCTGGGCCACGCTGATGCCCGCCGCCTGCATGTCGGCCGGACGGATCTCCACCGTCAGCTCGCGCTCCAGGCCGCCCACCACGCTCACCTGCGCGACGCCGGGCACGGTCCGAAGATCCCGGACGATCATGGGATCGGCGATGCGGGTGAGCGTGGCTGCCGGAATCCGTGAAGAGGTGAGGGCCAGGGACAGCACCGACTGCTGTGACGGGTCGAAGCGGGTGAGGACCGGTTCCTCCATCTCGGTGGGCAGATCGGCGCGCTTGGTGGAGATGGCGTCGCGGATGTCCTGCGATGCCTGCGAGATGTCCTTCTCGAAGTCGAAGAACACGGTGAACTGCGCCAGACCGTCGGTGGCGCTGGCCTGAGTCTTGGCCCAGTCCAGGCCGCTGATTGAGGAAAAGGCTTCCTCGATCGGATCCACGATCTCCCGCTCGACCGTCTCGGGGGAGGCGCCGGGATAGAGGATCGTCACCCCGACGATCGGCTGCTGGATGTCGGGAAACTCGTCGGTGTTGAGGTTGACCAGCGCCGCGATGCCGAAGGCGACCAGCGCGACCATCGCGGTGATGGTGACGATCGGCCGCTGGATGGCGAAATCGGAAATGAACATTACCGTTCCGTCTCCTGGAGCACGCGGACCCGGCTGCCCGGGGTCACGCCCTGGGCCGAGCCGAGCAGCAGCGTGTCCCCGTCGGCGACACCGGCCAGCACCTCGACCAGCTCCGCGCGCCTCGTCCCGCACCCCGAGCTGGACGGGAGTTTCGATGACCCGGCCCGCTTTCAGCAGGTGCACCGTCGGCGCGTTGCCCCGGCTGTCGATCGCCGTGAGCGGCACCGCGACCGCCCGCTTGGTGTCGGTGGCGACCCGCCCTTCGGCGAAGAGTCCCCCGACGAGCGCTCGGTCGAGGTTGGGGATCGCCACGTAAATCCGGACTTGTCTGGTGGAAGGATCCACCACTGGATTGATCCGCTCGATACGTCCGGTGATCCGCCGGTCCAGGCCGCTTACCGTGAACTCCACGTCGGTCCCGATGCGCAGCCGGCCGATCTGTTCCGCCGGCACCCCGGCCTCCAGGCGGAGCCGGCTCGGATCCACGACCGAGAAGAGCGCGGCGCCCACCTGCACCACGTCGCCCGCGTCGGCCGGCCGGTCGCTGACCATGCCGTCGAACGGCGCGCGGACCCGGGTGTTCTCGAGCTGCTCCTGCGCATTGGTGAGGCGGGCGCTGGCGTCGGCGAGGGCGCCTTCGGCGTTGGTGACGTCCCACCTCGCGGCCTCCAGATCGCGATCGGCGACCGCGCCGGCCGCGGCCAGGCGCTCGGAGCGCTCCGCGTTCCTCCGGGCCAGCACCAGTGCGGTTTCGGCACTGCGCACCGCGGACTTCGCCGACAGGACATCGTCCCGCAGCGAGGTGTCGTCCAGCCGGGCGAGCAGCTGTCCCCGCTTGACCCGCTCACCCGCGTCGGCGTAGGTCCGCAGCACCGCCCCCCCGACCTGGGCCCGGACGGTCGCGGCCTGCTCCGGCTCGAGTGAGCCGGAAATGGCAGGACCGCTGCGCAGCTCGGACAAGCTCGCGACCGCGACATTCTCCCGGCCGATGGTTACGATCGCCTCCGCGGTCTCGGTGGCACTCGCGCCGTCGTCGCGTTTGCAGCCGGCCAGGAATACCGCGACCGAGGCAGCCGCCAGGAGATGGTGCCGGATCATGGCCCGACCGCTCCAGTCTGTCTCGTGCTGGTAAGGACGCCCGGCGTCTGGGGCTGGGGCGCCTGATACGGTATCGCCTGTGTGCCGTCCCCCTGACCGACGGGCGCGGCGACCGGTCCGCCGGTGGTGGTGTTGAAGCCTGCTCCCGAGCCGGAGGCGAGCGGCAGCGCCGGCAGCAGCGCGAGTCGCATTTTCGCCACCTGGAGGTCACGCGCGGCCTGTGCCCGGTTGGCTTGCGCCTGCGCCAGCTGAATCCGCAGATCGTTCAGCTCGGTTTGCGTGGAGATCCCCTCGCGGTACCGGACCTCAGCGATCTGGTAGGCCCGGTCGGCCTGCTCCTCGGTGCCGGCGCTGGCGTCCCAGGCCGCCAACGCCGACTGGAGCTGGAGCTGGGTGGTTCGCGCGTCGAGCTGCGCCAGCTCGCGAGTCTGCTGCAGCCGGAGCCGCGCCTGTTCCAGCCCGGCCCGAGCCGCCGCCACGTCGCCCTTGACCCGCCCGCCGGTGAAGAGCGGGATCTGGAGTCCGAGCGCCACCACCCAGTCCGACAGGTAGTTCGTGCCGAACGGAGAGCCATCGTTCGGATAGCCGAGCTCGGCGTAATCCGACGTCAGCGCGACCTGGGGCCAGCGCTGCGCCCGGGCCACGCGGAGCTGTCCCTCCTGGGAGGTTACCGCCTCGCTCGCCTGGAGCACGGGCGCACGCACGTCGGTGCCGGTGTCGGCCGGAGACTGCACTAACTCGGCGACCCGCCCGCTACCAACCGCCGCGGTATCCCCCAGTTCGGTGGTGAGCGCCAGCGGCTGCGCCAGCGGAAGATTGAGCAGGTTCTTGAGCACGGTAGTAGGCCAGATCGCGATTGGCCCGGCGCTGAATCACGATCGGCCGCTGGTTGTCGCGAGTCACCCGGGCGCGCAGAAGATCGAACTCCGACTGGTTGCCCACCTGGCGGGCGAGCTGGGCCTGCCCCAGCGTGGTGTCGGCCTGTTCCAGCGTCGGCCTGGGCGATGGTGACGAGTCGGTCGCCCAGCGCGGCGTCGTAGTAGGCCTGGGTCACATCCAGCAGAAGCTGCGCCCGCGCGGCCGTCAGGCCCAGCGTCGCGCTCCGCACGTTGGCGGCGGCGGATTGGGTCTGGCCGGAAACCCGGCCACCGCTGAACAGCGTCTGCGAGAACGACAGATCCGAAGCGGTAGGTGTTCTCCCGGCCGAAGGGGAGATCGTCACCCAGATTGGCGAACGGGTTGGCGTTGCTGGCGCACTCCACCGCGGCCTCCAGCGAATCCAGCCGCTCGTCCACCGGGAGGCCAGGCCGCGGTACGAACGCGTCACATTCCTCGGGCACGGCGCGGATGGATCCGAATTGTCGCCCTGAAGCGCGGAGAACTGGCTCCGCAGCGTGCGGGTGTAGGAGGCGGAGCCGGTGAGCTGCGGGAAGTAACCGCTCCGGGCCCGCCGGCGCTCCCCTTCCGCGCGCGACAGATCGCTGTGCGCTATGCCCACCGATTCACTCTCCCGCTCGGCGATCTCCAGCGCCTGGACCAGGGAGAGCGGCGTGGCGGGGGTGTCCTGGGTCTCCTGGGCCTGCACCAGCGTCGCGGCGGACCACAGGATCGCCGCGACCAGCATGACGAATTTCATGCACCACCTCGGTGGACATCCGTTTCGGCACCGCATCCGCCGCGGACCAGCGCCACGGACGCGCTGCGCGCGCCCTCGAGCTGGTTTGGGTATAGGTCGGGGGCGCCGGGCACGCAAGTGGGCCTTGCAGCGCGCGCGAGGAGGCGGGCATCACGCACAACTGCGCTCGGGGCGACCCGATCGGAACGCCACGGGACTCGTACCACGGCGCGCCTACGACAAATGCGCCCCCTGCCCCAGCCGCCGGATCGCGGCGATCCCGGCCGCCGGACCGAGCGCCAGCACAGGGAAGGCGAGCCGCCACCCCACCGTCTCGACCAGCGCGGGGATCAGCTGAATCGTCACCATCGTGAGCAGGAAGCCGAGCGACGTCTGGAGGGTGAGCGCGGTGCCGACGGCGTGAGGCGGACACACCTCGGTGACCATCGCGCTGAACTGGGCCGAGTCGGCGACGACGAAGAATCCCCAGACGAGGACTACCGGCCCGAGGACCCAGAGGCTGGCACCATACGCCAGTCCCACCAGCAGGGAGCAGACGCCGCTCGCGGCCATGGCGAGGTGACCACCCGGGCGTAGCCCATGCGTCTCGCGAGGCCCAGCCGCCCCACACGCTCCCGAGGCCACCGGCGGCGATCGCGCCGAACGCAAGGCGCGTACACCGCCCCCGCTGGGGCCGGATCCCCGGCCGCCGCGCTGGCCGCGACGCTCGCCGCGAGGAACACCGGCACCCAGGTCCACATGGCGTAGAGCTCCCACATGTGGCCCAGGTAGCCCGCCGGTCGCGAGCCGCGTCTGCCGGTGTCGGACCACGCTGGCGACGAGCCGCCAGGAGAACGGCCGGCGGGGGAACGCGTAGGGCCCGTCCCGGTAGCCCACCGCGACCAGGATGGCCGAGACCACCGCCCCCACCGAGGCCGCGAGCACCACGGTCCGGACTGCCGCCCGGGTCGACCGAGCGCACCAGATACGGGCGTCGCCTTGCCGACCGTCAGCGATGCGACGATGATCCCGATCGCGAGGCCGCGGTCGGTGCGGAACCAGGTGCTGACCATCTTCATGGCCGGCGGGTAGACCCCGGCGAGGACAGACGCCGGTGGCGAAGCGCCATGCGAGCGCGGTGCGGTAATCGCCGGCGTCACGCGAGAGCGGCGTTGGCCAGTGCGCACCGAGCAGCCCGGAGACCGCGAAGTACCAGCGGGAGGGGAGGAGGTCGGCGAGGTTGAGGACCGCCGCCGACGCGGTTCCCACCACGAACCCGAGCTGCACCATGGTGGTGAGCCACCCGGCTTCGGCGGCGCTGAGCTGCCACATCGCGCGGTACTGGCCGGAGACGGCGCTGGCGGAGAACCAGAGCGACATCCCGAGCACCTCGGCCAGGGCGAGCAGGACTGAGGACGCGCCAGCGTCGCGACTCGCTCAGCCGATCGCCTCCAGCGCCCGGGTGGCCGATTCCCAGCCAGCGAACGCCGACTCCAGCTCCGCCTTGGCCTCCTCCAGTTCGGCGCCCAACCGGTGCGCCCGGTCGGCGCCGTCGGGGGCCAGGTACAGGGCCGGGTCCTCTAGCTGTGCGCCCAGGTCCATCACCCGGCGCTCTCGCTCGCGCGACGCACTGTTCGGCTTCGGCAACAGCCCGTTCCGCGGTGCGCCTGACCGAGTGCAGTTGCCGGCGATCGTCCTGGGGGCGCCGGGTGCTCTTCCGCTCCCGCACCCGGCGAGAAGCCTCCTCCTCCGCCGCCGCGACGGCCGCCGCGTGCTCTCGCTCGGCGCTCGCCACCTCCCACTCCGCGAACCCGCCGTCGAAGTCGGTGATGCGCTCCCGGTGCAGCACCCACATGCGCGTGGTGAGGGCGCGCAGGAGCGCGCGGTCGTGGCTCACCAGCAGCACGGTGCCGTCGAAGCCTCGATCGCGTCCTCCAGCGCCTCGATCGACTCGACGTCGAGGTGGTTGGTCGGCTCGTCGAAGATCAGGAGGTTGGCGCCCGACAGCATCATCATCGCCAGCGCCGACGCGCGCGGTCTCGCCGCCCGACAGCGTCGCCGCGTGGCGCTGCACCTCGTCGCCCGGAGAAGCCGAACCGGCCGAGATGCCCCTGGATCGGCCCCCGCCCCCAGGACGGGCCGCAGGTCGGCGATGATGTCGTAGAGCGTCCGGTCCTGCGGCACCTGCGCCAGGTCCTGCCGGTAGTGGGCGATGCGCACCGAGTCGGGCACCCGAATCTCTCCCGCGTCCGGCGCGCGGTCGCCGACGATGGCGCGGATCAGGGTGGACTTTCCGGCCCCGTTCGGCCCGACCAGGCCGACGACATCGCCGCGTCCGACCCGCGCCGAGAAATCCCGGACCAGCGTCCGCCCCGCCACCTCGAGCCGGACCCCGGTCGCGACCAGCACCTGGTCGCCGCCCCGCTCCTCGGCCGCGAGCCGCAGCGACATCGCCCCGTCCTCCCCGGGCGGAGCACTGAGCCGGCTGGCCCGCTCCAGCCGGCGCCGCCGGCCCTTCGCCTGCGCGCTGTTCTGCCCGGCGAGGTTGCGGCGGATGTAGTCCTCTTCCGCCGCCAGGGTGCTCGCCTGCTTGTCGAACGCGCGCTGCTGCGACGAGCCGCCGCTCGTTGCGCTGCCGGATGAACGCCTCGTAGTCGCCGGTGTAGGCGACGCCGGTGCCGGCTTCGAGGTGCAGCACGTGGTCCACCACCGCCTGGAGGAAGGCGCGGTCGTGGCTGACCACCAGCACGGTCGCGTCGAGCTGGCGGAGATAGGCTCTCGAGCCAGCGCGTGGTCTCGAGATCGAGGTGATTGGTCGGCTCGTCGAGCAGCAGCACGTCGGCCGGGGCCGACCAGCTGGCGCACCAGGCCGAGGCGGCCGCGCTCGCCACCGCTCAAGCCCTCGAGCGTGCGCGCGCGGGCGTCGTCCGGATCGAAGCCCGAGGCCATGGAGCACCGCGTCGATCCGGGCGGCGATGGTGTAGCCGTCCTCGCGCTCGAAGCGCTCGAGATCGCGGTCGTAGCGGTCCAGCGCCTGGTCGGTGACCCGGTCGCCGGCCTCGGCCAATGCGACCGCCTGCTGCGCCAGCGAGCGCTCGAGCTCGAGCAGCGAGCGGAACGGGCCCGCCGCGGCCTCCCACACGGTCGCGGCGCCGGCGAAGTCACGCTGCTGGTCCATGAGCGAGGACCCTGAGCCCGGTGGCGCGCGCCGACGCTGCCGGCCGCTCGGCGTGAGCTCGCCGGTGACGAGGCGGAAGAGCGTCGTCTTCCCCGCACCGTTCCGGCCGATGATGCCCCAGCGCTCACCCTTGGTGACGGTGAAGGTGACGTCTCGAGCAGACGGGTGGCGCCGAACTCGACCGTCGACGCCGGCGAAAGGCGAGCTGGGTCACCGCCCGATCCACTCCCGCCAGGTGGGCTCGGCGTCGCCGACCGTGAGCCGGTGCTGTTGCCGGACCAGCGGCATGCCGGAGGAGCAGTGGTTCGTCGGCCAGCTTCTCGAGCCAGCGGTCTTCGCTCAGTCGCGCGGCGCCGAGGCCCAGCTCGGCGTAGCGGCGGGAGGTGCGGTCCACCAGGGCCTCGACCCCGAACTTCTGCGCGAAGCGCTGGAGCTCCCCGGGGAGGCGGCGCGCTCCTGGAGGTCGACGAAGTGGGTCTTGACGCGCCGCTCGGCGAAGAACCGCAGGGCCTTGCGGGTGTCGGCGCTCTTCGGATGCCGAAGATCTGGACTTCCATGGCGCCCAATCTAAGCCGGCAGGGGCGCTCCCTGCCGTGGTACACGCCCGGCGCGGCCGTGAAAGGCGGCGGCATCATGAGGAAAGACGGTGCCAACTGCTGCACGGGGCGCCCCGGGGCGCGACGACGTCTTACGCCCCCCTGCCCAGCGAGGGGGACGGTCGGTGGTGCGCATCTTGCCACGAACCTCTTCCCCCACCAGCGATCAACCCAGGAAGGATCGATGACTAGCACGCCCCGGCGACTCGATGACGGCTCGCTCGCGAGCTCGGCGCACTACGAGGTACGGGAAATCGATCCGCGTAACCCGGCCGACACGTCGTGGGCCGCGGAATTGCACCGCGAGCTCTTCGCCGAGATCGGAATGATCGCCCAACTGGGCGAATGGGTCTTGCGGCGGTTCTGTTACGGACGGCTGATCGCGGACGGACTGATGGGGGCGGCCATCGCCCTGGTGGATGGACGCCCTGCCGGCCTGATCGCCTTCACGGCGGACTCCCGGGCTGTTCACCGCGCGACCGTCGGCAGCCACCTATTCGTCGCGCTGCGGGAGCTCGCGATCGGCATCATCCTCCAGCCCCGAATCGTGCTCGGTTTCCCTAGCGCTGCGCGCCTCATCTGGGAGCGTCGCAACGAACAGCGCGAGGATGGGATGCCGGTGGCGGAGATTCTGGCGTTCGGGGTCCGGGCGGAGTTCCGCCACCACGATTTCGTCCGCAGCACCGGAATCCGGCTGAGCAACCGTCTGTTGGCCTATGCTCTGACCCGACTGAAGGCTAGCGGGGTTCAGGAGGTACGCGCCGTCCTCCTGGCAAGCAATCGCCCGGCCGTGGCGTTCGCCCGGAAGGCCTCCATTCGGGTGCAACCGTACCACAATGCTGCCCAGCCATCGGTCGAGGCCTGGACCCGCATCGATCATGCGCTTGAAATCCTGGAGCTTCCGGACCGGGTCCGATGAGTGAATCTCGGCCCGAGCCAGGGTGAGCAAATCAGAGGCGAAGCTGCCGTCCCACCCAGGTCGCGAACCGCGCCAGAAAATCGGAAACGAAGCGGGTGGTGGCCTCGTCGGTCAGCCGCCCCGTTGGGTCGAACTTCTCGTGGGCTCTCGCCACCAGCACCTCCGGCTGGAGCATCGCGGGAGTGTTGGTGAGCACCAGTGCCTGGCGCAGCTGGGCCTGACCTCGCGCCGTCCCCGTGAGCCCCGTGGAGGCCCCCATGATGCCCGTCGGCTTACCGTCCAGGACGCTTCCTCGCAGCGGTTGAGATAGCCAGTCCACGGCGTTTTTCATGACTCCGGGAATCCCGTGGTTGTACTCCGGGGTGACGAGCAGCAGCCCATCGGCAGCCGCGACCGAGCGCCGGAGTCTCAGGACCGCCTGAGGTGGCCCGGCCACGTCGTCGTCTTCGTTGAACAAGGGCACATCGGCCAAGGACTCGATCTCGATCCGCATCACCGGCGGAGCCAGGCGTTGGGCCGCGCACAGCAGCAGCCGGTTGAACGAGGCGCGCCTCAGGCTCCCGGCCATTCCCACGATGCGAAGCTGCCCATTGGGCGCTATCGGTTCCGTCATGTCGGCTCCTACGCGGGAGCGGAGTCCGTGTTCCACGCGACTCCTCCCGTCTCGGGACGCTCACCGGCTCCACCGCTTCCCGGCGTGGGAGATTCCACCAGGGTGCACACCACGATCTCCGGTCTGGCGAACAGCCGCAGCGGAACCATGACGCAACCAAGCCCGACGCTCACTATCAGAGTCCGGTCCGGACCGAGCTGGAATCGGCCGCGGCAGTATCGTCGGGACAGCTCCCCGTGTGGCACGATGATGGGGGTACCACCTGGCAGAGCCAACTGGCCGCCATGCGTGTGTCCGCAAACAGCGAGGTCGAAGCGCTCACCTCCCAGGTCGAGCAGCCCGGAGGGCGCGTGCATCAGCACCACCCGCACGCCGTCGGCTCCTGCCAACGCCGCCCCTGCCTCAGGGCGCCCATGCCAGTGATCATCGAGCCCGCAGATCCACACGCGATCGAACGGCGAGGGCAGCCGAACATTGCGGTTGGTCAGCACCTCGATCCCCGCCGACTCGAGCCGCCGGGCGATGTATCGGGCATCCGTTTCCCAGTCGTGGTTGCCCAATACCGCGAACCGTCCAAGCGGCGCGTGGATTCCGCCCAACTCCGCGGCGAGCTGGTCGCACGTCCTCCCGGGCAGCGGTCACGAAGTCTCCACCGAGCAGAAGGACGTCAGGCTCCGCCGCCCGGAGCGCTGCGCAGGCAGCGCGCAACAAGGAGGGGTCGGTTGTCGGCCCGGCGTGAAAGTCCGAGGCGAACACGAGCTTCAGTGGGGGTGAGCCGGCGGCACTGTCGACCAGGATGTCGTGGTGTGCGACCTCGACCGAGTAACTGATGCCCATTGCTCGGGCGAGCCTGAACGGCCAGCCATGGTGATAAAGTCGTCGCTCCAGCCAAGGACCCAGACGGAAAATCGCGGGGTGATCTCGCCCCATAGCGCCTCACGGAGAAAGGCAAGTACGCGAGCACGACCCGTACCACGCACGGCGCGCGCCCGAAGCTGGCTGAGCAGCCTTCGACTCTGGATCGGACGGACCTGTTGTTGCCCGCACGCCTCAGATCGGCAACCACGGCCTGACGAAACTGCTCAACACCTTGTTCCCAGACGGCTTGGCTTCAGGCATGGTGCCTGCATAGCTTTTGTCCAATTCCCTCCTCAGCCGCCGGCACTCCGGTCGTTCACCGGAGTCGATCGTTGGAGATCCGCCATGGCGGGTAAGCGCCACCTGCTGACAATAGCCCTCGAAGACTACTACCACGTTTCCCCCCTGAAGGGAATCATCGCGCAGGCGAGGTGGAATCGGTTCGAGCGCCGTCTCGAGATCGGCACCAATCGCACGCTGGATCTCCTGGACGAATTCGGCATTCGTGGCACGTTCTTCGTGCTCGGGTGGGTGGCGGACGCGGCCCCCGAGTTGGTGCGGAAGGTTGCGGACCGGGGACATGAGATCGCCAGCAAAGGCTACTTTCATCAGAGCATCCGGCAGATGCCACCGGGAAAGTTCCGGGATGACCTGGCACGCGCGCGGGAGGCTTTGGAGCGCGCGGCTGGACAGCGAGTCGTCGGCTATCGGGTGGCCCAGCACTGGTTCGATCCGAATGACCTCTGGGCGCTTGAGGTGCTGGCGGAACAAGGGTACGCCTACGATTCCAGCATCAAGCCGGTGCTGCGGGCGTACGCTCGGGAGCGTTGGCGTCGGTTCGCGCATCGGCATCCGACGCCCCACGGGAGCATCTGGGAGTTTCCACCCTCGACCGCCGATGTGCTGGGCTTCGCCATTCCCATCGCCGGGGGGAACTACTTCCGCCAGCTGCCCCATGCGCTGGTGAAGCGATCGGTGGCAAAGTGGGACCGGAGCTACGACGCCCCGTTCGTCATGTATTTTCACACCTGGGAGCTGGATCCGCATCAGCCACGGATTCACGCCGCGCCGCTGCTTCAACGGGTTCGCCAATACCGGAATCTCAGCCGAATGGAGGGCATCCTCCGGGACTACTTCAGGGAGTACCGCTTCGAAGGGATCTCCCGCCGTCTCGGAATCGCGCCGGCCGCCGCGGGTCCCCCGGCGGAATCCTCGCGGCCGCTGGCGCCGGTCATCCTGGAGCCGCCCCGCGCCAACGGCAACCGGCTCTCCTCAGTGAGCGTGGTGATTCCTTGCTATAACGAGCAGGCGGTCCTTCCCTATCTATCGAACACACTGGAGCAGGTGGCGGACAAGCTGAGCCCGCACTACAGTCTGCGCTTCATCCTGGTCAACGACGGCAGCACCGACGGCTCGCGGGCGACCCTGGAAGAATTGTTCGCCGGACGCCCGAACTTCACCGTGATTCACCACCCGTCGAATCAGGGTGTAGCGGCCGCGATCCTCACCGGCATCCGAAGCGCCGACACCGAGATCGTATGCTCGATCGACTGCGACTGCACCTATGATCCCCTCGAGCTCGGCGCCATGATCCCCTTGCTGGTCGACGGGGTGGATCTCGTCACCGCTTCTCCCTATCACCACCTCGGTGGCGTTCGAAACGTCCCCGGCTGGCGCCTGGCGCTCTCGCGTTCGGCCTCCGCGTCCTACCGACTGGTCCTGCGGCAGAAGCTCCAGACCTACACCAGTTGTTTTCGCGTCTACCGGCGCAGTGCCGTTCTTTCCCTCCCCTTGCGGGAACCGGGATACCTCGGGATCACCGAGCTGCTCGGCCTGCTCGACCTGCGAGGTGGGATCATCGTCGAGCACCCCGCCGTCCTCGAGGCACGACTGCTGGGTCACTCCAAGATGAAGGTGCTCCGTAACATTCTCGGGCACACTCGGTTGCTCGGGGGACTCCTGCGGCAGCAAGGATAGACTCTGCTCTAAGTCTAGAGCGAGGCGGGTGGTACTACTCATGTCCTGCTTCTCACTAGTCTTCTATATCTACACGATATGGACTTTCGATGTGATCAAAATATCTGGATTTAAATCTGTCTGCATTCCCATGCCCGACTACCCCTATCTCATGACAACTATGACCAGTCTTGACCTCGTCGTCTCTTGTCTCATCCCATCAGTGGTCATCGTCCTACTCAATGTAAGAATCATCTCCAAAATACACCGC